>NZ_RZIJ01000034.1 GCF_003989665.1 Azospirillum doebereinerae | reverse complement strand
ATGACCTGGGCGCGGGTGATGCGCGGCATGAACTCCATGGCGAAGGCGTTGACGCCGGCCTCGGCGTAGGCCTTCACGTGGTCGCGGCTGTTGTGCGGGTTCAGGATGGCGAACAGCAGCGCGCCCTTGCGGATCAGGGCGAGTTCGTCGGTCTCCCCCTCCCCGGCGATCAGCGGGCGCTGCACCTTCAGAACGATGTCGGCATCGGACAGCGCCGAGGCGGCGTCGGTCGCGATGGCGGCGCCGGCCGCCTCGAAGGCGGAATCGAGAATGCTGGAGCCGAGGCCGGCCCCGCTCTCCACCACCACGTCCAGGCCGAGGGTTTTGAATTTCTTGACGGTGTCGGGAGACGCGGCGACGCGGAGTTCGCCCGCGCGGCGCTCCCTGGGTATGGCGATCTTCATGTCGGTTTGGCTTTCGAAAGCCGCCACCGGGCGGCGCGCCGCCACGTGAGCGGGTCCTGCGCGCCAGCGGCTGGTGATCTTGAGAAAAGTTGGAGGCGTCGCGGCGGTGCGTGCCCCCTCCCTAACCCTCCCCCGCGTTGCGGGAGAGGGGACTGCCGCAGCACTCCCGCAAAGCTCCCGGCCCCCTCTCCCGCGCGAGCGGGGGAGGGTCGGGGAGGGGGCAAACGCGCCCCACCCCTCACTGGTTGGCGGCGACCGGGTAGTCCCAGGAATCGCCGGCCGGGACCGGCATGTCCTCCAGTTGGCGGCGGATCAGGTCGCGGACGCTGACCACCCCGACCAGCGTCGCGCCGTCCAGCACCGGCACATGGCGGATGCCGTGCTCGTCCATCAGGCTCAGCACGTGGCGCACGCTGTCCAACGGGTGGCAGCAGACGGGGTCGCGCGCCATCAGCGCCGACACCGGCAGCGTCAGGATCTCCGGCCCGCGATCGACCAGACCGCGCGCCACGTCGCGCTCTGAGATCACGCCGACCACCGTGTTGCCCTCGGTCCGGCAGACGTCCTTGACGACCAGGGCGCCGGTGTTCTCCGTCTTCATCAGACGCAGGGCCGTGTCCACCGTCTCGTTGACGCGCACCATGCCGATGCGCGTGCCCTTCTTGCGGAGAATGTCCTCGACTCTCATGACGCCCCTCCCCTTCCCGCTTGAGTGTCCAAATCCCTGGGTCCGGCCTCCCGCCTATTGGGCCGCCACGGACGGTTCGAGTTCCGGCTGACGGGCCGGCTGGGGCCGCGTGTAGATCCCGGCGACCTCGCCGCGCTGGCGCACCAGCGCCAGCACCACGTCGATGGTCGGCGTCGGCACCTCGACCATGCGGCCCATCTCCTGGACGACCGACAGCAGCGCGTCGATCTCCATCGGGCGGCCGCGCTCCAGATCCTGGAGCATCGAGGTCTTGTGCGCGCCGACCGCCCCGGCGCCGTTAATGCGGCGCTCCACGTCGACGCGGAAATGCACGCCCAGCCGGTCGCCGATCCGCTTGGCCTCCAGCATCATCGCCTTGGCGACGGCACGGGTCTCCGGATCGCCGCAGATGACCTCCAGCGTCGCGTGGGTCAGCGCGCTGATCGGGTTGAAGCACAGGTTGCCCCACAGCTTCAGCCAGATCTCGTCGCGGATGCGGTCGAGCACCGGCGCCCGCAGGCCCCCGGCCTCCATCGCCTTCGACAGCGCCATCACCCGGTCGGACATCGAGCCGTCCGGCTCGCCCAACGAGAACTTGTCGCCGTAGATGTGCTGGATGACGCCGGGCGCCACCACCTCGGTCGCCGGATAGACGACGCAGCCGATGGCGCGCTGCGGCCCGAAGCCGTTCCACTGCGCGCCGCCCGGATCGACCGAATCCAGCACCCGCCCGTCGAAATCGCCGCCCGTGCCGTAGAAATACCAATAAGGAATGCCGTTCACGGCGGTGACCACGGCGGTGTCCGGCCCCAGAAGCGGCTGGATCGCCGGCACGACGCCGGGAACCGAATGGGCCTTCAGCCCGATGATCACGTAGTCCTGCGGTCCCAGCTCCGCCGGGTTGTCGGTGCAGCGGGGGTGGACGACGGTCTTCTCCTCCCCCACGATCAAGGTCACCCCGTTCTCGCGCATCGCGGCCAGATGCGCGCCGCGCGCCACCAGGCTGACCTCCGCCCCGGCCTGGTGAAGGCGCACGCCGAGATAGCCGCCGATGGCGCCGGACCCATAAATGCAGATCTTCATGCCCGATCCCTCTCCCCCGTTGTCGGCCTTGTGGCCGGGCAGCCTTTGCAGCGGCGGCCAACAGTCGGTTGCTCTGACTGTATGTGGAGTTTGGTATACCACATACCGTATGTCAATGCGGAAAGTGGGGAGACCGACGAGAAGGGCCGGAAACCGGCCGGATGGACCGGATCACGCACCTTTGGCGAAGAAATAAAGGGTCAGCGCCGCGCCGATCAGGACGACTCCGGTTTTCAGACGCCTGGGATCGACCCGTTTGGCGCCAATGGCTCCCGCATAGCCGCCGGCCACCGCCGCCACGGCCATTGCCAGCGTCTCCGGCCAGGACACCGCGCCGGCGAAAGCGAAGGCGGCCACCGCCGCGCCGTTCATCAGCATGGCGAGCAGGATGCGCAGGCCGTTCATGGCGTGGATGTCGCGCAGCCCGAACAGCGTCAGCGCCGCCAGCATCAGGAAACCGATCCCGCCGCCGAAATAGCCGCCATAGACGGCGATGAGAAACTGCACGACCAGCACGCCGCGCCCACCCAGCCGCAGCCGGGACACCACGCCCGGCGCGTAATGGCCGATGGCGAAGACCCCGGTGGCGAACGCCAGCAGCCAGGGCACGAAATCGGCGAACAGCGCGTTCGGTGTCACCAGCAGCAGCACGGCGCCGACCAGACCGCCGATCAGGCTGAGGATGGCGAATTGCGTGACGTTGACCTCGGCGACGCCGCCGATCTCGCGCCGGTAGGCCCAACTGCTGGCCGCCTGCCCCGGGAACAGCGCGACGGTGCTCGACGCGTTGGCGCTGACCGGCGGCACCCCGGCGAACAGCAAGGCGGGAAAGGTGATGAAGGCTCCGCCCCCGGCGACCGCGTTCAGCGCCCCGGAGGCGAAGGCCGCCACCATAAGAAGACTCATGGACAGCATGCGCGTCTCCCATGCTTTCGGGCGTTGACCGCCCAATCCGTATTGTGTATACAGAATATCAAGAAGAACGAAGCGGCTCTCAAACGCGAAGCGCACCGACTCCGGGGCCGGGGCTACGGCCGCAGTGTCGGTGCGCTTGGTCGAAACCTTCCCCGGTCCACGCCCCCCGGCTGGACCGGGTCCGGCTTCGTCTCACGCGTCCTTAAGGCCGGCGTCCTGTCAGTCGGCGCCCTCGGTCGCCAGCTTGACGCGGGTCGGCGCGGATTCGGCGATCTGCCGGGCGCGCATCGGCTTCAGGACGAACAGGGCGAGGAAGGCGGCGATGGCGTTCACCGCGGCGGCGAAGAAGAACACCGCCTGCCAGCTTCCCGTGGAGGCCACGGCGACGTTGGCGAAGGGCACGACCAGCGACGCGGTCCCCTTGGCGGTGTAGAGCAGCCCGGCGTTGGTCGTCGCGAACTTCGAGCCGAAGCTGTCGCCGCAGCAGGCGGGGAACAGGCTGTAGATCTCGCCCCAGGCGAAGAAGACCAGACCGGTCAGGATCACGAAGGCGACCGGGTTGTGGCCCCACTGGTTCAGCGCCAGGATGCCGACGCATTCGATGGCGAAGGCGATGAACATGGTGTTCTCGCGGCCGATGTTGTCCGACACCCAGCCGAAGAAGGGACGGGTCAGGCCGTTCAGCACGCGGTCGATCGACAGGGCGAAGGTCAGCGCCGGCAAGGTCAGGCCCATGATGCTGACGGGAACGCCGTCGAGGTGGAAGTCCTTGGCAATGGGGCCGAGCTGGGCCGTCGCCATCAGGCCGCCCGCCGCCACCATGGCGAACATCAGATACATGACCCAGAAGGTCGGAGTCTTCAGCATCTCCTGCGGGGTGTAGTTGCGGCGGCTCTGGTTGACCGACGCGCTCGTCACCTTGGGCAGTTGGTCGGCGTGCGGCTCGGCCAGGAACCAGGCGAGCAGGAAGACGACGGCGCCCTGGCCAAGGCCGAAGGTCATGAAGGTCGCCTCGTAGCCGGACGACGCGATCATGTTGGCGATGGGAACGACGGTCAGGGCCGAACCGGCGCCGAAGCCGGCCGCCGTGATGCCCGCCGCCAGACCGCGCCGGTCGGGGAACCACTTCAGCGCGTTGCCGACGCAGGTGCCGTAGACGCCGCCGGCGCCGATGCCGCCGATCGCCGCGCCCAGATACAGCATCGCCAGCGAATCCGCGACGGAGTTGATGGCCCAGGCCAGCGCGCAGAGGGCGCCACCGACGACCACGACGATGCGCGGCCCGAACTTGTCCACGAACCAGCCTTCGACCGGCACCAGCCAGGTCTCGGTCACCACGAAGATGGTGAAGGCCACCTGGATCGCCGCCCGGCCCCACTGGTGCTTTTCTTCGATGGGGGTGACGAACAGGGTCCAGCCGTACTGAAGATTGGCGATCATCGACATGCAGATGACGCCAATGACCAATTGCATCCATCGACCGCCGAGAGGTCCGTTTTGGACTCCGGATTGGGATTGGTGCATTTTTTCATTCCTCCTTTGAAGCGTGCTCTCTTCCAGGTCGGGCGTTGTTCTTGTCTCGATGCTTTTGTGGTTTGGAAGGCGGAGGAAGCGCGGCGGAATGCGGCGCCGCGGCCTCCACAGCCCCTGTTGGGGTGCTTTGAGACCCGGCCAGATGTGAAGGTCTGAGTTTCATATCTGGAATTATCAATATGGTATACCAGATGCCGACCCCTTGTAAACCGATTAGTGGCATCCCCAATTGTTTTAACCCCCCTCAGTCCGCCGCCCCTTTTTCCGTCTTGCTGAATGGCCGCGCTCTGGCATATGGTATGCCAGAGCGCGGCCGAGAGCGGCACCCAGGCCCCTGCGGCGCGCTCCGAACCCCTGGCCCCGCGACCACGGACACGGCTTCCTCCGCTGTGGATCCCGGGCTCCTGGGTGGTTCCGCCCATCCCCACCGACACGCCTCAAAAGAAGGAGACGAGCGCCATGGAGCAGCAAACCGTCGAGATCGTCCTCGCCCGGGACGACGCCGACATCGCGGCCAGCTTTCCGGTCATGAAGGAATTGCGGACCCATCTGGCCGACCCGGACGTCTACCGCGCGCAGATCCGCCGGCAGATGGATGACGGCTACACGCTGGCCCTGGTGCGGATTGACGGCGAGGTCGCCGGCTGCGGCGGCTTCCGTGTGCACGAGACGCTGTCGCGCGGGCGCTACATGTATGTGGAGGATCTGGTGACCGCGTCGCAGAAGCGGTCCTACGGGCTGGGCGACAAGCTGTTCGACTGGTTGACCGCCGAGGCGCGCGAGCGCGGCTGCGCCCAATTGGAGATCGTGTCGGGCGTCCAGCGCGGCGAGGCTCACCGCTTCTACCACCGCAAGCGGATGACCATCAAAGCGTTCCAGCTGGTGCTGCCGCTGGCTTGAGCGCCCATCGCCGTTCCGGCAACGAAAAAGGCGGCCCCGTCGGGGGCCGCCTTTTTCATGCCTGTGGGCTTCCGATCGGAATTCGGGCGAATCAGAACGCGCGGGGGAAGCTCGCCCAACTCGGACCGGGGGCCTCGTCCTCGGTCTCCGCCTTCACCGGGTTGACGCGGCGGAGCGGGCTGGTGGTGAAACGCTCGGACTCGGCCTGGGCGGCGCCGACCCGCGCCACCAGCAGATGATGCACCGTTCCGGCGAAGACGGAGAGCACAAGCGCGAGAGCCAGCATTTCCAACATGTTCGTCGCTCCAGAAATCTCGGTGTGTGGGCTTTTTTCTTGTCAGGGTTCCGTTATGACGCACTGCAACAGATGGGGCAAGGTTCTTGGTATACAAGGTACCGAATACCCGTTATGCGTATTTCGCATTTCGCACCGCAGCAAGGCATGCGTTTCAAACATACCGTATCGCGGAATATCTTTAAAATCCGCTGTTTCAACAGCAAGATGTCCACAGCGATCCACCGCCCGCGAAATTATCCGCAACGGTGAAATTGTTTGATTGGCGTACTGTATTTGGTATACCATAATGCCCATGGATCGCCGCGATCATCCGTCCCCGCTTCCCCACGCCAGCACCACGGAGGACACGCCATGAGGGTCGAACACATTCTGCGCACCAAGGAATCCCGCGTCGTCGCCGTCCGCACCACGGCGACGGTGGCCGAGGCGATCCAGTTGATGAAGGCGGAAAACGTCAGCGCGCTGCTCGTCAAGGAGGTCTGCCGGACCGAGGGCAACACGCTGGCCGGCGTGCTGTCGGAACGCGACATCGTGCACGCCCTGCTGGAGCGCGGCTCGTCCCTGCTGCCGATGCCGGTCTCGCAGTTGATGACCCGCGCGCCCATCACCTGCGCGCCAAGCGACAGCCTGCACCACGCGCTGCACCTGATGGACCGCCACCACATCCGGCACCTGCCGGTGCTCGACGACGGGCATCTGGTCGGCGTCGTCAGCGCGCGCGACTTCACCAAGCTGCAATTGCAGGAACTGAGCGCGGCCGAACCGCTGCCGGCTTCGCCGACGCTCCACCTGCACTGAGTCCAGATCGCCTGCCGGCCCCGCGCCGCCGCCGTGCCGCCGCGCACGCGGCGGCGCTTTCCCATGGGAGAACCGTTCCGTGACGACCCTGATCTTCACGCATTCCGATTGCTTCGCCCACGACACCGGCCCCGGCCACCCCGAAGCACCGGAGCGGCTCGCCGTGGTTTGGGAGGTGCTGGACCGCGAGGAATTCCGCGGCCTGGAACGCCGCGACGCGCCCGAGGCCGGCGTCGAGCAGCTCGCCCGCGTGCACGATCGCGCCTATGTGGACATGGTTCTGGACGGCGTGCCGGCGCAAGGCTACCACCGGCTCGACGGCGACACGCTGCTGTCGCCGGGATCGCGCGGCGCCATCCTGCGCGCCGCCGGGTCGGTCTGCGCGGCAGTCGACGCGGTGATGACGGGCGAGGCCGCCAACGCCTTCTGCGCCGTCCGTCCCTGCGGCCACCACGCCGAGCCGGCCCGCGCCATGGGGTTCTGCGTGTTCAACAACATCGCCGTTGGCGCGCTGCACGCGCGCGACCGCCACGGGCTCTCCCGCATCGCGGTCGTCGATTTCGACGTGCACCACGGCAACGGCACCCAGTCGATGTTCACCGACGATCCGGAGCTGTTCTTCGCCTCGACCCACCAGTCGCCGCTCTACCCCGGAACCGGCGCGCCCTGGGAGCGCGGGGTCGCCGACAACATCCTCAACCTGCCGCTGGAGCCCTACAGCGGCTCCGTCGAGTTCCGCCAGGCGATGGAGCGGGCCATCCTGCCGGCGCTGGAGGCCTTCGCCCCGGAGTTGCTGCTGATCTCCGCCGGCTTCGACGCCCACGCGCGCGACCCGCTGGCCCAGCTCGGCCTGACCGGCGCCGATTTCGAATGGGTGACGCGCAAGCTGGTCGAGACCGCCGACCGCCACTGCGGCGGCCGGGTGGTCTCGGTGCTGGAGGGCGGCTACGACGCGGTCGGGCTGGCCGAGGGCTGCGCCGCCCACCTGCGCGCCCTGATGCGCGCCTGATCCTCAGGCCGCGTTCCGCGCTGCATTCCGCGTCCATTCCAGCAGCCGGGCGACGGCGCCGTCCGGTTCGGTCCGCGTCAGCGGCGCGGCCCCCGCCAGCACGGCGCCGCTCGACCCGTCGATGGTCATGAGATCGCCGCCGCGCAGCGTCACCGCGCCGACGGTCAGGACGCCCCGCTCCACGTCGATGCGCAGCGTGCGGGCGCCGGCGACGCAGGGACGCCCCAGCCCGCGCGCCACCGTAGCGGCGTGGCTGGTGAAGCCGCCGCGCGCGGTCAGGATGCCCGCCGCCGCCTGCATGCCCAGGATGTCGTCCGGCGCGGTTTCCGGCCGGCACAGGATCACCGCCACGCCGCCGGCCGCCAGCCGCACCGCCTCGTCCCCGGTGAAGGCCAGACGGCCGGTGACCGCCCCCGGCGAGGCCGGCAGCCCGATGGCCAGAGCCTCGGCCTCCGCGCCCGGCGCCAGGGTCGGGCGCAGCAGCTCGTCCAGCGCGCGCGGATCGACCCGGCGCACCGCCTCCTCGCGGGTGATGATCCCCTCTTCCGCCAGATCGACCGCGATGCGGACCGAGGCGGCCGAGGAGCGTTTCCCGGCGCGGGTCTGGAGGATGAAGAGGCGGCCGGATTCGACCGTGAACTCGATGTCCTGCATGTCGCCGAAGGCGCGCTCCAGCCGTCCGGCGACCGATAATAGCGCTGCGAAAACGTCGAGCATGCGGCGTTCCATGGAGCCGGAAGGCAAGCCCCCCACGGCACGCCCCCGCTCGGCGCTCTGGCGCTCGGTCAGCGGGTCGGGGTCGCGGACGCCCGACACCACGTCCTCGCCTTGGGCGTTGGCGAGGAACTCGCCGCACAGCCCCGGCTCGCCGGTGGAGGGGTCGCGGGTGAACAGCACGCCGGAGCCCGAGCGTTCGTCGCGGTTTCCGAACGCCATCGCCTGCACCGTCACCGCCGTGCCGCCCTGGTCGGGCAGCCCGTGCAGCGCCCGGTAAGCCACGGCGCGCGGGTTGTTCCAGGACCGGAACACCGCGCCGATGGCCTCGCGCAGCTGCTCGCGCGGATCCTGCGGGAAGGGACGGCCGCAGGCCTCCTGCACCGCCTGTCGGTAGCGCGGCAGCAGGATTTGCCAATCCTCGGCGGTCAGATCGGCGTCGCGGACCAGGCCACGCGCCCGCTTGTGCCCGTCCAGCAGGTCGTCGAAGGCGTGGGCCGGAACGCCCAGCACCACCGGCGCGTAGGTTTGGATCAGCCGGCGGTAGCAGTCGTAGGCGAAGCGGGCGTCGCCGTGGCGCTCCGCCAGCCCCTCCACCGTCGCGTCGTTCAGGCCGAGATTCAGCACCGTGTCCATCATGCCGGGCATCGAGACCTTGGCGCCCGAGCGCACCGCCAGCAGCAGCGGGGCGTCGCGCCCGCCGAAGCGCGCGCCGGAGCGGGCCTCCAGCGCGGCCAGCGCCGCCTCGATCCGCCGCTCCAGGGCCGGTGGCAGACGATGGCCGTCCGCCCGCACCCGCTGCCCGGCGCCGGTGGTCAGGATGAAGCCCGGCGGCACCGGCACCCCGAGCCGCGCCATCGCGGCCAGCCCGGCGCCCTTGCCGCCCAGCCGCTCCGGATCGGCGGGACCGTCCAGAACGGCGCCCGCGCCGAACTCGACGATCCAGCCGGGGCTGTCCACACCCTCATCGGGTACGGCATCCGGTACGGCATCGGGTACGACGGCGACCGACACGGCGGCAGCGGCTGTGCAAGCGTTGAAGGCCCTCACATCCAAACCCGTGTCCATGCGCCGTTCCTCCTTAGCCGTATCCCGGACCGTACCGGGCCATCCTATAAAATTGGGTGTTTGCACCGCAGTGCACAACAGCACTTTTAGGCAATTTTCACAATGCGGAATGCGTGCAAGACTTACACTTTCTTACCCAAGAGTGACTTTTTCGACAGGGGTGTCGATTGGATGGAACCCGCAGCCGGCGGGTATCCGAAACACCGGACCGGCCGGCGTCTCCACCACACCCGGCTGGATCGGCGACAGGTCGCAGCCCGCCGCCAGACGGAGCGCCGAGTCCGGGTCGGCGCAGCCGGCCAGACGCAGCAGGATCATCCGGGTCACGAAGACCAGCCGGCACGTCCCGGCGTCGGCGTCGGCCAGGATGCGACGCGGCGTGGTCCACCGCCCGGCGACCGCTTCGCCGCCGTCCATCACCGGGGTCTGGCCGGGCGGCAGGCGCGCCAGGAGGAACAGCGTGTCGAATCGGCGCGGCAGCGTGTCCGGCGTCACCCAGCGGCTGAAGGGAACCGCGCGGGCCGGCGCCGGGACCAACGCGGCCTCGTCCAGGGCCTCGGCGAAGATCCGACCGGCCGCCATCGCCCGGCGCAGCGACTCCAGCCGCGCGGCGTCCGGCGGGTCGTCGGTCAGCAGCAGCCCGCATTCCTCGAAAGCCTCGCGGAGAGCGGCGACGCGCTGGGGCAGGTCGGCCGGAGCCGCACCGTCCGGCCAGAAGCGCCGCCAGCCCGGCGCGTGGTCCTCCCCCTCCAGCCGCCCGCCGGGAAACACGGTGGCGCCGGGGGCGAAGCGCAGTCCCCCGTGCCGTTCGATCATGAAGAGTTCCAAGCCTTCCGCGCCATCGCGCAGCAGGACGAGGGACGCGGCCGGGCGCGGTTCCACGGGGAGGGTTGTCATGGCGTCAGTGTGGCTTGGCCTTGGCGGGCTGTCCACCGCAGGGCCGGTGCGGGTGTCTCACCATGCGGAAAAGGGCACCCCCTGCGGTTGACCCTCCAACCCCGGCGATCCCAGCATCCGCCCCGACACACCGTTCGTCCGCCCTGCTTACGGGGCGCACAAGGAAGCTCATCGCCATGCCGCTCCACCGCAGCACCAAGATCGTCGCGACGCTGGGTCCGGCGAGTTCGACCGAAGCCCAGATCGTCGCCCTTGCGCAGGCCGGCGTGAACGTCTTCCGTCTGAACGCCAGCCACGGCACCCAGCCCGAGCACGCCCTGCGCTACGCCCGCATCCGCGCCGCCGAGGACCGGCTGGGCCGCCCGATCGGCGTGCTGCTCGACCTCCAGGGGCCGAAGCTGCGGGTCGGCACCTTCGCCTACGGGCCGGTGGATCTGGGCATCGGCGACTCGTTCCGGCTCGATCTCGACCGCCGGCCGGGCGACCGGAAGCGCGTCGCCCTGCCCCACCCGGAGGTCTTCGCCAGCCTGGAGCCCGGCCACGACCTGCTGCTGAACGACGGGCGCATCCGTCTGCGCGTGCTGGCCTGCGGCGCCGATTTCGCCGAGACCGAGGTGATCGCCGGCGGCACCCTGTCCGACCGCAAGGGCGTCAACGTCCCCGGCACCGCGCTGGCCCTGACCGCCCTGTCGGAGAAGGACCGCAGCGACCTCGCCTTCGGCCTGGAACTGGGGGTGGACTGGATCGGCCTCAGCTTCGTCCAGCGCCCGGAGGACATCGAGGAGGCGCGCGCCCTGATCGGCGACCGCGCCCATGTGATGACCAAGATCGAGAAGCCCGCCGCCTTGCCGACGCTGGACCGCATCATCGAACTGTCCGACGCCGTGATGGTCGCGCGCGGCGATCTCGGCGTGGAGTTGCCGCCGGAGGATGTGCCGGGCCTCCAGAAGAGGATCATCCGGCTCAGCCGCGCCATGGGCAAGCCGGTGATCGTCGCCACCCAGATGCTGGAATCGATGATCGCCGAGCCGACGCCCACCCGCGCCGAGGCGTCGGACGTCGCCAACGCGGTCTACGACGGGGCCGACGCGGTGATGCTGTCGGCGGAATCGGCGTCCGGCCGCTACCCGGTGGAGGCGGTGGCGATGATGAACCGCATCGTCCACAAGGTGGAACGCGATCCGCTCTACCGCCGCATTATGGACGCCGAGCATCCCCACCCGGAGGCGACCGCGCCCGACGCCCTGACCGCCGCCGCCCGGCAGATCGCCGAGACGATCTCGGCGGCCGGGATCGTCACCTTCACCACCACCGGCTCCACCACGCTGCGCGCGGCGCGGGAGCGGCCGACGGTGCCGATCCTCGGCCTCAGCGCCCGGCGCGAGACCGCCCGGCGCCTGTCGCTGGCCTGGGGCGTCCACGCGGTGTGGACCGACGACGTGCAGAACTTCTCGGAGATGGTCGGCCGCGCCGCCTCGGCGGCCACCGCCGCCGGCATCGGCCGCACGGGCCAGCCGCTGGTGGTGACGGCCGGCGTTCCCTTCGGCACGCCCGGCATGACCAACAGCCTGCGCGTCGTCACCATCGACGCCGAGGACGAGCCGCCCGCCGCGCCGGCCGGGGCCGCGCGGCAGACGGAAACGGTCTGACCGGTGGGAGAGGCGAACCGCCCCGTCTTGGAAGCCTCAGTTCAGGAAGTCGCAGTGCTTCTCGACATGGGCGGCCAGCCCGATGGTGTGCTCGCGGACTAGACGCTCGGCCAGATCGGCGTCGCGGGCCTCCAGGGCCTTGATGATCGCCTTGTGGTCGTGGATCGAGCGCTCGGCCCGGTTGTCCTGGCCGATGGTCAGCTTGCGGATCGCCCGGATGTGGATGAACAGGTTGTCGGTGACGTCCTGGATCAGCTTCGACCCGCTGAGCTGGATGATGCTCTTGTGGAAGGCGATGTTGGCGTCGGAATACTCACTGACATGGTCGGTCGGGCGCCGTTCCTCGAAGCCGCCGAACAGGTCCCACAGCTTGTGGATCTCGGCCGCCGGGGCGCTCTGCGCCGCCATGCGCGCCGCCATGCTTTCCAGCGCCGCCCAGACCTGGATCATCTCGATGATCTCGGTCTTGGTCTTGCGGATGACGAAGATGCCCCGTCGCGGCTGCAGGCGGATGAAGCCCTCCTGCTCCAGCAGGGTCAGCGCCTCGCGGATGGGGGTGCGGCTGACGCCGAGAAGGTCGCTGAGCTGGCGCTCGTCCAGGCGGATCTCGTCGTCGTGGTCGTAGATGTCCATCTCCGTGATCGCCTGCTTCAGCGCGTGATAGACCTGACTGCGGAAGGTCGTTCCGGTGTCGAGCGGCTGAACGTTGAGCGATGGAGCGGCCATGGTCCTGCGTGTCCTCGTAGCGCGCCGCAACCTGGGCGCGGTGTGCCGATCCGGGCGATCGGCTTTTCGTATCTCACATACCAGATGCATCCAATGTCCTGAAAAGTCCAGGACTATCCGGCGGAATCAGGGGGCCGCGCGGGGCGCCGCCAAGGCCGCCAACAGCCCCGCCACCGCCGCCGGATCGCGCATCGCCACGCCCATCGCCGCCACCCCGGCGGCGCCCGATTCCCGGCAGGCGAGCACGGCGTCGGGCGTCTCCACCCCGCCCAGCGCGACGACCGGAAGCCCCGAGTCGGCCGCCATCCGCCGCAGCCCGTCCACGCCGAGCCACGGGCCGTAGCCGGGTTTGCTCGCCGACGCGAAGACCGGCGACAGGGTGGCGTAGTCGGCGCCCTGCGCCGCCGCGCGCGCCAGCCCGGCCGCGTCGTGGGCCGAGACTCCGATCAGCGCCCCCTCCCCCAGCAGCGCCCGCGCCGCCGCCGCGTCGCCGCCGTCCGGCAGATGCACCCCCGCCGCCCCGGCGGCCAGCGCGAGAGCCGGGTCGCCGTGCAGCGTGACCGTCGCCGACCACGCCCGCCCCCGCCCGACCAGCGCGCGGGCGAGGTCCAGCCGGTCGGCGTCCGGCAGGTCCTTGTCGCGCAGGGACAGCCAGCGCAGGCCCAGCGCAAACAACCTGTCCGCCAGATCCGCCAGGGGGCAGGCCGCCTGCGAACGGTCGGTGATGACAAGCAGGGATGGTGTGGGCAGAGGCATGAAGAAAGCCTTCAGGGCGATCGTGAAGCCCCTCTACCCTTGCGGGAGAGGGGTTGGGGTGAGGGGTAACGCAACCTTCCCAGCTTTCGCTGGGCTGCACCCCTCATCCCAACCCTTCTCCCGCAAGGGGAGAAGGGCTTCAAGAGACGCGAAGCTCCTAACTTCCCGATCCAATCGAAACTTTGTTTTTCCGCCCTTCGGAAAGACATCGGCGAATTGTTGGCGTCACGGACGATCCGGCGCGATCCTAGCGGTCCAAAGCCCCACGACCCCAATCGCAAAGGGGGATTATTGCTTGGTATTGACACTGTCCGTCAAACGGATGATCGTTGGCGAGGGCATGGGGCATTTGGCATGCCAGTCGCGACGATCAGCCATCGGTGGCGGGCACCTTGGCACCGGCACGCCTGGAATTCACGAAAAAGATCCGCCACCCCATCCCGCTGCAACCGGAACGAGGCAACGGCCGCAAAGGCCCCCGTCCGGCCGTCCGAACGACCATAAGAATTCGGGTGCAAACGGGAGGAGATGCAATGATCTTGCGGGGATCGCGCAACGCCGGACCAATCGGCGGGCGGTGGATGCAGTTGCTCATCGGCGTCGTCTGCATGTCGATGATCGCCAATCTTCAATACGGCTGGACGCTGTTCGTCGAGCCCATCGACGACAAGACCGGATGGGGCCGCACGGCGATCCAGGTCGCCTTCACCATCTTCGTGGTAACCGAGACCTGGCTGGTGCCGGTCGAGGGCTGGTTCGTCGACAAATTCGGGCCGCGCATCGTCGTGCTGATCGGGGCGGTGCTCTGCGCGCTGTCCTGGATGCTGAACGCGATGGCCGACTCGCTGGCCCTGCTCTACGTCGCGGCGGCCATCGGCGGCATCGGGGCGGGCGGGGTCTACGGCACCTGCGTCGGCAACGCGCTGAAATGGTTTCCCGACCGGCGCGGTCTGGCGGCGGGCATCACGGCGGCCGGCTTCGGTGCCGGCTCCGCGCTGACCGTCGTCCCCATCGCCACGATGATCGAGTCCTCCGGCTACGAGGCCACCTTCATGGCCTTCGGCGTCGGCCAGGGGCTGGTGGTGTTCCTGCTGGCCTGGTTCATGGTCGCCCCGCCCAAGGAGGGTCCCGCCGGAGCCGCCGCCGCCGCGCAGACCCGGCGCCACTACGCCCCGCAGGAGATGCTGCGGACGCCGGTCTTCTGGGTTATGTACCTGATGTTCACCATGGTGGCGGCGGGCGGCCTGCTGGTGACGGCGCAGCTCGGCCCCATCGCGGCGGACTACAACCTGGAGAAGGCCCCGGTCAGCCTGCTGGGCCTGACCCTGCCGGCGCTGACCTTCGCCCTGTCGATCGACCGCGTGCTGAACGGGATCACCCGTCCCTTCTTCGGCTGGGTGTCGGACCACATCGGGCGCGAGAACACCATGTTCGTCGCCTTCTCCATCGAGGCGGTGGGGGTGATGGCGCTGTCGGCCTACGGCAGCGACCCGGTGGCCTTCGTGCTGCTGACCGGTCTGGTGTTCTTCGCCTGGGGCGAGATCTACAGCCTGTTCCCGGCCTGCTGCGGCGACACCTTCGGCTCGAAGTTCGCCGCGACCAACGCCGGTCTGCTCTACACCGCCAAGGGCACGGCGGCCCTGCTGGTGCCGTTCGGCAACATCATGGTGGAGGCGTCGGGAAGCTGGCAGACGGTGTTCTACAGCGTCGCCATCGTCAACGCGCTGGCCGCCTTCCTCGCTCTGTTCGTCCTGAAACCGATGCGGACCCGCACCGTCGCCGCCGCGACGCGCGCCGCCCCGCGCCTGACGACGCGCCTCGCCGACTGACGCGGGCGGCGGGGGCCGGGGGGGCACCGCCAACCCCGGAACCCCCGCCATGACCCCCGCCAGCACGCCTCCTGCCACCACACCCAGCCTGTTCACGCGCCTGCGGATCGGCGTCAAGATCCATCTCCTGGTCGGGCTGATGACCGGCGTCGCGGCGCTGGTCGGTTTGGTCGGCCTCGACACGCTGCTCGCCCACGACGCGCTGGTCGCCGACATGCGGCTGGCCTCCGCTCGCGCCGTGATGGGGGAGCGGGTCAACGGCCTGATGCTGTCGGTGGTGATGGATTCGCGCGGCATCTACATGGCCCGCGACCGCGCCGAGGCGGAGAAGTTCGCCCGCCCCCTGCTCGACGGCCTCAAGGCGCTCGACGGCGCGATGGTCCAGTGGCAGGCCCTGCTGCCGCCGGGCCACGGTGGCGACCTCGACGCCGCCACGGCCCGCGCGCGGGAGTTCATCCGCTTCCGCACCGAGCTGGTGCGGCTGGCGCGCGAGGACGAACTGCCGGCCGCGCGGGCCTATGGCGACAACGACGCCAACCGGACCAACCGCAAGGCGCTGAACGACCTGATCCAGGCGCTGGCCGCCCGCAACGCCGCCGAGGTCGAGGACCTCAACGCCGCCATGGACCGCCACACCCGCGAGCGCATGGCGCTGATGCTGGCGATCCTGGCCGGCGGCACGCTGGGGGGGACGGCGCTGGCCTCGGCGGTCGGCAGCCGCTTCATCGCCCGGCCGCTGCGCCGGATGACCGACGCGATGAACGCGCTGGCCGCCGGGGACACCGCCAGCGCGTGCCCGCAGCACGACAGCCGCGACGAGATCGGCGACATGGGCCGCGCGCTCCAGGTCTTCCGCCGCAACGCGCTCGACCGCGAGCGTCTGGCCGCCGAACACGCCGCCGCCGAGGCCGCCCGTTACCGCCGCGCCCTGACGGTGGAGCGTCTCATCGACCAGTTCGCCGGCTCCGCCACCCGCGTCTTCGGCACGGTGGTCGAGTCGGCGACGACGCTGGACGGGACCGCGCGCGGCCTGACCCTGGTGGCCGAACAGACCAACCGGCAGGCCGCGAACTGTGCCGCGACGGCGCAGCAGACCTCCGCCAACGTCGCGAGCATGGCGACCGCGACCGAGCAGATGACGGCGACGGTGCGCGACATCGCCCATCAGGTGGTGCAGTCCACCGGCATCGTCGGCGAGGGCAAGCGGCAGGCGGAGAGCACCGACCTGACCGTGCGGGCGCTGGCCGAGGCGGCGGACCGCATCGGCCGGGTGGTCAAGCTGATCCACGACATCGCCGACCAGACCAACCTCCTGGCGCTGAACGCCACCATCGAGGCCGCCCGCGCGGGTGAGGCGGGGAAGGGCTTCGCGGTGGTGGCCGGCGAGGTGAAGGCGCTGGCCAACCAGACCGCCCGCGCGACGGAGGAGATCGGCGCCCAGGTCGCCGCCATGCGCGACGCCACCGACGGGGCGGTGCAGGCCATCGCCGCCATCGGCGCGACCATCGAGTCGATGCACGCGGTGGCGAGCTCCATCGCGGCGGCGGTCGACCAGCAGACGGCGGCGGCCGGCGAAGTTTCCCGCAACGTCCAGCAGGCGGCGACCGGCACGCAGCACGTCTCGGCCAGCCTCGATCAGGTCACCCGCGCGTCCCGCGACACCGGGGCGGCGGCGGCGCAGGTTCTGGGGGCGGGCGAGACCCTGTCCCGCCACGCCCACGAATTCCAGGCCGAGATGGAGCGCTTCCTCGCCGGCATCCGCGCGGCGTGAGAATTCTCGGCCACAGCTGCCCCCTCCCCATCCCTCCCCCGCCTTTGGCGGGAGAGGGGGCCGGACCCTTGCAAAAATCCTGTGGCAGTCCCCTCTCCCGCGTCAGCGGGGGAGGGTTAGGGAGGGGGCAACCGTAGAGGCACCACGCGGCTCGCTCAGCCCCGCAGCACGTCCAGCGCCCTCAGCCCCTCCACCGCGTGGTCGACGAAGGCGCGCACCCGTCCCGGCATGAAGCGCGCCGTCGGCACCACCACGTGGACCGGCAGGGGCGGCGGCTCCGTCTCCGGCATCAGCCGCACCAGCGTGCCGGCGGCCAGATCCTCGGCCACCTGGTAGGAGAGCGGGCGCGCGATGCCCTGCCCCTCGCGCGCGGCCAGCAGCGCCGGCTCGACGTGGCTGACCGTCAGGCGGGGAGCGAGGCGCACCACCCGCTCCCGCCCGTCCAGCGTGAAACGCCATTCCGGCGGGTTGGGACGCGGAGCGCTGGCGATGGTGTCGTGCCGCGCCAGATCCTCCGGCAGGCGGGGACTTCCACGCTCGGCCAGATAGGCCGGGCTGGCGACCAGCACCCGCCCGACCTGCCCGACCCGGCGGGCGACCTGCCCCGAATCCGGCAATTCCCCGATGCGGATGGCGACGTCCAGCGCCGCGTCGATCAGGTCGAGGTTGCGGTCGGACAGCTCCAGCTCGACCCGGATGTCCCGATAGGCGTGCATGAAGCCGATCACCAGCGGCGTCACGTGCTTGCGCCCGAACATCACCGGCGCCGTCACCCGCAGCCGGCCGCTCAAGGGGCGCTCGGTTCCGGCGGCGATCAGCGCCTCGTCGTAGTCGGCCAGCAGCCGCCGCGCCTGCTCGGCGAGCCGCCGACCCTCCTCCGTCGGCGCGAGGCTGCGCGTCGTGCGCTCGATCAGCCGCACGCCCAGCCGCTCCTCCAGCCCGGCGAGGCCGCGCGTCACCGCCGCCGCCGACCGCCGCAGCCGTTTGGCCGCCCCCGCCAAGCTGCCGGCGTCGAGGATGGCGACGAACAGCGCAAGCTCGTCCAGGCGGTCCATGCAATCTTCCAGTTTCCGCAAGAGTTCCTTGCGATGAGAGGGCATTCCGCCGATCCGGCGCAAGTGGTTTCCTAAGGGCATCCCATCCCCCGCCTGCGAGGAACGCCCCGATGACCGAACCCACCATCACGCTGTACGGAATGTCGCTGTCCGGCCACGCCCATCGGGTGGAAGCCTTCCTGACCATCCTCGGCCTGCGGCACCGCTATGTGGAAACCACCCCGGAGCTGAGGCGGAGCGAGGAGTATCTGGCGATGAACCCGCTGGGGCAGTTGCCGGTCCTGGTGGACGGCGACACCGTGGTGCCGGATTCCAACGCCATCCTGGTCTACCTCGCCGGCCGCTACGACGCGTCGGGGCTGTGGCACCCGAAGGATCCGGTCCAGGCGGCGGCGGTGCAGCGCTGGCTGTCCATCGCCGCCGGCGAAATCCGCTTCGGGCCGTCGCGGGCGCGCTTCCTCACCGTCTGGGGCGGGCCGCACTCGATGGCCGACGCACAGGCGACCGCCGCCCGTGTCCTGCCCTTCATGGACGGCCATCTGGCGGCACGCGACTGGCTGGCCGCCGAGCGGGCGACCATCGCCGACCTCGCCTGCTACGCCTACGTCGCGCGGGCGCCGGAGGGGGGCGTGGCGCTCGATCCCTACCCGGCGCTGCGCCGCTGGTTGGAGCGGGTGGAGGCGCTGCCGGGCTTCACCGCCATGCCGCACGCCCCCGTATCGCAACCCGCCTGATCCCACCCCAGAAACGCGGAGCACGGCCATGACGTCCGATCCGATCCTCGATCCCTTCCATTCCGGCGAACGGGAAGCCCAGGCACGGGCGGGATTCCGTGTGCCGTCCGCCCCGATCCGCGACGAACTGACCCCGCAGCACCGCGATTTCTACCCGCTGCTGCCCTTCCTGCTGGTCGCTGCGGCCGACGCGCAGGGCGCGCCCTCGGCCGGGGTGCTGACCGGACCGCCGGGCTTCGTCTCCTCACCCGACCCGCGCCTCCTGCGGGTCCGTCCGAAGCACGGGGCGTGGGACGCCCGGCCGGGGCTGGGGGCTCCGGTCGGGGCCCTCGGCATCGATCTGGCGACCCGCCGCCGCAACCGGGTCAACGGGGTGGTCGTCGCTACGGAAGGCGGCGGCTTCGACCTCGCGGTCGAGCAGAGCTTCGGCAACTGCCCGCAATACATCCAGGGGCGGTTGGTGGAGGACGACGGAAACGGGGCCGCCTTGGTCGCGGCCCCGCGCGAGACGCTCGGCGGGCTGGACGCCGAGGCCCGCCGCGTCCTCGCCGACGCCGACACCCTCTTCGTCGCCTCCTCGTCCGGGCCGGGACCGGAGGGCGGTTTCGACGTGTCGCACCGGGGCGGACCCGCGGGCTTCGTCCGCATCGACGGCGACCGGCTGCGGATTCCCGATTATTCCGGCAATCGCTACTTCAACACGCTGGGGAATTTCCTGCTGAACCCGCAGGCCGGGCTGCTGGTCGTCGATTTCGCGACCGGCGACGCGCTGCACCTGACCGGCTCGGTGACGGTCGATTGGGAGCGCCCGGACGATCTGCCGGGCGCTCAGCGGTCCTGGACCCTGCGCGTCGAGCGCGGGTGGCGGCAGCGCGCCGCCATCCCGCTGCGCTGGAGCTTCCGCGACCTGTCCCCGGCGACCCGGCGCATCGCCGAAATGGGCCGGGACGCCGCGTGAGGTTCAGCGCATGGCGGCGTCGAGCTTGGCCTTCCACAGGCCGTTGGACAGGGCGGTGGTCATCCACTGGTCGACCGCCTGCTTGAGCGCGGGGTCCTTGCGGAGCAGATAGGCGTTCTCGAAATGGGTGAAGGGGGCCGCCACCGGGACCGCGCAGAGCACGCCGGGGTTCAGCTTGGCCTGAAGATCGGCTTCGACGCCGTCGGTGACCATGACGTCGGCCTTGTTCGCCGCGATCTGGGCGAAGATCGTCCGGTTGTCCGGCCAGACCTCGATCGGCGCCTTGGTGAAGGAGGCGCGGGCGAACTTCTCGTTGGTGCCGCCGGGGTTGACGACGACGCGGGTGGCCGGCTGGTCGATGGCCTCGACCGTGGTGAACTTCTCCTTGTCGGCGCAGCGGGCGATCGGGCGCTTGCCGTCGGTCACGTTGGGCACCGAGAAATCGCCGACCGCCGCCCGGTCGGGGTTGACGGTGATGCCGCCCAGCGCGACGTCGAACTTGTCGGCCTTCAGATCCTCGATCAGCGTCTTCCAGGTGGTCGGCACGAACTCCGCCCGCACGCCGAGCGCGGTCGCCAACTCCTTGGCCATCTCAACGTCGGCGCCGACCAGCGCCCCGTCGTCCCCCTTGTAGCTGAAGGGCTTGTAGTCGCCGGTCGTGCCGACTCGCAGGATTCCGGCCTGCCGGATCCCCTGCAACGCATCGTCGGCCGCCCAGGCGGCGGGCATGGCCGTCAGCACGGCGGCGGCGACCAGCAGCCTCGTCAGGAACACCCTCATCGCAAACCCCCTGTGTTGTTGTTTGGAGAGGCCGGAAGCGAGTCCGGCATCCGCGAGTATGCCGCGACGGCCGGCGGATTTCCGTCCGAAAAAGACGGCGCATCCCAGTCGTCAGGAACGCATCGCCAAGTGCGCGGAACTGTGCTTCGATGACGCTTTGATGACACTGAACGATGGGTGTGTCGATGATCCGATCCGCTGGCGCCGCGCGGTCGCCGTGGCTTCTGTCCGGTGCGGTTGCCGTGTCCCTGATGGCCGTTGCCCCGGCGCTGGCCGCCGACCCGGTTCCCCAGAACGACCTGCTGAACGCCGAGCTGTGGATGCAGCGCTCGGTCGAGTACAAGGCGAACGCGCTGGCGGTCTACGCGCTGGGCAAGATCCAGCTCGACAAGGCGCTGGCCGACAAGAGCTGGACGGCGGCGCCCGAGCAGACCGGGGCGTATCAGGATCTGCCGCCCGCCGTCGTGCTGGATCTGGACGAGACGGCGATGGACAACTCGGCCTATCAGGTCGGCTTGGTGACCACCGGCACCGATTTCTCGCCCAAGACCTGGGACGCCTGGGTGAAGGCCGAGAAGGCGACCGCTGTGCCGGGCGCCGTGGAGTTCACCCAATACGCCGAGTCGAAGGGCGTAAAGGTGTTCTACGTCTCCAACCGCACCGGCGACCAGGAGGAGCCGACCCGACGCAACGCGCAGGCGCTGGGCTTCCCGATGGGCGGCAACGTGGACACCTTCCTGATGTCCAAGGAAAAGCCGGACTGGGGCTCGGCCAAGAGCACGCGCCGGGCGGTGATCGCCAAGGATTACCGCATCGTCCTGCTGTTCGGCGACAATTACGGGGATTTCTCCGACGCGTCGAGCGGCGGCGAGGCCGAGCGGCTGAAGGCGTTCGAGGCCGACAAGGCCCATTTCGGCCGTGACTGGCTGATGCTCGCCAACCCCGGCTACGGCTCCTTCGAGAGCGCGCCGTACCAGCACAACTTCAAGCTGTCGGGAGACGAGAAGCGCGCCAAGAAGATCGGCGCGCTGGAGCCCTGGGTGGCACCCGCCCCTTGACCAAGGTTCGGGACAGGTGCGCCGGTTCTGATCGGAAGGCTTCGGATCAGAAGAACAGGCGCACCGCCTGGACGATGACGACCCACGGCGCCCCGATCATGAACACCCACACGGCCGCGCGCGGCAGGCCATGCATCTTGCGGACCTGCGGCTCGACGGCGGTGTCGACGGCGGCGGTCTCGAAGGAGGTGGCGTTGAAGGACGACATGGCGGGTGGCTCCGGGTTCGGGTTCAGCATCGCGTTGACCCGATGATGCGGCCGGGATCGTTAACGACCGTTAAAGATGCCGCCCCGCACCACCGGCGATTGAGGCGTACCCCGGTCGGCGAGGGGGCCGGCGAGGCCCGCCGCACTCAGGCGCTAACTTGAAGCCCTTCTCCCCTTGCGGGAGAAGGGTTGGGATGAGGGGTGCAGCCCGACCGAAGGTCGGGAGGTAACCTTTACCCCTCACCCCAACCCCTCTCCCGCAAGGGGAGAGGGGCTAATCAGCGCCGCGCCGCCATCCTCACACCGTCAGATAGCGCCGCACCGCCTCGTCGTCGTGGTCGGCGCGGGGGCCGGACAGCATGACCTCGCCGCGCTCCAGCACCACCCAGTCGTCGGCCAGATCGCGGGCGAAGTCGAAATACTGCTCGACCAGCACGATCGCCATCGTCCCCTTGTCGCGCAGATAGGCGATGGCCCGGCCGATGTCCTTGATGATGGAGGGCTGGATGCCCTCGGTCGGCTCGTCCAGCACCAGCAGGCGCGGACGGGTCACCAGCGCGCGGCCGATGGCGAGCTGCTGCTGCTGCCCGCCCGACAGATCGCCGCCGCGCCGCTCCAGCATGGATTTCAGCACCGGAAACAGCTCGAAAACCTCGTCGGGGATGGAGCGCTGGGCGCGCGGCAGCGGGGCGTAGCCGGTCAGCAAATTCTCCCGCACGGTCAGCAGCGGGAAGATCTCGCGCCCCTGCGGCACATAGGCGATGCCGCGCCGCGCCCGGTCGGCGGGGGCGAGCTTTGTGATGTCCGCCCCGTCCCAGCCGATGGCGCCGCCGGTCACCGGCTTCAGCCCGACGATGGCGCGCAGCAGGCTGGACTTGCCGACGCCGTTGCGGCCGACCAGACAGGTGACCTTGCCGATCTCGGCCTTGAGCGAGACGCCGCGCAGAGCCTGGGCGGCGCCGTAATGCAGGTCGATGGAGCGAACGTCCAGCATGATCGCAATTCCTTTCCTCAGCGGCCCAGATAGACGTCGATGACCTGCTGGTTGGCGCTGACCGCGTCGAGCGAACCCTCCGCCAGCACGGACCCTTCCGCCAGCACCGTCACCTTGACGCCCAGCGCGCGGACGAAGCTCATGTCGTGCTCGACCACGATCACCGAATGCTTGCCGGCAATGTCGCAGAGAAGCTGGGCGGTCTGTTCGGTCTCGGCGTCGGTCATGCCGGCGACCGGCTCGTCCACCAGCAGCAGCTTGGGGTCCTGGGCCAGCAGCATGCCGATCTCCAGCCACTGCTTCTCGCCGTGCGACAGGCTGCCGGCGATGCGGTCGCGCTTGGGCGACAGGCGGGTGACGTCGAGAATCTCCTCGATGCGCGCCTTGTCGTCGCGGCCGATGGCGTAGGTCAGCGTCTTCAGCGGCCCGCGCGGCGCCTTCAGCGCCAGCTCCAGGTTGTCCCACACCGTGTGCGGCTCGAACACCGTCGGGCGCTGGAACTTGCGGCCGATGCCGAGGTTGGCGATGGACGCCTCGCGCAGCTTGGTCAGGTCGGTCGCGCCCTCGAACAGGATGGTGCCGTGATCGGGGCGGGTCTTGCCGGTGATGACGTCCATCATCGTCGTCTTGCCGGCCCCGTTCGGGCCGATGATGGCGCGCATCTCGCCCGGCATCATCACCAGCGACAGGCTGTTCAGCGCCCGGAAGCCGTCGAAGCTGACCGAAACGCCGTCGAGGTAGAGAAGGGTGTCCTCCGCGCTCATCGCTCACATCCCCTTCTGGTCGGCGGGCTTGCCGTTGGGCAGGCTCTTGCTCTTGGGCATCCTTGCCATCAGCTGCGCGCCCAGCCCCAGCAGCCCCTTGGGCAGGAACAGCGTCACCGCCACGAACAGGCCGCCCAGCGCGAACAGCCACAGCTCCGGCAGGGCGCCCGTGAAGTAGCTCTTGCCGAAATTCACCAGCACCGCGCCCAGAATGGCGCCGGCCAGCGTGCCGCGCCCGCCGACCGCGACCCAGATCACCGCCTCGATGGAGCTGGCGGGAGCGAACTCCGACGGGTTGATGATGCCGACCTGCGGGACGTACAGCGCCCCCGCGACGCCGGCCATGCAGGCCGACAGGGTCCAGGCGAACAGCTTGTAATGCTCGGTGTTGTAGCCAAGGAAGCGAACCCGGCTTTCGGTATCACGAACCGCCACCAGAACCTTGCCGAGCTTCGACCCGATGATGCCCGACGCGATCATGTAGGACAAGGCCAGCGCCACGACGGTCGCCACGAACAGCCCGACGCGGGTGCCCGGCGCCTGGATGTCGGCCCCGAGGATCTCCTTGAAGTCGGTCAGGCCGTTGTTGCCGCCGAAGCCCATGTCGTTGCGGAAGAAGGCCAGCAGCAGGGCGAAGGTCATCGCCTGGGTGATGATCGAGAGATACACGCCGGTGACCCGGCTGCGGAAGGCGAACCAGCCGAAGGCGAAGGCCAGCGCACCCGGCACCGCCAGCACCATCAGCGCGGCGAACCAGAAATGGTCGAAGCCCAGCCAGTACCAGGGCAGCTCCGTCCAGTTCAGGAACACCATGAAGTCGGGCAGTACCGGGTTGCCGTAGACCCCGCGCGGCCCGATCTGCCGCATCAGGTGCATGCCCATGGCGTAGCCGCCGAGCGCGAAGAAGGCCGCGTGCCCGAGCGACAGGATCCCGCAATAGCCCCACACCAGATCGAGCGCCAGCGCCAGCAGCGCGAAGCACAGGTATTTGCCCAGCAGCGAGACGGTGAAGATCGACAAATGGAAGGGCGAGTCCGCCGGAACCAGCAGCGTCGACACCGGGACCAGCACCGCCAGCAGCGCCAGGATGGTCAGCACCACCCCGGCCTTGCGGTCCAGCCCCATCAGGAAAAAGCGCGTCAGCATCGATCAGGCCTCCACCGCCCGGCCCTTCAGCGCGAAGAGACCGCGCGGACGCCGCTGGATGAACAGGATGATGAAAATCAGCACGAGGATCTTGCCCAGCACAGCACCCGCGTAGGGCTCCAGGAACTTGTTGAGCGTGCCCAGCGTCAGCGCGCCGACCAGCGTGCCCCAGAGGTTGCCGACCCCGCCGAACACCACGACCATGAAGCTGTCGATGATGTAGCCCTGGCCCAGATTCGGGCTGACGTTGTCGATCTGACTCAGCGCCACCCCGGCCAGCCCGGCGATGCCGGAGCCCAGGCCGAAGGTCAGCGCGTCCACCTTGGCCGTGCGGATGCCCATGGCGTTGGCCATCGGCCGGTTCTGAGTCACCGCGCGGATCGACAGGCCGAACCACGTGCGCTTCAGCGCCACCAGCAGGGCGGCGAACACCGCGAAGGCGAAGACGACGATCCACAACCGGCCGTAGGTGATGGTCAGCCCGCCCAGTTCGAAGGCGCCGGACATCCAGCTCGGCGCGCCGACCTCGCGGTTGCTGGGGCCGAAGATGGAGCGCACCGCCTGCTGCAGGGCCAGCGACAGGCCCCAGGTGGCGAGCAGCGTCTCCAGCGGGCGGCCGTAGAGCCAGCGGATCACGCTGCGCTCGATCAGGATGCCGACGCCGCCGGACACCAGGAAGGCGGCGGGCAGCGCCACCAGGATCGACAGGTCGAAGAGGCCCGGCGCGTGGGCGCGGAACAGCTCCTGCACCATGAAGGTGGTGTAGGCGCCGATCATCACCATCTCGCCATGGGCCATGTTGATGACACCCATCACGCCGAAGGTGACGGCGAGACCGATGGCGGCCAGCAGCAGCACCGAACCCAGCGACAGCCCATACCAGAGATTCTGCGCGACGCCCCACAGGGTCAGCTTCAACTGGACGCTGGCGATGGCCGACGCGGCGGCGGCCTTGGCCGTCTCCGACGCGGAAGAGGAGGAGGCGACCGACGACAGCAACGCCAGCGCGTCCTGGTCGGAACGCCCGGCCAGCGTGGCGACGGCGACGCGGGTGTCCTCGTCGGACGCCCCGGCGGTCAGCGTGATGGCGGCGCGCGCCTGTTCCATGGCGCGGCGGACGCTGGAATCCTGTTCCTTGGCGAGCGCGGTGTTGAGCGCGTCCAGCGCGGTGGCGTCGCGGCTCTTGAACACCGCGTCGGCGGCGGAGCGGCGGATGCCCGCGTCGGGGCTCATCAGGGTCAGCGCGCCCAGCGAGGCGCTGATGGCGCGGCGCAGCGCGTTGTTGACCTTGATCTTCTCGATGGCGCCGGCGGGCGCCTCGCCGAGCGAGGCGCCGCCCAGCGGGTCGGTCAGGGCGTAGTCGGATCCGGCCTTGCGGGCGATCACGACGACGCCGTCGGCCTTGCGGACGTAGAGGTCGCCGGCCTGGAGCGCCTCGATCACCGGGACGGCGGCCGGGTCGCCGGCCTCGGACAGCTGTGCCAGCCCCTTTTCGGTTCCGGCGTAGCCGCCGGTGCCCAGGGACTGGACGAGCGGGCGGAGGTCGGCGGCCAGCGCGACGGACGTCGTGGCGGCCACCACGCACACGGCCAGAAGCCAGCGGAGAGCGCGTCGCATCGCGGATCCTTCGTTGAGCTTGCGGGGGGATGGGTTCTTCAAACGAAAGGCGTTTGCCCCCTCCCCAACCCTCCCCCGCTTGCAGCGGTGGAGGGGGCTGGTCCCCCTCTCCCGCGAAGCGGGGGAGGGCCGGGGAGGGGGCAAACGCCTTGCTCGATCAACCAGTCAGACGGCTACAAGCGAAACCCTCAGGTCCCCTTGCCGCCGCACTTGCCGGTCTTCACGTTGAAGTTGCCGCAGGACATCGGCTTGCGCCAATCGGCGATCAGGTCCTTGCTGTCCGGCAGGAAGTCCGACCACTCGTCGCCGGGGACCAGGCCCGGGGTCTTGGAGACGGTTTCGAACTGGCCGTTCTCCTGCACTTCGCCGATCAGCACCGGCTTGGTGATGTGGTGGTTCGGCAGCATCGCCGAATAGCCGCCGGTCAGGTTCGGCACCGAGACGCCGACCATGCTGTCGATCACCGCGTCCGGGGCCACCGTGCCCGCCGCCTCGACCGCCTTCACCCACATGTTGAAGCCGATGTAATGGGCTTCCATCGGGTCGTTGGTGACGCGCTTGTCGTTCTTGGTGAAGGTCTTCCACGCCTTGATGAACTCGGCGTTGGCGGGGTTCTCCACCGACTGGAAGTAGTTCCACGCGGCCAGATGACCCAGCAGCGGCTTGGTGTCGATGCCGGCCAGCTCTTCCTCGCCGACCGAGAAGGCGACGACCGGGATGTCCTGCGCCTTCACGCCCTGGTTGCCGAGCTCCTTGTAGAAGGGAACGTTAGCGTCGCCGTTGATGGTCGAGACGACGGCGGTCTTCTTGCCGGCCGAACCGAACTTCTTGATGTCGGCGACGATGGACTGCCAATCGGAATGCCCGAACGGCGTGTAGTTGATCTTGATGTCCTCGTCCTTGACGCCCTTGCCCTTCAGGTAGGCCTCGAGAATCTTGTTGGTCGTGCGCGGGTAGACGTAGTCGGTGCCGGCCAGGACCCAGCGCTGGACCTTCTCCTTCTGCATCAGGTAGTCGACCGCCGGGATCGCCTGCTGGTTCGGGGCGGCGCCGGTGTAGAAGACGTTGCGCGAGGATTCCTCGCCCTCGTACTGCACCGGGTAGAACAGCAGGCCGTTCAGCTCCTCGAAGACCGGCAGCACCGACTTGCGGCTGACCGAGGTCCAGCAGCCGAACACGGCGGCGACCTTGTCCTTGGTCAGCAGTTCGCGCGCCTTCTCGGCGAAGAGCGGCCAGTTGGAGGCCGGATCAACCACGACGGCCTCCAGCTTCTTGCCGAGGACGCCGCCCTTCTTGTTCTGCTCCTCGATCAGCATCAGCATGACGTCCTTCAGGGTCGTCTCGCTGATCGCCATCGTGCCGGAGAGGGAGTGCAGGATGCCCACCTTGATGGTGTCCTGCGCCAGGGCCGGCGCGGCCATTCCCATCATCGCGCCCATCGCCAGACCGGCGAAAGCGCCAAGACCGAGCACCGAAGTCGCCTGTTTCGTCCGCATGAAGTTGCCCCCTTCCACTGTCGCCCCGGTTGGCCCGGCGCATCGTCAAATCGTCGGAGGAAAAGCTACCGCGCCTGCGAACGGGCGTATCTACGTCAAATGCCCCATACGGCCGCTTGCCCCGGCCGTCCCAGCCCTCAAACCCTCGC
Organism: Azospirillum doebereinerae; assembly: GCF_003989665.1. GTDB lineage: Bacteria > Pseudomonadota > Alphaproteobacteria > Azospirillales > Azospirillaceae > Azospirillum > Azospirillum doebereinerae. Next base: position 31,169 of record NZ_RZIJ01000034.1, on the reverse strand, counting down.
CGGACAAATAGGATGCCGAAGGATGGAATAACGCCGCAGGCCGGGCGTCGTACCGGAAAGGGCGGCCACGCTTCCGCTGCGGTGCACGCAGGCAACAGTGTGTTCTGCAATCCCGCCGTCACCAAATGTCACTTGCGCCGCTTCCGTTGCTGGCCGAAGGATACGAGGCTTACCATTTATCGTTCACGATCCGGTCCCAGCCCCATGCTTTCCGTCAGCCGCCTGCCCCTTGGCCATTACACCGCGCTCGGACTCGCCGGCTTCCTGATCGGAACCCTGGCGGCCGGGCCGGCGGCGGCCTCCTCCCCCACGCGCACCGGCACGACGCAGGCCTCGGCCCCGGCGGCGCCCACCCCGGCGCTGGTGGCGATGTGGGCCGCCCGCGTGGAGCAGCGCGCGACCGAGATCCAGAACGCCCCCAAGGCGACGGCCACCCGCATCGGCTTCGGCGCCGTGGTGAAGAAGGGCGACGGCGGGGTCATCGAGGCCGTGCTGCCGGCGATCGAGGTCCCCACCGAGCCGGCGGTCACCGAGATCGGCACGCTCCCCGCCATCGAGCCGCCGCCGCCGGTGGTCATCCGCGTGCGCTCGCCGCTGGCCGACCGCGTCGGCAAGGTGGCGCGCCGCCTGATCGAGCTGGGGCATCTGCCCGCCGACCAGTGGACGGAGAGCTTCGAGGATCCGCTGGAGAACGCCGTGCGCGCCTTCCAGATCGTCGAGGGGTTGCAGCCCGACGGCAAGGTCGGCGAGGTGACCCGCCAAGCGCTGGACCGCACGCCCGCCCAGGCGGTGGCGATGCTGCGGCGCGCGGCGGCGATGATGAAGGCGCAGCAGGCCTCGATCCCCGAGACCGCCGTGCTGGTCAACCTGCCCGGCCAGTCCGTCACCTACATCGAGCGCGGCCGCCCGGTCCTGACCATGCGCGCCGTGGTCGGGCGCCCGTCGCGCAAGACGCCGCTGCTCCAGGACAAGATCACCAGCGTCACCATCAACCCGACCTGGACCGTCCCGCCGACCGTGTTGAACGAGGACAAGCTGCCCAACCTGCGCAAGAAGGGCAACCCCGGCATCAAGAACGCCGTCGTCTACCTCGACGGCGCGCCGGTGACGCCGGAAAGCGTCAACTGGTGGTCGGTCGACGTCGGCCGCATCCGCATCGTGCAGAAGCCGGGCGACGACAACGCGCTGGGGCGGTTCCGCTTCAACCTGACCAACGGCGACGGCATCTTCCTGCACGGCACCAACGACCCGCGCCTGTTCAGCCGGGATCTCCGCGCCGCCAGCTCCGGCTGCGTCCGGCTGGAGGACGCGCGGCTGATGGCCGACACCCTGCTCGACGCCGCCAAGATGTCGGACGCCGCCGTCACCAAGCAGCTCGACACCGGCGAGACCAAGACCGTCCGCCTGCCCAACGCCATCCCCGTGCGCTTCGTCTACTGGAACGCCTCGGTCGACACCGCCGGCACCGTGCGCGTCCACCCCGACATCTACGAGAACCCGCCCGACGTTCCCGGCACGGCGCCCGTCACCCAACCGGTCTCGACCCCGCGCCCCTCGGCCACGAAGCCGGCGCCGCTGCCCATCCCGATGGCCCCGCCGGCGGCGGCGTCCGTGTCCTCGGCCACGGTCCGCAACCTGGCGGTCCAGACGCCGGCCGCGACCCGGATGTGAGGGAGGGGACGCGATGATCGTCCGCATCGACCATCTGGTGCTGACCGTCGCGTCCATCGCGGCGACCTGCGATTTCTACAGCCGGGTGCTGGGGATGGAGGTCGTCACCTTCGCCGGGGGGCGCAAGGCGCTGTCCTTCGGCGCGCAGAAGTTCAACCTGCACGAAGTCGGCCACGAGTTCGATCCGAAAGCCCGCCGGCCGACCGCCGGCTCGGCCGATTTCTGCCTGATCACCGAAACGCTGCTCGACGCGGTCGTCGCGCATCTGGCGGCCCAGAACGTCGTGATCGAGGAAGGGCCGGTGGACCGCACCGGCGCCACCGGGCCGATCCGCTCGGTCTATTTCCGCGACCCGGACGGCAACCTCGTGGAAGTCTCGACTTACGCCGCCTCGGCCTGATTCCCACGCCGCCTTTTTTACACCGCCGGGTCGAACAGCGGTTCCGGCAGGCCGGGCACCTCCACCCTCAACGCGAAGACTCCGCCCGATTGCGGGAAGCGCTCCAGTTCCTCGGCCGGGCGGCCGGCGCTGGCCGTGGTCAGGTAGAGCGTCCGCAGATCCGGCCCGCCGAAGGCCACCATGGTCGGGCAGCGCGCCGGAACCGGGTGGGTGGAGAGCAGGGTGCCGTCCGGGGCGTGGCGCTGCACCCGCCCGCCCTCGTAGAGCGCCGTCCAGTAGCAGCCCTCGGAATCCACGGCGGCCCCGTCGGGGCGGCCCCGGTCGTCGCCCGACGGCTGGAAGCGCAGGAAGACCTCCCGGTCCGTGGCCGCGCCGGTCGCCGGGTCGTAGCGGTAGCGGTAGACCGTGAAGGTCGGCGTGTCGGAATGGTAGAGGATGCGTCCGTCCGGGCTGAAGGCCAGCCCGTTGGAGGTCAGCAGCCCGTCCGCCAGCGCCGTCAATCCGCGCCGGTCGAAGCGGTAGAGATGCGCCTTGCCGCCGGCCTTGGGCTCGTCCAGCGTGCCGGCGAGGTAGCGGCCCATGGGGTCGGCGCGCCCGTCGTTGAAGCGGCTGGCGGCGGTGTCCTCCGGGTTGGCGGCGAGCAGCGCCAGGGGCTTGGCCTCGGCGTCGAGCGTCCACAGGCCCGAGCGCAGCCCGGCGATGAAGCCGCCGCCCTTGCGCAGGCCGACGCAGCCGATCTCCTCCGGCAGGGTCCAGGCGGTGTCGGCGCCGGTCGCCGGATCGAAGCGGTGCAGGGCGCGGCTCTTGATGTCCACCCAGTGGAGGGCTTGCTCCGCCACCGACCACACCGGGCTTTCCCCCAGCTTGGCGCGGGCGTCGAGGACACAGGCGAAGGGCTGGGCGGTGGTCATGGGAGGTCTTTCGATGGTTGGGGAAAATCCGGCGGGTGTGGCCCCCTCCCTAACCCTCCCCCGCTTGTCAGCGGGAGAGAGAACTGCCGCCGAACACCGACAAGGGTCCAGCCCCCTCTCCCGCGCAGCGGGGGAGGGATGGGGAGGGGGCTCCGCCCGTTCAACACACAAGCCCACGGCATCCTCACACCCACGTCCCCAAAACCTCCAGCCCCGGCCCCAGCAGCACCAGCGCCGCCCGGTGCCCCGGCGCCAAGCGGCCGTAACGGTCCTCCAGCCCGAGGAACGCCGCCGGGTAGAGCGACGCCATCCGCAACGCCTCCTCCAGCGTCACCCCCAAAAGCCCCATTGCGTTGCGCACCGCGCCGATCATGTCGATGTCCGCCCCGGCCAGCGTGCCGTCCTCGGTCTCCAGCCGCCCGTCGCGGCGGTGGATGGTCCGGCCGTACAGCGTGAAGCTGGTGGCGTCGGTGCCGACCGGCGGCATGGCGTCGGTCACCAGGAACACCCGGCCCGGCGGCTTGGCGGCCAGCGTCAGCCGCAGCAGCGCCGGGTGCACGTGCACCCCGTCGGCGATCACCCCGCACCACAGCCGGGGATCCTGCATCCCGGCCAGCGCCAGCCCCGGCGCCCGGTTGACGATGGGCGGCATGGCGTTGAAAAGATGCGTCACCCCGCGCAGCCCCAGCCCGGCGGCCTCCCCCACCCGCTCCAGCCCGGCGGCGGAATGTCCGGCCGACAGGATCACGCCGCCGGCCGACAGCCGCGCCAGCGCCTCGTCGGACACCCGTTCCGGCGCCAGCGTCACCAGCACCCGCGCGTCGGGCGATCCCGCCGCCGCCCCGGTCAGGAAACCGATATCCGCGTCGTCGGGATGGCGGATGAAGCGCGGCTCGTGCACGCCCGGCCGCTCCGGGCTGAGGAACGGCCCCTCCAAATGGACACCCAGCACCCCGCTGCCCGGCAGGGCGGAGGCCGCCAGCGCGGCGCGCGTCGCCTGCTCGGTGCGGCCCCGCTCGTCGGTGATGAGGGTCGGCAGCAGCCCCACCGTCCCCGACCGCCGCAGCGCCGCCGCGATGGCGAGCGCCGACTCCACCGTCGGGCTGTCGTTGAACAGCACCCCGCCCGCCCCGTTCACCTGCGCGTCGATGAAGCCGGGCGCCAGCAGCGAATCCTCCGGCAGCCGCACCACCTCGGCCTCCACCGCCGCCCCGGCGGGCAGCAGATCGAGGATGCGTCCGTCCTCGACCAGCAGCCCATGGCCGTCCAGCAGGGCATCGCCGGTGAACAACCGCGCGCCGGCCAGGAAGAGGCGCCGCGTCACGTCGCCGGCCCTCCCTTGCCATTCAGGCCAAGCTCCGGCTCCAGGCCGGGACGGGGCGCCGGCGGCGGCACCACGGAGCGGGCGATCTCGGCCATCAGCAGCTTGCGGTCGATGGGCTTGGGCACGTAGCCGGTCATCCCGGCGGCGCGGCAATGCGCGACGTCCTCGGGGAAGGTGTTGGCGGTCAGCGCCACGATGGGGGTGGCGTTGGCGGGCGGCACCATGGCGCGGATGGCGCGGGTCGCCGCCAGCCCGTCCATCACCGGCATGTTGACGTCCATCAGGATCAGGTCGAAGGCGTGGCGCCGCACCGCCGCGACCGCCGCCGCCCCGTCCTCCACCGCGACGACGCGGTGGCCGAGCTGCTTGAGGATGGTGACGACCAGCATCCGGTTCATCTCGACGTCCTCGGCGACCAGAATGCGCAAGCCCTCCGCCGTCTCCGCGACCGGGCGCGGCGGCGCCGGGGCGGGAGGGGGCGGAGGCGGCGGCACGGGCCGTTCGACCCTGGCCGGCGCCTCCGCCGACCCGCCGGCCGGCGCCCCGGAGCCGGACGGGCGCAGCCGGTCGAGCCGCTGCTGCAACTCCGCCGCGTCGTAGGGCTTGGCGATCTGGTCGAAGCCAGCCTGCGCCGCGTCGTCGGCGACGACCGCGTGGGCGGCGAAGCCGGACGCCAGCAGCACCGGGAGGCCCGGCCGCAGCCGCCGCGCCTCGCGCGCCAGCTCCGCCCCGTTCATGCCGGGCGGCATGACGATGTCGCTGAACAGCAGGTCGAGCGTCTCCGGGCTGCGCAGCACCACCAGGGCCTCCCCGGCGCCCGCCGCCGCGACCACCCGGTGCCCCCAGCTCCGCAGCAGCGCCGTCCCGGTCTCGCGGATGGTCTGGTCATCCTCGACCATCAGGATGGACAGCGGCGCCCACGACGACAGCGGCGGCGTGGCCGGGACGGCGAAACGCCCGCTCTCGTCGGCCACCCGGCTCGCCGGGAAGCGGGCGACGGCGGTGGTGCCCTGCCCGACCGTGCTCGACAGCGACAGCGTCCCGCCGTGCAGTTCCACCAGCCGGCGGGTCAGCGGCAGGCCGAGTCCGGTCCCCTCGACCTGCCGGTTGGCGGCGCTCTCCACCCGGCCGAAGGCCTGGAGGACGCGGCCCATGTCCTGCTCGGCGATGCCCATCCCGTTGTCGCGCACCTCCAGCCGCAGGCCGCCGTCGGCGTCCAGCGCCGCGCCGACCGACACGCGCCCGCCAGCCGGGGTGTATTTCACCGCGTTGGTCAGCAGGTTCAGCAGGATCTGGCGGATGCGCTTCTCGTCGCCGCGCAGGTGGCGGGCGGCCGGATCGACCGCCGCCGTCAGCGCGATGCCGGCCCGCCCGGCGCGCGGGGTCAGCAGCCGGACGGCGAAGGTCGCCGTCTGCTCCAGATCGACGACCTCGTCGTCCAGCACCAGCTGCCCGGCCTCGGCGCGGACGTTGTCCAGGATCTCGTTGATCAGCTCCAGCAGATGCTGGCCGCTGTCGCGGATGTTCGTCGCGAAATCCTTGTAGAAGGGGTTGCCGATCGGCCCCTCCGACTCGCGCGCGATCAGGTCGGCGAAACCGATCACCGCGTTCATCGGCGTCCGCAACTCGTGGCTGAGGCTGGCCAGGAACTCGCCCTTCGAGCGGTTGGCGGCCTCGGCGGCGCGGCGCGCGTCCTGCAATTCGGCTTCCATGACCTTGCGCGCGGTGATGTCGCGCTCGACGCTGACGAACTCCAGCGGCGCGCCCCAATCGTCGGCGACCAGCCGCACCGCGCTCTCGATCCACACCCAGTGCCCGTCGGCGTGGCGCAGGCGGTAGGTGGATTTCATCGTCGGGCTGGTCGGCGTCATCCGCCCCAGCCCGTCGGTCACCGCCGCGCGGTCGTCGGGGTGCATGCGCTCCGTCAGCGGGCGCCCGACCAGCTCGGCCGGGTCGCAGCCCAGGCTGTCGCGCACCGCCTCCGAGCAGAAGCGGCGGACCCCGTCCACCCCGACGCGGCCGATGACGTCGGACACGCTGCGCGCCAGCAGGCGGTAGCGCGCCTCGCTCTCGCGGATCGCGCGCTCGGCCTCGTGGCGGCGGGTGATGTCGCGGGCGCCGACCGACACCATCGCGACGGTTCCGTCGGCGTCGCGGATCGGCACCAGCGACACCTCCCAATAGCGGGTGACGCCGTCGCGGGTGTCCTTGTCCTCGAACCGGATCGGCCCGCCGGAATCGATGCAGACCCGCAGGTCGTCCGCCAGCTTGGCCGCCACGTCGGGCGGCAGGAAGGCGTCCGGGGAGCGGCCCTGCGCCTGCTCGGCCGTGGTTCCCATCGCCGCGAAGGCCGCCGCGTTGCCGCGTTGCAGGATGAAGGCGCCATCCCCGGCGATCTTCCCGATGAAGAGATTGTCGATCGAATGATCGAAGACGGCGCGGAACATCGCCTCGCTCCGCGCCAGCGCCCGCTCGTCGCCGACGCGGCGGTGCTCGCGCGCCAGCATCATGCCCAGCAGCGCGATGCCCAGCACCGTGAAGCCGGTCAGTGGCAGCCCCAGACGCTGCAGAATCTCCGCCGGTCCCCAGGCGGGCAGCACCAGAAACGGCGCCAGCGTCAGCGGGGCGACCAGAAGCCCGAACAGGACAAGCGGGCGGAACCCCGGCTCCCGCCCGTTCCGCCGCAGCAGCGGCGCCGCCAGCACCCCGGCCAGCCCGGTCAGCCCCATCCCGATCAGCCCCGTCGCCACCCCGGCGCCGCCCAGCCACAGCCGGTAGGCCGACCCGACGGCCGCCGCCGTCAGCGCCGCCGGCCAGCCGCCGAAAACCCCGGCCAGCGCCACCATGACGTTGCGGAGATCGACGATCACGCCGTCCGCGACCGGGAAGGCGTCCATCATCGACAGGATCGCCGCCGCCCCGAACAGCAGTCCCGACAACGGCCCGAACGACCGCCGGCCGCCGAACCGGCTCAGCAGCAGCCGGTAGGCCAGCAGGACGAGCGCCAGCAACCCGACGCCATGCGCAAGGGCGATGACCATCCCCGTTCCCATGCCGCCCCGATGCCTCCGCCTGCCCGTTGAACGAAGCTGTTATCCGCCGTTTCGCAACCGACATCTACACACACAATGGCACAAGCAAAAGATTCAATTCCTGCCATTCTGCGTCTCACGACGATGGCGCCCGGCCCGGCCGGCGTTCCGCCACGTCCCGGTCGCATCTGCGGTTGCGGACGGGCGCTGAAACGCTTGCGGCGGCGTGGCGCATCGGCATGATGGGCCGGTCGCCCAACGTCCTTTCTCGAAGGCTTCGGAATGTTGCTGGAGGTTCTCTCACGAAGCCTGGTCGCGCGGACGACCATCGCCGCCGCACTGCTGGTTTCGGTGCTCATCGCGGTTCCGATGGCGATCCTGATCCGGGCCGACGTGCGGGCCACCCGCGCCGAACTGGCGATCCGGGCCGAGTTGGCGACCAAGATCGTGCTGGACGACGCGGCCAACGCGCTGTGGGACCTCGACCCCGAAGAGGCGGTGGCCGCGCTGGCGCCGCTGCGCTCCATCGACGCCTTCGCCGAGGCGGCGATCCTCGGCCTCCATGGGGAGCGCTTCGCCGGCTACCGCAAGCCGGGCGTCGGTCCGCTGCCGGACGACGCCGCGACCAGCGCCACCGCGACGCTGGAACGGACCGACCGCAACGGCGTCCAGCGCAGCCTCGGCACCTTGCTGGTCCGGCTGGACGCGACGCCGACCAACGCCGCCATCCGCCACGACGTGATGCTGCTGAGCGCGCTCGGCGCCGCCGTGCTTTTGCTGGTGGTGGTCGGCGTGGTGTGGGCGACGCGCGGCGTCACCGTGCCCATCGCCGGGATGACCCGCGCCATGTCCAATCTGGCGGCCGGCGACGTGTCGATGGAGGTTGCTGGGCGGCACCGGGACGACGAGATCGGCCGCATGGCGGCGGCGCTGCGCACCTTCCGGCAGAACGCCATCGACCTGCGCGCCGCCAAGGAGCGCGCCGAGCAGGCGGTGGCGTCCAAGGCCAAGTTCATGGCCGCCGCCAGCCACGATCTGCGCCAGCCGGCGCAGTCGCTGCTGATGCTGAGCGCGATCCTGCGCCGCCACGCGACGACCCCGGAGACCGCCGACTCCGCGCGCAAGATCGAACAGGTCGTGCTGACGCTCAAGCAACTGCTCGACGACCTGCTGGAGGTCTCGCGGCTGGACGCCGGCGGGGTCACGGCGACGATGGGCACCCACGACATCGGCGACCTGCTCCAGGCGCTGGACGCTCAGTTCGGCCCGGTCGCCCGCGCCAAGGGGTTGAGCTTCATCGTGTCGCCGCTGCGCGGCAGTGTGGTCACCGACCGGGTCCTGCTGATGCGCCTGCTTGGCAACCTGATCGACAACGCCATCCGCTACACGCCCAACGGCTCGGTCCAACTCGCCGGGCTGGAGACCGGCAGCCGGATCCTCGTCGAGGTGCGCGACAGCGGCATCGGCATCCCCGAGGACCGGCTCGACGCCATCTGGGAGGAGTTCCACCAGATCGGCAACCCGGAGCGCAACCGCGACAACGGGATCGGGCTGGGCCTGTCCATCGTCAAGCGCCTGGCCGGCGTGCTGGACCATCCGGTGAAGGTGCGCTCGGTGCCGGGGCGGGGATCGGTGTTCTCGGTCGCGGTGCCGCTGGCCGCCGAGCCGGCCCGGCCGGCGGAGATGGAGACCGTCCGCATCGACGAACCGTCGCCCCGCGCCGCGCATGGCGCCGACCGGAGCGGCGGCGTCACCGTGCTGGTCATCGACGACGACGGCTTCGTGCTGACCGGGCTGTCGCAGTTCCTGAAAAGCGCCGGGCACCGGGTCCACGGCGTGTCCGCCGTCGCCGAGGGTCTGCGCGGCCTCCAGGACGGCAGCATCCGGCCGGACATCGTCGTCGCCGACTACCACCTGTCGGCGACGGAGAACGGCATCGAGTTCATCGCCCAGGTGCGGGCGCTGCTGGGCCTGCACGTTCCCGCCATCCTGATCTCGGGCCGGCTCGACAAGGACGTGGTGCAGCGCGCCACCGAGCAGGGCGTGGAGGTTCTGGCCAAACCGGTCATGCCGGACCGCCTATCCCTGCTGATCGGCCGGCTGATCCGGCAAGACCAAGCCGTTCCGCTTATCTCACCCTCGAAGTAGTCCGCAATTTCGGTTCTAGCCCTTGTCCATGTCCTAAAAATAGCGCAGGCTCCTTTGCACCGCTTGGCGCAGCATTGATGGGCCGTCAGCCCGAAAAATTGACGACGCCGAGAGAAAAAGCAACTTTGGGGAATGCGGTATGCTCATCCAGGCCAAGACCGACCTGCATCGTGTTCGCAGCATTATTGCCGAGTTCGGGTTCGATTATGTGGTAACCCGTGCGATCAAGGCCGGCATGCCCGAGCGGACCGCCGCCATCGCCCTGGACCAGCTCAAGGATTTCCTCTTCGCCTGCGCCGCGCATCCCGACCGGGACATCGCGCCGCAATCGGCCGCCTGCGATGACCTGTGGCACGAGTTCATCGTCGCCGACACCCGCGCCTATGTCCGCTTCTGCGACGCGGTGTATGGCGAATACCTGCACCACAACGGCGTCGTCCCGGCCGACCGCTTGGCCGCCGCCCGCCGCGGCAGCGCCAACCTGTTCCGCACCCCGGCGATGGCCGACTGCCTGCGCGAGGCGAAGGCCGCCGATTGCCTGCGCGAAGCCAAGCCGGCCGACTGTCTGCGCGAAGCCAAGCCGGCTGACTGTCTCCGCGAGGCCATGGAGGCCGACTGTCTCCGGGAAGCGAAGGCCGCCGACTGTCTGCGCGAAGCCAAGCCCGCCGATTGCCTGCGCGAAGCCAAGGGCCACACGGCGTAACGCACCCTCGAACCGCTCGGCGAAAGCCCCTGCTCCGCTCCAGCGGCGCAGGAGCTTTCGTATGTCCGGACGCCGGCCGCGTCAGCCCCGCCGACCGCCCAGAAACGCCGTCAACTGCTCCTCCGCCGCCATGACGTGGTCAACCACCGCGCCGCAGGCGGCGTCGGCGTCGCCCGCCCGGCAGGCGGCCAGCAGCGCGTGGTGCTCGTCCTGGGAGCGCGGGTGGTAACCCAGCGCCGCGAACTGGAAGCGCAGGTAACGGTCGGCCGCCGCCAGATGCTGCTCGACCAGCGCCAGCAGGCGCGGACGTCCCGCCCGCGCGTAGAGCGTCATGTGGAAGCGGCGGTTCAACTCGCCCATGCGACCGGGATCGGGCTCCGCGTCCATTTCCGCGATCAACTCCTCCGCCAGCGCGAAGTCGGCGGCGGACAGCCGGGGCAGTGACAGCCGCAACGCCGCCGGCTCCAACGCCGCGCGGATGGCGCCGATGTCGGCGGAATCCCCGGCCGAAATCTCCGCCACCACGGCACCCCGGTGGGGGTTGAACTCGACCAGCGCGCGCGCCTCCAACTGGCGCAGAGCCTCGCGCACCGGCATGCGGCTGACCCCGAACGCCGTCGCCAACTCCTCCTGCCGCAGGGGCGCGCCGCCGGGCAGGGCGCCGCTCAGGATCGCCTCGCGCATCGCCGCCTCGACGAACTCGGTCGCCGTGCGGAAGCGCGGGCGGTTGCGCTCGATCAGCGCGGTCAGGTCGAGGGGATCGATCATGGGGCGAAGCCGTTCGAAAGCCGCTTGCGTGGATATTGGATCCAATATATGCGTGATGCCTTCCGCTGTCCACCACGCCCGAAAGGTCGGCCCAATGCCTTCCTCCACGCCCATGGCCCGCCACGACGACGCCCCCACCGGCGGCCTGTCGTTCCCGGCGGCCGGCACCGGTCTTCTCGTGGCGCTGGTCGGCTACGCCAGCTCGGTCGCCGTGGTCATCCAGGGGCTGGCCGCCGTCGGCGCCGACACGGCGCAGATCACCTCGGGGCTGGTGGCGGTCGGCCTGTCCATGGGGCTGGCGGCCATCGTGCTGGCGACGCGCCAGCGCAAGCCGATCAGCGTCGCCTGGACCACGCCCGGCATGGCGCTGCTGGCGGCGACCGGGCCGGTGGCCGGCGGCTTTCCGGCGGCGGTCGGCGCCTTCCTGACGGTGGCGGCGCTGGTCATGCTGACCGGTTTCTGGACGTCGCTCGGGCGTTGGATCGCGGCGATCCCCAAGCCGCTCGCCAACGCCATGCTGGCCGGGATCCTGCTCAAGCTGTGCCTGGCGCCCTTCGCGGCGATGACCCAGGCGCCGGGGCTGGGCCTGCTGGTGCTGGCGGTCTGGGCGGTGGTCGGGCGCTTTGCCCGGCTCTACGCCGTGCCCACCGCCGTGGCGGTGGCGCTGGGCGCGATGGCGCTGACCGCGCCGGACACCGGAGCGCTGCCCGCCAGCCTGTGGCCCAGCCTGACCCTGGTCGCCCCGGTCTTCACCTGGGAGGCGCTGGTCGGCATCGCCCTGCCGCTGTTCGTCGTCACCATGGCGTCGCAGAACATCCCCGGCCTGACGGTGCTGGCGACCTTCGGCTACACCCCGCGCGTGCCGCCGCTGTTCCTGGTGACGGGCGCCTTCTCGGCGCTGAGCGCCCCCTTCGGCGCGCCGACGGTCAATCTGGCGGCGATCACGGCGGCGATGTGCGCCGGCCCCGACGCCGATCCCCGGCCGGAACGGCGTTGGCAGGCGGCGGTGGTTGGCGGCCTCGGCTACATCGCCTTCGCGGGGCTGGCGGCGGTGACGGCGACGCTGGTGCTGCGCTCACCGCCGATCCTGATCGAGGCGGTGGCCGGTCTGGCGCTGATCGGCGCCTTCGGCGGCGCGCTGCTGGGCGCCGTCCAGGCGGAGGACGAGCGCGTCCCGGCGCTGGTCACCCTGCTGGTGACCGCCTCGGGCCTGTCCTTCTTCGGGGTCGGCTCCGCCTTCTGGGGTCTGGTGTTCGGCGGGGTGATGCACGCGCTGCACCGCTGGCGCCCCGCCGGAAAACCCGCTTAGGCGCCGGCCAGCAGCTCCGCCACCGCCTCGACCGCCGCCGCCGCGTAGGGGCGGGTGCGCGGCGGGATTTGCGACGGGTTGATGCCCGGCCCGAGGATGCCGACGCCGACCGGCTTGAGGAATTCGAGCTGGAGGTCGATCAGGCTCTTGATGACGGCGTGACCCATGACGTTGCCGTGCTCGGTCTCGCCGCGCTCGATGATGCCGAGCGCCACCGCGCCGGCCACGTCGTCGCGCAGCAGCAGGCGCTTGATCGCCAGCGGCTTTTCCATGGAACCCGGAACCCACACCTCCGCGACGATGCCGAGCTGCCGGCGGGCGGCCACGGCGCGCGCCTCGTCCAGCATTTCCTCGACCTCACGGCGGTGGAACCGTCCGAGCACGATGCCGATGTTCTTCACCCTTGCCACTCCCGTTTCGCCGCGACCATCGCGAGGCGCCCAAAGTGTCGTCCCGCCGCGCAAAGCGCAAGCCCTTCGGCACATGGACAGAGCGTCGAAGCCCGATCAACAAGACGCCCCCGCAAGTCGATTTTGACACGGATGAACACGGATGCCGGCGTTGCCGGCGCACGGATGGATGCCAAGCGAAAGAGGAGCTTTGATCCGTGTTCATCCGTGTCTCAAACCGCTTCCCCTCCCAGCGCTCCCGGAGTCCGTGGCCCTGGGAGCGCAGCGATAGTCAGCACGAATCGGCTTCCGGACCTTGCCGATCCGGAAAGGACAGCAGAAAGATAATGAAAGATCCCAGCGAAGGTTCGTGACCGAAACACTCGCGGGTCGGCGGTCAAGACCAGGACGCGCGCACCCGAATGAATCGAACCGCCGAACCCCGTGGCAAATCGACGCAATTTAGCGCAATTCCACCCCAACGCTTTCCTTTCGGATCGATAATAATATCTCCCCTGGGGATCGGGCGCCACCGCTGGTTGGCGAGGCGAACGATCGGGGCGCGGCACAGCTTGATCTGGGACGGTGAGCATGTTGAGGGGTGCGACCGAATACGCGCCGTCGACCTTCGAGGAGCGGGGGGCCGCCGTGGCCTTCACGACTCCCCTTCTGTCGCAGACGCGGGTGCGTCGGGGCGAGCGCTCCAAGCTGGAGGTGCTGATCCCGAGCCTGTCCCAGGGCGCCGGCATCTACGTCGTCGCCTGGAAGGCGGTGCCGGAGATGGTCACCATGACCATGCACGACCGCTACCTGCACGAGCTGATCGTCAACGAGGAATCCTGCTCCCCCCACGAGATCCGCCGGGCGACGCTGAAGGCGGCGCGGCGGGGCCTGGCCGGACCGCAGGCGGCGCAGGCCGCCCGCCGCGCCTTGGACGAGGACGAGGAGCAGGGCACCCTCACCCATTACCTGCTGATCCTGGCGATCCTGAAGGCGGTCGGGCTGGAATCGCCCGACATGCTGAAGGCCGGCATCGGAACCGAGGAGGGCCAGCGCCTGACCCGCCAGTTGATGACGCGGGCGGCCGGCAGCCTGCGGCTCGACGCCACGGTGCTCTACGCGCGGCTGGCGGAGATCGCCGACGTGGCCTCGCCGGTCGGGCTGGCGCAGTCGCCCCGGCCGGGCCGCCTGCTGCGCTGCCTGAGCGACCTCAAGATCTTCAAGAAGGGGATGGAGGACTGGGCGGAGGCGGTGCCGAGCGACACCTCCCCCGTCGCGTTGTTCTGCGCCGAGGTCGCGCAGCACACCATCGGCATCGGCGAGACGGTGGTCCGGGATTTCCAGCGGCGGATCGAGGCCATCGGCCCGCTGATGCGGGATTGGGACAACGAGATGCTCCGCATCCGCGACCACGCGACCCGTCTGGCGTGGCTGCTCGACGGCTGGTCGCACATCACCGGCGCCTGGGACGTCGCGCAGAGCGAGGACAGCCACCAGCAGGCGGCGACCATCAACGACCTGTTCCGCATCCTGCCCCTGCTGCCCCGGCAGGAAAGCAGCCGCGACCTGATCGGCGACGCCAAGCGCGTCTCCTCCTCCAGCCAGCGCCGCTCGGTCCGCGCGCTGGAGGATTGGCGCACCGGCGCCATGGATCTGGAAGCCATCCGCCGGATCGAGGCGCTGAAGGCCCGCTCCCCATGACCGAACCGCCTGAAAAGGCGGGCATCCCCGGTCTGCCGCCAGCCCTTGAGACCAAGCTGCTGGACATCCCCGACGAGAAGTTCGCCGAGGTCGTCCGGCTGCTGGAGCGGGTGCGCGACCATCCCGACGTGCGCCAGACCTTCGCCACCATCCGCCCGCGCCTGATCCAGACCCGCCCCGACCGGCGGCCAACCTTGAAGCGCGTGCTGTGCATGCCGTTCGAGGACGTGCTGGAGAGCCCCGGCGGCCGCGGCAAGGTGGAGCAGCCGCTCGGCCGGATCGAGCGGCGGACCATCGAGCCGGTGTGGCGGCTGGTCGCCGAGCGCGCCGACCAAGCGGCCTTCGAGCAGCTCGACCATCAGGTGCGGGAGACGGCGCCGGGAAACCGCAACGCCCTGCTGAACATCGGGCGGGTCCTGTGGCCGATGGCCGCCGGCATCCTGCACGCCGCCGCCGCCGAGAACGGGTCCTTGCGCGGCGACGCACCGCTGCGGCGCCAAGTGGAGGAGATCGCCGGGCTTCTCGACATCGGCCTGATCGTCGAGGCGCTGAAGAGCGACCTGTCGCCCAAGCCGGTGCCGGCGCTGGAGGAGGAGCACACCGACGCCATCGAGCGGGCGGCCCAGGCGGCGGCGCGGCAGGCGCCGGACACGGTCTATGGCCTGCTGCGGATCGCCGCCGCGCGGCTGGCCACCCCGGCCGATCTGCTGACGGTGTTGCCCGACCTCGACCTCGGCCGGGCCAAACGCGATCTGCCGGCGATCCTCAGCAGGCTCGGCGGTCTGGTGGTCGGTCATCTGGAGGAGCGCATCGCGCGGCCGGACGGCGCCGGCGACGCCCCCCCGATCCCGCCCGAGGAGGCCGTCGTCCTGGCCGAGCAACTGCTCGCCAGCGTGACCGCGACCGGCGCGGCGATGGAGCGGCGCAGCGACCCGGCCTACCGGGGCCGGTTGGACGCGGTGAAGCGGGCGGTCGGCGCGATGGTGAGCGGATCGGTGCTGAAGACCGCCGCGACGGGCATCCTGTCCGCCGTCCCCGCCCCGCCCCTGGCCGGACCGCCGGTGGTGGACGAGCCGGCGCAGATCGCCGCCGAGGACCACGCCCGCGCCCTGCGCCGCAGCGCCGGTCTGGCCGAGGCTCTGGGCCTGCAACAGCCGGTGGACGACACGCTGAAGGCGATGGGCAACGGGCTGATCGAGCAGGCCCAAGCCCTGCTGGACGCCTACCCGCGCCTGATGGCCCATCCCGACGACGCCGACGCGGCGGAGACGAACCTGTACTACGTCCTGCGCCTGCTGGAGATGGTCGCCGGTCCGGGCAAGGCCGAATCCCTGCGCCTCGCCATCATGGCCTCCACCGCCGGCCGCTACGACGACTGAGGTCCCGCGCTTTCCAAAGCCCTTCTCCCCTTGTGGGAGAAGGGTTGGGATGAGGGGTGTTCCGCCGAAGGCGGAAGCTTGCGTCCCCTCACCCCAACCCCTCTCCCGCAAGGGGAGAGGGGCTTCATGCAGTCAAAAACCACATGCTTCCCGCAGATGCGGACTGTGTGAAAACCTTAACCCACGACCAGATCGTCCAGCCGGAACCCGGCGATCTTGTAGATCTCCTCCAGCGCGCGGCCGAACTCCACCGCCGGGTCGTTGGCCACGCGCTCGCGCATGCCCTGGAGAATCTCCGGCCGGGTGCTGAACCGCACCGCCATGATGAAGGGGAAGCCGAAGCGCGCGCGGTAGGCTCGGTTGAGCGCGCGCTGCTCCTGGATCTCCTCCTCGGTCAGCTCGTTCAGGCCGGCGCGGGCCTGTTCGGTCTGCGAGAAGGCGGTCAGGTTGGCCGGGCGGGTCGCCTTGTCGGCCAGATCCGGGTGCGAGAGGATCAGGGCGCGCTGCCGCTCCGGTCCGGACTCGCGGACGATGGCGGTCATCGCCGCGCGCAACTCCTCCTTGCCGGCGAAGGGGCGGCGGTCCCAGGCGGCCTCCGCGACCCAGGGGCTGTCCTCGAACACGGCGCCCAGCGCCGCGACGAAGGCGGCGCGGTCCATGCGGTTGAGATCGTCCAGGCTGTGCGGCATGCGGGTCGGCTCCGGTCAGGAAGAATGGGGATGTTCGGCGATCCAGTGGCGGGCGATGTCGAGCCGGGTCGCGACCCAGGCCTTGTCGTGCCCCTTCACGTAATCCAGGAAACGGCCCAGCGCCGCCGCCCGGCCGGGACGCCCGACCAGCCGGCAGTGCAGGCCGATGGACATCATCTTCGGGCTGGTGTCGCCCTCGGCGTAGAGCACGTCGAAGCTGTCCTTGAGGTAGGCGAAGAACTGGTCGCCGGAGTTGAAGCCCTGGTTGGTCGCGAAGCGCATGTCGTTGGCGTCCAGCGTGTAGGGCACGATCAGCTGCGGGCGCCCGTGGCTGGTGTCCCAATAGGGCAGGTCGTCGGCGTAGGAATCGGCGTTGTAGAGGAAGCCGCCCTCCTCGGCGACCAGCGCCCAGGTGTTCGGGCTGCACCGGCCGAGGTACCAGCCGAGCGGGCGCGATCCGGTGACACGGGTGTGAACCTCGATGGCGCGCAGCAGGTGCTCGCGCTCGACCTCCTTGGGAAGATGCTGGTAGTCGATCCAGCGCCAGCCATGAGTGGCGATCTCCCAGCCCGCGTCCTTCATGGCGGCGACGATCCCCGGGTTGCGCTCCAGCGCCATGGCGACGCCGTAGACGGTGACCGGCATCCCGCGTTCCGTGAACATCCGGTGCAGTCGCCAGAACCCGGCGCGCGACCCGTACTCGTAGATCGATTCCATGTTCATGTGGCGGGCGCCGGGGATCGGCTGGGCGCCGACGATCTCCGACAGAAAGGCTTCCGAGGCGGCGTCGCCGTGCAGGACGCAGTTCTCGCCGCCCTCCTCGTAGTTGATGACGAACTGCACCGCGACCCGTGCCCCGCCCGGCCAGTTGGCGTGCGGCGGCGTGGCGCCGTAGCCGATCATGTCGCGGGGGTAGCTCTCGGTCGTCATGGCGGGTGTCTCCGGTTCGCTCGGGCGTTTCCACGCTAAAGCAAGCGGCACGGGCACTTCAATCCATCCCGTCCCCTGCTCGGGCCGAAGACAGTTTCCAGATTTTCCGGGGTGGCGGGGCCGTCGGGCGCGGTCTACCGTGGCGCCGAATGCCTTTTCCAGACAGGAGCACTCCGCCATGGGCCGCCTGACGACGCACGTCCTCGACATCGCCGCCGGCCGCCCGGCGCCCGGCATGCGGATCGTCCTGACCGATCTCGACGGCGGCGCCGTGCTGGGCGAGTTCCGCACCAACGCCGACGGCCGCCTCGACGCCCCGGCCTTGCAGGGCGACGCCTTCAAGCCCGGCCGCTACGAGCTGCTGTTCTTCGTGGCCGAGTATTTCCGCGCCCAAGGGGTCACCGGCGACGGCGTGAACTTCCTGGAGGACGTGCCGCTGCGCTTCGGCGTCGCCGACGCCGCGCAGCATTACCACGTGCCGCTGCTGGTCTCCCCCTGGGCCTACTCGACCTACCGGGGGAGCTGACCGCCACCCCCTTCGCGCACCCCCCGCCCCGCCCGCTTTCCAGCCTGCGGAAAAGCCATCCCATTGGTTTGCCGTGCGGACGATCCGCCGCTTAGCTGTCCTCACGAACACTTCGAGTTTCAGTGAGGAGCCGAGCGATGGCGAGAATGACGGCGGCGGAAGCGGCGGTGCGGGTGCTGGAGCGGGAAGGCGTCGACGTCTGCTTCGGCGTTCCGGGGGCCGCGATCAACCCGTTCTACGCCGCGATGCAGCGGCGCGGCACCCTGCGCCACGTGCTGGCGCGCCATGTCGAGGGCGCCTCGCACATGGCCGAGGGCTACACCCGCGCCAAGGCCGGCAACATCGGCGTGTGCGTCGGCACCTCCGGCCCGGCCGGGACCGACATGATCACCGGCCTCTATTCGGCCATCGCCGATTCCATCCCGATCCTGTGCATCACCGGGCAGGCGCCGCGCGCCCGCCTGCACAAGGAGGATTTCCAGGCGATCAACGTCCCGGACATCGCCCGGCCGGTCACCAAATGGGCGCTGACGGTGCTGGAGCCGGCGCAGGTCCCCTACGTCTTCCAGCAGGCCTTCCACCTGATGCGCTCGGGCCGCCCCGGCCCGGTGCTGATCGACCTGCCGATCGACGTCCAGATGGCCGAGATCGAGTTCGACGAGGAGGCCTACCAGCCGCTCCCCGTCTACAAGCCGGCAGCCAGCCGCGTCCAGGTCGAGAAGGCGCTGGCGATGCTGGCGGCGGCCGAGCGCCCGCTGCTGGTGTCCGGCGGCGGCGTCATCAACGCCGACGCGTCCGACACGCTGGTCGAGTTCGCCGAGCTGCTGGGCATCCCGGTCATCCCGACCCTGATGGGCTGGGGCACCATCCCCGACGACCACCCGCTGATGGCCGGGATGGTCGGGTTGCAGACCGCCCACCGCTACGGCAACGCCACCATGCTGGCGTCGGACTTCGTGCTGGGCATCGGCAACCGCTGGGCCAACCGCCACACCGGCTCGGTCGAGGTCTACACGCGCGGCCGCAAGTTCGTGCACGTCGACATCGAGCCGACCCAGATCGGCCGCGTCTTCATGCCCGACCTCGGCATCGTGTCGGACGCGGGTGCCGCGCTCGACCTGTTCATCGAGGTGGCGCGGGAATGGAAGGCGGCGGGCAAGCTGAAGGATCTGTCGGGCTGGGTCGCCGACTGCCAGGGCCGCAAGCGCTCGCTGCACCGCCGCAGCGACTTCGACCAAGTGCCGATCAAGCCGCAGCGCGTCTACCAGGAGATGAACAGCGCGTTCGGCGAGGACGTGACCTACGTCACCACCATCGGCCTGTCGCAGATCGCCGGCGCGCAGTTCCTGCACGTCTACAAGCCGCGCCACTGGATCAACTGCGGGCAGGCCGGGCCGCTCGGCTGGACGCTGCCGGCGGCGCTGGGCGTGCGGGTCGCCGATCCCAAGCGCAAGATCGTCGCGCTGTCGGGCGACTACGACTTCCAGTTCATGATCGAGGAGCTGGCGGTCGGCGCCCAGCACAAGCTGCCCTACATCCACGTGCTGGTGAACAACGCCTATCTCGGGCTGATCCGGCAGGCCCAGCGCGCCTTCCAGATGGACTTCCAGGTCCAGCTCTCCTTCGAGAACATCAACGCGCCGGAGATCGGCGTCTACGGCGTCGACCACGTCGCGGTGGCCGAGGGCCTGGGCTGCAAGGCGATCCGCGTCACCCAGCCCGACCGCATCCAGGACGCCTTCGCCCAGGCCAACCGCTGGATGGAGGAGTTCCAGGTCCCGGTCGTCGTCGAGGTGGTGCTGGAGCGCGTCACCAACATCGCCATGGGCACCGACATCGACAACGTCACCGAGTTCGAGGAGACCATCGACCTGCCCGTCGACCAGCCCGAAACGGTGCTGGTGTAAAGGGAGGAGCGGGGCGCCCGGGAGACGGGGACCTCCCCGGCGCCCCACCGCTTTCCACCCGACGACGCCTTATCCGACCGACCGCCGAAATTCCCAGCGCACGCCGCGCCGTGCTAGCCTTGCCCTGACCGTAACCGACCGATCCGGCAGGGAGTTTCCGCGACCATGGCGTTGCTTGAGAACATGCGCATCTTCGTCCGCGTCGTGGAGCTGGGCAGCCTGTCGGCGGCCGGACGCAATCTGCGCATGTCCCCGGCGATGGTCAGCCACCGGATCCAGCAGTTGGAGACCCATCTCGGCGTCCGCCTGCTGAACCGCACGACCCGGCAGTTGCAGGCGACCGAGGCCGGCGTCGACTTCTACCAGGGCTGCCTCGACGTGCTGGAGGCGGTGGAGCGCGCCCACAGCAACATCGTCACCGGATCGACCCTGCCGTCGGGCAGCGTGCGGGTCACCGCGCCGCTGGGCTTCGGACGGCGCATCCTGGCGCCGCTGGTCCCGGAATTCTGCGCCGCCAACACGCTGGTCGAGGTGCGGCTGCGGCTGTCCGACCATCTGCTCGACCTGCTGCGCGAGGCGGTGGACGTCGCCGTCCGCATGGCGACGCTGAAGGATTCCAGCTTCGTCGTCCGCAAGATCGCCGATCTGCGCCGCGTGCTGGTCGCCGCCCCGTCCTATCTGGAGGAGCGCGGGCGCCCGCAGGCCCCGGCCGATCTGACCGACCACAACTGCCTGCTGCTGCGCTTTCCCGGCACCCAGCAGTTCCAATGGACCCTGCTCGACAAGGGCGAGCCGGTGAAGCTGTCGGTCGCCGGCCGCTTCGACGCCGACGACGGCGACGTGCTGACCGGCTGGGCGCTGGACGGCCGGGGCATCGCGATGAAGCCGCTGTGGGAGGTGGCCGAGCATCTGGCGAGCGGCGCCCTGGTGCCCGTCCTGCCCGACCATCCGCCCGAGCCGGTGATGCTGGCGGTGCTCTACCCGCACCGGGCGCTGGTGCCGGCCAAGGTGCGGGTCTTCGCCGACCACATGGTGCCCCGGATCCGCTCGGCGCTGACCGCCCTGTCGCCCGACACGATGGTCTGACCGCCCATATGGACGCGGCGGAGATCGCGCGGCAAATGCCGGTCTGGCTGGCGATGGGGGAGCTGTTCCTCGACACCGAACTCGACGCCGCCGACCACGGGCGGATCCGGCGGGTGCTGGCGGAGTCCGGCTACGACGAGGCCGTTCTGCACGAGATCCTGCGGCGGGAGGTGACGCCGGGCTTCGGCCCCAACCTGTTCGCCGTCGCCGGGGCCTGGGGGTGCCGGAACGAGGAGGACGCGCGCCGGCTGCTGCGGCCGGTGATCGCGGGGACGGGCTTCGGGTGGATGGGGTGGCTGGTGTGGCGGTTGCTGCGTCGGGAGGTCGAGGCGGATTGGCGGCGGATCAACCCGTTCGGAGTGGCGGCGTCCTGAGCGGGATTGCGCAGCTCCGCGTGCCCCCTCCCTAACCCTCCCCCGCCTTCGGCGGGAGAGGGAACTCCGCCGAACGCCGACAAGCATCCGGCCCCCTCTCCCGCGAAGCGGGGGAGGGATGGGGAGGGGGCAAACGGGACCCGCACCCAAACCCAGCCCCCCTATACCCCGCGCGAGCGCACCAGCAGCACCCGCGCCTCTTCCGCCGCGCGCAGCAGGCGGGGCAGGAACTGCACCTCCATCTCCGGGCAGGTGACGCGGGCGGCCTGGGCGCTGACGTTGACCGCCGCGACCACCCCGCCCGACGCCGCGCGGATCGGCACGGCGATGGAGCGCAGCCCCAGTTCAAGCTCCTGGTCGACCAGCGAGAATCCCCGCTCTCGCACCCGTTCCAGCTCGCGCCGGAGGGGATCGGCGGCGACGATGGTGCGTTCGGTGAAGGGCTTCAGGACCACGCGGGCAAGGTAGGCGTCCAGCTCCGCCTCCGGCAGCGCCGCCAGCAGCACGCGCCCCATCGAGGTGCAGTAGGCCGGCAGGCGGCTGCCGACGTTCAGCCCGACCGACATTATCCGCTTGGTCGCCGCGCGGGCGATGTAGACCAATTCGTCCTCGTCCAGCACGGCGGCCGAGCAGGATTCCTGCACGGCGCCGCTGACCTGCTCGATCAGCGGGTCGAGGATCGTCGCCAGCGGCGCCGAGGACAGGAAGGAATAGCCCAGCGCCAGGATCTTCGGCTTGAGGAAGAAGGTCCGCCCGTCCGACCCGGCGTAGCCGAGCTGCATCAGCGTCAGCAGGCAGCGCCGCGCCGCCGCGCGCGGCAGGCCGGTGATCTTGGCGATGTCGGCGATGGTCAGGTTCGGTTCGCGTTCCGTGAAGGCGCGGATCACCGACAGCCCCCGCGCCAGGGAGGTCATGAAATTCGGGTCGGCGTCGTCCTTGACCGCCCCTTCGGCCCCCTTGGCGACCTCGGCCGGATGCAGCGTCTCGGCCATGCCGTGGCTCCCTCGTCCTCAAACCCGCAAAGCGCGACACCGCCATAATGGTGCGATTATCGCGCCATGGCGAGCGGAATCGCACCCAGCCGTGCGGGCGCGGGAACCGAAGCGGGCGTCAGCCGGTGCTGAACAGCTGGCCCAGCGCGTAACTCAGCTGGCGCGGGGTCACCGGCTTGTGGATGATGCCGAGCCCGTGCGAGGCGGCGTCGCGCTCGCAGTCGGGTCCGGTTTCCCCGGTCAGGATCACGCCGGGAACCGGCCCGCGCCCGACCTCCTCGAACAGGGCGCGGATCCGCGCCACCGCTTCCGTCCCGTAGCGGCCCTCGCGCAGTCGGTAGTCGGCGACGATGATGTCCGGCCGGCGGCCGACGCTGACCAGCGCCTCGACCGCCTTGTCGGCGGATCCGGCGACCAGCACCTCGTAGCCCCATTCCTTGAAGATCGTCTCCAGCCCCAGCAGCACGATGGCGTCGTCGTCCACCAGCACGGCGAAGCGGCCCCGCCCCGCCGTGGCGCCCTCGGTCACCGCCTCCACCGCCACCTCGGTCTCGCCGGCCGGCAGCGTCAGGGTGAAGACCGTGCCTTGGCCCGGCACCGACTGGACGCCGACCGGATGGTCGAGCAGCAGCGACAGCCGCCGCACGATGGCCAGGCCCAATCCCAGGCCCCGGTTGCGGTCGCGCTCGGGGTTGCCGACCTGGTGGAACTCCTCCCAGATGCGCTCCAGGTGATCCGGCGGGATGCCGATGCCGGTGTCGCGCACCTCGATCAACAGCCGGTTGCCGGCCCGCCGGCACTCGATGTCGATGCGCCCCGCCTCGGTGTAGCGCAGCGCGTTCTCCACGAGGTTCCGCACCATGCGGGTCAGCAGCGTGCGGTCGCTGCGCGCCGTGCCCCGGCAGACCTCGACCCGCAGATCCAGCCCCCGCGCGGCGGCGACCGGGCGGTAGGAGGCGGCGATGTGGTCGAACAGGGGTTGCAGCGGCACGTCCTCGACCGACGGCTCGACGATCCCCGCGTCCAGCCGCGACATGTCGAGCAGGCTGTCGAGCAGATCCTTCAGCGCGTCCAGCCCGCGCGCCAGATGCAGCAGCGCGCTTTCGCCCCGGCTGCCCTGGACATGCGGCTTCAACACGTCGACGAACAGCAGCAGCGCCTGCAGGGGCTGGCGCAGATCATGGCTGGCGGCGGCGAGGAACTTGCCCTTGGCGAGGCTGGCCTCCTCCGCCGCTTCCTTGGCCTGGAGCAGGGCGTCCTGGGCGAGACGGCGGCTGGTGATGTCGCGGAAATAGACCGACAGGCCGATGGCGCTGGGGTAGACGCTGGCCTCGATCCAGCTGTGGAAGATCGGCGAGACCGTCTCGACCGTCACCACGCGGTTCTCGCGCAGCGCCTGCTGGTGCGCCAGGAACGGCTCGCTGCCGAGCACCTCGGGGAAGACCTCCCAGATCCGCCGGCCCAGCAGATCCTCGCGCTTGCGGCCCCACAGCTGCTCGGCCTTGTTGTTGATGTAGGTGTACCGCCACTCGTGATCGACCGTGTAGAAGGCGTCGCTGATGCTTTCCAGGATCTCGACCGTGCGGGCGTGCTGGGCGGCGACCGCCTCCTCGGCGATCTTGCGGGCGGTGATGTCGCGGAAGAAGCAGCCCAGCCCCTCCGGCGTCGGGTGGTAGCGAACCTCCAGCCACAGCTCCTTCCCGCCGCTCTCGTAGCGCTTCTCCAGCGCGGTCGAGATCCGCTCCTCCATCGCCTTGCGGCAGATCGCCTCGACGTCGCTGCCGGCCATCTGCGGCCAGATCTCCCACATGGTGCGGCCCATCATCGTCGACAGCGTCAGGCGGTCGATCTGCTCCGCCCGGCGGTTCTGATAGGTGACGCGGTAGTCGCGGTCGAAGGTGACGAAGGCCTCGTCGATGCTGTCGAGCACCTCGGTCGCCCGCTGCTGCGCCTCCTGGATGGCGTTCTCCACCGCCCGTTCGCCGGTGCGGTCGTGGAGGATGCACAGGAAGCCGCCCGCCGCGTCGCCCAGCAGCGGCAGGATCGTCACCGTTCCCCAGAAGGCGGCCTCGTCCTTGCGGTGGAACCAGCGCTCGTCGCGGTATTGCCCCTCGGCCAGCGCCGTGGCGCGGGCCTTGGCGGGCACGCCGGCCTCGATGTCCTCCAGCGTGAAGAGGACGGCGCTGTCGCGACCCCGGATCTCCGTCTCGCTCCAGCCCAGGATGCGGGTGGCGCCGGGGTTCCAGCTCGTCACCCGGCCGGCGGAGTCCATGGTCAGGATCGCGTGCTCGGTGGCGCTGTCCAGGATCGCCCGCAACCGCCCCTCGCTCTCGGCGTGGGCGGCGCGGCTGCGCTCCAGCTCGTCGAAGGCGGCGCGCAGATCCGCGTTCAGGCCGGCGATGGTCAGCAGATCGTCGCTCTTGGTGCCGGAGGCGTCGACCGCCGCCCGAAGCACGGCGTTCTCCGCCTCCAACGCCGCGATGCGGGCGCGCAAGACCTCCCCATCGGTCCGGCTGGCGTCGGGCTGGCCGGTGGACGGCGCGGAATTCTCGGTCATCGGCACCCGGGGTAAGCAAAAAGTCCCATGCCCCGCAGAGTGCGCAAGCCTTGAAGCGTCTGTAAATTCACCCAAAGGCGATATCTCCTCGGATCACCATGCCGCCCGTGGCGGAGCCTTCAACCAATGGCCGCAACGGCCTTCACCAACGCGCGCACCCCGGCGTCCCGCACCTTGTCGCGGCGCAGCGCCAGCCCCAGCGTGCGGGTCAGCGGCGGCGCCAGCGGTCGGACGCCGAAGCGGTCGCGGTCGCCTTCCCCCGCGACGGTCACCGCCGGCAGGATCGAGCGGCCCAGCCCGGCGGCGACGAGGTTCTTGATCGCCTCGACATTGCCGAGTTCCATCGCCGGGCGCGGCTGCGCGCCACCGGCCACGAACCACGCGTCGATCACCGCCCGCATGGTGCCGCCGCGCTCGTAGAGGATCAGCGGCCCGGCCGCGGCCTCCACCGGCGTCATCGGCGCAGAGAGGGACACGCCGTCCGCGCGGGCGTCGACGGCGACCATCGCCTCCGCGCACACCGGCTCGATGGACAGGCCGGGCCGCGCCGCCGGCAGGGTGACCAGCGCGAGGTCGAGAGTCCCGGCCTCCACCGCGTCGAGGATGTCGGGGGTGTTGCCGGTGACGACGATGATCTCCAGGCCGGGATGGGCGGCGCGCAAGGCGGCCAGCAGCGGCGGCAGCCGGTAGATGCAGGCGGTCGCCCCGGTGCCGACGCGCACGCGCCCGGTCTCCCCGGTGCGGTGGCGCATCATGTGGGTCATCGCCGCGTCGGCCTCGTCGCGCAGGCGGCGGACGAAGGGCAGCAGGTCGCGCCCGGCGGCGGTCGGCAAGGCGCGCTTGCCGACCCGCTCGATCAGGCGGACGCCCAGCCGGTCCTCCAGATTGCGGATCTGCAGGCTGACCGCCGGCTGGGTCAGGCCGAGCCGGGCGGCGGCCTCGGTGAAGCCGGCGTGCTCCACCACCAGCGCGAAGGTCAGGAGCTGATCGAGGTTCAGGCGGCGCATACCCCCAGTTTTCCTTATGATTCCGATCAGATCAATAAATTTGCCTTTCCGGCCGCCCCCGCCGAAAGTCGGGCCATTATGCACGACCGACCTTCCCCCGCCCCCTTGTGGCTGATCCTATTGTGTGCGAGCCGTTTCGGCTCCTCGCTGGCCTTCATGGTGCACGCCGGCTCCCTGCCCGCGACGATGCGGGCCTGGGGGATGTCCGGCGGCGAGGCCGGCGGGATCCAGACCGCCTTCAACGCCGGCTACGCGCTGTCGCTGGTGCTGTCCTCCTGGTTCGCCGACAGCCTGGGCGCCAAACGCGTCTTCCTGTGGTCGAGCGGAGCCAGCGCCTTGACCGGTCTGGCCTTCGCCCTCTTCGCCCGCTCGCCCGACAGCGCGCTGCTGCTGTTCGCGCTGCTGGGTTTGACCCAGGGCGGCACCTACGCCCCCTCCATCATGCTGGTGGCGCAGGGGGTTCCGGCGGAACGGCGGGGCGCGGCGGTCGGCTGGCTGCTCGGCGCCGGGTCGCTCGGCTATTTCGCCTCCATCGCGCTGGCGGCGGGGTTGAGCGAGCGTCTGGGCTACGAGGCCGCCTTCGTCGCCTGCGGGCTGGGGCCGCTGCTGGCCCTGCTGGTCGCGGCGCCGGGCCTGCGCGGGCGGCCCAACCGGATTGCCGGGGCGCGGACCCAGGCGTTGCGCGGCGCCTTCCGCTTCCTGGCCGACCGCCGCTCCCTGCTGCTGACCGCCGGCTACACCACCCATTGCTGGGAGCTGCTGGGCATGTGGGCGTGGCTGCCGGCCTTCCTGACCGCCAGCCTGTCCGGATCGGGCGGAGCGACGGCGCAGGGGCTGTGGATCGCCGGGGCCATCCACCTGTCGGGCTTCCTGTCCTCGCTGACCATGGGAAAGGCGTCCGACCGTCTGGGCCGGCGCGCCGTGCTGGTGGCGATGGGGGGGCTGGGCGCCGCCTGCTCGCTGACCATCGGCTGGATGGAGACGCTGCCGGTCTGGCTGATCCTGCCGGTCGCGGCGCTCTACGGCTTTTCCGCGCTCGGCGATTCGCCGGTGCTGTCCACCGCGATGACCGAATCGGTCGAGCCGGGCAGCCTCGGCGCGGCGCTGGCGGTGCGCTCCATCCTCGGCTTCGGGGCCGGCGGCGTGGCGCCGCTGGCGGTCGGGCTCGTGCTCGACGGCGCCACCGGATCCGGCCTCGGCTCCGGCTGGGGCTGGGGTTTCGCCCTTCTCGGCGTCGGCGGCGGGTTGGCGGCCGTCTGCGCCGCTTTGCTTCCCGCCGACCGCCCTCTTCCTTCCCCCCGGAGCTGACCGACGTGACGACCACCTTGAACACCGCCCTGACCGTCCGCCCGTCGCGCGACGCCGACATCACCGCCATCACCGCGCTCTACGCCCACCATGTGCAAACCGGCACCGCCTCCTTCGAGGAGATCCCGCCAAGCGAGGCCGAGATGGCAGAGCGCCGGGCGGCCATCCTGACGCGCGGCCTGCCCTATCTGGTCGCGGAAAGCGGCGGAACGCTGGCCGGCTACGCCTACGCCGGCCCGTACCGGACGCGCAGCGCCTACCGCTTCGCGCTGGAGAACTCCGTCTACGTCGATGCCGGGATGGCGCGGCGCGGGGTCGGCCGGGCGCTGATGATTCCGCTGCTGGAAATCTGCGAGGCCGCCGGCTACCGCCGCATGGTCGCGGTGATCGGCGGCAGCGACAACCACGGCTCCATCGGGCTGCACGCCGCCTGCGGCTTCCGCTCGGCCGGGGTGCTGCCGGGGATGGGCTTCAAGTTCGGCCGCTGGATCGACAGCGTGCTGATGGAACGTCCCTTGGGCGACGGCGACACGAGTGTCCCGGCGGAGGTCCGTCCGTCTCAGTCGTAGGCCAGCAGCTCGTCGCGGTCGCGGGCCGGCTTCGTCGCCGGCCGCGCCGCGAAGGACAGGTCCACCGCCGGGATGTGGACCTCCACCGGCAGCTCCGACCCCGGCACCGGCCGGTTGAGGTCGAGCACGGCCAGCAGGGTCAGAAGCCCCAGCGCCAGCGCCACCACCAGCAGGCGGCGGTCCAGCCCGTCGAGCCAGCCGCCCTCCTCGTCCCGCCCGTCCCTGTCCAGCAACGCCATGGCGCGTCCTCCGTTTCCGCGTATCGACGCCCCTTCGTGAGGTTGGAGCTTGCCCGCCGCCGTGAAAGGTCACAATCTGGCTTTCACGCAGCCAGCCTTCGGTAAGCCCGAAGGCTGAGGGCTCACCAATCGGGTGTTTCCACTTCGGGTGTTTCGCCGTGCGCTTCGACCTGACCGACCTGCGGCTGTTCCTGCACATCGCCGAGACCGGCAGCATCACCGCCGGTGCCGAACGCAGCGCCATGGCGCTCGCCTCGGCCAGCGCGCGCATCCGGGGGATGGAGGAGGCGCTCGGCATCCCTCTGCTGGAGCGCGGGCGGCGCGGGGCGCGCCCGACCCCGGCGGGGCGCGCGGTGGTCCACCACGCACGCCAAGTCATGCACCAGCTGGAGCGCATGCGCGGCGAGCTGAACGACTACGCCAAGGGCCTGAAGGGCCATGTCCGGCTGCTGTCCAACACGGCGGCGATCAATGAATTCCTGCCCGACGCGCTGGCGGGCTTCCTGGCCGCCAACCCCAACATCGACATCGACCTGGAGGAGCGCCCCAGCCACGCCATCGTCGAGGCGGTGGCCGCCGGGCTGGCCGATCTGGGGGTCGTCGCCGACATGGTCGACCTGGCCGGGCTGGAGACGCGGCCCTTCCGCAGCGACCGGCTGGTGCTGGTGGTGCCGCGCGGCCACCGGCTGGCCGGGGGCGGGGCGGTGGCCTTCGCCGACACGCTGGACGAGCCCTTCGTGGGCCTGAGCACCGGCAGCGCCTTGCAGGAATACCTGAACAGCCACGCGGCACGGGCCGGGCGCAGCCTGTCCTTCCGGGTCCGGGTGCGCGGGCCCGTCGCGCTGTGCCGGCTGGTCGAGCGCGGCGTCGGCATCGGCATCGTCCCGGAAATGGCGGCGCAACGGGCGCGGGAATCCGCCGCGCTGCAGGTGGTCCCGCTGTCCGACCCCTGGGCGCCGCGCGTGCTGATGCTGTGCGCCCGCCGCTTCGACGAATTGTCGGCCCACGCCCGCCGGCTGGTCGAGGATCTGACCGCGCAACCCCCAGTCTTGGCGCCTCCCGAGCCGCTCTCCGGCCCCTGACCATTTCGGATTAGTCAGACATACTGTCGTTAATTTGCCGTCGAATTGTCAGTGTTGCGGTGGTACTACCAGCAAAACACTGTCAGGGAGGCAACCACCATCATGCGGACGGCGACGAAGGATCTGGCGGGCGACATGCGCAGGCAATTGGCCGAGCTGGTGCGCAGCCGGGTGCCGAACGCGCGGGCCGAACGGTTCGTGCAGCGCTTCTACGGCAACGTGCCGCCGGACGATTTCCTGCGGGCGACGCCGGAACAGCTCTATGGCGCGGCGCTGGCGATGTGGCAATGGGGGCAACAGAGGCACCCCGGCGCGGCGCGCGTGCGCGTCTACTCGCCCCGGCTCGACGAGCATGGCTGGCAGTCCGACCGCTCGGTGGTGGAGATCGTCAACGACGACATGCCCTTCCTCGTCGATTCGGTGACGGCGGAGTTGAACCGCCAGGGTGTCACCGTCCACCTCGTCATCCACCCCGTGGTGCGCGTCGTCCGCGACGCGTCCGGTCGGCTGGAGACCCTGCTGGAGCCGGGCGAGGAGCAGGACGGCGCCCGCGACGAATCCTTCAT
The DNA here is from genome assembly GCF_003989665.1 of Azospirillum doebereinerae. Classification (GTDB taxonomy): domain Bacteria; phylum Pseudomonadota; class Alphaproteobacteria; order Azospirillales; family Azospirillaceae; genus Azospirillum; species Azospirillum doebereinerae. The sequence goes on along the minus strand of NZ_RZIJ01000034.1, from coordinate 1,602 downwards.
GCACTGCCTGATCGACCCGCAATCCGACCCGGCGGCGCTGGCGCGCCTGCGCGACGGGCTGGAACACGTGCTGGCCGACGTGCGCGCCGCCGTCGAGGATTGGGAGCCGATGCGCGAGCGTGTCCGCGCCGCCCGCGACGACAGCGCCCGCGCGCCCGATCCGGCCGACGCGGCGGAGACCGCCGATTTCCTGACCTGGGTGGACGCCGGCAACGTCACGCTGCTGGGCAGCCGCCGCTACGACGCCATCCCCGGCCGCACCCCCGACGAGCCGTGGCTTGAGCTGGTCGAGGGCAGCGGGCTCGGCGTGCTGCGCGACCCCGAGGTCACCGTCTTCGACGAGCACGGCCACGCCGCCGTGCTGCCGGCCGAGATCCGCGCCTTCCTGCACCAGCCGCGCCCGCTGCTGGTGACCAAGGGCACGCGGCTGGCCACCGTCCACCGCGCGGTGCCGCTCGACGCCATGCTGGTCAAGCGCTTCGACGAGGCGGGCAACGTGGTCGGCGCCCTGCTGACGGTCGGGCTGTTCACGTCGGTCGCCTACAACCGCAGCCCGCGCGAGATCCCGTTCCTGCGCCGCAAGGTCGCCGACGTGATGGCGAAGGCCGGCTTCGACCCGGCCGGCCATGACGGCAAGGCGCTGCTGAACATCCTGGAGACCTACCCGCGCGACGAGCTGTTCCAGATCGCGGTGCCCGAGCTGTACGAGGCGACGCTCGGCATCCTGCATCTCCAGGAGCGCCAGCGGCTGGCCCTGTTCGTCCGCCGCGATCCGTTCGAGCGTTTCGTCTCCTGCCTGGTCTTCGTGCCGCGCGACCGCTACGACACGGCGCTGCGCCGCAAGATCCAGGCGCTGCTGGAGGCCGGCTTCAACGGCGCCTGCACCACCACCCACACCCAGCTCTCCGAAAGCACGCTGGCCCGCCTGCACCTGATCATCCGGACCGAGCCGGGCAGGATCCCGGCCGTCGACGTCGAGGAGTTGGAAACCCGCCTCGTCCAGGCCGCGCGCGGCTGGGGCGACCGGCTGCGCGACGCCCTGATCGAGGCCCGTGGCGAGGAGACCGGCAACGCCCTGCTGCGCCGCTACGCCGACGCCTTCCCGGCCGGCTACCGCGAGGAGTTCGGGGCCGAGACCGCCGTCCACGACATCGACCGCATCGAGCAAGCGGTCGCGCAGAAGCGCCTGGGCATCACCCTGCTGCGCCCGCTGGAGGCCGAGGGCGACGAGCTGCACGTCAAGATCTACCACCAGGGCAGCCCGGTCCCGCTGTCTGACGTGCTGCCGATGCTGGAGCACATGGACCTCAAGGTCATCACCGAGCAGCCCTACGACGTGGCGGCGGCCGGCGGCGAGCCGCCGGTGTGGATCCACGACTTCACCGCCCGCACCCAGACCGGCGTCACCGCCGATTGCGTGCAGGTCAAGGAGCTGTTCCAGCAGGCGTTCTCCGCCGTGTGGGACGGGCGGATGGAGGATGACGGGTTCAACCGGCTGATCCTGCGCGCCGGGCTGTCGGGGCGTGAGGTCACCGTGCTGCGCGCCTACGCCAAGTTCCTCAAGCAGGCCCGCTTCGCCTACGCCCAGGACACCGTCGAGGC
>NZ_RZIJ01000033.1 GCF_003989665.1 Azospirillum doebereinerae | reverse complement strand
TCACGGTGAACCCGGTGACGGATACGCCGACGCTGACGGTGTCGGCGGCGACGGGGAACGAGGACACGGCGATCCCGCTGACGATCAGCCCGGCGCTGACCGACACGGACGGGTCGGAGACGCTGACGGTCACGATCAGCGGCATCCCGTCCGACGCCGTTCTCGCCAACAATGGTGGGGTGCTGACCGTCGTCAACGGCTCGATCACGCTGGATCCTGCTCAACTGGCCGGTTTGAAGATTACTCCGCCGGCCAACAGCGACGTGGACTTCACGTTGACGGTCACGGCGACCAGCACCGACGGCACAGCCACCCCGGCGACCACCACCGCTCCGCTGGTGGTGACGGTGAACCCGGTGACCGACACGCCGACGCTGAGTGTCGTGTCGGCGGTGACGGGCGACGAGGACACGGGCATCCCGCTGACGATCAGCCCGGCGCTGACCGACACGGACGGGTCGGAGACGCTGACGGTCACGCTCAGCGGCATCCCGTCCGGCGCCAGCCTGAGCAACACGGCCGGCAACACGCTGACGATCAGCAACGGCTCGATCACCCTGACCCCGGCGCAGTTGGCCGGCCTGAAGATCACGCCGCCGGTCAACAGCGACGTGGACTTCACGCTGACGGTGACGGCGACGGCCAAGGACGGCGTGGCAGCCCCGGTCTCGGTGAGCGAGTCCGTGGTCGTCACGGTGAACCCGGTAACGGACGCGCCGACGCTGAGCGTCACGGCGGCGACGGGCAACGAGGACACGGCGATCCCGCTGACGGTGAACGCCGCGTTGACCGACACGGACGGGTCGGAGACGCTGAGCATCGTCATCAGCGGCATCCCCACCGGCGCCTTGCTTGCCAACAATGGCGGCGTGTTGACGGCCACCAACGGTTCGGTCACGCTGACCGCCGCGCAACTGGTGGGTCTGAAGATCACGCCGCCGCTGAACGGCGACGTGGACTTCACGCTGACGGTGGTCGCGACCTCCAAGGATGGGGTGGCCGACGCGGTCAGCCGGACGGAGACGCTGGCGGTCACGGTCAATCCGGTGTCCGACGCGCCGACGCTGACGGTGTCGGCGGCGCGCGGCGATGAAGACACGGCGATCGCGCTGACGATCAATCCGGCGCTGACCGATACGGACGGGTCTGAGACGTTGACCGTCACCATCGGCAACATCCCGGTGGGCGCCACCCTGACCAACGCGGCCGGCAACACGCTGACCATCGTCAACAAGTCGATCACCCTGACGCCGGAGCAGCTTGTCGGCTTGAAGATCACGCCGCCGCTGAACAGCGACGTGGACTTCACGCTGAGCGTCACGGCGAACGCCAAGGACGGGACGGCGACGGCGGCGACCACCACCGCATCGCTGCTGGTCACGGTCGATCCGGTGACGGACGCGCCGACGCTGAGCGTCTCGGCGGCGACGGGCAACGAGGACACGGCGATCCCGCTGACGGTGAACGCCGCGCTGACCGACACGGACGGGTCGGAGACGCTGACGATCACGATCAGCGGCATCCCCACCGGCGCCAGCCTGAGCAACACGGCGGGCAACCCGCTGACCATCAGCAACGGCTCGATCACGTTGACCAAGGCGCAGTTGACCGGCCTGAAAATCACGCCGCCGTCGAACAGCGACGTGGACTTTACCTTGACGGTGGTCGCGACCTCCAAGGACGGGGTGGCCGACGCCGTCAGTCGGACGGAGACGCTGGCGGTCACGGTCAACCCGGTGTCCGACGCGCCGACGCTGACGGTGTCGGCGGCGCGCGGCGATGAAGACACGGCGATCGCGCTGACGATCAATCCGGCGCTGACCGATACGGACGGGTCTGAGACGTTGACCGTCACCATCGGCAACATCCCGGTGGGCGCCACCCTGACCAACGCGGCCGGCAACACGCTGACCATCGTCAACAAGTCGATCACCCTGACGCCGGACCAACTGGTCGGCCTGAAGATCACGCCACCGCTGAACAGCGACGTGGACTTCACGTTGAGCGTCACGGCGATCTCCAAGGACGGTGTCGCGACGGCGGCGACCACCACCAAGCCGCTGCTCGTCACGGTCGATCCAGTAACCGACACCCCGACGCTGAGCGTCACGGCGGCCAGCGGCAACGAGGACACGGGCATCCCGCTGACCATCGACGCCGCGTTGACCGACACGGACGGGTCGGAAACGCTGAGCATCATCATCAGCGGCATCCCCACCGGCGCCACGCTGAGCAACACCGCCGGCAGCACGCTGACCATCGCCAACGGCACGATCACGCTGACCAAGGCGCAGCTGGCGGGCCTGAAGATCACCCCGCCGCACGACAGCGACGTGGATTTCACCCTGACGGTCGTCGCCCGCGCCAAGGACGGCACCGCCAGCGCGGTCGACGTGTCGACGACTCTGGCGGTCACCGTCGTCGCGGTCGCCGACGCCCCGACCGCCATCGTCAAGCAGGTGGTCTACGACCTGAGCGTCGGCCAGAACGACAGCATCACCGGCACCGCCGGCAACGACACGCTGTCGGGCGGTGCCGGCCATGACACCATCCTGGGCGGCGACGGCGACGACCTGATCCACGGCGACGGCACCGGCGTCTTCACCATCCTGCTGAATTCCGGCGCGAACCGCGCCATCGACGCGGCCCTGTCGGACATCGACGGGTCGGAATCGATCCAGAAGGTGGTGATCTCCGGCGTTCCGGCCGGGGTGAGCTTGAGCGCCGGCACCATGGTGACGGAGGCGGACGGCACCACCACCTACACGCTGACCCCGGCGCAGCTGGCATCCCTGTCTCTGACCGCGAAGGAGGGCGACAACGCCCACCCGATCACGCTGACCGTCACCGCGACCTCGGTCGAGCAGGAGAACGGCAGCACCGCCGTCAGCACGCCCAAGACCTTCACCGTCACCTTCCCGAACACGCCCCAGGGCAACGACAGCCTGGAGGGCGGTGCCGGCAACGACACCATCTTCGGCGACGCCGGCAACGATACGCTGCGCGGCGGGCTGGGCGACGATTCCCTGGACGGCGGGACCGGCAACGACCTGCTGGCCGGCGGTCCCGGCAACGACACCATCGACGGCGGCGACGGCAACGACACCGTCACCTACATCGACTCGACCGGCGCGGTGAACGCCAACCTGACGACCGGCGTCGGCACCGGCGAGGGCAACGACGTCCTGCGCAACCTGGAGAACGTCACCGGCTCCAACTTCGACGACACCATCACCGGCGACGGCGGCGCCAACATCCTGCGTGGCGAGGCCGGCAACGACACCATCAGCGCCGGTGCCGGTACCGACACCGTCAGCGGCGGGGCAGGCGACGACCTGTCGATCTTCGTGGTGGGCGAGGGCGGCACCGCCGCCGCCCCGGAACTCCAGGACGGCGATTCCGGCATCGACACCTTCCGCGTCATGCTGACCAGCGCGCAGCTCGCCAACCCGGCCATCCTGGCCGATCTGCGGACCCTGCGCGACAGCATCGAGGCGGCGGCGGCGAAGACCGACGCGGCCACCGCCGACACCAGCACATCGTCGGCCACGACGCTGGCCGCGCTCGGACTCCGCGTCGTCGATTTCGAGAAGCTCGAAATCTACCTCGACGGCCAGCCGGTCGACGTGCGCACGTTGCTGAACTACAACCCGAACCCGCCGACCGCCACGGCAGCGAACAGCCCGGCGGTCGAGGACACGGTGCTGAACGGGCAGCTGGCGGCGACCGATCCGGACATCGCCAACGGCCGCACCGACGACGTCCTGACCTACAAGGGGCCGGGCACCAACGGCCAGCCCGTGCGGCTGGACCATGGCGTGCTGGTGGTGCATGACGACGGCAGCTTCACCTACACCCCGGACCATGATTTCAGCGGCACCGACAGCTTCACCTTCACGGTGAAGGACAGCTACGGCGGTACCTCCACCGCCGTGCAGACCATCACGGTGCGGCCGGTCGCCGACGCGTTCCAGATCACCACGCTGAACGGGCGCGGCAACGAGGACGCGGCGGGCGGCATCGCCATCGCCCCGACCATCACGCTGAGCGACGTGGACGCCGCCAGCCCCGAGGCGGTGGAAACCGTCACCCTGCTGATCCCCTCCTCGCAGCAGGATTCCGGCAGCGCCAAGCTGACGCTGAACGGGGTCGAGTTGACGCGCAGCGGCCCCGACGCCTCGGGCAACTATTCCTGGACCATCCCAACCTCGGCGCTCTCCGCCGTGAGCGGATCCGCCGGGACGTGGCAGATCCAGGGGCTGGCCGTCGTCACCGGCCACAACTCCGACGTCGATCTGAACTACACGCTGAAGGTCGGCACGGTCGACGGCAGCGGCGCCACGACGTCCCGCCTCGTTCAGACCGCGAGCGGCGTCATCACCGTCGACGCGGTGGCCGACAAGCCGACCGTCACCGCCGCCGCCGCCGCCACGACGGAAGACACCGCCGTCGCGTTGTCGATCACCCCGGCCCTGACCGACACCGACGGCTCGGAGTCGATCAGCGCCATCACCATTTCCAACGTCCCGGCCGGGGCGAGCCTGAGCGCCGGCACCTTCACGACGCAGCCGGACGGCACCACCGTCTGGACGCTGACCCGCGCCCAGTTGAGCGGGCTGAAGATCACCCCGCCGCACGACTTCTCCGGCACCATCACGCTGAGCGTCACCACGACCTCGCGCGAGGCCGAGAACGGGTCGACCGCCGTGTCGAACGCGGTGCCGCTGACCATCACCGTGACCGGCGTGGCCGACGCCCCCATCGTCACCGCCCAGGCGGTGTCGGGCAACGAGGACACGGCCATTCCGCTGGCCGTCACCGCCGTGCTGTCCGACCTGACCGGCGAGACGCTGGACCACGTCACCATCACCGGCGTGCCGGCGGGGGCGAGCCTGTCGGCCGGCACCCGCAACGCTGACGGAAGCTGGACCCTGACGCCGGGCCAGCTGACCGGCCTGACCCTGACGCCGCCGTCCGACTATTCGGGCGCCGTGACGCTGAGCGTCACCGCCACCTCGGTCGAGGGCGCCACCACCGCCACCTCGGCGCCGGTGCCCTTCGTGGTGACCGTGGTGCCGGTGGCCGACACGCCGCTGCTGACGGCGAGCAGCGCCGTGGGCGCGGAGGACACGGCCATCGCCCTGTCGGTCACCGCCGCGCTCGCCGACCGCGACGGGTCGGAGACCTTGAGCATCCTGGTCTCCGGCGTTCCGTCCGGCGCGACCCTCAACCACGGCACGCTTGATGCCGGCACCGGGAACTGGGTGCTGACGCTGGCGGATCTCCAGGGGCTGACGATCACCCCGCCGCACAACTCCAACACCGGCTTCGACCTGACCTTCACCGCGCGGGCGACGGAGGGGGCCAACAACGCCCACGCCGACGCCGCCCCGGTGACCGTCCATGTCGAGGTGCAGGGCGTGGCAGACGTGGCGACGCCGTCCGGCGCGCTGACCGCCCACGGCACGGAAGACATCGCGGTCAACCTGGGCCTGGGCAACCTGCAACTGACCGACACCGACGGGTCGGAGCGGCTGTCGCTGGTCATCAGCAACATCCCCGACGGTGCCTCGCTGTCGCTGGCCGCCGGGCACGAGAGCGGACTGGTCTATCTGGGCAACGGGCGCTGGTCGCTCGACGTCGACTACCGCGACGAGCTGACGCTGTCGACCAAGGCGGACTTCGCCGGCACCGTCAACCTCAAGGTCGAGGTGATCACCACCGACAGCAACGGCGCCGCGCCCTTCGTCGTCAACGGGGTGACCTACCGCGGCACGCTGGTGCAGACCCGCGACCTGACCGTCACCATCGATCCCAAGACCGACGAGCCGACCGTCTCGATCTCCGCTCATGCCCTGGAAGACGCGCCCGGCGGCATCCCGCTGAGCATCTCCACCGCCACCGGCGACAGCGACGGATCGGAGCGCATCTCCGCCATCGTGATTTCCGGCCTGCCGGCCGGGGTGACGCTGACCAGCACGATCGCCGGGGCGCTGACCGACAACGGCGATGGCAGCTGGTCGGTCGATCCGGCCAAGACCGGCGGCCTGTTCCTGCACGTGGCCGAGCACAACGCCGACGACTTCCAGATCACCGTCAAGGTGACGGCGGTCGACGGGACCGACAGCCTGACGCGGACCTACACCCCGACCGTGACGATCACCGCCGTCGCCGACGCGGCGGTGTCGAAGGCCGCCGACGGGGCGCTGGTCGCCTACCACGTCGACGACCAGTCGACGACGGGCGTGCCGACCAACATGGTGCTGGACCTGAACGCCCACCTCCAGGACACCGACGGGTCGGAATCGCTGGGCGTCATCATCAACGGCGTGCCCAAGGGCACGGTGCTGTCGCGCGGCATCGACAACGGCGACGGCACCTGGACCCTGTCCCCGACGGAGTACACGGCGGCCCTGGCCGAAGGCGGCCTCAAGCTGACCGTCTTGAACGCCAGCGCGACCGGCATCGCCCACAGCACGGTCACCCTCAACGGCCAGAGCTACGACCAGGGAAGCGTCACGCTCACCGTCCGGCCCTTCACCGTCGAGACCGAGGGCGACCGCAACGCCACGGTGTCCGACAGCTTCGTCGTCAGTTGGACCGTGCCGCAAAGCACGAGCGGCGGCGGGGGCACCACCCCGACCGATCCGGGCAACGGGGGCGGCACCAGCCCGCCGCCCCCCCCGCCTCCTCCGCCACCCCCGCCTCCTCCTCCGCCGCCGGTCGGCGACACCGGGGTCGGCTACAAGACGCCGTCCGCCGTCACCACGGCCGAGGACAGCGCCGTAACGCTCAACCTCGACAGCGGGCTGTCGGATTGGCAGAACGTGTCGGCCGTCACCCTCACCGGCATTCCGTCCGGCGCGGTGCTGCGCGACCACACCGGCGCCGTCGTCACGGTGACCAACGGGTCGGCCTCGGTCGATCCGGCGCATCTGGCCGGGCTGACCATCACCCCGCCGGCCAACAGCGACGCCGACTTCACGCTGGGCGTCGTCGTGACCTCCGGCACGACCGTCACGCAGACGACCCTGCCATTGGCCGTGACGGTGACGGCCGTCGCCGACGCACCCCATCTGACGGTGCAGACCGCGACCGGCAACGAGGACTCGGCCATTCCGCTGAGCATCTCGGCCGCCCTGTCCGACACCGACGGGTCGGAGGTTCTGGCCTCCATCGTCATCGACGGCGTGCCGACCGGCGCCAAGCTGTCGGCGGGCTTCGAGGATCCGACCCAGCCCGGCCGCTGGGTGCTGACCCCGGCCCAGGCCGTCGGCCTGACCTTCACGCCGCCGGCCAACGTCAGCGGGGCCATCCAGCTGAGCGTCACGGCGGTGGCGCGCGAGACCAGCAACGCCGACCGCGCGACCACGACGCAGACCCTGACGGTCGACGTGGCTCCGGTCAGCGACGCGCCGTCGATCGGCGCCACCATCCCGGTCGCGCTGGAGGACCAGCCGGCCGCCCTTGGGCTCGTCGTCGCGGTCACCGACATGATCGGCACGCCGGAGGTGATCACCGCCGTGCGGATGACCGTGCCCACCGGCTTCACCCTGTCCGGCGGCACGGCGCTCGGCAACGGCGTCTACGACCTGTCGGCGCTGACCGCGCCGGAGCGCGCGGCGCTGACGCTCAGCCCGCCGGCCAACTACTCCGGCACGGTGAGCCTGTCGGTCACCGCCGCGTCGAAGGACGGCACGGCGGCCGAAGCCTGGACGACGCAGACCTTCTCGGTGACCTTCAAGGCGGTCGCCGACGCCCCCACCGTCATCGCCGCCGCCGCCTCGGGCGACGAGGACACGGCGATCCCGCTGACGCTCAGCGCGGCGCTGGTGGACACCGACGGCTCGGAGAGCATGACCATCATCCTGTCCGGGCTGCCGTCCGGCGCGGTGCTGAACCATGGCTCCAACAACGGCGACGGCTCCTGGACGCTGAAGCCGTCCGAGCTGGCCGGTCTGACCGTCACCCCGCCGCGCAACATGTCGGGCGGCATGACGCTGACGCTGACCGCCAACAGCATGGAAAGCTCCAACAAGAGCACCGCCAGCACCTCGGTCGACTTCCACGTCGCGGTCGCCCCGGTGACCGACGCCCCGACCGTCATCGTCTCCAGCGTGGCCGGCCGGGAGGACACGCTGATCGCGCTGGACCTGACCGCGCAGCTGGTGGACACCGACGGGTCTGAAACGCTGACCGTCGTCCTGTCGGGGCTGCCCGCCGGGGCCTTGCTGGTCGATGCCGGCGGCCACACGCTGACGCCGTCCAACGGGGCGGTCACGCTGACCTCGGCGCAGCTGGCCGGGCTGAAACTTCTGCCGCCGCCCAACGCGGGCGAGGACTTCACCCTGACGCTGACCGCCACCGCGACCGAGCAGGCGAGCGGCGTCTCGGTCGTCACCACCCAGGCCTTCCGGGTCAGCGTCGATCCGGTCGCCGACCAGCCCGTCGTGACGGTGGCTCCGGCCAGCGGGACGGAAGACCATGCCGTTCCGCTGAACGTGTCGGTCGCCCTGTTCGACACCGACGGGTCGGAGCATCTCGGTCTCGTCACCATCGCCGGGGTTCCGGCCTGGGCGGTGCTGTCGGCCGGCACGCTCAACGGCGACGGCACTTGGACGCTGACGCCGGACCAACTCAGCGGGCTGACGCTGACACCGACGCTCGACGCCAGCGGCGACTTCACCCTGACCGTCACGGCGGTCAGCACCGAGTCGAACGGGCAGACCGCGACCACCACCGTCACGATGCCGGTCAGCGTCGCCCCGGTGTCGGACACGCCGACCCTGATCACGGCGCCGGCCAGCGGCAACGAGGACACCGCCATCGCCCTGTCGGTCACGCCGGGCCAGACCGACACCGACGGGTCGGAGACGGTGAGCGTCACCCTGTCGGGCATTCCGATGGGCGCGGTGCTGAACAACGCGGCGGGCGACACGCTGACCGTCAGCAACGGCTCGGTCACCCTGACCACGGGGCAGTGGGCCGGTCTGACGATCACCCCGCCGGCCAACAGCGACGCCGACTTCGTCCTGACCGTGACCGCCATCTCCAAGGACGGCGCGGCGGCCGAGGCGACCAGGGTCTCGACCCTGGCGGTGACGGTGAACGCCGTGACCGACACGCCGACGCTGAACATCCAGCCGTCGGTCGGCAACGAGGACACGGCGATCCCGCTGGTGCTGAACGCGGCGCTGGGCGACACCGACGGGTCGGAGACGCTGAGCGTCGTCCTGTCGGGGATCCCGGCGGGCGCGGTGCTTCACAACGGCGCGGGCGACACGCTGATAATCAGCAACGGCGCGATCACCCTGACGCAGGCGCAGCTGACCGGTCTGACGATCACCCCGCCGGCCAACAGCGACGCCGACTTCACCCTGGGCGTCACGGCGACGGCCAGGGACGGTTCGGCGGCGCCGGTCACAACGACCGGCACGCTGGCGGTGACGGTGAACGCGGTGTCGGACGCGCCGACGCTGACCCTCCAGCCGGCGTCGGGCAACGAGGACAGCGCCATCGCCCTGCGCATCGCCCCGGCGCTGCTGGACACCGACGGGTCGGAGACTCTGACCACCGTCACGCTGTCGGGCATCCCGGCGGGCGCGGTGCTGCACAACGGCGCGGGCGACACGCTGACGATCAGCAACGGTTCGGCCGTGCTGACGCCGGCTCAGTTGACGGGCCTGACGATCACGCCGCCGGCCAACAGCAAGGACGCCTTCACCCTGACCGTCACGGCCGGGTCGAAGGACGGCACGGCGGCCGAGGCGTTCACCACCGGCACGCTGGCGGTCTCGGTCACTCCCGTGAGCGACCCGGTCAGCCTCACCGTCGCGGCGGCGAGCGGCGCCGAGGACAGCGCCATCCCGCTGACCATCACCCCGGTGCAGGCCGACGCCTCGGAGACGCTGACGGTCACCCTTTCGGGGATCCCGGCGGGCGCGGTTCTCCACAACGGGGCGCACGACACGCTGACGATCAGCAACGGCGCGATCACCCTGGCCGTCGGCCAGTTGGCTGGACTGACGATCACCCCGCCCCAGGACGTCAACGGCGCCTTCACCCTGGACGTCACCGCGACGACCCGGGACGGCACGGCGGCGCCGGTCTCGACGACCGGCCATCTGACGGTGACGGTCACCCCGGCGGCCGAGACGCCCGACCTGACGGTCACGGCGGCGCATGGCAACGAGGACACCGCGATCGCGCTGTCCATCACCGCCCTGCCGACCGACGTGAACGGCTGGGAAACGGTGTCGGTGACCATCGGCGCGCTGCCCGACGGCGCCAGCCTGAACCACGGGACGCGCAACGCCGACGGCAGCTGGAGCCTGACCGCCGCGCAACTGACCGGCCTGACGATCACCCCGCCGGCCGACATGCACGGCACGATCACCCTGTCGGTCACGGCGACCGCGCATGACGGGGTGAGCACGGCCATGACCTCGGAGACGCTGACCGTGACCGTCGACCCGGTCGACGACGCGCCGACCCTGACCGCCGCGCACAACGCGACCGTCCTCGCCGACAGCGCGGTCAACGCTCCGGTGGCCGGCGACGCCACGATCCAGGACGTGGACAGCCCGATCATGTCGGGCATGACGATCCGCATCGCCAGCGGGTCGCAGACCGGCGATCGGCTGAATCTCGACACGCTCGCCATCGACACCGATCCCGGCACCGGCACCAAGACCGTGTCCGGAACCGGCATCGTGGTCTCTTGGAACGACACGACCCACCAGATGTCGCTCCAGGGCGAGGCCTCGACGGCGGTCTACACCGACATCCTGCACCATCTGGCCCTGTCTCCGGGCGGCGATGGTTCGCGGACGTTGGAGGTAACGGTGACCGACCAGCAGGGGGCGAGCAGCGACCCGCTCGCCGTCCAGGTGCTGGTGTCGAGCGACGCGACGCTGACCGGGACGTCCGGTTCGGACATCCTCCACGCCGGCAGCGCGACGACCTCCATGGCGGGCGGGGCCGGAGACGACCTGTTCATCTTCGCGCCGCTCACCGGCAACATGACCATCGACGGCGGAGCCGGCTGGACCGACGTGGTGCAGATGAACAACTTCAGCGGGGGGAGCACGACGTGGCTCGACCAGCTCGACCCGCACAGCTTCACGCAGGATCCGTCGGGCCACGGCATCACCTTCCACACGGAGTGGTCGGGGACGCTGCATGACCAGAACGGGCATGAGCTGGTGTTGCAGAACGTCGAGCGTCTGACCTTCTGACGGCGCGGAAGGCGGATGGGGAACGCCTCCGGCGTTTCCCCGCCCGCTTCTTCGCGTCAGGCTATCGGAAGGTTGAGCGCAGCCGCTGGCGGAACGGGGGCGGGGACGGCGTCCGGGGGAGCCGGGCTGCGGTCCTGCATGTGGGTGACGATGCGCTTCATCAGGGTGGCCAGCACGGCCTGCTCGCTCTCCGTCATGCCGGCAACGGGCGGCCCCAGCAGTTGGCGGAGGGGATCCCTGTCCAGCAGAGCCCGGCCGTCGTCGGTCAGGTCGAACAGCCAGCCGCGCTTGAAGCCGGGATGCGGGCGGCGGGACAGCAGCCCCTTGTCGACCAGCGTCGCGACGGTGCGGGACACCGGGGCCAGATGGATGCGTTGGAAGCGGGCCAGCGCGGTCAGCGTCCGCGCCGATTCATCGGAGTCGTGGAAGTAGCGCAGGGCCACCCATTGGGCCGGAAACAAACCCTCGGCGAAGCCGATTCCGTAGACGAGCCGGCTCACATGGTCCAACAGGTTGACCACGTCGTCGCCCGCCGCCCCATCCCCGGACGCTTCCAAACCCTCCGACACGCCACCCTCCAAACACCCGCGCCGGAACCATCGGCCGCCGGAACCTTATTTCCCCTGGGAAAAATCACCGGACCGGCCGGCCCGGCCTTTTCCGGTTCGACTCTAGCGGCGCCATTTCAGAAGGGGAAGAGAGAGTCTTTGGAGAAATCGGATATTCAGTTGTGAAAACATCCCTTTTCGTAGAACTTGCCGTGTCTGTTGCGCATTAGGGTTGAAAGAGCGGGTGGACGTGCCAAACGATTGACCAACGCTGAACGCTGGATGATCAGCAGCCCATCGTCGCAAGCGAAGGAAAAGGCCGCTTTCCCTTGCGGTTTGCGGACCTCTCCTTTTGGTTAACCAAACCCTTCCTTCGCTCGACGTAACTCAGTCGCGCCCGCGTCCGACCAGCAGGCGCTCCAGCCCGTAGACGCGGTCGAGCACCAGCATGGCTCCGACCGTCATGAAAATCAGCAGGGCCGACACCGCCGCCACCAGCGGGTCGATGTTGTCCTGGATGTAGAGGAACAGGCGGACGGGCAGGGTGGTGGTCTCCGGCGAGGCGATGAAGACGGTCATCGTCACCTCGTCGAAGCTGTTGATGAAGGCCAGCACCCAGCCGCTCGCCACACCGGGCAGGATCAGCGGCAGCGTCACCCGGCGGAAACTGGTCCAGGCCGACGCCCCCAGCGAGGCCGCCGCGTTCTCGATGGAGCGGTCCATGCCGGTCGACGCCGCCAGGATCAGACGCAGCGCGAAGGGCAGGATGATGACGACGTGGCTCAGCACCAGACCGGTGAAGGTGCCGCCGAGCCCGATCTGTGTGAAGAAGCGCAGGAAGGCGATGCCCAGCACGATGTGCGGCACCATCAGCGGCGAGAGGAACAGCGCCTGGATCGCCTCGCGCCCGAAGAACTGGTGGCGGGCGATGGCGAGCGCCGCCGGCACCGCGATGACGATGGCGATGGTCGAGGACGCCACCCCCAGCATCAGGCTGTCCTTGAAGGCGCGGACGAATTCCGGGTTGTCGCCGATGGCCCGGAACCAGCGCAGCGACAGCCCCTTGGTCGGCATCGACAGATAACCGTCGGGGGTGAAGGCGACGGCGCAGACCACCACGATCGGCGCCAGCAGGAACGCCAGGAACAGCGCGTTGAAGATCAGCGCGAGCGGTCCGTTGCGGTTCATTCGAACACCTGTTTGTAGCGCCGTTCGACCAGCCGGTTGCAGCCGACGATGATGACGATGTTGGCGAGCAGCAGCAGGATCGCCACCGTGGCGCCCAGCGGCCAGTTCAGCGTGTTCAGGAACTCGTCGTAGGCGAGAGTCGCCGCCACCTTCAGCCGCCGCCCGCCGATGATCGCCGGGGTGGCGAAGGCGCTCGCCGCCAGGGCGAAGACGATGATCGACCCCGACAGGATGCCCGGCACGATCTGCGGCAGCACGATGCGGCGCAGCACGGTGGACGGCCCGGCGCCCAGCGACAGGGCGGCGTTCTCGACCTGCGGATCCAGCCGTTGCAGCGAGGCCCAGACCGACAGCACCATGAAGGGCACCAGCACATGGGTCAGCGCGATGACGACGCCGGTCTCGGTGTACATGAACTCGATGGGTTCCGATACCAGCCCCAGGTTCATCAGGGCCTGGTTCAGCAGCCCGGTGGAGCCCAGCAGCAGGGCCCAGCCCAGCGTCCGCGACACCACCGAGATCAGCAGCGGCCCCAGCACGATCAGCAGGCACAGGCTGCGCCAAGCCGGCGTCATCCGCCGCAGGATGTAGGCCTGCGGCGCGCCGAGCAGGGCGCAGAGCAGCGTCACCAGCGCGGCGATGCGGAAGGTGCGCAGGAAGACCTCGTGGAAATAGCTGTCGGCGAGGATTTCCAGATAGTTGTCGAAACGCCAGACGTCCTGGATGCCGCCGTAGAAGCTGAAGCTGTTGAGCGACAGCAACGCCGTCATCGCCAGCGGCACCAGCAGCAGCACCGCGAACAGGGCGAGGCCGGGAAGGCTCAGCAGATAGGGCGCCCAGGACCAGCGCTCCCCAACCCGTTCGGGAGCCGGTGCGACGGTCGGGACGGCGGGGGTGGCGGCGTCGGTGGAGGCGGCCATGGTCATGCCGCCTCCTGGGCGGGCATCACCGCCATGTCCTCCGGTCTCCAGCCGACCATCACGCGCTCGCGCTCGTTGGGCAGGACGCCGCCGTCGTGCTGGCGGATCACCATCATGCGGCCGGCGGCGGTCTCGACCTCGAACAGCCATTGGGTGCCCTGGAAGACGCGGGCCTGCACGATTCCGGACAGCCCGGCCTCGGCGACGAAACTGATCTTCTCCGGGCGGACGGCCAGCGCGCCCGGACCCGGCGGCACCGCCTGGATCACCGGCCAGCGCGCGTCGGCCACGGCGATGCTGGTGCCGTTCTGGTCGTGCTCGACGGTGCCCGGCAGCAGGTTGGTGCGGCCGAGGAAATTCGCGACGAAGGCGTTGGCCGGGCGGTCGTAGGCCTCCTGCGGGGTGGCGACCTGCTGGATGCGGCCCTTGTTCATCACGACGACGCGGTCGGACAGGGCCATCGCCTCCGACTGGTCGTGGGTGACGAGGATCATGGTGGTGCCGACGCTGCGCTGGATGCGGCGCAGCTCGATCTGCATCTCCTCGCGCATCTTGGCGTCCAGATTGGAGAGCGGCTCGTCGAGCAGCAGCAGATGGGGCTTGATGACCAGCGCGCGGGCCAGAGCGACGCGCTGCTGCTGGCCGCCCGACATGCGGCGGGGGTAGCGGTCGCCGTAGCTGTCCAGCCCGACCAGCTTGAGGGTGTTGGCGACCATGCGGTCGCGGTCGACGCGGCTGGTGCCGCGCATTTCCAGCCCGAAGGCGACGTTCTCGGCGGCGGTCATGTGGGGGAACAGGGCGTAGCTCTGGAACACGATGCCGAGGCCGCGCTCGTTCGGCTTCTTGGCCAGCAGATCCTGGCCGTCCAGCGTGATGCGGCCGGCGTTGGGGTCGAGGAAGCCGGCGATCATCTGCAAGGTGGTGGTCTTGCCGCAGCCCGACGGCCCCAGCAGCGAGATCAGCTCCCCCTTCTCCACGGTGAGCGACAGATCGTCCACGGCGGTCCAGGAGGTGAAGCGTTTGGTCAGTCGGTCGAGAACCAGATAGGACATACCGTCATCTCCCGTCGCCATCATCGCGAAAGCGCAAACTGAAACCCTCTCCTCCCCCGGGGAGAGGGTGGCCCACAGGGCCGGTGAGGGGGCGTTACGGCCGGTAGGCCGGAAAAAAAAGTGATGCGAGGCCGCTTCTTTTGCGTTTACGGCACGCGGTGCGTCCCCCTCACCCAACCCTCTCCCCAGGGGGAGAGGGCGACAGGGGTGGGAAAGGGGCTTTACGCTTGCCTTTAGCGCTCGATCTCGCGGGTCCAGCGCTTGTTCCAGACCTCGCGGTTCTCGTTGATCGTCGCCCAGTCGACCACCAGCAGCTTGCCGATCTGCTCCGGGCCGTAGGGGATGCCGGCCTGCTTGTCCGCCGGCAGCTCCACCGTCTTGTTGACCGGGCCGAAGCCGGCGCTGACGGCCAGCGAGGTCTGCGCCTCGGGCATCAGCATGTGCTGGATGAAGGACTGCGCCTCGGCGGCGTTCTTGCTGCCCGGAATGGCGCAGGCGGCCGAGCCCAGCACCACGCCGCCCTCCTTGGGGTAGACGAAGGCGGCGGGGAAGCCGGTGTCGGCCAGCGCCTTGGCGCGGCCCGAACCCCAGACGGCGACGACCGCCTGGTTGCTCTGGAACAGCTCGGTCATCTTGCCGGGCGAGGGTTCGTAGGCGAGCACGTTCGGGTTGATCTTGTCCTTGAATTCCTTGAAGCCGGGATCGATGGCCTTCTCGCCGCCGCCGTTCAGCCGCGCCATCATCACCAGCGCGTGCAGGCCGTAGCTGTTGTTGATCGGCGGGATCACCAGCTTCTTCTTGAAGCGCGGATCCTCGATGTCCTTCCAGGCGGAAGGAACCGGGATCTTGTTCTCCTCGAAATAGGTCTTGTTGTAGACGATGCCGGTGCCGACCGCGCCGAAGTTCACCGCCTTGCCCGAGGGCATCTTCGCCAGATCGTAGAGCTGGTCGTAGACCGGCGCCTTGGCCAGATCCGAGCAGAAGCCCAGCGCGACGGCCTGGTACATCGGCCCGTCGTCGAGGATGACGACGTCGATCTGCTGGTTGCCCTTCTGCGCCTGGAGCTTGGCGAGGTTGTCGGTCGAGTTGCCGGCGACGTACTCGACCTTGACGCCGGTCGCCTTCTCGAAGCTGGGGATGACCTCCTTGCGCATGGTCTGCTCGAAGGAGCCGCCATACGCCGCGACGTACAGGGTCTTCTCCTGGGCCAGCGCCGTACCGCACCACAGGGCCGCCGTCGCCATCAGGCCGCACGCCAAGGACCGCCCGTTTACCAAGGACCGCATCATCCGCTCTCCTCTTCTTTCCCTGTTCATCGACGCCGGTCCGAGGACTTGCGGCCTGCGTCCTTCTTGCGTCCGTGACGCCATGGAAAGGTGACGGCGCGGTCACATAACCGTCAAATCGAATTCCCGCGTCGATCCATGCGCCAATGTTATAATTCCGTCGCTCCAACCACTTCGCGATGCCTATTCCTCGCCGCCCAGGCTGGCGCGGAAGCGCTGGGTCTCCTCCAGGAAGCCGCCCAGGAAATCCTCGGCGATCA
Organism: Azospirillum doebereinerae; assembly: GCF_003989665.1. Taxonomy (GTDB): domain Bacteria; phylum Pseudomonadota; class Alphaproteobacteria; order Azospirillales; family Azospirillaceae; genus Azospirillum; species Azospirillum doebereinerae. The sequence goes on along the minus strand of NZ_RZIJ01000033.1, from coordinate 45,678 downwards.
TCGACAGCGGGACCTGCGCCGAGCGCAGGATGGCGATGTCGAAGGTGATGCGCGGCTCGAACGGGCGGACCACGAGGCCGAGCGGGATGTAGTCGTGCGCGGTGAAGGGATCGACGATCGACACGCCGTGGCCGCCGGCGACCATCGCGCAGGCGCTCATGGTCAGCTGCACCTCCACCCGCATGACGCGCGAGACCTCGTGGTCGGCGAAGGTGGTGTCGATGCGGTAGCGCAGCAGCGTCGGCGGCGTCGTCGAGATGAAGCTCTCCCCGGCGAAATCCTGGGGAACCAGCACCTCCTTGGCGGCCAGCGGGTGGCCCTGCGGCAGGATGGCGACGGCCGGCAGGCTCTCCAGTTTCTGGGTCAGCACGGCGGCGTGGTCGATGGGGGTGTGGGCGAATCCCAGCTCGCACTGGCCGGTCGCCACCCAGTCGAGGATGATGGGGGAGGTGCTGCCGCGCAGCGCGATGTCCACCTTGGGCCGTTCGGTCAGGAAGCGCGCGACGTAGCGCGGCAGGAACCCCACCCCCAGCGCCGGCATCGAGGCGACGCGCAGCGTGCCGCCGCGCCGCGCCGTCAGGTCGCGGGCGGTCTGCTCGATCAACTCCAGCCCGACGAAGGCGCGGTCGACCACCTGATAGAGCGACATCGCCTCGCTGGTGGGGGCGATGCGCGGGCCGCGCCGCTCGAACAGGGTCAGCTTCAGCGCGTATTGCAGGTCGCCGATCAGGCGGCTGACCGCCGGCTGCGAAATGTTCAGCAGCTCCGCCGCCGAGGTGATGCCGCCGGTCAGCATGACCGCCCGGAACGCCTCGATCTGCCGTGGATTGATCATGGGAGCCGGTCCGCCCTGTCGTGAGGCATCGGTGGAGCTTCATAACATTGCGGCATGAAACACCCCTCCAATCTGATTTGACAGTTATAGGTTGGCCGGTGATCCTGCCGCAAGGATTGCAGGGCTGCCCATCGCACCGTGCGGACCGGCGCAGTCATGGCGAAGAGGATGGGACGGTCCGGCGGCGCCCGGCCAAAGGATCGCACAACCTTGGCCGGGGCCGGCAAGAAAATGCGGGACTGTCCGAAAGCATCCGGGGTCCAAGACGAGGATCCGGTGGGCCGGCTCAAGCGGAACGAGAGGGATTCCCCCCGTGACGAACAGGCGGTCGAGTTCCTGGGGGCGAAGACGGGAGTGGGGACGATGACAGAGCCCAAGCGGGGCGGGGAGTTCGACATCGCCGTGGTCGGCGGCGGGCTGGTCGGCACGGCGGTGGCCTGGGGCCTCGCCCGGACCGGGGCCAAGGTCGCGGTGCTGGACGAGGGCGACGTCGCGGTGCGGCCGTCGCGCGGCAACTTCGCGCTGGTCTGGCTGCAGGGCAAGGGCATGGGCATGCCGGAATACGCCGGCTGGACCCGCGCCTCGACCGATTCCTGGGCCGGCTTCGCCGAGATGCTGCTCGAGCAGACCGGCGTCGACGTGGCGTTCCGCCGGCCCGGCGGCTTCATGCCGGTGCTGTCGCAGGCCGAGCTGGAAACCCGCGCCAACGCCATGATGCGGCTGCACAACCAGCCCGAGATGGTGCGCTACCCCTACGAGGTGCTCGACCGCGCCGCCCTGCTGAAGGAAATGCCCTTCATCGGCCCGGAGGTCGTCGGCGGCACCTATTGCCCGCTGGACGGGCATTGCAACTCGCTGCGCCTGCTGCGCGCCCTGCACACCGGTCTGGAGCGCAGCGGCGTCGCCTACCGCCCCAACCACCGGGTGGAAAGGGTCGAGCCGCGCGACGGCGGCTTCCGCCTGACCACGGCGGCGGGCGAGATCCGCGCTGGCAAGGTGGTGCTGGCCGCTGGGCACGACAGCGCGCGGCTCGCCCCGATGGTCGGGCTGGAGGCGCCGGTGCGGCCCCAGCGCGGCCACGTCATCGTCACCGAGAAGACCGCGCCCTTCCTGCACCACCCCACCGGCTACGTCCGGCAGACCGACGAGGGCGGGGTGATGATCGGCGACAGCTTCGAGGAGGCCGGCTTCGACACCACGCTGCAACCCGGCGTGTCCTCGGCCATCGCGGAGCGGGCGATCCGCTTCTTCCCGCTGCTCGCCAAGCTGAACGTGGTGCGCAGTTGGGCGGCGCTGCGGGTTCTCAGTCCCGACGGCTACCCGATCTACGAACAATCGGCGACGGCGCCCGGCGCCTTCGTCGTCACCTGCCACAGCGGCGTCACGCTGGCCGCCAACCACGCGCTGACCCTCGCGCCGATGATCGCGGCCGGGGGATTGAGCGACGCATTCAAGGTCTTCAGCGCCCGGAGGTTCCATGTTCCGCAGGCTGCCTGACATCGCGGGCGACCGCGTGTCCTTCACCATCGACGGCCGCCCGGCCGAGGCGCGCAGTGGCGACAGCGTCGCCGCCGCCCTGCTGGCCAACGGCGTCGCCGCCTGCCGCAACACGCCCGTGTCGGGCGCCGCGCGCGGCCCCTACTGCATGATGGGCGTGTGTTTCGACTGCCTGGTGACGATCGACGGAACCGGCAACCGCCAGGGCTGCCAGGTGCGCGTGGCGCCCGGCATGGCGGTGGAAACCCAGGACGGCAAGCGGGAGGCCGGGCGATGAGCGACCGGGCGATGAGTGCACCCGATTTCGACCTCGCGGTGATCGGTTCCGGCCCGGCCGGGCTCGCCGCCGCCGCCCTGGCCGCCGGCCGGGGCCTGTCCACCGTGCTGCTCGACGAGCAGCCGGAGGCCGGCGGCCAGATCTACCGCGCCATCACCGACACGCCGGTGCGCGACCGCCGCGTGCTGGGGCCGGATTACTGGCACGGCGCCGAGTTGCTGGGACCGCTCCGCGACAGCGGCGCCGCCCATTGGCCGGGCAGCACCGTATGGAGCGTCGCCCGCCCGCGCGAGGATCGGCCCGGCGACCGCCGACTCCAGATCGGGCTGTCGCGCGACGGCGCGGCGCGGATGCTGAGCGTGCGCCACGTCCTGATGGCGACCGGCGCTCTGGAGCGGCCCTTCCCGATTCCGGGCTGGACCCTGCCGGGCGTGCTGGGGGCCGGGGCGGCGCAGATCCTGCTGAAGACCTCCGGGCTGGTGCCGTCGGGCCGCGTCGTGCTGGCCGGGACCGGGCCGCTGCTGTGGCTGCTGGCGTGGCAGTACCTGCGGGCCGGGGCGGCGCTCGACGCCATCCTCGACACCACGCCCCGCGCCAACTGGCGCGCCGCGCTGCCGCTACTGCCGGCCTTCCTGCGCTCGCCCTATCTGGGCAAGGGTGCCAAGCTGCTGCTGGAGGTCCGCCGCAAGGTCAAGGTCGTCGACGGCGTCACTGAACTCCGGGCGGAAGGCGAGGGCAAGCTCGCCGCCGTGGTGTACCGGCGGGGCGATGGCGCGGAGCAGAGGATTGCCGCCGACACGCTGCTGCTGCACCACGGCGTGGTGCCGAACCTGAACCTTGCCAACGCCACCGGCTGCGCCCAGCAGTGGGACGAGACCCAGCGCTGCTGGCGCCCGACCACCGATTCTTGGGGCGCCACCTCGGTCGAGGGCGTGTCGCTGGCCGGCGATGGGGCCGGCATCGGCGGGGCGCTCGCGGCGGAGCAGGCCGGGCGCATCGCGGCGCTCGACGTGCTGCACCGGCTGGGCCGCATCGACCGGGCGGCGCGCGACCGCGCCGCCGTTCCGCATCGCGAAGCGCTGGAACGCGCCTTGCGCGGCCGCCAGTTCCTCGACACGCTCTATCGTCCGGCGGACGTCTTCCGCGCGCCGGCCGACGACACCATCGTCTGCCGTTGCGAGGAGATCACGGCCGGCGCCGTGCGCGAGGCGGTGCGGCTGGGGTGCAGCGGGCCCAATCAAGCCAAGTCCTTCCTGCGCTGCGGCATGGGGCCATGCCAGGGGCGGCTTTGCGGCCCGACGGTGACCGAGGTGATCGCCGCCGAGCGCGGGGTGTCGCCGGCCGAGGTCGGCTATTACCGCCTGCGTCCGCCGGTCAAGCCGATCACGCTCGCCGAACTCGCGGCGCTGCCGAAGACCGAGGCCGACATTGACGCCGTCCTGAAGCACTGAAGGCCGATCCCGATGTCCAGCCAGACGCCAGACACCCGAAAGCCCGATGTCATCGTGATCGGGAGCGGCCTGCACGGCTGCTCCACCGCGCTGCACCTGTCGATGCGCGGCGTGAAGGTGTTGGTCCTGGAGAAGGACCACGTTGCGCGCCACGCTTCCGGCGTCAACGCGGGCGGCGTCCGCCAGCTCGGCCGTCACGTCGCCGAGGTGCCGCTGACCGTCGCCTCGATGGCGCTGTGGCACCGCATCGGCGAGCTGGTGGACGACGATTGCGGCTTCGAGAGCCACGGCCAGCTCAAGGTTGCCGAGAGCGAGGCCGAGCTGGCCGGGCTGGAGGCGCGCGCCGCCGAGCTGCGGGCGCTGGGCTTCGGCCACGAGGAGGTCATCGGTCAGGCGGAGCTGCGCGCCTTGGTGCCGGCCATCGCCGATCACTGCGTCGGCGCGCTGATCTCGCGCGGGGACGGAGCGGCGATCCCCTTCCGCACCACCTTCGCCTTCCGCCGCAAGGCCATCGCGCTCGGCGCCCGCTTCGAGGAGGGGGCCGGCGTCGCCCGCGTCAGCCGCAGCGGCGGCGTCTGGAGCGTCGAGACCACGGCGGGCGACCGCCACGAGGCGCCGGTGCTGGTCAACTGCGCCGGAGCCTGGGCCGACCGCATCGCCGCCCAACTGGGCGAGCCGGTGCCGCTGGAGGTCATAGCACCCATGCTGATGATCACGGCGCGGGTGCCGCCCTTCATCAAGCCGGTGGTGGGGGCGGCCGGGCGCACGCTGTCCTTCAAGCAGTTCCCCAACGGGACGGTGCTGATCGGCGGCGGGCTGCTGGGCCACGCGGTGCGGGACGAGAACCGGACGGAGCTGGACTTCTCGCAGGTCTCGGTCAACGCCCGCACGGTGTGGGACCTGTTCCCGGTCATGCGCGGCGCCACCATCGTCCGCTCCTGGGCGGGGATCGAGGCGCGGATGCCCGACCAGATCCCGGTCATCGGCCCCAGCGGCACGCAGCCGGGGGTGTTCCATGCCTTCGGTTTCTCGGCCCATGGCTTCCAACTTGGCCCCATCGTCGGGCGGATCACCGCCGACCTGATCACGGCGGGCGCCACCGACCTGCCCATCGACGCCTTCCGCATCGGGCGCTTCGCCGCCTGACCCTTCTTCAAGAAACGGAGTTCTCCCTTGTCCATCCAGCGCGTCGATCCCGGCCCCCGCATGAGCGAAATGGTCATCCACAACGGCACGATCTATCTGTCCGGCCAGATCGCCGAGGATGGATCGACGACGGTCGAGGCGCAGACCCGCGACGTGCTGCGCCAGATCGACGCCCGGCTGGCCGAGCAGGGCAGCGACAAGAGCCGCCTGCTGACCGCCACGGTGTTCCTGGCCGACATCGCGACCTTCGCGCAGATGAACGCCGCCTGGGACGAGTGGGTCGACCGCGCCAACCCGCCGACCCGCGCGACGGTGGAGGCGAAGCTCGCCGACCCGGCGCTGCTGGTGGAGATCCTGGTGGTCGCGGCGGCCTGAGGGCGTTTCGGCCCTTGCCCCCTCCCTAACCCTCCCCCGCTTGCGCGGGAGAGGGAACTCCGCCGAACGCCACAAGCATCCTGCCCCCTCTCCCGCCAAAGGCGGGGGAGGGATGGGGAGGGGGCAACCCCGCCCGCCACCCCCACACCCCTCACGGAGCCCGCCATGAAACGCCTCGCGCTGGGCGTTGCCGCCCTGTTGTCCCTGTCCTCGGCCGCCTACGCGGCCGGTCCGGTCCGCATCGCGACCGAGGGCGCCTACCCGCCCTTCAACTTCACCCAGCCCGACGGCAAGGTCGCCGGGCTGGAGGTCGAACTCGCCAACGCGCTGTGCGAGCGGATGGCGCGGCCCTGCACCGTCGAGGCGCAGGATTGGGACGGCATCATCCCCGGCCTGCTGGCGAAGAAGTACGACGCGATCATGGCGACGATGAACATCACGCCGGAGCGCGAGAAGACCATCGGCTTCTCCGCTCCCTACATGGTCGTCCCCGCCTATTTCGTCGCCCCGGTCAAATCCGCCGTCGACGGCTCGCCGGAGTCCCTGCGCGGCAAGAGCGTCGGCGCCCAAACCTCGACCACCCATTACCGCTACGTCGAGAAGCATTTCGGCGGGTCGGTGTCGCTGAAGACCTACGACACGGCCTCCAACCTGCTGGCCGACCTGAAGGCCGGGCGCATCGACGCGGCGATCACCACCGGCGCCACCGCGTCGGACTGGGTGAAGGGCGACGCGGCCAAGTCGCTGCGCCTCGTCGGTCAGCCGGTGGTCGATCCCGCCGTGTTCGGCCCCGGCATCGGCGTCGGCCTGCGCAAGGAGGACGCCGAGCTGAAGCAGGCTTTCGACGCCGCCATCCAGTCGGTTGTCAAGGACGGCACGCTGGCCCGCATTGCCGCCCGCTACGTCGATTTCTCCATCACCCCCTGATCAACCCTCAATCACAACCGGGAGAGTTCCTGTGACCAAGCGCATCGAAAAGACCAAGATCATGCACCGCGTCGTCGTCCACAACGGCATCGCCTTCCTGGGCGGCATCATCGCCGACGACGTGTCGGTCGGCATGGGCGGGCAGGTGACGCAGATCTGCGCCAAGCTGGACCAGGTCCTGGCGATGGCCGGTTCCGACAAGACCAAGCTGCTGTCGGCCCAGCTCTTCATCACCGACATGTCGATGAAGGACGAGATGAACGAGGCGTGGCTGTCCTGGCTGAACGGCGACGACCTGCCGGCCCGCGCGACCATCGGCGTCGCCGACCTTGGCAAGCCGGAGATCAAGATCGAGGTCGTGGTGACCGCCGCCGCCTGAGGCGCCGTTCCCACCCCTGACAGAGCGAAGGCGCCGGCAGGCCATGCCGGCGCCTTCACGCGTTCAAGAGGGCGGGATCAGGCTCAGTGCTTGCCGTGCCTGGGGACGGAGCCGGCCGGGTTGGCCTTGTCCACCACCGTCACGTTGGTCATCATCCCGGCGTCCTCGTGGTCGAGGATGTGGCAGTGGATGGGGAACGACCCGGAATAGTCGGTGTATTTGGTCAGGGCCTTGTAGCCGTTCGGGCCGGCCAGCATGGTGTCGCGCCACATCGGGGTCGACAGCGGCTTCCCGTTCACCTCGGTAACGAGGAAGGGGTTGACGTGGATGTGGAAGACGTGGAGACCGGGCGAATCGACGAAATACTGGTCCACCGAATCCAGAGACGGCTGGAACATGATGCGGCCGGGGCAGAACAACTCGCCGTTGATCTGGAGCTTGAACACCTGCGGCACCGCCCCTGGATTGTAGCTGGGGAGAGAGTTGGCGGGCGGGGGCGGCACCTGCGGGCTGGTGAAGGACGTGACGTCGAAATTGACGTAGCGGTAATTGTCGGGCTGGGTGGCGGCGGTGATGTCCGGCACCAGCGGCTTGGGCAGCGGATTGCTCGGCAGGGACATCGGCTTCGCGGCGCCCGCGACGTTGACGGTGAAGAGAACCGTCGGCGTTCCCTGGAAGGGCGTTTCCTGCCAGACGCCGCCGATTTCGAAGCCGGCCTGGATGCCAGCCTCCTCCGGTGCCTGGTTGGCGTCGAGCTTTATGTAGGGTCCGGCCTGCGCCAGCAGCCGGCCCGGCGCGTCGGGGGCCTTCACCAGGATGTCGGCCCGCCCGCCCGGCGGCAGGTAGACCGCCTTTACCGTCGCCGCCGTGGTGAAATTCACCCCGTCCATCGCGATGAGGGTCACATCCATCTCCGGGAAGCTTCCGCTCCCGGCCACGCCCGCCGTCTGGACTCCCCCGATGGCCAAGGAGAAGCGGGCCTCGGTCTGGAAGCCGGTGTTGACGATGCGCCAGCGCTGGACCTCGCCCGGCTGCATCGGCAGCGTCCGGCCGATGGTGCCGTTCACCGTCCAGTCGGCCACGGCGACCGGGGGGGTGGCGTTCCAGATCGTGTCGAAATCGGGCAACTCCCCGTTCGCGTTGAGGAGCACCTGCTGGATCAGCAGCACCTGTTCGGTGATGCCGTTGATCCCAGGGAAGGTGTCGACTGTGCCCGCCCCGCCCCGGACGATCAGCGCGCCGGCCGCGCCGCTCGCCACCTGCACCGCGACCGATCCGTGCCGGTGCGGGTGGTACCAGAAGGTGCCCGGCGTGTGGTTGTTCAGGTCGTAGGTGTAGGTGAAGTCCCCGACGAAGCTGGTGACGCCATCGGCGTATTTGGCGTCGGTGCCCTGCGGCAGGACCTCCAGATAGACGTTGTCGCCAGGGCTGTTCGGCGAGACGTGCAGGCCGTGGGTGTGCAGGTTGGTGGTGTTGAACTGGCTGGGGATGTTGACGATGTGCGGCTGGTCCTGGTCCGGATTCAGCGGCAGGCGGTTGGCCAGCGTCACCGTGAAGCTGCCGGTCTGCGCCATCTCCAGAGTCGGTCCCATCAGGTATTGGGGGGCGGAGCCGTTGTCGTAGACCCGCAGGTTCTTGGCCGGCCGGTCGCCCAACTGATAGTCCTGCGCCTTCATCGGCAAGGTGCCGGGTCCGGACGCCAGCGACAGGACCGGCGGCATTGGCAAGGGGTCCGCCGTCAGGGCCGGAGCCTGCGCGTTCCGCGCGAGGGCGGCCTGGGCGCGGGCCTCCGGGGTGCGGATGCGGGTGCCCAGCATGCCGGGATGGCGTGTGGCGTGCCCGCTGTGGCCCGTCGCCTGGGCGTGCGCGGTGCCGCCCGTCGTGACCGCCGCCGTGGCAATGACGGCGGATCCCCCCAACAGCGCGGCACGCCGCGAGACCGTGCGCGTTTCCAGCCAATGCTTCAGCATCCGCGTTTCCATCCTTGTTCCATGCGCGTGCGCGCGCCAATTTCATTAGGAGAAGAAATTCACGCAAATATCCTAAAAAGAGATATTTAAGTCAATGTTCTCCCAATAAAAGAAATTTGCTTCGATAAGGCGCGCCACGAAGCCGTGCTTTCCGCAAGGCCACCGGTTCCCATTCCGCCGTCCGGCGCCCATACTCAGCTCCCGACGGACCACCACACCGATGGAGAGGCAGGCATGGACGAGCGCATTCCGGTCCAACCCAACCCGGCGCGACCAGATACGGCGATCGAGACCGTTGTCGTGCCGCGCAGCAGCGACATCGGCGGGCTGGAGGTGCGACGCGCCCTGCCGTCGGCGCAGCGGCGGATGGTCGGCCCCTTCGTCTTCCTCGACCAGATGGGGCCGGCGCTGCTGCGGGCCGGCAGCGGGCTGGACGTGCGACCGCACCCCCACATCGGGCTGGCCACCGTCACCTATCTGTTCGATGGCGAGATTCTCCACCGCGACAGCCTGGGCACGGTGCGGACGATCCGGCCCGGCGCGGTGAACTGGATGACCGCCGGCAGCGGCATCGTCCATTCCGAGCGCACCCCGGCCGAATCGCGCGGCGCCGACAACCCGCTGGCCGGCATCCAGATGTGGGTCGCGCTGCCCAAGCCGCTGGAGGAGACCGCGCCGGCCTTCGTGCATCACCCGGCGGAGGCTCTGCCGGTCGCGGAAGGGGAGGGCAAGCGGGTGCGGCTGATCGCCGGGGAGATGTACGGTCTGCGTTCTCCGGTTTCCACACTGTCGCCGATGTTCTACGCCGACGCGGCGCTCGATGCCGGCGCGCGGCTGGAGCTGCCGGCCGAGCACGAGGAACGCGCGATCTACATCGCCGCCGGCCGGATCGAGGTCGCCGGCGACGGGTTCGACACCGGACGCCTGCTGGTCTTCCGCTCTGGCGACGCGATCGTCCTGACCGCCGTCGAGGCGTCGCGCGTCCTGCTGCTCGGCGGGGAGCCGTTGGACGGGCCGCGCCGGATGTGGTGGAATTTCGTCTCCAGTTCGCAGGATCGCATCGAGCAGGCCAAGGAGGATTGGCGGGCCGGGCGCTTCACCCCGGTGCCCGACGAGGGCGAGTCCATCCCGCTGCCCGAAACGCCGCCACCGCCGGTCCGCTACCCCTGACCATTCCCCATGGGGAAACCAGCCCTTGTGGAAAATCGGCTTGCCCGGCCAACATTTCGCATTTCCCACCGAGCGCTGTGGAAGTTTTCCACTTTCCGCTAGAAAATCTCGGGAATTGCGCAAGCCTCCGATTTGTCCCATAGTTCGGCCCGAAACCATTGGACTGAAACGAGCGGGACGACGACCGGTGGCAGAGAGGACGCACAACACTCCGGGGCAGAGCGGGATCTGGGAGCGTCCGGATTCCCTGTGGGAGGCCACCGCCCCGCCGCCGCCGGCCCTCGCCCCGCTGAACGGGTCGGCGCAGGCCGACCTGCTGGTGATCGGCGGCGGCTTCACCGGCCTGTCGGCGGCGCTGCACGCGGCCGAGGCCGGCAAGCGCGCCGTGGTGCTGGAGGCGTCGGAGATCGGGCGCGGCGCCTCGGGGCGCAACAACGGTCAGGTGATCCCGACGCTGACCCGCCCGGATCCGGACGACCTCGTGGCGCGCTTCGGCGGCGAGACGGGCGAGCGCTTCGTCGCGCTGATCCGCGACAGCGCCACCACGTTGTTCGATCTGGTGCGCCGCCTGAACATCGACTGCGCGGCGGAGCAGACCGGCTGGGTCCAGCCCGTCCACACGCCGGGCCGCATCAAGATCGCCGAGCGTCGCGCCGCCCAATGGGGCCGCCGTGGCGCGCCGGTCGAGCTGCTGGACCGCGCCGCCGTGTCGGCGATGCTGGGCACCGACGCCTATCACGGCGGTTGGATGAACCGCAGCGGCGGGCACATCAACCCGCTGGCCCTGGCGCGCGGCTTGGCCGCCAAGGCGGTCAAGGCCGGGGCGGCGGTCCACGTCAACTCCCCCGCGCTGTCGGTGGAGCGGCAGGGCGACATGTGGGTCGCCCGCACGCCGCAAGGCATCGTCACCGCCGACTCGCTGGTGCTGGGCACCAACGGCTACGCCGCCTCGGTCTTCCCGGAGATCCGGACGGAGGTCGTGCCGGTCCTGTCCTGGCAGATGGCGACCGCGCCGCTGGGCGAGGCCATCCGCAAGACGGTGCTGCCCGGCCGCCCGGCGATGTCCGACACCCATGGCGACCTGCGCTTCATGCGCTACACCGCCGACAACCGGTTGGTGAGCGGCGGCGCCCTGCTGATCCCGGCGAACGGGCCGGAGCGGTTGCGCCGCATCGTCGGCGAGCGGCTGGCCGGGCTGTTCCCGGCGTTGCGCGGCGTGACCTTCGACCATGTGTGGAACGGCCGCATCGCCATGACCACCGACTATTTCCCACGCGTCCACCGGCTGGGGCCGCACGGCTTCGCCTGGGCCGGCTGCAACGGGCGCGGCGTGGCGCTGTCGGTCTCGCTGGGGCGGGAGCTGGCGCGCGCGGCGCTGGGCCAGGACCCGGCGGAGTTGGCGCTGCCGCTGACGGCGCCCACCCCGCTTCCCTTCAACGCGCTGCTGCAAAAGATCGGGCCGTTGAAGATCCTGCAATACCGCTGGAACGACGCGCGGGAAATCTGATCGTGGCGGACATTCACAAGGAGGGCGCGGCGATGGCCGGCGAACCCGATTACCCGACTCTTCTGCGCAACGCCTACGCCATGCGCGCGGCGAGCTACGGCCACATGTTCGACGTCCTGCGTGACCGCTTCGGCACGGAGACGGCGCTGGAGATCGGGCAGGAATCGACCCGTCGGCTCGGGGAATCGATGGGCGTCAAGTTCGCGTCGCACGGCCCGGACGATCTGGCGGGGCTGTGCTACGCCTTCCTCGACGGCATCCCGATCCGCGACGCCATGTTCGCGCCGGAGATCGTCTGCTGCGATGACGAGACGTTGGAGATCCATTTCCACCGCTGCCCGCTGAAGGAGGCGTGGCAGGCGCAGGGGCGCTCCGAGGACGATCTGGAACTGCTCTGCCGCATGGCCGGCGCCATCGACGGCGGGCTGTTCGAGGCGGCCGGCTTCGTCTTCCGGGGCGAGACCTGGAAGCCGGGCGACGAGGGCTGCTGCCGCCTGAAGGTGCTTCCCGGTCCGACGCCCGCCGAACCCGCCGCCGACGCCAGCGCGTAAGAACGCCCGCCACCAACCATAAGAAAAGGTGCCACCGCCATGACCTTCCGCCGCCTCGCGCTCGCGACCGTTGCCGCCGCCGCCTTCGCCGCCCCGGCGCTCGCCGCCGACACGGTCAAGCTCGGTTACCAGCTGCCGCTGACCGGCGACACCGCCCAGTACGGCCAGGACTTCCGCAAGGCCGCCGAGATCGCGCTCGACGAGTTCAACGCCGCCGGCAAGCCCTTCAAGGTCGAGATCGTCTTCGAGGACAGTCGCTCCGACGCCAAGGAGGGCACCAACATCGCCCGCAAGTTCGTGGACGACAAGGCGATCGTCGGCGTGCTCGGCGACTTCACCTCGGGCGTGTCGATGGCCTCGGCGCAGGTCTACAAGGAGGCGGGCCTCGCCCAGCTCTCGCAGACCGCCTCGCACCCCGACTACACCAAAATCTCCAAGTACCAGTTCCGCAACATCGCCACCCAGGCCCAGGAAGGCCCCTACAACGCCCAGTGGATGGCGTCCAAGGGCTACAAGAACGTCGCGGTGATCGCCGAGCAGACCGATTGGGGCCAGTCGGTGGTCAGCGGCTATTCCGAGGCGGTCAAGGCCGGCGGCGGCACGGTCGCCTTCTCGGAGTTCTTCAACCGTGGCCTCAAGGACTACCGCTCGCTGATCAGCAAGATCGAGCGCGCGAAGCCCGACGCCATCTACACCGGCTTCTTCTACGAGGACGGCGCGCAGTTCCTCAAGCAACTGCAGCAGCTGGGCGTCAAGACCCCGGTCTACTCGACCTCGGCCGCCTACAGCCCCAAGCTGATCGAGCTGGCCGGCGACGCGGCGGAGGGCGTGCGGCTGACCTCCAACTTCCTGCCGACCGACCCGGCGCCGAACGTCCAGCATTTCGTCACGGAGTGGAAGAAGCGCTCCGCCGACGCGGTGCCCGGCCAGTTCCCGGCCCAGGCCTACGACGCCGTCCGCATCATGCTGGCCGCCGTGGAGAAGGCCCAGCCCAACCCCACCCGCGAAAAGGTGCGCGACGCGCTGGCCCAGACCACCGACTTCCCCGGCGTGACCGGCAAGACCACCTTCAACGCCGAGCGCGAGCCGGTGAAGGAGTTGGTGAAGGTCGAGGTGAAGGGCGGCGCCTTCGTGCCGGTCGCCGAGTAAGGCACTGTGTTTTTCCCTCTCCCGCCCCGGGAGAGGGAAGGGGCCCGCTAAAAGCGGGAAGGGTGAGGGGCTGTCGGGCGTGGTACGCAATCCATGCCCCGATAGCCCCTCACCCTCCCCATGCTGCCGCATGGGTCCCCTCCCTCTCCCGGGGCGGGAGAGGGCGATTTTCCTCCCGCGAAGAAGCCCGCATGATCGATCCCTATTACCTCCAGCAGTTGGCCATCGGCCTGTCGCTGGGCATGACCTACGCGCTGATGGCGATCGGCTTCACGCTGATCTTCGGCGTGCTGAACGTCGTCAACTTCGCCCATGGCGAGATCTACACGCTGGGCGCCTTCGCCGGGCTGGTGGTGATCTCGGCGACGGCGCCGCCGGTCGTCGCGGTGATCTTCGCGGTGCTGGCGGCCGGCGCGCTCGCCGGCTTCTCGCTGGAGCGGCTGGCCTTCAAGCCCTTTCGCCGCTTCACCGACGAGGCGTCGCTGAAATCGCGGGCGATGCGGGAATCGACGCTGCTGTCCTCTCTGGCGGTGTCCATCGTGGCGCGCGAGGCGCTGGAGCTCCTGTTCGGCTCGCAGATGCGCTCGGCCCCGGCGGAGTACCTGATCAACACCCCGGTGCGGGTCGGGCCGGTGATCCTGGTGACCGGCGACTTCATCATCTTCGGCGTCGCGGCGGTCATGCTGGTCGGCCTGCAATACCTGCTGACGCGGACCCGCGCCGGGCTGGCGATCCGTGCCGTGTCCAACAACCCACTGGGCGCCAAATACGTCGGTATCGACACCGACCGCACCATCATCCTCACCTTCGTCGTGGGCTCCATGATGGGGGCTGCGGCCGGCATCCTGATGGGGCTGTATTACGGGGCGGTGTTCCCGGCCATGGGCTTCGTGCCCGGCATCAAGGCCTTCGTCGCCATGGTGATGGGCGGGCTGTCCTCGATCCCCGGCGCGGTGATCTGCGCGCTGATCCTGGGCGTGTCCGAGAGCATGGCGACGACCTTCGTCTCCTCGGGCTGGTCGGACATGGTGGCCTACGGCTTCCTGATCCTGACGCTGGTCTTCTTCCCCAACGGCTTGTTCGGAGCGCGCCGTGAACGTGTCTGACCTGACGGCTCCCGGCCAAACTCCATCCGGCCTGACCGCGCCTGACCGGCGCCGGGGCTGGATCCTGCCGGCGCTGGTCGCCCTGGCGGTCTTCGTCGCGCTGCCGGCGGCGCTCGCCGCCTTCGACCGCGGCTATTTCTACCAGATCGCCAACCTCGCGCTGATCTTCGTGCTGCTGTCGGCCTCCATGCATCTGGTGACGGGGGTGGCCGGGCTGCTGCATCTGGGCCACGCCGCCTTCTACGGGGTCGGCGCCTACACCGCCGCGCTGATGACCTCCAAGCTGGGGCTCGGCTTCACCGTGACGCTGCCGGCCTCCGGGCTGGTCGCGGCGGCGGTCGCCTTCCTGGTGGCGCTGCCGACCATGCGGCTGGTCAGCATCTACTTCGCGGTGGCGACGCTCGCCATCGGGCAGATGCTCTATCTGGTCATGCTGAACTGGGTGGAGTTCACCAAGGGGCCGAACGGCGTCATCGTCACCAAGGGCTTCGAGCTGTTCGGGTTCGGCCTGTCGGGACGGATCGCCGCCTATTACACGGTGGCGGTGGTGGTGACGCTGTGCGTCGTCGCCATCGGGCGGCTCAGTCATTCCTATTACGGCAACGCGCTGCGCTCGATCCGCGAGGACGACCAGTGCGCCGACGCCATGGGCGTGCGGACCGTGCGCCTGAAGATGGAGGCCTTCACCCTGTCGGCCTTCTTCGCCGGGGTGGCGGGCGCGCTGTGGGCGCACATGACCGGCTACATCTCGCCGGGCGACTTCAAGTTCTCCGAATCCATCCTGATCCTGGCGATGGTGGTGGTGGGCGGGCTGGGCAGCCTGCCCGGCGCCGTCATCGGCGCGCTGCTGCTGATCCTGCTGCCCGAGGGCCTTCGGGGCTTGGGCGATTTCCGCAACGTCATGGTGGGGCTGGTGATGTTCCTGTCGATCCTGCTGCTGCCCAAGGGGCTGCTGGGGGAGGTCTCGGCGCTCGGTCTCGTGCGCCGGCAGTTCGGCGCCGCGTGGCGGCGCACGGCGGGCGGGGAGGGGATCGGCTGGCGATGACCCGACTTCTCGACATCCGCAACGCCAGCCGCCGCTTCGGCGGCGTGCTGGCCGTCAACGACGTGACCGCCCATGTGGACGAGGGCGAACTGGTCGGGCTGATCGGTCCCAACGGGGCCGGCAAGACGACGCTGTTCAACCTGATCTCCGGCTTCACGCCGCTGTCCTCCGGGACCGTCGCCTTCGGCGGCCGGCCGCTGGCCGGGCTGACCACCAACCAAGTGGCGCGGCTCGGCATGAGCCGGACCTTCCAGAACCTGCGCGTCTTCCCCAACATGACGGTCTTCGACAATGTATCGGTCGGCGCGGTGGGCGCGTTGCCACAGGGGGCGCTGGGCGCGCTGTTCGGCGGACTCTCGGAAAGCGGCCGCCAACGCAGCGCCGACATCAGCCGCCGGACCTGGGAGGCGCTGGAGGCGGTCGGGCTGACCCAAGTCGCCGGGGAACTCGCCGCCAACCTGCCCTACGGGCAGCGCAAGTATCTGGAGATCGCCCGCGCGCTCGCCATGAAGCCGCGCTTCCTGATCCTGGACGAGCCCGCCGCCGGCCTCAACGACACCGAGACCCGCGACCTGGCCGCCTTCATCAAGCGGCTGCACGGGCAGGGGCTGACCGTCATGCTGGTGGAGCACGACATGACGCTGGTCATGGGCATCTGCCAGCGCATCCTGGTGCTGGCCTCGGGCCGCAAGATCGCCGACGGCACGCCGGACGCGATCCGCAACGACCCGGCCGT
This sequence comes from Azospirillum doebereinerae, assembly GCF_003989665.1. Taxonomy (GTDB): domain Bacteria; phylum Pseudomonadota; class Alphaproteobacteria; order Azospirillales; family Azospirillaceae; genus Azospirillum; species Azospirillum doebereinerae. The sequence continues at coordinate 29,557 of NZ_RZIJ01000033.1, read as the reverse complement.
CCTGGAAGCCTATCTGGGAGTCGACGCATGACCGCGCCGCTGCTCGCCATCGAGAACCTGCACGTCGCCATGGGGCCGCAGGAGATCCTGCACGGGGTCAGCCTGTCGGTGCCCGAGGGCTCCATCGTCGCCGTGCTCGGTTCCAACGGGGTGGGGAAGACCACGCTGATGCGGGCGGTGTCTGGTATCTACCGGGCCAGGCAGGGAAGCATCGCCTTTCGCGGCCAGCCCATCGCCAATTTGCCGGCGCACCGCATCGTCCAACTGGGCCTGTCGCAGGCGCCGGAGGGGCGGCAGATTTTCTCGAACATGAGCGTGCGCGAGAATCTGGTGCTCGGCGGCGGCGAGGTGGGCCTGGGCGAGTTGGACCGCGTGCTGGGGATGTTCCCGGTGCTGTCCGAGCGCATGAAGCAGAACGCCGGCTCGCTGTCGGGCGGCGAGCAGCAGATGCTGTGCATCGCCCGCGCGCTGATGCGGCGGCCGGCGCTGCTGCTGCTCGACGAGCCGTCGCTGGGGCTGGCGCCCAAGATCGTCGCGCAGATCTTCGATCTGGTGCGGCGCATCCGCTCGGAGGGCGTGTCGATCCTGCTGGTCGAGCAGAACGCCCGCGCCGCGTTGCGCATCGCCGATTTCGCGGCGGTGATGGAGGACGGGCGCATCGCCCTGTCCGGCCCGGCCGAGCAGTTGCGCGACGACCCCCGCATCGCCGAGGCCTATCTCGGCGGCCACACGCATTGACGCCACGCGCCGTCGCCCAAGGAAAGGGAGAGCAAAATGAGCCAACCCGCAGCCGACACGCCCGCGACCGACAAACCGGTCATGGGTATCCTGGAGCGGCGCCGGATCGAGGCGGAGATCCTGAAGCCGGTCTACGAGGAGATGGCCGCCCGCCTCGGTGAGACGCTGGCGCAGGAGATCCTGGGCGCCGCCATCACCAAGGCGGCGCTGGCCGCCGCCTCGGCCTTCGCCGCGACCGAGCCCGACGGCACCAGCCTGAACAGCTTCGCCGATCTCCAGCATCTGTGGACCAAGGACGACGCGTTGCGCATCGAGGTGAAGCGGCGGGACGACACGCATTTCGACTACGACGTCACGCGCTGCCGCTACACCGAGATGTACCGGGAACTGGGGGTGGGGCACATCGGGCATCTGCTGTCGTGCAACCGCGACGCCGCCTTCTGCACCGGCTACGACCCGCGCATCACGATGGAGCGCACGCAGACCCTGATGCAGGGCGCCGACCGCTGCGACTTCCGCTACCGCTTCGAGGCGAAGGGCGAGTAGGGGCGGGGGAAGCCCGAGAAAAGGCCACGCTCCATTCGGGGGCGTGGCTGGGCCTGTTCTGGATTCACGTATTTCCCGGAGCCGAGCTACACGCAGTGGGCGAATCGTTGCATTATATTCAGTGTTTTAGTAAAAATTTCAGGAATCCTTATTCCAAAAGCATACTGAGGTGGATAGAAATGTCTGTTAAACGGTTGCGATCCATGTTGTTCGCTCTGAGCACGCTGATGTTGGTCAGCGCCTGCGCAAGCTCGCATATGCGGGATGTTCCAGAGCCGGTCACGGTTTCCAAACCCACCGACAACACCGCGACGCTTGTCCTCATGCGGCCATCGATATTTGGAGGCGCGATCCAATCCTCGGTGTTCGATATCACCAGTGGGGACCCCCAGTTTGTCGGCATTGTCTCTGCCGGCAAGAAGCTTGCGTATGAGGCGCCTGCCGGTAAGCGCCGCCTTATGGTCGTCGGTGAATCCGCCGACTTCATGGATGCGGATTTTGCTGCCGAGCAAATTTACTTCGCTCGCGTCGCTCCACGTCTTGGGCTTTGGAAAGCGCGGTTTTCTCTGGAGCCAGTCCCTGCTTCGTCGCCGGATCTTGAAAGTGACCTGCGAGCTTGTACTTGGGTCGAAAATACCCCGGCGTCGCGTGACTGGGCCCGCTCGAACATGGTCAACATCAATGCGAAGAAGGCGGAATACCTGCCGGATTGGAACTCAGGATCAGACAAGCCCTTCCTCGCCCAAGACACGGGTAGGAAAGCTCGGCAGTAAATCATCTGCGAGGCCCTCTGCAGCCTGGAGTTATCTAAGATCCGTAGGGTGAAATGGCTGGCGGCGTATGGCGCGGCGGTGATTTGGTCCGAGGCAAGCGTGCCGTTCTCTCATCACCGCCGCGCGTATCTTCAGGACTGGCCGGGCACACTTCAGAATGGAACCTACCAAAGGGGGAGTTTAAAACGCATAACCATTCTTATGGAAAATAAAGTCGAATTACATCACCGGAAGGATCGCGATGTCGCGCACCTCGCCCTGAAGCCCCGCGATCGTGCCGACCTCGGTCGCCGCGCCGGTTTCGAGGTTGACCGTGTAGAGTGTTTTCCCGGCCGCCAGGAAGGCGGTGTTCTTGCCGTCCTCGGTCGCCTGGATGTCGAAGGCGTAGGTCTTCGGCGCGTCCTTGATCCCGAGGGCGCCGATGGTCTTCAAGGTGCCGTCGTTCGGCTTGGTCTGTTGCACCAAGGCGCCCATCGTCGCGTCGATGTTGTACATCGCCGTCTTTTCCGGCTTGCCCCAGGAATTGGTGTAGGCCGCCGCCATGATGTTCGGCGCTTTGGCCTTGTTCGCGTCGCCGTCCTCGAAGGCGAGCGTGCCGTCGACCGTGACGGCGCCGGTGTCGGGATGGACGCGGTGGTTGGTGGTGCCGGTCATGAAGCGCAGACGATCGGCCATCGGGTTGAAATCGACCACGACCGGGGCCTGCGCCACCGTCAGCGTCTTGTCCATCCTGGCGGTTTCGGTCGCGGCGCCGGTGCTCAGATCAATTGAGACGATGCGGTGATCCGGCGTGACACCGATGACGGTCTTGTTGCCCGGACGGAAATCGATGCCGACCAACTTGTCGATTCCCTTTACCTCCATGGTCTTGGTGACAGCCGGCTTGGCCGTGTCGAACAGGATCAGCGTCTTGTCGCCGGTCAGGCCGAGGACCGGTGCGGCGCTGGCCGCCACGGCCGAACCGGCAAGCAGCGTGGACGTGATCAGGGCGGTCCTGAGGGTGTTGTTCATGGCTTTTCTCCCGTGCGTTTCCGTCGCGAGAGCGGCGCGGCGCGCAGCCTTTGGCCGCTCTCGAACTGAGGACCCACGGGCCGCCTCGTTTGGATGCAGGCCCCGAAAATATTTTTCCGCGATGCCTTCGTTGTCCGGCCCCACATGCAGGGATGTTACGCTGTGGGACCGCGATGGAGGGTGACGTTGAATGTGATGCAGGCGCAGATGGACGATCTCGGGCCTGACCTCGCGGCCTGCGCCAGGGGCGATCGGAACGGCTTGAAGCGCATTTTCGACGGCGAAGCCGGACGCCTGATCGCCATCGCGGAGCGCATCGTCCGCCGCCGGGATCTCGCCGAGGAGGTCGTGCAGGAGGCCTTTCTCCGCATCTGGACGAGCGCCCATCAATACACGCCCGAACGCGGGTCGGCGCGCGGCTGGATCACCGCCATCGTCCGCAACCGGGCGCTCAACCTGCTGCGCGACGGCAAGCGCGAGGATCTGGTGGCCGACGACCGGCTGGAAGCCCTGCTGGACACCGACCAATTCGAGAAGATCATGGCGTCGTGGCACAGGCTGGACCAGGACAGCCGGCTGCGCGACTGCCTGGGAGCGCTCGACGAGACCAAGCGGCGCGGCATCCTGATGGCCTATGTCGGCGGCTACAGCCACGGCGAGATCGCCGGCCGGCTGCGCGTTCCGCTCGGCACGACGAAATCCTGGATCCGCCGGGGCCTCACGGCGCTGCGGGAGTGCATGGCATGAGACACGACCGCAAGGATCTTCCCGAGATCGCCGACGAGTATGTGCTTGGCCTGCTGGAGCCAAGCGCCCAGGCCGAGGTCGAAGCCGCGATGGAGCGGGACGCCGCTCTGCGCGCCGCCGTCGCCGCCAGCCGGGAGCGCTTCCTGCCGCTCGACACGGCGGTCGAACCGGCGGCCGTCGATGAAGGGCTGTGGGGCAGGATCGAGGCGGCGCTACCGACAGCACCAGCCATTCCGGCCGGGAGGTCCGTCTCTGCCGGCTCTTCCCCCTCCTCCAACGACAACCGCCCGCGCGCGTGGCGGGCGACGGCGCTTTCGGCGCTCGCCGCCTCCCTGCTGCTCGCGGTTGGACTGGCCTGGAGCCTCACGCGGACCGTGGAGCCGCTGGTGATCGCCGTGCTGCTCAACGAGACGGGCGAGGCCCAGGCCGTCGTCGAGGATTTCGGCAACGACACCGCCAAGGTTCGGCTGCTCAACGAATTCGCCGTGCCGGCCGACAAGACCATCCAGGTCTGGACCCTGCCCTCGCGCGAGATGGGGCCTGTATCGCTCGGCCTCGTCCGGGGTTCGCAATCGGCGGTCTTGCAGGCGCCGGCGCTTCCCAGGCCCCGGCGCGACCAGCTCTACGAGCTGACGCTCGAACAGGCGGGCGGCTCCCCCACCGGCCGGCCGACCGGTCCGATCCTGGCCAAAGGGTTCGCCAGACGGCCGCTTTAAGGCGGAAAGCGGAGGCAGATCAATGACGGTCGGACGGCCGAGGGCTCAACGTCCCTCCGGCTTCCATGAACCATGGACCCGTCATCATGGACAATCGACGTCGGCCATTACCTGATGAACCTCGGCGCGGTGACCCTGGGCAACTGGGTCGGCGGGGCCGTGCTGGGCGGCGCGGTCTACTGGTTCATTTACCGGCGGCCCCGCGTCCGGCACTGACGCCCTGCCCCATCTTCCGTCCGGTCAGGGATCGAGCACCACCGCCCCACCCGGATTCTCGGTGACGGCCAAGGTCTCGAAATACTCGATTTCCGGGTAGGTGCCGTAGCGGGCGAGGATTCCGTCCAGCCACGGCCCCTGATAGAAGCGCTTGGCGTCGGCGACGCTGGCCCATTGGTAGACGCCGCCGGCGGTGCCGGTCTCGCTCCAGATGAACTGCTTGCGGATCAAGCCGGGGATGTCGCCGAACCCGGCGGCGATGCGGTGGAAATGCTCCCGGCACGCCTCGCGCCCGATGGTGGCGGGCAAGCGGTAGCGGACGATGGCGGTGATCATGCGGTTCTCCTCACCACGTCCCGGCCAAGCCGAGCAGTTCCAGGATCGCGTGGCGCAGCTCGGTCAGCACCGGGTCGCCGCGATGGCGCGGGTAGTCGCGGTCGATGCGCAGGTCGGCCGTCACCTTGGCGGGCCGCTCGCTGAACACGATGACGCGGGTCGCCATGAACAGCGCTTCCTCGATGTCGTGGGTCACCAGCAGCGCGGTGAAGCCGGCGCGCCGCCACAGATCGACCAGTTCGCTCTGCATGGTCAGCCGGGTCAGGCTGTCGAGCTTGCCCAGCGGCTCGTCGAGGATCAGCAGGCGCGGGTCGTTGACCAGCGCGCGGGCGAGAGCCGCGCGCTGCGCCATGCCGCCCGACAGCTGGTGCGGGTAGGCCTTGGCGAAGCCCGTCAGCCCGACGAGCGCGAGCGCCTCGTCGATCCGGTGGCCCTGGCTGCGCAAAAGCCCTCGCGCCTCCAGCCCGAGCGCCACGTTGTCGCGCACGGTCCGCCACGGGTAGAGCGTCGGGTCCTGGAAGACCACGACGCGCGACGGGTCCGGCCCCTGGATCGGGCGGCTGTCGGCGAGGATGCGGCCCCGGCTCGGCGGCTCCAGCCCGGCGATCAGGCGCAGCAGGGTGGACTTGCCGCAGCCCGACGGCCCCAGCAAGGCGACGAACTCGCCCGGCTCGACCCGCAGGTCGACGCCGTCCAGCACCGGCAGCGGCGCGCCATGCAGCTCGAAGCGGTGGCTGACGCCGCGCGCGTCGATGGTCATGCCGGCGGGATCGACCGAGGCAGGATGTTCGGCGATCTGTTGGAGGGCTACCATTTCAACATTCCCTTCTGCCACGCGAGCAGGCGGTCGCGGACGCGGAACAGCAGCGTCACCAGACCGGAGCAGACCAGCGCCATCACCAGCAGCGCCGCGTACATGTTGGCGTAGGCCGCCCAGCCTTGCGCCCATTGCAGGTACCAGCCGATGCCCGACTTCACGCCCAGCATCTCGGCCACCACCAGCACGGCGAAGGACGCGCCCAACCCCATGAACAGCCCGACGAAGACGTGCGGCATGGCGGCGGGAACGGCGACGCGCAACACCAGGAAGCGCTGCGAAGCCCCCAGCGTGCGGGCGATGTCGTAATAGGCGCTGTTCACCCCGGCCACGCCCGACCAGGTCAGGATGGTCACCGGCACGCCGGTGGCGAGCGCGATCAGGAAGACGCTGGCGCTCCAACTCGACGGGAAGGCGAAGAAGGCGATGGGCAGCCAGGCGGTGGCCGGCAGCGGCCCGATCAACCGCAGCACCGGATGCACCCAATAGCCCACCGCCCGCGACCAGCCGATGGCGACGCCGGTGACGATGCCCAGCGCGGCGCCGATGGCGTAGCCGGTGAACAGCAGTTTCAGCGACGCGGCGAAGCAGTCCAGCAGGCGCGGCCAGTCGTCGAGATAGACCTCCAGCAGCGCCTGCGGCGGGGCGAAGAAGGGGCGCGGCAGCAGGTTCAGCTTCGCCGTCAGGATCTCCCACCCGATCAGGCCAAGCGCCAGCACCACCAGCCACGGCACCGCCGCGACCAGACGGTCGGTGACCGGCTTCCATCGGGCGACGCCGCTCAGCGAGAAGGGCAGCGCCAGCACCAGCGCGCCGCCGGCCACGACCAGCAGGCTGGCGAACTCGCCGGTGCGCGGCCAGGCGTCGGGATCGGAATCCGGCCATAGGGCGGTGACGGCGGCGGCGGCGAACCACAGCCCCGCCGCCGCCGCCAGACCGAAGCGCGCCCGGATCCCGGACGCGGAGAGGGCTTCCCCCTCCGCTCCCCCGTCCTCCGCCATCAGACCGGCGGCCGTGTCGTTGACGCTCATGATGCCGTCTCCGTTCCTCGGACCGGTCAGCCGAACACGTCGGTCGTGACGCGCTCCGCGAATTTGGCGGTGTCGGTGGTCGGCTTGAACACCTTCACCGACTTCAGCGCCTCGGCGTATTGCGCGACCTCGCGACGGATGTCGTTGCCCTGCGGGTGGTGGTGGTGGGTGTGGCTGCTGAGCTGCGCGGTCAAATCCTCCAGGCTCGCCTTGGGGGCGTATTCCTGATAGGCCTTGGCGGCTTCCGCCGGGTTGTGGGCGCTGTAGTCCTGCGCCTCGAGCAGGGCGCGGACCAGCGCCTGGACCGCCGGCTTGTCGTCGCGCAGCAGCGTGTTGCGCACGCCGACCACGCAGCAGACCCGGTTGGCGTATTCGCCGGACAGGTTGCTGGCGATCTCCACGAGGTTGCCCGACTTCAGGAACTGGTAGGCGACCGGATCCCAGTGGGCGATGGCCTGCGCCTCGCCCTTGTCGACCGCGACGCCCAGCAGGTCGCCGGGGTAGACGCGCCATTCGACCTCGGTGTTGGGGTCGATACCGTCCTTGGCCAGCAGGATCGAGAAGAAATGCTTGGCCGGGCTGGCGAGGTCGCTGATCCCCACCACCTTGCCGCGCAGTTGCTTGATGTCGGTGACGCCGCCGGCCTTGGGGGTCAGCAGCCGCATGCAGCCGCCGTGCACGCCGGTGGCGATCTTGACGTCGAAGCCCTGCTCCAGCGGCTTCAACCATCGCAGCGCCATGCCGTGGCCGGCGTCGGCCTTGCCGGTGGCGATGGCCTCCAGAAGCTGTTCGGTCGAGCCGGCGAAATTCACGTATTCGACGTCCAGCCCATGTTTGGCGAAGAAGCCGTTCTTCTGCGCGACCACGATGGGCGCGCCGCAGACGGCGCCGGTGTTCCAGGCCAGCCGGATCGGCTTCAGCGCCGCCGGAGCGGGGGCGGCCAGCACGGACGGGATCACGCCGCCGAGCGCGGCGGCAGAGGCGGCGACGGCGCCCGCGCGCAGCAGCGAACGGCGGGACAGGCTGGACGGATCGAACAGGGACGGCGCGGTCATGGGAAGGCGGGCTCCAGGAGGACAGATCGGAAAAGAAGGGAAATCAGAGGATGGTCACGGCCTCGTCGACGTCCAGGCGCGGCGCGCGCGGACGGGCCGGCGGGCCATCGGCGTGGCCCAGCGCGACCAGGATGTTCGAGCGGACGCGCCCGCCGGGAAAGAACTCGGCGTCCAGCGCAGCGTTGTCGAAGCCGGACATCGGCCCGGCGTCCAGCCCCAGCAGCCGCGCCGCCAGGATCAGGTAGCCGGCCTGGAGCGTGCCGTTGCGGAACGCGGTGGTCTCGGCGAGGGACGGGTTGTCGGTGAACAGCGCCGACGGGTCGTAATGCGGGCTGAGGCGGGGCAGATGCTCGAAGAAGCGCAGATCGTGGGCGACGATGGCGATGGCCCCGGCCTTCAACTTGGGCAGGTTGCCCTTGCTGAGCGCCGGGCGGAGCCGTTCCTTGGCCTCGGGCGTCGTCAGGAAGACCACGCGGGCGGGGCTGCTGTTGAACGCCGTAGGGGCCAGCCGTGCCAGCTCGTAGAGGCGGCGCAGCGTCTCGGCCGGGACCGGCCGGTCGGACCAGGATTGCGGCGTGCGCGCGTCGAGGAACAGCGGGCCGGCGGCCGGGAGGGCGGCCCCATCGTCATGAAGGGGCGAGGCGGTGTCGGGCATGGCGTCGCTCTTCGTCGGGTTGCGGTCAGGGGGCCCAGGCGATCGCCGGCAACAGCGCCAGCAGGCCGACGGTCAGCGTCGCGACGCTCAGCAACAGCGCGAGGCCGGTGGCGTCGGCGCTGGGCTTCGAGACGGCGGGGCGGGGCCGGTGCCCGGCGGGATCCCAGCCGTCCAGCGCGGCCAGCAGGAGCAGCCCATCGGGCGTCGGCATCAGGGAGGCCACCACCATCAGGTCGATGTCGTTCGAGCGCTGCATCGTGTCGTTCCTCCGATCCCGGTGATTCCAAGGGGCTAGGGATTGTGCGAAATAATTCCGTTGTTCTGTGATATCCACATCACAAATTCATCATCGATTCAAATTTCCTATCTTGCAAGTGGATTTATAATGCGCAGAACGGGCTGTGAATTTCGGGCGTGTGCCGGAAACGACAAAGCGCGCCTGCCGAGGAAAGTCCCTTGGCAGACGCGCTTTGTGATTTCAGAACGGGACAGGCGTCAGAAGGTGTAGCGCGCGGTCACGAACGCCGTCCGGCCCGGCTCCGGGAAGCCGTCGGCCAGCGAGTAGTTGGAATCGAACAGGTTGCGCACGCCGGCCGACAACTCGGCGTTGGCGGTCAGGGCGTAGCTGGCCTGGAGATTGGCCAGAAGGTAGCCGCCGTTGCCCAGGAACACGGTGCCCGACGTGCTCTGGCTGTAGCGGCCGCTCGCCGCCTCGACGCTGGGGACGACGGTCAGACTGTCGGTCGGGCGCCAGTCGGCGTGCAGGAAGACCTTGTGGTTGGGCGTGCCCACCGCCTTCATGTTCGGCACGGCCGGGTCGGACAGCGAGCGGATCGTCAGTGTGTAGTTGCCGCCGACATCGAGCATGGGGGTCAGGCTGGTGCTCACCCCGACCTCGAAGCCCCGGTAGAGGCCCGAGGCCATGTTGCGGCTCTGCGTCGTCGCTTGGCCGTTGATGACGATGGGAGCGTTGGCGATCACGTCGCGCAGGCGGCTGAGGAACAGCGCGCCCTCGATCCGGGTCGATCCGAAGCGTTCCGAGGCTCCGACCTCGTAGTTGATCGCCCGCTCCGGCTTCAGATCCGGGTTGGAGGCGGTGCCGTTGAAGCGCGTGCTGAAACGCTCGAAGAGGCTGGGGAAGCGGCTGCGGGCCGACACGCTGGCGTGCGCCTCGCCGGTCTTGGAGAAGCGGTGGATCACCGCGCCCTGCCCGTTCGTGGCGTCGCTGTCGGCGCGCTTGTAGTCGAGCATCGAGCCGGTGGCGGTGCCGTTCCAATCCTGCGCCTTGTGCAGGCGGCGCCAGTCGTGGCTGACGCCCAGCACGACGTCGAGCGCGTCGGTGACATGGACGCTGTTCTCCAGCGCGACCGACCAGGTGTCCTCCAGCGCCTGCTGCTTGGGCTCCACGAAATTGCCGGGGTAGAGGCGCTGCCATTCGCGGTGGTCGTCGCGGCGGACGTGCAGCGCGCCCTTCAGCGTGTTCATCGGGATCAGATCGGTGCCCAGCTCCAGGCTGCCGCCATAGGCCTTGTCGTCGTAGTAGCTGCGGAAGGAGCGAGCCAGGGTCTGCCGCGTCAGGCCGGGATCGTCGAAGGAGTACAGCCCGTTCTGGAAGGTGTTGTAATACAGCTTTGTCTTGGCGTAGGACGCGCTCCCCAGCTTGGTGTTGGACAGCCAGTAGACGCTTTGCAAATCCCAGTAGGGCCAGCTCCAGTAGCGTTGGTTGGCGGTGGTGTCGTTGACGTTCAGCGGGGCGCCCTTGCTGCCCGACTGCTTGAGGACATTGACCGAGTACTCGTCGGTGTCGTTCGGCGTGAATCCGGCCTTCAGGTTCACCCGCCAGTCGGCGGTGTGCGACTGGTTGCGGTTGCCGCCGTTCTCGCTGGGCACCGCCTTGAAGTCGTCGGGCAGGCCGGTGTGGGTCGTCTCGGTCTTGGTGCCGCTGGCCTGGAGATAGAAGCGCTCCTGCCGGGTGCCGACCGACCCGTAGGTGGTGTAGCCGCCAAACGCCGCATCGTTGTCGAAGGATAGGCCGGCGCGCAACTCACCCTCGAACTCGCGGGTCGGCTTGCGGGTGACGAGGTTGATGGCGCCGCCCATGGCGCCCGGCCCGTCCAGCACCGAGGCGTAGCCCTTCGACACCTGGATTTCCGACAGGTCGGGGGTCAGGAAACGGCCGAAATCCAGCCGGTTGTCGGCGGGCAGATAGACGCGGACGCCGTCCAGCGACAGCGGAATCTGGAAGCGGTCGAATCCACGCACATAGACCAGCCGCTCGTTGCGCTGCCCGCCGGTCGTGGACGACACGACGCCGGGGACGAGATCCAGGGCTTGGTCGAGGGTCGGCTTGTTGAAGGTTAGGATCTCCTCGGCCGACAGGCTGGCGCCGCCGATGGGTTGCCCGCCCGTCTGGGCCGACACGTTGATCTGGCCCAGCGTGAAGACGCTGGACGGCGACTCCGCCGCCCCAGCCCCGCCCGAGAGCAACGCCACGACCGAACACGTCATATACACACAGGAATTACGCATCTCATCCCCTTGAACGACCGTATCGCGATCCACCGCATTGGCAGCCCGTCACTCCGCCCCCGGCCGGCCGCCCAACGATATGTCCGTATCGATACATCGTATGTTCGTGCCCTGTCAAAAGCCCATGCATACTGCAGGATGAAAAACACAGCGTTCCGAGGCGGAACCGCCACAAAGCCCTTTTGCAGGCGTGCGCATCATGGGCAAGATCGCCCACGCGTGCCGGCGAGGAGGCCGGCGGAACGGAAGGAACGGGGATCATGGTCGAGACGGTGGCGGGAATCGATGGGCTGACGGCCGATGTGACGGCGTGGCGGCACGACCTGCACGCCCATCCGGAAACCGCCTTCGAGGAGGTGCGGACCAGCGACTTCGTCGCGGAAAAGCTGACCTCCTTCGGGCTGGAGGTGCATCGCGGGCTGGCCAAGACCGGCGTGGTCGGCATCCTGCGCAACGGCGAGGGGCCGTCGGTCGCCTTCCGCGCCGACATGGACGCGCTGCACATCCAAGAGGAAACCAACCTCCCCTACCGTTCGCGCAATCCGGGCCGGATGCACGCCTGCGGGCATGACGGGCACACGGCGATGCTGCTGGGCGCCGCCCGTCATCTGTCGGAGAAGCCGAACTTCCAGGGCTCCATCGCCTTCGTCTTCCAGCCCGCCGAGGAGAACGACGGCGGCGGCCGGGTGATGGTGGAGGAGGGGCTGTTCGACCGCTTCCCCGTCGAGCGGATCTTCGGCATGCACAACTGGCCGGGTCTGGACGTCGGCCGCATCGCGCTGCGGCCCGGACCGATCATGGCCGCCTACGACGTGTTCGAGCTGACCCTGACCGGGCGCGGCACCCACGCCGCCATGCCGAATCTGGGCACCGACACCATCCTGGTCGGCAGCCAGATCGTCGCGGCCTTCCAGACCATCCCGGCCCGAAACGTCCATCCGGTGGATGCGGCGGTGGTCAGCGTCACCCAGTTCCACGCCGGCGACACCTGGAACGTGCTGCCGGCCACCGCCGTGCTGCGCGGGACCGTCCGCACCTTCCGGGGCGAGGTGCAGGATTTGATGGAGCGCCGCATGGGCGAACTGGCGACCGCCATCGCCAAGGCCTACGGGGTGGAGGCCAGCCTGCGCTACGAGCGCCGCTACCCCGCCACCGTCAACAGCGCGGCCGAGACCGAGATCGCCCGGCAGGTCGCCGTCCGCGTCGTCGGCGAGAGCGCCGTCGACCTCGACCCGATGCCCAGCATGGGCGCCGAGGACTTCGCCTTCATGCTGCAGAAGCGTCCCGGCTCCTATGTCTGGATCGGCGCCGGCCCGTCGGACGGCGGGCGCAACCTGCACAGCCCGCACTACGACTTCAACGACGCGGTGCTGCCCATCGGCCTCAGCTATTGGGTGCGGCTGGCCGAGACGCTGATGCCGAAGGCGGCGTGATGGCGGAGGGCGTGACAAGCGGGCCGGTGCTGGAAACCGGGCGTCTGATCCTGCGTCCGACCCGCGCGGAGGATTTCGACGCCTGGGCCGCCTGGAGGGGCGACGCCGAGGCGACCCGCTTCGTCGGCGGCCCCCAGGCCCGGCCGCAGGCGTGGCGGGATTTCCTGGTCATGGCCGGGGCGTGGTCGATGCAGGGCTTCGGCATGTTCTCGGTGATCGAGAAGACGACGGGGCTGTGGGTCGGGCGGCTCGGCCCCTGGATGCCGGAAGGCTGGCCGGGACCGGAAGTCGGCTGGGGCCTCGCGCGGGCGGCCTGGGGCAAGGGCTACGCGACGGAGGGGGCGGCGGCGGCCATCGACTGGGCCTTCGACACGCTGGGCTGGACCGAGGTCATCCACTCCATCGACCCGGACAACGCCCCGTCGCAGGCGGTGGCGCGGCGTCTGGGTTCCCGCCCGCGTGGTCCGGGGTGCCTGCCGGTTCCCTTCGACACGGCACCCATCGAGATCTGGGGCCAGACCCGCGAGGAGTGGCGCGCGCGCCGGTAACGGCGGCTCCTCCTCCCCTTATGCGACGTCGCATCGCGGGGGGCGGCGGTTCACGCCACGGCGTGCAGCCGCCCCCCGTCCAGCCGCAGGCTGCGGTCCGCCCAGCCGATGGTCGGCAACGCGCCGTGGGTCGCCAGCAGAACGGCCGATCCGTCCCGCCGCGCCGCCTCGGCCAGCACCGTCAAGGCGTGGGCGGCGCGTTGCGGGTCGAGCCCGCTCAACGGCTCGTCCAGCAGGAACAGCCGGGGCTGCCCCGCCACCAGACCGGCCAGGGCCACCAGTTGGCGCTCGCCGACGCTGAGGCTCTGCGGCGCCCGCTCGGCGAGCGGGGTCAGGCCGAAGCGCTCCATAACCCGCTCCACCCGCTCCTCGCGGTCGGGCGGGCGCAGCCCCGCGCGGGTCAGGGAAAAGCCGATCTCCATGCGGACCGTCTCGGTGAAGAAATGGCGGGGCGGGTCCTGGGGCAGGAAGCCGACGCGGCCCGGCAGGTCGCGCGGGCTCGGGTTGCGCAGGTCGGTGACGGTGACGGTCCCGTCCGACACCGGCTCCGCCCCGATCAGGCAGCGCAGCAAGGTGCTTTTCCCGGCCCCGTTGACGCCGCTGAGATGAATTCGCCGCCCCGCCGGCACGGTCATCGCGAGACGGTCGAACAGCGGGCGGCCGCCGTCGCGCGCCAGCCGCAGCCCTTCGGCGCGCAGGACCGCCGGCCTTTCCTCCGCCTCACCGTTCCCGAGGGCCGGGGTGTCCTGGGGCGGCTGTGGAAGGACGGCGTCCGGGGCCGGCATGTGGAGGTGGATCGCCGGCAATCCCCGCAGGCGTTCGGGCCGGTGTTCGCTGATTAGCAGGATGCGCCCCCTTTCCAGGCGGCGGCGGATGATGCCGCGCAGCGCCTGGACCCCGTCCGCGTCCAGCGGGGCGAAGGGCTCGTCGAGCAGCAGCACCGCCGGCTCCCCCACCAGCGCGGCGGCAAGCGCCAGCCGGTGCCTTTCGCCCATCGACAGGGTTTCCACAAGGCGCGCGGCGGTGCCGGCCAGCCCGACCTCGTCCAGGGCGGCGTCGGTCCGCGCCGCCGCTGTCCCGACCGGCAGGAACAGCCCGCGCAGCCCGGCGGCCATCGCCTCCCCGACCCGGCCGCTGCGCAGCGGCACATCGGGGAGCTGGGGCACGAAGGCGATGGGGCGCTGGGTTCCGCGCGGCACCGCGATGCCGCCATCGACCGTCAACCGCCGCCCGTTCCATCCCGGCAACCCGGCGAGTGCCTGCAGCACGCTGGTCTTGCCGGTCCCCGTCGGCCCGGTGATCAGCCCGCATTGCCCGGCGGTCAGGTGGACGCGCCCCAGCCGCAACCACGACGCTCCGTCGCCCACGATGACGATGGGTGGCTTCATCGCTGTCTCTCCGTGCCCCGCCCCCGAATGGGAAACGCATTATATCCAATAAAATACAGCGACGTTGATCGACGCACAAGATGCCGTCATTTGCCAACCGCTCTTTGGAGTGAATCGCGAATTGACCATCCCTTGGCGTTATGGGTCCAGCGTGACCGGGTTGGCCCCAAGGCGCTACCCCCTCCCAGCGCAAGCGCTGCCTCCACTGCGGTGCACACTGGAAAGACGATCGTCGCTATCTGATGGAGCACGTCTTCGGCGGAAGGACGGCCGGACGGGAAGCGTCACGATCCAGGGATCAGAGGGAATGATGCGCTACAGACCCGACATCGACGGCCTCCGTGCGGTGGCCGTGATACCCGTTGTCCTGTTTCACGCCGGCATCGGCGCGTTCAGCGGGGGATTCATCGGCGTCGACGTGTTCTTCGTCATTTCCGGCTATCTCATCACCGCGCTGATCGCGGCGGACATCCGGGAAGGGCGTTTCTCGATCGCCGAGTTTTACGAACGGCGCATCCGCCGCCTGCTGCCGGCGCTGGTCGCCATGCTGCTGTTCAGTTCGGCCGCCGCGTCGCTGATTCTGCTGCCGAACGATTTCCGGCTCTATTCGCAGAGCCTGCTCTCGGCGCTGTTCTCCGTCTCCAACATCTTCTTCTGGCGCCAGTCCGGCTATTTCAGCGAGGCGGCGGAGCTGCAACCGCTGCTGCACACATGGTCGCTGTCGGTGGAGGAGCAGTTCTATGTCGTCCTGCCCGTCTCCATGCTGCTGCTGCACCGCTATCTGAAGGGTCGCTGGATCCCGGTGCTGGCGCTGGCCGCCGCGTTGTCCTTCGGGCTCAGCGTCTGGCTGGTGACGCGCAAGCCGGACATCGCCTTCTACCTGATCCCGACCCGCGCCTGGGAATTGCTGCTGGGCTCGCTGCTGGCGCTCGGCGCGGTGCCGGCCTTCCGCAGCCGGATGGCGAACGAGGCCGGCGGCCTGCTGGGGTTGGGGCTGATCGGTTGGAGCGTGGCGAGCTTCACCAGCGCCACCGCCTTCCCCGGCCTGAACGCCCTGTATCCCTGCCTTGGGGCAGCGCTGCTGATCCACACCGGCGGAATGGGGACCGTCGTTGGACGGCTGCTGTCGCTGGCGCCTATCGTCTTCGTCGGGGCGATTTCCTATTCGCTCTACCTGTGGCACTGGCCGCTGATCGTCTTTACCAATTACTACAGCTTTGGGGAAATGGACGGCGCGCGGGTCGCGCTTCTGCTGGCCGCGACCTTCGGCTTGGCGGTGCTGTCCTGGCGTTTCGTGGAAAAGCCCTTCCGCCACGCGCAAGGACTGCTGGGCGGGCGGCGCGCCTTCGCCCATGCCGGTGTCGCCATGGCCCTGTTCGCCGCTTTCGGCGCCTATGGAACCCTGACCCAGGGCTGGGGCGGTCGCTACGACCCGCGCGTGGTGGAGCTGGACGCTTACAGCACCAACCGCTACGCCTTCCTGCCGGCCTGCCACGACCGCAAGCCGGCCGACGTCGACGCTGGGCGGCTCTGCGTCATCGGCGCCAAGGACGTGCCCGACGCCGACAAGGATGTTTGGCTGTTCTGGGGGGATTCGCACGCCGCGGCGACGCAGGACGTCTACGACGATGTGTTCCGCTCCATCGGCAAGAAGGCCATCGTCGCGGCCTATCACGGCTGCGTCCCGCTGTTCGGGTTGCAGCGCGTCGGCTACCCGGAGCCGTGCTACGGCTTCAACGAGAGCGTCAAGGCCCTGATCGCGAAGAACAAGATCAAGAACGTGGTGATCACCGCCTACTGGACCGGCTACTATCACGACACGGACCAGATCGACCTCGACCCCACCGCCACGAGCGGGCGGTCGCGGGAGGCCATCCTCGACGATGGCATCACCCGCACGCTGACGGCGCTGGATGCCGCCGGTGTCAACATCCACCTGACCGATCCCCTGCCGGGCGCCCGCCATTTCGCCCCGCGCGCCATGGCGGCGAGCGTCGCCTGGAAACGCCCGGTCGATCAGCCGTTCAGCCTTGCCGAGTTCCAGCAGCGGAACGAAGCCTTCTTCCGCACGGTCCAGAAGAACGCCTCCCACATCCGCTCCCGCCTGTCGCTGTGGAAAACGATCTGCCAAGGCGACGTCTGCCCCTACGAACACAACGGTCTGCCCATCTACTTCGACAACAACCACCCCTCGCGCGACAATTTTGAGTTTGCCAAGGGCCCCATCGCGTCCTTTCTTGAGGGCAACCTCGTCGCGGAAAGCGGGACGATCGTCCGGCAATAGCTAAAGGGAGTCGAGGAAGGCCAGCAGCGCCTTGCGGTTCAGCGAGGGCATGCGCCGCACCGCAGCGCCGGCCGGTTCCGCCTCGCCGCCATGCCACAGGATCGCCTCCAGTGGGCTGCGGGCGCGGCCGTCGTGCAGATAGGCGGCACGGTCGGCCACCGCCGCCGTCAGGCCCAAGCCCCACAGCGGCGGGGTCCGCCATTGCCGGCCCGTCGCGTGGAAATCCGGCCGCCCGTCCGCCAGCCCCTCGCCCAGATCGTGCAGCAGCAGGTCGGTGTAGGGGTGGATCTCGCGCGAGGCCAGCTCCGGCAGGGCCGGAAACGGGCCGGTGCGCAGGGTCGGCGTGTGGCAGGCGGCGCAGCCGATGGCGGCGAACAGCCCCTCCCCCACCCGCACCAGCGGATCGTCGGCGTTGCGCCGCGCCGGCACCGCAAGGGCCTGGGTGTAGAGCGTCACCGCATCCAGCTGCGCGTCGGACAGCTCCGGCCCGCCCTCCCCCGCCGCCGCCGCTTGGCAGGCGGCCTGCGACGCTGTGCAGCCATGACCCGGAAACAGCGAAGAGGTCAGCCCGAGATCGCCGTTGAAGGCCCCGGCGTTCTGCTGGCGCAGGCTGGGCTGGTTGGCCTTCAGCCCGAAGCGTCCGAGCCCGAAGGCCCCGCGCGCCGTGTCCCACACCCAGTTGGGGCGCCCGCGCACCCCGTCGCCGTCGCGGTCGTCCGGATCGGCGCGCGCCAGCAGATCGGCCTCCGGCACCGCCTCCAGCAGGCCGAGTCCGATGACCGGCGGCGCCATCCGCACCGAGGTCATCACCCCCGCCCCCAGCGGTCCGTAGGCGAGATCGCGCAGCAGCAGCGACGGAGTCCGCAGGTTTACGACGGTGCCATCATCCAGACGCTCGATCCGATCGGACCAGACGAGCGTCGCCCGCCCCTCCCCCGGCACACCGGGAATGCCGTCCGGGTTGAACTGATCGCCGTAGACCGGGTGCGGTTCGGGCGCGCTGCCCGGCTTTCCACCGGGCACCGACAGCCGCACCAGGGTGGAGCGCATGGAATCGCCCTCCCCTTCCGGTGGTTCGCCGCGCCCGCTCTTGGCGTGGCAGGCGATGCAGGATTGCCGGTTGAACAGAGGGCCGAGGCCGTCCAGATCGGAGCGCACCTCCGAGGGGCCGACCGTCCACACCTGCTGGAACAGCGACCGCCCGGTCTGGAACGCCGCCCGCCGCGCCGGATCGAGCGCCGGCAGGGGGCGGGAAAAGGCGTCGCGCCCCTGGATGTTCACCGTCACCCCGTCGTCGGCCCACAGGGGTGTCGCGACCGTCAGCAGCGCGGCGACGAGAAGAAACGCGCGCCTCATGGCGTCGGCAGGGCTTGGCGCGCCAGATCCAGCGCTTCGGCGTGGGCGGCGGCGACGCAAGTCTCCCACTCCTTTTGGAAGACCGCGCGCTCGTCCGGGTTGGTGTTGGCGCGGCGTTGGTAAAAGACGGCGGCGATCCGGTCCACGTCGGCCCCACCGACCGGCACGAAGCCGGCGAGCGCCCGCGCCCGCGCCAGACGCGCGGCGCGCTCGGGATCCGGCTTGGCGGCCAGGGCGGTCTCGGCGGCGTGGATGGCACCCCACAGGGTCTTCAGCCGGTCGTGGTCGCGAACGATCAGGGCATCGAACAGCTCGGCGATCAGGCCGTGGCGGCCAAGCCCCTTTTCCATGTCGTAGGCGTAGGCTTCCGCACCGGCCCGCTGGAAGGGATTGACCGTTCCGGCCGGCGCCTGGGCGTAGACGTCGGGCCGCACCGGGTAGCGGCGGATGTC
Source organism: Azospirillum doebereinerae (assembly GCF_003989665.1). Classification (GTDB taxonomy): domain Bacteria; phylum Pseudomonadota; class Alphaproteobacteria; order Azospirillales; family Azospirillaceae; genus Azospirillum; species Azospirillum doebereinerae. Next base: position 10,926 of record NZ_RZIJ01000033.1, on the reverse strand, counting down.
GGGGTGGAACAGCAGCGTCTGCCCCGGCGCCGACAGCGCGAAGTCGACGAAGGCGCGCGCCGCGTCCGGGTGCGGCGCGGATTTGGTGATCGCGACCTGGGCCGGCAGGAAGGCGGTGCGCGGCGGATAGACCAGCGTCACCGGATGGCCGTTGGCGATGGCGCTGCGCGCGAAGAAGTCCACGGTCAGGGCGACGTCGGCGTGGCCGTCGATCACGCTCTCGCTGACCTGCCCGCCGCCGCCGATCAGGGTCGCGTCGGCCGCCGCCTCGGCCAGCAACGCCCAGCCGGCCTCCCAACCCTCCGCCTGGAGCAGCACGTCGTAGAGCGCCCCGGAAAAGCCGACCTGCCCGGCGATGGGCAGCGCCAGCCGTCCGCCCCAGCGCGTCGCCGCCAGATCGCGCCACGTCGACGGCTGCGGGACGCCGTGCTTGGCCAGATTCGCCGGGTTGAGGATGAAACCGTAGCCGGCGACCTCGAACGCCTCGAAGAAGCCCTGGCGGTCGGACACGAACTGGCCGTCCACGGCGCCCGGCAGGACGGCGCGGTCCACCGCCAGCGGGCGGAAGGCCCCGGCGTCGCGCATCCGGGGGAAGCTGCCGAGCGACGGCGTCCAATAGACGTCGATGCCGCCCTGGTCGGGCTTGCTCAACTCCACGGCGGCGTCGCGCGCCGGTTTCCAGACGATCTGCAGATCGGTGCCGGGGTTGGCGCGCTCGAAGGCCTGCTCGAAGCGTTGAACCAGATCGTCCGGGTAGCTGGTCATCACCACCACCCGGTCCTCCAGCGCCCATCCCGCCCCCGGAGCCAGGAACAGGGCGGATCCGAACAGCGAGGCGGCAAGGCAGAGGATTGGGCGCATAGCGAAAGGGCCGTCCTTGGCTGTATCTGTTTTGATATAGCGAAAGACATTATACCTCTTGAGATACAACGGCAAGCTACAGAAGCATCGCCCGCAGGCGCGGCGTCGAGAAGTCGAGGAAGGCCCGCACCCGTCGGGGCGTGCGCCCGCGCCCGATGTGGATGGCGTGGAACTCCTCGCTGTCCACCATGGCGTCGTCCAGCACGGTGACCAGCCGCCCGGCTGCGATGTCCTCCCGGACGTGGAACTCGGCCAGCCGGGCCAATCCCAACCCCAACAGCGCCAGATGGCGCACGGTCTCGCCGTTGTTGGCGTCGATGCGGCTGTGGACCTCGCGGTCGATCAGCCGTCCGCCCGTCTTCAGCGGCCACACCGCCGCCGCCCGGCGGAAGTTGAAGCCCAGGCAATCGTGCCGCTCCAGATCGGCGGCGGAGCGGGGAACGCCCTTGCGCGCCAGATAGTCGGGCGAGGCGACGATGCGCCGCCGCACGTCGCCCAGCCGGATCGCCAGCAGCGTCGAATCCGGCAGCCGCCCGGTGCGGAACGCAATGTCGGCCTGCGCCGCCTGGAGATCGACCACCTCGTCGGTCAGCGTCAGGTCGAGCCGGATGTCGGGGTAGGCCCGCGCGAAGTCCGGCAGCAGCGGCAGCACGCAATGCCGCCCGAACGGCACCGAGACGTTGATGCGGATCACCCCGGTCGGGCTGCGGGCACCGCCGGCGATCTCCGCGTCGAAGGCGTCGAGGTCGCCCAACAGGATCTCCGCCCGCTCGCGGTACAGCTCGCCCTCGTCGGTCAGGCGCAGGCGGCGGGTGCTGCGCTCGATCAGCCGGACGCCCAGCCGCGCCTCGATGCGACTGATCAGCTTGGCCGTGGCCGACGGCGTCATCCCGACATCGGCGCTGGCGGCGCTGAAGCTGCCCAGCGCCGCCACCCGCAGGAAGACCTTCATTTCCCAGGCCCGAGGATCGCTCATGGCGTCACCTTGTCATTCAATGACACAATGATACGAACCGGCGGGGCATTCCGCCAAAGCCGTTCACGGGGCATCTCTGGGGCCACATCTTTTGGAGTCACGTCCATGCCCCTCGCCTTGCTGGCGCTCGCCATCAGCGCCTACGCGATCGGAACCACCGAGTTCGTGATCGTCGGGCTCCTGCCCACCGTCGCCGACGACCTGTCCATCAGCCTGCCGCTGGCCGGCATGATCGTCAGCGTCTACGCGCTCGGCGTCACCGTCGGCGCGCCGGTGCTGACCGCGCTCACCGGACGGCTGCGGCGCAAGCCGCTGCTGCTCGGCCTGATGGGCGTCTTCGTCGCCGGCAACCTGCTGGCCGGAGTCAGCCCCAACTACGAGATCCTGCTGGTCGCCCGTGTGCTGAGCGCGTTCGCGCACGGCGTCTTCTTCTCGGTCGGCGCCACCATCGCCGCCGATCTGGTGCCGGAAGACAAGCGGGCGTCGGCCATCGCCATGATGTTCTCCGGCCTGACCATCGCCATCGTCACCGGCGTGCCGATGGGCACCTGGATCGGCCAGCATTTCGGCTGGCGCGCCACCTTCCTGGCGGTGTCGCTGCTGGGCGTGATCGGCGGCCTGGGCGTCGCGGCGCTGGTGCCGCGCCGGCTGAGCCAGCCCCCCGCCGCCGGGATCGGCGACCAGATCCGCGTGCTGGGCAAGCCGCGCCTGCTGCTGGCCTTCGCCATCACGGCGCTCGGCTATGGCGGCACCTTCGTCGCCTTCACCTATCTGGCGCCGATCTTGGAGACCATCACCGGCTTCTCCAACAGCACCGTCAGCCTCGTGCTGGTGCTCTACGGCGCCGCCATCGCGGTCGGCAACGTCGTCGGCGGCAAGCTGGCCAACCGCGACCCGGTCCGCGCGCTGGCTTGGCTGTTCGCCCTGCAGTCCCTCGTGCTGTTCGTCTTCGCCTTCACCGCCGACGCCAAGATCCCGGCGCTGGTCACGCTGGCCGCCATGGGCGCGCTGGCCTTCGCCAACGTGCCGGGCCTCCAGCTCTACGTCGTGCAGCTGGCGCAGCGCCACGCGCCGGGGGCGGTCGACGTCGCCTCGGCCCTCAACATCGCCGCCTTCAACCTGGGAATCGCCGCCGGGGCCTTCTTCGGCGGTCGGGTGGTGGCTTCCCCTCTGGGGCTCGGCGCCACACCTTGGGTGGGTGGGCTGTTCGTCCTCGGCGGGCTGGGGCTGACCCTGCTCAGCGGGGCGCTTGATCGCCGCGAGGCCCGACGCGACGCCCAAGCCTTGCAGCCGGCCTGATCCCTTTCCCATCTGCATAATTCTGCGCTTTCGAAGGAGTTCACGATGCACACCGTCACCGCCAACGGCGCCGCCATTCCGGCGCTCGGCTTCGGCACCTTCCGCGTGGACAAGGCCGACACCCTGCGGATGGTCCCGCATGTCCTGAAGCTCGGCTACCGCCACATCGACACCGCCCAGATCTACGGCAACGAGGCCGAGGTCGGCGAGGGCATCGCCAACTCCGGCGTGCCGCGCGGCGAGGTCTTCCTGACCACCAAGGTCTGGGTGGACAAGTACCGGCACGACGACTTCCTGCGCTCGGTCGACGACAGCCTCGCCAAGCTGCGAACCGACCACGTGGACCTTCTGCTGCTGCACTGGCCGAACGAGGCGGTGCCGCTGGCCGAACAGATCGGCGCGCTGAACGCGGTGCGCGCGGCCGGCAAGGTCCGCCACATCGGCGTCAGCAACTTCAGCACCGCGCTGATGGCCGAGGCGGCGCGCCTCAGCGACTCGCCTCTGGTCACCAACCAGGTCGAATACCATCCTTATCTCAGCCAGAAGCCGGTGCTCGACGCCGCCCGCAAGGCCGGGCTGTCGGTGACCGCCTATTACGCGATGGCGGACGGCAAAGTGCTGACGGACAAGGTTCTGGCCGGCATCGGCGCCCGCCACGGCAAGAGCGTGGCGCAGGTCGTGCTGCGCTGGCTGATCCAGCAGGACGGCGTCGTCGCCCTGTCCAAGACGGTCGGCGAGACCCGCGCCGCCGAGAACCTTGCCGTCTTCGACTTCGAACTGTCGGCCGGGGAGATGGCGGCGATCCACGCCCTGGCCGAGCCGAAGGGGCGCATCGTCAGCCCGCAGGGTCTGGCCCCCGCCTGGGACTGATCCGTCCGGAAGGCGCAACGCTGCCCGGATCGATGGCGTCTTGCCCCCACACGGCGAGGGGCTTAGATCTGGGGCAGCGGCCGCCGCTCCGGAACTCCGCCCATGCTCATCGAGCCCTTCAGCCTCGTTCTTCTGCTGCTCCAGCAGATGTGCGTCTATCTGGTGATCGCCTATCTGCTCAGCCGGACGCCGCTGTTCCTGCCGGTGATGCACGTGACGGTCCGTTGGCCGCACAAGCTGGCCTGCTTCCTGATCTTCTCGATGTTCTGCATCATGGGGACGTATTTCGGGCTGCAGGTGGACGATTCCATCGCCAACACCCGCGCCATCGGTGCCGTGCTGGGCGGCATCCTCGGCGGACCGTCGGTCGGCGTCGCGGTGGGGTTGACGGGGGGCTTGCACCGCTACTCGCTGGGCGGGCTGTCGGCGCTGGCCTGCGCCATCTCCACCGTGGCGGAGGGGCTGATCGGCGGGCTGATGCACCGCTGGATGGTCCGGCGCGGCCGGATCGATTCGCTGTTCGATCCCTGGCATGTCGGTCTCGTCACGCTCTTCGCCGAAATCGTGCAGATGCTCATCATCCTGGCGGTGGCCCGGCCCTTCGACGCGGCGCTGCATCTGGTGCAGGTGGTGGCGGCCCCGATGATCGTCGCCAACACGGTGGGCGCCGCGCTGTTCATGCGCATCCTGATGGACCGCCGCGCCTTGATCGACAAGCAGTCCAGCGCCTTTTCCGCCAAGGCCCTGACCATCGCCGCCAAGGCCGACGGCATGCTGCGCGGCGGCTTCAACCAGGAGAACAGCACCCGTGTCGCCCGCGTCATCTACGAGGAGACCGGCGTCGGCGCCGTCGCCATCACCGACCGCGACAAGCTGCTGGCCTTCATCGGCGTCGGCGATGACCACCACCGGCCGGGCACGCCCATCACCTCGCCGCTGACCCACCGGGCCATCGCGGAGAACCAGGTGATCTACGCCGACGGCAACGAGGTCGCCTACCAGTGCTCGATCCACCCGCAGTGCCGGCTGGGGTCGTCGCTGGTGATCCCGCTGGTCGGCGAGGAGGACCGCGTCATCGGCACCATCAAGCTCTACGAGCCGAAGACCAAGCTGTTCTCCACCATCAACCGCACGCTGGGCGAGGGCATCGCCCGGCTGTTGTCCAACCAGATCCTGGCCGGGCGCTACGAGCAGCAGAAGGCACTGCTCGCCCAGTCGGAGATCAAGCTGCTGCACGCGCAGGTCAACCCGCATTTCCTGTTCAACGCGCTGAACACCCTGTCGGCGGTGATCCGCAACGACCCGGAGCGCGCCCGCCAGCTGGTGCAGAACCTCTCCACCTTCTTCCGTAAGAATCTGAAACGCCCCAGCGGCGACGCCACCCTGGCCGACGAGATCGAGCATGTGAACGCCTATCTCCAGATCGAGCTGGCCCGCTTCGTCGGCCGGCTGACGGTGGACATCGACGTGCCCGACGCGCTGCGCCACGCCCGGCTGCCGGCCTTCTCGCTCCAGCCGCTGGTGGAGAACGCCATCAAGCACGGCACCTCGCAGCTTCTGGGCGCCGGTCATGTGCGGATCGCCGCCGCGCGGGACGGCAACGCCCTCCTGCTGTCGGTCGAGGACAACGCCGGCCTCTACGAGGAGAAGCCGGCCGGCGACGGGCTGGGCATGACCATCGTGGACCGCCGGGTGAAGAACCGCCACGGCGACGGCTATGGGGTCGAGCTGGCCTGCGAGCCGGACGTGTCCACCCGCGTGACGTTGCGCCTGCCGCTGGAAGGCGCCATGCTTCGGGACACCGCCGCATGACGAAGACCGCCTGATGAAGATCCTGATCGTCGACGACGAGCCGCTGGCCCGCGAGGAACTGCGCCGCCTGCTGGAGGAACGGCCCGGCCTCGCCGTCATCGGCGAATGCGCCAACGCCATCGAGGCCATCGGCGCCATCAACCGGCAGGCCCCCGACGTGGTGTTCCTCGACATCCAGATGCCGCGAGTCAGCGGGCTGGAGATGCTGAGCATGCTCGACCCCGAACGCATGCCGCGCATCGTCTTCCTGACCGCGCACGACGAATACGCGGTGCAGGCCTTCGAGGAGCACGCCTTCGACTATCTGCTGAAACCGGTGGACCCCGCCCGGCTGGACAAGACGCTGGGCTACCTGCGCCGCGACCGCGCGCCCCAGGACACCGGCCCACTGCGCGAGCAGGCGCCGCTGCGGCAGATCCCGTGCAGCGGCCTGAACCGCATCGTGCTGCTGAAGCTGGAAGAGGTCGAGTGCGTGGTGTCCAAGGCCAGCGGCATCTTCGTGCTGGCCGCCGACGGGCAGGAGCGCTTCACCGAGCTGACCCTGCACACCCTCCAGGAGCGCACGCCGCTGTTCCGCTGCCATCGGCAGTATCTGGTCAACGCCGACCGCATCAAGGAGATCCGCCTGATCGACAACGGTCTGGCCGAGATCCTGACGTTGGGCGGCCAGACCATCCCGGTCAGCCGCCGCTTCCTCGGACCGTTGAAGGAGCGGCTGGGAATCGGGTGAGCCGGACGCCGCCTCACACGGGTTCGGGCTGTCCGGCGAGGACCGGCCGTTTCCCGCGCACGTAATCGCCGATCACCGGGTCGGCATCGGTCAGAATGCAGGCGTGGGTGTAGGCGCGGGTCAGGACCCGCAGGGCAAAATTCGCCGAATGGGACTTGATCCGAAACTCCTTCCGTCCCCGAAAATCCGCGAACTCGCCGGTCCAGAAATCCGGGTCGCTCAGAGGCCCGAAATTCATCGACCAGAATCCGAAAGTCCGCTCGTCCCGGCTGATCTCGTGGCTCAGGATCGACACGTTCTGGTGACGGCCGTCGGTGACGATCCGGTCGAACAGGCGCTCCACGTCGCGCGGTTCCCCCTCCAGGACCTGAAGGAAGGTCCCCTCATGCTCCACCAGGAAACCGGTGATGCCCAACCGGCGATTCTTGGCGGCGCTCTGGAAGCACAGATCCGACAGGGTCGAATGCGGCAGCAGGACCGCCGCGTCGCTCCGGTACACAAGCGTCAGCATGGGGTGCCTCTCTTCTCCATTCGCCTGATACGAGCATGGCATCGGAGGTGCTCCAGGCGCCATTGAGCTTTGGTCAGGACCGCCTGGGCCAAGCGTGCTTCGGCCATAGCGGGGGGCGTCCTATGAAGACCGGCCACCGCTCGCCCCCCGTTTCCGACCGCTCGCCCCACCATGACGCCGCTCCGGGGACATCACCCCACGGCGCGCGATCCCGCTCCTACAGTGGCGGCACGTCCTTTCCAAGGAGAGCCGTCATGGATCACGCCATAACCTTTGTGATCGCGACATTGTGCGTTCTCACCATCTGTTACCGCTTCTACGGCGTGTTCTTCGTGCGCAAGGTGCTGCGCGCCGACGATTCGGAGGTCACCCCCTCCCACACGCTGGAGGACGGCCGGAACTACGTCCCCACCAAGAAATGGGTGACCGCCGGCCAGCATTTCGCCGCCATCGCCGCCGCCGGTCCGCTGGTCGGCCCGGTGCTCGCCGCCCAGTTCGGTTACCTGCCGAGCTTCCTGTGGCTGCTGATCGGCTGCGTCGTCGGCGGTGCCGTGCACGACACGGTCGTCCTGTTCGCCTCGATGAAGCACCAGGGCAAATCGCTGTCCGAGGTCGCCAAATCCGAACTCGGGCCGGTCGCCGGCTGGTGCACCGGTCTGGCGATGCTGTTCATCATCACCATCACCATGGCCGGCCTGTCGATGGTCGTCGTCCACGCGCTGGAACGCAACGCCTGGGGCACCTTCGCGGTGTTCATGACGATCCCCATCGCCATGGCCCTCGGCCTCTATGAGCGCGTCACCGGCAGTTCCAAGGGCGCCACCAACGTCGGCATCGCCGCCATCGCCGCCTCCGTCCTCGCCGGCCCCTACATCCAGGGCACGATGCTGGGCGACTGGCTGACGCTGCACGCGGAAACCGTGGCCATCGCCCTGCCGATCTACGCCTTCTTCGCCACCGCCCTGCCGGTGTGGATGCTGCTGACCCCGCGCGGCTATCTGTCGAGCTTCATGAAGATCGGCGTGTTCGGCGCGCTGATCGTCGGCGTCGTCTTCATCAACCCGGAAATCCGCTTTCCCGCCTTGACCGACTTCATCCATGGCGGCGGTCCGGTGCTGTCCGGTCCGGTGTGGCCGTTCATCTCGATCACCATCGCCTGCGGCGCCATCTCCGGCTTCCACGCCTTCATCGGGTCGGGCACCACGCCCAAGCTGATCGACAAGTGGAGCGACATCCGTCCCGTGGCCTTCGGCGGCATGCTGGCCGAATGCATGGTCGGCGTCATGGCGCTGATCGCCGCCACCTCGCTGCACCCGGCCGACTACTTCGCCATCAACTCCGCCCCCGCCGCCTTCGCCGCGCTCGGCATGAACGTCGTCGACCTGCCCCGCCTCAGCCAGGAGATCGGCCTCGACCTCTACGGCCGCACGGGCGGCGCCGTGACGCTGGCGGTCGGCATGACCGAGATCTTCACGCGCATTCCCTGGTTCGGCAGCCTCGCCTCCTACTTCTTCCAGTTCGTCGTGATGTTCGAGGCGGTGTTCATCCTGACCGCCGTGGACAGCGGCACCCGCGTCGCCCGCTATCTGATCCAGGATCTGGGCGGCGACGTCTACGCTCCCCTGAAGCGGCTGGAATGGGTCCCCGGCTCGATCGGCGCCAGCGTCGTGGCCTGCGCCGCCTGGGGCTACCTGCTGACCTCGGGCGACATCAACTCGGTCTGGGCGCTGTTCGGGGTGTCGAACCAGCTGATGGCCTCCATCGGCCTGATCATCGGCGCCACCATCATCCTGCGCCTGTCGCAGAAGCGCTCCTACATGCTGACCTGCCTGATCCCGCTGGCTTACCTGTTCGTCACGGTGAACTACGCCGGCTACTGGATGATCGCCAACGTCTACCTGAACCCGCTCGCCAAGGGCTACAACGTCTTCAACGCCGGCATCTCGATCATCATGCTGGCGCTGGGCGTGGTGATCATGATCGCCGCCCTGCGCAAGTGGAAGGAGCTGCTGGACGGCATTTCCACCAAGCCCGGCACCCCCACCGGCTTCGTCGCCACCGCGGCGGAATGACCCCCCGGTTTCCCTCCCCCGCCTCTCCCATCGGAGGGCGGGGCCAGGGAAACGAACGCACACAAACGACGCATGAAAATGTCCTAAGTCAATGCCCGCCTCTGGGCGAAGGCGCATCCTGACCCCAGATCACGCTGCAACGCCCGATCGTCTGCCTCAATCGGAAAGTCACGATCATGGACACTCTGTTGACGGAATCGGCTGTCGCCTCGCTGGCCGGAACGCCGGCGCCCCATCCCTGGCGAGGCTTCGCCGGCGGGGCGTGGCGGCACGAGGTCAACGTCCGCGATTTCATCCTGCGCAACGTCCACCCCTACGAGGGCGACGCTGCCTTCCTCGCCGGCCCGACCGGCCGCACCAAGGCCCTGTGGGCCACCGTCGCCGAGCTGCTGAAGAAGGAGCGCGCGGCCAAGGGCGGGGTGCTCGACGCCGACACCGAGCTGGTGTCCTCCATCGCCGCGCATGGCCCCGGCTACATCGACCGCGACCTGGAACTGATCGTCGGCCTGCAGACCGACAAGCCGCTGAAGCGCGCGATCATGCCGTTCGGCGGCTGGCGCACGGTGAAGAACGGGTTGGAGGCCTACGGCTTCACCCCCTCGCCCAAGCTGGAGGAGGTGTTTCCCCGGCTGCGCAAGACCCACAACGACGGCGTCTTCGACGTCTACACCGACGAGATGCTGCGCTGCCGGAAATCCGGCGTCATCACCGGCCTGCCCGACAGCTATGGGCGCGGCCGCATCATCGGCGACTACCGCCGCCTCGCCCTCTACGGCGCGACCTTCCTGATCGCCGACAAGACCGACCAGCTCAAATCCCTGGAGGTCGACCGCGTCGACGAGGAGACCCTGCGCCTGCGCGAGGAGTTGACTGAGCAGATCCGCGCGCTGGAGGAGTTGGTCACCATGGCGCGGAGCTACGGCTTCGACGTGACCCGTCCGGCCGGCAGCGCGCGCGAGGCGGTGCAGTGGACCTACCTCGCCTATCTGGCGGCGGTCAAGGAGGCCAACGGCGCCGCCATGTCCATCGGCCGCGTCTCCAGCTTCCTCGACGTCTACGTCGAGCGCGACCTCAAGGAGGGTCTTCTCACCGAAGAAGAAGCGCAGGAGCTGATCGACCAGTTCGTCGTCAAGCTGCGTCTGGTGCGCTTCCTGCGCACCCCCGAATACGACCAGCTGTTCTCGGGCGACCCGACCTGGGTCACCGAATGCCTGGGCGGTATGGCGCTCGACGGCCGCACGCTGGTCACCAAGAACAACTTCCGCATGCTGAACACGCTGCACAACCTGGGTCCCGCGCCCGAGCCGAACCTGACCGTGCTGTGGTCCGAACAACTGCCCGAAGGTTTCAAGCGCTTCTGCGCCGAGACCTCGATCAAGACCTGCTCGGTGCAGTACGAGAGCGACGACCTGATGCGCCCCTACTGGGGCGACGACTACGGCATCGCCTGCTGCGTGTCGGCGATGCGCATCGGCAAGCAGATGCAGTTCTTCGGCGCGCGCGCCAACCTCGCCAAGACGATGCTCTACGCCATCAACGGCGGCAGGGACGAGATCTCCGGCGAGCAGATCGGCCCGGCCTTCGCGCCGGTCACCGGCGACGTGCTGAAATACGACGAGGTGGTAGCGCGGCTGCTGCCGATGATGGAGTGGCTGGCCAAGGCGTACATGAACACGCTGAACGCCATCCACTACATGCACGACAAGTACATGTACGAACGGCTGGAGATGGCGCTGCACGACCGCGACGTGCTGCGCACCATGGCCTGCGGCATCGCCGGCCTCAGCGTCGTGGC
>NZ_RZIJ01000032.1 GCF_003989665.1 Azospirillum doebereinerae | reverse complement strand
GGCGCCGGTTGCAGCCGCTGCGCCCCCTGCTGGCCGATTCCGACCGCGCGGCGGTGGACGCGGCCGAGGCCGACGCCCTGTCGGTCCGCGCGCGGGCGGCCCTGGCCGAGGCCCGCGCGGCCGTGGAGGAGACCACCGCGCGGCACGTCGAGGCGCGGCAGCGCTTCGAACAGGTTTGCCGCACCCAGCGGGACGCCGAGCCGGAGCTGACCCAGGCCGCCGGCCTCGACGGCCAGATCGCCGCGCTGACCGCCGAATGGGCCGCCGCCGTCCGGGATCGCGACGCGGCCATCGCCCGCCTTGCCGCCGCGCGCGACGGGCTGGACGCCGCCGAACGCCGCCGGAGCGGGGCGGACGCCGACGCCCTTCGCCTGGAGGAGTGGATGCGGGAGCGGGCGGCTTTCGAGCCGGTCGCCGCCCAATGGTCGCGCTGGGACGCCGCGCTGGGGCGCCATGCCCTGGCGGCGGACACGCGGCGGTCGGCGGAGGCGGAGGCGGACCGCCATGGCGCCGAGGCCGCCCGTCTCGCCGGGGAGGCCGGGCGGGCGGAGCTGGAGCTTGCCGGGGCGCAAGCGCGGCTGGCGGAGGCGGACGACGCCCTCCTGGGTCTCCAGGGGGAGGCGGCGCCGTCTCTGGACGACACCCGGCGGCGGCGGGTGGAGGCGACGGAGCGCCGCGACCGGTTGACCGCCCTGGTCGGCGTTGCCGATTCGGCGTCGCGTCTGGCCGCCGGGCAGGCCCAGGCCGACGCCGACGAGGCACGGCTGACGGCCGACGCGGAGCGCGACGGGGCGCAGGCGCGGGACAGCGACGCCGAACGGCGGCTGCGGCAAGCGGCGCTCGGCGAGGCGGAGGTGACGTTGCAACGTCTGCGTCTTGCGCAGCGGGAGGACGTCGCTTCCCTGCGCGCGCGGCTGGTTCCGGGGGAAGCCTGCCCGGTCTGCGGATCGGACGCGCATCCCTGGGGCGTGCCGGATCGGACGCCGTTGGCCGGCCTCGCCCATGACCAGGTACACCGGGTCGCCGCCCTGAAGGGCGAGACGGACGGGCTGCTGGCCCGGCAGGCCCGGCACGAAGCGGACGAACGCGCCGCGCGCGCGGCGTTGCAGGCGCTTGCGGCCCGGCGGGACGCCGACCGGCGGGAGGCGGCGGCGCTCGCCGGGCGCTGGACCGAACAGGCCGGGGCCTTCGCCCTTCCGGCGCAGCCGGATTCGGGCGCGGCGCGGGAGCGGCTCGCTGATGTTGAAACGCTGCTGGCGCGGGTGGCGGCGGACGAGGCGCGGGCGCTCGATCACCGCCGCCGTTTCGACGCCGCCCAGGCCGAACGGAGCGCCCGGACGGAAGCGGTGGTCCGGACGGCGCAGGCGTTCGAAGGATTGCGGCGCAGGCTGGCCGAGGCCAACCACGCCGAGGCGCTGGCGGTGGCCCGGCGCGAAGGCGCCGCCGCCGACCGCGACTCCGCGCTGGCCGATCTGGCGGAGGCCTTCGCGGGGGAGGCCGGCTGGCGCGAGGCGCTGGAGGCCGCGCCCGCGCGTTTCCGGGCCGCGCTGGCCGAGCGCGCCGCCGCGTATCAAAATCAGCGAGGGCTGCTGCTCGCCGCGCGCAAGGCGGCCGAGGACGCCACGGCGGAGCGGGCTGCCAAGGGCGCCGATCACGAGGGGGCGCAACAGGCCGAGGAGGCCGCGCGCCGCCGCGCCGACGGCTTGGCCGAACGCTTGAGCGCCCGGACGGACGAGCGGGCGGCGCTGCTGGGCGGCCAGCCGGTCGCGGCGGCGCGCAAGGCGCTGGACGAGCGCCGCCGGGAGGCCGAGGCGCGGCTGGAGCGCGCCACCGTGGCCCGGCAGGACGCCGCCTCCCGCCTGTCCGCCGCCGAACGCGAGGCCGAAACCCGTGGCGAGGCCGCGCGGGCCTGCGCCGGCAAGGCGCGGGAGGCGGCCCAGATCCTGGACCGGGCCGCGGCCGGTGCCGCCGCCACGGTGGAGGAGGCCCGGCGCGGCTTGGCCGCCCCCGAATCCGAACTGGCGGCCGAGGAGAGCGCCCTCGCAGAGTTTGAAACGGTGCGCCGCGACGCCGCCCTGCTGGCCGCCGAACGCGCCCGCCTGCGCGCGGACCACCACGCCACCGGAACGGGCCGGCCCGACGGCACGGTGGAGGACGCCGCCGAGGCGGCGGCCCGGATCGCGGGGGCGCTGGAGGAGGAACGGCTGCGGCTGGGCGCGGCGCGGGGCCGGCTGGACGCCGACGACCGCAACCGCGCCCGGCTCGCCGGGCTGGCGGCGGCGATCGCGGAGCAGCGGGCGCGGCACGAGCTGTGGGCCGGGATGGGGCAGCTGATCGGCTCGGCGACCGGGCACAAGATGCGCAACTTCGCGCAGAGCCTCAGCCTGGACATGCTGCTGACCCACGCCAACCGGCATCTGGAGGATCTGGCCCGCCGCTACCGGCTGGAGCGGGTGGCGGGCGCCGATCTGGAGATCCAGGTGGTGGACCGCGAGATGGGCGACGAGCGGCGCGGCGTCCACAGCCTGTCGGGCGGCGAGCTGTTCCTGGTGTCGCTGGCCCTGGCGCTGGGATTGTCGGCGATGGCGGCGGGCACCGCCGGGGGCATCGGCACGCTGTTCATCGACGAGGGGTTCGGCACGCTCGACCCCGACAGCCTGGACGTGGCGCTGTCCTGCCTGGAGGCGCTCCAGGCCGGCGGCCGTCAGGTCGGCGTCATCAGCCATGTGCCGGCGATGATGGAACGGATCGGGGTGCAGATCCGGGTGGCGCCGCTGGGCGGCGGGCGCAGCCGGGTCACCGTGCTGTCGACGGCGACGACGTTGGAGGCGCTGGGAGGCGGCCGAAGCCTGACCGTCGCGTCGTGATGGTCGCGCGGCGGGGGACGGCTTGCTACACTCATGCCGTGCGTCACGAATTCCGAGTTCGTCCCTCATGACTTACGATGTCTTCATCAGCTACCCCCAGCTGGACAAGGCGGCGGTCCATCCGCTGAGGGACGCGCTGGAGGCCGCCGGGCTGTCGGTGTGGATCGACGTCGCGCGGATCGAGGACGGCGCGTCCATCACCCGCAACATCGTCCTGGGGATGGGCGAGTCACGGATGGTGCTGGCGTGGTACTCCCCGGCCTATGCGGCGTCGCGCGCCTGCCAGTGGGAACTGACCGCCGCCTTCCTGACCGGACAGAGGGAGGGCGACGAGACCCGACGCCTGATGGTCGTCAACAGCGAGCCCTCCCCCGCTCACATCCAGCCGGAGGCTTTGCGTGATTCGATGTATCTGCAAGCCAATCTCCCGATCCCGGATCTGGTGGAGCGCGTCCGCCAGCGGCTGGCGCGGGCGCCAGAGACGCCGATGGGCGGCGTCCGCCCGCTCAGCCCGCCGGAGTGGGTCGGGCCGAAGCGGCTCGGCTCCAACCGCTTCGTCGGCCGCCTGCCGGAGCTGTGGAGCGTCCATTCCCGCCTGACCGCCAGCGGCATCGGCGTGATCAGCGGCGTGCAGCCGGGCCGCGATCTCGTGCGGGTTCACGGCATGGGCGGCATCGGCAAGTCGCTGTTGGCCGAGGAATACGCCCTGCGTTTCGGCTCCGCCTATCCCGGCGGGATCGTCTGGTTGACCGCCAGCAAGGGCGACACCGAGACCGCCGACGCCACCAGCCGCCGCGACCGGCAATTCCAGGCGGTCGCGTCCGCGCTCGGGCTGGAGATGGCGGGCCACGACCCGGCGGCGGTGGTCCGTCTGGTCGGCCGGCATCTGGCCGGTCGCGAGCCCTATCTGTGGGTGGTGGACGATCTGCCCGCCGATGCCGACCTCGCCGAGCTGCAACTGTGGCAGGCGCCCGGCGCCAACGGCCGCAGCCTGTTCACCACCCGCAACCGCAGCCTGGATTTCGTCGGTGGCGGCGTTTCGCTGGACGTGCTGGGCAGGGCCGACGCGCTGCGCCTGTTAACCGCCCGCCGCCCGCCCGCCAACGCCGGAGAGACGGCGACCGCCGAGGCCATCGTCGGCGAACTGGGCGGCCACGCGCTGGCGGTGGACGTCGCCGCCGCTGCGGTGCGCAGCGTTGGTTACGGCGCGTTCCTGAACAGGCTGCGCAAGCCCGGTCCGGACGCGCTGCATCTGGCAGCGAAATGGGTCAACGATCTGCCGACCGGCCACGAGGCCAGCATCGCCACCACCCTGCTGCAAAGCCTCGACCGGCTGTCGCCGGCCGGGCTGACGCTGCTGCACCTCACCTCGCTGATGGCGCCCGATCCGATCCCGAAGGACTTTCTGGCTGCCATTCTTGCCAATCCGGAGGAGCCGGACGACGATGGTCTCGACGCCCTGGCTCAAGGTATCCGGGCCGCCGAGGCCGAGGCACTGGCCGAATGCGGCGACGACAACGTAACCGTCCATGTCCTGGTCAGCCGAACCCTGCGGTTTCACAAACCCGCGCCCGACGACTGGCGCAAGGCGGCAGTAAAAGTTCTTCTCCGCTACTTGCCGTTGGCTGGAGATATTGGTCAGCATCACCAACTGCTCCCCCTGATTCCCCACGCCCGCTCCCTGACCACAAACTTGCCCGATGCGGACAGTGCAGATGCCATCGGTTGGCTCGCTAGGTTCGACTATCAACGCGGTGCCTACAATGGTGCGGAAGCAGGATATCGATGGGAACTGAATGCTCGCACCGTTATCCAGGGAGAGGAGCATCCCGACACGCTCACCTCCATGAACAACCTTGCCTTAACTCTGGGCGCCTTGGGCAATGCCGCCGGGGCGAAAGCAATGCACGAACGGGTTCTGGCGGTACGAATCCGGGTTCAGGGAGAGGAGCATCCCGACACGCTCACCTCCATGAACAATCTTGCCGCAACTCTGGGCGCTTTGGGCAATGCCGCCGGGGCGAAGGCAATGCACGAACGGATTCTGGCGGCACGAATCCAGGTTCTGGGAGAGGAGCATCCCGACACGCTCACCTCCATGAACAACCTTGCCGCAACTCTGAAAGCTCTGGGCGATACCGCCGGGGCGAAGGTGATGCACGAACGGGTTCTGGCGGTGCAAAGCCGTGTTCTGGGAGAGGAGCATCCCGACACGCTCACTTCCATGAACAACCTTGCCTCAACTCTGGAGGCTCTGGACGATGCCGCCGGGGCGAAGGCAATGCACGAACGGGAGTTGGCTGTATGCCACCGTGTTCTAGGAGAGGAGCATCCCGACACGCTCATCTCCATGAACAACCTTGCCTGGACAGCCTTCGAACTTGGTGGGTATGACGAGGCACGAAAGCTATGGACCCAGGCGAAGCCCGTTGCCCTGCGGCTCTTTGGAGTGGATCACAAACTCACCCGCGTCATCACAGCCGGGCTGGATCGTCTGGCAGACAACCAGGAAACCTCATGATCGAACGCGCCGCCCCTCAGCGCAGCGCCACCGGCCGCAGGACGCTGTGCTTGTTCGACGGCACGGCCGGGGCCGAGGGGCGCAGCAGCAGGCCCTTGGAGGTCGGCTCGATGTTGGCGTCGGGGTAGACCGCCATCACGTCCTTCAACGCTTCCTTCAGGCGGAAGGCCAGCACGCGGTGTTCGCTGACCGAGCCGAAATGCTGGGACAGCGCGTGCCAGGGCACCAGCGTCTGCTTGTCCAGACGGTGCAGGCGGTGGACCAGCCAGACATAGGCGTCGAGCGCCAAAGCCGAGTTCTTCAGCTTGGCGATGGCGTGCTCGTCCAGCGGGACGGCGTGTTCCATCAGGTGGTCGAAGAAGGAACTGGTCAGGCGGACGAAGCGCACCCATTCGCCGCCGGTGCGGAACAGATCCGGGGCGTCCTCGTCGTCGCGCCACAGCTTGATGCCGTCGATCAGGCGCTGGTCGGAGATCTCGGCGCTGGAGTTGCCGGTCGTGGTCCGCAGCGTGAACTCGCAGCGCGCGATGCGCAGGACCTGCTCGCGCACCGGCTTGTAGTTGCCGCGCTCGCCGCCGGTCGGCGCCAGCCCCAGCCGGCGCAGCCACGCGCTCATGCTCGGCCCCAGATCGACGTGCGGCGTGCGGGTCTTGCGCGCCTCGGTCTGGAGATAGATCATGATCAGCCGCGCCTTGGCGCCGTAGGGAACGCCGACATCCAGCACGGTGCCGTCGCGCAGCGGCAGGATGCCGGGGCGGACGACCAGCTGGTAGCGGCCGTTGTTGCGGACCCAGGGGGCCTGCTCGTCCTTCGGCTTGCGGTGGGGAAGCGAGGCTTGGCAGAAGCCGGCGTGGAGGTAGCCGATGGCGTCGATCTCGTTCGAGATCGCCTCGTGGGCCATGATCACACGCCGCCGCTCCTTCGGGTCCTCGGTCCGCGCCAGAACCGCGTCGAAGCCCTCCAGTGACAGTTGCTCGTGGATCTTGGCCATGGACACCCTCTGCTTTTCCTTCGCGACGCAGCCGGCTTGTGCACCACCGACCCATCCCAGAAAACACAAAATGTGGGGGCTGTGAAGCCGTGTCGATACCATGATTCGCTGAGTTTGCAACGTTCGCCCAAGATTCCGACTCAACTTCAGCGAAGCGTCGGAAGGGGTGCCACCGCCGCGTTTCAAATTCAGCGTCGGTGACTCCAGGCGCTCCCTGGGTTTGGCGGATTCCGTCCACAGCCGCCCCGCCCTTTTCCACGCTGAATTGGAATCGCGGAACGCCAAGCCCTGGAAATTCCTCGCAGAAATTGAATCGCCCGCTTCGCTGACTCTGCAACGGCCACGCCTGGATTCGCGCTGAAGTCGCAACGAAAACCGGGGTTTTCCACGCTGAAGTCGCAACCATGTCCTATATAAGACTCCCTATAAGATTCTCCGGTAGAGTCCGGTCGCGTGCGGAGTGCGCTCGCGCCAACCCTGGAAACCCAGGCTTTCCGCCGTTTTCGTCCACAATCGCGCTGAAGTCGCAACATCGGCCACCCGATTCGGCCTTTGGCTGCGCCGGAGAGCCCCGGATCCGGCCCGTTTCCTCGCTGAATTTGAATCGAGGGATGCATTCCCGACTCATCCGACCGACTCGCGAGTCGACGCTGAATTGGTAACAGAACCGGGTCAAGCCGTTGAGAAGACAGGTGTTTCGCGAATCGGGGCCACCACGCTGAATCAGTAACATTTGGCTTTTCGGACGACTCGGGAAGGATACCCTGAGTCTGAAACAACGGAATTCAAGGGAATCAAGCCCCGAATCGGCGGGGCCTTGGCGGATTCAACGCTGAATTTGAAACGGGGGCCGACGCGGCCTGCTTCGCTGAGTTTGCAACGCACCAGGGCCGTTCCCCTTCATACGACGTCGTATGGGAAAATGGTCTCATACGACGTCGTATGAAGCCCGCCGACGCCCCGGCGTGACGCAACAGAGGCGGTTCGGCTTGACCTCTTGCGTCACATCCGTGCAGTCTGCCGCTCAAACCCACCCCCCGGAGGATTCATGACCGGCGACGAACTGCGCGCCTTGCGTGAGCGGCGCGGCGAAGACCAGCTCGGGTTCGCCGGTTGGCTCAACGCCGCCCTCAACCGCCGTTACGACCGTTCCCGCATCAGCCGCTGGGAAAGCGGCGCGGAGCGAATCCCCCAACAGGTCGCCGGCTTCATCCGCGACCAGACCAAGCCCGCCGACCAGCCGGCCTTGCCGGCGGAGCTGCGGCC
This sequence comes from Azospirillum doebereinerae, assembly GCF_003989665.1. GTDB lineage: Bacteria > Pseudomonadota > Alphaproteobacteria > Azospirillales > Azospirillaceae > Azospirillum > Azospirillum doebereinerae. The sequence goes on along the minus strand of NZ_RZIJ01000032.1, from coordinate 55,707 downwards.
GGTGCGCCGCGCCGTCATCGCCGTCGCCAACCAGAAGGGTGGAGTCGGCAAGACGACCAGCGCGGTCAATCTCTCCTACGCTCTGGCGACGCTGGGGCTGTCGGTTCTGCTGATCGACAGCGACCCGCAGGCGAACGCCACCGTCCATCTCGGCATCGATCCGGGCGAGGTCGAGACCGCGCGCAAGGGTCTCTACAATGTGCTGCGCGGCGGCGGGACCTTGGACACCATCCTTCAGCCGGTCTGCGGCGGCATCTTCACCCTGGCGCCGAGCAGCATCGGTCTGGCGGCGGCGGAGACCGAGCTGGTGGCCGAGCCGGACAATTCCCTGGTTCTCAAGGAGAAGCTGGCCGAGGTGCGCGACCGCTACGACGTGGTCGTCATCGATTGCCCGCCCAACCTTGGCCTGCTGACCATCAACGCGCTGGCCGCCTCGGATCTGGTGCTGATCCCGGTGCAGACCGAGGTGTTCGCCGGGCTCGGCGTGCCGCTGCTGATGGAGACCATCGCCAAGATCCGGCGGCGCTCCAACCCGTCGCTCAACATCTTCGGGATCCTGCCGACGATGTATTCGGCGCGGCTGACCCAGGATCAGGCCAGCCTGAAGGAGATCCAGTCGCATTACGAGGGGCGGACGCGGGTGCTGGGGGTGGTGCCGCGCGCCACGCTCTTCGCCCAGGCGTCGGGCGCCGGCCGCCCGGCCATCGAGGCCGACCCGAACTCCACCAGCGTCCAAGCCTACGCCGAACTGGCGCGCGAGGTCGCCGCCCATCTGATCGCCCGCCCTGTGGAGGCCCGCCATGGCGCCGCGTAAGCTCGAACGCACCAGCAGCCGAATCCTGGACAAGGCCGCCCAGCGCGGCGGCGACGCCCTGTTCGGCCTGTCCGCCGATTTCCCCCGGCTGATCGAGCTGGACATCGACCGCGTCCACACCAACCCCGACCAGCCGCGCCGCCATTTCGACGCCGACCAGTTGCAGGAGTTGGCCGCCTCCATCGAGCGGCACGGGCTGAAGCAGCCGGTGCTGGTGCAGGACATCGGCGACGGCGACTACCGTCTGGTCGCCGGCGAGCGTCGCCTGCGCGCCTGCGGGCTGGCCGGGCGGCGCACCATCTTCGCCATCGTCACCGACGGCGACCCGGACGAACTGGCGCTGATCGAGAACATCCAGCGGGTCGATCTCGACGCGCTGGAGCTGGCCCGCGCCTTCTCCCGACTGATCGACCGCCACGAGTACACGCACGAGGCGCTGGGCCACGTCATCGGCCGCAGCCAGGCCGAGATCACCCGCACCCTGTCGCTGCTGCGCCTGCCCTCCCGCATCCTCGAGGAGTTCGAGACGCGCTACCGGGGGGTCTCGAAAAGCATCCTCAGCGAGATCGCCGCCGTGGAGGGCGCCGACGCCCAACTCCGCCTGTGGGATCTCGTGAAGGAGGGCGGCACCGTCAAGGCGCTGCGCGAGGCCAAGCGGGAGCAGACCCCCTCCCCGCGCCCCGACCGCAAGCCCCCCGCCCCGCCGGTGCTGCCGGTGGTTCGGCTGGTCGAGGCGGCGCAGAAGATCGCGCGCGACTTCTCAAGCGTCGACGTGCGGGATCTCCGCGACCATCGCGGTCATCTGAGCGACAAGGAATGGGCGGAGCTGCGACGGCTGCACGCGCTGCTCGACACGCTGCTGTCGTAACGGTTCAGGGGCGAAGGGGGCAGGGACGAAGCCGGGCGATCTCGGCCTTGACGGCCTTGTACCAGCGCAGCTTCTCCTCGAAGGGCAGGCGGGCCAGCCCGCTGGGGGAGGGGACGACGACGTCGCTCACCCCCTCGAACAGCGGCCGGGCCTGCACGCCCCAGGGCGCGTCGGCGCAGCCGGCCGCCGCCAGATAGACGCCCTTGCCGGTGTAGGCCAGCACGGCGGGGCGCACCACCGCGACGATCCGGGCGAGGCGCGGCAGCCCGCCGCGCAACTCCGCCCGGCTCAGTTCGGCGGCGGACGCGGTGGCGCGCGCCACGAGGTTGGTCGATCCCAGCCCGACGTCGGGCAGGCTGCGGTCCTCTTCCGGCCGCATCGGGCGTGGGGTGAGGCCAGCGGCCGCCAGAAGCCGCCAGAACTGGTTGCCACGCCCGGCGTAGTGGTGGCCGAGCGCGCCGGAGCGCAGGCCGGGGTTGAAGCCGACGAACAGGCAATCCAGACCGGGCGCCACGATGTCGGGCAGCGGGCCTTCCGGATCGGGCAGGGTGGGGTCGGCCGGATCCGGGTCGAGCGCGAAGAAGAGGTCACGGGTCATGGGACGATTTCACCGGTTCCCTGGCGCGGCGGCAAGCGTGACGGAAAGGACAACCCGTCTGACGCAGAATCGGCAACGCGGCCTCAGCCCGACGCGGCGACGGCCGAGACCGATGACGACGGCTGCCGGTCACGCAGCAGCCGGACGATGCGGTCGGACAGCCGCAGGGCCAGCGCGACGATGGTCATGGTCGGGTGGTCGGAGCCCATGGTGGGAAACACCGAGCTGCCGCCGACGTAGAGATTGCCGACCCCGTGCAGCCGCCCGTCGGCATCGACCACCCCGTGGCGCGGCGACTCGTGCATTCGCGTCGTGCCCATGTGGTGCCAGCACCAGCCGATGCCGGCCGGCGCCTCGACAACCTCCGGCGTCGGCAGAATCAATCCGCGCCGCAGCAACTCGGCGCGCAGCAGCGCCTGGGTCTCCAGCGCGGCGTCCTGGTCCCGCCCGGTCAGGCGCCAATCGACCAGGGGCAGGTTGCGGCCGAAGGGGTCGCGGGCGTGGTCGAGCGTCACCCGGCTGTCGGGGTTGGGGATCGGCTCCATCACCGTTTCCAGGGCGAAGCCGCGCCGCCACCAGCCGGGGTGGACGGCGCTGTCGAACAGCGCGTGGGCCAATTGCGGCGCCCGGCGCAGCACGCGGGTGGCGGCGTCATGCAGCAGGGCGGCGGGGCTGGCCACCGGCAGGCTGGCGCGCGGCAGGCCGGGCCCCGGCCGCGAACGCGGCAGCAGCAGGCGCATCTCGTTGATCGCCTTGAAGGCGTCCAGCGCCTCGCTGTGGTAGGAGGCGACCAGATAGGTGCGGGAGTTGGGAAGCCCGTGCCGCTCCTGCATCGCCGCCGTCGGTGCCATGGCGAGCGCGATGGCCGGGTGGGACAGCTTCAGCCGCCGCCGGGCCAGACACAGGCTGACGTCGTAGAGGGTGCGGTGGCGGCCCTGGTGGGTCAGCTTCACCGCGCTGCTCTTGAAACGCGGGTGGTCGGCGAAGCAGCGGCCGACCAGATCCTGGCCGTTGCCCAGCCCCGCCGCCTGCACCCGGTTGGACAGCAGCAGCAGCCGGGCGTTTTCGATCCCACCGCAGCACAGCACGACGATCCGCGCGCCCACGGTGAAGGACGGGCCGGCGAGGGTGGAGACGTGGACCCGCTCGACCGCGCTGGCGCTGGCGTTGGTTTCCAACTCGGTGACGTTGGCGTTGAGGAAGCCGGTGATGTTGGCGGCGCGGCCGAGGTCGGCGCGGTAGGCCTCGCCCATGCGGATCGGCGGGCTGAGCTGGGCGACGCGGTTCTCGAAGCCGTCCTCCTCCTCCCCGCCGAGCGGCAGCAGATCCGCCCGCGCCGAGCCGACGCGGGCGCGCCAATAGGCGTTGCCGTACTGGTAGGGGCCGAGGCCCAGCACGCTCTGGGCGCGCTCGTAGAAGGGGGTCAGGCTGTCGCGCGCGATCGGCCAGCCGCTGTGGGGAATCCAGGGTCGGACCGCGAAATCGTTCGGCTCCAGCGGGCGGGAGAAACCGCCCCAGCAGTTGGTGCTGCCGCCGAGGTAGCGGCTGCGCGCCGTGGTCAGCCGCTCATAGGGCAGGCCGACGCTGCGCCCGGCGTAGAGCGCCTGGGAAATCCCGTCGGCCTCCAGCCCGCCGCCTTCCAGAAGGACCACGCTGTGCGCGGTTCCCGCCAACTCCCGCACGATGGTCAGGCCGGCCGCGCCGCCGCCGATGATGCAGACGTCGCAGTCGATGTGGGTGCCGTGCAGGACATGGCGGGCGTCGCGGATCAATGCGCTCTCCGTATCGGGTCATGGGGATCCCACATGACACGAGACGGGCGGCCGGAACCGAGCGCGCATTCGGCTGAAGCCTGGGGCACCGGTGGTAGGGGCGGGGTTTTCAGGGAAAGGAGAGGAGAAATGATACGGAAGGAGGAGTTGGCTTCCGGGAGGGTGGGGTGGACGTGGGAGAGCTTTTGCCCTGCTCCGGTCTTCCCATGCTGGATGGGAAAGTTGATGGGAGTGTCGCACCTGCGGGGGTGAACGGCAAGGGTGGGTTCCGGGCGTATCGCAGCACGACCACTTAAAGCCCCTCTCCCCTTGCGGGAGAGGGGTTGGGGTGAGGGGGCGCAAACCTTTCCGCCTTCGGCGGAACACCCCTCATCCCAACCCTTCTCCCGCAAGGGGAGAAGGGCTTTTTTCACGACACTTTTCCGATTCAGCGTCGGCTCAGGCCGCCTTCTGCGGAGCGCTGTGGTGACCGCCTTCCAGGAAGTTCAGCAGCTCCTCGCGGTATTCGTAATAGCGCGGGTGCTCCAGCAGGGTCTGGCGGGTGCGCGGGCGCGGGAGGTCGACCTCCAGGATGTGGCCGATGCGGGCGTTCGGGCCGTTGGTCATCATCACCACCCGGTCGGCCAGCAGCAGCGCCTCGTCGACGTCGTGGGTCACGCAGACCGCCGTCACGCGGGTGCGCGCCCAGACCTCCATCAGCACCTCCTGCAACTCCCAGCGGGTCAGGCTGTCGAGCATGCCGAAGGGTTCGTCGAGCAGCAGCAGCTTGGGCGACAGGGCGAAGGCGCGGGCGATGCCGACGCGCTGCTTCATGCCGTTCGACAGCTCCGACGCCTTGCGGTCCATGCTGTCGGACAGGCCGACGCGCGACAGGTAGTAGCGCGCGATGTCGGCGCGCTCGGCCTTCTTCGCGTGCGGATAGACGCGCTCGACGCCCAGCATGACGTTCTCGTAGGCGGTCAGCCAGGGGAACAGGCTGGGGGCCTGGAACACCACCGCGCGGTCGGGGCCGGCGCCGTCGATCTCGCGGCCGTCCAGCACGATGCCGCCGCTGGTCACGTCGGCCAACCCGGCGACCATCGACAGCACCGTGGACTTGCCGCAGCCGGAATGCCCGATCAGCGACACGAACTCGCCCTTGCGCATCTTCAGGTCGAAGCCGTCGACGATGGTCAGCGGCCCCTTCGGTGTCGCGAAGGTCTTGGTCAGCCGGGTGAACTCCAGATAGCGGTCATCGGAGAGGCCGGGGCCTTGGGCGGCGAGGTAGGCCTTGGGCGGCGGGGCGGCGGTGATCGGCTGCACGTCGGGCAGGGCGGGGCCGTCGGCGGTTCCGCTCTGGGCGGCGCGGGCGACACCGGCCTCCATCAGCCACGCCGTCACCGTGGCGCGCAGCCGCTTGAAGTCGGGGTCGTGGTTGACCGCCGCGCGGTCGCGCGGGCGCGGCAGATCCACCGTGAAGGCCGGACCCAGCGTGGCGCCCGGCCCCGGCGTCAGCGGGACGATGCGGTCGGCCAGCAGGATCGCCTCGTCCACGTCGTTGGTGATGAGGATGACGGTCTTGCGGTCCTTGCGCCAGATCGCCTCGATCTCGTCCTGGAGCTTGGCGCGGGTCAGCGCGTCGAGCGCCGACAGCGGCTCGTCCAGCAGCAGCATCTCCGGGCTCATGGCGAGCGCGCGGGCAAAGCCGACGCGCTGGCGCATGCCGCCCGACAGTTCCTTCGGCCGCCGGTCGGCGGCGTGGCCGAGGCCGACCGTCTCCACCGCGCGCCGGGTCAGCACGCCGCGCGCGGCGGAATCCTGCTCCTTGTGGACGGAGTCCACGGCCAGCGCCACGTTCTCCTTCACGCTGAGCCAGGGCATCAGGGAATAGCTCTGGAAGACCAGACCGCGCTCCGGGCCGGGGCCGCGCACCGGCTGGCCGCGCATCAGCACCGCGCCGGTGTCGGGTTCGGCCAAGCCGGCGATCAGGTTGATCAGCGTCGTCTTGCCCGAACCGGAGAAGCCGACGATGGCGACGAACTCGCCCTCCGCGATGGACAGGTCGATGTCGCGCAGGACGGGGGTCGCGCCGTAGGACTTGGAAACGCCCTTCAGTTCCAGGATCGCCATGGTCGATGTCTCCGTTGGGGGCGTGTGGTCAGCGGGCGCCGGTGTGGGTGACGGCGGCTTGCAGCGCCATCATCACGCGGTCGAGCAGGAAGCCGATCAGGCCGATGGTGAAGACCGCCACCATGATGCGGGCCAGCGAGTTGGAGGAGCCGTTCTGGAACTCGTCCCAGACGAATTTGCCGAGGCCGGGGTTCTGCGCCAGCATCTCGGCGGCGATCAGCACCATCCAGCCCACGCCCAGCGACAGGCGGAGCCCGGTGAAGATGAAGGGCAGGGCGGACGGCAGCACGAGGCGGCGGACCATCGTCGGCCCCGACAGCCGCAGCACCTTGCCGACGTTCATCAGGTCCTTGTCGATGGAGGACACGCCGACGGCGGTGTTGATCAGCGTCGGCCACAGCGAGCACAGCGTCACCGTGATGGCCGAGGTCAGGAAGGATTTTTCGAAGAGCGGGTTGTCGCTCGACACCGTGGCGCTGACCACCATGGTGACCAGCGGCAGCCAGGCCAGCGGGGAGACCGGCTTGAACAGCTGGATCAGCGGATTCATCGCGGCGTTGACGGTGGATGAGAGGCCGCAGGCCACCCCCAGCGGCACCGCCACCAGCGCGCCGATCAGGAAGCCGGTGAACACCGTCTTCAGGCTGGTCAGGATCTGGTCGAGGTAGGTCGGCTTGCCGGCGTAGGTCCGGGTCTTGACCTCGGCCGCCGGGTCCTTGGCGCGGAGTTCGGCGTTGCGCTTGTCCTGGCGCTCGTAGAAGGCGGCTTCCTTGGCGCGCTCGGCCTTGTGGTCGGCGTAGAGGTTGGTCGCCTGCGTCCACACCTGGGCCGGGCCGGGGATGGCGCCGAGGCTGGTGTTGACCTGCGGGGCGGCCCAGGCCCAGGCGGCCAGGAACAGCAGGATGGCGGTCAGCGGGATGCCCATCTGGCGCCACAGCTCGACGCCCTGCTGGCGCGGGTTCTCCCCGGCGGCCAGACGCAGCAGCGGGGCGAGCCAGCCGAGGCCGACGGCGCCGAGCGTGGTGGCGATGCGGTTGAGGGCGTGGGTGCGCCGCGCCCGGCGCTGGGCGCGGGCAAGCTCGGCGGAGGTGTCGGTCAGGCTGGTCATGGGATGTCTTTCCGTTGGAGCGCCTTGCCCCCTCCCCGACCCTCCCCCGCTTCGCGGGAGAGGGGGCCTTACGGGAGGGCGGCGGCAGTCTCCTCCACCGCCAACGGCGGGGGAGGGTTAGGGAGGGGGCCCGGAAGCGTCGAGTCCCTCAGCCCCCCACCAACTGCCCGCCCTCGACCTTCTGGGGGCCTTTCAGGCCGATGGGCTGCTTGGCCAGATAGTCGTTGGGCTTGCGGCCGTCGTAGGCGATGCCGTCGATGAAACCGTTGTCGACCGGCTTGTAGCCGTCGCTGGCCCAGGGGAAATCCGCCTCCTTGGACTTGCCCTCCTCGACCAGCAGCTTGGCGGCCTTGAGGTAGATCTCCGGCTTGTAGACCTTGCGGGCGGTCTCGTCGTACCAGGCGTCCGGCTTGGCGTCGGCGATCTGGCCCCAGCGGCGCATCTGGGTCAGGTACCACACCGCATCCGAATAGAAGGGGTAGGTCGCGTTGTAGCGGAAGAAAACGTTGAAGTCGGGAACCGACCGCTTGTCGCCCTTCTCGTACTCGAAGGTGCCGGTCATCGAGTTGGCGATGACGGCGGCGTCGGCGCCGACATACTCCGACTTGGCGAGGATCTTCACCGCCTCGGCCCGGTTGGCGTTGTCGTTCTCGTCGAGCCACTGGGCGGCGCGGATCAGCGCCTTGACGATGGCGAGGTGGGTGTTCGGGTTCTTGGCCGCCCAGCCCTCGGTGACGCCGAAGACCTTCTCGGGGTTGTTCCTCCAGATCTCGGTGTCGGTGACCACCGGCACGCCGATGCCCTTGGCGACCGCCTGCTGGTTCCACGGCTCGCCCACCGAATAGCCGAAGATGGTCCCGGCCTCCAGCGTCGCCGGCATCTGCGGCGGCGGGGTGACCGACAGCAGCGCGTCGGCCTGGATCTGGCCGGACACGTCGCTCGGCGCGTAGTAGCCGGGGTTGATGCCGCCGGCCGCCAGCCAGTAGCGCAGCTCGTAATTGTGGGGAGAGACCGGGAAGACCATGCCCATGGTGAAGGGCTTGCCGGCCGCCTTGTACTCGGCGATCACCGGCTTCAGGGCGTCGGCCTTGATCGGGTGCAGCGGCTTGCCGTCGGCGCCCATGGGCACGTTGGCCTTCATCTTCTTCCACACCTCGTTCGACAGCGTGATGCCGTTGCCGTTGAGGTCCATGGAGAAGGCCGTCACCACGTTGGCCTGGGTGCCGAAGCCGATGGTGGCGCCCAGCGGCTGTCCGGCCAGCATGTGGGCGCCGTCCAGCTCGCCCGAGATCACGCGGTCGAGCAGCACCTTCCAGTTGGCCTGCGGCTCCAGCGTGACGGACAGCCCCTCGTCCTCGAAGAAGCCCTTCTCGGCGGCGACCGCCAGCGGGGCCATGTCGGTCAGCTTGATGAAGCCGAGCTTCACCTGCTCCTTTTCGACGTTCAGCGGGGCGGCGAAGGCCGGAGCGCTGAAGGCGGGGATGCTCAGGGAAAGGGCAAGCGCCGCGGCGGCTTTGGCCGGAAGGCTGCGGTATGAGGTCACGTCGGCTGCTCCATCTCAGAAAATCCGGGCCAGCGGCGGTGGATCGCACGGCACGGGCATCGCGGCGGGGGACCGGCCGGGGAGTGGCTGTTTCGTGGGCAGCGGGCCGAAGATGCCGCGGACCTCGAACGCGTCCCCTTGGGTCGCACCTCCGGGCCTTGGAAAAGGCCGGACGATGCCGGTGCCGGCGGCTCTGCCGGAATGGCCCAACGTTGGACGCTTCGAAGGCACGCGCCGTCGTTGGCGCGTTTCCCGGTCGATCCTTCGCAAGGCTCATGCCAAAGGATGGGAAATCGGCGGAAACGGGCTGTAAGGCTTGGTTTTCGGGCTTCGGGTCGGGCGGAAGGTATGGGGCGTCGTTTTGGAGATTCGGTCCAAATGCTGATTTTTGCGGCGCACACAAACCAGCCTGACTGTTTTCTGACCAATACCTATGGGTGACGCCGAAACAGGCACCTAAGTATCGTCGCCCCCATCGCCGGCAGCCCGCGCAAACGCTGGGGTTTCGCCGCGCGGCCGGTCGAACCGGGACTTTGGCATGGGGATTGCGAAGGAAACGGCGAGACATCAGCGGGCCTCGGCAACGGCGCCGGGACCCGCCACCCAGGCCGGATCCGCGCGACGCTGCGCGGGCTCCGGCCAAGGTTCGACGACGAACCGCCCGGACAACGGCGTCCGAACAGGTTGGCCCCCGCTCATCGGGCGGGCAGGCCCTCCCGTTCGGACGCCTTTCTTTTTGGCCCCGCGCCTGACGCATCGTGCAGGCCGGATCAGGAGACGAGGCAGACGCCATGGACATGCATCACCCGCTCTCGACCCCCAGCACCGGGCCGGACGCCGACAGCCGCGTCACGGGCGACCATAAGGAACGTTTGATCGTCGTCGGCAACGGCATGGCCGGGATGCGGACGGTCGAGGAGCTGCTGGCCAAGGCGCCGGGCCGCTACGACATCACCGTCTTCGGGGCCGAGCCGCACCCCAACTACAACCGCATCATGCTGTCGCCGGTGCTGGCCGGCGAGAAGACCTTCGACCAGATCGTGCTGAACAGCCGCGCCTGGTACGAGGAGAACGGCATCACCCTGCTGACCGGCGAGGCGGTGGAGAGCATCGACCGCGCCGCCCGCACCGTCACCTCGATGGGCGGGCGGGTTCTGGGCTACGACCGGCTGCTGCTCGCCACCGGGTCGATGCCCTTCATCATTCCGGTGCCGGGATCGACCCTGCCGGGGGTGGTCGGTTTCCGCGATCTGGCCGACGTGGACGCCATGCTGGCCGCCGCCGCCAAGGGGGGACGCGCCGTGGTGATCGGCGGCGGGCTGCTCGGGCTGGAGGCGGCCAACGGGCTGCGGGTGAAGGGGATGGAGGTCACCGTCATCCACCTGATGCCGACGCTGATGGAGCGCCAGCTCGACCCGTCGGCCGGCACCCTGTTGCAGCGCGAGCTGGAGCGGCGGGGGATCGAGGTGCTGACCGGTGCCGACACCGCCGAAATTCTGGGCGGCACCGGCGTCGAGGCGGTGCGGCTGAAGGACGGGCGCGAGCTTCCCGCCGACCTCGTGGTGATGGCGGTCGGCATCCGCCCCAACATGGCGCTGGGCAAGGCGGCCGGGCTGGACTGCGGGCGCGGCATCCGGGTGGACGACGCGATGCGGACGTCGGATCCGGCGGTCTTTGCGGTCGGCGAATGCGTCGAGCATCGCGGACTGACCTACGGCCTCGTCGCCCCGCTGTTCGAGATGGCCAAGGTGCTGGCCGACGCGCTGGCCGGGGGCGAGGGGGCGGGCTACGCCGGCTCCGTCACCTCGACCAAGCTGAAGGTCACCGGGGTGGACGTGTTCTCGGCCGGCGATTTCTCCGGCGGCGAGGGAACCGAGGACATCGTCTTCCGCGACGCCGCGCGCGGGGTCTACAAGCGGCTGGTCCTGAAGGACGGGCGGCTGCTGGGCGCGGTGCTCTACGGCGACACCAAGGACGGCGGCTGGTACTTCTCGCTGCTCAAGGACGGCACCGAGCTGGGCGCCGAGCGCGACACGATGATCTTCGGGCAGGGCTTCGGGGGAGCCGACGCGGGAAACCCTAAGGCCGCCGTTGCCGCCCTCCCCGACAGCGCGGAGATCTGTGGCTGCAACGGCGTCTGCAAGGGCACCATCGTCCAGGCCATCACCGGGAAGGGCCTGACCAGCCTGGACGAGGTGCGCGCCCACACCAAGGCGTCCGCCTCCTGCGGGACCTGCACCGGCACGGTGGAGACCCTGTTGGCGGTGACGCTGGGCGACGCGTTCAAGGCGGCGCCGACGGTCAAGCCGATGTGCAAATGCACCGCCCACAGCCACGACGCGGTGCGCGCCGCCATCGTCGCCCAGGATCTGCGCACGATGCCGGACGTGTTCCAGGCGCTGGAATGGACGACGCCGAACGGCTGCGCGTCGTGCCGGCCGGCGCTGAACTACTATCTGCTCTGCGCGTGGCCGGGCGAGTATGTCGACGACTACCAGTCGCGCTACATCAACGAGCGCGCCCACGCCAACATCCAGAAGGACGGGACCTATTCGGTCGTGCCGCGCATGTGGGGCGGGCTGACCAGCGCGTCGGAGTTGCGCGCCATCGCCGATGTGGTGGACAAGTTCGCCATCCCCACCGTCAAGGTCACCGGCGGCCAGCGCATCGACCTGTTCGGCGTGAAGAAGGAGGACCTGCCCGCCGTCTGGGCCGACCTGAACGCCGCCGGCATGGTGTCGGGCCACGCCTACGCCAAGGGGCTGCGCACGGTGAAGACCTGCGTCGGGTCGGAGTGGTGCCGCTTCGGCACGCAGGACTCCACCGGGCTGGGCGTGAAGCTGGAGAAGCTGACCTGGGGCACCTGGACCCCGCACAAGGTCAAGCTGGCGGTGTCGGGCTGCCCGCGCAACTGCGCCGAGGCCACCATCAAGGATCTGGGCGTCGTCTGCGTCGACAGCGGCTACGAGCTGCACGTCGGTGGCAACGGCGGCCTGCACGTCCGGGCCTGCGACTTTCTGGTCAAGGTCGCGACGGAGGAGGAGGTGTTCGAATACACCGGCGCCTTCATGCAGCTCTACCGCGAGGAGGCCCGCTATCTGGAGCGCACGGCCCCCTGGGTCGAGCGCGTCGGGCTGGACCACATCAAGGCGGCGCTGGTGGACGACCCGGAGGGACGCCGGGCGCTGAACGCGCGCTTCGTCTTCTCGCAGACCTTCTCGCAGGACGACCCGTGGGCGGAACGCGCCACCAAGGGCGTCGACCGTCATGAATTCTCGCTGCTCGCGGAAGTGGGGTAAGAACCATGGATCAGATCATCGCCTGGACCCCGGTCGGCACGCTGGACGACATCCCGGTGCTGGGATCGCGCGTGGTGCGCACGCCGAACGGCAAGGTCGCCCTGTTCCGCACGGCCGAGGACGAGGTCTTCGCCCTGGAGGACCGCTGCCCGCACAAGAACGGCCCGCTCTCGCAGGGCATCGTCCACGGCCGCCGCGTCACCTGCCCGTTGCACAACTGGGTGATCGATCTGGCGACCGGCGAGGCCGTCGCCCCCGACGAGGGCCGCGCCGGCCACATCCCGGTGCGGGTCGAGGGCCGCGCCATCGCCATCGCGCTCGACCTCGCCACCCATGCCAGCGGCGGCTGCAAGGGCGCCTGCCATGTTTGACGGGCCGGAGCCGGCCTCCGGCGGTCCCGCGCGGGAGGTTCGCACCACCTGCCCCTATTGCGGGGTCGGCTGTGGGGTGGTCGCCACGGTGACGGCGGATGGGGGCGTCTCCGTGCGCGGCGACGCGGAGCACCCGGCCAACCGGGGGCGTCTCTGTTCCAAGGGGTCGGCGCTGGCCGACACGCTGGTGCCGGGCGAGGCGGGCGGGCGGCTGCTGCATCCGGAGATCGGCGGTCGGCGGGTTTCCTGGGACACGGCCCTCGCTGAAGTCGCAACGCGGTTTTCCGACACCATCGCCAAGCACGGGCCGGACTCGGTCGCCTTCTACGTCTCCGGCCAGTTGCTGACCGAGGACTATTACGTCGCCAACAAGCTGATGAAGGGCTTCATCGGCGCGGCCAACATCGACACCAACAGCCGGCTGTGCATGGCCTCCTCGGTGGCCGGGCACAAGCGCGGGCTGGGCGCCGACGCGGTGCCGGGGACCTACGCTGATTTTGAAACGGCCAAGCTCGTGGTTCTGGTCGGCTCCAATCTGGCGTGGTGCCACCCCGTACTGAATCAGCGTCTCCTGGCCGCGAAAGCGGAGCATGGAACACGCATCGTCGTCGTCGATCCGCGCCGCACCGCCTCGGTGGACGGGGCGGACACCCATCTGGCGTTGCAGGCGGGCACGGATTCGGTGCTGTTCAACGGCTTGCTGGTGCATTTGCACGCGCAAGGCCACATGGACGCCGCCTTCGTCGCCGATCACGCTGCCGGATTGGACGAAGCGCTTGCCGCAGCCCGCGCCGACGCCCCCGACATCGCCACCGTGGCCCGGCGTTGCAAACTCAGCGAAGCGGAGGTCGCCGCCTTCTACGCTGAAGTCGCAACGACCGAGCGCGTCGTCACCGTCTACTCCCAGGGCGTCAACCAGTCCTCGCAGGGCACCGACACCGTCAACGCCATCCTGAACACCCATTTCCTGACCGGGCGGATCGGCCGTCCGGGGATGGGGCCGTTCTCCGTCACCGGCCAGCCCAACGCCATGGGCGGGCGCGAGGTCGGCGGGCTGGCGAACCAGCTGGCCGCCCATATGGGCTTTACCAGCGACGAGGTGGACCGCGTCCGCCGCTTCTGGAACGCGCCGCGCGTGGCGGACAAGCCGGGGCTGAAGGCGGTGGATCTGTTCCGCGCCATCGAGGCCGGCACCGTCAAGGCGGTGTGGATCATGGCGACCAACCCGGCCGTCAGCATGCCCGACGCCGGCCGCGTCCGCCGGGCGCTGGCGCGTTGCGAAACCGTCGTGGTGTCGGACTGCATCCACGACACCGACACCGGGCGTCTCGCCCACATCCGCCTGCCGGCGGCCGGCTGGAGTGAGAAGGACGGCACCGTCACCAACTCCGACCGTACGGTGTCGCGCCAGCGCGCCTTCCGCGCTTTCGAGGGCGAGGCCCGGCCGGATTGGTGGATCCTCACCCAGGTGGCGCGGCGGATGGGGTTCGGCGACGCCTTCGGCTATGAGAGCCCGGCCGACGTGTTCCGCGAGCACGCCGCGCTCTCCGCCTTCGAGAACGGCGGCACCCGCGCCTTCGACATCGGCGCGCTGGCGGGGATCGGCCACGCTGAATTTGAAACGCTGGCTCCCTTCCCCTGGCCGTGGCGGGCGGGCGGGCAGCCGGAAGCGCGTCTGTTCACGGAAAAGCGCTTCTTCACCGGCGACGGCCGGGCGCGTTTCGTCCCGGTGACGACGACGCCGATGCCGCGCGCGCTGGCGGACGGCGCGCTGCTGCTGAACAGCGGGCGGCTGCGCGACCAGTGGCACACCATGACCCGCACCGGGCTGGCGCCGCGCCTGTCGGCCCACGCGCCGGAACCGTGCCTGGACCTCCACCCGGCCGACGCCGCCGCGCGGGGCCTGAGCGAGGGCGGCTTGGCGCGGATCGTCACGGTGGCGGGCGAGGCGCTGGCGCGCGTCCACGTGACCGACGCCCAAGGGCTGGGCACCGCCTTCCTGCCGATGCACTGGACCGACCGCTTCACCGAAGCCTGCGTGATCGGCCGTCTGGTGGACGACGAGGCGGTGGATCCGCACTCCGGCCAGCCGGATCTGAAGCGGATGCCGGCCACCATCCACCCCTACCGGCCCGACTGGACCGCCTTCCTGCTGACCCGCCGCCCGGTGGAGCCAGCCCATGGCGGCTACTGGGCGCGGCGCGCGGTGGCGGGCGGTCACCTGATCGAGATGGCCGGCACCGGCTCGGTTCCGTGCGAGGCCGACGCCGACTGGCTGCCCGGCTTCGAGCCCGACGGCGCGGCGATCGAATTCAGCGACACGGCGCGCGGCGGCTGGCGCAAGGCGTGGCTGAGCGATGGCCGGCTGGAGGCGTGCCTGTTCGTGACCGCCGACGGCCGGCTGCCGGGGCGGAGCTGGCTGGCCGGGCTGCTGGCGGCGGACGGCTTGGAGGACGGCGCGCGCGGCGCGCTGCTCGCCGGTCGGGCGCCGGGGGCCAGGGCCGACGAGGGGCGGATCGTCTGTTCCTGTTTCAGCGTGGGCGTGAACCGTTTGATCGCTGCCATCCGCGACGGCGGTCTGACCAGCGTCGCGGAAATCGGCGCGGCGCTGAAGGCCGGGACCAACTGCGGATCCTGCGTTCCCGAACTCAAGGAGGTGCTGCGTCATGCTCATCAGCGCGAAGTGGCGTGAGGGGGTTGGGGGATTCTTGCGGGTGCTGGTGCGGGTGGGAGCGCGTGCCCCCTCCCCATCCCTCCCCCGCTTTGCGGGAGAGGGGGCCGGACCCTTGTCGGCGTTCGGCGGAGTTCCCTCTCCCGCCAAGGGCGGGGGAGGGTTAGGGAGGGGGCAAGGACGTGAGCAGCGCAACGGCTCCGTCACCCTGGTCGGCGCCGGTCCCGGCGATCCCGACCTGCTGACCGTCGCGGCGGTCAAGGCGCTGGCGGCGGCGGACGTGGTCCTCTACGACCACCTCGTCGGCGACGGCATCCTCGACCTCGCCAACCCGAGCGCCGAGCGGATCTGCGTCGGCAAGCGCTCCGGCCGCCATTCGCTGCCGCAGGAGGAGATCAACGCGCTGATCGCGGCGCAGGCGGGGGCGGGCCGGCGGGTGGTGCGGCTGAAGGGCGGCGACCCGATGGTCTTCGGCCGGGCGGGGGAGGAGATCGACCATCTCGACGGGCTCGGCATTCCCGTCCGCGTGATCCCCGGCATCACCGCCGCGCTGGGCTGCGCCGCCTCCGCCGGGCTGTCGCTGACCAAACGGGGCGTGTCGCGCGCCGTCACCTTCGTCACCGCGCATGGCCGCGACGGCGAGCGCTTCGACCCCGACTGGGCGCGGCTGGCCGATCCCAACGGCACGCTGGCGATCTACATGGGCCGCGAGCAGGCCCGCGCGGTCGGGCAGGGGCTGACCGGGGCCGGGCTGTCCCCCGGAACCCCGGTGCTGGCGGTCGAGAACGGCTGCCGCCCCGACGAGCGCCGCTGCTGGACGACGCTCGGCGCCATGGCGGAGGAAGGCGTCGCCGCCGGCAAGGGGCCGACGCTGCTGCTGGTCGGCGAGGCGCTACGAAACAGGGAGTTGGGTCAGCGGCGGGTGGGGACGGCGGACGCCGGTGATGCGCTCGGCGCGGGCGGCGACCTCGGCCAGTGGCTCGACGGTCACTGACATGGTGAAGACGGTGGCGTGCAGCAGCCGCTCGCCGTCCAGCATCAGCCCGACATGGCCGGGGAAGAAGACGACGTCGCCGCGCCGGTAGGCGACGCCCTGGCCGTCGTCGGAAATCCGGGCGCCGAGCCGTTCGTCCTCGCGCTGCTTGCCGCTGCTGTGGTGGGAGACGATCCCCGACGCCGCCATGGCGGTCAGCACCAGACCGGAGCAGTCGATGCCGAAGGCGCTGCGCCCGCCCCAGACATAGGGCGTCTCCAGGAAGCGCAGCGCGGTGGCGACCGGGTCGGGCGCCGGGGCCGCGTCGACCGGCTCGACCCACTTGCCGAACAGCCACAGCCCGTCGCCGACCCCGACCCAGCCGTTCTCCGCCCGCCCGTCCAGCGTCACCAGCGAGCCGAAGCTGAGCGGGGCCAGCGGCGGTGCCTTGTGCGTCGGGGCCGGGTGCAGGTCGGCGCGCAGCGCGCGCACCCGGTGGGTCGGCGTTGCCGCTTCGGCGTGCGGCGTGCCGGGGGGCAGCCAGCCGAGATGGCCGTCGAACTGGTTCTCCGCCCGCAGCCAGCCGTTCCAGTCCTCCAGCACGCGGAAGCGCTCGCCGAGGATCATCTCGCTGGTCTGGGGCACGCCGTCGCGCGGCTCCTCCAGCAGGACGGCGTGCGGGGCGGTGAGCTGGCGGAGCGCGTTGGTCATGGCCGGTGCCGTGGTTGCCGAACAAGTCCCGCAAACTATAGGGCCTTGGCCGGGGCGTTGCGACGGGGAATCCATGTTCCGGCGCTTCGACGGGCGTTCCGTCGTTTCAACGGAAACGGACCCCCGATCCGGCGCTTTGCCCGCTGTCCTCCGGCCGCCCCGCCGACCACCTTTTGTCCTGCGGCGCGACGCCGCCAAGCAAAACGGGGACGGTTGATGGCAACGATGAAGGTTCTGGTTCTGGGCGCCGGCAAGATCGGCTCGATGATCGCCACGCTGCTGACGCAGACCGACGATTTCGCGGTGACGCTGGCCGACCGTGACCCGGCGCTGCTGGCGCGGGCCGAGCGGGCGGGCCTGCGGGTGCGGACCGTCGACGTCGAGGACGCGGAGTCCCTGCGCGCCGCCGTCGCCGGGCACCACGCGGTGTTGAGCGCCTGCCCCTTCACGCTGACGCCGCTGATCGCGTCCACCGCCGTGGCCTGCGGCGCGCATTACCTCGACCTGACCGAGGACGTCGCCGCCACCCGCAAGGTGAAGGAGTTGGCCGAGACCGCGTCCACCGCGCTGATCCCGCAATGCGGGCTGGCGCCGGGGTTCATCTCGGTGGTCGGGCACGACCTCGCCCGGCGCTTCGACGAGCTGCACAATCTGCATCTGCGGGTCGGCGCCCTGCCGCAATACCCGACCAACGCCCTGAAGTACAACCTGACCTGGAGCACCGACGGGCTGATCAACGAATACTGCAACCCGTGCGAGGCCATCGTCGACGGCAAGCCGCGCGAGGTGATGCCGCTGGAGGGCGACGAGCGCTTCGCCCTGGACGGGGTGGATTACGAGGCGTTCAACACCTCGGGCGGGCTGGGCTCGCTGTGCGAGACGCTGGCCGGCAAGGTGCGCAACCTCGACTACAAGACGGTGCGCTACCCCGGCCACCGCGACATCGTGCGGCTGCTGATCCGCGACCTGCGGCTGGGCGAGCGGCGCCACCTGCTCAAGGACGTGCTGGAGACCGCCGTGCCGCTGACCTTGCAGGACGTGGTACTGGTCGTCGCCACCGCGACCGGCCGCCAAGACGGCGAGCTGCGGCAGGAGACCTTCGCGACCAAGATCTACAGCAAGCAGATCGGCGGCCGGACCTGGAGCGCCATCCAGGTCACCACCGCCGCCGGGATTTGCGCGATCCTCGACCTGCTGCGCGAGGGCTCCATCCCGCAGTCCGGCTTCGTCCGGCAGGAGCAGGTGCCGCTCGCCGCCTTCCTCGCCAACCGTTTCGGCCGGCACTACGCCGGCTGAACCTATCGGGCGCGCGGCGTCAGCACCGCCAGCGCCTCCTCAGCGGCGCGCACGCCGCTCTGATAGGCGCCGTGCGCGGCCGAGAAATCGGTGGCGTGCGTCGCCTCGCCCGCGAAGAACAGCCGGTCGTCGAACGGGCGGGCCAGCGCGGGACGGGCGTCGGCCTGGCCGGGCAGCGCGTGGCTGTAGGCGCCGCCGATGGTCGCGGCCCCCGCCCAGTCGGAGGCGAGGAGCGGGCGGAGGCAGCCGCGCACCGCCGGGCCGAACAGCGCGGCGAGCTGGTCGATGGCGCGCGCGAAGGCGGGACCGGGTCCTTCCGCCGCCACCGCCCGCGCCCCGGCCCCGCCCAGGAAGCACTCGATCACCGGCCGACCGAGCGGGCGGATGTAGTAGGAACCGGTCGCCGGATCGCGGGGATCGCCCAGGATGTGGCTTTCGGGCGCGAAGGGGCTGTCGCCGTCGATCGCAAGGAACAGTTTTTCGTTGGCGCCGAGCGGCAGGCGGGTGGCGGCGTCGCGCCACGGGTCGAGCGCCGCCGGCCAGGCGATGGCGTCGCCCGCCAGGACATGGGTCGACACGGTGAGGATCGCGGCGCGGGCGTGCACGGTCCCGTCCGCCGTCCGCAGCGCGACGTGGTGGCCGCCGCGTTGGCTGTCGAGCGTGACCGCCGTGACGGGGGTGGCGAGGCGCAGCGCGGCGCCGGGCGGCAGGCTCGCGGCGACCAGCGCGCCGTAGCCCGCCGGAAGCCGCCAGTTGCATTCGGTCGAGGCGGTGTCGTAGGCGCTGTAGTCCCGCGCGGAGACCCGTTCGAGCTCGTCGCCGCTGAGGTAGCCGCTGACCGCCTGGAGATAGGCGGTCCACGGCCCGTCCGGCTCCAGCGCGTCGGACGCGCGGTCGCTGGCGGGGGGCGCCGTGGCGAGCCGTTCGGTCCAGCGGGCCAAGGCGCGGGCGGCGTCCTCCCGCTCCCTGGCCGGAAAGCCGAGGTCGCGGAACTGGTTGCCCCACGCCGCCGGGCTGCGGTCGATGGCGACTCCGGCGTCTTCGGCGATGCGTGTCCACGGGTTGCGGTCGGCGGAATGCAGCCAGCCGCAGCCGAGATCGAGCGCCATGCCCGAGGTCTCCCGCGTCCAGGCGCGGCCGCCCGGACGGGGCAGGGCTTCGAGCACCAGCGTGGACAGCCCGCTGCCGGCCAGCCGCCGCGCCGCGCCGATCCCGGCGGCGCCGGCACCGACGACGACGATGTCGGGTTCCCGGATCATGCGGAGGCCGGCCAGGCGCTGTATTGCTCGTCGGCGACCTTTTCCATCCAGTCGACCGCCTTGCCGTCCCGCATCTCGGCGATGGCGATGTGGGTCATCGCGCAATCGGGCGCGGCGCCGTGCCAGTGCTTCTCGCCGGGGGCGAACCAGACGATGTCGCCGGGGCGGATCTCCTCGACCGGCCCGCCCTCGCGCTGGATGCGGCCGAGCCCGGCGGTGACCAGCAGCGTCTGGCCGAGCGGGTGGGTGTGCCACGCGGTGCGGGCGCCCGGCTCGAAGGTGACCGTGGCGCCGCTGAGGCCGCCGCTGCCGCTGAACGGCGCGTCGATCCGGACGGTGCCGGTGAAATACTCCTCGGGGCCTTTGCGTGAGGGCTGCGAGCCGCTGCGCGTGATGTCCATCGCCGTTCTCCTCGTTGCCGGCACCGGCGGGCTTGCCGATCACCGGTGGCGCGCAGTGATGTGGGGGCGGGGCGGGCCGATGGTTAGCGGGCGTGCCCCGCATGCCGTCATGTCCGGGGTTCATGAACGCGCCGCGCGGCGCCGGGCGTTCAGTCGTAGTGCTGGAACCCCCCTTGGGCGACGGCGGCCTTCCAATAGGCGACGACCGAGCAGGACTCCGCCGGAAGGCGGAGGGTCTGGCGGACATGGGAGCGGATGCGCTGCGCCGCCCGGTGTTCCGTTCCGGCCCAGACCGCCACCCCGTCCGTGCGGGCCGGGGAGTTCGACGACGTGGCCGCGATGACCGCGTCCGGCAGGCGCGAGGCGTCCGGCGGGGCGCCGGGGCGCCGGTGGAACCACGTGATGGAGGTGGAGGCCCGCGACGGCAGCTCCTGTTCCTCGGCCGCGTCGGGCACCTCGATGAACACCTCGGCCGAGGCGCCGGCCGGCAGGCCGTCGAGCAGCCGGGCGATGGCCGGGACGGCGGTGAGGTCGCCGGCCACCACGTAGCGCGCCGCCGGCCTCATGGGGATGCCGCCCGACACGGTGATGCCCGCCCGCTCGCCGGGCCGCGCGCGGGCCGCCCAGGACGAGGCGACGCCGGCCCGGCCGTGCAGCACGAAGTTCACCTCCAGCGTGCCGGCGGCGGGGTCGAAGCGCCGCACCGAATAGACGCGCAGCGGCGGGGCCGGGGAGCCGTCCTGCGACGGGACGATGAGGCCGATGTGCGGGGCGAGGACGTCGGGCTTGAGCGTGAAGCCGTCCAGCGCGGGGCCGCCGAAGACGACGCGGCGCATGCGGGGCGTCGGGTTTGAGACGGAAACCACCTCCACCCGGCGGAGGTCGTAAGAAGACGTGCTGCCCAAGACGCAGGCTCCCTGCCATCGATGCTCGTTTCGGATCGGCATCCTAGATAGGAATGCGACTTGTTCGCAACAACGCTTTGCCCTATAGGATCGGAGAGCCGACGGAAGGAATCCGGGGGGCAACGCGATCCGGCGGCCGGGAAGTCCGACAATGACGTTCCATCCCAGAATGCAGAGCAGCACGGAGGGGATCACCATCCTGGGCGATCTCCAGTGGCGCGCCTGGAACGGCATGATCGCCGACGTCTGGAACGTCGCCTGCGACGGCGAGGCCCGTGGGGAGTACGTGTCGGAGGCGCCCCGGCTGGTGGTGGTCCTCGACCAGGTCGGCGAGGGCGGCCTCCATGTGATGGCCGCGCCTGGACGCGGCGAATCCCACCGGCTGAACCGGCGCGAGCCGCTGAGCTACGTGCCGGCGGGGCTGCGGGTCTGGTCGCGCACCGAGAACATCCGCCGCCTCACCCATCTCGACCTGCATTTCGACATGTCCGTGCTGGGAAGCCGCTTCATGGAGGGGCTGGATCTCCAGGGGATGGACGTTCCACGGCTGAAATTCTCCGACGACCGGCTGCTGTCGCTGGCCCGCCTGATCGCGGCGGAGTGTCGGACCTCGGGCAATCTGCACGACCTCTACGGCGAGAGCCTGATGGCCGCGCTGTTCGTGGGCCTGTTGCAGGCCGAACCCCAGGCCGACCGCCGGCGGGGGCAGTTGCCGCCACGCCAGCTTCGCCGCGTGATCGACCACATCGAGGAGCATTGCAGCCGGGCGATCCGTTTGCAGGAATTGGCCGAGCTGACCGGCCTGTCCACCACCCATTTCTGCTCCGCCTTCAAGGCCTCGACCGGCGTGCCGCCCCACAAATGGCAGATGCGGGCGCGGATCGACCGGGCCAAGAGCCTGCTCGCCGGGTCGGAGATGACGCTGGCGGCGGCGGCGGCGGCGGCGGGCTTTTCCGATCAGGCGCATCTGACGCGCGTGTTCCGGCAGGTCGTCGGCACGACGCCGGCCGCTTGGCTGCGCAACCACGCCGGCTGAGTTACGACGAAAGTCGCAAGGGCGCGACGAATGTCGAAAGATCGTCCAACGCGTCCAAAGACGGTTCAATCCGGTGTTTTGTGCATATGCTAATCACTCGCAACAACGGATCCACTTTCGGACGGTCTGATCGACCGAAGGCGTTTCGCGGGTGCTGCAGATTGTCGAGGCCGATTGCGATGATGAACACGTCGAAAAAGCGATTGAACCGTTTTCTCCTGAACAGCACGGCGCTGGCCGCCGTTCTGCTGCCCACGCTGGCCCCCACGTTCGCCTCCGCGCAGGACACGGCCGCGCCGGCCGTCCTCGGCCCCGTGACGGTGCAGGGCAGCCGGTCCGCCGATTCGGCGACCAGCCCGGTCAAGGGCTACGTCCCCGGCCGCTCGGCGACGGGCTCGAAGAGCGACACCCCCCTGGAGGAAATCCCGCAATCGGTGTCGGTGATCGGCCGCGAGGAGATCGACGACCGTGGCGCCCAGAAGGTGGACGAGGCGCTGCGCTACACCCCCGGCGTCTTCAGCCAGCCCTTCGGCCCGGACAGCGACACCAACTGGATCTTCATCCGCGGCTTCCAGGCGACGCAGTCGGGCATCTACCAGGACGGCCTGCAGCTCTACAGCTACGGCTTCGGCGGCCAGTTCGCCGACAGCTACACCCTGGAGCGCATCGAGGTCCTGCGCGGCGCCTCCTCCGTGCTGTACGGCGGCAGCAACCCCGGCGGTCTGGTGAACTACGTCACCAAGCGGCCCGGCGACACGCCCGTCCGCGAGATCGAACTCGGCATCGACGAGCACGGCAACGCCCATCTCGGGATCGACGTTGGCGGCGCCATCGACCCGACGCTGAGCTACCGCCTGACCGGCCGCATCGCCGGCGGCGACACCTACACCGACTTCGCCGACGGCTTCCGGGGCACCATCTCGCCCAGCTTCAAGTGGTCGCCGAACGACCGCAACACGCTGACGGTGCTGACCAACTACACCGACATCGACGAGACGCACAACGGCGGCGCCTTCCTGCCCTATTTCGGCACGGTTGAGAACGCCTCCTTCGGCCGCATCGACCGCACCCGCAACTTCACCGAGCCGGGGCTCGACACCTACCGCCGCAAGCAGGCCTCGATCGGCTACGAGTTCGAGCACAGGTTCGACAACGACCTGACCTTCCGCCAGAACGCCCGCTACGGCTGGAGCCGGGTGCACGAGGTCTCGATCTACCCCTACGGCTACAACGCCTTCTCGGCCCTGCCGACCGACCCGAACAACCTGCTGTCGCGCATCAATTTCGAGCACACGACCGAGGTCAACACCTTCCTGATCGACAACCAGCTGGAAGGCAAGGTCCAGACCGGCGGCATCGCGCACACCCTGCTGGGCGGCGTCGATTACAAGTACTTCAACATGAGCCAAGTGCAGGCGTCGGGTTCCGCCACGCCGATCAGCGCCACCAACCCGGTCTACGGGGCGGCGCAAGGGCCGCGCTTCGCCTACATCGACCAGGACCTGACGATGAACCAGCTCGGGTTCTACGTGCAGGACCAGATGCGCTTCGGCCAGGGCTTCCTGGTGACGTTGAACGGCCGCTACGACCGCGCCTCGACCGACGCCGACGGGCTGCCGTCCTACGAGGGCACCAAAGGCAAGCTGAGCGGCCGCGCCGGGCTGGCCTACGAGTTCGCCAACGGCGTGACGCCCTACGTCAGCGCCTCGACCTTCTTCAACCCGGTGCTGGGCACCTCGCCGGTCGTCGGCGTCTTCAAGCCGGAGAGCGGCCACCAGTACGAGGTCGGCGTGAAGTACCGGCCCACCTGGATGGACGCGCTGTTCACGGCGGCCCTGTTCGACCTGACGCGCACCAACGTGGTGACCGGCGCCTTCAACGCCGAGACCCAGCTGGGCGAGGTCAACTCGCGCGGCGTCGAGCTGGAGGCCAAGGCCAACATCACCCCCAGCCTGAAGGCGACGGCCGCCTTCACCGCGCTGGACCTCGACATCAAGAAGGACGCCAACCCGGCCCTGATCGGCAAGACGCCGTACATCGTGCCGCAGATCCAGGGCTCGGCCTTCCTCGACTACACGTTCAAGGACAACGCGCTGGACGGCGTGTCGGTCGGCGGCGGCGTGCGCTACGTCGGCTCGTCCTGGGCCGACAACGAGAACACGCTGAAGGTGCCGGCAGCGACCGTCTTCGACGCGCGCGTCGGCTACAAGTACAGCAACTGGGGCGTGAACGTTTCGGTCACCAACCTGTTCGACAAGGAGTATGTCGCGAGCTGCCAGACGCAGTTCTCCTGCGGCTACGCCGAGGGGCGGACCGCGTTGTTGAACGTCAACATGTCTTGGTAAGCTGACGGGGGGCGGCCACGGCGGCCCCCTCCCTAACCCTCCCCCGCCTTTGGCGGGAGAGGGAACTCCGCCGAACGCTGGCAAGCATCCGACCCCCTCTCCCGCGCAAGCGGGGGAGGGATGGGGAGGGGGCAAGCGGGGCTGGACCCCGCCCTTTCTTTTCCGCCCGAGACCAGGAAACCCGATGAGCAGCCCAGCCCAGCCCCCGGCGCTTTACGAACTCGACGCCGTCGGTTTTTCCGTTGGCGGCCGGTCGATCCTGTCGAACCTGTCGCTCCGGCTGGAGCAGGGGCGCATCTATGGGCTGGTCGGCCCGAACGGCTCGGGCAAGAGCACGCTGATCCGCATGCTGGCCCGCCAGCAACCGGCCAGCGCCGGCCGCATCCGCTTCATGGGCACCGAGATCGCGCGCATCGGCGACCGCGACTTCGCGCGCTCCGTCGCCTACATGCCGCAGTTCACCCCGCCGGCCGAGGGCATGACGGTGCGCGAGCTGGTGGCGCTCGGCCGCTTCCCCTGGCACGGCGCGCTCGGCCGCTTCGGCGCCGACGACGCCGCCAAGGTGGCCGAAGCCATCGCGCAAACCCACCTCGACGCCATGGCCGATCGGCTGGTCGACAGCCTGTCGGGCGGCGAGCGCCAGCGCGTCTGGCTCGCCATGATGATGGCGCAGGACACCCGCTGCCTGCTGCTCGACGAGCCGACCTCGGCGCTCGACATCGCCGCCCAGGTCGACATGCTGGGGCTGGTGCGCCGGCTGAGCCGGGCGCGCGGCATCGGCGCCATCGTCGTGCTGCACGACATCAACATGGCCGCGCGCGTCTGCGACGAGATCCTGGCGATGCGCGGCGGCGCGCTGGTCGCCCAGGGCACGCCCAGGACCATCATGACCGGCGAGACGCTGGGCGCCATCTACCACCTGCCCATGGGCATCCTGCCGCACCCCGCCACCGGCGAACCGATCGGCTACGTCCAATGACGGGACCGATGCGGATGTCCCGGCGCTATGCGCTGGGTTTGGCGGCGGGGCTGACGTTGCTGCCGCGGGCGGGCTCCGCCGCCGGGACCCGTGTCGCGGTCATCGACTGGGCCATGCTGGAAACCGTGCTGGCGATGGGCGTGGTTCCGGTGGCCGCCACCGAGCTGCTCCAGTTCCGCAAGGTCGCGGTCGAGCCGGCGGTGCCGGACCGGGTCATCGATCTGGGCCTGCGCGGGACGCCGAACTACGAGGCGCTGAACCTCGCCGAGCCGGACCTCATCCTCAGCTCCAATTACTACGAAGGCCAGAAGCCCAGCCTGCAACGGGTCGCGGAGACGCTGTCCCTGTCCATCTACACGCCGGGCGTGCCGCCCTATCCCGCCGCCGTCGAGGCCGCGCTGACGCTCGGCCGGCGGCTCGGGCGGGAGGCGGCGGCGCGGGCGCTGGTCGCCCGGACCGAGGAGGAGATCGCCCGTCTCGCTGGCTCCCTGCGCGGCGTCGCCCACCGCCCGGTGCTGGCGATCAACATCGGCGACGCCCGCCACGTCCGCGCCTTCGGCACCGACAGCATGTTCGGCGACGTGCTGCGCCGGCTGGGGATCGCCAACGCCTGGGCGTCGGATTCCAGCTACAGCGCGGCGGCGCCGCTGGGGATCGAGGCCCTGGCCCGGCTGCCCGACGCCGCCGTGATCGTCGTGCCGCCGGTCCCGCCCGACGCGCTGCGGGCGCTGGGCGACAGCGCGCTGTGGCAGGCCCTGCCGATGGTCCGGGACAAGCGCGTGACCGTCATCGAGCCGGTCAACCATTTCGGCGGGCTTCCCGCCGCGCTGCGCTTCGCCCGCCTCGCCGCCACGGCGTTGCTCGGCCAGGAGGGCGCGTCGCATGGTTGAGCGCGCCGCGATGAACCGCATCCTGCTGTGGGGCGGTCTGGCGCTTCTCGCCGCCGGACTGTCGAGCCTTCAGGTCGCCGGACATCTGGTTCCGTCCGCCCCCTCGGCGTCCGTCTCGCCGCTCGACGCCATCATCCTCTCTTACAGCGTGCTGCCGCGGATCGCGGTGGCGCTGGTCGGCGGCGCGGCGCTGGGTCTGTCGGGGCTGCTGCTCCAGCGCGTGCTGCGCAACCCGCTGGCCGAGCCCTCGACGCTCGGCGTGTCGGCCGGCGCCCAGCTCGCCATGACGATGGCGGCGGTCTTTGCCCCGGCGCTGATGGAGAACGCGCGGGAGGGCGTCGCGCTGGCCGGCGGGCTGGCGGTGGTCGCCCTCATCCTGGCCATGACGTGGCGGCGCGGGCTGGAGCCGGTCGCCGTCGTGCTGGCCGGCATGATGGTCGCGCTCACCGCCACGATGGCCAGCGCCGCGCTGATCCTCGCCAACGGCGAATACCTGTTCTCGATCTTCATCTGGGGCGGCGGGTCGCTGTCGCAGCAGAGCTGGGGGCCGACGCTGACCATCGCCCTTCGGCTGGCGATCGGCGTCGCGGCGGCGGCCCTGCTGTCGCGCCCGCTCTCCATCCTGGGGCTGGACGACGCCAGCGCGCGCAGCCTCGGCGTCGCCCTCAACGCGACGCGCTTCGGCGTCATCGGCGTCGCGGTCTGGCTGGCGGCCAGCGTGACGGCGGAGGTCGGGGTGATCGGCTTCGTCGGGCTGGCCGCTCCGGCGCTGGCGCATCTCAGCGGCGCGCGGACCCAAGGCCAGAAGCTGATCGCGGCGCCGTTGATCGGCGCGGTGCTGCTGTGGCTCACCGATGGGCTCGTCCAACTGCTGGCTGGCGTCGATGGGGAGCGGGTGCCGACCGGCGCTGCCACGGCGCTGCTGGGCGGGCCGCTGCTGCTGTGGCTGCTGCCGCGCCTGCGCATGTTCGAATGGCCCTCGCTGAACAGCAAGCCGGCGCCCTCGCGCCGCAGCCGCCGGCCCGGCCGGCTGATCGGCCTGTTCGCCCTGCTCGGCGCCGTCGCCGTGGCGCTGGCCCTGACGGTCGGCACCGGGCCGGACGGCTGGACCGTCTCCACCGGTCCCATGCTCGACAGGCTGCTCGGCTGGCGCGGCCCGCGCGTGGCCGTGGCGGCGGCGGCCGGGGCGATGCTGGCGGCGGCCGGGATGGTGCTGCAACGCGTCACCGCCAACCCGCTGGCCAGCCCGGAGATCCTCGGCGTCGGCACCGGGGCGGGCGTCGGGCTGACCGCGGCGCTGTTCCTCGTCGCCGCCCCCGGAATCGGAATCCAGATCGCCGCCTCGGCCATCGGCGCGGTCGCCGTGCTGGCCGCCATGCTGGCCCTGTCGCTGCGCGCCGGCTTCGGGCCGGAGCGGCTGCTGCTGGCCGGCATCGCCATGAGCGCGCTGTGCAGCGCCGTGCTGACCGCCGTCATCGCCACCGGCACGCCGCAGGCCTTCGCGCTGCTGCGCTGGCTGAGCGGGTCCACCAACGACTCCTCCCCGGCCGACGCCTGGTTCTGCGCCGGCGCGGCGGCGGTGCTGCTGGCCGCCCTGCCGCCGATGACCCGATGGCTGGAGATCCTGCCGCTGGGCGACGTGACGGCGCGGTCGATCGGGCTGCCGGTGCGGCTGTGCCGGATCGTGCTGGTGCTGTTCGCCGGGGTGCTGACGGCGGCGGCGGCGCTGTTCGTGGGACCCTTGAGCTTCGTCGGGCTGATCGCCCCGCACCTCGCCCGTCTCACCGGCCTCGGCCGGGCCAGGGGCCAAGGGATCGCCGCCGTCCTGATCGGGGCTGGCCTTATGGTGGTGTCGGATTGGCTGGCCCGGACCGTCGCCTTCCCGTATCAATTGCCGCTGGGGCTGTTCGCCTCGCTGCTCGCCGGCCCCTACCTGATCTGGTTGTTGAGCCGGTCCGACGCCCGCGCCGGTTAGCCATTCTATTCCCCCTTTTTCCGTACCGGAATGAGAAGAGCCATGCTCAGCCGTTTCTTCGCCTACTACCGCCCGTACAAGGGCCTGCTGATGCTCGACATCGGTTGCGCCGTCCTGTCCGGCCTGCTGGAGCTGGGGTTCCCGATGGCCGTGCGGTCCTTCGTGGACAAGCTGCTGCCGACGCAGGACTGGCCGCTGATCGTGCTGGCCACGGCGGCGCTGCTGGCGGTCTACGCGGCCAACGGCGGGCTGATGGCCGTCGTGACCTATTGGGGGCACAAGCTCGGCGTCAACATCGAGACGGAGATGCGGCGCAAGAGCTTCGACCATCTCCAGAAGCTCTCCTTCAGCTTCTACGACAACAACAAGACCGGCCACCTCGTCGGCCGGGTCACCCGCGACCTGGACGAGATCGGCGAGGTCGCGCATCACGGGCCGGAAGATCTGCTGATCGCGGTGATGACCTTCGTCGGCGCCTTCGCCCTGATGGCGATGGTCCATCTGCCGCTGGCGCTGATCACCGCGATCATCGTTCCGGTGGCGGCCTTCCTGACCAGCCGCTATGGCGGGCGGATGACGAAGAACTGGCAGTCGCTCTACTCCCGCGTCGGCGACTTCAACGTCCGCATCGAGGAGAACGTCGGCGGCATGCGCGTGGTCCAGGCCTTCACCAACGAGGACCACGAGCGCAGGCTGTTCGCCCAGGACAACGACCGCTACCGCAGCACCAAGCTCGCCGCCTACAAGATCATGGCGGCCTCGACGACGCTCAGCTACATGAGCATGCGGCTGATCCTGATCGTCGTCATGCTGGCCGGCGCGCATTTCGTGCTGGTGGGCGAGCTGACCCAGGGCGGCTTCTTCGCCTTCCTGCTGCTGGTCAACGCCTTCTTCCGTCCGATCGAGAAGATCAACGCGGTCATCGAGACCTATCCGCGCGGCATCGCCGGCTTCCGCCGCTACACCGCCCTGCTCGACACCCAGCCGGACATCGAGGACAGCGCACGAGCCGTTCCCGCCCCGGCGCTGAAGGGCGACATCCGCTACAGCGGCGTGTCCTTCGGCTACGACCCGGAGCGTCCGGTCCTCAAGGACATCGACCTCACCATCAAGGCCGGCTCCACCGTCGCCTTCGTCGGTCCGTCGGGGGCGGGCAAGACGACGATCTGCTCGCTGCTGCCGCGCTTCTACGAGGTGGCGGGGGGCCGCATCACCATCGACGGGATCGACATCCGTGACATGACGCTGGCCTCGCTGCGCCGCCAGATCGGCATCGTCCAGCAGGACGTCTTCCTGTTCGGCGGCACCATCCGCGAGAACATCGCCTACGGCCGGCTCGGCGCCTCGGACGCGGAGATCATGGAAGCGGCGCGCCGGGCGCATCTCGACGGGCTGATCGCCTCGCTGCCGGACGGGCTCGACACCGTCATCGGCGAGCGCGGCGTGAAGCTGTCGGGCGGGCAGAAGCAGCGCCTGACCATCGCGCGGATGTTCCTGAAGAACCCGCCGATCCTGATCCTCGACGAGGCGACCTCCGCCCTCGACACCCAGACCGAGCGGGAGATCCAGAAATCCCTGATGGAGCTGGCCGAGGGTCGGACCACCCTGGTCATCGCCCACCGGCTGGCGACCATCCGCAACGCCGACGAGGTCTACGTCGTCGGCACCGGCGACGGCCTCCAGCGCATCACCCACGAGGAACTCGCCAAGCGCGGCTGAGGAACGGCTGGTGGAGTCGCCTCACGCGCGGTAGCGCAGCGCCTCCACCAGCAGCGCGAAGGCGGCCGAGGGCTGGCGCCGGCTGGGATAGTAGAGGTGATAGCCCGGAAAGGGCGGGCACCAGTCCTCCAGCACCCGCACCAGCCGGCCGTCCGCCAGATGGGCGGCGATCTGGTCCTCCATGACGCAGCACAGACCGAAGCCGGCGGTGGCGGCGCGCACGATCATCGGCACGTTGTTGAAGGCGAGCTGCCCCTCGGCCCGCACCCGCACCTCGCGGCCGTCCTTCTCCAGCTCCCAGGCGTAGAGGCCGCCGGAACTCAGCAGGCGCAGGTTGATGCACTGGTGCCCGGCCAGATCCTGCGGCGTGGCGGGAACCGGCCGCGTCCGGAAATAGGCGGGCGCGCCGGCCACCGCCATGCGCAGCTCCGGGCCGATCCGCGTGGCGATCATGTCCTTGGCGAGCGCCTCGCCGAGCCGGACCCCGGCGTCGAACCGCTCCGTCACGATGTCGGTCAGCCCGGAATCGACGCTCAGCTCGACGTGGATGTCGGGGTAGTCGGGAAGCAGCCTTTCGAGCGCGGGCCACAGCACGGTGTTGGCCGCGTGCTCGCCCGTCGTGATGCGGATGGTCCCGGCCGGCTTCTCGCGCAGCTCGCTCAGCGAGGCGAGCTGCGCGCCGATGGTGTCCAGCGCCGGCCGCAGCGTGCCGAGCAGCCGTTCGCCCGCCTCGGTCGGCACGACGCTGCGCGTGGTCCGGGTCAGCAGCCGCACGCCCAGCCGCGTTTCCAGCCGCCGCACCGTGTGGCTCAGCGCCGACTGGGAGGTGCCCAGCTTCGCGGCGGCGCGGGTGAAGCTCTGCTCCTCGGCCACGGTCAGGAAGGCGTTGAGATCGACCAGCTCCTCGCGGCGCATTCAGGAACCCCGGATAGGACGGCAGAACGATCTATAGCAGCTCATCCCCGGAATGCCCCGCCTCTCTCCGTTTCAGAACGCCGTCGGCGCGGCGAAGCTGTAGCCGCGGGCGCGCAGGGTGCGCAGCGGCAGGCTCTCGCCGGTGCTGGTTTCGACCTTCCGGCGCAGGCGGTGCACCAGCAGGTCGATGCTGCGGGAGTCGACCTCCAGGCGGTCGGCCAGGGTCTGGCGGTCGACCACGGCCTCCGGCGCCTCGAAGAGCGGCGCCAGCAGGCGCGTCTCGGCCTCGCTCAAGGTGACGACGGCGCCGCCGGGCGTCACCAGCCGCCACCGCGCGGCTTCGAGGCGCCAGGTCTGGAGGCGCGCCTCGGCGCCCTCGCGCCGGCGCATGACGGATCCGATGGCGGCCTCCAGCTCGCGCATGTCCAGCGGCTTCACCAGATAGAGGTCGGCCCCGGCGTTCAGGCCGAGGATGCGGTCCTCGACCCGGCCCCGCGCGGTGATGACGACGACGCCGGGACGGTTCGCCCCCGACAGCCGCCGGGCGATCGACACGCCGTCCTCCTCCGGCAGGCCGAGGTCGAGCAGGACGATGTCGGGTTGCCGGGCGGCCATCGCCTCGTCCATCTCCCGACCGTTCCCGGCCGCGCGCACGGTCATGCCGCGCGCCTGGAGGTACAGGACGATCTCCTCGCGCAGATCCTCGTGGTCTTCAACGACCAGCACATCCAGAGCCATGACCGTCCGCTCCATCCCTTCTGTCCAAAGCCCCTCAAGTTCCGATTTGCCGCCAAACCGGGTCAGTCCGCCGGGCCGTCATCCGCCGGCGCGCCGTTCTGGCCCAAGGCCGGCGCCGGCTCCAGCGGCAGGCGCAGCGTGAACAGCGCGCCGCCGTCCGGCCGGTTCCGGACCCCGACCGTCCCGCCATGGGCGGCGACGATGCGCCGGGCCAGATAGAGCCCCAGCCCGGCCCCCGGCACGCGGCCCGTGCCGGCGCAACGGTAGTATTTCTCGAAGATGCGCTCCCGTTCGTCCTCCGGCACGCCCTTGCCCTGGTCGGCGACGGTCACCACCGCCTCGCCGCCGTCGCGCAGCAGGACGACATCGACGGCGCCCTGCCGTGGGGAGTATTTCACGGCGTTCTCCACCAGATTGGACAGGGCGATGCCGAGCAGCGGGGCGTCGCCCGTCATGCCGGGCAGGGTCTCGGCCCGGATGCGGACGGCGTGGCCGGGGGAGGCCGCCTGCGCGGCGTCGGCGGTGTCGCGGACCAGACCCGTCAGGTCGAGGGCGCCGGTCCGCAGGACCAGCCCGGCGCCTTCGAAGCGGTCGTCGAGCAGGCAGGCGTCGATCATGCCGTTCATGTAGCGCACCGCCCGCTCCACCCGCGCCAGCCGCGCCTGAACGGTCTCGTCCTCCACCGCCAGCCCCAGGCTCTGCACCGCCACGGCGATGACGGACAGCGGCGTGCGGAACTCGTGGCTGATCATCGCCAGGAACTGGCGCTGCGTCTCGCTGGACGCCCGCTCCAGCCCCAGGGCGGCCTCCGCCACCTCCCGCGCCTTGGTCAGCTCCTGCTCCAGCTGGCGGCGCCGGCTGATGTCGTTGACGGCCAAGAGCCGCGCCGGCAGGCCCTGGTAGTCGATGGCGACCAGCGACGCCAGCACCCAGACCGGGTTTCCGGCGGCGTCGCGCATCGCCATCTCGACGTTCTCGGCGCTGCCGTTCCGTTCCAGCAGGGCGAGCAGGCGGTCGTGGTCGGCCGGATCCTGATGGAGATCCCGGCCGAGGCGGGCGGGCAGGGTGGTGTTTCCGGAAAACAGCGCCCGCGCCCGGTGGTTGGCGTAGAGCGTCGCCGCGCTGTCGGCGTGGAACAGCAGGATGGGAAAGGGCGCCGCCTCCAGGATGCGGCGCAGCTGCGATTCCCGGTCGCGGAGCGCGGCGTTGGCCTTCGCCAGCGCCGTCGTGCGTTGCGTCACCCGCTCCGCCAGCTCGGCCTCGTTGCGGCGCAGGGCCGTCACCATGACCCGCTGGACCCGCGTCCGTTCCGCGCGCAGCACCACCACGGCCATGATGCCGAAGCACAGCATCTCCGCCAGCGGGGCGTAGGTCGGCAGGAAATAGGTCGCCTCGGTCCAGGGCAGGACGCCGGCGTTGCGGAGCGCGGCCATCAGGTTGCCCGCCGCCAGGACCAGCCAGCCGACGACAACCCAGGTGGCCGGCCGGTGCCCGGCCAGCCGGCATTGCAGGGCGGCGGCGATCCCGACCGCCAGGATCATCAGCGTCAGGCCGGAGGGGCGCAGCAGCACGAAGGGGCGGGCGTACCCGTCCAGGAACGGGTAGAGGGCCACGACCACGGCCACGCCCAGAAGGGCGAGCGCCCCCAGCACCGGGATCGCCCAGCGGGCGTGGCGCCGCAACGGCAGGGCGGCCAGCAGAAAGGCGGCGTCGAAGACGCCCGACACGGCCCGCCAGACGAACGGGTTGTCGTTTCCGGGGAAGAGATGCGTTTCCAGCATCATCATGTCCAGGCCGTTCATCGCCATGAAGTGGACGGCGGTGGACAGCACGGCCCCGGCGTAGAACACCAGCGCCAAGCTGGACAGCGCGGTTCCGAGCGCCAGCGCGGTCATCCCCAGCAGGGCGGCGACGGCGGTCAGCGTCGTGTGAAGCTGGATGCGGCCCTGTTCGGCCACCCACAGGGCTTCGGGCCGCCAAAGCTCCAGCGGCAGCACCATGGCCCCGGTGGTGACCGCGCGCATCCACAGCGTGTGCCGTCCGGCCGGAAGATCGAGGACGGCCGTGTTGACGCGGTTGGGAACCGCCATGGCGATGCGGTCGCCCAAGGCGGCGGAGAGCGCGCCGGCCCCGGACCAGGAGTTCCAGACGTCCAACTGGTCGAAGTTGGGCACGTCCAGCGTCAGGAAATAACGCCCGGCCGCCGTTTCCGCGACGTCGAGTTCGACGCGCAGCCACAAGGCGTCGGAGGTGAAGCCCTGGCTGTGGTCCCGCATCCGTGGGGATGCCGCGACGAAGCGGGTGGCGGCCTCCCCGCGCACGTCGGCGATGGTCAGCGCGCGGTCGGGGTCGAGAAAGGTTTCGAAGGAGGTCAGCGGGATCCGGCTCTGCCCGTCGATCGGAACGGGATCGGCCTTGGCGCTTCCCGTGGCGACGGCCAGCAGCGCCGCCAGAAGGATGGCCGGCAGGACGGCCCGCCCCATCCGGACGCGCCGTCCGCCTCCAGGCGGCACCATCGCCCGTCGCCGTTGCTCAGGCCCGCCCGCCGCTTCCGCGCGGTTGTCCCTGCCGGGAAAAGGATGGGTGGGGATGGCGACTTTATCGGCCAAAATTTTACCGGAGAATACAGAACAGAGGATGGAGACGACTGCTCATTCTCTCCTATAGGAAAGATCAGGAAATTCAATGAAAGAAAATGAAAGAAACAGTTGAGATAAGGAGAAACCCCTATTCAGTCTTGGTTGCAATGCTTCCGCAAGAGAAAAGGCATTTTCTAATTTAGGGCGATAAAATAATAACGAGAACTGGAATTTCAGAGAAATTTTTTTTGGAGAGTTCGTCGCCGTCAATGCGCGCGAAAGGACAAAGAAAGAGAAACCCTGGGTGGCGCCACCGGGCCGGCATCCGCCCACGCCGTGCCGCCCATGCCCGGTGTCGCGTGTTCAGTGGCCCCGCTTGGCGGCGGCCGGCGGCGGGATCATGCGGCGGCCCTTGCCGCTCTGCTGGGTCAGGAAGGTCTTGGCCTTCGGACCCTTCTCCTTGGGCTTGGCGGTGGCGCCGACCGGCTGCCACGCCGGGATCAGATGCTCCTCGCCCGGCCCGATCAGGTCGGCGCGGCCCATCGCCTTCAGGGCGTCGCGCAGGATCGGCCAGTTCTCCGGGTCGTGGTAGCGCAGGAAGGCCTTGTGCAGGCGGCGCTGGCGCAGGCCCTTGGCGGTGGCGACCTCTTCCCCGCCGACGCGGCGGACCGGGCGCAACGGGTTGCGCTCGCTGTGGTACATGGCGGTCGCCAGCGACATCGGCGAGGGCAGGAAGGTCTGCACCTGATCGGCCTTGAAGCCGTTCCGCTTCAGCCACAGGGCGAGGTTCATCATGTCCTCGTCCGTGGTGCCGGGATGGGCGGCGATGAAGTAGGGGATCAGGTAGAGCTTCTTCCCCGCCTCCTTGGCCGCCTTCTCGAACATCCGCTTGAATTCGTCGTAGGCGCCCATGCCGGGCTTCATCATCTTGGCGAGCGGGCCGGGCTCGGTGTGCTCCGGGGCGATCTTCAGGTAGCCGCCGACGTGGTGGGTGACGAGTTCCTTCACGTATTCCGGGTTGCGCACCGCGAGGTCGTAGCGCAGGCCGGACGCGATGTGGATCTTCTTCACGCCCGGCACCGCGCGGGCCTTGCGGTAGAGCTGGACCAGCGAGGAATGGTCGGTGTTCAGGTTCTTACAGATGTCGGGAAAGACGCAGGACGGGCGGCGGCAGACCGATTCCGTCTCCTTGTCCTTGCAGGCCAGCCTGTACATGTTGGCGGTCGGCCCGCCCATGTCGGAGATGGTGCCGGTGAAGCCCTTGGTCTTGTCGCGGATCTGCTCGATCTCGCGCAGGATGGAGCCTTCCGAGCGGCTCTGGATGATGCGGCCCTCGTGCTCGGTGATCGAGCAGAAGGAGCAGCCGCCGAAGCAGCCGCGCATGATGTTGACCGAGAAGCGGATCATCTCCCAGGCCGGGATGCGCGCGTCGCCATAGGACGGGTGCGGCGCGCGGGCGTAGGCGAAGTCGAAGACCCCGTCCATCTCCACCGTCTCCAGCGGGATCGGCGGCGGGTTCAGCCAGACCTCGCGCTCGCCGTGGCGCTGGATCAGGGCGCGGGCGTTGCCGGGGTTGCTCTCCTGGTGCAGCACGCGGCTGGCGTGGGCGTAGAGCACCTTGTCGGCCGTCACCTGTTCGAAGGAGGGCAGGCGGATCACCGTGCGGGCGGCGTCGGCCGCGCGGGGCGAGGCGGTGGCCGCCGGCTCGTCGATGGAGCTGCTGTCGACCTCGGTCCAGCCCTCGGGCACGGCGGAGCGCATGATTGCGGTGCCGCGGATGTCGGTCATCTCGCGGACGGATTCCCCGGCCAGCGCGCGCTGGGCGATCTCGATGATGGCGCGCTCGGCGTTGCCGTAGACCAGCAGGTCGGCCTTGCTGTCCATCAGCACCGAGCGGCGGATCTTCTCGCTCCAATGGTCGTACTGGGCGATGCGGCGCAGGGAGGCCTCGATGCCGCCCAGCACCACGGGCACGCCCTTGTACGCCTCGCGGCAGCGCTGGGCGTAGACGGTGACGGCGCGGTCGGGGCGCTTGCCGCCCTCGTCGTTGGGGGTGTAGCTGTCGTTGTGGCGCAGGCGGCGGTCGGCCGTGTAGTGGTTGACCATGCTGTCCATGTTGCCGCTGGTCACGCCCCAGAACAGGCGCGGGCGGCCCAGGACCTTGAACGGCTCGGCGCTGTTCCAGTCGGGCTGGGCGATGATGCCGACCCGCAGGCCCTGCGATTCCAGCAGCCGGCCGATGATCGCCATGCCGAAGCTGGGATGGTCGATGTAGGCGTCGCCGGTCACCACGATCACGTCGCATTCGTCCCAGCCCAGCCGGTCCATCTCCGCGCGCGACATCGGCAGGAACGGCGCGGGCTTGGCGCGGACGCTCCGGTCGGGTCGGTGGGCGAACAGGTTGGGGGCTGAGAGCATGACGCTTTCCGGTGCTGGCGAAAAATTTGGCGGGCGGACGGCAGTCATACCGCGTCCGGGCCGGAAATCCCACTGTCCAAATCACAGCGCAGCGATTGGTTATTGCCGGGCATGGGGCGGAATCGTGCCCTGGCCTGCCTATGCGTCCAGGTCCCAGCCATAAGAGGAACAGGCCATGCCAACGATGTGGGTAACACATCCGGCAAGACGTCGTCATCGCAAGTGTAAGGATGCAGCAATACCGATGCCGACTGGATTGATTCAAAAACCCTGCTTAGTTTTGGGGCATCGGAGTTTTCAAAGGCACGATCATGCAGCGAAATCTTACGCCGATGGACGGCGGGGCGTCGAACGCGGGGGTGGTCGCCTTCGCCGACCCCTCCGACGATGCGCTGATCGAGGACATCCGCGCCGTCCTGGCCGATTGCGGCGGGCTGGCGGTGGAGCCGGCGCGGCTGGCGCCCGAGGACGACCTCTACACCGCCGGGCTGACCTCGCACGGCTGCGTCGGGCTGATGCTGGGGCTGGAGGAACGCTTCGACGTCGAGTTCCCGGAGAAGCTGCTGAACCGCCGCACCTTCGAGAGCATCGCGGCGATCCGCGACGCCGTGCGCGGCCTGCTCGACGGAGCGGCGGCGTGACGGGGCTCTCGACCCAGGCCCGCAGCGTCGGTGCCGGGGTCGCCGCCGTCCACGCCGCAAGCGTGGACCGCGACGCGCGCTTTCCCAGCGAGGCCTTCGCCGCGCTGCGCGGGGAGCGCCTGCTGGGCGCGCTGGTGCCGGTCGAACTGGGCGGGGGCGGGGCCTCGCTGTTCGACGTGGCGTCCGCCTGCCACGCCCTGGCGCGCCATTGCGCGTCGACGGGCATGATCTACGCGATGCACCAGATCCAGGTCGCCTGCCTGGTCAACCACGCGCAAGCCAGCCCGTGGCACCGCGCTCTGCTGGCCCGCATCGCCGACGAACAGCTTCTGCTGGCCTCGGCGACGACGGAGGCCGAGACCGGCGGCGACATCCGCAACAGCGTCTGCGCGGTCCGGGCGGAGGGGGAACGCTTCACGCTGGCGAAGAACGCCTCGGTGATCTCCTACGGCGACGCGGCGGACGTGATCCTGGTGACCGCGCGGCGCACGCCGGACTCGCCGTCCTCCGATCAGGTGCTGGTCGCGGTGACCAAGGCCGATTGCCGGCTGGAGAAGACCACCGGCTGGGACACGCTGGGCATGCGCGGGACCTGCAGCGACGGCTACCGGCTGGAGGCGGCGGGCGAGCTGGCCCAGGTGCTGCCGCTGCCCTTCGCCGACATGTCGGCGCAGACCATGCTGCCGGTGACGCACATCGTGTGGAGCGCCGTCTGGCTGGGCATCGCCGCCGACGCGGTCAGCCGCGCCCGCGCCTACGTCCGCGCCGAGGCCAAGCGCAAGCCCGGCACCACGCCGCCCAGCGCCCTGCGCCTGGCCGAGGCGACGACCAAGCTCCAGCAGATGAAGGCCAGCGTGCTGACGGCGATCCGCCAGTACGAACTCGCCTGCGGCTCGCCGGAGCTGCTGACCACGCTGTCCTTCGCCACCGCGATGGGGACGCTGAAGGTCGCGACCTCCGAGATGGTGCTGGAGGTGGTGGACCGCGCCATCCGCACCTGCGGCCTGTCCGGCTACCGCAACGACACGCCCTACAGCCTGGGGCGCCACCTGCGCGACGCCCAGTCCGCCGCGTTGATGATCGGCAACGACCGCATCATGTCGCACACCGCCAACCAACTTCTCGTCCAGCGTGACGGATCGGGGCCGTTCGAATGAACATGATCGACAGCGTCAGCGCCCAGGAGGCGTATCGCGACGAGCTGGTGGCCGCCGGCCTGCTGATCCCCACCGGGGTCGACGGCCTCTACGGCCGCAGCGGGATGTTCGAGGAGGTGGTCGAGCGCTTCGACGCGCTGGTCACCGTCTGGGGCGGTGCCGACGGGGCGGAGGTGATGCGCTTCCCCCCCGCGCTGAACCGGAAATACTTCGAGGAAAGCGAGTATCTGAAGAGCTTCCCGCATCTGGCCGGCACCATCCACAGCTTCGCGGGCGACGAGCGCGCCCACCGCAGCCTGCTGCGCCGGCTGGAGGAGGGGCAGGACTGGACCGAGGATCAGGTCGCCACCGACGTGGTGATGACGCCGGCCGCCTGCTACCCGGTCTACCCGACCGTGGCGGCGCGGGGGCCGCTGCCCGAGGAGGGGCGGCTGATCGACGTCTTCTCCTACTGCTTCCGGCACGAGCCGTCGATTGACCCGGCGCGCATGCAGCTCTTCCGCATGCGGGAGTACATCCGTGTCGGCACGCCCGAGCAGGTGATGGAGTTCCGCGAGACCTGGCTGCGGCGCGGGCGCGAGATGATGGGCTCGCTCGGCGTGCCGCTCGACATCGACGTGGCGAACGACCCGTTCTTCGGCCGGGCCGGGACCATGCTGTCGAACAACCAGCGCGACCAGAAGCTGAAGTTCGAGCTGCTGATCCCGATCACCAGCGAGGAGAAGCCGACCGCCTGCCTCAGCTTCAACTACCACCAGGACCATTTCGGCCATCTGTGGGACATCAAGACCGCCGATGGCGGGGTCGCGCACACCGCCTGCGTCGGCTTCGGGATGGAGCGGGTGGCGCTGGCGCTGTTCCGGCACCACGGCTTCGACGTGGCGCGCTGGCCGGCCCCGGTGCGCTCGGTCCTGTGGGGGTGAGCGGGATGCCCGCCCTCCGGCCCGATCCGGCCGCTTACACGCCGCACCCGCTGCACGCGGGCGACCGGGTGTGGCCGGAGACCAACTGCTACGTCGACCTGTGGATCGAGGCCCTGCACGCCCGCGGCCTGGAGCCGCTGGCGATGCTGGGCTTCACCGTGGCGCAGGATTTCGAGGGCGACCAGTTCACCTTCTTCAAGCCGCCGCTGGAGGATCTGGAGACGCTCTACGGTCTGCGGGTGCAGGAGCTGGCGATCTACGACAGCGTCGAGGCGCATGTCGTGGAGCAGTTGGAGCGCCGTCCGGAAGGCTTGGTGCTGGTCGAGGTGGACGGCTTCCACCTGCCCGACACGCGGGGAACCTCCTACGGCGTCACCCATGTGAAGACGACGGTGGGGATCGCGGAACTGGACCCGGCGGCGCGGCGGATGGCGTATTTCCACAACGCCGGCTTCTTCGCGCTCGACGGCGCCGATTACGACCGGCTGTTCGCGGCGGCCGGCGGGCCGCTGTTTCCCTATGTCGAGTTCGTCAAGCCGGGCGCGGCACCCCTGACCGGCGGCGCGCTGGTGGCGGCGTCGCTGGAGTTGATGCGTCGGCATCTGGCGCGGCGCCCGGCGGGCAACCCGGTCGCGGCCTACCGGGCGGCGTTTCCCCGGCATCTGGACAGTCTGCTGTCGCGGCCGATGGCGTATTTCCATCTGAACGCCTTCAACGTGCTGCGCCAGCTCGGCGCGAATTTCGAGTTGCTGGGCGCGCATGTCCGCTGGCTGGACGGCCCGGCGGACGCTGTGGAGGCGTGCGCGACCATCGCCGAGGGTGCCAAGGCGCTGCAATTCCAGTTGGCCCGCGCGGTGGCGCGCAAGAAGCCGGTGGACCCCACGGAGACCTTCGACCGGTTGGAGCGCGCCCACGACACGGCGCTCGGCGCGCTGACCCGCCGGTACGGGTGACCGGCGGTGGCGCGGATCCGCTCGGTCACCGGGCAGGCGGTGACCCCCGTCACCGACGGGTGGGAGATGACGGTGGTCGGTCCCGGAGAATGGCCCTCTCCCGTCCCGGGAGAGGGAGGGGACCCGCCGCAGAGCGGTGGGGAGGGTGAGGGGCTGGCGGGCGTGGTGCTTCATCCATGTTCCGGTAGCCCCTCACCCTTCCCACGGCTTCCGCCGTGGGCCCCTTCCCTCTCCCGGGGCGGGAGAGGGAGCCTCATCCCCGCCCCGGTCCCCGGCACCGCCGCGCAGGCGTTGCGGGACGCCGGGCTGTGGTCGTTCGACGCGCCGGCGCCGCTGCACGACCGTGACGTGGTCTACCGCACCCGCCTGAACGGCCACGGGGCGCACAGCTTGCGCTTCCACGGCCTCGCCACGCTGGCCGAGGCTTGGCTCGACGACACACGCATCCTCACCTCGGACAGCATGTTTCTCGCCCACGAGGTCCCGGTCACCTTGGGCGGAGAGGCCACGCTGACCCTCCGCTTCCGCGCCCTGCACCCGGACCTCGCGGCGCGCAAGGGCCGCGCCCGCTGGCGCCCGCGCCTGGCGGAGCCGGCCGGGCTGCGCTTCGTCCGCACCACCCTGCTCGGCCACATGCCCGGCTGGTGCCCGGCGGTCCACGCGGTCGGCCCCTTCCGTCCGGTGGAGCTGGTCGCCGACGCCGGCCCCCTGCGCGTCCGCGCCGCCGATCTGCGCACCGCCTATGACGGGCGCGACGGCCGGCTGACGCTGACCCTGACGGTGGACTCCCGCGACGGCGCCCGCCCGCCCGCCACGGTCGAGGTCGCCGGCCAAACCGCCGCGCTGGCCTGGATCGACGCCGACACCCTGCGCGGCGACCTCACCATCCCCGGCGTCGAGCCCTGGTGGCCGCACACCCACGGCGCTCCGGCCTTGCACGCCGTCGCCGCCCGCATCGGCGACACCCGGATCGACCTCGGCCGCACCGGCTTCCGTTCGCTGGAGGTGGACCGGGGACCGGATGGCCAGGGCTTCGCGCTGGTCGTCAACGGCGAGCGGATCTTCGCGCGCGGCGCCTGCTGGACCCCGCCCGACATCGTCGGGCTGTCCGGCGACCGCGCGGCCTACGAGCCCGGCCTGACCCTGCTGCGCGACGCCGGCGCCAACATGGTCCGCGTCGGCGGCACCATGCTCTACGAGGCCGACGCCTTCTTCGACCTGTGCGACGAGCTGGGGATCCTGGTCTGGCAGGACGCCATGCTGGCCAATTTCGACTACCCCACCGACGCCGCCTTCCTCGACGGCGTGCGGGCGGAGATCGCGCAGCTGCTCGACCGCACCCAGGCGTCGCCGTCGCTGGCGGTGCTGTGCGGCGGCAGCGAGATGGAGCAGCAGGCCGCGATGCTGGGCCTCGCCCGTGCCGCCTGGGCGCAGCCCGTCCTGATGGAAACCCTGCAAGGCGAGCTTGCCGTCCGCCGTCCCGACGCGGTCTTCGTTCCGAACTCCCCCAGCGGCGGGGCGCTGCCGTTCATCGCCGATTCGGGCGTGTCGCATTACTACGGGGTCGGCGCCTACCAGCGCCCGCTCGACGACGCGCGGCGCGCCGGGGTGCGTTTCGCCGCCGAATGCCTCGCCTTCTCGCACGTCCCCGACGGACTGTCCGATGGAGCGCTCGGCGTCCCCGCCGTCCACCACCCCCGCTGGAAGGAGCGGGTGCCGCGCGACACCGGCGCCTCCTGGGATTTCGAGGACGTGCGCGACCATTACCTGGAGACGCTTTACGCCGTCGATCCGCGCCGCCTGCGCTACGAGGATCCTGACCGCTACCTGCGCCTGTCCCGCGCCGTCACCGGCGAGGTGATCGAGAGCGTGTTCGGCGAGTGGCGGCGGGCCGGCTCGACCTGCGCCGGGGGGCTGGTCTGGCTGTGGCGGGACCTGTGGCCGGGGGCCGGCTGGGGCGTCGTGGCGTCGGACGGCACGCCCAAGGCGGCGTGGCACGCCATGAGGCGCGCTTTCCGCCCGGTCCAGGCGGCGCTGACCGACGAGGGCGTCAACGGGTTGGCGGTCCACCTGCTCAACGAGACCGCCGCCGCGATCCCGGCGGTCGTGACCCTGACGGCCTTGCGCGACGGCGCCGTTCCGGTGTTCCGGGCCGAACGCGCCGTCGCCCTGCCGCCGCGCTCCGCCCAGACGATTCCGGCGGCGGCGCTGTCCGACCGCTTCTTCGATCTGACCCACGCCTACCGCTTCGGGCCGGCGGCGCACGACGTGGTGGTACTGACGCTGACCCGTTCGGAGGGGGCGGAGACCGACGCGGAACCAATCGCCCAATCCTTTCATTTCCCTAAGGGGCGCGCCCTGCCGCGCGCCGATCTGGGCCTGACCGTCGAGGTCCGGCACGGGGAGGACGGTTGGGCGCTGACGTTGACCACCCGGCGGTTCGCCTGCTCGGTGCATGTGGAGGACGACGGCTACCGCGCGCAGGACGCGTGGTTCCATCTTCCCCCCGGCGCCGCGCGGACGGTCCGCCTGTTGCCGCGTGCCGGAACGACGAAAGCTCCGGATGGCGAGGTCCACGCGCTGAACGCGTCGGCCCCCATCCGATACAGGGGGAATGCATGACGCCGACGCCGGTGGTGTTCGAGGGGTGTTTCGGGTGGCTGCACCCGGCCGGGGGGCGGCGCGGCGTGGTGCTGTGCGGCCCGCACGGCCACGAGGAGCTGTGCGTCCACCGCGCCTGGAAGGGGTTTGCGGAATCGCTGGCGGCGGCCGGGCTGCCGACGCTGCGCTTCGATTACCACGGGCTGGGCGATTCGGCGGGCGACGATTCCGACCCCGGCCGGGTTCGGGCGTGGCTCGACAGCGTCCACGCGGCGGTGCGCCGCCTGCGCGAGGACACCGGCGTCGCCGAGGTCGCCCTGGTCGGCTACCGGCTGGGCGGGCTGCTCGCCCTGGTCGCGGCGGAGGAAGCGGCGGCGAAGGGGGAGGGCGTCGACGCGCTGGTGCTGGTGACGCCGCCGCCGACCGGCCGCATCGCGGTGCGCGAGATGCAGGCGCTGTCCCGCATCGTCGCCCTGCCGGGACCGGAGGAGGCGCTGCCCGAGCGCGCCGGGCAGTTGAACGTCGTCGGCTTCGCGCTGACGCCGGAGACCGCGCTGGAGCTGACCGCGCTGGACGGCCGGGCGACGGGACACGCGCCTGCGGCGCGCCGGGCCCTGCTGCTCGACAAGGCGGAGTCGCGCGGGATGGCGCAGCTGGCCGCGCGGCTCGGCGGGCTGGGGGCGGCGGTGGAGCGTGGCGTCTTCGCCGGCTCGCCCGAACTGGTCCAGCAGCCGCAGCGGGCCGAGGCCGGGGCGGCCTTCGCGCCGGTGACGGCGTGGCTGACGGCGGGCGGGGTCGGGCAGGGCGCCACCCCGCCGCCCGAACGCCCGGCCGGCCTGATGATGGCGGCGGCGGTGGAGCGGCCGGTGTTCATCGGCGGCGATCCGGCGCTGTTCGGCATCGCCTGCGCGCCGATCCTGGCCGATGGGGGCGGCAACCGGCCGGCGATCCTGTTCCTGAACAGCGGGGCGACGCACCATGTCGGCTCGGGCCGGGCGACGGTGCTGCAGGCGCGGCGGCTGGCGGCGCTGGGCTACACGTCGCTGCGCATCGACGTGGCCGGCATCGGCGACAGCCCGGCGCGGCCCGGCCAGCCGGACAACCTGCTCTACACCCAGACGGTCATGACCGACGTCCGCGCCGCGCTCGACTGGCTGGAGGGCGAGGGGCACGATCGCTGCGTCATCATCGGCCTGTGCGCGGGCGGCGCGCCGGCCTTGCTGGCCGGGTTGGGCGACTCCGGTCAGGGGGATAGCCGGGTGGCGGGGCAGATCCTGCTCAATCCGGGGCGGTTCGAGCTGGGCAAGGGCGTCGCGGTGGTGGAGGTGCTGCGTTCGGTGGCCCACCGCTCGGCGCGCGGCTATCTGCGCGAGGCGCTGCGGCCGGCCAAGCTGCGCGCGATGCTGCGCAACCGCAGCCGCGTGACCGGGCTGGTGAAGCGGCTGGTCACCCGGCTCGGCCGCAAGGCGCTGATCAAGTCCGGCCTGACCGCCGGGGTGCTGAAGGTGTTCCGCCGCCTGTCGGCGCAGGGCCGGCGGGTGCTGCTGGTCTACAGCGTCGGCGACATGACCTACGGCGAGTTCGAGCTGCATCTCGGCCCCGGCGGCCGCTGCCTGCACGGGCTGCCGGGCATCCGGGTGGAGTATCTGGAGCGCGCCGACCACAGCCTGACCGACTGGGCGGCGCGCAAGCGGCTCGACC
This sequence comes from Azospirillum doebereinerae, assembly GCF_003989665.1. Taxonomy (GTDB): domain Bacteria; phylum Pseudomonadota; class Alphaproteobacteria; order Azospirillales; family Azospirillaceae; genus Azospirillum; species Azospirillum doebereinerae. The sequence continues at coordinate 11,439 of NZ_RZIJ01000032.1, read as the reverse complement.
GGCTGATCGACGGGCATCTGGAGTCGCTGGGGCAGGCGGATCCGGCGCTCGCGGCCGGCGGCGTGCTGGCCGGCTGGAGCTTCAGCCCGCTTCCGCCGGAGGAACAGGTGGGGTGAGGCGGGGGCAACCGCGTCGGCCCCATCCAGTCCTGCCCAAGCAAACCCCTTACCGTGGCCTCTGCGCCTCGCGTCCGCCCGGACGGTGACGGTCCATCACCGTGTCCAGCCCGTCGTTGGTGATCGCCGGGTTGGCCCGTTGCAGGCAGCCCAACAGCACCGCCTTGTTGGCGTGGACGCGCGCCGCCGTCGGGCGGTCGCCGTTCGGGGCCGGGCGCACCTCGTTGAAGCAGGCGACGAACTGCTCCGGCCGGACGCCGAGGTCGCGGCTGATCGCCTCGACCGGGCGCTTCGGGTCGTTGGGCAGGAAGGCCGGGTCGGCGGCGAAGGCCGCGCCCGGCCCGGCCAGCGTGACGAGGAGCGCCATCGCTCCCCAGGCGTTCAACCCAGCAGCTCCGCCAGCGTGCGCGCGACCACCAGCGTCGCCTTGCGCAGATCCTCCAGCACCAGCTTCTCGTCGGCGCGGTGGCCGTTGGCCTCCAGCAGGTCGCGTGGGCCGGCGCCGTAGAGCACGGTGGGGATGCCGGCCTCCGAATAATGCCGCGCGTCGGTGTAGAGCGGGATGCCGGTCTGCGCCACCGGCACGCCCAGCACCGCCTCGGCGTGGCGGGCGAACAGCCCGGCCAGGCGCGGGGCGTCGCCGACCGAGGTGAAGGGGCGGGCCAGAAGGATGCGCCGCACCTCGGCGCGGATGCCCGTGTAGCCCGACGCGGCGCGCTCGATCAGGGCGCGCAGTTCGGCCTCGACCTCGGCGGGGTTCTCTTCCGGGATCATGCGGCGGTCGAGGCGGAAGGTCACGCGGTCGGGCACCACGTTGGTGTTGATGCCGCCCTGGATCAGCCCGACCGTCAGCGACGGGTGGGTGATGCCGGGGACCGTCGACAGGCGCGTCGCCAGCTCCGGCCGGTGGGCGTAGAGCGCCGCCAGCACGCCGTTCGCCGCCTCCAGCGCGTCGAAGCCGGTGTCGGGGCGGGCGGCGTGGGCCGACTTGCCGTTGATCTGGACCTCCAGATGCAGGCAGCCGTTGTGCGCCGTCACCACCGAATAGGCGAAGCTGGCCGACACCGCGTAGTCCGGCTTGGAGATGCCCTGATCGAGCAGCCATTTCGGGCCGATCTCGCCGCCGGCCTCCTCGTCGTAGGTCAGGTGCAGTTCCACCGCGCCCTTGAGGGGGCTGCCGGCCGCCATCAGCGCCTTCAGCGCGAAGGCGTAGGTGGCGAAGTCCGATTTCGACACGGCGACGCCGCGCCCGTACATCACCCCGTCGCGGATCTCGGCGCCGTAGGGATCGGCGCTCCAGCCCTCGCCGGGCGGCACCACGTCGCCGTGGGCGTTCAGCGCCACCACCGGGCCGTCTCCGAAGCGGTGGCGGACGACGAGGTTGGTCGCGCTGACCATGCCGTTGGCGCGGACCAGGTCGTCCGGCACCGGGTGGCGCTCGACCGTGAAGCCCATCGCCTCCAGCAGTTCCGCCGCGCGGGCGGCGTGGGGGGCGCAGTCGCCGGGCGGGTTGTCCGACGGCACCTTGACCAACTCCGCCAGGAAGCGGGTCTCGGCGTCGAAGGAGGCGTCGACGGCGGCGGCCAAGGCGTCTGTGCCGGTGGAAAGGCGGTCGGTCATGGGGCGCGGTCCGATGCGGGCTGGAAATGGTCGACGAAACGGGCGAGCACGCGGGCGCCGGCCTCGGCGTCGGCGGCGGTGATGCTTTCGGCCGGGTTGTGCGAGATGCCACGGTCGCAGCGCACGAACAGCATGGCGATGTCGGTCAGGCCGGCGACCGCCATGGCGTCGTGCCCGGCGCCGCTCGGCAGCTCCGGCGCGTCGAGGCCGAGCGCCGTGGCGGCGGCGGCGAACTGCGCCATCAGCGCCGGGTGGCAGGCGACGGCCGGGCTTTCGTGCAGCGTCTCGAAGGCGATGCCGACGTTGCGCCGGGCGGCGATCTCCGCAAGCCCGGCGCGGACGGCGGCGACGCGCTCCAGCCGCAAGGCGTCGCGGTCGGCGCGCAGGTCGATGGTGAAGCGGACCCGGCCGGGGATGACGTTGGTGGCGCCGGGCGCCGCCTCGATCCGGCCGACCGTGCCGACCAACCGCTCGGCGCCCGAGCAGAGCGTTTCCACGGCGAGGATCATCTCGGCGGCGGCGGCCAGCGCGTCGCGGCGCAGCGTCATCGGCACCGTGCCGGCGTGGCCGGCGAAGCCGTCCACCGTCACCGCCAGCCGCGTGGCCCCGGCGATGGCGCTGACAACCCCGACCGCGCGGTCGAGCGATTCTAGCACCGGTCCCTGCTCGATGTGGAGTTCGGCGTAGGCCAGCACCGTGACGGGATCGTAGGCGGCGGTCGCCCAGGCGGCGGGATCCTTGCCGAAGGCGGCCAGCGCGTCGCCCAGCCGGACGCCGTCGGCGTCGCGCTTGTCCAGCACCGCCGGGTCGAAGGCGCCGGCGATGGCGCGGCTGCCGATCAGGGTGGACTGGAAGCGGGTGCCCTCCTCGTCGCCGAAGCCGATCACTTCGACCGCGAAGGGCAGGCGGCGGCCCTGGGCGTGCAGTTCGGCGACGACGGCGATGCCCGACAGCACCCCCAGCATGCCGTCGTATCTCCCGGCGTCGCGCACGGTGTCGAGGTGCGAGCCGATCAGCAACGCCGGCAGGCCCGGCCGGTCGCCCTCGTAGCGCCCGACGATGTTGCCGACGCCATCCTCGCGCACGGCCATCCCGGCCTCGCGCATCCAGACGGCGACGAGGTCGTTGGCGCGGCGGTGCTCAGGCGTCAGGTACAGGCGCGACAGGCGTCCCGGCTCGGCGCTGATCGCCGCCAGCGCGTCGATGCGCGCCAGAAGGGCCGGGCCGGAAAGCGGGGAATCGGGCATCGGGAGCGGATCCGGCAAGCGTGGGAGAGACCCCGAGGGAACAGGGACTTTGGGCGGAACGATGGACGCCCGGATCATACGCCCATGATCTTCGCCACCCCTAGCCCCCAGACCGCGAAGACAGTTTCAAAGAAACCCGAAGCGTTGGGCAAACATCGCTTCGACTGCGAAGAATGCAGTGCAAGGTGACCTTTGGCAAGTCGAGTATGCCGTTGGAGAGGTTGTGATCAAGTCTCCAACGGAGCTATCGTGTCGAAAAGCACCAATCCGTGCAGTCGGATGACCCCGTTTGATTTGTGCAGTTGCGAAAGGCGCAAGCCTTCAATCCGATCGAAACTCCTGGGGAGGACGCGATGATTCCGTTCGAGAACGCGACGCCGGTGTCGGGGCGCTGGCCGGTGCTGGCCACCCGCGCGCAGATGGCGCAGGCCCGGACCCTGGCCGGGTGGATCGCGCTGCTGGCCGAGGATCGCGGCCTGGACGAGCACGCGGTGGCCGCCGCGACGAAGCTCGACATCGAGGACGTGCGGGCCATCCTGGGCGGCGTCGTGCTGACGACGCCGCTGCCGGTGCTGGATCGTGCCCTGCGCCGGCTGGAGGGGCGGCCGCACTGACGCGGAGCCGCCGCAAGACAGGCGGGCCGGGCGGTCAGGCGACCGCGAGCACGTCCAGATAGATGTTGGCCGGGGCGGTCAGGTGGATGCGGTACAGCATGCCGGCCTGATCGACCAGGATGTCGGACACGGGATTCTTGGCCGACAGATCGGTCACGGCGGCGCGGACGTTGCGCGGCAGCTGGTCGAGGGCGACGTCGCGGTAGGTGCCCTTGTCGGAAAGCTTGATCGTCTTGTTGCCCATGATAGGCGCTCGATTCCAGAGGACTGTGGTGGGGAAAGCCAGCGGGACATTGATCCCGGACGGTTAAGCAAGTCTTAAGCGGACCCGCGCCCCCTCCTTATCGCCGCGCGGGTCAGCCCGGCACCGCGCGCATCCGCTTGGTCGGTCCACAGGACGCGTCGCGAACCGTCGCAAGGTCCCGGCGTCGCCGGCGCGTTTGGTGGTGACATTCAGCCGTGGAAATGCTCGTACAGCATCCGGGCGACGGCGCGGCTGATGCCGGGGGCGGCCTCCAGGTCGGTCAACCCGGCCGAGGCGACGGCGTTGGAGCTGCCGAAATGGTGCAGCAGCGCCTTCTTGCGCGCCGGGCCGATGCCGGGGATGTCGTCGATGCGGCTGCGGGTGATCGCCTTGGTCCGCCGGGCGCGGTGGGTGTCGATGGCGGTGCGGTGGGCCTCGTCGCGCAGCCGTTGCAGGAAATGCAGGATCGGGTCGTTGTGCGGCAGGTCGAACACCGGCTTGCCGGGCTGGAAGAAGCGCTCGCGCCCGGCGTTGCGGTCCGGCCCCTTGGCGATGGCGGCCAGCGGCAGCTCGCCGATGCCCAGCGTCTGCAGCACCTCGTGGACGGCGTTCAACTGCCCCAGCCCGCCGTCGACCAGGATGAGGTCGGGCCACAGCCCGGCCTTGCGGTCGGGGTCGTCCTTGCGCGCCCGCGCGAAGCGGCGGAAGAAGGTCTCGCGCATCATCGCGTAGTCGTCGCCGGCCGCCTCGGGGTCGCGGATGAAGAAGCGGCGGTAGGCGTTGCGCTGGAACCCCTCGGGGCCGGCGACCACCATCGCGCCGACCGGGAAGGCGCCCTGGATGTGCGAGGTGTCGTAGATCTCGATGCGGTTGGGCGGGGCCGGCAGGCCGAACAGCTTGGCCACCCCGTCGAGCAGCACCGCCTGGGTCGAACGCTCGGCCAGACGGCGGCCGTGGGCGTCGCGGGCGTTGGTCAGCGCGTGCTCCACCGTGCGGCGCTTGGGGCCGCGTTTGGGAGTCTCCACGGACACGCGGCGTCCGGCGCGCAGGCTCAGCGCCTCGGCCAGCAGGTCCGGCGCCGCGATGTCGTGGCTCAGCAGCAGCAGCGCCGGGGGCGGCGTGTCCTGGTAGAGCTGGGCGGCGAAGGCGGCGAGGATGTCGGCCTCCTCCTCCTCGCGGTCGTGGCGGGGGAAGAAGGCGCGGGTGCCCTGGTTGCGCCCGCCCCGGAAGAAGAAGGCCTGGACGCAGGCGGTGCCGCCCTCGGCGTGGAGCGCCAGCACGTCGGCCTCGTCGATCACGCCCTCCAGGTTGATGTCCTGGCGGCTCTGCAGCGCGGTCAGGGCGCGGATGCGGTCGCGCCAGCGGGCGGCGTCCTCGTATTCCAGCCGGTCGGAACTGGCCATCATGCGTTCGGCGAACTCGGCCTGCACCTGGGCGCTGCGGCCCGACAGCACGTCGCGCACGCCCTGGACCTGTTCGGCGTACTCCTCCTCGCTGGCGCGGCCGACGCAAGGCGCGGAGCAGCGCTTGATCTGGTGCTGCAGGCAGGGCCGGGTGCGCGAGGCGAACACCCCGTCGTCGCAGGTCCGCAGCAGGAAGGCGCGTTGCAGCGTGGCGATGGTCATGCCGACCAGATGCGGCGCGGCGTAGGGGCCGAAGCGGTCGGTCTCGCGGGCGTTGCGCGCGCTGCCGCCGCGCTGGTGCATCAGCCGGGGAAACTCGTGGCCGCGCCCGATCACCACGTAGGAGAAGGACCGGTCGTCCTTCACCAGCACGTTGAAGGGGGGCAGCAGGCTGCGGATGAGGTTGGCCTCCAGCAGCAGCGCCTCGGCCTCGGTGGGGGTGGTGACGAACTCCATGGCGCGGGTCAGCGCGACCATGCGGCGGGTGCGGTTGGGCAGGCCCTCGGTCCGGGTGTAGCTGGCGACCCGGCGCTTCAGGTGCTTGGCCTTGCCGACGTAGAGGACCGACCCGTCGGCCCCCAGCATGCGGTAGACGCCGGGGGTGTCCGGCAGAAGCGGCAACTGGGCGCGGATGACGTCCGCTCCGTCCATGGGCAGGCCTCGGGTTCAAGTCGGAAACGCGGGGCCTAACCAAGCAGGGGAACGGAGCGGGTACAAGGGATAAGATTCAGGCGGGGATTCGCCCTCTCCCGGGGCGGGAGAGGGCGTCATCACCCCCCGAAGACTTTGTTCAACTGGGCGCTGACGCGGACGAAGGTGGTGCGCTTGGGAACCTCCTTCAGCTTCGTCGCGCCGATGTAGGTCATCATACTGCGCACGCCGCCCATGATCTCCTGCATCGTGCCTTCGATGGGGCCGCGATAGGGGACCTCGACCGTCTTGCCCTCCGACGCGCGGTAGGACGCGACGCCCCCGGCGTATTTGTGCATCGCCGTGTCCGACGACATGCCGTAGAAGGTCGCATTTTAGCGGTTTTCAATAAAATCACGATGTCTCGGTGTGGATCATAAGTATCTGAATCATAAAGGTGAATTTTTTAAACCAGTGCGAGAGGTTTTGATGCGCATCAGTGAAGCACAAGCTTTTGAGGGTAGTATTTGGGGTATCATTCAGCCGTCTGGGAGATAGGCATGTCGATGTTGACGGACAGAGCGGTGAAGAATGCAAAGCCCGCCGATAAGCCGTAAAAATTGAATGACTCAGAAGGAATGTACCTTCTGATTGAAACAAACGGCTCTAAACTATGGCGCCTAAATTACCGCGTCCTCGGGAGATATCGCACCTACGCAATGGGACGATACCCTGAAGTAACTTTACAGAAAGTCCGGGACAAAAAGCTAGAGGCAAGACGGCTGATAGCGGAAGGGATTGATCCTTCCGAGAAAAAGAAGATGTCTGCAAGATCCTCGAAAATGGCCTCGGACAATAAGTTCCGGTCACTTGCTGAGGAGTATATCCGAACGCTGGAGAACAAGGGGTATGTGCCGCAAACCATCGACAAGAACCGTTGAATATTGATCGATATTGTTTGCCAGAAGATCTGCCATCGTCCCATCTCCCAGATACGGCCAAGAGAAGTACTCGAACTCTTACAGGAAATCGAGAAGACGGGGCGCCTTGAAACGGCCCGTCGCGCCAAAACCATCATCGGCGGGGTTTTCCGTCTTGCGGCGCTGACAGATCGTGCGCCAACCGATCCGACTGTAGTCCTGCGCAACGCGACCAAGGCACCGAAGGTGACCCACCGCGCCGCGATCATTCAACCAGATCGGTTTGGTGAACTCCTGCGCGCTATTGACGGCTACGAGTGGGGGCCTTCTATCAAATGCGCACTTCAAGCGCTCGCATTGACCTTCGTCCGCCCAGGTGAACTTCGCCAGTGCATGTGGAAAGACATCGATCTGGAAGACGGAATTTGGCGAATTCCAGCCAGCACGACAAAAATGAAGCGGCCATTGGATGTCCCGATAACGCCGCAGCTCCGAGTCATTCTGCGAGAAATATCACCATACTCCCGAAAAGATAGCTTCGTCTTCCCATCGCCCCAGTCGTTTTACAAGCCTATGGGATCCCACGGCCTGCGCGCTGCCTTGATCCGTCTCGGCTTTGGCGAGGAGATGACCGCACATGGGTTTCGGGCGAGTGCATCATCCATGCTGAACGAGCTCGGCTATCGGCCTGACGTGATCGAGATGCAGCTAGGGCATATAGAAAAGAATGACGTTCGGCGGGAATACAACCGCGCACTCTATTGGGACGAGCGGGTTGCAATGATGAGCGAGTGGGCGAAGTAACTTGATCGTCTGAGACTTGTGTGATCCGTCTTGAATCGCACTTTTAAAGTGACTATACACAAAATACGTGAAATTTGAAGCGGTTTGAGATGCCGTGGCTTCCGACGCTCTCATAAGTGACGACATGCGGTTCCTGCGCATTGACGAGGTGCTTGCCGTCGTCCCTGTCAGCAAGGCCACCCTCTACAGGATGATCAACAGGAAGGAGTTCCCTCCTCCTTGCCGGATCGGCGCGTCGTCCATGTGGCCCGCTTCCGACCTTCGTGAATGGGCCAATGGCGTAAAGCGCAAGCGGTTATTCAACGACGCTGAGGATTTTATCTGATATGCGACGGGACGATGACGATCTGATCGGCGATGTCCCGGCCAACGACATCGGCGAGACGCTGAGCTTCCGCACCGCCGACGTTCACATGATCGGCGGCGGCGTCTCCATACCCTGGTTGATGAAGGCGTTCCGCATGGGTCGCGCGACCGTCGAGAAAAAGCTCGTCGGCTGCGTTCCTGTCGGTCAGGGGAAGCACAACACGCCGCTCTACGACCTTCCCGAAGCGGCCTCCTATCTGGTCAAGCCGCGCGTCGAACTGAACCGGATGCTGAAGGACCTCAAGCCCGAAGACCTTCCGGAGCGTCTGCGCGAGGGGTACTGGAACTCCAAGCTCAAGCAGCAGCGCTTCGAGGAGCGGGCCGGCAACCTGTGGCGGACGGAGCGGGTGCTCGCGACCTTCTCGGAAACGCTCCAGGAGATCCGGACCAAGCTCATGATCGTGCCCGACCGCGTGGATCGGGAGGTCGGCCTGACGCCGGAGCAGGTGGCCGCCCTCGCCTCGGTCATCGACGAGGTCCAGGACGACATCCACTAGTTCATCTTCGGCCTCTCCAAACGGCGGGGCACCCCGAACCAGTTGGGCGAAGACCGCGCCGGGCACGATGAGGACGAGGACATTATATGATGCTGATGTTCAACACCCTGGAGGACATCCTCCTCGCCTGCGCCGAGTCCATTCGCCCGCCCGAGCGGCTGACGGTTGCCGAGGCCGCGGAGAAATACCGGGTGCTGAACAACCCCGGCTCCTATGTCGGACCTTGGCGGAACGAGATCGCCCCTTATCTGGTCGAGATCATGGAGACGATGACCTCGACCGCCCACACCGGCCTGATCTTCGCCGGCCCGGCGCCCTGCGGCAAGTCGGACATCTTCTTCAACTGGCTCACCCACACGGCGGTGTGCGACCCGGCGGACATGCTCCTCGTCCACATGACGCAGGGCACCGCCCGCGACTGGTCCATCGGCGACCTCCGCAAGGCCTTCCGTCACACCAAGGCACTGGGAGGCCGTGTCGTTCCCGGCCGGCAGAATCTCAACGTCCACGACATCCGGTTCCTGTCCGGCATGCGCCTCCTGATCAAGTGGCCGACCATCACCGAGCTTTCCGGCAAGACGGTCCCGCGCGTGTGGTTCATGGATTACGACCGCATGCCGAGCGACGTGGACAAGGAGGGGCCGCCCTTCGACCTCGGGCGCAAGCGGACCCAGACCTTCGGGCGTTACGGCATGACCGTCGCCGAATCCTCCCCCGGCCACGAAATCGAGCATCCCCGCTGGTCGCCCGCCAGCCCGCATGAGGCCCCGCCGACGCAAGGTGTCCTGGCGCTTTACAACCGCGGCGACCGGCGCCGCTTCTACTGGCGCTGCGCCCGCTGCCGACGCCCGTTCGAGGCGGACTTCAAGCACATCACCTACCCGGCCTCGGCCGACCGCCTGGAGGCGGCCGAGCAGGCGACGCTCAACTGCCCCCATTGCAATTTCGGTCACACCCACGAGGCGGGCTCCGGTCAGCCCGGCAAGGCCGAACTGAACCATGGCGGCCAGTGGATCAAAGACGGCATGGTGTGGCGGGAGGACGGGAGCGTTGTCGGCACGCCGATCCGCTCGGACATTGCCTCCTTCTGGCGGAAGGGGGTGGCGGCCTCCTTCGCCTCGTGGAAGGATCTCGTCTTCAAGTACCTGAAGGCGGTCGAGGAGTTCGAGAAGACCGGGGATGTCGGCGCCCTCAAGGCGACGATCAACACCGACCAAGGCCATCCCTTCCTCAACCCCGCTTTGGCGGGGGAGCGCCTGCCGGAAGACCTGAAGAACCGGGCGACCGACCTCGGCGAACAGGTGGTGCCGAACGGCGTCCGCTTCCTCGTCGCCGCCATCGACGTGCAGAAAAACGCCTTCGTCGTCCAGATCCATGGCATCGGCGTCGGGGGCGATGTCACGGTCATCGACCGCTTCACGATCAAGCGGTCCCGCCGCCATGACCCCGACGATGAGAGCCAGATCCTCTGGGTCAACCCCGGCACGCACGCCGAGGATTGGCAAACCCTGGTCGATGAGGTGATCGAGAAAACCTATCCGCTCGACGACAGCAGCGGCCGGCACATGTCGATCAAGGTCGTCGTCTGCGACTCGGGAGGTCGCGAGGGGGTGACGGCCAACGCCTACACCTTCTGGCGCTGGCTGCGAGACGAGCATCCCGCCGATCACCACCGCCGGTTCCAGCTTGTGAAGGGCGTTCCGAACCGCGACGCCCCGCGAGTCCGCATCTCCTATCCCGATTCCGAGCGTAAGGACCGGAAGGCGGGCGCTGGAGATCAACTCGAACCAGATCAAGGATCAGGTCTACGGGATGCTGGGGCGGACGGACCCCAACGGCGGCATGGTCAATTTCCCGGTCTGGCTGGAGGGATGGTTCTACGCCGAACTGACCGCCGAGAACCGCGCGGCGAAGGGGTGGGAAAACCTCAAGCGTCTGCGCAACGAGGCGTGGGATTTGCTCTGCTACACGGTCGCCGTCTGCCTGCACCCGCGCTTCGTCGGAATCGAGAACATCGATTGGCTCGCCCCGCCGTCGTGGGCGCGCGAGTGGGATGAGAACGACCTTGTGTTCATCCCGGTTCAGCAGGAGCGCCCCTTCGTCCAGAAGGCCGCGGACTTCGACTTGTCCAAGCTGGGCGAAGCGCTTTCATAGTCACGTTAAAATTGCTTTATACCATCATTTGTGTTAATCCGGGACGCATGACGGAGGGCAGGGCATGACACCGCAAGACTGCCAGCAATTGCGCGACCGCCTCGGGCGAGCCGAGCAGGCGTATGAAGACCTGCAACTCGGGAAGTCCGTGCGCGTTCTCGTCGATCAGAACGGGGAGCGCGTCGAGTTTACGGCGGCCAACCACAACCGGCTTGCCACCTACATCCAGCAGCTCCGGGGGCAGTTGGCGGCTGAGTGCGGCGTCACCGCGCCGGGCGTCGTCGTCGGTCCTCTGAGGTTCCTGTTCTGATGAGCTTCCTCGCGCGCGACCCGGAGATGCAGCGGTTGCTCGGCCTGGATGGTCGGGTGACGGCCATGGTCGGCGGCGCCTACGAGGCGTCAAGCCGGTTCGACCGCGAGCTTGCCACCTGAAATCCACCCGCCGGGTCGGCCGACGACGATGTCCTCTCCGAGAAAGACACCCTCGACGTTCGGGCGAGGGATCTGGCGCGTAACGACGCCTATGTCCGTTCCGGCGTCGATATCCGCAAGGACAACATCGTCGGCGCGATGTTCGTCCTCAACCCCAAGCCGGCCCATGAGGTGCTTGGCCTGGACGAGACGTGGGCTGAGGAGTTCCAGAACGAGGTCGAGGCCAAGTTCACTCTGTAGACCTTGCCCGCGTGCGACGCCTCCCATAGCCGGCTACAATCGGCAACGGACTGGAGACGAGATGGCGAAGACGGTGCGGGCGCGTTACACGCTTGAGTTCAAGGAAGAGGCGGTTCGTTTGGTGACCGGCGGCCAGCGTGTGGCGGCGGTGG
>NZ_RZIJ01000031.1 GCF_003989665.1 Azospirillum doebereinerae | reverse complement strand
GCGCCGTCCCTACACCAGCCAAAGGGGCTGCTTCCCGTCCAAATGGCTGGCGGCGCGGTTCCTTCGAAACGGTATCAGCCCCTGCCCCTGGACGCACCGCCGCGCACGGCACGGCACCGGCCGGTGGCCGTCCAGCGCGAGGACGCGGCCTTGTATCGCGCCGTGGAGGTGCTGCGCGCCGCCGGGTGGCGGGTCTACCGAGCCGGCGCCTTGCACCGCGCCGACGATCGCCTGCTGACCACGGCGGAGCTGCGGCGGCTGGCGCGGACGATCACGCGGAACAGGGGGGCATGATGGCGCTGGTCTTGGATCTGCTGCTGCACCGTGACCGGGTGTCCGCCGATGCGGTGAACGTGCTGGACCGCCGGCTCGGCGTCTTCCGGCTGCACGGCAGCCGAATCGGGATGACGACCGAGCTTTTCGACCTGTGGAGCCGATGCGTTCCCGTGCTGGCGCTGCCGATCGCGGCCACCGGCGAAGTGGAGTTCCTGGCGCTGTCGGCGCTGTTCGACCCGGTGCCCGAGGGCGAGGTGCCGCCGATCTACGCCGTCCGCTTCAGCGGCGGCCGGGCCGATCTGGTGCGGCTGTGACGGGCGCCGTCTCACCCGGCCTCGGGACCATCAACGGCCGAGCGCTCCGGATCAACGGCGGGGACGAGGCCGCGCTGCGCGACGTGGCGCGGGTGGTGATGGTGGCAAACCGTTCCCTGGGGAACGCTTTGAACGGGGGGAACGGACGATGAAGACGGTTCTGGTGGTGCAGGGGAAGGGCGGCGGGCCGAAGACGGCGACCGCGCGCAATCTGGCGGTGGCCGCCGCCGTGGCCGGGCTGCGGGTCGGCACGCTCGATGCCGATCCGCAGGGCTCGCTGACCTACTGGCACGCCCAGCGGCCCGCCGAGGTCGCGGCGATCCGGCACGAACAGCGGGCGCTGGGCGACATCGACCGCAAGCCGACGCCGGAGGGCCTGGACCTGCTGGTGATCGACACGCCCACCGCCATCGAGTTTTTCCCGGAGGCGACCGGCCTGCTGTTCGACTCCGCGGATCTGGTGCTGGTGCCGGTCCGGCCTGGTCCGGAGGATCTGGTCAGCATGGAGGGCATGCTGCCCTACCTGCGCGCCCGGCGGCGGCCGACGCGGCTGCTGCTGAGCCAGATCCACCCGCGCCTGCGCGAGACGGCCGACGCGCGGGCCGTCGTCGCCGGCATGGGCACCGTGGCGCCGGTCGAGATCCCGCACCTCCAGGAGGTGCCGCGCTCGTTCCTGGCCGGGCTGGGGACGGCGGAGGTCGCCGGCACCCGCACCGGCCCGCTCTTTTCGAACCTGTGGGCCTATGTGGCCCAGGACATGGGGGTCTAGACCATGGCGACGCCGTCCTTACGCAGCCTGGGCGCCAACACCCGGCTGTCCATGCTCAACAAGCCGCGCGCCTTGGCGACGCGGGCGGAGTTCGCGGCCGACATCCAGCGCGAATGGTCCAACGCGCTGGAGGCGACGGTGGCGGTCGGCCGGCGCCTCAACGAGGCCAAGGCCACCCTGCCGCACGGCGATTACGAGGCGATGGTCGAGGCGGACCTGCCGTTCTCGGCGGCGACGGCGCGCAAGCTGCGCAAGGCGGCCGAGCTGGTCGACTCCGGCGAGATCGCCCTGGACCGGCTTCCAGAGTCCTACACGACGCTCTACGCCATCGCGACCCTGCCCGACGACACGCGCCAGCTGGCGGTCGAACAGGGGGTGATTCGTCCCGAGGTGACGCGGGCCGAGCTGGAGGCCCTGAAGCCGCCCAAGCCGGCCGCGCCGAGGGTGCAGACGCCGGGCTTGTTCGCGCTGTTAGCCGGCCCGGCCGAGGCGGAGGACGATGAAGAGGGGGCGCCGGCGGAAGCCTTGGGAACGGTCCAGGCGGTGATCGAGCCGGCGAAGCCGACGCCCGTTCCCGCCGCGCCCAGCCGCTCGCCGACGGTCATTGATGCCGAGGCGGTTCCCGTGCCCGCGTTGCCGGCGCCGGCCGCAGAGCCGAAGGCCTCGCCCATGGCGGGCGCCATCGACCGGCCGTGGTCCGTGGACCCGAACGACCGTTGCTCGATCATAGCCCGCATGGACGACGGCAAGGATTGGGTGGTGCTTTCCGGGATGCACGTCGACGCCGCCACCGCCGCCCTCGTCCAGTACGTGGTCGACCTGCACAACGCCAAGCTGATGGGTGGTCGCTGATGTCCTCCTTACGCACCGACCCCGCCTTAGCCGCCCGCTGAAGCCGCTGCTGGCCGAGGTGCTGACCGGCGAGCCGTGGCTTGCCGCCCTGCGCGACCCGCGCGACACCGCACCCGCCGTCACCGCCGCCTGCATCGTCTCGTACATCAGCCGCCGGCACCCAGCATGGGAGACGGTTCCCGGTGACGAGCTGGGCGAGGTCCTAGTCGACCTGATCGCTGCTGATCGCGTCCACCATCTGCCGGGCGACTGGCTGTTTCTTGATGCGGTAGAACGGCTGCTGCTGATGGTACGCTGGGGCGGGTTTGATCCAATGCTGGAACCTTATCGCGTAGCTTTGCGCGACTGAGGCTTCCACCCAACTTTCCTAAGCTCACTCTCCATTGACGTGTTTTCGATTTTATGCAACCGTATTTTTATATATCTCTTCATGGAGAATTACAATGATAAGAAGGATGATTTCTCTCACATTGGTTGTATTATCTTTTGTTATAAATGCTTTTCAGGCTGTGAGCGCACAAACTGTTCAGTCCGCACCTCCTGCTCAATGGTGGAGTCTGATTGTTACTCCTATTGTCGCGGGTTTTGTTGGGCTGTTGGCAGCTTTTATCGGCATCAAGCTTGACTGGATAAAAGCTGCCAACCAAGAATTAATAAAGAAGAGGATATCAGTCTATGACAACGCTATACCAAAGCTGAATGACGTTCTTTGCTTTTTCCTAATTATAGGTTCATGGAAAGATTTAGATCCAACTATAATTGTAAAAAGAAAAAGAGAGTTAGATCAGATAATGCATACGTATAAATATTTATTTTCTCCTTCTGTTTTTGAGCAGTATGATAAGTTTATTCATTTATGCTTTAAAACTTTTAATGGAATTGGCAGGGACGCATGCTTGCGGGCAGACCTACGTAAACTACAAAGAAATTGGGGAGCTAAATGGAATTCACAGTGGAATTCACTTTTTGTCAATGAGAAGGAAGTTATAGATATGAAAGTTATAAGTAACGAATACAACATTTTTGTAACTCTCATGGCTTCTGAAATAGGCGTCAACAAAAACTCTACCAGCGTATGGAGGAGAATTTGGAATTTTTTCATTATAACAATGAAAAAATGTCTCAATATTTATTATAACTTTACTGGTAGGGCTCAGTAGGAGGATTTCCTTAATAATATTAAGCCGGTTGTGTTTATGCGGATCTGCAATTTAGGATCAAGAACAAGAAACTTGACGCCTTATCCCGACCCGAGCGATCCTTCCTCCCGGAGCCTGACAACTCCATGACTAGGCGGCAAGCCGCCCGCGCGTTTTTCGCGATGCGGCTATTTTCATGCCCGGACTCCGTCCGGAGCGTGCCCCTATGCCGGGGGACGGATGAATAAAACACCCGCAAGGGGAATAGTCCGGCCTGTCCTAGTCAGGTTGTCAGCCCCCGGCGCCAGGGTCGTCCTGACAAGCGACCCTCCGTCGGCAATGCCGAACTAGGAGGCCATCGCCATGCACATCATGGGCGACAACGGGCGAGCCACGCCCGCGTTATCTCGGACCAACCTCGACATCACCGGCAAGGGCGCGTCCCTGCCGCGCCGCGCTGTTCTCGCCGTCGGCGTGGCGGCGCTTCCCCTGATCGCCGCCGTGCCGGGGGCGCCCTCGACCGGCACCGGCGATCCCGACGCCGCCTTGCTCCGCGCCTGGGCCGACTATCTGACCGCCTGCCGCACCATGGACCGGCTGCCGTCCGGCCTGTCGGAGGAGGCTTACGACCCGACCCTCCGCCTGATCCGCGAGGCCACGGACGGCCTGCTGTCCATCCCGGCCTCCACGCCGCGCGGCGTGGCGGTGAAACTGCGGTGGCTGTGGCACCGCATGCTGGAAAGCCGCGAGGCCCGCGCGGTGATCGTCCATGGCCTGCCCATGCCCGACGCGCTGCTGGAGGACTCCCGCTCCCGCCTCGTCTGGGACCTGATCGGCGAGGCCGAGCGCATGGGAGCCGTGGCATGAGCCCCCGCCGCATCGCCCGGCAGCCCGACCCCATCGCCGCTCTGCCCTTCGTCGCGACCCGTCCGGCGCGTGGCTCCCAACCGTTCCCGCGCGACTTCTGGGCCGTGGACGTGGCGAGCGACAGCTACCTCCAGGAATGCGAGCGCGGCGAGGCCTTCGCCCAGCTGGCGCTGGACCACATGCGCCGGCAGGACGCCGCGCCGCTGTTGGCCTGGATCGTCAACGACATGCTGGACAAGGGGCGTTTCGGCGGCGTGGAGATCGGCTTTCTCCGCGTCTTCGCTGCCGCCGCCATGCGGGGGATGCCGCAATGATCGACCACCCCCACCCCGATCCGGCCCGCCGAACCGCCCTGATCCCGTTCGACTTCGAGGGCAACACCCTCCGCGCCATCACCCGCGACGACGCTCCGTGGTTCGCGCTGACCGACGTCTGCCGGGCGCTGGAGATCGGAAACCCGCGCAACGTCACGGCCCGCCTGGATGAGGACGAAAAGGGTGTCCATACTATGGACACCCTTGGCGGTCCCCAGGAGATGGCGATCATCAACGAGTCGGGCCTCTACACCCTGATCCTGACCAGCCGGAAGGCGGCGGCCAAGCGCTTCAAGAAATGGGTGACTGCGGAGGTCCTGCCGGCGATCCGCAAGACCGGCCGTTACGACCCGGCCGCGTCGGGTTCGTCCCCGCCGCCGCCCGTCGACCCCATGATCCAGGTCACCGTCGAAGCGCTGTCCCCCATGGTGAAGTTCATGGCCGAGGACGAACTTCTGGGCAACGTCGCCCAAACCCCCTTCCGGATGAGCGACACCGAGGCCGCCTTCATCCTGATGCTGCGCTCCATCATCCACCGCATCCACCGCCGCGAAATCGACCGCGCCACGGCAAAGCTGACCTGAGGCGTCAAGGCTATTCCAAAGAGGATAGTCGATGAAGTCCAGAGCCAGCTGGGGTGGGGGGGCCACCCCAAGCCGCCGGTGCTTGAAGGAGTCATTTCTGTCTGAGGACTGGGCTGATCTTGCCTCTCCGCTGAAATGAGCATGCAGGGAAAAATCTATTATATACTCAACTAGAAAGGATATTTATCATGGGAGACTGTGCATTGGCGCGATGATGAGGTGAGAGGTGGTTGACAAAAGTGCCGTTGGTTGGGGCGGGCGGGCAAAACAGGCCTGCTCCAACCGTTTTAATCGCCTCAGAGCTATTGGCTGGCGCACTTGGGGAAAGAGCAAGTGGGACGAGCGTCTTATCCTCCTTGTTGACCGCGCGACGGTACGATGGAAAGCTCACATTGCATGGGGAAAGGCCAACCCTCCCATGGCGGTCGCGCTGGTGGTGGCATTGGTCATCCTTGGACTTGTGTTGTGGATCCAATGGCTCATCGGCGGGCCGGGCCGGATCGGTGCCGCTACAGACACCGCCCTTGCTGCGTTTGACGGACTGACCACCAACGAACAGAAGGTTGAAGCCTATGGGAAGCTGATGGCGGCCATTGGGCTGCTGATGGCAGCCCCCATCGGTCTACTGGGCATCATCTTGGCCTTTTGGCGAACCTTCAACCAACACCGCGACAGTTTGGTATCGGCGCGTAAGTTGGATGCGGAGACTTACGCTAAGGCGGCAGAGGCCTTCGCAAAGGCGGTGGAGCATTTGGGCAATGACAAGATTTCCATTAGGATGGGGGCAGCTTTATCTTTGGATGCTTTGGGTAAATCCACACCACGGCTTTTATCACAGGCCATTGAAGTTCTTTGTGCCTACGTTCGAGAAACACGAAGATCTACTGATCTAGAACAGGAAGAAGAAGGAGGAAGCATATCTTTAAAAGAAAAAGATGTTGCTGATATACCAACGGACATAATATTAATGTTAGAAATCATAATTCGCCTACATTGTCTTGAGGAAGGAATTAGGATACCGGTTAATTTAAGAAATACAGATATGAAGAAATTGATTATATATGGGGCAAATTTCAAAAATGTAAACATGTATAAATCTGATCTGAGATGGGCTTCTTTGTATCGCGTTGATTTAACTGGCGCAATGATGAACTACGCAAATCTTCAGAATGCCCGCTTGAATGAGGCTGTAATGAGGTCAGTAATGATCGCAAATGCTGATCTAAGAGGGGCTTATCTGCAGAAGGCTGACTTGAGTGATGCTCTCATGAGTGGAGCAAACCTGAGCGGAGTCGATCTGAGCGGAGCAAATTTGAGAAGAACTTACATGGGTGGAGTTGACTTGAGTATGGCTAACTTAAGCGAGGCTGATTTAAGAGGATCTCGCATGGGAACGGTCAATTTGAGTGGGGCGAAGCTGAATAAAGCCAATCTCAGCGGAACTTATCTAAGCAGAGCAAACCTAAGCGGAGCAGATCTTAGCGGGGCGAACCTGAGCGGAGCCGACTTAGCCAAGGCCAATTTGAATAAAACCAATCTAACTGATGCTATTTTGACTGATGCTATTTTGCCGCAATAATCATTCAGGAAGTAGAGGAAGTGAGTTTGCGCATCCACCGCCGACTCGACCTGCGCATGATGGCGTTGCGGCAGGGCTGCTGAGGCGGTGAAGAATGAGGCCGGTATTATAATTGCACTAAGTCATTGACGGATTTTCGTATTGCGACAAACTCCGTCAATGACGTAGCATCCTTTCCATGAAGACGCCCTTCGATCCCGCCAAGAACATGATCAACCGGGCCAAGCACGGCCTGGACCTGTTCTTCGGGGACGAGGTGCTGCGGGATCGGAACCTCATCGAGGCGGTGGACACCTCTATGAACTCCGGCGAGGAGCGGTTCAACCGCGCACGGCCTGGTCAACAATGGCACGGTCTACGCCGTCACCGACACCGAGCGGCCCGAGGGTGAGCGCGGCTGGCCACGCGTCATCTGCTGCGGTGCTCGGGCCGTGCTTCCGTCACCGCACCAGGACGTGCGCCGCCTCCTTGGTCCGTTCAACCGCACCGGCCACCTGACTGACGGCGCTGGAGATGGCGGTGATGTTGGAGGTCACCGTCGCCACGGCAGCAGATGCTCCTTGCATGTTGGAGGACATATTCTGAGTGACGGCGCTCTGCTCCTCCAGCGCTGACGCGGTGCCGGTCACTTGCTCGCGTACCGCCGAGACAGCCTCGCGGATGGCGCTCAACGCGTTGGCGACTTCGGTCGAGGTTGATTGAATGCCTTCGATCTCCGCCGAAATCTGCTCGGTCGCCTTCCCGGCTTGGTTGGCGAGGTTCTTCACCTCGGAGGCGACGACGGCGAAACCCTTCCCCGCTTCGCCGGCGCGGGCCGCTTCGATGGTGGCGTTCAGCGCCAGCAGGTTGATCTGGCCGGCGATGCTGTTGATCAGCCCGACGATGCCATTCATCGCCTGGGTGGCGCTGGCCAGCCGATTGGTGCTTTCCGCCACCGCGACGGTGCGGTCAAAAGCGCCGTCCGTCGCCGCGCGGGCACGCGCCATGCTCTGGGAAATTTCGCCGATGGACGCGACGAGTTTTTCCGCGCTCGCCGCCACCGCCTGAACGCTGGCGGTGGTCGAGTCGGCGGCATCGTTGGCGGATTGCGCCTCCCCCATCGACAGGTGGAGCGCTTGGTCGACCTCACCGAAATTCTTGTCGATCAGAACCTTGAGGTTGTTCAGGAGCAGGACCTGGGCAGTGATGTCGACCGCGAACTTCACCACTTTAACGACCTGCCCCTTCTCGTTGAGGATCGGGTTGTAGGCGCCCTCAATCCATACCGGGTCACCGGACTTGCTGATCCGTTTGTATTGCGCCGCCTGGAATTCGCCGTGCCGCAGAGTGTCCCAAAACAGGGCATATTCGGCACTGTCGCGATATACCGGATCGACGAAGATGTTGTGGTGTTTGCCAATGACCTCATCCAGGCGATAGCCCATCACCTTGAGGAAATTGCCGTTGGCCTTGGTGATGATGCCCTCGGTGGTGAACTCGATCACCGCCTGCGACCGGCTGATTGCCGCCATCTGCGCGGCATAGTCGAGATTTTCCAGTCGCTCCTTGGCGTCGGCCCATTCGGCGACGAAGCCGATACGCCGGCCGCCTTCGGTCAGCGGCGTGACCAGCAGGTCGAACTGGTGCCCGCCGACCTTGATGGTGGCGCTGTATGGCTTGGTTAGCGATGCCAGCAGTCCGCGCTGATGACCTGGGTTCTTGTGGAACACGTCGATGTTGCTGCCGACCAGACTATTGACGTCCAGACGCGGCAATTCCCTGCGCAGATCGCTTTCCGCTTCGCGCAGCAGCCCAACCACGGCCGAGTTGACGTGGACGATGGTCAGATTTTCATCCGTCACCATCACCTTGGCGCGTAGCGCATTGAGCGCCGCGATCTTGCGCTCAAGCGCTTGGTTTCTTTTTCCCCTCCCGAACATCGACCATCCCCATTTGAATATACTAATATGGCTCGGATGATAATAAAAAAAAGGGACGTGTCTATAAGGAAGAATCCTAAATCGAAAGACAACATAATTACTAAATGCAGAAATTTTCCTATGTCTCAAAGGGTTTGGCAATATTTACCTGATTAAGTCTCCATATCTTATTCTTTATAGATATTTTTATCACTTAGAAATCCGAGAGAATAATTTAATATCATGGAAAACGAATTTTCCGATAGTGCCCACGATGGATGTGAACATTCGCTGATCGCCCTGGGGGTGGGGCATGCCCCCCAGGGCGGCGACGGTTTGGGGCCGCGTTCCAGCGGCATCAAGAGGCACGTCCTGGCGAACTCTCTCTGTGGAGCATCCAGGACGGGGAGCAAAGTGACCGGCGCACCAAAGGTAAGATAAATTCGCGACTCGGAAACGCTCGGCAAGGAATTGGTAATCCTTTTGGGCAAACAATCCTAGACCCTGGCCACATCTTCCGCGCCGGGCCGTTTTCGGAGGCTGCTCCCATGTTCACCGCCGTGCCGCTCCTGCCCATTCTGTTGGCCTACCAGGGGTTGGCGCCCGTGGACGCCGAGGCCACCGACACCCTTCGCGGCAATCTGGAGCAATTGCTGGCCGAGGGCGAGGTCGCCTCGGACGACGACCTGTTCGCCAAGGCGCGCTACATCCAGGACACAGCCCGGCTGGATCCGGCCCTGATCCCCATCGAGGCGATCGACACGCTGGTCGCCGGCATCCTGCGTCTGCGAGGGCCGGCGCCGAGCCAGCCGGCACCGCCGCTCGCCGTCGCGGCCTGAGCGCGGCCATGGCCCTCGCCTACGTCCGGCCCGACGATCACCGCCTCGCCCTCGACCTGGAGGCCCTGCTGACCTGGGCCATCCGCGACCAGCAGGCCGACCGCACCGGCGCCGCGCTCCACCCGGCCGAGGCCATCGCCCATTACGGCCTGCTGTATGGGCTGCCCACTGGCGCTGGTGTCTATCGCACCGGCATCAGCGCCGACGGTTGCGCCGTCATCGCCAACCGCTTCGAGATGGGCGCCGACATCGACGGGGGCGGAGCGATCCGGGGAATCCCGCCGCGCGTCCACCCCGACGCCGAGCTGGTCGCTGAGGCCCTGGAGTGGTTGCCCTCCAGCGAGCGCCGGGTCATCCAGGACCACGCCCGCCACACCGACCGGCCGGTCTGGCTGCCGCTGGTCTCGCCGCTGGGCAAGACGCTGCGGCCGGGGCACAAGCCGGGCCGCTACCGCCACATCGTCGCCGATGTGGGATGGGAAGCCACGCCCCGGCAATCCGAGATCGCCCAGCGCTATTTCGATCGCGGCGTCTCGCTGTTCGACCGTCTCGGCCGGCGCCGGATCGTGGAGGAGGAACGCGGCTTCCAGTTCCGCATCCTGGGCAACGGCACCCGGCAGGTGTTGACGGAATGGTGCCCGCTGGAGCCGAAGCACAGCGCCGAGGAGATCGCCCAGGCCAACGAGGACTATGCGTTCTGGCACGGCGCCATGGAAGCCCTGCACGCGCGGCTGCGCGCCCGGCCGATGCGCGACCACCGCCTCACCGCATTCACCGCTCCGGCCCGTCCTTGGGATGATAATCCTTGACTTAGGATCAATCTCTTGACAGGGTGAGCGGGACGAATTGCGCGCGAACGAAAGCCCGCCCCGGCGATGAGCCGGGGGCGGGCTTTTTGCTGTCTGGATCGGGAGGCCGCGATGTGACCCGGCACCTCTTCGAGGCTGTCCTGCGCCTCCAGCTCGGCCCGGTCGACCGGGATTTCGAGGCGCGCATCACCTACCAGGGCGGACCCTTCCAGGCCGACATCGAGACGATCGAGGTCCAGACCGAACAGGGCTGGATCCCGGTGCCGTGGTTGATCGACCTCGTTGAGGACTGCCCGGCCCTGTTCGACGCGCTGCGCGCCCACGCCTGCGGCCGGGTGGCCGACGCGCGGTGCGTCGCGCGCCGCCTTTGAAACGGAGACTGAGGACATGGACGGCTTGATCGGCGAGGCCCTGGCCGCCGGAGCGGGGATCACGCATGGCGACATCAGCCGGCCGGGGGCGGCCTATCCGTCCGAGGTCGAGGTCGAGCGGTTCCGGCAGAAGCTCGCGGCGACGCTGCGCGAGTTGCCGGAGGACATGACCGTCGCGGAGCTGCGCGACGCGCTGGAGGGGTGACCCTCCCGGCTCTGCCGGACACCGCCACGACCGGCGCGCAGGACCTCGCCGAAGCCCGCCACGCGGCGGTGCTGCTGCTGGACCGCATCCAGGAACACCTCCTCGATGCGTTCTACGCCGGGCGCAGCGAGAACACCGTCCGGGCCTACCGGCGGGATCATGAGGATTTCCGGGCCTTCGTCGCCCGGCAGACAGGATTCGAGAGCTTCGGCGACAGTGCCGAGCGGGCGGTCCGCCTGCTGCTGGCGATCGACCACGGTCCGGCCAACGCCCTGGCGCTGGGCTACCGCAACGACCTGACCGCCCGACGGCTTCAGCCGGCGACGGTCAACCGCCGACTGGCCGCCCTGCGGTCCGTGGTGAAGCTCGGCAACACGCTGGGCTTGGTCGCGTGGTCGCTCGATGTCGGGAACGTCGAGGCCGCCGCCTACCGCGACACGCGGGGGCCGGGGCGGGACGGCGTCAAGGCGATGATCGCCCAGGCCAAGGGGCGGAGCGACGCCAAGGGCCTGCGCGACACCGCGATCGTGCGGCTGCTGCACGACGTCGCGCTGCGGCGGGGCGAGGTGGTCTCGCTGGACCTGGAGCATTACGACGCCCGCCGGGGCGCCCTGTCGATCCTCGGCAAGGGCCGGACCCAGCGCGAGCGGGTCACCTTGCCGGCGCCGACCAGGACGGCGCTCGATGCCTGGGTCGCGGCGCGGGGCAGCCGTGCCGGTCCGCTGTTCCACCGGCTCGACCAAGCCGGCGCCGGGGAGGGGCGGCTGACCGGCGAGGCGGTGCGCCAGCTGGTGCGCGGGCTGGGGGCCGAGGTGGGGATCGCTACCCGGCCGCACGGCCTGCGGCACACCGCCATCACCTCGGTGCTGGACGCCAACGGCGGCAACGTGCGCGCCGCGCAGCGCTTCAGCCGGCACCGCCGGCTGGAGACCTTGCAGCTGTACGACGATAACCGGAGCGACCTGGGCGGCCAGATGGCGGCGCAGATCGCGGAGGATTGACCATGCCGGAAACCGCCACCGCCTGGGTTCGCAGACAGGCGATGTTCAAGGTGCGCAACCGTGAGGAAGCCACCGCCGCCTTGGGCCGGATCGGCGCCGCCCAGGCGCAGCTCATTCGGCTGGAGACGGCGCGGGACGTTGGGATCGCGTCGCTGAAGCTGGATTGCGAGACGGCGGCGGCACCCCTGCGCTTGGCGATCGAGACCGACACCGCGCGCCTGCGCGGCTGGATCGAGGTGAACCGCGCCGAGCTGCTGCCCGGCAAGAAGAAGTCGCTGGACCTCGCCACCGGCACCGCCGGGTTCCGCAAGACGGCGGAGCGGGTGGTGGTGGCCGAGGGCGTCAACCTGCTGGAAGCCCTGGAGGCCGACCGCAAGCTGAAGCGCTTCGTCCGGATCAAGCGCGAGCCGGACCTCCAGGGGCTGCTGAAGGAGTCGGCGGTGGCCATCACCATCCCCGGCGTGTCGATCGGCGGCGGGGACGACGCCTTCTTCGTCAAGCCGCTGGTGCTGCCGGCGGTCTGAAACCGAGCTTGCGAAAACATCCATTATCGCAAGCTGACCGCCGGAAGGCGTTGAGACCCAACAACATAGCGAGATCGCGACGGCGGGCGGACAAGGCTATGGCCCGTGAGCGTCGGGAAGCTGTGGGAGCCGATCGGCACCCCACCACGGCTCCCGATGCAAGCCGGGGTGGGCAGCGTGTGGCCCGCCGTCGCGACACAACAGGAAAACGAGCATGTCCTACACCGTGACGATCGGCGCCGCGACGCTGATGCTGGGCGACTGCATCGAGCGGATGCGGGAGCTTCCCGACGCCTCGGTCGACCTCGTGTTGACCGATGTGCCCTATTCCAGCGGCGCCACGCGGGAAGCCGGCAAGACCGCCTTCAACAAGACGATGACGCGGTCGACCAAGGCCGGGGGACGGGAGCGCTGGTTCGGCTCCGATTGCCTGGGCACGCGCGGTTTCAAGGAACTGCTGCGCACCTGTGCCTTGGAGTGGCAGCGCGTGCTGGTATCGGGCGGCTTCGTCCTGAGCTTCATCGACTGGCGCATGAAGCATGACCTGATGGACGCGGTCGAGGAAGCGGCGGCGGAGCATCGGTGGATGGAACTGGAAGGTCCCGCCTATGATGCGGTGGAGAGCGCCGACCTGAAGCGTTCCACCGAGATCGTTTGGAACAAGATGGTGATGGGCATGGGCCGGCAGGCCCGGCGCCAGCACGAGAACATCATGGTGTTCAGCAAGGGCACCGGACGCGACGGCTTCAATCACCGCACCGGCTCCGTCCTGTCGCACAAGCCGGTGCGCCTCGGCCTGCATCCGACCGAGAAGCCGGTCGGGCTGCTGGTCGAGCTGATCGAGCTGCATTGTCCGCCCGGCGGCACGGTGCTGGACCCGTTCTTCGGCAGCTGTTCCACCGGCCATGCCGCCGTGTCCACCGGCCGACGCTTCATCGGCGTGGAGCGTGACCGGCGCTTCCACGAAGTGGGATGGAAGCGGTTGGCCGACTTGATCGAGGAGCGCGCCGCATGACGATCGACCTGGAGGGGCTGCTGGCCAGCCTCAATACTCAGCGCATTGCCGTGGATGGCGCCTTCGGGGCGCTCCTGCTGAGCGTGTGGGTGTGGATGGGAGAGGTGCAGGGCGAGGCCCAGCGGGTGACGGTCTACCTGTCGCTGGCCATCGTCCTGGGCCGCGCCGTCCTGTTCCTCCGCGATGTCCGCGCCCGGTCGCGGGGAAGGTCCAAACCGTTCCCTGGGGAACGGTTTGACGGGGACCGCAGCACCAGGCCGTAAGGCCTCGCACAGCCCTTCAAAGCGTTCCCCAGGGAACGGTTTGAGCTTCACCAGCGGGGAGACATGCCGTGGCCGATTCCCGCATCCAGGCGAGCGCCCAGCGGGTCAAGGCGGCCATCCGCCAGTACGGCGCCCAGGTCACCAGCTACGCCGTGCCGGTGGCGCTGACCCGCACCGCCCATGACGCTCGGGAGGAGCTGCGCCGGACGCTGCCGGCGACGTTCGATCGGCCGACGCCTTACACGGTCAACAGCACCTATGTCCAGCCCGCCAGCAAGGCCAGCCCGACGGCCTGGGTGGGCTTCAAGGACGGCTGGGACAAAGGCGTGCCAGCGACGCGCTACCTCTTGCCCAACGTCGAGGGCGGGCCGCGCCGCGAGAAGAGCATGGAGCGCCAGTTGCGCGGTTCGGGCCTGCTGGCTCCGGGCATGTTCGCGGTGCCGGGCGAAGAGGCACAACTGGATGCCTACGGCAACATGCCGCGATCGCAGATCGTCCGCATCCTGTCGCAGGTTCGGGCTTTTGGCGAGCAGGGGTATGACGCCAACCGGACCAATTCGGCCCGCAGCCGGGCGAAGCGGCGCAAGAATGGTCACTTTGTCGCGCTACGCGGCAACGCCAGTGGGCTGCCGCCGGGCATCTACCGCCGCGACGGGGCAGACGCCCGGCCGGTGATCCTGTTCGTCAAGCGACCCACCTACCGCCCACGCTTCCCGTTCGGTGCCATCATTGAGCGGGCGGTGCGCGCCAACATCGGCCGGCGCTTCAAGGAGGCCCTGGCCCAGGTCGACGCCCGCTTCGCCGCGCGGGGGCGGTGACGGGGCGACCGCCCGAGGCGGCAAGGTCGACGGGTCCTTCCCAGGGGGGATCCCCACGAGGGTAATTCGGGCCGCACCGGTCCACCGGCTGAGAAATTTTCAAAACGGAGTTTTTGTTTATGTCCAAGCCGGGCTCGCGGGTGAACCGCGCCGAGCTGGCCGACGTGTTTGGCGTCAGCCTGCCGACGATCGACAGCTGGGTACGCGACGGCTGCCCCTTCGCCGAGAAGGGCGCCAAGGGCCGGGAATGGGCGTTCGAAACCGCCAACGTCCACCGCTGGCTGGTCGACCGCGCCGTCGCCGACGTGGCCGCCGGCTACGAGGGCGAAATCGGCGGCATCACCGCCGAGGAGGCCAAGCGCCGCAAGGCGGTGGCCGACGCGGTGGTGGCCGAGATCGGCGCGGACGAGGCTCTGGACCAGGTTGTGAACCGGCATGAGGCGGCGGCCGATGTCGCCTCGTTCTGCATCAGCCTGCGGACCGGCCTGTCCAACGCCTGCGCCAAGTTCGCCGGCCGCGCCGCCGCGATGACCGGGGCGCCGGAAATCCAGGCGCTTGCCGAGAAGGAGATCAACCAAGCCTTCGACTCCGCCCGTGACGATCTGGCGAAGCGGTGGGGCGATGCACAAGGGGCTTGAGGCGGCGGCGCGGGTCAGCGCCCACCGCCACGGCGATTACCGCGTCGGTCGCGCCGGACTGCGGGCGTCGCTGCTGGCCCTGTTCGAGGGCACGCTGAAGTTCCAGGACCGCATGATCGGTTCCGTCTGGGCCGAGCGCTACGGCTGGATCCCGAAGGGCACCGGCGCCGAACACGGCAAGGTCACGCTCTACGGCTACCAGCGCGGGCTGGTGGACGTGATGTGCGACCCGAACATCCCGTTGCTGACCGTGCTGAAGGCAGCCCGCGTCGGCTACACCCGCTGCGCCACGTTGGCGGTGGGCTACCACCTCCACCAGGACCCGACGCTGTGCGCCATCGCCCAGCCGACGATCCCCGACGCCGAGGATTTCGGCAGCGGCGAAATCGCCCCCATGCTCCGCGACACGCCGGTGCTGGCGCCGCTGCTGCGGCCGGCGCGCAAGGGCGAGAAGCAGGACAACGCGACCTATTACCAGCTGAGCAACGGCGCCTCGGTCCGTGTGGTCGGCGCCGCGTCGGACGACGCCTTCCGCCGCTACTCGGCCCGCTTCCTGTTCGGCGACGAGATCGACGGCGAGGGGTGGACGCCGGGGGCCAAGACGCAGGGCGACAAGCTCAAGCTGTTCTGGACGCGCGGCGAAACCTTCTGGAACCGCAAACAGGTGCGCGGCTCCACACCGCTGATGATGGAGACGAGCCGGGTCTGGAAACTCTGGCTGAGTTCCGACCAGCGCCGCTATTTCGTGCCGTGCCCGCAATGCTCGGACGCCGCCGGCCACCTCGACGGCTGGCAGTATCTCGACTGGGGCGGGCCGGACCTGCCGCACGGGCTGAAATGGTCCACCGACGCCGAGGGCAACCTCGGCAAGGTCTGGTACGTCGGGACCTGCGGCTGCGTCATCGAGGAGCGGCACAAGGCGTGGATGGACGCCAACGGCGAATGGCGGCCGACCGCCAAGGCCAGGACGCCCGGCCATGTCGGCATGCACCTGTGGACGGGCATGTCGCTCAACCCCAACGCGGCCTGGCCGGTGATCGTCCAGGAATGGCTCGAGGCCCAGGCCGACCCGGCGACGCTGGTGCAGCCCTTCGTCAATCTGCGCCTGGGCCGACCCTACAAGGCGACCTACGGGCAGGAGCTGAAGGTCCAGGCGATCGCCGACCGCGCCGAACCGTACCCGGCCGAGGTGCCGCCCGGTGTGCTGTTCCTGACCGTCGGGGTGGACGTCCAGTCCGGCACCGTCAACCCGCGCCTGGAGGCCTCGGTCTACGGCTGGGGGCGTGGGCTGGAAGGATGGCTCATCGGTCACTTCGTCCTGCCCGGCGACCCGGCCAAGCCGGAGGTGTGGAACCGGCTGGACGCCCTGCTGAAGCGGCCTTTCCGCAAGCCGGACGGCACCACGCTGGACGCGCGGGCGGCCTGCATCGATTCCGGCGGCCACCACACGCAGGAAGTCTACGCTTTCTGCAACCGCCGCCGGACGCGCCGGGTCTGGGCGATCAAGGGCCGGTCGGAAACCAACGGCCAGCGGGGCAAGGTCTGGCCGCGCAAGCCGTCCAGCAAGCTCGGCTCGGTCTGGTACATGATCGGCGGCAACGCCGCCCGCGATTGGGCCTACACCAGCCTCGCCGTGGAAAAGCCCGGCCCTCGCCGGGTCCATTTCCCGATGGCGGTTCCCCCCGACGCGCGGGAGCTGGACGAGGAGTTCTTCGCCCAGCTGACCCGCGAGCGGCTGATCGTGCCGAAGGGCCGGCAGCACACCGTGTGGGAGAAGCCCAAGGCGCCGCACGAGGCGGGCGTCTGCTTCGTCTACGCCTACGCCGCCGTCTGCGGTCTGCAAGCCCTGTCCGGCACCTACGTGCGCCTGGGCGAGGCCGAGGCGGAGGAGCCGGACGCGGAGGCGGCGGCGGCGGCCGAAACCGCCGCGGCGTTGCCGGCGCCGGCACCGGAGACCAACGCCATCGCCGCCGCCATCGCCCGCGCCAAGCGGATGACCCAGCCGGCGGCTCCGGCCCAGCCGGCGGCGGCCCCGACCGCTTTCGACAAGGGAGAACTCTACCTATGACGGACCTCGCCACCCTGGAGTCCTGGCTCACCGAGGCGCGCACCGCGCAGCACGCGCTGCGCCTGGGCCGGCAAACGGTGACGGTGCGCTTCGGCGACCGCGCCGTCGAATACGCCCCGGCCAACCTCGCCCAGCTGACCAGCTACATCGGCTCGCTGGAGCGCCAGATCGCCGCCGCCAAGGGCCTGCGCGGCCCGCAGGTGTCGCCCTTCGTCCGGGTCCTCGGCTGATGGCCGGCGCTCCCGTCATTCTGGACGCCCACGGTCGGCCCATCACCCAGGCCGAGATCCGGCGGGCGCGGGCGCAGGCGGCCATGGGGTCCTATCTGGCGGGAACCGGCTCGGCGCCCGAGCTGCGCGACTGGACGCCCGGCGCCGGCTCGGCCGACGCGGACCTCGACGGCGACCGCCGCGCCATCGTCGCCCGCGCCCGCGACCTGGAGCGCAACGACGCGCTGGTCTCCGGAGCCGTCCAGTCGCTCAAGGACAGCGCGTTGGGCTTCGGCCTGGATTTCCAGAGCATGCCGAACTACCGGGCGCTGGGCATCAGCCGGGAGCAGGCGCAGGACGCCGCCACGCGCATCGAGGCGATCTGGCAGGAATGGAGCGACGACCGCGACTCCTGCGACGTGACGGGCCAGCTGCCCTTTGGCGCGCTGACCCGGCAGTCGGTGCAGTCCGATCTGGTCAACGGCGAGAGCTTGGCCCTCGCCCTGTGGCTGCCGGAGCGCCAGCGGCGCCTGGGCAGCCGCTTCGCCACCGTGTTGCAGGTGGTCGAGGCGGACCGGCTGTCCAACCCGCAGGACCGCGCCGGCGATCCCGCCCTGCGCGATGGCGTCGAGGTGGACAGCTACGGGGCGCCCATCGCCTACCACATCCAGTCCGCCCATCCCGGCGACACCTTCATGCCCTGGGGCATGGCGGCGGCGGCGTGGCAGCGCGTGCCCCTGCGCGGGCCGGGCGGACGGCGGACCGTCATCCACTCCTTCGACCAGAAACGCCCCGGCCAGCACCGGGGCGTGTCCGTGTTCGCCCCCGTGATGACCGAGCTGAAGCAGCGGGCGCGGTTCCAGCGCGCCGAGCTGCAAGCCGCCGTCGTCAACGCGGTGATCGCCGCCGTGCTGGAAAGCCCGGCCGATGGGCAGACCCTCCTCGACCTGTTCGGCGACGGTCAGGCCTACATGGAGGCGCGCGGCGCCCAGCCCACCGTCCACCTCGGCATCGGGCCGGGCGGCGCCATTCCCCGCCTGCTGCCCGGCGAGCGGCTGACCGGCTACAGCTCCAACCGGCCCAGCGCCGGCACCGACGGGTTCGTGACCAGCGTCTCCCGGCTGATCGCCGCCGGCATCGGCATGACCTACGAGACGTTCATGCGGGACTTCTCGAAGACCAACTATTCCAGCGCCCGCGCGTCGCTGCTGGAGGGCTGGCGCTTCGTGCTGTTCCTGCGCCTGCTGAAGACGCTGACGTGGTGCCGGCCCACCCTGGATCTGGTGATCGAGGAGGCGGTCTGGCGCGGCTACCTCGACCTGCCGGGGTTCGCCGAGAACCGTGCCCGCCGGCAGGCGTGGCTGCGGGGCGTTTGGCGTGGGCCGGCGCGCGGGTGGGTGGACCCGGTGAAGGAGATCACCGCCGCCGCCATGCGCGTGCGCCTGGGCATCTCCACCCTGCGGGACGAGGCCCTCGACCAGGGCCGCGACCTCGACGACCTGCTGGACCAGATCGCGCTGGAACAGGAAGCGCTGAAGGCGCGCGGCCTGACCCTGCCCGAGGTCAATTTCATGGCCCAGCCGGACCAACCCGAACCGGCGCCCGGCGCGTGACGGAGTCTCCCATGACCAAGACGATGCAGCCCGTGCTGGTGGCGCCGGCCTGGGCCGGGACGGCGGCGGCGCGGATGGCCCTGTTGCAGCAGGCCTCGGTCGACATGCCGGTGGGCTGTTACCGCGTCGGCGATGTCGGCGGCAACCGCCGCCCCTACGAGGTCGACCAGGGCGTCGCCGTCGTGTCGGTGGCCGGGCTGCTGGTGCCCAAGCTGGGCTACTGGGGCGGCAGTTGGGCGACCGGCTACGATGGGCTGCGCTACCAGCTCGCCCACGCCTTCGGCGATCCCGACGTGCGCGCCATCTGCCTGGACATCGATTCCGGCGGCGGCATCGTCAACGGCTGTTTCGACTTAGTCGATTGGATCGCCGCCGAGAAGGTCCGCGCCAGCAAGACGGTGGCGGCCATCTGTTCGGAAGAAGCCTACTCCGCCGCCTACGCAATCGGCTGCGCGGCCGACACCATCAGCGTGCCGCGCACCGGCGGGGTGGGGTCGATCGGCGTCTGGCAAATGCATTGGGACTATTCCCGCATGCTGGACGAGGCCGGGCTGAAGCCGAGCATCGTCCAGTCCGGCGCCCACAAAACCGATGGCCATCCCTACGCCGCCTTGCCCGAGGCGGTGCGCGCCGACTGGCAGGCCCAGGTCGACGGGCTGCGCCAGCTCTTCGCCGCAACCGTTGCGCGGCTGCGCGGCCTCGATGTCGCGGCGGTCCTCGCCACCGAGGGCCGCTGCTTTGAGGGACCGGCCGGCACCGCCGAGGCCGTGCGCCTCGGTCTGGCCGACGCGGTCCTGCCCCCCGCCGAGGCCTTTTCGGCCTTGCTGGACCATGTGAGGAACACCCCGTAATGGCCTTCAATTTTGCCCACCTCAACCCCTTTGGCCGCCCCAAGGCCGAGGGGACCACGCCGCCGGGCGCGTCCCAGGCGGAGACGCCGCAGGCCCAGGCCGGCGATACCGACCAGGGCACCGGCGACGGCAAGGAGACGGACAAGGAGGGCAACGGCAAGGAGAAGCCCGCCGCCGGTGCCGACGCGCAGGCCTCGGCCGTCGCCGAGCGCGAGCGCTGCGCCGCGATCCTCGCCGCCCCCGCCGCCGCCGGCCGCGTGCAGCTCGCCTGTCATCTGGCCTTCAACACCGGCCTGTCGGTCGCGGACGCCGTCACCGCGCTGGAGGCTGCGCCCAGCACCGCCGCCGCTCCGGAGGCGCCCGGCAACCCGAACGCGCTCGCCGCCATGGACGCCCATCCCAACCCGGCCGTCGGCGGTGCGGCCGACACCAGCGGCCAGAGCGGCGACGACAAGGCCGCCGCCGCCGTGCTGGCGAGCATGGCCGCCTGCGGCCTCATTCCGAAGAAGGACGGCAAGTGATGTTCACCCCCAGCGCCACCTCCCAGACCAACACCCCGCTGCCCTCGCTGATCGCGGGCGACTTTCCCCGCGTGACCCGCAAGGTGACGATCGCCAGCGGCGCCGGCCTGCTGATCGCCGGCACGCTGTTGGGCCGCATCACCGCCAGCAAGAAAATGGTGAAGTCGGCCTCGGCGTCGTCGGACGGGTCGCAGACCCCGAACGCCGTGCTGGCCGAGACGGTGGACGCTACGGCGGCCGACGCCGAGGCGATCGTCTACTTCACCGGCGAGTTCAACGCCGACCAGCTCACGCTGGGCACCGGGCACACCGCTGATTCGGTGCGCGACGGGCTGCGCGACCTGTCGATCTTCCTCTGAGGGATTCCCATGGACATCTACACCACCACCGCCATGCTGACGGTGCTGCGGTCGCTGCGTGCCGGCGCCCCGCGCTTCCTCCTCAGCATGTTCTTCCCGCTGGCCAGCTTCTCCGACGACGAAAAGATCCTGTTCGACGTCGAGATCGACGACATCGAGGTGGCGCCCTTCGTGTCGCCGCTGTCCGCCGGCCGGATCGGCACCGACACCGGCTACGAGACACGCATGTTCGCGCCGGCCTACATCAAGCCGCTGCACGACATCAAGCCGGGCGAGACGCTACGCCGTCTGGCCGGCGAACCGATCACCGGCTCCCTGTCGGCCGGCGCCCGCGAACAGGCGATCCTGGGGCAGAAGCTCCAGCGTCAGCAGACCATGATCCTGCGCCGCAAGGAGGTGATGGCGGCCGAGGTCCTGCGCACCGGCAAGTGCGTGGTGGAAGGGCCGGAGTATCCCAAGGTCCAGGTCGATTTTCAGCGCCATTCCGACCTGACCCTCGCCCTGACCGGCGGCGCCCGTTGGGGCGAGGCCGGGGTGTCGCCGTACGACGACGTGTCCGAGTGGATCAACCTCGTGGGTGCCAAGTCGGGCGCCGCCGTCAACGTCGTGGTGATGGACGCCAAGGCGTGGGCTCTGTTCGAAGCGGATCCCAAGCTCGAAAAGCGCATGGACCGGACGCTGGGCCAGACCGCCATCCTCGAGCTGGGCTTCAAGGCCGGGCTGCCTGGCACCCCGGTGTTCCAGGGCCGCATCGGCATGGTGGAGTTCTACACCTACAACGACACCTACACCGAGGCCGGCACCACCAAGGCCCTGCTGCCCGATCACACGGTGATCCTCGGCGCCACCGGCGCCATGGAGGGCACCCAGGCCCACGGCGCCATCCTCGACCCGCGCGCCGGCTATCAGGCCCTGGAGATCTTCCCCAAGAGCTGGATCGAGGAGAACCCCGGCCGGCGCGTGCTGCTGAGCCAGTCGGCGCCGCTGATCTATCCCCGGCGCCCCAACGCCGCCATGTGCGTGACGGTACGGTGATCCCATGGCCAACAAGCTGCGCATGAACGTGACGGTGAAGGTCAGCAAGACGGTGACCTTGAGGCCGGGCGCCATTGTCGAGGTCGAGAGTCGGGAGGACGAGAACGCGGTGGCGCTGGTGGCGCGCGGTTTCGCCTCCTGGGTTGGCGAGGGCGAGGCGGACACCGCGCCCGAGGTGCCGGTGGACCGCATCCTCGCGGCGATCGGCAAGCTCGATCCGGAGAACCCCGCCCACTTCACCAAAGCCGGCAAGCCGGAGGTGAAGGCCCTGTCCGACCTGCTGGGGGTGGAGATCACCGCCAAGCAGCGCGATGACGCCTGGGCGGCGGTCCAGGGCTAACCCTCTTCCAATCCGTGCGACGCGACCACGGGCGGCCTTCGGGCCGCCCGTAGCGTTTGGGGAAGCGCCATGTTCTTCGATGACCTCAACCTCGCCTGCGCCGCCACCTTCGGCGAGCCCGCAACCCTCCGCCGCCCCGGCCAGCCGGACGCGACGGTGTCCGGCATCTTCGACCGCCGGCACTATCAGGCCGACGTCGGGGACAGCGCCGTCTCGACCCTGCACACCACGCTGACGGTGATGGACGCCGACATCGGCGGTCCGGTGCCACCGGGCTCCACCGTCACGGTGCGGGGCAAGGCCTACAGCGTCGCCGACCTCCGCCCCGACGGGCAGGGCATGGCGGCGCTGGTGCTGAGGGACGCATGACCCACCAGCGCACCCGCATCCGCCACGCCGTCGCCGCCCTGCTGGCGCCGATCGCCCCCGTCTCCGTCAACCGCGACGATCCGTTGCAGGCCGGAGAGCTGCTGCCCTGTCTGGCCGTCTTCACCCCCGGCGAGGGTGTCCAGGAAATCACCAACGGTCGCCGCCAGCTCCGCACCATGGAGCTGGTGGTGGACGGTTACGCCCGCGCCGGGGCCGAGCTGGACGACCGGCTGGACGCCCTGGCGCTGGACATCGAGGCGCGAATCGCCGCCGGCCAGAAGCTGGGCGGCCTCGCCGACAAGGCGGTGCTGGTCCGCACCGTCACCGACCGGGTGACCGGCGGCGAGCTGCGGGCCGGGGTGGTCCGCCTCACCTTCGCGCTGACCTACCAGACCGCGTTCGGCCAGCCCGACGCCTGACCCTCCGACACCCCGTCCGGAGCGTTCCCCCGGCCGCCGCGCGCGGCCTTTTTCACGCCCAAGGAAAGGCATCATCATGAGCGGCAAAGCGGTTCAGAGCGCCGGAGCGCGCTTCTTCATCGCCACCGGCGCCTCCGCCACCACCCTCTGCACGACGCAGGCGGCCTACGAGGCGCTGACCTATGTCGAGGTCGAGGAAATCGAGGACATCGGCGCCTTCGGCTCCACCCACGAAAAGGTGACCTACAAGACCCTGAGCGACGGCGCCGTCCACAAGCGCAAGGGCACGGTCGACCACGGCTCGCTGACCATCAAGCTCGCCCGCATCCCCACGGCGGTCGGTCAGGCGGCGGTCAAGGCGGCCCGCAAGGACCGCAAGAACGGCTACTGCGTCAAGATCACGCTGGACGACGCGCCCGAGGATGGCACCCCGACCACGGTCTACGCCTTCGCCTACGTCCTCTCCTACACCTTCGAAATCGGCTCCAACGACAAGATCGTCGAGGCGACCGTCAACATCGAGATCGACGCCGAGCCGATCGAGGTCGCGGCGGCCGAAGACTGACCGTCCGCCCCCAGGCCGGTGGCCCTGAGCGGCCACCGGTTCCCTTCCCGCTGCGTTTTCCCCCGAGGTCCGCCCCATGCCCACCCCCCCGCGCTTTTCCCACGGCGTTATGACCGTCACCCTCGACGGCGAGGACATCGACCTGCTGGCCAACGTGCGCGCCTCGCGCACCATCTGCCGTCTCTACGGCGGCCTGAGCGAGGTGATGACCAAGGCCAACGTCTACGATTTCGACACGCTGGTGACCGTCATCAACGCCGGTTCCGGCCGCGTCGGCAAGGCGGCCGAGGCCACCGCCGACGCCGTCTTCAACGAGGGCATCGTCACCGTGGCGCCCTGGATCGTCACCTTCATCAACTTCCTGGCGGCCGGCGGCAAGGTGGCCAAGTCCGACACAGCCACGACCGAAGACGGCAAGACGGAGGAGGAGGCGCCGGGGGAAGCCATCTGACCTTCGCGGAGTACGCGGACGAGATGTTCCGCTACGCCACGGGCTGGCTGGGATGGACGCGGGACGTGGCGCTCGATGCGCCCTTTCCGGACATCAAGATGGCCCTGGACGGGAAGGTCGATTTCCTCGCCGCGACCACGCCGGGGGGCAAGCGTAAGGAGCGCAAGCCCGGCAAGGCGGCGCTGAACACGAAGCTCAAGGCCATGCTCGGCCTGGGCAAGCCAAAGGGCGCCGGGTGACCGGCGCCCTTTTCTTTTGGGGGTGCGGGCATGGCTGTTGAGCTTCCCGGCATGATGGTTCCGGTCACCGCCGACGACGCCGCGATGCGGCGCGTGCTGGCCCAGGCCGAGAACCGGGTCGACCAGTTCGCCGGCAAGCTCGACGGCTCCCTGCGCCGGGTCGACGGCGCCTTCGATCGCCTGGGCCGTTCCGCCTCGGGCGCCGCCACCGCCGTGGTCGCCCTCGCCGGGGTGCGGATCGGCTCCGGCCTCGCCGACTCCCTGTCCGACGCCGCCAAGTCGGCGATGGCGTTCCAGACCGCCATGGCCCAGGTCGGCACCCTGCTGAAGGGCGCCGACACCAGCCGTTACGCCGCCCAGGTCAAGGACCTGTCCCGCCAGTTCGGCCAGCTGCCGACCGACCAAGCCAAGGCCCTCTACGAGATCATCTCGGCCGGCGCCAACAGCGCGGCCAACGCCATCGGGGTGCTGACCGAGGCCAACAAGCTGGCGATCGGCGGCGTCACCGACGTGCAGACCGCCGCCGATGGCCTGACCTCCGTCCTCAATTCCTACGGCGCCGCCGTCGGCAGCGTCACCGATATCTCCGACGCCTTCTTCGCGAGCGCCGCCGCCGGCAAGACCAACATCAAGGAGCTGGCCACCTACGTCGGGCAGGTGGCGCCGATCGCGGCGCAGACCGGGGTGTCGTTCGATGAGCTGATGGCCTCGGCGGCGGCGCTGACCGCCAACGGCATCAAGACCTCCACCGCCATGGACGGCATGCGGTCGGTGATCGCCGCCGTGCTGAAGCCGTCGCAGGAGGCCACCAGCGCCGCCCGCGCGCTCGGGCTGGAGTTCAACGCCGGGGCGCTGAAGGCCAAGGGCTTCGCCGGCTTCCTCCAGGACGTGGCCGACAAGACCGGCGGCAGCTCCGACTCGCTGGCCCTGCTGTTCGGCGGCGTCGAGGCCCTGCTGCCCGTCATGGCCCTGGCCAGCCGGGAAAGCACCGCCTTCGCCGACGCCCAGAAGGAGCTGCACGACAAGGCCGGCGCCACCGAGGCCGCCTATCGCCGGATCGCCGAGACCACCCAGCAGACCGCCGACCGGGTCAAGGCGGCGGCCGCGATCTACCGCGTGGAGTTGGGCGACCGGTTGCTGTCGGCGGTTCAGCCGGCCATGTCCGGGCTGGCCAACAACTTCGACGCGGTGACCGGGGCGGCCGAGACCGCCGCCTTGGCGCTGGGCGCGGTCTTCGTGGCACGCGGGGTCGGGCCGGCGGTCCAGGCCGCCGGGCAGTTCGCTACGGCACAGGCCGCCATGCGCGGCGAGCTGGTGGCCAACACCGGGCATCTGCTGGCCAAGGAGGCGGCGCTGCGCGCCGGGGCTGCCGCCACGGTGGAGGCGGCCACCGCCGACCTCGCCGCCGCCAAGGCCGCCCAGACCAAGGCGCGCTCCGACCTCGCCGCCCGCGCCGCCCAGATGGAAAACGCCGTGGCGGTGGACGGCGCCATCGGCAAGACCGCCCGGCTGATCCAGGCCGAGGAGGCGCTGACCGCCGCCCGCGCCACCCGCGCCACCCGCGCCGCCGCCGACGCGCGGGTCGCCGAGACCACGGTCGCGCTGACCATGGCGCAGGACGCCCAGGCCTCGGCCATCGCCCGCACCGGGCTGGCCGCCACCGTGGCCTCGCGCGGCATGGCGGTGCTGTCCGGAGCCATGGCGCTGGTCGGCGGTCCGGTGGGCGCGGCGCTGCTGGCCGGCGCCGCCGCCGTCGCGGTGTTCTCCAGCGGCATGACCGCGTCGGAGAAGGCGACCCGCCTGCACGGCGAGGCCATGCGCGATTTCGACGCCGCCTTCGACCGCAGCACCGGCAAGGTCAAGACGATGACGGAGGCGGTCGCCGCCCTGCGCCGTCAGAACCTGGAGGCCGCCCGCGACGCCGCCCTGGCGGCGGTCAAGCAGGAAGAGACCTACGCCCGCGCCGGCTCCTTCAAGATCGACCGCGCCGCCTACGAGTCCGGCCTGTCCAAGGCCGACGCGGCCAAGGTCTTCGCCCCGGCGCGCGACCTGCAACAGCAGTTTCTCGCCGGCACGATCGGCGCCGAGGAGCTGTTCGCCGCCATCGACAAGCTGGCCCGGCAGGACGAGCGGCTGAAGCCGCTGGCCAAGGCGTTTTCCGAGTGGGCCGCGCCGCTGGCCAAGGCCAAGCAGGAGGTCAAGGAGAGCGAGGCGGGGCTGGCGCTGCTGAACGGCACCGCCGACGACGCGGCCAAGGCGGTGCTGGGCATCGGCAGCAACGCGGCGACGGCGGCGACCGGGTTCCAGACCATGGGCGGGGAGGTGGCCGGGCTGACGGCCAAGCTCGCCGATCTGGCCGCCAAGGCGAAGCTGCTGGAGGTGCCGGCCGGCTACCAGCGCCGGCTGGCCGAGTTGGTCGGGCCGGAGCCGGCCAACGGCGACGCCAAGGATCTCGCCCTCTGGCGCAAGAAGCGCGACGCGGCCGACGCCACGCTGCGCCCGATCGTCGGGCTGGAGACCCGCGACCAGACGGCCGAGCTGGAGCGGCAGGCCAACGGGCAGCGCCTGCTGGCCGGCGCCGTCAGCGACGCGGCCAAGGCCCAGGCGCAGAACCGCGTCGAGTTGGCCAAGGTGGCGCTGGAGTATCCCGGCCTCGGCGCCGAGACGGCCAAGACGCTGCTGACCACCAAGGACTTCGGCGCGGTGCTGAAGACGCTGCCGCTCGATCTGCAACAGCGCTGGGCGGTGCTGCAATCGTCGTCGCAGGCGCAGCTGGCCGGGGCGGCGGCGCAGGGCACGGTGCAGCTGACGTTGCAGACCGAGGCGCAGGCGCGTCTGGCCGCCGCCGCCGGCAAGGGCGAGGCGGCGACCCGGCGGGCGACGATCGAGAACCAGGTCGCGGCGGCGGCGGTCCATGGGCTGGCGGCGGCGACGCGCACCAACCTGGAGGCGCAGGAAAAATCCACCCAGCAGCAGCTCCGCTCCGAGTCCAGCCAGCCGATCCTGGCTCACATCGAGAACCAGAAGGCGCTGGTGGCGGCCTACGCCAAGGGGCCGGCGGCGGTGCAGGCGGCGGAGGTCGCCGAGAAGGCGCACACGCTGGCGCTGAAGGAGGGCGAGGAGGGCACGGCCAAATACGCCGAGGCCAAGGCGCACTACATCGCCCTCCTGGAAGAGGAGGCGCGCGGGGCGGCGGCGGTGGCGGCCGGGCCGCTGTTGCAACAGCAGCGCGACCAGCTGGCGCTGGGCCAAAAGCAGATCCTTCTGATCGGCGCCTCGGCCGAGCAGCGCGCGGTGGAGCTGGCGCGCACCCAGGCGCTGATCGATCTGCGGGCCAAGAACATCGATTCGGCGAGCAAGGAGGGGCAGACCTACCTCGCCAACGCCGAGGCCCTGGCCAAGCAAGGCCTGGAGCTGGAGCGCACCAACGCGGCCTATGACGAGCTGGCCAAGTTTGGCGAGCGCGGCATGGACGCCGTGCTGGACAAGCTGGTGGCGGCGGGCAAATCGACCATGTCCTGGGCCGACGCGGTCAGCGCGGTCGGGGTCGAGTTTCAGCAGCTCGCCATGAAGATGGCGCTCATCAACCCGATCAAGAACGCGGTGCTCGGAACCAACCTGCCGACCCTGTTCGACTTCGGGTCGATCGGCGGGGCCTCGGGCGGGGGCGGTGGGATCTCGGCCGAGGGCACGCTGCTGAGCAACGGCTCCAGCATGCTGCAAAATCAGG
Source organism: Azospirillum doebereinerae (assembly GCF_003989665.1). Lineage (GTDB taxonomy): Bacteria > Pseudomonadota > Alphaproteobacteria > Azospirillales > Azospirillaceae > Azospirillum > Azospirillum doebereinerae. The sequence goes on along the minus strand of NZ_RZIJ01000031.1, from coordinate 39,145 downwards.
GCTTGTCCTGGGGCATGTCCAAGCTCGGCGTCAGCCCGACCAGCATGCTGGACAGCTTCGGCACCAACTACCTGGGGATCGCCCCGACGCTGGCCTCCTCCGGCTACGTCGCGCCCACGGTGACGCTGGCCAACGGTTCGGTGGTGCAGGCCAGCTCCGCCGTGCAGGCCTCCCAGCTCGCCAACCTCGCGGAGACCTCCTCGGCCTTCGCCGGCTCGGCCGGCGGGGGTGCCGGCGGCATCGCCGGCAGCGGAGTCGGGCTGGGCACCGCCGCCATGGGCGTGGTCGGCGCGGCCGGCGCCGGCTACATGGTCGGCGGCTATCTCGGCACCAAGACCAACAGCAAGGCGGTCGGCGCGGCCGGCGGCGCGGCGGCCGGCGCCATGTACGGTACGATGATCCTGCCCGGCTGGGGCACGGCGATCGGCGCCATCGTCGGCGCCATCGCCGGCATGGTCGGCACCCAGAAGAAGTCCTCCGGTCCCAACGGCGAGTCGGTCCTCGCCGCCAGCGACAAGGGCATCACCGTCTCCCGCAACATGACGGACAACGACGGGGACGACAGCTACACCAAGCAGCTGGGCGACACCGCCTCCACCGCGCTCAACGCGCTGATCGGGGTGGTGGGCGATAAGTTCACCCCGAACAAGGGCGGCGAGTTCGGCTCGGTCCGCTGGGCGGCCAACACCGACAAATACACGTCGCGCGTCGGCGGCATCGACCAATCCTTCGATGACGCGGACCAAGCGATGCAGGATTTCCTGCGCCGCACGCTCCAGCTCTACGCCGGCACCGGCGAGCTGGCCGGGGTCAACGCCGACGTGAAAAAGGCGCTGTCCACCAGCACCGCGAAGAACTCGGAAGACCTCGCCACCGACTTGGCCTTCGCCGACGGCTTCCGGTCGCAGTTCGACGCGATGAACGCGTCGCTCAACCCGACCAACAACCAACTGAAGGTGTTCACGGACAACGCCAAGGCGCTGGGCGAGCAGATCAAGACCAACATCACCGATTGGCGGAGCAAGGCCTCCGAGTTGGGGCTGGCGACCGAGACCGAGCTGACCGAGGCGGCCCGGCGCGGCATCACCGCCATGATGGGGCTGGGGCCGGCGATCGCCCCGCTGGTCGGGATGCCCGCCGTCACCGAGCAGGCCCGCATCGAATTCGAGGCGTTCCGCCCGGCGCTGGTCGGGCTGGGCTACTCGGCGACCGAGGTGGCGGACCTCGCCGTCCGCTACACCGCCAAGGCGAAGGACGCCTACAACGACAGTGCGGCCTTGCTTCAGCGGCAGGGCGCGGTGTCCGTCGCGGCGCTGACCAACAGCTTTGCCCGTCTCTCCACCGCCGACCAGTTCCGCGCGGCCGGCGCCAGCAAGGACACGGTGACGGCGCCCGCCTTCGCGGCGCTCGCCGGCACCCTCGACTCGATGGCGGCGACCGCCCAGCGCGGCGCCCTGACGGTCGCGGACGTGAATTGGCAGATGGGCGCCCTCAACAAGACGCTGTACGACGGCGTGCTGACGGTGGAGCAGTACGGCAGCGCCGTCAGCTTGGTGACGGGAGCCTTCCAGGCCAGCCAGCAGGTTCTCAGCACGCTGCGGCAGGGCTGGGCGAGCATCCAGGCGATCACCGAGCCGAACCGTAAGCAGACCGCCGCCGACGTGCTGAACGGCGCCATGGTCAACGGCGGCGCCGAGGGCGTGGCGGCTTTCTCCGAACGGCTCCAGGGGCTGTTCACGGCGATCCACGCCGGCACCGCCTCGTTCGAGGAGCTGGGCGCCACCTACCGCCAGTTGGTGCCGCTGTTCCAGTCTGGCGTCCTCACCGGCGACCAGTTCAACACCGTCATCGGCGCGATGGCGGAGACCTGGAAGACGGCCAAGACGACCGCCGCCGCCACGGCGGCGTATCAGTCCGACCTCAACGCGCGGATGCACACCGCCGTGGGCCGCCTGCGCACCGCCGGGCTGCTGACGCTGGACCAGCAGCAGGCCAAGGAGCTGGCCGACGCCCAGGACAACGGGCGCGACACCGCCGGGCTGCTGATGATCCAGGCGGCCGAGCGCGCGGCCCAGGCCTTCACGCTGGCGCAGCAGGACGTGACGGAGTGGTACGACCGCCAGATCACCGCCCAGCAGGACATCGTGACCGCGCTTCAGGACGGCGCGGTGAAGGTGGCGCAGTTCGCCCGCCAGTTCGCCGACGCGCGCGGCGCCTTGCGCGAGGGCGAGGATTCGCCGCTGGCGCCGGGCGTGAAGATGGCCGAGGCGGAGGCGCGCTTCCGCACCGCCTACGCCACGGCGACGTCGACCACCGCGACCGAGACCGAGACGGAGGCCGCTCGTCAGCTCCTCCTCCAACTCGGTCCGCAGCTGGTGGCGATGGAGAAGGCGGCCAGCGGTCAAACCGCCTCGGCCCTGTTCAACTTGGTCGACAGTGTCTTCCGCGAGCTGGGCGACGCCACGGCGCTGGGGGTGGACACCGCCGACCGCCAGCTGGAGACCGCCCAGAACACCCTGAAGGAGCTGCAAAAGGCCCGCACCGACGCGGCCAACCTGGGGCAGCGCCAGCTCGGCAGCCTGACCGACCTCACCAGCGTGATGAACCAGAGCTACGCGGTGTGGCAGGCGGCGCTGGTGCCGTTGCAGGGCCTCACCGGCACGACCTCGGGCGCCACGCTGGCGCAGATGACCACCGGCCTGACCGCCGGGTCGCTGCCCGCCGTGATGACCTGGGCGCGGGCGCAGGGTGCCGGCACGGTGCAGCAGGTTCTCCAGGCGGCCGACGCCCAACTCGGTTGGGCCAACAACCCCTACCGCTACACCTCGCCGGCCGAGCTTCAGCCGGTTGGTCAGTACATGTCGGGGGACGATTTCCTCGGCGTGATGCGTTCGATCGGCTTTACCGGCGACGTGGGGGCGGCGAACAGCTGGATCGCCGCCTACGGCAAGGCGGGCGTGTACGAGGCGGCGGTGCGGGCCTGGGCGCACGACCATGGCGTGCCCGGCTTCGAGACCGGCGGAGTCATCGGCAACGGCGCTTTTGGCCGGGACTCGGTGCTGGCCCGCTTTGCCGGCGGCGGCACGGTGATGCTGGCCGGCGGTGAAGGGGTGCTGACGGCTGGCGCCACCTCGGCCATTGGATCGGACGCCGTCGCCTACATCAACCGCCACCACGCGCTGCCGGCGCTCGATGTCGCCCCGCCGTCGCCGACCATCGCCTTCCGCCGCCCCGACCTGAGCACCGGCGGCGGGGCCGGGGTGGCGGAGTTGGTGGCCGCCGTCGAGGGCCTGCGCGCCGAGGTCCGCGCCATCGGCGACGCCGACCGCACCCAGCGCGCCCGCATCGGCGGCGACGCCGCCGCCCTGCTGGAGCGCATCGAGTCGACCACCGCCGACCTGTCCAAGAAACTCGCCAACACCCGGAGGGCCGCCTGATGAAGGTGCGTCTGATCGACCTGCTTTGTTACCACAAGCCCAGCGGCCACGTTCACCGCTGGCACCTCGCCACCTTTCCCGGCTACCAGTCCGGCCCGGCCGACACCCCGGCCTCGGTGACGTGGTTGCCGCTGGTGACGGCCGGCGCCGACGCCTCGGTGCTGATCGGCAGCCTGGGCGCCGCCGACGGGCAGGCCGAGCTGCGCATCGGCGACCTCGTCCTGCGCAACGAGCGGACCCGCCTTCCGGCGGCGCGCTGGGCCAACGTCCTCGATGTCACCACCGGGACGTGGCTGCGGGTGGAGCTGGACGAGCGGCCGCTCAACATCCTGCTGACCGATTACGTCCTCCAGTCGATCACCGAGCGGGAGATCGAGGCGGACGCCCCGCTGGCCACGGCGGTGACGATCTGGAGCGCGCGCGCCGGGCTGCCCAAGCCCAAGCGCACCGAGATCGCCGTGCCGATCCACGATTTCCGGTTGGATTTCGACACGCCGGTCCAGGTCGCGCGTTACGCCGGCACCGGCGGCTTGGAGGGGCCGGAGGAGCTGAAGGACGTGCTGAAGGAGGTGCCGCTCGGGCACTGCCCGATGGCGCGGCCGACCTACCTGGGCATCGTCGGCGGCTATCACCGCTGGTCGGTGGGCGGCGGCCAACCGGTGCAGGACGTGCCGCGCGGCTGGTCCTCGGGCGTCGCCGTCCTCAAGCAGGCCGGCGCCACCCCCAGCACCAACGCCTACTACACCGTGGACCTCGCCACCGGGATCCTCACCACCACCGTCAAATACGCCGACTTCCGGGTCGAGGTGCTGGGCCGCCGGTTCGCGGGAGTCTACCAGCACCGCATCGGCGCGCTGATCGGCGCGCTCGCCACCTCGGCCGGGCTGGTGACGGCGGTGGACAGCGCCGGCATGGACGAGGCGCCGCGCACCGTAGGGATGTTCCTGGCGGCCGGCGACGGCGCCAGCCACGCCAGCGTCTACGCCAAGCTGGTGGGCTCGGTGCCGCGCGGCGGTTGGTATCTTGGCACCGCCGGGCAGCTGGTGGTGACGCGGGTGCCACATCCCGACGCGGCCACCCCGCTGCGCCGCTACAGCACCGCCGCCGGCACCACCACCGGGCTGGTTCACATCGAGGGCCAGCACAGCCCGCCGGCCAAACAGGTGGTGCTGCGCTACGCCCACAACCCCAGCCCCGGCAACACGGTGGCCGACGACGCCCTGCCCAACCTCGCGGACGTGACTCGCTGGAAACAGGAATGGCGCGAGGCGGCCTCGGCGACCGACGCCGGCATCGTCGCCGCCTACGGCAACGCCGCCAAGGTGGCCACCGTCGAGACGGCGCTGACGCTGGAGGCCGACGCCCAGGCCGAGCTGCCCGGCTGGGTGGCGGAGCTGGCCAGCCCGCCGTCGCTCTACGAGCTGCCGGCGCTGGACGGCGCCCCCGGCCTGTGGATCGGCGACACCGTCACGGTGGAGGACGACATCGCCGGTTTCGAGGAGGACGGCGCCCCGGTGGTGATCTACGGCCGGACCATCGCCGACCGCACCGGCGGCGCCACCCTCTACGTGGCGCGCTGACATGGCGGGACTCCTGGCCCACATCAACGAGGTTGCCGAACAACCCTGCGCGGTCACCGGCGCGGCCGGCGACTGGAGCCTGACGGCGCCGCTCGACGCCATGAAGGGCCTGCCGCTGGTCGACGCCGCCGTCTCCACCCGGATCGGCACCGTGGACGCCCCGGTGGTCTTCGAGATCGAGTTCGAGCGGCCGACCTTCTTGACCTACGCCGGCCTCTTCCGGACGAATTTCTGGAAGACCGGCCGGGTGCGCTTCGAGGCGTTCAAGACGACGGCACGCGATGCGCTCGCCTTCAGCACCCAGGGCGTGGTCGGCATCGACCGGCTGGTGCTGCCGGGGCTGTACGATCCCAAGACCCTGCGCTTCGGCGCGGAAAACACCCTGTTCGGCCAGCTGGGCGCGCGGGAATACCTGCGCTACCCGACGAACATCCACGTCGTCCTGCCGCTGGTCTCGGCCCAGGTGCTGCGCTGGACCGTCTACGGTCCGGCCTACCGCGTCCTCGGCTCGGGTTACAGCACCAGCGAGACCGCCTATCGCATCGGCCACGCTTGGGCGGGCGACAGCCTCCAGTTCGAGCGGCACGTCGGCGGTTCGGGCGAGGGCTACAAGCGCGGCGGCAAGGTCACCGAGCTGGCCGGCGGCGGCGTCTCGGTGGAGCCGGGGCGCGGCCGGCGGCTGGCCACGCTGGACCGGCAGGTCAACGAGGCCGGCGACCGCGACCGTCTCTACGACCTCGTCACCTTCCTGGACGCCGACCGCCCGGCGGTGTGGCTGCCCGACACCGACAGCCCCTTCGATTGCTTCCGCTACGGCGGGCTCTACCAAGTCCTTGAGGACTATGCCCACAAGTACCTCAACGACCGGCACACCGCCTCCACCCTTTCCCTCGGCGAGGTCACGACATGAGTTGGCTCACGGACATGCTGGGAGCGGCCAACCGGCTGCTGACCTACTACAACGGCGATGAGAAGACGGCGCTGAACCCTGGCGGCATGACCGGGCCGGACGGCATGGCGCAGAACTGGGATCCCTGCATCCGCGACCTCGGCACCGGCCTCAAGGGCGTGGGCGAGGCGCTGACCAGCATGGCGGCGAGCGAGACCGCCGCCACCGGGTCGGCCACCGCCGCCGCCGGCAGCGCCGCCGGGGCGGCGGGCAGCGCGGCGGCGGCGCACACCGATCGCGTGGTGGCCGATGCCGACGCCCAGGCGACGGCGGCCGACCGGCTGGCGGTGGCGGCCGACAAGACGGCGGTCCATGCCGACCGGGTCGCGGCCGACGCTGACGCCCAGGCGACCGCCGCCGACCGGCTGGCCGTCGCCACGGACAAGACGGCGACGCACGCCGATCGCGTGGCGGCCGACGCCGACGCAGCCGCCACGGCGGCCGACCGGCTGGCGGTGGCGGCGGACAAGGCCACGGTCGCCGCCGACAAAAGCGCGACGCACACCGACCGGCTGGCGGCCGACGCGGCGGCGGCGCAGGCGCAAGCCGCCGCCGCCGGGGTGAACCTGCCCATCGTCTCGGCCGCCGATGCGGGCAAGAGCCTGATCGTCAACCCCAGCGGTACCGGCTTCCTGACGGGCGACGTCGGCCTGTCTCTCGCTCAACAGCACGCCCTCGCGGCGTCCTTCCTCTGACAACCGGAGTTTCCCAGCATGGCGACCAAGTCCACCGCCGTTTTCCCGCAGACCTTGGTGTCGGGCAACGCCGTGACCACGGCGGCCAACGTCACACTGACCGGCACTCCCGACAACACAGTCCCGCTGCTGACGGCGCCGAGCGACGGCGCCGAGATCAACGGCCTCACCGTGCTGCCATGCGCCACCTGTGCGGCGACCGTGGCCTACCTCTACGCCAGCAAGGACACCGGCACCACCAAGAGGCTGATCGCCGCTAAGCTGGTCGCCGCCACCACGGTTTCGACAACCGCCGCAGCGACGGCGGTCGATTTCGGCTTTTCGGACAGCAACCTGTTGCTGCTGGCCGGCAACGAGCAGCTTTTCGTCGGCACCAGCGTGGCTCTGGCCGCCGGCTTCAGCTGGCACGCCCAGGGGCGCGGCTACACGGGGAGTGTCTGACCATGCCGGGTTTCCGACCTTTCGGGCGAATGGGCCGGGCGCTGGGCCGGGCGCCGTCGGTGGCGACCCGCACGGCTGCCTCTGGAGTGTGGCGCATCAAGCTGTGGGGCGGGGCGGGTGGTGCCGGCTCGTCTCGGCCGAGCGACACTATAGCTGGATATGTCGTGGATGTGCCGCTGGCCGATGGTGACACACTCGACCTCTACATCGGGCAGGGTGGCATCATGGGCGGACAGGGGACCACGCCGGACCCGGCCGGCGGCAACGGCGGTCCCCCCGGCGCCTCCAACGGATCGCCCAACACCGCTGGCGGCGGCGGTGCCCGCAGCTCGCTCTACCTGCGCGGCAGCCTCTTGCTCGTTTCAGCCGGCTCCCCAGGTGGGGGCATCGCCTACAACGGCAGTGGGGGGCACGCCACCGACACGGCGGCTGGTGCGGCGGGCGGCAACGGGTCGGCGGGCAGCGGTCCCAACGGCGGTGCCGGCGGACCCGCCGCCAACAACACCGACAACCCCGGCGGCGGCGGCTCGGGAGGGCGGTGGGGCGGCGGCGGCGGCGGCTGCGGGAGCAGCACCAATTCGGCTCCCAGCCAAGCGGGCGGGTACGGGTCCAGCTTCGTTTCGCCTCTCTGCACGCTCGTGGGCAGCGCGGCAGCGGCGAGCAGTGAATACGGCTACGTCGCAGGTGTGGCGCTGGGTGTCGCCGCCAGTTCCAGCGTCCGGGGCGGCTCGGGCGAAGCGTTCTTCATTTCGCCCAGCGGTGAGACCGCAACGTTTCTCTACACGGGCGCGCGGGTGGGCCTGCTCGTCCGGCAAGGGCGCATCTTCCAAATCTGACCGGGGTTGACCGACCATGCATTACCCAATCCGCACCGCAGACCGGGCACTCCTCGGTCCCGCCGCTCCGCTGCCGACCGAGCTGGTCGGGCTTGCTCCCGAGAGCTTGGCGGATCTGCCGGTCGCGCTCGATCCCTGCCCGCAGGCGTACCAAGGTCTCGGCTACTGGCCGCAGGTGAGGGGCACGACCGACCACGATCCGGAGACGCAGCGCGTATCGGATCAAGCGGAGGAGGTGCCCGACGGCGAGGCCCACGTCGTCATCGTCCGGCCGCTGGTGGTCAACCTGACGCCGGCCGAGATCGAGGCGCGCGAGGCTGCGCGGCTTTCTGCGGCCCGCGTTGCCAAGGTGGCCGCCATCAATGGTGAACGTGACCGCCGGCTCTCCATCGGTGCGCCCTACGCCGAGAAGCGGATCGAGGTGTCCGACAAGGGGCGGGCCGACCTGGGCGGCATGGTGTCGGCGGCGATCCTGGCAACCAGTGGCGCGGCGCCGTGGGGCGAGGGCTACGCGCGGGGCTGGATCGCCATGGACAACGAGCGGGTACCGCTGTCCACGCCGATGGACGGCATCGCCCTCGCCGCGTCGGTGGGCAACTGGTACGGCCTCACCATGCAGCATGCCCGCGATTTGAAGGATGCCGCCCTGGCCGGCGATCCGGCTGTAGTGGAAGAGCTGGCCGGCTGGCCCGACTGACCACCGCGACAACATTCCAACCCCGATCGACCGACCGGCAGCCTGGGCATCGACGCCGCTCTCGCGGTCGCGCTGACTGTCTGACGGTGGCATGTCGATTTTTCCGACCGCTTCGGAGGTCGGACAGCGCAACCCGCCGCCCACAACCGAACCCGCCCCCCTCCGATTCGTCAACCACGCCGCCCGGCCCGCGCCCGGCGGCTTTTTCGTGCTGAAGGAGACATCCATGCGCGCCGTTCCGCAATCCTGCATCGAGCTGGTGAAGGCCGCCGAGGGCCTGCGCCTCACCGCCTACCCGGATCCCGCCAGCGGCGGCGCTCCGTGGACGATCGGCTTCGGTCACACCGGGGCGGACGTTCACCCCGGCCTGACCATCACCCAGGCGCGCGCCGAGGAACTGCTGGCCGCCGATCTGGCCGAGGCGGCGGAGTTGGTCGACCGCGTCGTCACCGCGCCGCTGACCGACGCCCAGTTCGGTGCGCTGGTCTCCTTCGTCTTCAACGTCGGTGCCGGCCGGAAAGCCAAGGGCAAGGACACCGGCAAGGACGGGTTCGTCACCCTGAAGACCGGCAAGCCCTCGACGCTGTTGGTCAAGCTCAACGCCGGGGACCACGCCGGTGCGTCGGCCGAGTTCAGCAAGTGGACGCGCGGGGATGGGAAGGTGATGGCCGGCTTGGTCAAGCGGCGCGCGGCCGAGGTGGCGCTGTTCCTGTCCGACACCGACACCCCGGTCACGCGCTCGCCCGAGCCGGCGCCGGCCATGAAGCCGATGACGCAGTCGGTGGCGGTGCAGTCCGGTGGTGGCGCGCTGGGGCTGGCCACCGTCGCGGTGGTGATCGACCAAGCCCGCGACGTGTCGGAGTCGGTGCGCGGCCTGCTGGAGGCGCTGCCCTCCGGCGCCTTGGGCTGGGGCGTCGCCGCGCTGCTGGGCGTGGCGGTGGTGGTGATGCTGGTCCGGCGCTGGGACGACCAGCGCAAGGCGGCGTGATGGCCATCCTTGCCGCGCTGTGGGGCCGGGTCGGTCCCATCCTGATCGCCATCGGCGCCGTGCTGCTGGCGATCGTCACCTTCGGCGCCGCCCAGCGCCGGGCCGGGCGGCAGGACGCCGCCGCCGAGGCGACCACCCAGACACTCCAGAACGCACAGGTGCGCCATGACATCGAGGACGATCTGCGCCGGGCTGGCCCTGGCGCTGCTGACCGGCTGCGCGACCAATGGTCCCGCGACTGAGGGGAGTTGCGCGGCGTTCCGCCCGGTCTACGTCAGCCGGGCCGACACGCTGACCGAGGGCACGGCGGAGCAACTCCTCGCGCACAACCGTACCGGGGCGCGGCTGTGCGGGTGGAAACCCGCGCGCTGAAGGCGGGGCCAAACCGTTCCCTGGGGAACGGTTTGGCTATCAGGGTTGCCGGTTGATGGCAGTTTCTGACCCAAAGCGGACTTTGGATGCCATACCCAAGGCGTCCGCTTTGCCACCCTTTGACGGACACGGTGCCGGAGCAAGGGGAGGCGGGCCGGAGCCTCCCCCCCCTTGCCGGTTCAGAGCGTCACGAACCAAGCGCTCGACACCGCGGCAGGTTGGATGCCGACCAGGGTGACGATGTCGCTGGTGCCGTAGACGATCACCGCGTCGCCACTCGCGTTGATGTCCACGCTGTAGGCCTGACCAGCCGCCAGACCGATCCGGTCGCCCTGGGCCGCGTCGAAGTCGGTGATGGTGTCCAAGCCGTCCCCCGAGGCGAACGCGAACAGATCGGCACCGCTGCCGCCGGTCAGTACGTCGTTGCCCAGGCCGCCCAGCAGCGTGTCATTGCCGGCACCGCCATCGAGCGTGTCGTTCCCGACGTTCCCCGCCAGCCAGTTGTCCAGACCGTTGCCGATGCCGCTGGCATCGCCGCCCTGGAACACCAGCCGCTCCATGTTGTCGCCCAGCGTAAAGGCCGACAGGGTGGTCCGCACCTCGTCGATGCCGGCGTCGACACCTTCGATCACCGTGTCGCCGACGCTGTCCACCACATAGACATCGTCGCCGAGCCCGCCGATCAGGGTATCTGCACCGAGTCCACCATCCAGCGTGTCGGTGCCCGTGCCGCCCGCGATCAGGTTGTCCAGCGCATTGCCGGTTCCGGCAAATGCCGCCGTGCCAGTGTAGGTCAGGGTTTCCACCCCCTCGGTCAGGGTGTAGCCGGTCAGGGCGGTTCGCACCTCGTCGATGCCCTCGCCAGCCAGTTCGACCACCTGATCGCCGAGGTTGCCGACGAGATAGACGTCGTTGCCAGCCCCGCCGATCAGCAGGTTGCTCCCCGCCCCGCCATCCAGGGTGTCGGCCCCATCGCCGCCGCTGAGCGTGTCGTTGCCGAGCCCTCCGGTCAGCCGGTTGTCGAGCGCGTTGCCGGTGCCGGTAAAGTCGCCCGTGCCGGTGGAGGTCAGGGCCTCGACATTGGCGCCCAGCAGGTAGCTCGACAGGCTGGTGCGGACCTCGTCGCTGCCCTGGCCGGCCAGTTCCGTCACCACGTCGCCGGCATCGTCGACGATGTAGACGTCGTTGCCAGCCCCGCCGGCCATGCTGTCCGCCCCCAGCCCGCCGTCGAGGAGGTTGGCACCGCCGTTACCGGTCAGCACGTTGTTCAGTTCGTTGCCGGTGGCGCTGATCGCCACCGAGCCGGTCAGTGTCAGGTTGTCGATGTTGGCGCCCAGCGTCCAGCCGATCGAGGCGTTTACCGTATCGATCCCTTCGCCGGCCAACTCCGTCACCATGTCGCCGACATTGTCGACAACGTAGGTGTCGTTGCCGGTGCCCCCGATCAGCGTGTCGGCACCACCGCCACCATTCAGCGTGTCATCGCCCTCCAGCCCGGTCAGCAGATTGGCGGCACCATTGCCGGTTAGCAGGTTGTTGGCCGCGTTGCCGGTTCCGGCAATGGCAGCCGAACCAGTCAGGGTAAGATTCTCAAAATCGGCCAGTAGGGTGTAACTGATTGAACTCTGCACCGTGTCGGTGCCCTCACCCGGCAATTCGATCAGCACATCGCCAACATTGTCTATCACGTAGGTGTCGTTGCCGGTTCCGCCAATCAGCGTGTCGGCTCCGGCCCCGCCGTTGAGCGTGTCATTGCCGTCCAAGCCAATCAGCGTGTTGGCAGCGGCAGTGCCGATCAGGTTGTTGTTGAGCGCGTTACCAGTGCCCGTCAGGGCTCCCCCGGTCAACACCAGTGCCTCGACGTTGGTGCCCAGCGTATAGTCAATGGCGCTACGCACTGTGTCGCTGCCTTGGCCAGCCAGTTCCACCACCACATCGCCGATGTCGTCGATGATGTAAGTGTCGTTACCGAGCCCTCCGAGCAAGCTGTCGGCACCCATTCCTCCATCCAGCCAATCCTGGCCGGCATTTCCGAACAGGGTGTCGGCCCCCTCCAGTCCGAAAAGCGTATCGTTCCCGCCACCGCCGACAATCATGTTATCCAGGCCGTTGCCGGTCCCGGCGAAATTGCCGCCGCCGATGTAGGAAAGATTCTCCAGATTGGTGCCCAGTGTGTAGGCCGCCAGCGTAACGCGGATTTCGTCGACGCCTTCGCCGGCCAGTTCGGTTACGACATCACCGACGTTGTCCACGACATAGATGTCATTGCCGCTCCCGCCGACCAAAGTATCGCTGCCAAAACCTCCATCAAGCGTGTCGTTCCCGCTACCGCCGACGATGAGGTTGTTCAAAGTGTTGCCGACACCGGTGAAGTGCCCGCTTCCGCTGTATCTCAGATCCTCGATGTCGTTCCCCAGCCCATAGATGGCAAGCGATGTCCTAACCTCATCGTGCCCTTCGTTTGGCAGCTCTAAAACCACGTCGCCGGTGTCCGAAACGATGTAAATATCGTTTCCCGCTCCACCCACGAGGAGATCGTCTCCACCTTGTCCATCCAGCACGTCCGCGCCGTCCGCGCCGTAAAGCACATCCCGGCTGGCACCGCCCAAAAGTGTGTCGGCTCCTGGACCGCCGATTATCCGATCACTCATGGCAGAGCCTGAAGCCGTTCCCCCTCCGGCAGGGGCATGCACCACCGCGTAGGGAACGGGATCGGGCGTGGTTGCCGAAAAGACTCGGCGGTAGACGCCGGAGGAGCTGGCATCGGGGCTCTCGTAAGCAACGACGAAGCCTCCGTCCGGCCGCGCCGCGACCCGAGGCCGCACCTGATCCCCGGCGGTGACGTCGGACAACCGGAACTCACCGCCCACCTTGACGCCGTCCTGGCTGAAACGCTGCGCGTAAACACCCTTGCCGCTGCCGTCCTGTCCCGACGAAGTCCAGGCCGCCACGAAGCCGCCCCCGGCCAGCGCGGAAACCCAGGCGTCGGTCTGGTCGCCCGTGGTGTAGGTCGACAACTGGAACTCGCTCCCGATGGGCGTGCCCGCAGCGTCGAAACGCTGCCCGTACACACCGCTGCCGCTGCCGTCGTGGTTGGTCGAATTCCACGTCACCACAAAGCCGCCGCCCTCCAGCGCGGCCACGTTGGGGTCGCTGTCGTTCGCCACCGCGCTTCCTGGAGCCAGGAAGCTGTTCACCTGGAACGCCGGCCCGACCGGCGTGCCCGAGGCATCGTACACGCGGCCGGCGATGTCGGTGCCTTCGGTTCCGGGCGCGACGTTCGTGCCCCACACCACGACGTAGCCGCCATTCGGCAACCCGGCGACCGCAGGAACCGTCTGGAGCCCGTTGGCGTCGCCGCCGTCGATCATCACGTTGCCGCCGACCGCCGCGCCGCTGGCGTTGAAGCGCTGCGCGTAGATGTCGCTGCCGACGTTGTCGGGCTCGCTCTGCTCCCAGGCGACGATGAAGCCGCCATCCGCCAGCGCCGCCACCTTGGGAGCGCCCTGATCGTAGGTGAGCATACCGGTGCTGATGTGGAACTCGCCGCCGACCCGAAGCCCGCCGGCGTCGAAGCGCTGGCCGTAAACGCCGTAGCCGCTGCCGTCCTGGCCGATGGAATGCCAGACGATCACATAGCCGCCATCGTTCAGGGCGGCGATGCGCGAGGTCGTCTGGGCATTGTTGGTGTAGGTGTTGACCCGGAACTCCCCGCCGACCGCGTTGCCGCCCGCGTCGTATTGCTGGGCGTAAACGCCGTGCAGGCTACCGTCCTGGCCGATCGAGGTCCAGGTCACCACCGACTGGCCGCTCGCCAGTACGGTCACCGCCGCGTTTGCCTGAACATCCGTTGTGTACGTATTGACGCGCGACTGGGCCGTCGCGGTGAGCGTCTCAGACGGAGCGTAACCAACCACTGTTCCTTCGGACCAATTACTGAGATGGATCCCATCAAACACTCGAACCAGAAAATCATTCTGGTTTGGCGTGGCGCCACTGATATAGCGTAGGCTTCCGATCTGCTCGGCAGAAACATGGATGACCTTCCCTGCTTGCTGCCCGACGCCGTTGATGGTGAAGTATCCACTGTCGGTGCGGTCGTCGAGATCGACAAACTCATAATAGGATACTTGCTGAAGCCCTCCCTGGGCATACTGCGGGCCTTGAGCGTGGCCTTGCGAGACTAAGACGCTCGCGTTGAGCGTGGTGTTCACCGACGTCTCCACCTCGTTGGCAGACACGATTGGCGCCAAGGTGCTGGCAGAGAAAGTCCTATAGTAGACGCCGGAGGAGTTGGCATCGGGGCTCTCGTAAGCAACGACGAAGCCTCCGTCCGGCCGCGCCGCGACCCGAGGCCGCACCTGATCCCCGGCGGTGACGTCGGACAACCGGAACTCACCGCCCACCTTGACGCCGTCCTGGCTGAAACGCTGCGCGTAAACACCCTTGCCGCTGCCGTCCTGTCCCGACGAAGTCCAGGCCGCCACGAAGCCGCCCCCGGCCAGCGCGGAAACCCAGGCGTCGGTCTGGTCGCCCGTGGTGTAGGTCGACAACTGGAACTCGCTCCCGATGGGCGTGCCCGCAGCGTCGAAACGCTGCCCGTACACACCGCTGCCGCTGCCGTCGTGGTTGGTCGAATTCCACGTCACCACAAAGCCGCCGCCCTCCAGCGCGGCCACGTTGGGGTCGCTGTCGTTCGCCACCGCGCTTCCTGGAGCCAGGAAGCTGTTCACCTGGAACGCCGGCCCGACCGGCGTGCCCGAGGCATCGTACACGCGGCCGGCGATGTCGGTGCCTTCGGTTCCGGGCGCGACGTTCGTGCCCCACACCACGACGTAGCCGCCATTCGGCAACCCGGCGACCGCAGGAACCGTCTGGAGCCCGTTGGCGTCGCCGCCGTCGATCATCACGTTGCCGCCGACCGCCGCGCCGCTGGCGTTGAAGCGCTGCGCGTAGATGTCGCTGCCGACGTTGTCGGGCTCGCTCTGCTCCCAGGCGACGATGAAGCCGCCATCCGCCAGCGCCGCCACCTTGGGAGCGCCCTGATCGTAGGTGAGCATACCGGTGCTGATGTGGAACTCGCCGCCGACCCGAAGCCCGCCGGCGTCGAAGCGCTGGCCGTAAACGCCGTAGCCGCTGCCGTCCTGGCCGATGGAATGCCAGACGATCACATAGCCGCCATCGTTCAGGGCGGCGATGCGCGAGGTCGTCTGGGCATTGTTGGTGTAGGTGTTGACCCGGAACTCCCCGCCGACCGCGTTGCCGCCCGCGTCGTATTGCTGGGCGTAAACGCCGTGCAGGCTACCGTCCTGGCCGATCGAGGTCCAGGTCACCACCGACTGGCCGCTCGCCAGTACGGTCACCGCCGCGTTTGCTTGAACATCCGTTGTGTACGTATTGACGCGCGCTTCATTTGAAACAAGAAGAGACTTGAGAGGCATTGCTATATCCTATAATTGAATTCTGAAGCGAAATTACAGAATTTTATACTAATTCTTTTAAAATAAATAACTCAACAGAAAACACGATTAAATTCATTTCCCGTCAAATTTTTGCAGGGTTAGTATATATGTTAAACTATCGACGTGACTGTTTCTTAAATAAATTAGAATTTTCGCAAACCCCAGATTAACGATTTTCCAGAGGCGTGCTTATCGGCCAGGTTTTCGGGAAATCACTTGGCCTTCAGATTCGCAGCCATGTCTGGTTTTGGCACAAAGCCGCTGTCTCGGCCATCAGCGCCGACGGTTGATCGTGGTCACGCCATAGGTGGCGGCAACGATCACAGCGGCGCCAACCACCGTCTGCCATGTCGGCGGCTGCCCCATAGGCTGTAGTCCAAGGCAGCGGCCAGCGGGATCTCGATAAAGCTGAGTGGCGCCACGATGGTGGCCGGGGCGAATCGATAGGCCTGGGCGGTGCAGTACAGCGCGGCCATGCCGAACAGCCCGATCCCCAGCAGGCCACCCGCCTCGGCCAGCGTCGGGGTCACCCACACCCATGCGGCCGGCACCACCAGCAGCAGGGTGCTGAGAGCGGCATACGCGGCGACGATCACGGAGCTGGGCGTGGTCAGGGTCAGGCGGCGGACCGCGAGCTGAGAGCCGGCCGAGGTCACCGCCGCCGCGATCATCGCCGCCACGCCGAGGAGTTGGTCGGGCAGGGTAAGGCTTGGAGACACCGCCAGCACGACTCCACCGAATCCGATCAGCGTCGCGGCCCACAGTGCTGGTCCAGCCCGCTCGCCCAGCGTGACACGCGCGAGCGGGATCATCATCAGGATGCGACTGTAGAGGATGATCGAGACCAGCGCCAACGGCAGCTTGGTGGAGAGGGCATAGACGCTGCACAGCAACGCGACCGTGCCCAGGCCGGCACGCAGAAGGTGGATATTCGGATCCGGCAGGGATCGGAGGTCGCGCAAGGCCTGCCACGTCACCGCGACCAGCACCAGGGCGGCGGCGCCCCGGACAAAGGCGATTTCCAGAGGAGGCAGGGAGGCGCCCAGCATCTTCATAAGGGTGCTTAGCGCCTGAAACGTGATGCTGGAGGCGAGCGCCCAGGCGACAGCCTGAGCCGTCATGCTCATCGCTCCGATCATGCCGAAAATGCTGGCAAGCTGCGCGCGCATTAAGCCCTCGTCTCGCTACTATGCGATGATATTATCCGAGTACCCGTCCCTTTGAACATAGGGACGGGGAAGGCATGAATCGGTTTGGGAGTTCGTTTGGGGAATTGGGCAGAACTCGCTCCCAATCGGCAGATTTTTTAGGCTGTACTCTTTTTCAATTTCAATACCTTAGCAGTCACACGCAAGCCTGGGGGTCTGGGGGTCGCAGGTTCAAATCCTGTCGCTCCGACCAGTTCCGGATGGATCGGAAAAGCCTTGGAACCCAACGGTTCCAAGGCTTTTTCTTTTGGCCCCCCGCCGGTGTCCATGCGACCGCTTCCAGCCTCCGTGTCGAGGTCTTGCGCGGATGTCGAGGCCGGCCCGCGCACGCCGCCGACTCGAGCGGGGCCGCCAACCCCCGTTACAGCATGGCGTTCCGGAAATGCCTCAGCATCCGGCTGCCTTGTCCGGCCAACCCAGGCGTGGTCGGTTGGGCGCCCGCGTCCTCCAGGAAGCGGTTCAGAAGGGTCTGATCCTCCAGCCCGAGGCTGGAGCCGTTCACCACCCCAAGGCTCCAGTTCAAGAATTCCCGGTTCTGAATGGGGTCCTCGAAAATTTTGAGGATCTGATCGTGCAGCGGGTCGCTTTTGATATTCTCGAAAAGAGTTCTTATGTTGGACATTGGTCCTTCGATGACCTGCATAAACCTTAGGTCGTGATAAAGAAGCATTCCGGTTATATCGTTTCGTGCATTGTTCCTTCGATATTTTTCAGCAAGCTCAGCCAGTTCCTTTGAATGCACCGGTCTGCGTGCAACGCTTACGTACGATAAAGTCAACAGCATCACCGCCTCCGACAGGATTCCTCTTGGGCAAGGGATGTAGGTTTCGTCGTTCAAAAACGGAGAGTTTCCCGGGCGTTTCCAGCCGATAAAGAGCCAAGGGCAGGGCAACGTCTTGGTTCGGCAAGGATGGATGGTCCCGCCATCGGACGAAGGTCATGGTCTGTCACAGGTTAATGACGGGCTCCGCCGTTGGGCGCATGGAAAAGCCCTTGCCATGGAATGGGCAAGGCAAATCCCTCAAACGCGCTGTTCATCAACGGAAGGATCCGCCGTGGATACGATCGAGGGCGCTGTCGTCGTGGTGTTCGAAGGCAACGCGATCCTGCGGCTGAGCGTTGAAGCCTTGTTGGAAAGTTGGGGATGCCACGTCGTCTCGGGCGACCGGCCCGACGACATCCTCCAGGCGATCCAAGAGGAGGGGGTGCATCCCGATGTGATGCTGATCTCCCCGCAGACCGATCGGAACACCGGCGCCCAGGTCGCGAGCCGGGTTGAAGCGGAAGTCGGCCACCCAATCCCGGCGCTCAGCATCACCGAGGATCCCGGCTTGCTCCGTCAGCGCCAAGGCGACGGGACGGTCCTGGAAATGCCCTGCTCTCCGGACGCTCTTCACGCGGCGATTGTTCAAGCCATTGCCCGCAACCGAGCCATCCATGACTCATGCACGTCCTGAGCCTTCCCGAGAGTGTCCGAGAATGCCTGTTTTCGGAACCCCGGCCTCGGGCCGCTGGCCGTCCACGCTTCTGCGGCGCACATGTTTGAAAGGACGCTCCCAACGCCGAGGCGCCCCCCCCCCCGAAGCGGCCCAGGGCCTGAGCGGCACGCGCGGAATTTGCTCACGTCCGAAACCCTGGAATGCGCGACGACCGTTCGGGTCCCTGTCAGATGGCCGGGTTTCGAACAATTCCAATAAATTTTTTGTGGAAATGGCGGCGATTGTCGCTTGCCATCGCGGGCACCCGTGGGGCCAATACGGGAAAAACGGGGCGGCGGCTTTGCCCCTTTGTTCCAGCGCGAGGTCCAGGGTGCCGACCAACAGCGAAACATCCACCGTCCTGATCGTGGAGAACGACGCCCTCCTCCGGCTGACGACCGCCGAACTGCTGGAATCCTGGGGCCACGCGGTGATCGCCGCCGGGGACGCGGCGGAGGCGTTCGCCCTGATCGAAGCCGGGATCGAATCCGGCGCGCGGCCGGATTTCGCGCTGCTCGACATCCGGCTCGGTCCGGGACCGGACGGCATTTCGTTGTCCTGCACCCTGCGGGAACGCTGGAACATCCTGTCGATCTTCGTGTCCGCGAACCTCCAGGGCGAGGATCTGGCCCAGGCCATCCGCACCGGCCCCCTGCACATCCTGCGCAAGCCCTTCACCGAATCGGATCTGCGGCGGGTGATGGCCTTCGCCCGGGAGACCCTGACCGACATCCCCTTCGATTTCGACCAGGAACGCCTCTGGCGCAAGCCGGGCGGGGGCGACGCGGCGCCGTGACCGCTTTTCCCGCGAGATTTGCCTCGCTTCCGCCGCGTCCCGGCGGTAGAAGGTGGGTCCCGGTCCGCAGGGTAATTGGGTTCGTGGCGTGACCGGAGTGGTCTTCCGGAGCGTCGCCATGTCCAACACCGAATTCCATCGCATCAAGCGCCTTCCCCCCTACGTGTTCGCCGAGGTGAACGCGATGAAGGCACGAGCCCGAGCTAACGGCGCGGACATCATCGACCTCGGCATGGGCAATCCCGACCAGGCGACCCCGCAGCACATCGTCGACAAGCTGGTCGAGGCCGTGCGCGATCCCAAGACGCACCGCTACTCGAACTCGCGCGGCATCCCCGGCCTGCGCAAGGCGCACGCCGCCTATTACAAGCGCCGCTTCAACGTCGACATCGACCCCGAGACGGAGACCATCGTCACCATCGGGTCGAAGGAGGGGCTGGCCAACCTCGCCCAGGCGATCACCAGCCCGGGCGACATCATCCTGGTGCCGAATCCCAGCTACCCGATCCACCCCTTCGGCTTCATCCTGGCCGGCGCCTCGGTGCGCCACCTGCCGGTGGGCATGGAGAACGGCGCCTCGACCGACATCGACAGCTTCATGATCATGCTGGAGCGCGCCGTGCGCCACAGCGTGCCCAAGCCGCTGGCGCTGGTGCTGAACTACCCGTCGAACCCGACCGCCGAGGTGGTCGGGCTGGACTTCTACCGCCCGATCGTCGAGTTCTGCCGCAAGCACGGCATCTACATCCTGTCCGATCTGGCCTACGCCGAGATCTTCTTCGACGGCGAGCCGCCGCCCTCGATCCTGGAGATCCCCGAGGCGCGCGAGATCGCGGTCGAGTTCACCTCGATGTCGAAGACCTATTCGATGGCCGGCTGGCGCATCGGCTTCGCGTCGGGCAACAAGACGCTGATCACCGCGCTGGCCCGCATCAAGTCCTACCTCGACTACGGCGCCTTCACGCCGATCCAGGTCGCCGCGACCGCCGCGCTGAACGGCCCGCAGGACTGCGTGCAGCAGGTCCGCGACATGTACCGGCAGCGCCGCGACGTGATGATCGAGGGGCTGGCCGCCGCCGGCTGGGAGGTGCCGAGCCCGTCGGCCTCGATGTTCGCCTGGGCGCCGATCCCGCCGCAATTCGCCCATCTGGGCTCGCTGGAGTTCTCCAAGCTGCTGCTGCAGGAGGCCGAGGTCGCGGTCGCGCCCGGCATCGGCTTCGGCGAATACGGCGACGGCCACGTCCGTCTGGCGATGGTGGAGAACGTCCACCGCATCCGCCAGGCGACCCGCAACATCAAGGACTTCTTCCGGTCCAACGCCGGCGGCGCCGCCGCCAGCAAGGATCCCGCCGCCCGCGCCGAACTCCTGGACTCCGAGAAAGCGAAAGCCTGATGCCGCAAGCCCCCAAAGCCGCCCCCCTGAAGATCGCGGTCGCAGGCCTCGGCACCGTCGGCGCCGGCGTCCTGAAGCTGCTGGCGGCGCAAGGCGCGCTGATCGAGCAGCGCTGCGGCCGCCGCATCGAGGTGGTCGCGGTCAGCGCCCGTTCCAGGGGCAAGGACCGTGGCGTCGACCTGTCGGCGGTCCGCTGGTACGACGATCCGGTGGCGCTGGCCGCCGATCCCGACGCCGATCTGGTGGTCGAGCTGATCGGCGGGTCGGAAGGCCCGGCGCGCGACACCGTCGCCACCGCGCTGGAGACCGGCAAGCACGTCGTCACCGCCAACAAGGCGCTGCTGGCCGTCCACGGCACCGAGATCGCGCTGAAGGCCGAGGGCAAGGGCCTGACCGTCGCCTTCGAGGCGGCGGTGGCCGGCGGCATCCCGATCATCAAGGGGCTGCGCGAGGGGCTGGCCGGCAACCGGGTCACCGAGATCCACGGCATCCTCAACGGCACCTGCAACTACATCCTGACCGAGATGCGCACCACCGGCCGCGACTTCGCGGACGTGCTGGCCGACGCGCAGGCGCTGGGCTACGCCGAGGCCGACCCCAGCTTCGACATCGACGGGGTCGACGCGGCGCACAAGCTGGCGGTGCTGGCCTCGGTCGCCTTCGGCACGCCGGTCGATTTCGGCTCGGTCCACATCGAGGGCATCCGCCACGTGTCGGCGGTCGATTTCGACTACGCCGACCAGCTCGGTTTCCGCATCAAGCTGCTGGGCATCGCGCGGCGCACCGACGCCGGGATCGAGCAGCGCGTCCATCCCTGCATGGTGCCGAAATCGGCGCCGATCGCCTCGGTGGACGGGGTGTTCAACGCCGTGGTGGCGCAGGCCGATTTCGCCGACCGGGTGCTGTTCGTCGGCCGTGGCGCCGGCGCCGGCCCGACCGCGTCCGCCGTGGTCGCCGACCTGATCGACGTCGCGCGCGGCCGCTCCACCCCCACCTTCGGCGTTCCGGCCGGGGCGCTGGGGGCCGCCACGCCCTCGCCTATGGAATCCCGCCGGGGGTCGTACTACGTCCGCCTGATGGTCGTGGACCGTCCCGGTGTGATAGCGGATATCGCGGCGGCCATGCGCGACCAGAACGTCTCCATGGAGCAGTTCCTGCAGCGCGGCCGTTCCCCGGGCGAAGCCGTCCCGGTGGTCCTCACCACCCACGACACCGACGAGGCGGCCATGCAGAAGGCGCTCGCGACCATCGCCGCGCAGGACACCGTGGTCGAGCCGCCGCGCATGATCCGCATCGAACAGTTCTGAACACTTGCACGCCCGGACACTCGCACGTCCTTCACTGAACACGACCGCCTAATACGACCGCAGAGTCGGGGGGAGCACAGAATGTCTACGTCCACGCATGTCGATCTGTCCAACATGGACCGGAACCTGGCGCTGGAAGCCGTCCGCGTCACCGAGGCGGCGGCCCTGTCGGCCTCGCTGCTGATGGGCCGCGGCGACGAGAAGCTCGCCGACCAGGCCGCCGTCGACGCGATGCGTCAGGCGCTGAACACGCTCTACATCGACGGCACCGTGGTGATCGGCGAGGGCGAGCGCGACGAGGCGCCGATGCTCTACATCGGCGAGAAGGTCGGCGCCGGCATCGGCAGCGGCCCCAAGGTCGACATCGCGCTCGATCCGCTGGAAGGCACCACCATCTGCGCCACCGGCGGCCCGAACTCGCTGGCCGTCATCGCCATGGCCGAGGAGGGCGGCTTCCTGAACGCCCCCGACGTCTACATGGACAAGATCGCCGTCGGCGCCGGCCTGCCGGACAACCTCGTCGACCTCGACGAGACGCCCGCCAACAACCTCAAGGCCCTGGCCAAGGCCAAGGGCACCGAGGTCGAGGAGCTGCTGGTCTGCATCCTCAACCGTCCGCGCCACGCCGAGCTGATCGCGCGGGTCCGCGAGGCCGGCGCCCGCATCATGCTGATCAACGACGGCGACGTGTCGGGCGTGATCGCCACCAGCCAGGCCGGCACCGGCGTCGACATGTATGTCGGCTCGGGCGGCGCGCCGGAAGGCGTGCTGGCGGCCGCCGCGCTGCGCTGCATCGGCGGCCAGTTCCAGGGCCGTCTGCTGTTCCGCAACGACGACGAGAAGGCCCGCGCCGCCAAGTGGGGCGTGACCGACCTCAACAAGAAGTACAGCCTGCACGAGCTGGCGCGCGGCAACGTGATGTTCGCCGCCACCGGCGTGACCGACGGCGCCATGCTGAAGGGCGTCCGCCGCTTCCCCGGCGGCGCCTACACCCACTCGGTGATCATGCGCTCCAAGTCGGGCACCGTCCGCTACATCGAGGCACACCACAACCTGAACCGCAAGTCGGCCGTCAAGTAAGGCCGGCCCGGCGGGTTCCCGCCGGGGCAAAGGGAACCGTCGAAGGAAGGGCGCGCGGCGAAGGCCGCGCGCCCTTTTCTCATGCCTTCCCGGTGCGCCGGCGTGGGGGAGGGGGGATGCGAATTCCCACATGTCCACAGTCACTGGACGGACAGCACAACGGTGTCCCTGGTGTTCAAGTCGTAGCCACACCGATACTCCACGGATCTGGACACACCGAATCCATTCTTCATCTTCAGATTGTTCCCGGTGACAATCACCAGATTGGCGCTGTCCATGCGCCACGAGGACAGATCGGACGCCCAGAAACTCGAATCCGCTTCGAAACGCGCGAGCTTCTTCGCTTCGCTCTTGCAATGGACGGCAGCGATGTCCGCCGCCTTCTTGCCCCGCAGCACCGCGTCCAGGGGGAGGCCCCAGGAGGTGGCAAGGCGCTGCATCTCTTGGCGTTCCTGCTCCTCATTCTGACGGGCCTTCTCCGCGTCCACCTGCCTGCGCTCTTCCGCCTTCCGGTCATCTTCGGCTTTTTTCTGCCGCTCGATCCGCAGTTCCCCCACGCGCCACACGATGAGATGCGCCGCCGGGAGCATCAGCCCAAGGCTGAGCAGAAGGACGAGCTTCGCTCCGAAAACCGTGAGCTTTCCAAGGTCGCCCGGTTCGCCGTCCTGGATCTTCGAGACTCCATGAGTTCGAACGACAAGGGCGGAACTCACGATGCCAATGATGCAAAAAAGCAGTATGATGAAGCCGCTGTATTTTACGATGGAGCTTACCAAAAGAAATACAAGGTAACCGGCAATGATGACGGCAAATGTTCTAAGCATTTTTTAATGCTACCTAATGATTCTTCAGAATTTTATAGAAAAAATGAATCCAACCGAGAAAGCTTATAAGCAAGAAAATCTTTAGAGCGATTGAATAGACTCGGTCAGGGTTGCCAAATTCCTTGGCGATTTCAGAGCCAACCCAATAAAACATCCTGGACACAGGGGCGAGAGACGAAGGATCCAAAGCCTCTTGAACGTCATTGGCCGGCCGGGAGCTTTCCATCGCGTCGCTCTTGGGCAACAGAGACCAAGGGGACACGGAGGGGACGTTGTCGGCCACAAGCTCGACCTCGATCCCTGGGAGCCCGGACCGGAGCAGCGACGCGATCTTTTCGAGCTTGCGCCGATTCCGCTCTGGTTCCGCACCGTCGGAAGGGAGGGATAGCTTGATGTGCATGCTTCTCACCAACGCAATTGACCGGCCGCTTCAATGTCAGGACGTTGAATTGTTCAGTCGGCTATTATTTGGCGCGCGGAAAATCTGACATCGGCCTTGCCGGACACGTCGCCGCCGATTCGGGGCAAACGTTCATCTCTTCAAAAATCGGATACGCAGTGTGATCGGCAAGCGCTCCGCGCGTTTGTCGAAGGGTTGCGGATCGCCCTTGGCGCGATCTTCCGGACCGTCGCGATCTCCATCGCCCTGTTTCCCCCAGCAACCAAGGAACACAGTGCTAATTGAGCGGACGGATGTCAACCTGAGGAGGTGGGCGGGCACGTCGCGCGTCGGCATCGTCCTCGCCGAACTCGACAGCCTGCCTTTCACTTTCTTGAATGTGCCGGAGCGCCAGGGGGCCGAGGGCCGCAGAGGCCGGGCGCGGCCCGCCAAGCCCGGAACCTTGCCCGAACCTCGACACCCCCTCCCTCCCGGGTTTCCGCCGCGTTGATATGACCACGAACGTTCTATCGAATTCGCGCAGGGCTGAGGCATCGGGTATGCATCGCCCCGCTCATTGATTTCGCACATGCAACATGTAAGTATTCATCAACAACACGGCACCGATCCTAGGAGACCATCATGAGCTATTCTTCCATTCCTTCATCGTCCGGCGAACTGTTCGGCGTTGAAACAAACCGCTCGTCCTTCTTTCAGCGCGTTGTTCATTGGGTCAAGGAGCGCGCTGAACTGTATCGCGCGGAATCCGAACTGAACCTGATGTCCGACGTCGAGCTGTCCGACATGGGCCTGTACCGTGGCGACATCCACAACGCCGTCCGCAGCGGCCGTACCCTCTGATGCGGGTTCGCGACCGGCTCGACATCCGGCCTGGGCGCAACGGCGCCCGGACCGGATGATCGCCGGTACAGCCTCCGACCTGTCCGGCCCACTTCTCTCAAGCGGGCACACGAAAGCCCCGGCGCTCACCCGCCGGGGCTTTCGTGTGCCCGGTCGTGTTCTCTTCCGGACAATCCTTCGCTGCCGAAGTTTTTTGTCTGTCCAAGAGGCACAGTCCCGTTCAGAGGCTTGCGTCAGCGTGCGGCATCATGGTTAAAGTCCGTTAATATTGATGCCGGTTCCATTCCAGGACTGAAACCCGCCGTTCCGCTGGCAAGACGCCGCCGGGCCGGGTGTTGCCGACGCCGCGAAAGTCTCCGCCGCATGAGCTTGCTTCACCGCCTGCTGCTGCTCGTCTTTCTCGCCCTCATCCCAGCGGCGGTGATCGAGATCGACAACGAGGTGCAACTCCGCACCGCCCGCGAGGACGAGGTCCGCCAGACCATCCTGCGCTTCGCCCAGCTCTTCGCGGCGGAGCAGGAGCGCATGATGCTCGGGGTGCGCCAGCTTCTGTTCACCATCGCCCAGACGCCGGTCGTGCGCGACGGATCCCCGGCCGATTGCCAGGAGTTCCTGGAGCGGCTGCGGCCGGGCATCCCCCCCTATCTGCGCGTCCGGATCGCCGGCCCGGAGCGCATCACGCGCTGCACGACCGACCCGGAGGGCGCCGGGCAGCCGCTCCACGGGCAGCCCGAGGTCGAGAGCGCCCTGGACGGCGCCGGCTTCGCCATCGGTTCGGTCGCGGCCCCCTCGACCGAACCGCTCCCGCGGGAGGCGGTCGCGCTGCCGGTCGCGCTGCCGATCCAGGAGGTGGGCGGCGGCATCGTCGGCACGGCCGGCGCCCTGATCGATTTCGGCTGGGTGACGCACGCCCTGGCGTCGCGCCCGCTGCCCGAGGGTTACGCGCTGACGATCTTCGACCGCAACGGCGTCGTGCTCGCCCGCGTGCCGGACCGTCCCGGCACGGTCGGGCACCGGCTGCCGACGAGCGGCTACGAACCGCTGGAGGGGTTGCGCGCCCCGGCGGTGATGGAGCTGCCCGGCCTCGACCGCCAGCCGCGCCTCGTCGGCGCGGTGCCGCTGGGCGAGGGGATGGACGGCATGCTGGTCGCCGTCTCGGTGGAGCGCGGCGCGGTGCTGGTCCCGATCGAGCGGGCGATGGTCCGGGCGCTGTCGGTGATCGGGGTGGTGATGCTGCTGACGCTGCTGGCCTCCTGGTGGGGGGCCGACCGTTTCCTGCGGCGCCCGGCCTACGCCCTGATAGAGGCGGCGCGGCGCTGGAGCGAGGGCGACCTCAGCGCCCGTACCGGCTTGGCCGACGGGCGCTCGGAGAT
This sequence comes from Azospirillum doebereinerae, assembly GCF_003989665.1. Lineage (GTDB taxonomy): Bacteria > Pseudomonadota > Alphaproteobacteria > Azospirillales > Azospirillaceae > Azospirillum > Azospirillum doebereinerae. The sequence goes on along the minus strand of NZ_RZIJ01000031.1, from coordinate 12,989 downwards.
CGGGATGCTCGGCCGCGCCTTCGATTCGATGGCGGAGGCCCTGCAGGCCCAGGCCCAGGCCCAGGCGGCGGCGAACGCGATGGCGCACAAGGCGGCGTCGGTGCTGTCGAGCACGACCGACGGCGTGTTCGAGATCGACCGCTCCTGGCGCATCACCTTCATGAACGACCGCGCCCGCGCCCTGATCGGCGGCCGCGAGAACCTGACCGGGCGCCGCATGCGCGACGCCTTCGCCGATTCCACCAACTCGGTCTTCGCGACGCATTTCCAGCGCGCCATCGCCGGGACCGAGACGGTGGCCTTCGAGGCGTTCTACCCGCCCCGCCAGGCGTGGTACGCGGTGCGGGCCTTTCCGTCGGAGGACGGGCTGGCGGTCTTCTTCCAGGACGTGACCGACCTGCGCCGGGCCGAGGCCGCCCGCCGCCACAGCGAGGCCCGCTTCCGCGCGGTGTTCGAGCTGGCCGCCGTGGGGATCGAGCGGCTGGACCGCGACGGCCGCTACCTCGACGTCAACGCGACGCTCTGCGCCATCCTGGGCTACCGGCGCGAGGAACTGCTGGAGATGACCTACGCCGACCTGACCGACCCGGCCGATCTGGCGATGGAGGAGGTGCTGCTGACCCATCTGATGGCCGGCGTGATCCCCAGCTACGCCATCGAGAAGCGCTGCATCCGGCGCGACGGTCAGCCGGTGTGGGTGCGGGTGACCTCGTCGCTGTCGCCCGACGCCGACCTGGAGGAAGCCTACCGAATCTCCATCGTCGAGGACATTTCCGAGCGCAAGGTGATCGAGGGCGAGTTGACCGCGGCGAAGGAGGAGGCCGAGCGCGCCAACCTCGCCAAGTCGAAGTTCCTCGCGGCCTCCAGCCACGACCTGCGCCAGCCGCTGCAATCGCTGTTCTTCTTCTCCGCCGCGCTGGCCGATTTCGTGCCGGACGGCAAGGGGCGCGACCTGCTGCGCCGGCTCGACCAGGGGCTGGATTCGATGAAGGGGCTGCTCGACAGCCTGCTGGACGTGTCGCGGCTCGATTCCGGGGCGATCACCCCGACCCTGGAGGACTTCCCGGTGGCGGCGGTGATCGACGCCATCGACGCCGCCTACGCCCCGCTCGCCACCGGCAAGGGGCTGGAGTGGCGGCTGGAGAGCTGCGACGCCACGGTGCGCAGCGACCGCACGCTGCTGGCCCGGCTGGTGCGCAACCTCGTCGACAACGCCCTGCGCTACACCCAGTCCGGCATGATCCGGCTGCGCTGCAAGGAGGAGGGCGGCCGGCTCGCCATCGAGGTGCAGGACACCGGCATCGGCATTCCCGGCGATCATCTGGAACGCATCTTCGAGGAGTTCCACCAGGTCGGCAACCCGGAGCGCGACCGCGCGCTGGGGCTGGGGCTGGGGCTGGCCATCGTGCGGCGGCTGTCGCTGCTGCTCGACCACCCGGTGGAGGTGCGCTCGGTCCACGGGCGCGGCTCGGCCTTCCGCGTGCTGGTCCCGCTGGGCGAGGCGCAGCCGGCCGCCGCCGAGGCACCGGCCACGGCGCCGGACGGACGGGGGCGCTTCGCGGTGCTGGTGGACGACGACGCGGTGGTGCTGCTGGGCTTGCGCACGGTGCTGACGGAGTGGGGCTACACCGTGCTCGCCGCCGGCAGCGCCGATCAGGCGATGGAGCGGCTGGCGGCGCAGGACCGGTCTCCCGACATCCTCATCGCCGACTACCGCCTGCGCGAGGGGCGCGTCGGCACCGAGGTGGTGCGCCGGGTGCGCGAGCGCTACGGCGCCGGCGTGCCGGCGATGATCCTGACGGGGGAGACCGGGACCGACAGCCTGCGCGACGCCGCCGCGCACGGCGTGCCGGTGATCCACAAGCCGGTGACCCCGCGTCAGCTGTGGAGCGAGGTCGAACGCCTGCTCGGAGCGTCGGAAGGCCGCGAGGGGCGGAGACCCAAGCCAATAAAGATCGGGAAGAGGTGAGGCGCGGGCCCGCGCCGATCCGTCAGATCAGCGCGCCCTGCCGCTCGTCCAGTTCGGCCGCCATTTCGGCCGCCCCCTCGGCGGCGGCGTCGGCGGTGGCGGTTTCCCCGGCGAGCGCCGTGCGCCCCGCGTCGGTCAGGCGGCAGACCAGCCAGTCGGGCTTCAGGGGGTTGTCGAACCAGCGCTCCGCCCAGCCGGCCTTCAGGCAGGCGTCCACCGTGGGCTTCTTCACGCGCTGGCCGCGCTCGTCGAACAGCGGCAGCTTGCCGCCCGGCTGGTCGGATCCACGGCGCAGCCACGCCGCCTGGACATCGGTTGGGACGCGGCGGGAACCCGAACGGCGCGGCACGGCCATGATCGCTTGGAACCTTGAGAGAATGGAAGGGCAGGGGTCTCGTGCCACCGGACGGCCTGTGGCAAAGTCGGGGCGCATCCTACGCGAAACCCGTTTCCCGCGCACCGAATAAGGAAGGCTCCGCCGAACCATGGACCTCGTCGTCGCCTACATCACCGCCGGCTCGAAGGAGGAGGCGCTGCGCATCGGCCGCGCCCTGGTCGAGGAGCGTCTGGCCGCCTGCGCCAACGTGCTGGACGGCATGACCTCGGTCTACCGCTGGAACGGCGCCGTCGAGGAGGCGCCGGAGGCGGTCCTGATCGCCAAGACCCGCGCGGAGCTGTTCGACCGCCTTGCCGAACGGGTGCGCGCGCTGCACAGCTACGACACGCCCTGCGTGGTGGAACTGAAGCTGGAGCGCGGCAACCCGGCCTATCTGGACTGGCTGCGCGCCGAAACCGCCTGACCCGATCCGCTCTCTCACACCGGCCGGACGGCCGCCGGTCCCTCGCGCCGCGCCCCGGCGGCGCGCGCCGCCGCCGGCAGGACCGTCAGGACGACCACGACGCCGCCGAGGAACAGGCCCGGCGCCAGCGCGTCGTGCAGCACCAGGGCCGCGCCGACGCCGAGCGCCAGCGCCTGATAGACCACCCCGCAGAAGCGCAGGCCCGCCCGGAACGCCGTGGAGTGCCCGCCACGCAACGGCTGCTCCGACAATTCGCCCGCCGCCGCCAGCGCGGCCAGGGCCGCGACTCCCGCCAGCGCCATCGCGCCCAGATAGGGATGCACCCAGGCCAGCACCAGCAGGTGAACGGGAATCCAGACGGCGTCGAGCAGCCACGCCCTGTCCGGCCCGGCGCCGCGCCGGGCGGAACCGCTCCGCGCCAGGGCCTGCGACCGCGCGGCGTCCAGCGCGGTGTGGATCCCGAACAGGCCGAGCGCGGCCAGGGCGAGCAGGAGGGTCCCGCCGTTCCCCCGGTCCTGGAGCAGGCTGTCGTACAGGACGCCGACGTACAGCGGCGCGCACAGCACCAGCAGGTTGGCGAGTGCCCCGAAGACGCCGGCCGAGGCCAGGGCGCGCCGCGCGGCGGCGGTGTCGGGGGCGGAGGGCGGCACCATGGCGAGGGCTCGCTGTCGGAAAGGAGGGGAGGGTCGGAGAGGCTGGCCGGCGTCCGGGCCGGAGCGGCCCTGCGTCGTCATGGTCAGGACTGCAGCCGCAGGAAGCCGGTCCCGCCGCCGGCCAGGGACACCAGCTGCTCGCCCAGGTCGCGCCGCAGCGATTCGACCATGGCCGTCAGGGCGGCGGCGTCGTAGGGCGACGGATCGACCGGGACGCCGGCGGCGGCGCCCGCCTTCGGGGCGCAAGCGATTCCGGCGGTCTCGGCGGTGGACGGAACCATGCCCAGCGGGCCGTTGGGGTGGGGCGTGTCCATCCAGTCTCTCCTGTGACGCGGGCGTTCCGCCCGGCTTCGAACGGCGTGCGGGAGCCGTGTCCCTCTCTCTTGGCCTCATGATGCGTGGGAAAAATTCCCACATCAAGCGGAATCGCCATTCCATTTCGGCGTAGGCGGGTTATTGTGGGCAAATCTCCCACGGCCATCCGCCGCCGTGGCTCCTGCCCGGAGAGCATGCCTGGTGCCGACACGCAGCCCCGATCCCCGACAGCCGGCCGGAAACGGCCCGGCTCCGCTCGCCGCCCCGCCCCCGGCGGTGGTGGCGGCGATGCGCCGGGTGCTGACGCCGCTGGTGCGCGCCCTGATCGGCTTCGGCATCCCGTGGCCGATGTTCTCCGGCCTCGTGAAGGCGGTGTACGTCGAGGTGGCGGAGCGCGACTTCGCCCTGCCCGGCAAGCCGACGAGCGACAGCCGGATCACCCTGCTGACCGGCGTCCACCGCAAGGACGTCAGCCAGCTGCGCGGCAAGGCTCCCTCGGCCGACGCGGTGGCCGCGTCGTCGCCGTCGCTGGGCGCCCAGGTGCTCGGCCGCTGGCTCGGCCACGACGACTACCGCGAGGCGGACGGCCGGCCCCGGCCGCTCGCCCGCGTCGCCTCGGCGGAGGGCGAGGCCGCCTTCGAGACCCTGGTGACCGGCGTCAGCAAGGACATCCGGCCCCGCGCGCTGCTCGACGAGCTGCTGCACGCCGGGCTGGTGACGGAGCGGGCGGACGGGCGTCTGGATCTGGTCGTCTCGGCCCATTTGCCGCGTGGCGATATCGACAAATTGGCTTACTATTTCGGCAGGAATCTGGCCGACCACATCGCCGCGGCCGGGCACAATCTGGCGGGCGGCGCGCCGCCCTTCCTGGAGCGGGCCATGTTTCATGACGGGCTGACCGCCGAATCGGTGGCGACCCTGCGGATCGAGGCGGAACGGGCGGGTATGGACATGCTGGTCCACCTGAACCGCATCGCCATGGAACTGGCCGACCGCGACGAGGGCAAGGACGAGGCGCATCACCGCTTCACCGCCGGCCTCTACGCCTACAGCGCCCCGGACGGGAAACCCGATGGGAAACCCAACGACCCGCCCGCTTCCGCGCCGCCCCCTTCCGGAAACGGGGAGACGGCGCCGTGACGGTCGGCCGCCGGTCCCTGATCCTTTCCTTGGTCCTGCTGATCGGCGCCTGCGCCGGTCTCGCGCCGGGTTTCGCCGACCGTGGAATCGGCGGCACCGGCATCTCGGTGGGCGACCGCGGCATCGGCGGCACCGGCATCGTCGGCACCGTCACCGCCTTCGGCAGCGTGTGGGTCAACGGGCTGCGGGTCGATCTGCCGGCGACGGCCGCCGTGCGGGTCGAAGGCATCCCGGCCGAACCCTCGGCCATCCGGATCGGCCATCTGGTGGCGATGACGGCGGCGTCGGGCGGCCCGACCGGGCTGGAGGCGCGGACGCTGGAGGTGCGCTACGCCGTCGCCGGGCCGGTGGAACGGCTCGACGGCGCGACCGCCGTCGTGCTGGGGCAGCGGGTGGAGACGGCCCCCGGCGTGGGGCGGACGTTGCTGCGGCCGGGGAGCTGGGTCGCCGTGTCGGGCCTGCGCCGTCCCGACGGGGTCATCGCCGCCGGCCGCGTCGACGGCTGGGACGAGACGAAGGGTTGGCTGCTGCGCGGGCGTCTCGACGCCGTCGGGCCATCCACCCTGACGATCGCCGGGCTGCCCCTGTCGCGCGGCGGCCTGGACGCGGCGGTGCCGCCGGTCGGCAGCGCGGTGCGGGCGAGCGGCCGGGTCGCGGCCGGGTCGCTGGCGCTGTCCGTGGCGCCGGATCCCTTCAACCCCTTCGGCGCCGCCGTCGGCGCCCTGTCGGTCGAGACCTTCGTCGACGCCGCCGGTCGTCCGGCCGGGCTGGACGCGGCGGTGCCGGGCGCCACCCCCGGCCGGCGGGTGGTGATCGACAGCGTGGTCGGATCGGGCGGCGGGATCGGCGGTTCCCGCGCCTTCGGGGCGCCGTCCATCGGCCGCACCGCCGCCCCCGGCGCCGAGGCCGACCGCGCCGCCGGGCTGGCGCGCGAGGGATCGCGCCGCGACGGCGCCCAGGGCTTCGGTGCGCCCGACGCCTCGGGACCGGCGGACGCCGCGCGGGGCGAAGGCCCGAGAGGCGAGGGGCAAAGAGGCGATGGCCAAAGAAGCGATGGCGTCCGGGGCGAGGGGCCGCCCGGCGCCGGGCGCTCCCTGGACGGGATGGGGCGCGGCGGCGACGGCCCGGACTCCGGCCGGAACGGCATGGGCGGCCCGTCTGGCGGCGGGGGCGGTCGCGCCGGCATGGGCGGTCCTCCGGGCGGCGGACCCGGCCGAGGGCCGCCGGGAGGCGGTCCCCCCGGCGGCGGACGCGGCGGTCCGGGCGGTCGGGGGGGAGACGGATCACGATGACGGACCGCCAAGGGACCGACACCATCAAGCGGTAGGCGTCACCAGGGGAGGGGCCGACGCGCGCGGGGCCAGGGAGTCCGAGGACCGGAGTCCCCCTGCGACGAGGGCTTTTGACACGGATGAACACGGATGCCGGCGGTGCCGGCCCACGGATGGACGGGGAGGAAAGGAAAATCCCCGATCCGTGTTCGCCCGTGGATATCCGTGTTCATCCGTGTCTCAGGGCGCCTTTCCCGCGCGACCGATCCCCTGTCGACCTGACCGTGTCGCCCTGGGGGGCGCCCGACGCTGGGCGGGGCGGGCGCTTCTCTGCTATGGCTTGCGTCCATCCTTGCAAGTCCGGGTCCCCCTCGATCATGACCGACACCGCCGCCGCCTTCCTGAACGTCGCGCAGTCCCTGTCCGGCAAGCGCTGGCAGGCGCGGGCCTGCGACGAACGGCAGGCCATGTTCCTGGCGCAGTCGCGCGGGCTGCCGGAGATCGTCGGCCGCGTGCTGGCCGCGCGCGGGGTGACGGAGGAGACCTGCGACGGTTTCCTGAACCCGACGCTCAAGGCGCTGCTGCCGGACCCCTCGCGCTTCCGCGACATGGACCCGGCGGCCGCGCGCATCGCCCAGGCCATCCGCGACGGCGAGACGGTGGCGGTCTTCGGCGACTACGACGTGGACGGGGCGACCTCCGCCGCCCTGCTGCGCCGTTTCTTCCGCTCGGTCGGCGCGGATCTGCGCGTTTACGTCCCCGACCGCGTGAAGGAGGGCTACGGCCCCAACGCCCCGGCGCTGCTGCGGTTGAAGGCCGAGGGCGCGTCGCTGGTGGTGACGGTCGATTGCGGCGTGTCGGCCTTCGCGGCGCTGGAGGCGGCGGCCGGGGCCGGGCTGGACGTGGTGGTGCTCGACCACCACGCGGCCGAGCCGCGCCTGCCCCCGGCGGTCGCCCTGGTCAACCCGAACCGGCTGGACGAGGACGGCGCCTACCGGACGCTGTGCGCGGCGGGGGTCACCTTCATCACCATCGTGGCGGTCAACCGCGCGCTGCGCCAGTCCGGCTTCTACCGCGACCGCGAGGAGCCGAAGCTGATGGACTGGCTCGACCTCGTGGCGCTGGGCACGGTGTGCGACGTGGTGCCGCTGACCGGGCTGAACCGCGCGCTGGTGGCGCAGGGCCTGAAGGTGATGGCCCGGCGCGGCAACCCCGGCCTGTCGGCGCTGTCCGACGTGGCGGGGGTGAAGGAGAAGCCCGACGCCTACCACGCCGGCTACGTGCTGGGGCCGCGCGTCAACGCGGGCGGGCGCGTCGGCGCGTCGGACCTCGGCGCCCGCCTGCTGTCGACCGACGACCCCATCGAGGCGATGGAGCTGGCCCAGAAGCTGGAGGTCCACAACGCCGAACGCCGCGCGGTCGAGCAGGTCGTGCTGGACGACGCGCTGGAGCGCGTGGCGGCGCAATCCGGCCGCATGGCGGATCTGGTCTTCGTCGCGGGGGAAGGCTGGCATCCGGGCGTGATCGGCATCGTCGCGGCCCGCCTGAAGGAGCGCTACAGCCGCCCGGCCTGCGTGGTGGCGCTGGAGACGGCGGCGGACGGCACGGTGATCGGCAAGGCGTCGGGCCGTTCGGTGCGCGGCGTCGACCTTGGCGCCGCGGTGATCGCCGCCCGGCAGGAGGGCCTGCTGATCGGCGGCGGCGGCCACCGCATGGCGGCGGGCTTCACCGTGGCGGGCGACAAGCTGGAGGCCCTGCGCGACTTCCTGGGCGCGCGCGTGGCCGAGGAGGTCGCGGCGGCGCCGCTGGTGCCGACGCTGGAGCTGGACGGCGCGCTGTCGGTCGGGGCCGCGACCACGGCGCTGGTGGAAAAGCTCAACACGCTCGGCCCCTACGGCACCGGCAACGCCGAGCCGCGCTTCGCCATCGCCGACGCCCGCGTCGTGCGGGCCGACGTGGTGGGCGCCAACCACGTGCGCTGCATCCTGCAAGGCAACGACGGCGGCCGTCTCAAGGCCATCGCCTTCCGCGCCCTGGACAGCGACATGGGGCAGGCGCTGCTGACGGGGCGCGGCACGCCGTTCCACCTCGCCGGAATCCTGCGGATCGACCGCTGGAACGGCGCCGAGGGCGTGCAGCTTCTGATCGACGACGCGGCCCCGGCGCGGTCCGCGTGAAAGGATGGCGCCTGAAAAGATGATGATCGTGCAAAAAAGCGCTTGCGCCGAGGCGTCGTGATCTTTAGAAAGCGCGTCACCGCGAACGACGTCCCCATCGTCTAGAGGCCTAGGACACCGCCCTTTCACGGCGGCGACACGGGTTCGAATCCCGTTGGGGACGCCAACCGGTTCAATGACTTAAGCCCCGCCTCGTGCGGGGCTTAGTCGTTTTTGCGGATCGTTTCGAACGGTGCCGGCCGGCTTGCCCGGCGGATGACCGGATGGATGGTCGAGCGCGCGGCGCGACCAGCGTCCGCGCACGCCGTCACGCGATGGCTTCCACGGGGTTGCCTAGCTCCGGTAGCCGCGATGGACGCACAGCAGATGGTCCTGGGTTCCGTATTTGCCGCGGTAGAAAATCAGCGCGGGCACGTCGTTGCCGCGCGCGGACATGCGGGTCGGAGGCGTCCATTGGTCACCGTCGAGGACGCTCCAATACAAGGCTCCGTCGCTGCCGCCCCCCACATACACACAGTGGAGCCGGTCGTTGTAGACGGCCAGGGCGGGGCCGCTCGAGGTGTAGGTGTAGAGACGCCCGGCGGTCTCCCAGTTGGTGCCGTCGGCGGTCGTCGCCCACCACAGGTCGCCGTCGCTGTTCCTGTGGACGCAATGCAGCCGGCCCTGGAACGCGGCCACCGCCACTTTCGACGTGGTGTGAAGGGGCAGGCGGCGGTCGGGGCTCCAGCTGGTCCCGTCGAACGCCGTCGAGAACACGCTGTCGTCGGATTGGGCGCCGCGGTGGAGGCAGACCAGCCGATCGCCGAACACGGTGACGGCCGGCCCCGTCGCGCTCAGATGGGCGGGAAAGCATTGGTCCTGGCTCCAGGCGGTGCCGTCGAAGGTCGTCCACCACAGGCTTGAATCCCCGCCGTCGCCCTTGTGGACGCAGTAGAGACGATCCCGGAACACCGCCATCGCCGGTTCGGAGGACGTGACATGGGCTGGAAAACGCTGGTCCCTGGACCAGCCCTGATCCGGATCGTGCGTGGTCCGCAAGAGGAAGCTGTCGTCCGCCGCGCCGCGATGCACGCACATCAGGCGCCCGCCGAAGCTGGCCAAGGCGGGGCCGACCTCCGCGTGGTTGGCCGGAAACCTCACATCCTCGCTCCAGCCCTTCGCCGGGTCGTAGACCGTCCAGTAAAGGCTGTTGTCGTCGACATGGGTGGGCTGGGAATCGGGCAGCGGAATCAGCATCGTCGGAGACACCCAGGGAGAGACGAGCTTCACCCCGTTGCCCTGGTCGACCAGCTTGATCCATTCCTTCTCGATCAGGATGGCCAGCTTGATGACCGGCGCAAGCTCCGGATCCAGCAGTTTGGCCAGCCGTTCCGCGAGGTCCCGGATCGTCTCCAGCAATTGAACGGCGTCCTCGTTGAGATGCAGTTCGAATCCCCACCAGTGGGTCGAGATGCTGATTTGGACATTGTCGATTTGAAACGCCTGTGACGGTTCCATGGGGTTTCCTCCAGACCGGCGGGATCGGCGGCTCGGCACGGCGGCAGAACAGCCGGGATGCGACGCGATGAGGGAAAGCTCATCCGCTCGATGCGGACGAGCTTTCCCGGCCATGGATCAGGCGCCGAGCCAGACGAAGGTCGCGGTCGTGGACAGCACCCGCCCGGTGTCGCTCGTCGGGTCGGCGATCCAGACGATGTCGGCCTCGTCGCTGTTGGAGGCCGTGCAGTAATTCGTCGTGCCGGCAACCCACGGAACGTTCCAGTACATGGAAATGGTCTGGCCCGTTCCCTCGACGTTGTAGACGACGTTTCCTTCCGTGCCGGACGAACTGTTCTCGGCGCCGGTGACGATCATGGCGATCAGGGAGGTGCGCGGCGGAATGGAGGCGACGGGCGGCTTCGCCCCGTTTTCCGGGTTGTTGAAGTTGCCCCAATCCAGATTGACCCTGTTGAACGTCAGCGTCTTGCCGGAGCGGTTGTTGATGTAGAGATGGAATTGGAGAGAATCGGCCATCGCATGCTCCCGTATTTATATATGTATGGATCAAATTATCCACTTTTAGATAATTCTACATGAAATCTTCTATTTACAAGGGAAATGAATTCATGCATACGCAATCAAAGATCATTCTGCGGTGGAGTTGTTTTTAAAAATTCGTGCACGCGGCAAGGCGGCGGGAAGGAATTGGCCTTGTTCACGCCGATACGGGCGGCGCCGGGGAGCGGACAACGGACAAGGTCCGGCTTTTCCGTTGGTTGCGTGCGGTCGCCCGCAGCTTCCGAACGCCCGGCGTCACCACCCCGTTTCCGATGGCGCACCCTTCCTTGCAAACCGCTTCACATAAGCCAGGGTGAGCTTCACCGCCGAAAAGATACCGAAGATCAGGAAGATGCCGGCGGCTTCCAGTCTTGCAGTGGAATCTTCTCTCGCGTCGTGTCTGATTTGGGTGCGGGTGATCCGATCCTGGTGGAAAGGCATGGGAGCGTTCCTTGTCGATTTTGAAAGACCGCGCTTTCATCGGCCTTGTCTGTTTCGTTGATACGAACTTCGACAGGGACTCCTTCGGGATCCGGGCAGGGTAAGCCGATCGGTGCTCTTCCGTTCGGGCCAACGGTTGCTTCGACGGCGTCGGGGGGCGGAAACAGCAAGGGCCGCTCCAATGGAGCGGCCCCAGGTCTCGCGCAAGCGGCGTCCCGTTCGGCTGAACGGAATGCTGAAAAATCAGGCCGTTTCGGCCACGCGCAACAGCGCGGCGCGCTCGTTCAGCTTCGAGCGGATCAACTCCAGAAGGGCGAGCGGGATGTCGATCTTCACGCACGGCACCTGGACGCGCGGGTCGTCGCCGGGGTACAGCGCCTCGTACTCCGCCGCGTTGTCGTAGGCGTGGCGGTTGTCGCTTTCCAGATAGGTCTCGATGGGCAGGCCGTTGGCGAAGACGCTGTCATGCGTGTCGAGTTCGATGTGGAAATACGCGATGCTCGCCATCGCCTCGACTTGGGCGATGGAGGTCCCGTTCATCAGGAGGCGGGCCGAAACGCCATGCTCACCCAGAATGATGGCGTGACCGGGGGAAATGTGGAGGTCGCGCTCGGGAACGGCCGGACCGAAGGCGTCGCGGGCGATCCGCACCGGCAGATGCACCTTGCGCAGCCGCTCCGTGTCCAACGCGGACCCCGACAGCGTCCGGCGCCCGATCCAACGGATGGGACGGAATTCCCCGGTGATGGCGGATTGGACGAAGTCGCCGATCTTCAGCGTTTCGACCGGAACGTCGCCGGACATCGCGCGGATGAGGGCGCCACGCAGGATGCAGGTGGCATCGGGAAGGGGGGCCATGGTCTTGAACGTCCTTTTGTTTGTTTTCAGAGACGGCTTCCGAAGGCCGCCGAACTCTGAAACCCGCCGCCCATCGGCTCTGCCGACGGACATACGGCCAAAGGATTATTCAGTTTGCAAACAAATGAAACTGTTGAATTGAAACATCTTGGGTTGAATTGATGCAATCGGAGGTTTCGGTTGACAGGGCCTCTCCGAGCTGGCCGCCGTTTCCGGCGGTCCCCGCCGGTCAGCCGGTGACGACCGACAGGTTTTCCGGTTCCTCGGCGCCGAGGTCGAGCAGGGGCAGGAAGCTGGCCGGCTCCTGCGCGCCCGACAGGGCGTAGCGGCGGTTGAAGATGTAGCAGGGAACCGCCTGCAACCCCATCTGGCGCGCCAGCGAATCGGCGGCGTGGACCGACGCGGCCTCCGCGTCGGTGTCGAGCAGGCGCCGCGCCTCGGCGAAGTCCAGCCCGACCAGCGCCGCCGTGGCGGCCAGGGCGTCGCGGTCGCCGATGTCCACGCCCTCGGCGAAATAGGCGGTGAACAGCGCGTCGGCCATGGCGTTGCCCAGGCCCCGCCGGCCGGCGATGCGGATCAGCCGGTGCGCGTCGAAGCTGCTGGGCGTGCGCTGGATGCGGTCGAGCGCCAGGGCCAAGCCGTCGCGTTCGGCGGTTTCCTCGACGACGCGGTGGATCTGCCGGGCGCGCTCGGCGCCGCCGAACTTCGCGACGAGGTAGTCGGCCCGCGCCATGCCGCCCGGCGGCATCTCGGGGTTCAGCTGGAAGGGCTGCCAGCGGAGGTCGGCGCGGATCCCCGGCCGCTGCTCCAGCGCGCGGTCCAGCCGGCGCTTGCCGATGTAGCACCAGGGGCAGGTCAGATCGGCGAAGGTTTCGATCAGCATGGCCTTACTATCGGCGAGGGATCTTTTTCGGGCAACTCTTTGTTAACCGCTGTGGACCGAGAGTCGCCAGACCGTGGCGAACTTGGGGTCGCGGCCAGGACGGGGGCGTGCGGGCGATGAGCAATTCCTATGTCGACGGCAAGGTGCGGGAAGCGATCCTGGCGGCCAAGGGCAGCCGCGCCAACGCGCAGAAGCTTCTGATGGCCTGGGCCGCCGAGGATCCCGACCTGCTGCGCGGCATCGCCCAGCCCTTCCTGAAGGCCATCGCCGCCGCCGCCATCGAGCGCGCGGCGCGCCCGGCCTCCAACGCCGCCAGCCCGGCGGGCGCGCGGAGCGGCGGCGGGGCGGGGGGCGCCCGGCCCTCGGCGTCCGGCCTCAGCCGCGACGCGCTGGAGAGCCTGCTCGACCGTTTGGGGCGCGACGACGACAGATCGGAAGAGCGTCG
>NZ_RZIJ01000030.1 GCF_003989665.1 Azospirillum doebereinerae | reverse complement strand
TCCAATGGAGCCTCCGTAGACCCGCTCTTCACCTACTTCCTCACCCCCAACAAGGCGGCGTTCGGCAGACGCTTACGCTCCACCAGCAGGGGAAACGCGATGGCAACACGAGTTGGACGTCTTCCCGCCATAGGATGTCGGCGGTCGAGCCGGTTGTTTCCGCCGGCACCAGCGCCAAGTCGAGCCCGCCGGCGTGGAGCGTCGACAGAAGGCGAGCGTCGCTTCCGCTCTCGACGATCAAACTGTCCTGCGGACCGCTTTGCCGGAAGCGGCGCAAAGAGTCGGTGAACCGGCCACTGGCAATATCCCGGCTGATTCCCAAGCGCAGCGGCGCCGCAACGCCGCAGTCCATCCGCTGCTGCTCGCCGATCCCAACGCCGCCAAGCGGGTGCTCTACCATGACTGGGGTCTGAACCGCGCCGAGGCGGCGCTGGTGGCTGGAGCCATGCCGCGGCGCGACGTCTTCTTCAATATGCCGGACGGCAGCCGGCTCGGCCAGCTCACCCTCGACCCGGCGGCGCTGGCGGGCGGCGCACCGGTGGGCCGCCTTCGAGACCATCGCCAAGGCCGGTCCCGCCGGCTTCGCCGCCGCTTGGCTGCGCCGGCGCCGGCTGTTCGAAGCCGCCTCCAGCTTGGACCTCGCCTTCCTGTCCGCCTCCTCAGGAAACCCGTCATGACTCGAAGCATCGAATCCCGGCCGTTTGCCGCCCGTCACGGGCTGGTGCGGAAAACAGACGCCCTCCGAAGAGACCGGGACGGTTCATTCTCGGCACCACTTACCGGCCGCAAGGAATAACCTGAATACAGTTGCCGGAAAGCGGGAGCGGTTCACCCGATCGGGCTCCACCGCCTCGGCCCGCGAACCGGCCGAGAGCGGCCGGGGAGCGCGGGGCGCCCTCCCGCCCTCTTCCCCACGCCGTCACAGCTTCCATCGCAGCCCGGCGGTGGCTGAGACGACGTTCTCACGCTCGCGCAGTTGGTCCTGCACGTCGAGGGTGGCGGTCAGGTTGTCGTCCAACGCGACCCCGGCCCCGATGCCGACCAGCGCCGCGTTGCGGCCGGGGCGCGCACCGTCGACGGTAAAGGCCGCCCCGGCCAGACGGTTGGTCGTGCTCGCCGTCACGTCGCCGAAGTCGTGCAGCCACGCCACCGACACGGTGGGGCGCAGCGTCAGGCCGCCCACAGTCACGCTGGTTCCCGCCCGCAGCCCGACGGAGCTGCGGAGGCTGGTCCAAGCCGCCGCATCGACGCTCAGCGCCGCGACGCCCCCCGTCTCGGTGAAGCCGTCGCGGGTGATGCGGTCCAACCGCAGCCCGACGCGCGGCTCGACCCAGGCGCGGCCTTCCGGCCCGTCGACCGTCATCCGGTGCCCGGCCGCCAGTTCCGCCGACAGACCGTGGCCGTCGGCCTTGCCGTTCGCCCCCTGGGCGAAGCCGCCGAAGACGATGGCCCGCTCGCTGTCGTAGCGGCTGTAGCCGTAGCCGACCGCACCCTCCACATAGGGGCCGCCCAGGTTCCAGCTGGCGTACAGCGTCGCCTGGTAGCTGTCTATGCCGATCTTGCCCAACCCGCGCTGCGTCTCCGTGCGGTTGCGCAGATAACCCAACGCCACGCCGGCGTTCAGGACGCCGCTGCCGGCCTCGAACCCATCGGCTTCGAAACCGCGATCCGCCCCGACCAGGAAGCCGCCGATGCGCTGTTCCGTCCCGGAGGCGTTGCCGTCGGAGCGGGTGCGCGCGTAGGCCGCCAGCGGCTGGCCCCACACCCCGCCGGTCTTGCCCCAGGCCGATCCCGTTCCCGATCCGGGCTCCGGGGAGCCGGCGGTGCCGGCCGTCACGCCGCCGCCGCTGGCGCCGATCAGGCTCAGGCTGCCGGACACCCATCCGTCGCGCAGACCCGCCATCCGGCCGTTCACCGCTTGGCCGAAGAGCTGGCTGCCGGTCAGAGCGGAGGTCAGCGAGTCGGCGTGCAACACGCCCGACAACTGGTCGAGCGCCCCGGCGACCTGGGCCTCGTTCAGCCCGTAGAGACCGCTGAACACCGGCGCGGCCGCGCCGGTCAGCCGCAGGCCGGCGGCCGGACGGATCGCGTCCACCGCGGTTCCGGTGGCCCTTTGGTTGCGGGTGCCGCCGGCCATGGCGGCGTAGCGGCCCGGCGTCACCACCAGCCGGACGGCGGTGGCGTCGTAGAGGACGTCGAAGCGGGTGTTGGCGGCCAGCCCCTCGGACGGCTGCACCAGGGTGCCGAAGCTGCCGAGCACGCCGCCCGAAGCGGCGGCGACGGTGAAGCGGTCGCCCAGCGCGGGGGTGAAGCTGTTGGTGGCGCTGCCGGAGATGCCGCGCAGCACCGGGGCCAGCGTGCCGGCGGCGGTGAAGGTCGCCCCCTGCACCACGATCTGGTCGTGGTGCCCGGCGCCGGTGCCGGCGGAGGACCCGTCGATCTCGGCGCGGTAGGTGCTGGTGCCGGTCAGGGTGACGGCGGAGCGGACCGTCAACACGCCCGGCGAGCTGCCGGGCGACAGCGTGCCGGCGACGGTGGTGGCGCCGGCGATGGTGCCGCCGCCGCTCAGCGTGGCGCCCTCGGCAACGGTGACGGTGCCGAGCGCCGTGCCGTCGACCTTGGCCGCGCCGCCGTCGCCGACGGTGACCGCGCCGGTGCTGCCGGTGCCGTTGACGGTCAGGGTGGCGTTCCGGAGGGTGACCGGCGCCATGACGGCGCCGTCGACGGTGATGCTGCCGCCGTTGCTGGCGCCGATGGCGCCGTTGATCGCCCCGTTCCGGGTGACGGTGACCGATCCGCCGTTGGCCGAGACCGCGCCGCCGATGCCGCCGCCGTCGACGACGGTCAGCGATCCGCCGGACGACACGTTGACCGCCGAGCCGACGACGCCGCCTTTGGCCACGGTGACGGCGCCGCCGCTGCCGACGGAAAGCTGGCTACCGCTCAGGATGCCGCCGACGTTGGCGGTGCCGTTGCTCACGCTGAGCGGCACGCTCACCTGGCTGCCGGTGGCGACGGCCAGCGTGCCGCCGTTCTGGACGGCAAGCCCACCGGTGTTGGACACGCTGCCGACGACTGTAACGGTGCCGGCATCCGACACGGTGAGGGCGCCGTTGCCGGTGACGGCGCCATTCAGCACCACGGAGGTGCCGTTGGGCGCGATGACGCCGTTGTTGCCCGTGACGGTCAGGGGCTGGGTCAGGGTGAGAGCCGTCGACGGCTTCAGGATTCCGCCGTCGAAGGTGACGGTGGTGGCCTGAACCGCGCCATCGGAGTTGGTGAAGCTGGTCTGGCTGGTGTCGATCACGCCCGTCACCGGCGGCGGCGACGTCACCACGGGCGGCGACACCACCACAGGAGGGGACACCACCACAGGAGGGGACACCACCACGGGCGGCGAGACCACCACCGGCGGCGACGTCACCACAGGCGGCGAGACCTCAACGGGCGGCGGTGGCGACACCACAGGCGGGGGCGGAGGGGACGGCGGAGAGGGTGGCGGCGGAGGCGGAGGGGGTGGCGGCGGAGGCGGAGGGGGTGGTGGCGGGGGCGGAGGCGGGGGCGGCGAGACCGCCTGGGTCAGCGTCAAAACGACTTGGTTGTTGGCGCTGTCGTAGGTGATGGTCGGCGTGAGGGTGGGGTCGCTTTCGGTGACCGAACTGAAGGCGCCGGTGACGCTGCCGGCGGTGAGGATGGTGTGTTGCGTGGGCAGCGTGTAGCCGGCACCGCTGGAGACGACCGCGAGCGTGCCGCCCAGGCTGGCGGCCCCGCCGGCCGCCAGCTTGCTGCTGGCGGTCGGCGTGGTGTGGATGGCCAGGGTGGCGCCGCTCGCCTGGGTGTAGGCGCCGGTGACCGTCAGAGTCCCTGGCGCGCCGGACGAACCCACCGTGACCGTGCCGCCGCTTGCCGCGGTCAGGGCGCCGCTCACGGTTCCGGTGCTGGTGAGCGTGCCGGTGTTGCTGACTGTGACCGCGCTGGCCAGCGTTCCGGTGAAGCGCAGGATTCCGCTCTGGACGGCGGTGTTGGTGACGGTGCCGGCGCCGTTCAGCGACCAATCCGTGCCGCTCATGGTGAGCGTCGAGAAGCCGGAGATCGTGCCGGTGATCGTGCCGCTGCCTTCCAGGTTCAGGGGTGGCGTCCCGCCGGCGCCGGTGGTCGTCACGTTGCCGGTCACCCGGCTGCCGTCCTTCAGGGTCACGACGCTGCTCGTCCTGGGGAAGGTCAGGTTGATCGCGTTGTAGCCGTTTCCGGCGGTGATGGTCCCGTAATTGGTCACGGTCGCGGGGCCGTTGATGAGGACCGCATCGCCCGGCCCTACGATGGTCCCGTAATTGGTGATCGTGCTGGCAGTGGAGAGAGAGGAGGCATAGACGGCGGCGAACTCTGGAAACTCCGTGGAACGGCTCTTGATCAGCGCCGCCCCATTGGACGGAGAGCCATTGGTAAGTTCAAGTGGAGTATTGACGCCAACGCCGTAGAAATTTCCAATGATTGTTCCGGTATTTTGAACATTTGTCTTGTTCTGAGACGTGAAATTGACATGGAATCCGGCGTGTGAGTCCGGGGCATTGATCAAACCGGTATTGATTAGGGTTCCGGCATTTCTTCCATAGACACCGTCAGCCTGAAAGATTCGGCCGATCTCGCTGATGTTGATGGTGCCGTTGTTCGTCATGCTCCAGCCGGTACTGGATATGATGTAGACGCCGGTCAGCAATTTGAATCCCGGAGCGACCCCGGTGTCGTCCACGGCCCCGGTGCTGGTGATCAAAACCTCCCGGATGGTCGAGGCCGGCGAGAGTTGGGTCGTCTGCCGCGTGGACAGCGTCTGGCTGGTGCCCTGGGCCTGCGCGGCGGCTCCGGCCAGGGACACGCCAAGCGCAATCGGGGCCGCGACCGCAATCGGAAGGTGCTTTCCAGCGGCAAGACGGTTGCGGATGGATGCGAGGGCGGACGGGGGCGAGGGCATAAAGGTTCACCTGACGAACAGAACAGCTTGCGAGGCGGGGAATTTTCTGTTCGGAACCCTAGGCGAGTCACCCGTTTAATATCAACATTTTCTCTTTCCAGACTGTTCTCTCATATTTATTGACAATAAAAATAAGACATGATTTTAAAAAAAATCTGGAAATAAAATATGGCAATGCCAATTTTTCTATGGAACTGCGCCGATTTTTGAGAAATTTTCTCATTAAAATTGTGAATGAAAATTTTATTTCTCCGTTTATGTGATTTGTAGAGATTTAGTCTTACATGAAATGGCGCATTTTTGTCACCGATTGTTATCGGGGAAATTTAAAATATCGGGCTCGCTCATTGGTTCTGTCACATTTGGTGGAATTTGTACTCTATTCAAAAATAAGTGACGACATGGTTGAGATGGATTGCGAACCGATTGCAGCGGCTTTCTGTTGCGTCGCAACGAGATCGTGGAGCCCGGTCACGACAGAACGGGCATGGGTTGGAGGGAGAACCAGCTTCTCCTCTCTTGCGGGAAGCCGTCCGGACGGACCGGATCGAGGCGGCCTCCGCTTGCGTCGGGGCAAAGCCCCCTCTATCTTCTCGCTCGCGCATACCGAACCGGCGGGCCGCAAGACCGGTTTCGCCGCATCGACGATCGAACACACCTCCCCTCAGCACCGGAACGCCCGACGATGCCGCCTCTTCCTGACGACCGTTGCGGCTGCGGCAGCGGGCTGCGCGCGGTCCGTTGCTGCCGGCCGACGGCGGTCGAGCCGCCGTCCGCTCCGGCGCTGGACCGGATCGAAGCGAGGACGGAGCGCGCGGCGGACGCCTTCGACCGTGGCGACGCCGCCACCGCCCGCCGGCTGTGCCTGAAAATCCTGGACGAGGCGCCGGCCCATGCCGACGCCCTGACCATCCTCGCCTGCCTGTTGCAGATTTCCGGTCCGGCCGAGGCCGCCATCGCCGTTCTTCAGCGCATCCGCCACCTGAGGCCCGACGACCTGAACACGACGCTGGATCTGGCCCGGCAGCTTCTGCGGGCCGCGCGGCTGCCGGAGGCCCAGGCCCAGGCGCGCAACGCCGTCCGGCTGGACCCCGGCAACCCGACCTCCCACGCGGTGCTGGCGATGGCCCTGACTGAGGGCCACCAGCCCCACGCCGGCGAGTTCCATTACCGCCAGGCGCTGGCGCTGGCGGGGGCGGACGCCGTAACCCTGGCGAATCTCGCCTGGAACCTGAAACTGCAGGGCCGCATCGACGAGGCGCGGGCGCTCTACCGCCAGGCCGCCGCGCTCGACCCCGCCATCTTCCTGACATGGCTGGGCTGGGCGCAGACCGAGGAGGCGGGACGCGGTCTGGACACCGCGTCCCGCCTCCTCGCCCGCGCCAGGCGGATCGACCCCGGCCACCCCATCGGCGGCTTCGAGGCGGCGCTGCTCGGGCGGCAGGGGGCGCCCGAGGCCGCCTTGGCCGTGCTGGAGGCGGCGGTCGGTCTCGATCCCGCCGGGCTTCTCGAAAAGGGGCGCCTGCTCGACCGGCTGGGCCGCCACGACGAGGC
The DNA here is from genome assembly GCF_003989665.1 of Azospirillum doebereinerae. GTDB lineage: Bacteria > Pseudomonadota > Alphaproteobacteria > Azospirillales > Azospirillaceae > Azospirillum > Azospirillum doebereinerae. The sequence continues at coordinate 61,767 of NZ_RZIJ01000030.1, read as the reverse complement.
CTTCGCCGCCATGGTCGCCGCCAAGGCGCTGATCCGGCAGCAGGGGCAGGGCTACGCCGAGCCGGAGGCGTCGGACCTGATCGCGCGCCTGGGCGGCTTTTTCATCGCCCCCCGCCTGCGGCTGCTGCCGCGGCCGGAGAGCCCGGCGGCCGGAGCCCAGCCGATCTTCGTCACCGGCGCCCCCCGGTCGGGCACGACGCTGGTCGAACAGATTCTCTCGGCCCACCCGGCGGTCGCCGGGGGCGACGAACTGCCGGCGCTGGCCCAGCTGGTCCACAGGCTGCCACGGCTGCTCGACAGCCCGCTGGCCTATCCCGAGGCGCTGTCGGAGCTGTGGATGGGCGACCAGCGCGACGGGCTGGACCGGCTGCGCGACGAGTATCTCCGCCGCGCCCGCAAGCTGGTGCCGTTCCGCCCCGGCAACCGGCTCTTCACCGACAAGATGCCATTCAACGAGCTTCATCTCGGGCTGATCGCCCTGATGCTTCCGGCGGCGCCGGTGGTGCATGTCCTGCGCCATCCGCTGGACGTGGTCCTGTCGATGATGTCGCACAACCTGACCCACGGCTTCCAGTGCGCCGCCGATCTGGAAACGGCGGCCCGCCATTGCGCGCGCGTGTTCGAATTGGTCGGGCATTACCGCCGGGAAATGCCGCTGCGCTACCTGCCGCTGCGTTACGAGGATCTGGTCCAGGAGTTCGAACCGAACGTCCGCCGTCTGCTGGATTTCGTCGGTCTGCGCTTCGACCGGCGCTGCCTGCGCTTCGACAAGAACCGGCGGTACGCCCGCACGGCGAGCTACGCGCAGGTTACCGAGGCCCTCTACAGCCGCTCCCTCTACCGTCACCGCAACTACATGCGCCATCTGGAACCGGTCATCCCGATCCTGGAACCGGTGATCGACAGCCTCGGATACAGCGTCTGACCGCCGGGACACGACCCCATGGGCAACCCCACCCTCCCATCCGCCCTGTTCGCTTCCTTGGCTCCAGCGGACGGTCCGAAACTGCTGGACGATGCGGAGCGGCTGCTGCGTGACGGCAACCCGGAGGCGGCGGATCTCCGGCTGTCACGCGCCATCGCGCTCGCCCCGGCCGATCCCCGCGCGCTCGGCTTGGCGGGAGTCGCTTCCCATCTGTCCGGGCGGTCCGACCAGGCGCTGCGGCGCTTCGGCTGGACGGTCCATGTGGCTCCCGGGCACGCCGCCGCTCACAATGACCTGTGCGAGGCGTTGCGGCGCCGGGGCCGGCTGGAGGAGGCTCTGGCGCATGGTCGTCTGGCCGCCGCCCTCGAACCGGATCGGTTCGACATCCTCTACAACCTCGGAATCGTTTATTACGACCGGCTGGAGATCGACCGGGCGATCCTGTGGGAACGGCGCGCCGTCCGGCTGGCCCCGGAGGTGCCGGGGCCGCATTTCGAACTGGCGGAAGGGCTGTTGCTGTCCGGGTGCTTCCCGGAGGGCTGGCAGGAGTACGAGTGGCGCTTCCGCCTGCCCGGCGTGCCGCCGCCGGTACCGCCCTCGTTGCTGGAGTCCGGGCGGCCGGTGCCGCGCCCACCGTGGGACGGCCGGCCGATGCCGTCGGAGCGGCTGCTTCTGATCGCCGACCAAGGCTTCGGCGACGTCGTCCAATTCGCCCGCTACATCCCGCTGGCGGAACGTCTCTGCCCCGACTTCGTGATCGCCGGCAGCCCGGAAACCCTGCCGATCCTTCGGCAGGTGTCGGGCGGTCGCCGGTGCCATCAGGATTGGGAGAGTTTGCCGGATTTCGACCGCTGGTGCCCGCTGTCGGGATTGCCCCGGCTGTTCGGCACCACGCTGGCGACCATCCCCGCCGAAATCCCCTATCTCCATGCTGATCCGGAGCGGGCCGCTTGGTGGAAGGAGCGCCTGGACGGGCTGCTGCCCAAGGGGATGCAACGGATCGGGCTGGTCTGGGCCGGACGCCCCAGCCATGGCAACGACCAGAACCGCTCCATGCGCCTGCAACAGCTGAAGCCTCTGTTCGATCTGGACAAGGTGGCCCTGGTCTCGCTTCAGGTCGGGCCGACGCAGGCCGAGATCGGCCGTTATTTCGGCAAGGCCCCCCTGGTCAACCTGGGGGCTGGGATCGGCGATTTCGACGACACCATGGCCATCCTCCAGAGCCTCGACCGGCTGGTCAGCGTTGACACGGCCGTCGCGCATCTGGCCGGGGCGATGGGCGTGCCGACATCGATCCTGTTGCCCTTCGCCCCCGACTGGCGCTGGCTGCTGAAGCGTGGCGATACCCCCTGGTACCCGGCTGTCACGCTTCACCGGCAGACGTCCCCCGGTCGTTGGGACGAGCCGGTGCGGGCGATGGTCGCTTCGCTGCGCTTTCGTCGTCGATGATCGTCCGGACACAGGGGCCATTGATTTGACCCTGTTCTGTGGGTGGAGGCCCGCACCAACGGACCCTTATTCAGCGATGCCCGATCCGCCAGCCCAGGCAACGGAAGGGCCAACAAGTTGACGGTGCCGGTGGTGCTGCCCTACGACGGCAGCCGATTGACATGGCGGTGTCGTTGAATGGGGCTTGGCCGGGTCGGGCGCGTTGAAACAGCGGCAGGTGGCACGCTCAGGCAATGCCGGATCGCAGGAAAGCCCGGTCTCCCTACTGAGATCGGGCTTTTTCGTATGCGCCGCGAAGCTGAGCATCGTCGCCAGATCGCCATACAGTACGATGACCAACGTAAGCGGTGTTCTGTGTAAACAGCGTAAGCGCCTTGCTGGAATTGCTGTCAAGGACATCGATGATTAGAGACGGATTCTCCTAAATTAAAAAGAAACAAAATATCGAAATTCCGAATGGATTCAGGAAAAAATATAGAATTCCCAAGAATTTTTGAGAATTTCCCAATTGAATTGAAGATATGATTTCATATAATAAATAATATGATCGGTTTATCGCTTTATAAGCTTGGATATTTTTCGTTTTTTCAAAACGTAGTCCAATTATCAAAGATTTTCGTCATGATGGCGCTGCCGAACTGCCGGCAAAAGCTGTAGGCTTCAACCGGCACCGTCTGCATCGGCGGATTGGTTCACCCCATTCCAATCGGATGGAACTGGAGGATTTTCGGGGTCCGCAGTTCGTCCGGGATCGGCGCGTCCTTGGCGCTGCCGCGCATGGCGTCCGGCGCGCGGGGCAGGCCGCTGCGGTCGCTGTAGTCGTGCGGCGGTGTCAGGGCTTCCTCTTCCTCCCGATGCAGCATCCCGCTGCCGAGCACGTCGAGCGCCGTCGCCACCGCCACCGCACCGAGCGCAAGCTCGACATTGCGTCGTCGCGGATTGTCGTCGTTGAGCCCGGTCGCCAAGGTGGCGATGTCGAGCACGTCACCGGCGACGCGCGCCCACATCCACGGCTTGGGATCGCCCATCGCCAGCAGCCCAACGCCGGCGGTGATCTCCCGCACCCCATAGGCACGGATCAGGCCAGTGTGTTGCTCCATCCCCAGCCAACGGGCGATGCCGCGACCGGCCACCAGTTCGGCCGCTCCGAACCCGAGGCTGAACCAGCCCATGCCACGCGCCATCGCGTCAGCGGAGGATCCTCTGCGATAATAGGCCATGACTTGTCCCCTTAAGGCTTGAGCACGACCTTGATGCAGCCGTCCTGTTTGTCGCGGAATGTCTTGTACATCTCCGGTCCCTGATCGAGGCCCACGGTGTGGGTGATGACGAAGGACGGGTCGATCTGCCCTTCCTGGATGCGGTTCAGCAGATCGTCGGTCCAACGGTTGACGTTGGTCTGGCCCATCCGCCACGTCAGACCCTTGTTCATCGACATGCCGAACGGGAACTTGTCGATTAGCCCGCCGTAGACGCCGGGGACCGACAGCGTGCCGGCTGGGCGGCAGACGTAGATCATCTCGCGCAGCACATGCGCCCGGTCGCTCTCCAACATCAGCGCCTGCTTGGCCCGGTCGTACAACGAATCCAGCGTGGCGGTGGCGTGCGCCTCCATGCCGACCGCGTCGATGCATTTCTCGGGTCCCTTGCCGTCGGTCAGCTCGTTCAACCGCTCGACGACGCTCTCCTCCGCGAAATTGATGGTGACGGCGCCGCCGGCCTTGGCCATCGACAGGCGTTCGGGCACACGGTCGATGGCGATGACCTGCTTGGCGCCCAGAAGAAGCGCGCTGCGGATGGTCATCTGGCCGACCGGGCCGCAGCCCCACACTGCCACCGTGTCGGTGGGCTGGATGTCGCACTGCGCCGCCGCCTGCCAGCCGGTCGGGAAGATGTCGCCCAGGAACAGCACCTGCTCGTCGCTCAGCCCCGAAGGGATCTTCACGTGGGTGCGGTCGGCGAAGGGCACCCGGACATATTCGGCTTGGCCGCCGGCGTAGCCGCCGGTCAGGTGGGTGTAGCCGAACAGGCCGGCGGTGGTGTGGCCGAACAGCTTGTCGGCTGTCGCCTTGTTGCGGTTGGAGCGCTCGCAGACCGAATAGTTGCCGCGTTTGCACTGGTCGCAGTCGCCGCACCAGATGGTGAAGGGGACGACGACCCGCTCGCCGACCTTCAGCGCGCTCTTGGCTTCGCTGCCGACCTCGACGACCTCGCCCATGAACTCATGGCCCATGATGTCGCCCTTCTCCATGCCGGGCATGAAGTGGTCGTAGAGATGCAGGTCGGAGCCGCAGATGGCGCAGGACGTCACCTTGACGATGGCGTCGCGCGGATGTTCAAGGCCGGGGTCGGGAACCGTGTCGCAACGGATGTCGGCAGTGCCGTGCCAAACCAACGCTCTCATGAAAGTTCCTCCGGAACGTGAGACGTGGCGACCTCCCGCCTCTGCGGGTGTCCAGCCCGTCTCGGTCCATAGGCTCAACAGGGCGGACGGTGGTTCCGTTTCGGCCGGCGAACAGGGACTTTCTCGAAGGGGAAGGTTACGAGATGGCGGCGCAGGACGACGACATGCAACGGCTCACGAGGCTGTCGAAATGAGTTGCGCCACCTCGTTGGCTATGAGCCAACGTCCAGATGAGGATCCGGTCATTCATCCGGCCCGCGAGTTCCTGTTCGAAGCGGCAGCGTAACCGTCCTTTCCGGTGTCAGGACCCGTGTCGTCCGGCCGGGCTTGCCAAGAAATCCTGCCCGGCCCGGCCGCGGTCCGAAACCGGAGCCGCGTTGGACGCGACAGCGGGCTTGCTCTGGAGACGCTTTTGATCCTGTAGGATTGTCGCACGCGCAATCGCCGTTTCGATCTCGCCGATGCGCGCGATCATGGATGCCATCATCGCCGGCGACGTGCCGCGGCTGCGAAAATGCCCGATATCCTGATTGAGGATCAGGAGTTGTCCGCTAAGTTCGCTTACGTTTCCCTCGGCAACGCTGTATCGGTATATATAGGACGTGCTATCTGAATTCTTCATGTTTTATCTCCTGAACTTAAATAATATATAAGGACTTTCAGAGCGTATTACATTAAATATTTTATCAATAAGGAAAATATAAATATATGAATCGATATTACATCGAAACATTTCTGATTTCATCAAAATGAAGGTGCTAAGACATTTCATCTGATGTCTTTTCGATGGAAATATTTTTTGCGATGGGGCTGTTCCTCCGTAATCGCTCACGTGGCTGGCAACGCTGGTGTTCAGGCGAGGGCGAAGGTGCCATCGACGAGGTCTTGGATGGCGTTCCAGGCGGACTGGCCTTGCAAGCGAGCGGTCCCGCTGACGGATCGATAGCCGGCATGCACGCCCGGCCTCCAGGTTCATCGGAAGCCGTTGGCGCCTTCGGAGTGGTCAGCCCGAACAGTTCCTGGAGCATCCGCGACAACCGCTCGAAGCCGACGTGATGGCTGTGGCGAAGGGAGGCCAGCCGCGAACCGTTTCATCTGATCAGTGCTTCGATGCGCGTGCATACACCCTTGCCGATCCGATGAGCGTGACGTGCACGATGCCGGCGGTCAAGCTGGTGTGGCCGCTGAACATCACGAGGCCAAGCCCCCAACCCTGCCAAGCAACGAGAACGCCCAGCGCCAGCAGCAGAGCGCAGGCCCCGGCGATGCGCAGGGCGCGTGTGACGGACGCCGGCAGCGACCGTCCGATGAGGTCGTGCTGCTGGCGATCCATCGCGAAAGCCAGCGCGGTGAAGCCCGCCAAGCACAGCATGAAAGACAGTGGGTGACTCATGCTTCTCCTTTGCGCAGCGTGGCGCTGGTGGTCACGGGCTCCCGGCTCGGCTTGCGCGTGGATCGAAGCTTGGGCCGGTGCCTGGCCGTGCGTATCGCCAACGCCGCGTGGAGCCCGGCCAGCACCCAGCACATGAGATCCGTGCCGGCGAACACCCAGTCGCCTTCGACCAGGCTGTGCCACAGCGGCCGTTGCGTGGTGACCGCGTTGAGGATGGGCAGCAGCGCCAGCAGCGCGGTCGCCGCCCACAGCTGCTCGACCCAGGCTTTCTTGGCCGGACGCAGCACGGCGTGCGCCAGCGTCAACAGCCAGACGATGAAGAAAACGTGGATCTCCCAGTTGGCGCGCGCCACGAGATCCTGAGGCAGCAGGCGGTTGGCCCACAGGAACCCGGTCATGGCGACCGACAGGCCGGCGATGGTCACGATGTTCAGCCGCTCCACGATGTGGAAGCCGACATGGGGCCGTTCCGGATCGGGCAGCTTCTGCCGCCGCTTCACGATCCACATCACGAGCCCGGTGCCCACCATGGCCGTGCCCGCGAGGCTGACCAGGAAGTACAGCCAGCGCGTCACGCTGTCGCTGAAGCGCCCCAGATGCAGCGCGTAGAGCACGCCGCGAGTCTCGGCCGCCGCCCCGACGCCCTCGTGGACCGCCAACAGCCGGCCGGTGGTGCCTTCGAATTCCAGGTATTGTGGGCTCATGGAGACGCGGCCGGCCTCTCCGCGCGCCACGGCCACCCGCGCCGCCGCGTCGCCGGGATGGGTGGCGGTGACGCGGCCGACGTTGTCGCGGCCCCAGCGTTCCTGGGCCTGCCGCACCATCGCCTCGACCGAAGCCAGCGGTGCCGCCTGCCCGCTGGGCTTGCCCGGCTGGATGAAGGCGCTGAGTTCGGCGTTGAGCTGCTGGCGCTCGGCCGGCGTCTTGAACGCCGCCTGCTCGCCCCACGGCATGTACAGCGCCATCAACGTGACCAGACCGGTGTAGGTGATCATGAAGTGGAAGGGCAGCCCGAACACCGACACCGCGTTGTGCGCGTCGAGCCACGAGCGCTGTCCCTTGCCCCAGCGGAAGGTGAAGAAGTCGACGAAGATCTTCTTGTGCGTGATGACGCCGCTGACGATGGCCACGAGCATGAACATGGCCGCGACGCCCGCGATCCACCGCCCCCAGATCACCGGCATGTAGTGGAACTGGAAGTGGAAGCGGTAGAAGAAGTCGCCGCCCAGCGTGTCGCGCGCGGTCACCTTCTGCCCGGTGGCGGGGTCGAAGTTGGCCTCGCCGAAGCCGCGCTGGCCCGGTGTGCCCGTGGCGGTGCGCCAGAAGGCGTAGACGCTGTTGTTGCGCCCGTCCGGCAGGCGCATGCTCCATTGCGGGCTGCCGGGCGCGACGGTGCCGAGCTCGTCGGCGATGCGCTGGGCCACCACCGCTTGATCGGGCAATTCGGTTTGGTGCGCCAGCTCGGGGCGCATCCATTGGGACAGCTCGTCCTTGAAATAGGCCACGGTCCCGGTGAGGAACATGGCGTAGAGAACCCAGCCGAGCAGAAGTCCGACCCAGGTGTGCAGGTCGGACATGCTCTGGCGGATGCCTTGGCCGGCGGGGCGCGGCTCTTGGACCGTTTTCACAGCGGCGCTCCTCGTTACCAGACCGACCACGCCGCCAGCAGCAGCGGCGCGGCCACGACAAGAAGGCCGGTCCAGGCGCGGAGCGCGCTGCGCACCGCGAAGACCCAGATCACCGCCCCGGCGTAGATCGCGAAGCTTGCCAGCATGCCCGTGAGCACGGCCTGCGGCTTGCTCATGGGCAACGCCAGCACCGCCACGCTGGCGAGCGCGGCCAGCGCATAACCGCCGAACAGGGCGGCGGCGATGCGCGAGAGAAGCGGCCCGACGTTGCGGACCCTACCGGCCACGGAGATCATTTGCCGGGCGCTGCCGCCGGCCCAGCGGGGACCGGCGCCAAGCCGTCGGCGTGGACGTAGGTCACCGTGGTGACGTAGCTCACGCCGTCGTACTTCTCCGCACCGTTCGCGCCCGGACGCTCGCCGGGGGTGCGTTCGTTGAGGCTGACCTCGGCCACGTAGGTGCCCTTCCAAGGCATGTCGAACTCGACGAGCCCCTGCTCGTCGGTGTGGCCTTCCTTGGCCCAGCCCGACTGGGTGACCAGCGCCACCTTGGTCTTGGCCTTGGGCTGGCCCTTGAAGAACAGCTTGAATTGCCCCGGCTTGCCGGCGGGCACCAGATCCAGCGCCAGCTTGGGCGGCTGCTCGGCGAAGCCGGTGATCAGGCGCGCGGCGGGGTGGAACCAGTTGGTGGTGTCCTTGTCGCCCTGCTTCCAGGTGTAGAGCGGATATTGCGCGTCCTCGGCGACGATGCTCTCGCCGCCGGCCGCCTTGAAGGGCAGGGTGAAGCCGTCGGCGGCCTTGGCGGCGTCGGCCTTCTGCTCGCCCTTGGCGGAGACCAGCGTGCCGGCCGGCTTGACGAACTTGTCGAGCAGGCCGGGCGAGGCTTCGCGGAGGTTCTCGCCGAACTCCCCGAAGCGGACCGTCGCGTTTCCGCCGTCGGGCTGCTCGATCCAGATCTGGTGGGCCTGCGCCGGCAGGGCGAAGCTCAGCGCGGCGGCGAGGGCGATGGAAAGTTTGGTCATGGCAAATCCAACCGGAAAATGTGGGGCGTCAGAAATCGACGGAGGCGGACAGCACCACGGTGCGCGGCGCGCCGACGGTCACGTAGGTGCCGGTCGTGAGCCAGTAGTTCTTATCGAACAGGTTATCGACGTTGGCGCGCAGCGCGACCGGCTTGCCACCCACCTCGGTGTTGTAGCGGGCGCCGATGTCGACGCGGGTCCAACTGTCGAAGCGCAAGGTGTTGGCGGCGGTCAGGTAGGACCCCGAGGTGTGGATCACCCGCCCGTTGAGCGACAGTTCGGGCACCCACGGCGTGGTCCAGTCGAGGCCGCCGGAGAAGGTCTTGTCCGGCACGCCGGCCGCGTCGTTGCCCTGTTCGGCCGCGACGGCCGTGCGGGTCAGCTCCGGCTTCAGGAAGGTCGCGCTGGCCATGGCGCGCAGGCCGGGCAGGATCTCGCCATAGGCGGAGAGTTCCAGGCCGCGGTTGCGCTGCTCGCCGTCATAGGCCAGATCGTTGGAGGCCGTGCGGACCGAGTTCGGCTTGGACACCTGGAAGACCGCCGCCGTGGTCGTGAGGGTGCCCCAATCGACCTTGACGCCGGCCTCGTACTGCTTGGACTTGTACGGGGCGAGCACCGCGCCGGTGTTGGCGTAGCCGGCGCCGACGATGGTGCCGCGCGTCAGCCCCTCGGCGTAGTTCGCGTAGAGCGAGACGTAGTCCAGCGGCTTGACCACCAAGCCGGCCAGCGGCGTCGTCGCGCTGGCGTCGTATTTGCTGGTCAGCGCGCCGGTGGCCGTGTTGTAGCTCTTCACGGTCACGTTCTGGTCGCGCACGCCCAGCGTCAACAGGATGCGATCGTCCAGGAAGGACATCGTGTCGGCCACCGCGACGCTGGTCAGCGTCGTTTCGGACGCCTTCCTCGGGTCCGTGCGCGCGGCGGTGATGACGGGAAGCCGCGAGGGCCGGTAGATGTTGCTCGCGGCGCTGCCGGCCGATTGGATGTAGGCGTTGCCGCCTTCCTGCTGGAAACCGGTGAAGGCGACGTTGACCGAGTGGTGGACGGGCCCCGTGTCGAAGCGCAAGCGCGTTCCGGCCATGCCGCTGGTCGTCTCGGTGTAGGAGTCGTAGTAGGCGTTGCGGACCACGAAATTGCCGAGCGCGTTGACGGCCGTGGTGGAGGACGGGAAGACCTGATCGTTGGAGCCGTCACGATAGCCGAGGCCCGCGTAGACGGTCAGCCAGTCGGTCACGTCGAACTCGATGTTCGAGGCGACCGTCGTGTCCTTCTGGACCAGCGTCGTGCCCGGATACCAGTTGCTCCGCGCGTCCGGCGGTGACGGGATGGCGGTCGTGGTGGGCAGGAGGCTGATCTGCGGACGGAAATTATCCGTGCTGTCGCGCTGCACGATGGCGTCGAGCGACCAGCGCACGCGCTCACCCCGGTAGTCCACCCCCAGCGACCCGAGGCCGGTGCGCACGTCGCCGCCGTCGATCGAGCCCTCGCCGCCGCGCAGCAGGCCGTTGAAGCGGACGCCCCACTCCTTGTTCTCTCCGAAGCGGCGTCCCGTGTCCACGCTGAGACCGAAGTTGGCGTCGCTCTGGTAGGTGGTGGTCACGCGGGTGAGGGGCTCGTCGCCGGCGCGCTTGCTGAGGATGTTGATGCCGCCGCCGATGCTGCCGCTGGGGTTGATGCCGTTGGCGAGCGCGCCGGGTCCCTTGAGCAGTTCGATGCGTTCGATGATCTGTGCCGGCACGCGGTTCTGCGACACCAGACCGTACATGCCGTTGAAGCCGACGTCGGTGGCGGAAACGGCGAAGCCGCGGATTTGGAAGGTGTCGTCGAAACCGTTGCTGCCGGTGGTGGTGCGCACCGACGAATCGTTGATCAACGTGTCGGCCGCCGTGCGCGCCTGCTGGTCCTCGATCAACTGGGAGGTGTAGTTGACCGTGCTGAACGGCGTGTCCATGACGTTCCGGGAGCCGAGCAGCCCCAGGGAGCCGCCCCGCGCCACCTGACCGCCGGCGTAGGGACGCTGGAGTTCGCCCGGAAGCGGCGCGGAGTTGGCCGTGACCTGCAGGGCCGGCAACACCGTTCCACCGGCCGCTGCGGCCGGCGCGGCGCCTTGCGCGACCAGCGTGTAGCCCGAGGCCGTGCGTCCGATCTGGTAGCCGCTTCCCGCCAGCAGCCGGCGGAAACCGTCCTCCACCGTCGTCGCACCGTTCAGCCCCGGCGCGGTCTTGCCTCGGACCTGCTCCGCGTCCACCGCGATGGCGACCCCCGCCTGCGTGGCGAAGCGATTCAGCGAATCGGCCAGAGGGCCTGCCGGCACATTGGCGTTGACTGTCCCAGTCGCAACCGCCGACTGGGCCTGGGCGGCCGGCGCGAACAAAAGGCCGCCCGCCAGCATGGCGCCGGCCAGATGAACCGCCACCGCGACCGGGCGCAGGCCGGAAACGGAGGCGTCGGACGCAACACGCATGTCGCTGCGGCGGTGGGCGGTTCGGCGCGAAGCGGCCTTACCGTGGACTCGATTCATAATGCCGGATCCTCTACCAAACGGCGGTCTCTGCAACGCAACTTCAGCGGCCGGCACCGTGTCCTCCAGCGAGGCGAACATCGGTGCGGATCGGCAAAAATGCGAATGATTATTATTATATGAGAGGTGCGGCGGGGCCTGCAAGAAATGTCTGTCTACGAATGACTTGGCCGAGCGCGCCGCAGCCGGCGTGTTGCACGGAGGTCACTGTCCGGATGGGGAAGGGATCGTCGTTGCCGCCGCGCGAGTTGTGCAATCGGCTGTGCTCCCTTGCCTCCGGAGTCGTCTTGCCTGTGTGGCGTAGGAGGCGAGCCTTTGCTGCGGCGACCAGGGTTTCGTGAATCGTCGCGCGTGTGTTTGTCCCACCCAGGCGGCGAGCGAACAGCAGCGGGTGCCCCAACGGCACCGTGACCACGGCCGCTCGTGAAACAGGAAGAGCAGGTTCAACGCCGGCTCGGAAGTGTCCGGCGGCCCGGCCCGCGCGAGGCCGAACCGACCGGACAGCGGGCGGGGCCTTGGGTGGTGAGCGCCTCGGCTTGGATGATCAGCCGGCGCGCTCCTTTTTACCCGTTCCCGGATTCGGTGGCGCTTGCCGCGTTCAAACGCTCGATCGACGCGGGATCGAGCCGCAAATGGGCCGCCGCGAACAGATCACCCAGTTGTTCGACCCGCGAAGCGCTGGCGATCGGAGCGGTCAGGCCGGGCCGGGCCATGAGCCAGGCGAGCGCCACCTGCGCCGGCGTCGCCTCGTGCTGTCCGGCCACCTCGTCCAGCGCGTCCAGAATCGCAAGGCCCCGCTCGTTCAGGTATTTGGAAACGGCGCTCCCGCCGCGCGCGCTCTTGCCGGCGTCCCCGGCGGAGCGGTATTTGCCGGTCAGGAAACCACTGGCCAGCGAATAGTAGCTGATGACGCCCAACTCCTTTTCCCGGCACACTCCTTCCAGTTCCGCCTCGTAACCCTTGCGGTCGTAGAGATTGTATTCGGGTTGCAGAGTTTCATAACGCGGCAGCCCGCTTCGCTCGCTGGTCCGCAACGCCTCGCGCAGCCGCGCCGCAGTGAGGTTGGAGGCGCCGATGGCCTGGATTTTTCCCTGATCGATCAAATCCTTGTAGATGCCCAGCGTGTCTTCGAACGGCGTGTCGGGGTCGTCCCAGTGGGATTGGTAAAGGTCGATGCGGTCGGTTCGCAGACGGCGCAGCGACGCCTCGACGGCGGAACGGATATAGGCGGGGGACAGTCCCTTCTTGCCGGGCCCCATCTCCGACCCGACCTTGGTCGCGAGCACCACCTTGTCCCGGTTGCCTCGGCTTGCCATCCAATTGCCGATGATGGTCTCGGATTCGCCGCCGCTGTTGCCGGGCGCCCAGGCGGAATAGACGTCGGCGGTGTCGATGAAGTTGAACCCGGCGTCCATGAAGCTGTCGAGCAGGCGATGGGATGTCGCCTCGTCGGCGGTCCATCCGAACACGTTGCCCCCGAAACAGAGCGGAGCCACCATCAGGTTTGTCCGGCCAAGCTGTCGCTGCTCCATAACCCTCGTCTCCTGTTCGTTCCTTGTGGGGAGGGACATGGGGGGACGGCGGACGGCTTGCCAGACGAACCGGACCGTTTCCCTGTTGCGGCTCACTCGACGAAGACCTCCTGGCGGCCGCGCTTGACGGCCGGCAGCAGCGTGAGGGCCAGGAGGGCGGCGGCCAGCAGCAGCAGGACCAGGCTCACCGGCTCGCGCAGGAAGACGCCGGCGTCGCCGCGCGACATGGTCATGGCCCGGCGCAGGTTCTCCTCCATCAGCGGTCCCAGGATGAAGCCCAGCAGCAGCGGCGCCGGCTCGAAGGCGGCCTTGACCAGGACGTAGCCGAGCAGGCCGAAGGCGGCGGCGAGGCCGACGTCGAAGGCGCTGTTGCTGACGCTGTAGATGCCGATGCAGGCGAACAGCAGGATGGCCGGGTAGAGCAGGCGGTAGGGGATGCGCAGCAGCCGAACCCACAGCCCGATCATCGGCATGTTGAGCAGCACCAGCATCAGGTTGCCGATCCACATGCTGGCGATCATGCCCCAGAACAGGTCGGGCCGCGAGGTCATGATCTGCGGACCCGGCGTGATGCCGTGGATCATCATCGCGCCGACCATCAGCGCCATCACCGCGTTGGACGGCAGCCCCAGCGTCAGCAGCGGGATGAACGAGGTCTGGGCCGCCGCGTTGTTGGCCGATTCCGGGGCGGCGACGCCCTCGATGGCGCCCTTGCCGAAGCGCTCGGGCGAGCGCGACAGCTTCTTCTCCAGCGCGTAGGCGGCGAAGGAGGCGAGCGCGGTGCCCCCGCCCGGCAGCAGCCCCAGCAGCGAGCCCAGCGCGGTGCCGCGCAGCACCGGCTTCCAGGACTGGCGGACGTCGTCCCGGCTGGGCCAGACCCGGCCGTGGGGGATGACGGTCCCCTCCTCGTCCTTGCGGCGCTCCAGCGTGACGATGATCTCGCCGATCCCGAACAGCCCCATCGCCAGCACGACGAAGTTGATGCCGTCCGCCAGCTCCGGCAGCCCGAAGTCGAAGCGCGACACCGCCGAGTTGACGTCGGTCCCTACCAGCCCGAGCAGCAGGCCCAGCACGATCATCGACACCGCCTTCAGCAGCGAGCCCTGCGCCAGCACCACCGCCCCGACCAGCCCGACGACCATCAGCGAGAAGTAGTCGGCCGGGCCGAAGCGGACGGCGATGGCGCCCAGCAGCGGCGAGAACAGCGCGATCAGCAGCGTCGCGGCGCAGCCGGCGAAGAAGGAGCCCAGCGCCGACACCGCCAGCGCCGGCCCGGCGCGCCCCTGGCGGGCCATGGCGTGGCCGTCCAGGCAGGTCACCACCGACGAGGTCTCGCCCGGCAGGTTCAGCAGGATCGAGGTGGTCGAGCCGCCGTACTGGGCGCCGTAGTAGATGCCGGCCAGCATGATCAGCGCGCTGGTCGGCTCCAGCGCGAAGGTGGCGGGCAGCAGCACGGCGATGGTGACCACCGGCCCCACCCCCGGCAGCACGCCGACCAGCGTGCCGAACAGCGACCCCATCAGGCAGTAGAAGAGATTGATCGGCGTCGCCGCCACCGAGAAGCCCAGGATCAGGTCGTTCAGCATCATCCGCGCTCCTTAAGCTCAGACCGGCCAGATCTTGATGGGCAGGCCGAGCCCGTAGACGAAGACGACCAGCGAGAAGCCGCTGAGCCCCAGCGACAGCACCGGCACCTCCCAATGGCGGACGTCGTGCGTCGCCAGCGCCGAGACGGTCAGCGCCAGCAGGCTGGCCAGCGCCAGCCCCAGCACGCCCAGCGCCACCGAGAAGGACAGCACCCCGCCCAGCACCAGCACCAGCGGCCGCCACGCGACTCCGCCCATCCGGTTGCCCTCGTCGATCCACAGCGCGCGCAGGCTGATGGCGATGCCCAGCAGGGCCAGCAGCCCGCCCAGCAGCGCCGGGAAATAGCCCGGCCCCATGCGGAAGGCGGTTCCCATGGCGTAGTCGCGGGCGGCGAAGAGCGCGCCGCCGCCGACGGCGACCAGCGCCAGACCGGACACGAAGTCGCTTGTGTTTCGGATGCTCATGGACTTTTCCCTCACCATTTCTCGGGTGGCAGCACGGACATGCTGTCGCGCGGGGCGTCGCCGCGCTGGACGCTGGCGATCAGCGCCGTCTCGCCGGCCGTTGCCGCCTGGGCGCGCCGCAACACCTCGTCCACAAGATCGGCCGGCACGGCGATCAGCCCGTCGCGGTCGCCGAGCAGCAGGTCGCCGGCCTGCACCTGGGTGCCGCCGATGTCGATCACGCCGTTGAACTCGACGATCTCCAACCGGTGCTTGCCGGTGCGCGGGGTCAGGCCGCGCGACCACACCGCCAGCCCCATGCGCCGCATGGATTCGGCGTCGCGCACGCAGCCGTCGACCACCACCCCGGCCAGCCCGCGGCTGTGCACCGCCGTCGCCATCAGCCCGCCGAAGCTCGACGCGTCGTCGGCGCCCCCGGCGTCGATCACCAGCACATCGCCGGGACGGCTCAGCGTCACCTGATCGAGCCCGCCCAGGCGCGGGACCAGGCGGTGGGCGACGCCATAGCCGGCCGGACGGCGCACGCGGGCCTGCCGCACGGTGACGGCCGGGCCGACGATCCGCTGCTCCGGGGCGAGCGGGGACAGCCGCCCGCCGGGGATCGCGGTGTCGAAGCCGAGATCGTCGAGAATGTCCGCCACCACCGAGGTCAGGTCGGGCAGCGCCTTGTACCCGGCGATAAGCTCGGCGGAGGGGCGGGGGATGGCGACGCGCCGGATCATCTCCGGCGGCAGCAGGCCTAGCAGGTCGGCCGCGAAGGGGGCCAGTTCGGCTTCAACTTGCGGATCCATCACTTGGCCTCGATGCCGGCGTCAGCGACCACTTTCGTCCACAGCGCCAGATCCTTCACCAGCGTCTGGCTGAACTCGGCCGGGCCAGAGCCGACCCAGTCGATGCCGGCGGCGGCCAGCTTGGCGCGGAAGGCGGTGTCCTGGCCGAGCGCCAGGATCTCGCGGTTGAGCAGGGCGACGATGTCGGGCGGCGTCCCGGCCGGGGCCAGCGCCCCCAGCCACCACTGCACGCCGTAGCCGGGCACGCCGGCCTCGGCGATGGTCGGCAGGTCGGGGGCGGCGGGGGTGCGCTTGGCGCCGCCGGTGGCCAGCGCCTTCAGCGCGCCCTTGGCGAAATAGGGCTGGGCGGTGCTGAACACGCCGATCATCAATTGCACGCGGCCGCCCAGCATCTCGGTCAGCATCTGACCCTGGCCTTGCAGCGGAATGTGGACGATGTCGGCACCGGTGGCCGATTTCAGGTATTCGGTGGAGAGGTGCTGCGGCGCGCCGATGCCGGCCGAGGCGTAGTTCAGCTTGCCGGGGTTGGCCTTGATGTAGGCCAGCGCCTCGGCCAGCGTCGCGCCCGGCACGTCGGGCGTCACCGCCAGCACGGTCGGCAGCTCGGCGACCAGCGAGATCGGCGTGAAGTCCTTGACGGCGTCGAAGCGGAGCTGGCGGTTGAGCGCCGGGGCGGTGACGAGGCTGTTGGACACCACCAGGATGGTGTAGCCGTCGGCCGGGGACTTGGCGACCGCCTCGATGCCGATGGCGCCGCCGGCGCCGCCCTTGTTCTCGACGACGAAGGGGGCCTTCAGGCGCTGTGCGAGAGCGTCGGCGATCTCGCGGGCCAGCAGGTCGTTGGAGCCGCCGGGTGGGAAGGGGACGACCAGCTTGACCGGCCGTGAGGGGTAGGCGTCGGCGGCCTGCGCGCCCGGCGTGCCGGTCACAAGCACGGCCAGCGGCGCCAGCAGGCCGGCGACGAGGAGCGCGCGGCGAAGTTTGGACATGGTGTCGGTTCCGACTGGGTGGGGCTGTCGCTTGAAGCCCTTCTCCCGCGAGGGAGAGGGGCTCATTCGCAATTCAAGAGAAGCGTCAGTGCGTCAGTTCGATGCCCTTGCTTTGCAGCAGGGCGTCCAGGTTCAGCATGTCCCAGGTGGTCTTGCCGCTGAGCAGCGCCTCGCGGAAGCGCTCCTCCTTCTTCTCGCGCTCGCGGCTGGCGGCCAGCACCGCTTTCGCCGTCTCAAGCGGCACCACCACGACGCCGTCGTCGTCGCCGATGATCAGGTCGCCGGGGTTCACCGTGACCCCGGCGATCACCACCGGGCGGCCGATGGGGCCGAGGCTCTCCTTGACCGTGCCGATGATGGACTGGGCGCGGGCGAAGACCGGGAAGCCGATGTCGCGGATGGTGGCGCCGTCGCGCACGCCGCCGTCGGTCAGCAGCCCGGCGATGCCGTTGCCCTTGGCGCAGCTCGCCATCACGTCGCCGAACAGGCCCTGTTCGGTGAAGCCGCCGGTCGCGCAGACCAGCACGTCGCCCGGCTTGGCGAGCTTGAGCGCCGCGTGCAGGGTCAGGTTGTCGCCCGGCGGGCATTCGCAGGTGAAGGCGGGGCCGAGCAGCCGCATGCCGGAATAGATCGGCTTGACGCCGGAGGCGAGCGCGCCGGTGCGGCCCTGCGCCTCGTGGGCGGTGGCGGCGGCCACGGTGGCGAAGGCGCGGACGAGGTCCGGGGAGGGGCGGCGGTGGTCGTTGACGTGGGGCATGGGAAAGGGTCCCGAAATCAGGAAAGGGGGATCAGGGAATGGGAAGGATCAGCGCGTGACGTTGGCGACGCCCCACACGTAGTTCTTGCGCGGGAATTCCTCCCAGTACTGGCGCATGTCCTTGTGCGGGAAGTCCTGGTAGGGGCGGGCGAGCAGCGCCTCGCGGTCGATCTCGACGCCGAGGCCGGGGGCGGTCGGCAGCACCGCCCAGCCGCCCTCCTCGATGACGATGGGCGAGGGCGTGATGGCGTCGCAGGGTTCCTGGAGGTTGATGAACAGCTCGGCGATGGTGAAGTTGGGGATCACCGCCGACAGGTGCAGCGTCGCCGCCAGACCGACGATGGTGCTGTTGTAGTTGTGCGGGCTGATGGCGACCGCGTGCGGCTGGGCCATGGCGGCGATGTCGAGCATCGCGCCGATGCCGCCGACCGCGCAGACGTCCGGGTTGAGGATGTCGGCGGCGCGCTTGGCCAGCACCGGCACGAAATCCTCCTTGGTGTAGAGGGTCTCGCCCGTCACCACCGGCACGTCGATGGCCTGCCGGACCTCGGCCACCAGATCGATGTTGTCGGAGAGGCAGGGCTCCTCGTAGCAGTAGATGCCGAATTCGGCCAGCCGGCGGGCGACGCGGATCGCGTGGTGCGGCGCCACCCGGCGGTGGGCGTCGATCAGCAGGTCCATCTCCGGCCCGACCGCCTCGCGCACGGCGCGGACGTTGTCGACCGCGTAATCCTCCTCCGCCGACGAGACGAAGGTGCGCCAAGGGCCGGGGAAGGGATCCCATTTCAGGGCGGTGTAGCCCATTGCCTTGACCGCCAGGGCGCGCTCCACCGTCTTCTCGATGGAATCGACGCCGTACCACCAGCCGTTGGCGTAGACGCGCACCTTCTCGCGCACCGCTCCGCCCAGGATGTTGTGCAGCGGCAGCCCGGCCTTCTTGCCGACGAGATCCCACAGGGCGATCTCGACCGCGCTCCAGGCGCAGAGGAAATCGACCGAGCTGCGGCGGATGGCGAAGTCGTCGAACAGGATCTGGCCGAGATGGCGGATGTTGAAGGCGCTGCGGCCGATCAGGTAGGAGGCGATGGCCTTCAGATACTGATCGACCACCTTCTCCTTCTTGACCGAGACATAGGCCTCGCCCCAGCCGTGCAGGCCGCTTTCGGTCTCGATGCGCACGAACAGCAGGTTCTTGCCGCTGCCCGGATGGAACAGGAAGGTTTCGACGCGGGCGATTTTCACCGATGGTCTCCTAGGGATTCGTCGAGCAGGGCAACGGATTGCGCCACGGTGGGGCGGCCCTCGACGTCGGGGTGCGGAATGCGGGCGGCGGTGCGGGCCATCAGCGTAGCGGTGGCGGCGGACAGCAGCGGGTCGAGGCCGGACTCCTCCACCATGCGGGCGGACAGCGCGCATTCCTCGGCCCGGCGGGCGGCGTGCAGGAGATGCGAGCGCAGCAGCATCGCGGCGGTGTCCTTCGCCGGGCGGGCGTCGAGGAACTCGGCGACGCTGGCCTCCACCGTGTCGAGCACGCCGAGGCGGCGGGCGGCGACGAAGGCCTCGACGTAGAGGGCTTCGAGCCCCTTCACGAAGACGCTGCGCACCAGCTTGATCGCCGCCGCTTCGCCGGGCCGCTCGCCGACCACCGAAATGACCATGCCGTGGGGCGTGAAGAGCTCGGCGAAGCGGGCGGCGCCCGGCCCCGAGGCGACCAGCGGAACCCGGTGGCCGCGCTCGACCGCCGAACCGAGGATGGCGGCGTCCACGAACACGCCCGGTGCCAGCTCGGCCGCCGCGCGCTTGCCGGCGGGGTCCAGCGAACTCACGTCCACATAGAGGACGCTCGACGGCAGGCCGGCGGCGCTCCGGGCGGCGTCCACGGCGGCCAATCCCGGCACGGAGGCGAACACCACGTCGCGGTCCGCCAGCGCGGCGATATCGGCGCTGGCCGTGGCGCCCAGCCCGGCGGCGCGGTCGCGCGCCTCTTGGCGGCGGGCGCAGACGGTCACGTCGGTCAGCCCGGCGGCGCGCAGGCCCGGCATCACGTGCGAGGCCACTTCGCCGAAGCCGATGAAACCGATGCGGGGAGGGGCGCCGCTCATGCTCCGCTCACTCCGCCTGGATGCCGGAGTCGGCGACGATGCGCGCCCATTTGGCGATCTCGGCCTCGACATGCGCCTTCAGGCTGGCGGGGGTCGAATCGGTGACCGGGTCGAAGCCGATCTCGGCCAGCTTGCCGGCCAAGGACGGGTCGGAGACGGCGGCGCGGAACACCGCGTTCAGGCGGTCGACGATGGCCGGCGGCGTTCCGGCCGGGAGGAAGATGGCGCTGGTGGAATAGGCGTCCACGCCGGGGATGCCCTGTTCGAGCAGCGTCGGCACGTCCGGCGCGCCGTGCGAGCGGGACGGCCCCGCCACCGCCAGACGGTTCAGCGAGCCCGCCGCGACGTGCTGGTTGGTGGCGGCGAAGGTGTCGAATTGCAGGATGGTGCGGCCGGCCAGCAGGTCGGCGATGGCGGGGGCCGAGCCCTTGTAAGGAACGTGGACCACGTCCACCCTCGCCGACTTCTTGAACAGCTCGCCGGCCAGATGCAGCGGCGCGCCGGTGCCCGACGAGCCGTAGTTGAACGTGCCGGGGTTGGCCTTCAGGTAGGCGACCAGCTCGGGAGTCGTCTTGGCCGGCACCGAGGGGTGGGTGACCAGCACCAGCGGCACCACGGCGACCAGCGCCACCGGCTCGAAGCTCTTGATCGCGTCGAAGTCGAGCTTCTTGAACAGCGCCTGGTTCATGCCGTGCGTCGCCGCCGTGCCGAGCAGCACCGTGTAGCCGTCGGGCGCGGCGGCGGCGACCGTGCTGGCGCCGATGTTGCCCGACGCGCCCGGACGGTTGTCGATGACCAGCGGCTGGCCCAGCTGTTCGGAGACCTTGTTGGCGATGACGCGGATGAAGATGTCCTGCCCGCCGCCGGCCGAGAACGGCACCACGATCCGCACCGGACGGTCGGGATAGGCCGCCTGCGCCGTCCCGGCGGCCAGCGTCGCCAGCCCGGCCATCGACAGGGCGGCCATCGAAAGGCCAACCGCCCGAACCCAAAGCCTCCGCATTTCACACTCCACGCAAAAATTTCATCGCTATTAAAGGCTATAAATCTCGTAGGTTAAACTGACTTTTTTTCACGATGCGCAATCGCTCCTCTTCATCAGCCTTGTTTTCTGCCAGATTGGGCCGGCAAGGCCTTGAGGCGCGGGTTTTGCGCGTCATGGGTGTGATTGATCGCTTTTTTTCATTAAACAGGACTTCCTGTGCAATGCTGACATTAAAACAGATCGAAGCCGTCTATTGGGTGAACGAACTCGGCAGCTTCCACGGCGCCGCCGCGCGGCTCGGCACCACGCAATCGACCATCTCGAAGCGCATCCACGAGCTGGAGACCCATTTCGGGGTCGAACTGATCGAACGCGGCAGCGCCGCCACCCTGACCTTGAAGGGCCGCGAGGTGATCGACGACTTCTCGGCGATGCTGGACCTGCGCCAGGGGGTGCTGCACCGTCTGGCCGGCGACGACTCCTTCTCGGGCCGCTTCCGCTTCGGTGTCACCGAGATGGTGGCCCTGACCTGGCTGGCCGATCTGGTGGCGGCCATCCGCCGGGTCTACCCGCGCATGGTGCTGGAGCCGCGCGTCGACATGGCGACCGGCCTGCGTCACCAGCTTGCCCGCCACGCCCTGGATCTGGTGATCAGCCCGTCCCTGGAGTCCGACGCCGGCTACGTCACCCACCCCTTGCCGAAGCTGGAATCCGCCTGGATGTGCAGCCCCGAGCTGATCCCCGCCGGGGAGGACCGGTTGCCGCTGGAGCGCTTGGCGCAGCTTCCCGTGCTCACCCACGCCGAGGGGTCGATGCTGCATCTGCGCCTGCTGCGCGAGCTGGACCGGCTGGGGATCGACCGGGGCCGGGTGCTGACCTGCAACAGCCTGATCGGTCTGGCGGAGCTGGCGCGCGCCGGGCTCGGCGTCACCTATCTGCCGCGCGCCTATTTCGCGCCCTATGTCGAGGCGGGCGAACTGCGCATTGTCGAGGTTCCGCTCGCGTTGGCCCCGCTCGATTACGCCATCGTGCATCGCGGCGACGCGATCAGCCGGCGGGTGGCGGATCTCATCCCGCCGGTCTGCAACTTCGCCGGGGTCGCCTGCCGTGTCGAGCGCAAGCGGGAGGACATCTGCCTGGGCGAGGGGATTTGATTCCGTTGGCCTTGCAATGACTCGCGCTGGCGGCCGTGTGCAGCAGAACGACGCTGCTCTTGCAGCCGCTGCGGCTGTCCCTCAAGCTTGGTGGGTGGTCAGCCGCGTGAGGTGGAGGATGGCGGTTTCCTGAAGGGAGAGGGCGCGGCCGAGAACCGCTTCGTCGGTTGCGGTCGCAGCGATGTCGGCGAAGCGTTCGGCCAGTCGCTCGGCGATGGCGATGGCCGCCGGCCAGGGTTCCATCGCTCCGGCGGCTGCCGGGGGAGTGGTTGCCGGAATGGTCGGTTGCCCGCTGTTCGCAAGGGACTCCTCCTCCAAGGCGATCTGCCCCAGCAACGCCGAGCCGGCCGCATTTCCAGACGCCGCGAGTTGGCGGGACAGGGCGGCGTGTTCGGTGGCGGCGGCGCTCAGCAGGGTTTGGGCGATGCGGTCCAACGCGGCGGAGCTGTCGACCCGCACGGGTGTCTCCGCGCCGCCATGGTCGCGATGGAAGGCCTTGCGCCGCTCGCGCCGCAGTAGGGCGGCGTGCTGCAATTCCTCCCGCGCCAGGGTCTCGGCGTGGCCGCGCACCGTGTCGTTGCCGGTTCCCGCCGCGATGTGGCTGTAGAAGGCGAAGGCGCGCTGTTCGTTCACCACCGCCAGCGACAGCGCCTGATAGGGCGTCAACCGGGTCCGGTCGAGCAGATCGTCCCAGGAGAGCGCGATGTCCGGCGGCAGCACCCAGAGAAAAGATACCTCATCGGGCGCCGCGCGGCCGAGAGCCGTCGCCCAGCGGTCGACGGCGTCGGTGTGCTTTTCCTCCTCCGCCCTCAGGCCATGGAAGGTGGCGGCGGTCGCGGCCTCGCCCCGCCGTTCCATCAGCGCCGCGAGCTGTCCGTAGCGGCGCACCGCCTCGGCCTCCATGGCCATGGCGATGCCCAGCAGGCTGTCGAGGTCGTCGATCCTGGCTGGTGGTTCGTGGTGCAGCAATGGCATCGGTGCAACCTCCTCGATTCGAGAACTTCTCTGTATGATTGCATAAAATGATAATCTAATAAACTTTTGAGCGACTTGACCAAGATCAAGGAGGCCGCGGTTCGACAGGTTCCTACTGTGGAACCGCCGTGGTTTCGATCCCGTCGGCCATTGCCACAACGACGCTGAACGGCGCATCCATGCTGACGGATTTGGTTGACGGTTTCTGGAACAGGGCGCGCGCGGGCTGCGCGGCCGGGCTGCTGCTGTGCGCCGCGCTCGGCTGGGACCTTGGCGGTGCGCTGGCGGCGGATGCGCGTGGCGGCACGGCGGTCGTCGACCGCTTCATCGGCATGGTGCAGCCAGCCGACCTGATGCCCGGCGCCGACCGTTTCGGGCCCATCGCGGCGAACGCGCCTGTCCTGCCGGTCTACAAGGGAAGCGCGCTGGTCGGCCATGCCTTCCTGACCTCCGATTTCGTCAACACCACCGGCTATTCCGGGCGTCCGATCCATGTGCTGGTCGGGCTGACGCCGGACGGCGTGGTGACCGGGGCGAAGCTGGTCGATCACCATGAACCCATCGTCCTGATCGGCATCCCGCCCGCCCGCATCACCGCCTTCATCGACGGTTACATCGGGCGCAACGTGCTGGAGCTGGCCCGGCAAAACGTCTCAAGCCCGCCGGTGGACATCGTGTCGGGCGCCACGGTGACCGTCATGGTCATCGGCGATTCGATCATCCGCTCCGGCAAGAAGGTCATGCAGGCGCTGGGCAAGGGCGGCGCCGAGGCCGCCGCCCCCACCGTCGTCAAGAGCATCGACCCGTCCAAGACCGGCACGGAGGATTGGGCGACCCTGGTCGGCGACGGCTCGGTGCGCCGTCTGACGCTGACGGTGGGCGAGGTCAACGCCGCCTTCGAGCGCACCGGCAAGGCCGAGGCCATCGCGCGCGCCGAACCCGGCACCGCCGACGAGACCTTCATCGACCTCTACGCTGGCCTTGCCACCATCCCGGTCGTCGGACGCTCGCTGCTGGGCGACGCGGAGTACGAGGCGCTGCTGCAACGCCTGAAGCCCGGCCAGCAGGCCATCGTGGTCGCCGGGCAGGGGCGCTACTCCTTCAAGGGGTCGGGCTATGTGCGCGGCGGCATCTTCGACCGGTTCGAGTTGATCCAGCACGAGGGCGCCGTCCGTTTCCGCGACAAGACCCACAAGCGGCTGGGCAACCTCGCGGCGGCGGGCGCCCCGGATTTCCCGGAGATCGGCCTGTTCATCCTGCCCGAGGGGACCGAGTTCGATCCGGCGGACGCTTGGCGCCTGCAATTGCTGGTGCAGCGGGCGACGGCGGCGCTCGACAAGGCGTTCGTCACCTTCGACCTCGGCTACCAGCCGCCCGACAAATATCTGAGGATCGAGCGGATTGCCGCTCCCGCCCCGTCCGTCGCGGCTGCCGTCGCCGATCCGGTCGAGCCGGAGGCCGCCGCCGAGACTCCGCTGTGGCAGCGCATCTGGCAGAACCGGGTGGTGGACGTCGCGGTGACCGGGCTCGCCATCCTGCTGCTGACCGCGATCTTCTTCTTCCAGGACCAGATCGTGAAGCGACCGGCGCTGTACGAGCGACTGCGGCTGGGATTCCTGGTCTTCACGCTGGTCTGGCTCGGCTGGATCGCGCACGCCCAGTTGTCGGTGGTCAACGTGATGACCTTCGCCAACGCGCTGCGCACCGATTTCCGCTGGGACTATTTCCTGATGGACCCGCTGGTGTTCATCCTGTGGTGCTCGGTGGCGGCGTCGCTGCTGTTCTGGGGGCGCGGCGCCTTCTGCGGCTGGCTCTGCCCGTTCGGCGCCTTGCAGGAACTGGCGAGCAAGGCGGCGAAGAAGGCCGGCATCCGGCAGATCGCCGTCCCCTTCGGCCTGCACCAGCGGCTGTGGCCGATCAAGTACATGATCTTCCTGGCGCTGTTCGGCCTGTCCTTCTACTCGCTGGCCTTCGCCGAGCGGATGGCCGAGATCGAGCCGTTCAAGACCGCCATCATTCTGCATTTCATCCGCGACTGGTGGTTCGTGGCCTTCGCCGTGGCGCTGGTCGCGGCCGGGCTGTTCATCGAGCGCTTCTTCTGCCGCTACCTCTGCCCGCTGGGCGCCGCGCTGGCGATCCCCGGCCGGATGCGGATGTTCGACTGGCTCAAGCGCTACAGCGAATGCGGGAGCCCGTGCCGGCGCTGCGCCAACGAATGCCCGGTTCAGGCGATCCACCCCGACGGGTCGATCAACCCCAACGAATGCATCCAGTGCCTCCATTGCCAGATGCTCTACCACCACGACCGCAAATGTCCGGTGGTGATCCAGAAGCGCCTGAAGCGGGAGCGCCGCGAGGCCACCCAACCCGCCTTGGCAGACACAGCCTTGAGCGGCACGCCGGCGCCCCGCGCGCCCGTGCTGACCAGCGATCCCGCGACCGGGCGTCTCACCGCCCGGCCCTGATACCAACCCGAGGCCGGCGTTCCGGCCGCGCAAAGCCCCTCAAGACCGGGGCCAAGAATGGAGCAGAGAATGTCTGACGAGAAGTCCAAGGCGGTGGGGGTCGTGAACCGCCGCGATCTCCTGGGTGGGACGGCGAAGGTCGCGGCGCTGGCGGGGCTCGCCGGCGCGGCGGGCGGGGCTGCGATCGGTGGCGACGCGCTGTTCGGCGCCGCCACCGCGCGCGCGGCCACCGCCACCCCCGGCAAGCAGGTCTACGAGGTCAAGCCGGGCGATCTCGACGAGTATTATGTGTTCCATTCCGGCGGCCATTCCGGCGAGGTCCGCATCATGGGCGCGCCGTCGATGCGCGAACTGATGCGCATCCCGGTGTTCAACCGCTGCTCGGCCACCGGCTGGGGCCTGACCAACGAGAGCCGCAAGATCCTGCTGGCCCATCAGACCCCGGAGACGAAGAAGTTCCTGGAGAAGCGCGGCGGCGAGTATTTCAACGGCGACCTGCACCACCCGCACATGTCCTTCACGGACGGGACCTACGACGGGCGCTACATCTTCGCCAACGACAAGGCGAATTCGCGGATCGTGCGCATCCGTTGCGACATCATGAAGCCCGACACGATCCTGGAGATCCCCAACGCGTCGGCGATCCACGGCCTGCGGCTCCAGAAATACCCGCGCACCGGCTACGTCTTCTGCAACGGCGAGCAGCGCGTGCCGACGCCCAACGACGGCAAGATCCTCGACGAGCCCAAGCGCTACCGCTCCCACTTCACCGCCGTCGACGGCGACACGATGAAGATCGCCTGGCAGGTCTGGGTCGACGGCAACCTCGACAACACCGACGCCGACTACCAGGGCAAATACGTCTTCTCGACCTGCTACAACTCGGAGGAGGGCGTCACCACCGCCGAGATGACCGGCAACGAGCAGGATTGGCTCGTCGTCTTCAACCTCAAGCGCATCGAGGAGGCGGTGAAGGCCGGCAAGGTCGAGGTGATCAACGGCGTTCCCATCGTCGACGGCCGCCACAACACCCCCTACACCCGCTACATCCCGATCCCCAACAGCCCGCACGGCGTCAACACGGCACCGGACGGCATCCACGTCACCATCAACGGCAAGCTGTCGCCGACCGTCTCGGTCATGGACGTGCGCAAGCTCGACGACCTGTTCGACGACAAGATCAAGCCGCGCGACGTCATCGTCGCCGAGCCGCAGGTGGGTCTGGGGCCGCTCCACACCGCCTATGACGGGCGCGGCAACGCCTACACCACGCTGTTCCTCGACAGCCAGGTCGTGAAGTGGAACATCGACAAGGCGATCCGCGCCTTCAAGGGCGAGAAGGTCGATCCCATCGTCCAGAAGCTCGACGTGCACTACCAGCCGGGCCATCTGCACAGCTCCATGGGGCAGACCAAGGAGGCCGACGGCAAGTGGCTGATCGTGCTGAACAAGTTCTCCAAGGACCGCTTCCTCAACGTCGGCCCGCTGAAGCCGGAGAACGACCAGTTGATCGACATCTCCGGCGACGAGATGAAGCTGGTGCATGACGGCCCCACCTTCGCCGAGCCGCACGACACGCTGATCGTCCACCGCTCCAAGGTGAACCCGAAGAGCGTCTACACCCGCGACGACCCGATGTGGGAGGACGCGCGCCAGCAGGCCAAGAAGGACGGCGTCGATCTCGACAACGACGCCAAGGTCATCCGCGACGGCAACAAGGTCCGCGTCTACATGTGGAGCCGGGCGCCGGCCTTCGGCTTGGAGGAGTTCAAGGTCAACCAGGGCGACGAGGTGACCGTGTACGTCTCCAACATGGACGACGTGGACGACCTGACCCACGGCTTCACCATGACCAACCACGGCGTCTGCATGGAGATCGGGCCGCAGATGACCGCGTCGGTGACCTTCACCGCCGACCGCCCCGGCGTGCACTGGTACTATTGCCAGTGGTTCTGCCACGCCCTCCACATGGAGATGGGCGGCCGCATGCTGGTCGAGCCGCGCAGCACCTGATGCGAGGAGCCCTTCTCCCCTCGTGGGAGAAGGGCTTTCCCATGGTGCTTTCATACAGACAGGTCACCCCATGCTTCTCCGCCTCGCCCTTCCGCTCGCCGCCGTCCTCCTGTGCGGTCCGGCGCTGGCCGCCACCGTCGTGGTGCCGCCGGGCGGGCTGGAATCGGCGCTGTCCGCCGCCTCGCCGGGCGACACGCTGCGGCTGGCGCCCGGCGTGCACCCCGGCCCGGTTACGGTCTCCACCACCGTGACGCTGGAGGGGGAGCCTGGCGCCATACTCGACGGCGGCGGGCAGGGCAGCGTGCTGACCGTGACGGCCCCCGGCGTCACCATTCGCGGCATCGAGGTCCGCAATTCCGGTCTCAGCCTGTTCGAACAGAACGCCGGCATTTTCCTGGGCAAGACCGCCAAGCGGGCGGTGGTCGAGGACAACCGGCTGCGCGACAACCTGATCGGCGTCTATGTCTGGGGCGCTGACGACAGCGTGGTCCGCCGCAACGACGTCACCGGCCGCACCGACCTGCGCGTGTCCGAACGCGGCAACGGCATCCAGATCTGGAACGCGCCGGGCGCCAGGGTGCTCGACAACAGCGTGCGCGACGGGCGCGATGGCATCTTCACCACCACCTCGCGTAAGAACGTCTTCGCCGGAAACCGGTTCGAGCGGGTGCGCTTCGCCGTCCATTACATGTACACGAACGACTCCGAGGTGTCGGGCAACGTCTCGCTCGGCAACGGCGTCGGCTACGCGATCATGTATTCCAACAACCTGACGATCCGCAACAACCGCTCGGTCGCCGACCGCGAGCACGGCATGCTGCTGAACGCCGCCAACGGCTCGGTGATCGAGAACAACAGCGTGCTCGGCCGTTTCGCCGGGGCCGTGTCCGACAGCGGCGAG
Source organism: Azospirillum doebereinerae (assembly GCF_003989665.1). GTDB lineage: Bacteria > Pseudomonadota > Alphaproteobacteria > Azospirillales > Azospirillaceae > Azospirillum > Azospirillum doebereinerae. The sequence continues at coordinate 33,714 of NZ_RZIJ01000030.1, read as the reverse complement.
GCGCTGCCCGACGCCGACGTTCCGCGCGACAGCGAGGCGATGGACGACCGCCTGCGCAGCGGCACCTGGAAATGCGTCTTCATCTACAACGCCAACAAGAACCGCTTCGTCGGCAACCGGTTCGAGGGCTGCGAGATCGGCGTCCACTTCACCGCCGGGTCGGAGCGCAACGCGATGACCGGCAACGCCTTCGTCGGCAACCGCACCCAGGTCAAGTATGTCGGCACCCGCTCGCTCGACTGGTCGGAGAAGGGACGCGGCAATTACTGGAGCGACAACGCCGCCTTCGACCTGAACGGCGACGGGGTCGCCGACGAGGCATACCGACCCAACGACGTGGTGGACCGCGTCATGTGGGCCTACCCGGCGGCCAAGCTGCTGATGAACAGCCCCGGCATGCAGGTGATCCGTTGGGCGCAGAAGCAGTTCCCCGCCCTGCACCCCGGCGGCGTGATCGATTCGGCGCCGCTGATGGCGCCCCCCGCCGGGCCGCAACTGGCCGAAAGGACCGCAAGATGACCAGCGAACCGACCATCATCGTCGAGGGCGTCTCCAAACGCTACGGCGACCAACACGCGGTGCGCGGGGTGGATCTGGCGCTGATGCCCGGCGAATGCGTGGCGATGGTCGGGCACAACGGCGCCGGCAAAAGCTCGCTGATCAAGCTGATGCTGGGGCTGACGACGCCGACCGAGGGCCGCATCCGCGTGCTGGGCGGCGATCCGGCCAGCGCCGCCGCCTCGTCCATCCGCCGGCAGGTCGGCTTCCTGCCGGAGAACGTCGCCTTCCACCCCAGCATGACCGGGCGCGAGACGCTGGACTTCTACGCCCGGCTGAAGGGCGTGCCGACGCAAGGCAACGCCGCGCTGTTCGAGCGGGTCGGTCTGGAATCCGCCGCCGTGGCGCGCCGCGTCGGCACCTATTCCAAGGGGATGCGGCAACGTCTGGCCCTGGCGCAGGCGCTGCTGGGCGCGCCGAGAATCCTGTTCCTCGACGAGCCGACGACCGGCCTCGACCCGGCGCTGCGCCAGAGCTTCTACGAGATCGTCGCCGCCTTGCGCGACGCCGGGACCACGGTCCTGCTGTGCAGCCACGCCCTGACCGAGTTGGAGGGGCAGGCCGACCGCGTCGTGGTGATGAGCCGGGGCCGCAAGGTGGCCGACGGTTCGCTCGCCACGCTGCGTGGGCTGGCCCGGCTGCCGGTGCGCATCCGCCTGACGCTGGCCGACGGGGACGTCGACGGACTGGCCCGCTGGGTGGGCGAGGACGCGGTCCTCACCCGGCTGGCCGGCGGCGTGGTGGAACTGGCCTGCGCCAACGACGACAAGGTCGGTCTGGTCCGCCGCATCGCCTGCGACGGTCCGGCCGTGCACGACATCGAGATCGTCCAGCCGAGCCTGGACGAGATGTACGCCCATTTCCTGCGCCGACCGGACATGGTCGGGGAGGCTGCGGAATGAACACGCTTCTCATCATCGCCGCGAAGGAAATCCGCGACGGTCTGCGCAATCGCTGGGTCGTCGCCACCACGCTGCTCATGGCGGCGCTGGCGCTGAGCATGAGCTTCCTCGGCGCCGCGCCCACCGGCAGCGTCGGCGTCGGGCCGGTCGAGGTCACCATCGTCAGCCTGTCGAGCCTGACCATTTTCCTGCTGCCGCTGATCGCCTTGCTGCTGTCCTTCGACGCGGTGGTCGGCGAGATCGACCGGGGCACCATGACGCTTCTGCTGTCCTACCCGGTGGCGCGCTGGCAGGTGCTGCTCGGCAAGTTCCTCGGCCACGCGGCGATCATCGCCTTCGCCACGGTGCTGGGCTACGGCTCGGCCGGGGCGGCGCTGTTCCTGAGCGGGGCGGAGATCGGTCCGGAGAGCTGGCGCGCCTTCGCCGCGATGATCGGGTCGAGCGTGCTGCTCGGCGCCGCCTTCACCGCGCTCGGCTACCTCGCCTCGACGTTGGTGCGTGACCGGGGCACGGCGGCGGGCATCGCGGTGGCGATCTGGCTCGGCTTCGTGCTGCTCTACGACATCGCCCTGCTGGGGATTCTGGTCGCCGACGGCGGCAAGACGGTGAACGCCGGGGTCCTGAACGGGCTGCTGCTCGCCAACCCGGCCGACGCCTACCGGCTGTTCAACCTGACCGGCTTCGGCAACGTCAGCCTGCTGGCCGGAACCGCCGGGCTGGCGGCGCAGGTGCAGTTTTCCGGAACCGTGTTGCTCGCCGCGCTGGCCGCCTGGGTCGCGGCGCCGCTGGCGCTGGCGGTCCTGCTGTTTTCGAGGAAGCAGATCTGATGCGAACCTTCATCCAAACCACGCTGCTGGCGGCGGCGCTGCTGCTGCCGCTGTCCGCCTGCAAGCCGGAGAAGGCGGAGGCGCCGCCGCCGCAGGCCATCGCCGCCGACGCGGTGGGGCGCTATTGCGGGATGAATCTCGCCGACCATCCCGGTCCCAAGGGGCAGGTGATCCTCAAGGGCACCGACAAGCCGGTCTGGCTGTCGTCGGTGCGCGACACGCTGGCCTTCACCGCCTTGCCGGAGGAGCCGAAGGACTACCGCGCCGTCTACGTCACCGATCTCGGCCGCGCCGCCGATCCGCAGAAGCCGGATCTGTCGGCCTGGGTCGAGGCGCGGCAGGCGTGGTACGTCCTGAACAGTGGCCGCACCGGCGGCATGGGCGAGGCGGAAACCCTGTCCTTCGCCGAGGAGGGCGCGGCGCGGCGCTTCGCCGGCGCCAACGGCGGCACCGTGAAGCGCTTCGCCGATCTGACGGCCGACGAGATCCTGACGCCCGACCAGCCGGAGCCGGCGGCGCCGCAGGAAAGCGCTCCGCAGGAGAGCGGCGCGCATGGCGGGCACGGTCCCAAGGGGGCGATGTGAGACACGCGTCGTTGTTCACCCGCCGCCGCTTTCTGACCATCGGCGCCGCGCTCGCCGGCACCGCCCTGCTGCCGGAGCGGCTGCGGGCGGACGGGATCGGCCTGCGGGAGTGGCGCGGCGTCGCGCTTGGGGCGGACGCCTGTCTCCAACTGGCCCATCCCGACCCGGCCGAGGCCGACCGGCTGATCCGCCTGTGCCTGGACGAGGTCGGACGGCTGGAGCGGCTGTTCAGCCTCTACCGGCCGGACTCGGCGCTGCGCCGCTTGAACCGCGACGGCGCCCTGGCCGATCCGCCGGGCGACGTGCTGCGGCTGTTGTCGGAGGCGGTCGCCTTCGGGCGGCGGACGGACGGCGCCTTCGACGTGACGGTGCAGCCGCTGTGGCAACTCCACGCCGCGCATTTCGGCCGTCCCGGCGCCGATCCGGAGGGACCCCCGGAAACGGCGGTGGTGGCGGCGCGCGGGCTGGTCGATTACCGTGCCTTGCGCGTCGGGCCGGAGCGCATCGCGTTTGCCCGGCGCGGCATGGCGGTGACGCTGAACGGCATCGCCCAGGGCTACGTCACCGACCGGGTGAGCGAGCTGTTGCGCGGGCAGGGGATGGACCGGGTGATGGTCGATCTGGGCGAGATCCGCGCCCTTGGGTCCCACCCGGACGGGCGGCCCTGGCGCGTCGGCCTGAAGGATCCCACCGCCGAATCCCGCTTGTCCGAGACGCTGGAGATCGCCGACCGCGCGGTGGCGACCTCCGGCGGTTACGGAACGCGCTTCGACGCCGCCGGACGCTTCAGCCATCTGTTCGACCCCGCCACCGGGCATAGCGCCCGGCACTGGTCGGCGGTCACGGTGACCGCCGCCGACGCGACCACGGCTGACGCCCTGTCCACCGCCCTGTCGATCCTCCCCGCCAGCAAGGCCGAAGCCCTGCTGAGCGGTTTCCCCGGCGTGACCGCCCGTCTCACCCGCCCCGATGGCGGCGTGCTGCGGCTGGCGGCCTGACAGTCTTTTCGAACCTTTTGGAGACGATGACGATGATGGGAAGTTTCAGCCTGATGCACTGGATGGTCGTGCTGCTGCTGGTCCTGCTGCTGTTCGGCGCCGGCAAGCTGCCGAGCGTGATGGGCGACTTGGCCAGGGGCGTGAAGTCCTTCAAGGCTGGCCTGAAGGACGAGGACGACACGCCGCCCAAGGCCCTGCACTGATTGCGGTCCCGTTCTGCGGCCGGCCAGCCGCATCTTATGAAGCTTCCGCTTCTGCGCGGAAAGGCCACGGTCCTCATCGACATCGCCGACGTCGTCTGCCTGACCGCGCAGGGGCATTATTCCCAGGCGACGACGTCCAGCGCCACGTCCCTGTGCCCCCTGACGCTGGCCGAGTTGGAGCGGAGGATCGGCCTGCGGTTGTTCATGCGCGTGCACCGCAAGCATCTGGTCAATCTGCGCCATGTCGACCGCGTGGACGGGCGGTGGGGCCTGCATCTGTCCGGGGAACAGAAGCTCCGCATCCCCATCGGGCGGGAGAAGGTCAAGATCGTCCGCCGGCTGCGGGCCGTTTGAGACGCCGGCCGTTCGAGATGCCGTTCGTGCGGCGATAATGCCGTTCATCCAGACAGGAGGCGGTCTGGGCCGGAGCTGTTGCCGGCTGGGAGCGTCTTTGTCAAGGTCGTGACCATCACCAAACCGGGGATCCTCCATGACCGCCAGCACCGTGACCACCAGTTCCGCCGCCGACCGTTACGTCAGCTTCAACGGCATCGACTTCGAAGGCAACATGCAGATCGTGTTGCAGCATCTCTTCCGCTACATCGACGACCCGGCCACGGGCAACGCCTTCTGGGACCGCTTCAAGGAGCGTCTGGCCAAGGCGAGCGACGATTCGGTCCGGGTGCAGGACAAGCTTTTGCTGCTCCACTCCCACGTCTATTACATGGTCGAGCTGTTCGAGGAGCACGAGGACGAACAGGCCCTGCGGGATCTGAAGAAGCTCGAAGAGGAATGCTTCTGAGGGCAGCGTCGGTTTTCAAGCGGCCGGGGGCGGGGTCGGTCGCTTTTCCCAATCGGCGTCCCGGAGGGGCCGGGCTGGAGTCGTCGCCAGCCACGGCCCGTTGACGGCGTTGAAGTTGTGAGGGTCAGAGGGCTTCGGTCTGCTTGCGCAGGACGAATTTCTGGATCTTGCCGGTGGAGGTCTTCGGCAGTGGGCCGAACACCACCGTGCGCGGGCATTTGAAATGCGCCATATGGGCGCGGCAGAAGGCGATGATGTCGGCCTCGGTCGCCGTCGCCCCATCCTTCAGCATCACGAAGGCGCAAGGGGTCTCGCCCCATTTCTCGTCGTGGCGGGCCACCACGGCGGCCTCCAGCACGTCGGGGTGCTTGTAGAGCACGTCCTCCACCTCGATGGAGGAGATGTTCTCGCCGCCGGAGATGATGATGTCCTTCGAGCGGTCCTTGATCTCGACATACCCGTCTGCGTGCCACACGGCCAGATCGCCGGTGTGGAACCAGCCGCCCGAGAATGCCTCGGCTGTCGCCTTGGGGTTCTTCAGGTAGCCTTTCATGACGTTGTTGCCGCGCATCATGATCTCGCCCATCGTCCGGCCGTCAGTGGGGCAGGGCTCCAGCGTGTGCGGGTCGGCGACCATGATCGCCTCCAGCATCGGGCCGCGCACGCCTTGGCGGGCCTTGATCGCCGCCTGCTCATCGAGCGGCAGTTCGTTCCAGCGCTCGTGCCAGACGCAGACCACCGTCGGGCCGTAGCATTCGGTCAGGCCGTAGACATGGGTGACCTCCCAGCCCATGCGCTCGATCCCGGCGATCACGGCGGCCGGCGGGGCGGCGCCGGCGGTCATCACCTTCACCGTGTGGTCGATGCCGGCCTTCAGTTCGGCGGGGGCGTTGTTCAGCATGTTCAGCACGATGGGCGCGCCGCAAAAGTTCGTCACCGTCTCCTCGCGGATCAGGCGCAGCACGGTGTCGGGGCGGACCTGGCGCAGGCAGACGCTGGTGCCGGCGGTCACCGCGATGGTCCAGGGGAAGCACCAGCCGTTGCAGTGGAACATCGGCAGCGTCCACAGATAGACCGGCGCGTCGCCCATGTTCCAGGACAGCGCGTTCGACACCGCGTTCAGGTAGGCGCCGCGGTGGTGGTAGACGACGCCCTTCGGGTTGCCGGTGGTGCCCGAGGTGTAGTTCAACGTGATGGCCTGCCATTCGTCCTCCGGCAGGGTCCAGGGATGCAGAGCCCCGGTGTCGGTGAGGAAGGATTCGTAGTCGCGGTCGCCGATCAGTTCGCCACCGCTGTAGCCCGGGTCGTCGATGTCGATCACCGGGATCGGCGAGTCGAGCGCGGCCAGCGCCCGCTTGGCGACGGCCGAGAACTCACGGTCGACGATCAGGATCCTGGCCTCGCCGTGGTTCAGAATGAAGGCGATGGCTTCGGCGTCGAGCCGGGTGTTGATGGCGTTCAGCACGGCGCCGGCCAGGGGCACGCCGAAATGCGCCTCGAAGAGTTCGGGCGTGTTGGCGGCCAGCATGGCGACGGTGTCGCCCTTGCCGATGCCGGCGTTGGCCAGGGCGGCGGCCAATCGGCGTACCCGGACGAAGGTCTCGGCCCAACTGCGGCGGACCGCGCCATGGACGACGGCGGTGCGGTCCGGCCAGACGGCGGCGGCCCGCTCCAGATAGGTCAGCGGCGTCAGCGCCACGAAATTGGCGGCGTTGCGGTCGAGGTCGCGCTCGTAGACGTTCGGTTCGGTGCTGGGCTCGCTCATCGGATCGTGCTCCCTCAGGCTTCTTCTTGGCTTCGTTCATGCCACGCCCGATGGCCGGGGTGGGTGTTCTCGAAGGCGATGGCCGATGGGCACCGGCATCCGCCGCAGCGCGCATTATCAGGACAGAACGCCCAACAAAAAAGGGCCTTCCTCGGCAGGAGGAAGGCCCTTTTCCGTGCAACGGACCGAAGCGGTTACTTCAGCTCGTCCATGGTGTCGATGATGTGGCTGACGATGCCGTATTCCTGGGCTTCGTTCGCGAACATCCAGTAGTTGCGGTCCGTGTCCTTGGCGACCTTCTCATAGGTCTGACCGGTCTCGCGCGCGATGATCCTGTTCAGACGTTCGCGCATGCGGATGATTTCCTTCGCCTCGATGGCGATGTCCGTCGCCCGCCCGCCGGTGCCGCCCAGCGGCTGGTGGATCAGGAAGCGCGTGTTGGGGAGGCAGAACCGGTCCTCCTTCTTCGCCGCCAGGAAGATGTGGCAGCCGGCGCTGGCGACCCAGCCCGTACCCAGCATCTTCACACGCGGCTTCACGAACCGGATCATATCGTGGATGGTGTCGCCCGCCTCGACATGGCCGCCGGGGGAGTTCACCACCACGGTGATGTCGTCGTCGCCTTCATGGGCCAGCGCCAGCAGCTGGGCCGACACCGCTTGGGCCAGCTTCATGTCGATCTGGCCGAAGATCAGCACGGTGCGTGCCTTGAACAGGGTCTGCTGCACGGCTGCGAACGGCGGCTGGGCGGTGTCCTTCGACTTTTCGTCCGGTTCCTTTTCGGGTTCGTCGTCGAACCGGGTGTATCCGACCTGCGCCATTGATGTTGTTCTCCCTGGTATCGGAAACCTGGATATCGGAAACCTGGCTGTCAGACTTGGCTGTCAGACCTGGATCCGAGCATTGCCCCGCCTAGTCTCCAGATAGCCTGTATCGGTTCCATGTTCAACGTCCCGCGACGCCAAAAACGGCGGTGGACGCCGCAGCGGCACGGCCACGTTGACGGTGGGGGCGGCTTGTCCCCACACTCGCGGTCCGGATGGCGGGAAGGGTGCGACGGAATGACCGGGCGGACGGAAGGCGTGGGCGTGTCGGTGATCGTCGCGGCGTACCGCGCGCACGGCACCATCGAGCGGGCCGTGCGCAGCCTCCTCGTCCAGGGTTGGACCGCGTGGCAGGCGGTGATCGTCAGCGACGACGGCACCGACTACCGGGCGACCCTGCGCGCGGCCGGCATCGACGATCCCCGGCTGAAATTCACGGACACAGGCGCCGTCGGGGCCGGCGCCCCCGCCGCGCGCAGCGCTGGGCTGGCCTGCGCGACCCTGCCGCTGGTGGCGCCGCTCGACGCCGACGATCTCTACCGGCCGGGGCGGCTGGAAAACCTGGCGCCGCTGGCGCTGGCGCATGGCGCCGCCTTCGACAACGTCGCCGTGGTGCGCGACGAGGACGGCACCCCGCTGTCCACCCTGTTCGCAGCCGGGCAGGGTGTCGGGCGTCTCGACACGGACGGTTTCCTGGAAACCTCGGTGCCGATGTTCCCGGTGGTCCGCCGCGATCTCGCGCGCTGGGAGGGGGATATCGATTTCTGCGACGACCTCGTCTTCAACATGCGGATCTTCGATCGCATCGCGGGTCGCACCGGGGCGGTGCCGCTGGTCCGCGTGCCGCTGTACGAGTACCGCCAGCGGGCCGGCTCCATCACCTTCTCCGCCGACAGCGGCGATCGGGCGGAGCGCGGCTACCGCCATGTGCTGGGACGGCTGGCGGACGACGGGTTGGGGATCGCGGACGCGGGCCTGCGTGCCCGCTTCGCGGCGGCGGTGGAGCGCAAGCGCGCCCTGAACACCGCCTATGGCGCGGCGCAGAAGGCCGGGCTCTGCGCCAATTTCCAGGAGTTCCTAGCCTTGCGCGGGGCGGGGGGCGGCATACCGGGGTAATCTTTGCTTTACCGTTTTCCGGCAGGCTGATGACGGTCTCATGACCGCCCCGATCGGGACTTCCTATGAACGCTCCTGCCTGCTGCCTCGCGCGGATACCGGCCAACGGCAAGTTCTGGCTGAGAAACGCCGCGCTCGACGATTCGCCGCCCGCCGACATCCGCATCGAGGAGGGACGCATCCGCGCGGTGATCCCGGCCGGAGAGGCTCCCTGCTGCGCGCCCGGTCTGGACTTGGACGGCGGTAGCGTGCGGTCGCTGGCGCCGGACGGGCGGGTCGCGGCGGGATTTCCGGCCGATTTGTCGGTGACCCTGTGCGGCGGCCGGATCGTGGAGATGCGCGCCGGCGATATTCCCGGCTTGATAAAAACTGGCGGCTGACCCTTTCCCGTTGAGGGGCGGGCGGGATAGAGTTTCTCCATCGGTCACGAAGGAACGGCCATATGGGGTTGATCGTCCGGCCGCGCGACGGACCGGACTCCGACGACGGAGGAGACCCCCCATGGCCCGCGTGCTGATCATCGACGACGACGACGTGGCGCGGATGATGCTGTTGCGCGCGCTGACCCGTGGCGGGCACGAGGCGACCGGCGCGCGAGACGGAGTCGAGGGCGTCGCCCTTTTCCGGGAGAGCCCGGCCGATCTGGTCATCACCGACATCTTCATGCCGAACCAGGAAGGGTTGGCGACGATCATGGAACTGAGGCGCAGCGCGCCCAGCCTGAAGATCATCGCCATTTCCGGGGGTGGTGCCCGCGCCTCTCTGGATGTCCTGTCGGTGGCGGAGGCGTTGGGGGCACAGAAGACTCTGCGCAAACCCTTCACGCCGTCGGAGGTGATGGACGCGGTGCGGTCCGTGCTCGGCGAATAGGCGGTGCGGTGGGTGAATCGGCCTGCCCGCCCCGTTGGGGCGGGGGACTTCGTCCTACGCGGCCAAACGTTCCTGCTGGGCGCGCAGGTTGCGGCGTACGCGATCGAGCATCTGTTGGAAGGTTTCCCGGTCGATCCCGTCGCGCGCCATGATGGCGATCACCATGGGATCCTCAAGGAGTTCCGAAAGGGTCGGCGGCGTCCTGCGGTCCATGCTTCCCTCCCTGTGAGTACCGGTCGGTCGATCCGGCTTGCCAATCCCTGCACGCTGTTACGATGGAGGTCGTGTTTCGATGGGGATAATGGGGTTTTCCCCTGGCGTTGGATTGTACGCTAAAAATACAATCGCGCAACCCTATCGCGGAACAAAAGAAATTGGCACCCGCACTTTGGGCGATCAGGCCTATATCCTTCCGTTGCTCCTTACTCATGGAACATCGACGTTTGTGCCAACGGAGTAATGCAAAAGTCGATGGCCGCTCAATGACCGTTTTCAGAGGCCGTTCTGTTGCGCCCGCGTGATGCTGGCTCCGGCCCCGGCGCCCTCGGCGGCGGTCGACGGCAGTTCCACATCGACGCGGACGCGCTGCACCTTGGCGTGGGTCAGGCAAAGATCGGCGGCCCGCTCGGCCAGATAATCGGGGCCGGGGATCGTCTCGTCGGCGCACAGCCGCCGCAGTTCCTCGACGATGTCCTCATAGGACATGACGGCCGCGATGTTGTCGGGAAAACCGGCGCCGGGATGGGTGACCGTCAGGGTCAGGTCGATGCGGACGGCCGGGCGTCCCGGCCGTCCGGCCAGGGCGACCGTCGCGGTGAAACCGCGCACGAGAATCGTGTAGGTCAGCGTCGCTCCGCCCGGTTGGACGATGGCGTGCCGCTCCGCGCTGTGATCGGACAAACAGCTTCTCCTGACCGGCCTGCCCTGGGGCCGGCTTTCCCCGGCGGCGGGGCTGGCGCTCATCGCCGTCCCGCCGCCGGGGCGTACTATAAGCGCAACGGCCAAGCCTTGCCAATCCGGCCGGGGCCAATCAGACCGGAGGCGGTGCTCGGCGGGGCACCGGACGGGCCGGATTGCCGACCACAATGCTCCCGGCCGGAACGTCCCGCGTCACCACACTGCCCGCCCCGACGATGGCGTCGTCGCCGATGGTCACGCCGGGCAGGATGATGGCGCCGCCGCCGATCCACACGTTGTTGCCGATGCGGACCGGGATGCCGGACTCATAACCCTCCCGCCGCAGATCGGGATCGCGCGGGTGGTCGGCGGTGTAGATCTGCACCGACGGGCCGATCTGGCAGTGGTCGCCGAGTGTGATCGGCACCACGTCCAGGAACACCGCGCCGAAATTGATGAAGGTGCCGCGCCCGATCCGGATGTTGAACCCATAGTCGCACTGGAAGGGCGGCCGCAGCATCAGCCCCTCCCCGGCTGCCCCCAGCAGTTCGGCCAGGATCGCGCCCCGCTTTTCGCTCTCCTCGGCGCCGGTCGCGTTGTAGGCGCGCAGCAGCCGGTCGGCCCGCAGCGCGTCGGCGGTCAGTTCCGGTCCTCCGGCGCGGTAGAGGTCGCCGGCCAGCATCTTCTGCTTTTCGCTGCGCGGATCCTGTGGGGGCACGTTGGAAGTCTCCTAGATCGTGGATGGGGAGGGCGGGTGCGGTTCCAGGGCATCGGCCACGCGGACCACGCTGTCGCGTCCAGGCGCGCCGGCCAGCAATTCGGCGATGGTTCGACCGAGCGCCGGGTGGCGCAAATCGGCGGCGATGTCGGCCAGCGGGCAGAGCACGAAGGCGCGTTCCGCGATGCGGGGGTGTGGGATCTCCAGGTCGGGCGACGCCATCACCAGCGCGCCTTGGAACAGGATGTCGATGTCGATGGGGCGCGGCCCGAAGCGCAGGCCGTCCAAGTTGCGGCCCAGTTCCTCCTCGATCCGCTTGACGGCGCGCAGCAGTTCCCGGGGCGCCAGGTCGGTGGTGCCGCTCAGCGCCATGTTCAGGAAGGCGGGCTGGTCGGTGACGTACATCGGCGCGGTTTCGTAGACGGCCGACAGCCGGTCGATGCGCAGCAGGGCGCCGAGCCGGTCGATCGCGGCCGACAGATTGGCCCGGCGGTCGCCGAGGTTGCCGCCGAGCGCCAGATGAACCGTGGTCACAAGCGAATCCTTGGCCGGATCCAGGGCCGAAGCGCCGCTTTTCGGGGGCAGGGTTTGATCGGACATGAGAGAAGGGCATCCCGGTGCAATCGACAATCCGCCATAGTCCTACCAAATCGCCGGGATCGCGTCATGGTTGGTGGGAACAGCGGAAGCCTGCCGGGGTTCCCGTTTCGGCACCGTTTGACAAGAACCGTTCGATGGAGGAGATGGCATTATGGGCGTGCGTGTTTCTGGAGTGTTGCTCGGCCTGTCGGTCGTGGTGCTGGCCGCCTGCGCTACCGGGCCGGGGGCGGAGGTGGCGCAGCGCGCCCAGACCGAGCTGGTCGGCATGCCCAAGGACCGTCTGCTGGCCTGCGCCGGCGTGCCGGAACGGCAGGCCAGCGCCGAGGGACGCGATTACTACACCTACGTCGCCCGCCCGTCCGGCGGTTATGGCCCGTCGAGCGGCCTCGGAATCGGCGCCGGAGGCGGCAGTTTCGGCAGTGGGGTCGGCCTCGGCCTCGGTTTCAGCCTGCCGGTGGGTGGAACTTCGACCGGCTGCGAGGTCACCGTCGTGCTGGGGCGTGGCGGCGCCGTGGAGCAGGTGAGCTATCCGGCCGGCGTCAGCCTGTCGGCCTGCGCGCCCATCGTCGAGAACTGCGTCCGGTCGCGCTGACGGCGCGGGTCCGAAGCCTGGGGCTGTCGCATCGGGCGGCGCCCCCCTATCTTCAGGCTTGGGCTTGGCCGCTCGCCTGGGCTCCGGACAACAAGACTTGGGAGGAACGACGATCATGGACATGAGCGGAAGCCACCGGATCGAGGCACCGCGAGACCGGGTGTGGGCCGCGCTGAACGACCCGGAGGTCCTGCGCCAGTGCATTCCCGGTTGCGAGGAGGTCGTGAAGCTGTCCGACACCGAGATGACCGCCAAGGTGGTCGCCAAGGTCGGGCCGGTCAGCGCGAAGTTCGCCGGCAAGGTAACGCTGTCGGATCTCGACCCGCCCAACGGCTACACCATCAGCGGCGAGGGATCGGGCGGGGCCGCCGGCTTCGGCAAGGGCGGCGCCACGGTGGCGCTGGCCGACGACGACGGCGCGACGCTGCTGACCTACACGGCGCGCGCCCAGGTCGGCGGCAAGCTGGCGCAGATCGGCTCGCGGCTGGTCGACGCGACGGCGCGCAAGATGGCCGACGATTTCTTCTCCCGCTTCACGCAGGCGGTCGGCGCGCCGCCCTCCGTCGAGGGACCCGAGAATGTTCCGCCGCCGGCCGCCGTCGCCGCTCCGGCCCATAAGGCCTCCGTCTACGCCGCCCCTGTCGATGCCGCGCCCATCCCCATCGCGCCCGTCGTGACGCCGCAGGCGGTGGCGCCGCCGCCCGAGGTGCCGCTGCCCTCCGCCCTTCGGGCCGCTACCGGAGCGGGTGAAAGCAATTTCTACCTGCCCTGGGGGGCGCTTCTTCTGATTGCCGTTCTGGGGATCCTCCTTGCCTGGATGACATAGCGTCGCAGCTCATGCTTTAGGCTGAGGGCGGCACGTTGGGGTGTTGGCCCCGACCTTGGAATGTGTATGCTGCCGCGCGTTTTCGGCCGGCGTCGCTTTGGCCGGCCATCACTCGGAAGGGAAGCCGAAGAATGAAGAAGCATCTGATGGGCGTGGCTCTGGTCGCCTCCGTCGTCCTGGGAGCCGGCGCCGCGCAGGCCGCCGACGCCGCCGCCGGCAAGGACGTGTTCAAGGTCTGCATGGCCTGCCACACCGCGGAAGCGGGCAAGAACAAGGTCGGTCCGTCGCTGTTCGGCGTGGTCGGCCGCCCCGCCGCCTCGATCGACGGCTTCCGTTACTCGGCCCCGATGAAGGAAAAGGGCACCGCCGGCTATGTCTGGACGGCCGAGAACCTGGATGCCTACATCAAGGCTCCCAAGGAGATCGTCCCCGGCGGCACGATGGCCTTCGCCGGTCTCAAGGACGACGCCAAGCGCGCCGATCTGATCGCCTTCCTGAGCGAGCAGAAGTAATCCACGAAGGCCCAAGGGCCTGGATGCGAAAAGGGCCGGAGGGAAACCTCCGGCCCTTTTCGTTGGACCGCCCGTCCGAGGTCAGCCGGCGGCGTCCAGGCTCTTGCTCGCCACCTCGTAGACATCCGGGGACAGCCCCGGCGTGGCAACGATGCGCTCCAGCTCGGCCTTCATCAGCCCTTGGCGGGCCGCGTCATAGCGCCGCAGGCGGGAGAACGGACCCATCAACCGGGCCGCAACCTGCGGGTTTATCGGGTTCAACCGCAGAACCTGATCGGCGAGGAAGCGGTACCCGGCGCCACCCGCGTCGTGGAAGCGGACCGGGTTGCCATTGGCGAAGCCGCCAATCAGCGCGTAGACCTTGTTGGGGTTCCGGATCTCGAAGGCCGGATGGCCGAGAAGCTCCGTCACCCGCGCCAGCGCGTCCGGCCGGCTGGACATCGCCTGCACGCCGAACCACTTGTCCACCACCAGCGCGTCGCCCTTCCAGCGTTCGTAGAAGCAGGCGAGCACCTCGTCGCGCTCGGGCGCCTGGGCGCTGGCGAGGAACTGGACCGTCGCGATCACGTCGGTCATCGCCCCGCCGTTGCGGTACTGGGCGAGAGCGAGGGCCAACGCCTCGTCCTCCTCCAGCGCCATCAGGTAGGCGAGGCAGAGGTTCTTCAGCGCCCGCTTGCCGATCGACTCCGCGTCCACCGAGAAGGCGCCGTCCGTGGCGTTCCGCCGATAGGTCTCCAGCCACTGCGACCGCAGGGCGGCGGCCAGCGTCTTGCGGGCGAACTCGCGGACCTCATGGATGCCGTCGGGGTCGATGACCGCCATCTGGGTGCCGAGATAGGCTTCGGTGGGCAGCACCAGCGCCTGCGCGGCGAAGGCGGGATCGCGGTCTGAATCCTCCAGGATCTTGGCGACGGCGGCGACGTAGGCGGTGGGCAGCACCAGCGCCCGGCCGTCCCGCCGGTCGGCGACCAGCCCCAGCAGGATGCGGGTGCCGAGGATCTGCCCGGCCTCCCACCGGTTGAAGGCGTCGCTGTCATGCGCCATCAGGAAGGTCAGCTCCTCGTCGGAGACGTCGGCCTTCAGCTTCACCGGGGCGGAGAAGCCGCGCAGCAGCGACGGCACCGGGCGGGCGGCGATGTCCTGGAACTCGAAGACCTGGGTCTCGGCCCTGACGTGCAGGATGCGGCTGGTTTCGGACGCCTTGTCCTCGCCGGCCAGACGCAGGGGCAAGTCGGCGCCGTCGGGGCCGAGCAGGCCGACCACCAGCGGGATGTGCATCGGCTGCTTGGTCGGCTGGCCCGGCGTCGGCGGCACGGTTTGGCGCACCGTCAACCGGTAGGTCTTCGCCGTTGCGTCATAGTCGCTGGAGACGTCGAGCTCCGGCGTGCCGGACTGCCGGTACCAGAGCTGGAACTGCGACAGGTCGACCCCGCTGGCGTCAGCCATCGCGGCGACGAAATCGTCGCAGGTCACCGCCTGCCCGTCGTGGCGCTGGAAATAGAGGTCGGTGCCCTTCCGGTACTTCTCCGGCCCCAGCAGGGTGTGGATCATGCGGATGACCTCCGCACCCTTGTTGTAGACGGTAGGCGTGTAGAAGTTGTTGATCTCGACGTAGCTGTCCGGCCGCACCGGGTGGGCCATGGCGCCGGAATCCTCCTGGAACTGGACGGTGCGCAGCCCCTGCACGTCGGCGATCCGCTTGACCGCGCGCGAGTTCAGGTCGGAGGAGAATTCCTGGTCGCGGAAGACCGTCAGCCCTTCCTTCAGCGACAACTGGAACCAGTCGCGGCAGGTGACGCGGTTGCCGGTCCAGTTGTGGAAATACTCGTGGGCGACGACCGCCTCGATGTTTAGGAAGTCGGTGTCGGTCGCGGTCTCCGGCTTTGCCAGGATGTACTTGGTGTTGAAGACGTTGAGCGACTTGTTCTCCATCGCCCCCATGTTGAAGTCGCCGACCGCGACGATGTTGAAGATGTCCAGGTCGTATTCGAGGCCGTAGACCTCCTCGTCCCAGCGCATCGACTTGATCAGCGAGCGCATGGCGTGGTCGACCTTGTCCTCGTTCCCCGGCTCGACGTAGATGCGCAAGCAGACGTCGCGGCCCGACGCGGTGCGGAAGCGGTCCTCGGCGTGGACGAGGTTCCCGGCGACCAGCGCGAACAGGTAGCAGGGCTTGGGGAAGGGATCCTCCCAACGCGCCCAGTGGCGGCCGTCGCCGATATCGCCCGAGTCGGCAAGGTTGCCGTTCGACAGCAGGACCGGGTAACGCGCCTTGTCGCCGGTGATGGTGGTGCTGTAGCGCGCCATCACGTCGGGGCGGTCGAGGAAATAGGTGATCTTGCGGAAGCCCTCGGCCTCGCATTGGGTGCAGAAGTTGCCCGACGACTTGTAGAGCCCCTCCAGCGCCGTGTTCTCCTGCGGCTTGATGCGGACCACGGTCTCCAGCGTGAAGCGGTCCGGGACCTCGGCGAGGGTCAGGTGGTCGGGCGTGAGCGTGTAGGCCTCCGCCCCCAGCGTCTGGCCATCGAGCGTCACCGACACCAGCTCCAGCCGTTGGCCGTCGAGCGTCAGAGGGGTGGCGGCGGCGTCGGGGCGGGCCGGGTTGCGGCGGATCGCCAGCACCGCACGGACCGTGGTGAAATCCTCGCCCAGATCGACGTGCAAATCGACCGTGTCGATCAGATGGGCGGTCGGGCGGTAATCCTGGAGTCGGATGGCCTTCGGCGTGCCTTTGTCCATGATGCCTTGTCTCTGCTCAGTCGTTCGCGAGGGTTCTGCCGAAGGGGACTGTAGCAAGGCGATCCGGGGCTGTCCCCTGTGGGAATGGGGGAGAGCGCACCGTTGGGCGACCGCCTTTTTGCCCGGCGCCGGCTGCCAAACCCTCCGACCATGGTCGAGCTTGACGTGGCAAGGCCCGTGCCGCGCCGAGGAGGGACGCTTTCAATGGCTTGCATTAACATTCCAATCGTGTGATAGAGAATTCTAATGAAATGCCATGAAAGGAAGGGGGTGAGTGTTAGCTCACAAAGTCTTTATTATTAATGATTATTAACTTAATGAGCATCATGTTTACAGCTTTGCTTTTCCATTAATGATTGATGCAACAGTAAGATTTTATCGTTAATATAATTTCCAAATGCCATCAGGAAAGTTTCAATTGCTGCGGGTTTTTTATTATGTGATATCTCGTATTTTTGGGGAATTTCCTTAAGTTTTTAATTTATTTGTACACAAAGATTTTCCTCATGAAGTCTCTATTCATCCAATCGTTGCGATGAAAGGATTTTCCCTTGGGGGAGGTTCCGGTGCAGCCGACAGTATCGACGAAGCAAGCAATGAGGACGGCGTATCCATCATGACGCTCCAGCCCCTAGCCAGCGAAACGCTCCGGATCCAAAACGGTTTCCGGCCCCTGTGGAGCATGCTCAAAGCAAAGGGATGCCGCCGCCGTTGGCTGTCGCTGGCGCTCTTGCCGTTGGCCGCTTACGTGCTTCTGCTTCTCGCTGCGGTGTCCTATGTACAAAGCCAGATGCTGCACGAGCGTCTCAACGATCAACTGGAAAAGGTGTCCGACAGCGTTCAGCAGATTTTGGCCCAGGAAATCGCCTATCTGTCGGGAATCGCAATTTCGAAAACTCTGGATGCCGCCGATCTGGATGGCTTCCGCGTCGCCGCCGAATTGGCGTGGAGGGAACGTCCTGCCGTCTACACCATCGTCCTGAACGACGAGGACCAGCAACTCCTCAACCTTCGTCTGGGAAAGGGCCGGAAGCCGCCCATCTGGGAAGCCGACAGCCTGAAGCGGGTCTGGGCGACAGGGAAGCCGGCGGTTGGGGATTTGGTGAACGGCATGTTTGCCGTGCGGGTCCCTGTTCTGCGTGACGGCAAGGTTCGCTATGTCCTGTCGGAAATCCTCGATCCCCAGATGTTCAACAACCTGCTGCACGCGGAGTTCTCCGCCAAAGGCTGGATCGCGGCCCTGATCGATCGCCGGCTGACCATCCTGGCGCGCAGCGAAAACGCCGAACGCTTCGTCGGCTTGTCCCCCACCTCCGACATCGTTCGGAACATCCGAACCGGACGCACCGGTTTGGAGAAGGTGATCACGAAGGACGGGATCCCATCCTATGGGGCGGTCGTGCCGCTGGGCGGTTCCGGCTGGTATCTGGGCATCGGCATTCCGGAAAGCGTGGCGGAGGCTTCGTACCAATCGACGCGATGGCTTCTGATCGGCGGCGGCGGGGCCTTGCTTGTCGTCATGATCGCCTTTGGGCTGTGGATCGGCTGGCGCAGCGTTGGAATGTTGGAGGATAAGACGGAAGTACTGTCGGCCAATCTGGTCAACGCGCACCGGGAAAGCGATGAGAAATCCACATTCCTTGCGGTCATGAGTCATGAATTGCGGACACCGTTGACCGGAATCATCGGTTTCTCCGAGCTTCTCACCAATTCCGGTCTTGATGAGCAGCAGAAGGAATGGGTTCTGCATCAAAGAATTGCCGGTCGCCATCTCATGGCGATCATCAATGACATTTTGGATTATTCAAAAGCCCAAGCCGGCGGGATCCGTTTGGAAGTCATCGATTTCGATGTCGTGGCGATGCTGGAAGAGGCGATGGCGTTGTCCAGACCGATGGCGGATGCCAAGGATCTCGCCCTCGTGATCGGCGAGACGTCCGGGACGGCGCGCTGGCTTCAAGGAGACCCAACCCGCTTGCAACAGGTGGTCAACAACTTCCTGAGCAACGCGCTGAAGTTCACGGCGAAGGGAGAGGTTCGGCTTTCGATGGGGCAGGAAAGCATCGGTGAGAGCCGGATTCTCCTGAAAATCACCGTTCAAGACACCGGCATCGGCGTTCCGGCCGACCAGCAGGGACGCCTTTTCAAGCGGTTCAACCAAGCGAATTCCGCCGTCGCGCGAGAGTATGGCGGCACCGGATTGGGATTGTCGATCTGCAAGTCGCTTGTCGAGTTGATGGGGGGAACGATCGGTTTCGAGAGCGTCGCCGGTCAGGGAAGCGCGTTCTGGTTTTCCGTCCCCCTCGCGGTGGGCTCCGAACCTGTGAAGAACATGGTGGAAACGGTGGACTGTGCGCCGGCGGACAGCGGTCCGAGGGCGCGGATTCTGCTGGTGGAGGACAGCCGCGTCAACCAGTTCCTGACCCGGACGATCCTGGAGAGGGACGGCTACCGGGTTGCCCTTGCCGCGGACGGTGCCGAGGCGGTCGACAAGATCCAGCGCGACCGGTTCGATCTCGTTCTCATGGACGTGCATCTGCCGGTGCTGGACGGTGTGGGCGCCACGCGCGCGATTCGCGCGCTCGGCGATGGCTACGCGCGCATCCCCATCTGGGCGTTGACGGGGAGCGTGGTCGAGGAGGACATCCGGAACTGCCTGTCGGCCGGCATGGACGGGCACCTCGCCAAACCCTTTCTGCCCAAGGATCTTCTGTCCATCGTGAAGCGCAGCCTCGAGCAACGGCGTTCCTCGGGCGCGGCGCCGAACCCGCCGACGCTTGACCCGGAGATGTATCGGGCCATGGTCTCCAGCCTCGGCCAGGAGAAGATGGACGAATTGCAGGCTGTGTTCTTCGACTGGTTGAGAAGCGCGAAGGCCGAATTTCCCGATCCCCGTACCGACTGGAATGCCCTGCACGAGGAAGCGCACCGGTTCATCGGCTCGGCGGGGATGTTCGGTTACTTTCGGATCGTCGAGGCGGCCCGGGAGCTTTGTCAGGCGTGCCAATCCCTGGACAGCGCGCGCGTCGAGAGAAGCCACGCGCGTTTGCTGGCCGAAGTGGACGCGGCCTGCGAGACGCAGGGCACGATGCGCATGTCCTGAGCGGAATGACTTCAGCCTGGAATGCGCCGAACCATGCGGCACCCCCAACCTTGCCCGGTTGAGGACATCGTCATGCGCAAAGCAGCGTGGCGGCCAAAATCATGCGGGAATCCAGTGATGGGCTGTTCCCGCCCTCCGCGTGGCCGGGTCAGACGTGGAAGCTTTCCCCGCACCCGCACCGGCCCTTCTCGTTCGGATTCTTGAACACGAAGCCGGTCTGGAACTTGTCGTCCACGTAATCCATCTCGCTGCCGATCAGGAACATCACGGCGGCGGGGTCGATCAGGATGGTGACGCCCTTGTCCTCCACCACCTCGTCGAACTTCAGCTTCTCCTTGGCGTACTGCACGTCGTAGCTGAGGCCGGAGCAGCCGCGCGCCTTCACGCCGATGCGAAGCCCGACGATGTCGTCGGTCGCCTTGGACATCAGCGCCTTCACGCGGTCGGCGGCGTTGTCGGTGATGGTGAGCGCCTTGGGAAGCGAACGGGCCATGGCAGTGATACTCCCTGTACTCGGCTTGCTCTCGAACGGCTCAGAACATGTCCAGCTGGACGCGGGCGACCTCGGACATCATGCCCTGGTGCCAGGGCGGCTCCCAGACGAGGTCGATCTTGACCTCGTTCACGTCCTCCACGCCCAGCACGGCCTGACGGACCTGTTCGGGAAGTTCGCCGGCCACCGGACACATGGGGCTGGTCAGCGTCATGTCAATCTCGACGTTGCGCTCCCCATCCATGTCCACGCGGTAGATCAGGCCAAGTTCCCAGATGTCCACCGGGATCTCGGGGTCGTAGCAGGTCTTGATCGCCGCCACGACCCTGTCCATCAGTTCTTCGCGCGGGTCGTAGCCGGGAGGCGGGGCAAGCGGGTTCGTCGGCGCCGGAGCTTCGGAGCTGGCGGATGGCTGGCTCAAGGAATGTTCGGTCATCGCGGTCACCCCGTCTCAATACTGGTCGCTGGAAGCGGAATCCTGACCGTGCAGGGCCGCGTTCATGGCGTGCCACGCCAGCGTGGCGCATTTCACCCGCACCGGGAACTGGCGTACGCCGGACATCACCATCAGCTTTTCCATGGTCTCCTCGTCCACGTCGCCATGGGCGCCCTGTTCGTCCTCGTCCTTGGTGCAGAGGTCGTGGAAGGCGTGGAACAGAACCTCGGCCTCCGCCGCCGTCTTGCCCTGCACCAGCTCCGTCATCATCGAGGCGCTGGCGGTGGAGATGGCGCAGCCGCGCCCCTGGAAGGCCACGTCGGCGACGACGCCGTCCTTCAGGGTCAGGTAGACCATGAAGCGGTCGCCGCACATCGGGTTCTCGCCCTTCGCCTCGCGGTTGGCGTCGTCGGGATGGCGGAAGTTGCGGGGGTGTTTGCCGTGGTCCAGGATCACCTCCTGGTACAGCTCGCGCAGGTCGTCCATCATGCTCCGAAGAACTCCTTGACCGCCTGGAGGGACTCGACCAGAGCGTCGGCCTCCGCGCGGGTGTTGTACAGGCCGAAGGAGGCGCGGACCGTCGGGCCGACCCCGAAGCGCTCGGCCAGCGGCTCGGCGCAGTGGCGCCCGACGCGGACGGCGACGCCGTACTGGTCCACGATGGTCCCGACGTCGTGCGGGTGGACGCCGTCCAGCGCGAAGGAGACGATCGGTCCCTTGCCGGGCGCCGTGCCGACGATGCGCAGCCCCTCGATCCGGGAGAGCTGCTGGGTGGCGTAGTTCAGCAGATCGTGCTCGTGCACCGCAATGGCGTCGCGGCCGAGAGCCTCGACGTAGTCGATGGCGGCGCCCAGCCCGATGACCTCGGTGATCGGCGGGGTGCCGGCCTCGAAGCGCGAGGGCGGGGCCTTGAAGGTGGTGCCCTCGAAGCTGACGGACTCGATCATGTCGCCGCCGCCCTGATAGGGGGGCATGCGCTTGAGCAGGTCGTACTTGCCGTAGAGCACGCCCAGCCCTGTCGGGCCGTAGAGCTTGTGGGAGGTGAAGACGTAGAAGTCGGCGTCGATGTCCTGCACGTCGACCCGGCCGTGGACCACGGCCTGGCTGCCGTCGAACAGCACCGGCACGCCGCGCTCATGCGCCAGCGCCGCGATGGCCTTGGCGGGAGTCACGGTGCCGAGCACGTTCGAGCAGTGGGTGATCGCCACCAGCCTGGTGCGGTCGGAGAGAAGGCCCTTGTAGGCGTCCATGTCGAGGACGCCGTCCTCGTCGCAGGGCACGACCTTGATGACGATCTTCTTCTCGGCCTGGAGAAGCTGCCACGGCACGATGTTGGCGTGGTGCTCCATGATCGAGAGGATGACCTCGTCGCCTTCCGACAGGAAGGTCCGGCCGTAGCTGGCCGCCACGAGGTTGATCGCCTCGGTGGAGCTGCGGGTGAAGACGATGCAGCGGTCGCTCGGCGCGTTGATGAAGCGCGCGACCTTGGTCCGCACCGCCTCGAACTGGTCGGTGGCGGTCTGCGACAGGAAATGCACGCCCCGGTGGATGTTGGAATAATCCTCCTCCAGGAAGCGCGTCATCGCCTGGATGACCTGGCGCGGCTTCTGGGCCGAGGCGCCGCTGTCGAGATAGACCAGCGGCTTTCCGGGCTTTCCCTTCCGGGCGTGGACGCTGCGGGCGAGGATCGGGAAATCCTCGCGGACGCGCAGGACGTCGTAGGCCTCAACGGACCTCTGGGCGCTCAGGATGGCGTCGGCGTCGGGCATCAGCGTTTTTCCTCCAGCCAGCCGGAAACGAGCGCCTGGAAGGCGTCGCGGACCGGTTCCTCGGCGATCTCCTCCATGGCCTCGCCCAGGAAGGCGCCGATCAGCAGGCCGCGCGCGGTCTCCTGGTCGATGCCGCGGGCGCGCAGGTAGAAGAGGGCGGCGTCGTCCAGTTCGCCGGCGGTGCAGCCGTGGCTGCACTTCACGTCGTCGGCGTGGATCTCCAGCTCCGGCTTGGCGTCGATCTCGGCCGTGTCGGAGAGCAGCAGCGCGCGGTTCAACTGGTGCCCGTCGGTCTTCTGGGCCTGCGGGCGGACGATGATCTTGCCCTGGAACACGGCGCGTCCGGTGTCGTCGATGACGCCCTTGTAGACCTCCCGGCTGGTGCCGTTGGGCTGGGCGTGGTCGATCAGGGTGGTGGTGTCGGCGTGCTGGCTGCCGCGCACCATGTAGCCGCCGCTGACATGCGTCCGCGCGTCGGTGCCGGCGAGCACGCTGGTCACCTCGTTGCGCGACAGCCGGGCGCCCAGCGTCAGGATGAAGTTGTCGTAGCAGCCGTCCTTGGCCACCGTCGCCGCCGTGTGCGACAGGTGGAAGGCGGACGCCGTCTCGCGCTGGGCCTTGTAGTGGTACAGCGTGGCGCCCTCGCCGACGAAGACCTCGGCGACGTGGTTGGCCAGCGTCGTGCCGGTGCCGCAGCCGATGTGATGCTCGACCACCACGGCGCGGCTTCCGGCCTCGGCCACGATCAGCGTGCGCGGGTGGAAGGAGGTCGGCCGCTCGTCCGATCCGGCGGAGACGAAGACCAGCTCGATGGGCTGGTCAACCGCGACGCCGGCCGCGACGCGCAGCACCGGGCCATCGGCCAGGAAGGCGCTGTTCAGCGCCACCAGCGGCCGGTCGTCGGCCAGGGCGAGGCGGCCGAGGTGCTCGCCGATCAACTCGCCGTGGCTGGCGAAGGCGGCGGCGAGGCTCAGCAGCTCGACGCCGGCCGGCAGCGCTTCGGTCGAGGACAGTTCGGCGCGGAAGCGGCCGTCCACGAAGACGAGGCGCGGGCCGGTCTGCCCTTCCGTCCGCACCGTGGGCAGCACGTCGAAGCGGACGTTGCCGTCGGCGGCGTCGGCCGGGTGGAAGGCCAGCTTGGTGAGGTCGCGCAGGTTGGTGTAGCGCCACGTCTCGTTGCGGATCGTCGGCAGGCCGACGGCGGCGAAGCGCTCGCGGCCCTGTTCGCGCAGGTCGCGCAGCCAGGACAGCGCGGCGCCCGGCAGGCCGCTCTTCAGCTGGTCGAGCGGAGCCAGGAAGGCCGGGGCGGTGCTGGGGTCGGCGCCGCGCGTCGCGTAGGTGGTCGTGAGCATCACGCGGCCTCATTCACGCCGAAGTCGCGGTAGCCGTTCTTCTCCAGCTCCAGCGCCAGTTCCTTGCCGCCCGACTTCACGACGCGGCCGGCGGCCAGGACGTGGACGTGGTCGGGCACGATGTAGTCGAGCAGGCGCTGGTAGTGGGTGATGACCAGCATGGAACGCTCGGGCGAGCGCAGCGCGTTGACGCCCTCGGCGACGATCTTCAGCGCGTCGATGTCGAGCCCGCTGTCGGTCTCGTCGAGGATGGCGAATTTCGGCTCCAGCACGGCCATCTGGAGCGTCTCGTTGCGCTTCTTCTCGCCGCCGGAGAAGCCGACGTTGACCGCGCGCTTGAGCATCTCGTCCGACATGCCGAGCGCCTTGGTCTTCTCGCGGATCAGCTTGAGGAACTGCATGGCGTCCAGCTCCTTCTCACCGCGATGCTTGCGCATGGCGTTGATCGCGGTCTTGAGGAAGGTGGTGTTGGCGACGCCAGGGATCTCCACCGGGTACTGGAAGGCCAGGAACACGCCCTCGGCGGCCCGCTGCTCGGGCTCCAGGGCCAGCAGGTCCTTGCCGTAATAGGTGACGGAGCCTTCGGTGACCTCGTAGCCCTCGCGGCCGGCCAGCACGTAGGACAGGGTGCTCTTGCCGGCGCCGTTCGGACCCATGATGGCGTGGACCTCGCCGGGGCGGATCGTCAGGTCGACGCCCTTGAGGATGTCCTTGCCGTCCACTTTGGCGTGCAGATTCTTGATTTCGATCATGGTTCGGTCCTTCAGGCGTTCGGCTGTCCGGGGGGCTCGTCTGGTCCCGGAGACTGGCTGTCGAGATCCCGCGAGCGGGCGGCGGGCGTGGGCGGTTACCCCACGCTGCCTTCCAGGCTGATGCCCACCAGCTTCTGGGCTTCCACCGCGAACTCCATGGGGAGTTCCTTGAGGACCTCCTTGCAGAAGCCGTTGACGATCAGCGAGACGGCGTCCTCCTCCGCGATGCCGCGCTGGCGGCAGTAGAAGAGCTGGTCGTCGCTGATCTTGGCGGTGGTCGCCTCGTGCTCGATGCGGGCGGAGCGGTTGCGGCTCTCGATGTAGGGCACGGTGTGGGCGCCGCACTGGTCGCCGATGAGCAGGCTGTCGCACTGGGTGTGGTTGCGCGCGCCCTCGGCCTTGGGCAGGATCTTCACCAGCCCCCGGTAGGTCTGCTGCGCCTTGCCGGCCGAGATGCCCTTCGACACGATGGTCGAGCGGGTGTTCTTGCCGATGTGGATCATCTTGGTGCCGGTGTCGGCCTGCTGGAAGTTGTTGGTGATGGCGACCGAATAGAACTCGCCCACCGAATTGTCGCCCTGCAGGATGCAGCTCGGGTACTTCCAGGTGATCGCCGAGCCGGTCTCGACCTGCGTCCACGAGATCTTCGAGTTCTTGCCGCGGCAGGCGCCGCGCTTGGTCACGAAGTTGTAGATGCCGCCGACGCCCTCGGCGTTGCCGGGGTACCAGTTCTGCACCGTCGAGTACTTGATCGTCGCGTCGTCCATCGCCACCAGCTCGACCACGGCGGCGTGGAGCTGGTTCTCGTCGCGCTGGGGCGCCGTGCAGCCTTCCAGGTAGCTGACGTGGCTGCCCGCGTCGGCGATGATCAGCGTGCGCTCGAACTGGCCGGTGTTGGCCTGGTTGATGCGGAAATAGGTCGACAGCTCCATCGGGCAGCGGACGCCCTTGGGGATGTAGACGAAGCTGCCGTCGGTGAAGACCGCGCAGTTCAGCGTCGCGTAGAAATTATCGGTGTAGGGCACGACGGAGCCCAGATACTTCTTCACGAGATCCGGGTGCTTCTGCACGGCTTCGGAGATCGCGCAGAAGATGATGCCCATCTCCTCCAGCTTGGCCTTGAAGGTGGTGGCGACCGACACGCTGTCGAACACGGCGTCCACGGCGATGGCCGGGCTCTTGCCCTCGGACCCCTCGACGCCGGCCAGGATCTCCTGCTCGCGCAGCGGGATGCCGAGCTTGGCGTAGGTCTTCAGCAGTTCCGGATCGACCTCGTCCAGCGACTTCGGCCCGGCCTTCTGCTTGGGCGCGGCGTAGTAATGCGCGTCTTGGTAATCGATCGGCGGGAAGCTGACGGCGGCCCATTGCGGCTCCTCCATCGTCTGCCAGACGCGGAAGGCCTTCAGGCGCCACTCCAGCAGCCACTCCGGCTCGTTCTTCTTGGCTGAGATGAAGCGGACGATGTCCTCGTTGAGGCCCTTGGGCGCCACGTCGGATTCGATGTCGGTCGTGAAGCCGTACTTGTACTTCTGCTCGGTGACGGCGCGGACCTGATCGATGGTTTCCGGTTGGGCGGCCATGGCTTGCCTCGTCCTCTTGGGAATGGGTTCAGTGGGCCGGACGCGCGGCGGGCGCATCGACGACGTGGGAGGGAGCGGCGGCGGGGGCCGGGAACAGGACGGGCACCATCATGTCCGCCAGGGTGACCTGCTCCAGGGCGCCACGGATGGCGCGGTTGACCTTCTCCCAGCCGCCGCGCATCGGGCAGAGCCGCTCGACCCCACATTGGCTCTCGGCGCCGTCCACGCAGGCGGTCAGCGCGATGGGGCCGTCCAGCGCCGTGATGATCTCCGCGATGGAGATTGCGTCGGCGGGCCGGTTCAGCGCATAACCCCCGGCGGCGCCGCGCTGCGAGGTCGTCAGCCCGGCGGGGGTCAGGGCCTTCATCAGCTTGGCCACCGTGGGGGCGGGCACGCCCGTGCGTTCCGCCAGGACGGACACGGTGTGGACCGTGCCGGCGTGGCGCGCCATCTCGCTCAAAACGACGATGGCGTAGTCGGTCAGCTTGCTGAGCCGGATCATGGGCGCACCCCGGGGGACAAACGTTGAGACTCCGAATACAGGACTAAATCGGTCCTGATTAGGTGGTCTTCATAGGCCCTTTGTCAAGCGAAACCCTGGCGGAACAGGGCGCTGGAATGCCCGCGCGCGCCACTAAGGTATACATTTCTGCCATGCGAAAATGCCGGACGTCGAACCGGATGCGTCATTCTGCCGCATGCGGGGCTCGCGCGGTCAAAAGAAAAAGGCCCCGCGCGGAAGGCGCGGGGCCGAAGTCGTCTGCCGGATGGACGTTCGATCAGGCCGAAGCGGCGGGTCAGGCCGGCTTCTTGACCTCTTCGCGGGCGGCCTCTCGCGCGGCGTCGGTGGCGTTGCTCGCCACCTCGGTCACTTCCTCCTTGGCGGCCTCGACGGCGGCCTGGGCGGCGCGGGTGCCGCGATCCAGCGCGTCCATGGCCAGGGCCTTGGCGCGCTCGGTCGCCTCGTCGGCGTAGTCGCCGACCCAGCGGTTCTCGTACTGGGTGGAGGGCAGGGCGGCGCCGATGGCCGCGCCCAGCGCGATGCCCATGGCGCCGGCCACGACCGGGTGCTCCTCGACCAGTTCCCAGATGCTGGACGAGACGCCGTGCAGACGTTCGCGCATGTGCGAGCCGCCGGTCTGCACCGAGGGCAGGCGGTTCGACACGCGGCCGGACGCGCCGCCGACGGCCCCGCTCACCCGCTCGCTGGCGCTGTCGTAGGCGCCGCTGACGGCCCCCGACGCGCTGTCGTAAGCCCCGCTGACCGCGTCCGACGCGCTGTCGTAGACCGAGCCGGCGGCGTTGCGCACGCTGTCGCTGGCGCTGCTGAAGGTGTCGCGGGCGTAGTCCATCGCGCCGCCGACGGCGTCGCTGGCCCGGTGACGGACGTTGCGCACGGTGCTGCTGCGGGCGATGCGGCGGTCGTAGCCGGTGGACGACAGCGCCAGCCAGCCCAGCCCGATGCCGACCAGGGCGAGCGGGATCGGGTTGCTGGTGACGTTCCCGATCACGGAGGAGGAGCGGGAGGTCGTCTGGCGGGACTGCGGCTCGCGGACCGGGTAGCCATGCTCGTCGCGGTCGTTCGGGGTGTAGGCGTGCTTCATGGTGCGCTCCATCAGGGTTCGGGGGCTGAGCCGCGCGATCCGGCCGCGCAGCGCGTCGACGGTGCCGTCGATGCGCGCGCGGCTGGCGCGAATCTCGCCCTCCAGGGTGTCGAGGTCGGGCGTGGCGTCCGGGTTGGCCGCCGGGCCGGTGGGCGGTGTGCCGTTCATCGGGCGAGTTGGGACTCCGCCCAGCGCTTGTCGTCGTTCAGGGTGCCGATGGTGCGGCGGGGGCGCAGGTTTTCGGGCTTCAGCCGGTTCTTGCCGACATAGGCCAGGATGCCTCCGACCGCAGCGACGACGACGCCGACGATCAGCGCGGCCAGCCAGGGGGCCAGCACCGTGGACAGGCCGAGAACCGCCGCCGCCAGAAGGACCAAAACGCCCGCGAAGGCGACCAGTCCGCCAGCAGCGATGTAGGCGACTCCGCCGGCCGCCTCGGCCGCCTTGTCGCTCAGCTCGGCCTTGGCGAGCGCGATCTCCGAACGGGCGAGATTGGTGGTCTCGCGCGCGAGGTCGGCGAACAGACCGGCGAGCGGCCGGTCCTGCCGGGAATCGTGACGCCGGGGATCGTCGTAGCGGTTCTCGGCCGCGCTCATGGCCGCTGACCTTGCGGCTTGATGGCGGTCGGGCCGCTGCCGGTGACCGTCGTTCCGCTACCGGTCGGGCCGGTCACGGTGCTGCTGCCCAGCGCGGTGGTCGAGGTGCTGGCGCCCGAGGGCGCCGGGCTGTGCCCGGTCACCGAGGCCGGCGCGCGCGACAGCGGCATGCCGACGGTGGCCGGCTTGGGCGTGTTGGTGGCCGTGTCCGTCAGGTCCGACGTGCGGCGCGGGCTGCGCAGCGCGGAGTCGGCGATGCCGCCGGCCATGGAGCGGCCGGCCTCGGTGCCGCTCGGGAACCTGCCGACGTCACCCTTGGCGCTCTGGTAGTCCGAGGTGCGGCGGGCGTGGCGGTTCGCGGTGTCGGCGGCGGTGCGGCTGTGGAGCGTGCCGGTGGTCTGGCCATGCAGGCGGCGCTCGCCGGAACTCTTGACGAAGCGAGCGGCCAGGAAGCCCAGCGCGAAGGCGCCGCCGATGAACAGCTCGGGCTGGCGGCGGGCGAAGCCCTCCACCTCGCCGACGATGTCGTCGAGGCTGGAATGGCGCAGCATGTCGGCCACGCGCTCCACCCGGTCGGCCGCCTGGACGGCGTATTGGGCGGCGGTGCCGTTGTTCTCGGCCTGCAACTGGTCGGCGGCCTTCTGGAGGGCGCTGGCGACGCCGCCCAGCTGGTCGGCGGCGCGGTCGGTCTGCTGCTCCAGCAGCGAGCGGATGCGGCCCTGGGCCGAGTCGACGCCGTCGCGACCGGCGTCCAGCGCCGCGTCGGCCGCCTGCTTGACGCTCTGCTTCATGCCCGCCACCGTATCCTGCGAGCCGGTGCGGCCGGTGTCGGTCGTGTCGCGGTCTGCCATTCTGATTTCCTCCTGGGAAGTCCCGTTTTCTACGGGCGCGGGGTCAGCCGCGCGCCGTGTCGTCCGATGATGGGCAAGAAACAACAGCGGAGGCTTCAGGGTTCCACGCGGGGGTTGGAGCAAATGGACAAGGGGTGCGTTTGTGCTAAACTTTGCCGGGAAGGACTGTGGTTCCGCCTAACCGGAGGGCGATGGGCATGAACGGCGTTTTCAGCGTGCTGTCCGACGCGCAGGCGGGGATGTTCCGCCTGCAGCAGACCAGGAAGCCGTGGGAAAAGGACAGCGAGGCCAAGGACGCCCAGGGCCAGCTCGCCCAGAAGGCGGAGCGCGCCGCCGGTGCCTTCCAGCTCACGCCGCGCCAATTGCGCGACCACGCGAGTGCCAAGGCGGCGCTGGAGGAGGCGATCCGCGTCGGCGGTCCCAAGGCGTCGGCCGAACAGCGGATGGAACGGGTCGAGCGCAAGATCGACGAGCTGAAACTGGCCATGCGCTTCGCGCGCGGCGACCCGGAAAAGCTGGCGCGTCTGGCCCATGAGGCGGCGCTGCTGTGCAAGGAGGCCGGACGGGCGGCCAAGGAGTATGGCACCGGCATCGCCAACGCGGCGGAGATGGGGCTGGGCGGCGGGGCCGGGACCGCCGGCTCCACCGAGACCACGCGCACGACGACGGTGACGACCCTGACCGTGCAGCAGACGGAGGTGTCGGTCTCGCTGACGGTCAAGCTCGGATCGGGCGACGCCGATGCGGGGGGCGATGCAGGCGCCAGCGCCGACGTCAACGCCGAAGCCGGGGCCGCCGGGGCGGCGCAGCTTGCCGCCGACCTCGCCAGCGGGGAGGCCGCCGCGTCGGCGCCGTCCCCGGAGGGCGAATTGCCGCCGGAGCTGGCGCGGATGGTGGACGGCGCGCTGTCGGGCCTGCGGGACGGCGAGGGGCTGGCCGGCGGCGGGCGTGCCGGTAAGTTCTCCCAGGCCCTGATCCAGAGCCTGATCGCCGACAACGACCGGAAGATGTCCCGCTTCAAGGAAGCCGACGGCTTCGGGCGGCGGGTCGAGGCGGTGCTGCACGTCGCCAAGCAGGTGCTGGGCGAGGCGAAGGTCGCCAACATGGCCGACGAGTCTGAGGAGCGCCGCAAGGAGCGGCGCGAGCGCTTCAAGGCCGACGACAAGCTGGTCGACGGCGCGCAGAAGGAGGTGAACGCCCTGCGTCAGGCGGCCTTCGGCTCCGGCGTCGCGATCACCGATGCGTTGGGTTTGTCCGACGATACGGCGGGCGGGGACGAAACCGGCGAAATGACGGTCGATGCGGTTGCGGCGGATGGCGTGGAGACCGGCCCGCAGGCGGTGAACATGCTGGCGTGACCGTCATCTGGCGTTTCTCTTCGTTCGAAAGGTCGGATTTTTCCAATCCAGAGCGAGAAACAAAAGAACGACGATTGCTTTCTGCAATTGACGGACTTCGGAAATTCACGGACGCGCGAAATATTAATCGGGGTGATACGGTTTTTGTTTCGATAAATTTCTAAGCTTCAAAGAAAATCACAGTTCTTTCATTTGACCGGCCGGGCTGTCAGCATACCTCCTAATCGCAGAAGGCATCGCCGATGCCAGCAGACCGGAGGCGGCCGTATGGCCTTTCAGAATCTCAAATTGGTCTACAAGGTGCTGTCCACCCTGCTGCTGATGGCGATGCTGTCGATCGGCCTGACCGCCAACGGGGTGATCCAGCTCGACCGGCTGGATCAGCGCTACACCACGCTGCTGGAGCAGGACGCCGAGGCGGCGATCTGGCTGGCCCGTGCGACCTCGACCCTGAACGAGACCGGGCGCCTGATCTACGCCCTGGTGGCCGAGGACGACGCGGCGAAAATGCCCGCGCTGTCCGCCGCCATCGACAAGCAGATCGCGGTCTTCGACGAGCGGCTCGGTCTGGTGACGAAGGCGCAGCCGGCGCTCGCGACGGACATGCGGGCGGCGCGCGACGGCTTCGAGGGCATGGCCGGCGTCGGCCGCGCGGTGGTGGCGCTGGCGCTGGCCAACGATGACCAGCGGGCCGTGCGCATGATGGAGGAGCGGTTCGATCCGAAATTCCAGTCCATCCTCGACAGCTTGCGCCGGATGATCGACCAGACCAACCAAGGCATGACCGAAAGCTCGCGGCAGGCCACCGAGGCGTTCCACGAATCGCGCTTCTGGTCGATCCTGGCCGCCGCGCTGGGCATCGCCGCCAGCTTCGGCGTCGCCATCCTGATGGTGCGGCACACGGTCTCCGCCCCGATCCAGCGGCTGACAAACGGCATGCGGGATCTGGCCGGCGGCACGCTCGACATCGCGGTGACCGATCAGGACCGCCGGGATGAGGTCGGCGGCATGGCCAAGGCGTTGCAGATCTTCAAGGACAACGCCCTGGAGCGTGTGCGGCTGGAGGCGGCCCAGGCGGAGGAACGCCTCGCCAAGGAACGCCGGACGGCGACCGTCGAGGCGATGGTGCGCGAGTTCGACCGCGCGGTCGGCAGCCTGTTGGGCGGGGTCGCGTCGGCCTCCACGCAGCTCAGCGGCACCGCCGAGACCATGAGCCGGCTGGCCGAGCAGACCAATCACCGGGCCAGCGCGTCGGCCGGGGCGTCGGAGCAGACGTCGGCCAGCGTGCAGACCGTGGCCGCCGCGACGGAGGAGATGGCCGCCTCGATCCAGGAGATCAGCCGGCAGGTCGCCCGCTCCAACCAGATCGCCGGCAAGGCGGTCTCCCAGGCCCAGGCGACCACGGCGTCGGTGCGCGGGCTGGCCGAGGCGGCGTCGCGCATCGGCGAGGTGGTCGGGCTGATCCAGAACATCGCCGCCCAGACCAATCTGCTGGCGCTGAACGCCACCATCGAGGCGGCGCGGGCGGGGGAGGCCGGGAAGGGCTTCGCCGTCGTGGCAAGCGAGGTGAAGGCGCTGGCCAACCAGACCGCCCGCGCCACCGAGGAGATCGCGGCCCAGATCGACGGCGTCCAGAGCGCGACCCAGGGCACCGTCGCGGCCATCGGGCAGATTGGCGACACCATCACGACGATCAGCGAGATCGCCTCGATCATCGCGTCCGCCATCGAGGAGCAGAACGCCACCACCCTGGAAATCACCCGCAGCATCCAGCAGGCGGCCCAGGGGACCGAGGAGGTGACGGGCAACATCCGCCACGTCAGCGACGCGTCGACCGAAACAGGGGTGGCGGCCGGTCAGGTGCTGGAGGCCTCGCATGGCCTGTCGCGGCAGGCATCGACCCTGCGTGGCCAAGTGGAGACCTTCCTCACCGGGATCCGGGCGGCCTGAGCGTCAGGAAACCGTTGCGCCGGGCGGCAGGGTGAAGGTGAAGGTCGTCCCGTCCGGCGACGACGCCACCTCCATCCGGCCGCCATGCGACCGGGCGATCTCGCCGGTGATGTACAGCCCCAGCCCCAGCCCGTCCTGCGGCGTGTCGCTGGCGGGCCGCCAATAGGGCTGGAACAGGCGGGGGATGACGTCGGCCGGGATGGGGCGGCCCTGGTTGGTGACGGACAGGGTGAAAACGCCGCCCTGCTGCTGCGCCACCACTTCCACGGCCCCGTCGGCGGCCCCGTGGGTCAGCGCGTTGGCGACGAGATTCGACAGGAGCTGGGCGATCCGGTCGCCGTCGCAGCGGATGCCGTCCACCGGGCCGATCGTGCTCCGGATGGTCCGGCCGGGATGGGCGCTGCGCAGCTCGGAGACGACCTGGCCCAGGGTCGCCGTCAGATCGTGGCAGTCGCGGACATCGAGCGGAATGCCGTGGCCGAGGCGGCCGCGCGCGAAATCCAGCACGTCGTCGACCAGCCGCAACGCCCGCCGGCCGCTGGCCAGCATGCGGTCCACAACCTTGGCGACGGTGGCGTCGAGCGGCCGGCGGAGCAGGTATTCGGCGCCCGACGTGATGCCGAACAGCGGGTTGCGCAGGTCGTGCCCGAGAACGGCGATGAACTGCTCCCGCAGTTCGGCGGTTTGTCGCGCGTCCAGCAGGGCGGCTTCGGTCCGCTCGAACCCCTCCTCGGCCTCCAGTTGCATCGCCAGCAGCTTGGCGAAGGAAGTCAGCATCGCCGGGACCTTCGGTTCCGACAGATGCGCCGGCAGGGGATCGAGCGCGCAGATGGTTCCGAAGAAACTGCCGTCCTTCTGGAACACGGGCACCGAGATGTAGCTCTGGAAGCCATAGATTTTGGGTGTGTGGTGGTTGCAGTACTTCGTGTCCTCGCTGACGTTGTCGATCACGATGGGCTCATGCGAGGCGTGGATCTCGTGACACAGCGTCGATACCAGGTCGAGTTCGCCGCCGACCTTCAGGCCCAGGCCGATCTGGTCGAGAACCGCGCAGGCGGTCCAGGAACTCCCCGTGACCCGCGCGACGGCGGCGAAGCGCAGGCCGGTCGTCTCGCAGATCACCTGAAGCATGGCCGGGACCGCGCTGATCCGGCCGATGGCGGAGATATCGTCGGCGATTGAACGCGTCGTCATGCTTGGTCCCGGAAGCCTTCGCTTGGATCGTGCCGCAGCGTGATGGAGTGTGGAAAGTGTGGACTGTATCACGCTGCCATGACGGGAACAGCCCCGGCGTGGGGCGGGCTTGCGAACGCATAAACGGCCTGTGCGATCGGTGCTTCGGGAAAGCGTGGGGGATTGTGGCCCGGCTCACAGCCGGGGGATCGGGGGAGGGGTAGGGTCTGGTCATCGAGACGGCGACACGCAGGACGGCCCGAGAGGCCAAGCGGAACCGGTCTCGTCTCCCTTCCCAAACCCTGAACGACAAGGAACTCCCGCCATGCTCCGCACCGCCCTGCTCTCCGGCTTCGCCACCCTC
>NZ_RZIJ01000003.1 GCF_003989665.1 Azospirillum doebereinerae | reverse complement strand
GAAGCCATCGCCGACAAGCTGGGCGCGGCGGTCGGCGCGTCGCGCGCGGCGGTGGACGCCGGTTTCGTGCCGAACGACTATCAGGTCGGTCAGACCGGCAAGATCGTCGCACCGGACCTCTACATCGCGGTCGGCATCTCGGGTGCCATCCAGCATCTGGCCGGCATGAAGGACAGCAAGGTCATCGTGGCGATCAACAAGGACGAGGAGGCACCGATCTTCCAGATCGCCGATTACGGCCTCGTCGCCGACTTGTTCAAGGCCCTGCCCGAGTTGCAGCAGGCGCTTTGACCGGAGCCCCGCGTGGCGGTCACGATCAGGGTCGGGCGGCTTCGCCGATCAGGACCGCCACCGCCGGCCAATCCAGGGCCGGATGACCGGCCAGCCGGTCCAGCAACGCTTCCAGAAGCCGCCACACCGCCGCGTCATGCACCAAATGATGCGTCAGCAGCCCGATGGGTTCGATCGACGCGCCGCCCTGTTCCCGCCGGTCAGCCAACTGCCGGCACAGGCCGTCCAGCAGGGCGTCGGTCTCCATCGCCGACCGGCTGCCGCGCCAGTCGATCAGGTCGATCTGTGTGTTGAGCCAGCGGAAGCCCGTCGTCGCTGCCTCCGGGCGCCGGCCGAACCCCGACGCCGCCCGGAAGCCGGCGGACGCCAGCAACTCCGGCATGTCCGCGCCCATCCGGTTCCAGGGCGGCACGAAGAGCGGCAGGAGCCGGCCGGTGAACAACCCGTTGAGCGTCTCAAGACCCCGTGCCGCATCGCCGCGCCGTGCCTCGGCGGAGCGGCCCATGCCGAACTCCGCCTTCTTCTCTCCGGCGGCGGCATGGTTGGTGTGCGCCCAGCCATGGACGAGAACCGCCACCTCCGGATGACGCCGCAGCGGGTCCGCCAGCGAGGGCGTGGCGTGGGCCGGGATCACCGCGAGGCCGGGCGCGATCCCGGCGGAACGGCACAGCGTGAGAAACCGGCCCAGTGCCGGGGTGGCGGCCACCGCGTCGTCGTCGCGCAGCCAGACGGGGCAACGCCGCCCCGTCTCCACCCAGCGCGCCAACTCGGCGTCGAGCGCGTCCCAACCGGTCATATCCGGCGCTCCCCCAGCATGGCCGTCACGATCTCCACGCTCCGCGCCGCGCCGGCCAGCACCGCCGGATTCAGCCGGGGCACAGCAACGCCCAGCACGCCCGACAGCGCCGCCGCCAATCGGTCCGGGGACAGATCCGCTTCGCGCAACATGGCGATACCGGGACGACGGGCGAGGATCCTCGCCCGCGTGATCTGTTCGGTTTCGTTGCCGTCCTCGAAAGGGCAGAAGACGCTCGGCACTCCCAGCGCCAGACAATCCAGCGCCGTGTTGTAGCCGCAACGGCCGACCGACGCCGCAGCCCGGCCCAGCAAGCTGCGGAAGTCGGGGCGCAGCGGTTCGATCGTCAGCCGTTGCGCAGGAGCAAGGGCGCGCAGGTGGCCGACGGCTTCCACCTCGTCGGGAGGAACCAGAAGACGCCAGCGATACGGCAACACCCCGGCTCTTGCACAGCGGGCGGCGGTTTCGAAGATGACGCGCCCGACCGGGCCGCCGCCGGCCGTCACCAGGATCTCGTCGCGCCCTTCGTCGCCGTCTGCCAGGTTGGGCCGGGAGGGGGCGACGAAGCCGGTGTAGAGCAGCATCTTCCGCATCGGCGGCGTCAACGGCCAACTGTCCTCCAGCGGGATGACCGCCGGGTCGGAATGGACGAGAACCCCGTCGTAGAACCGCCTGAGCCGCTCCTCGGTCTCCGGCAGCCGTCCGGGCCGCGACGGCGGCGCCAGGATGTCGCGCACCGAGGACAGGACCAGCGGCGGCCTGGGCATCGCGAGGGCCTGTTCGAGCAGGGCGTCGAACTCGCCGGCCAGGGTCCGGCGGCCGAAGGGGAACAACTCGGTGATCAGCGCGTCGGGTCGCAGGGCGCTCAGAAGGTCGGTCAGCCGTTCCCGCCTTTCGGCGTGATCGTCGGGGCCGGCGACCCGGCCGTCGGCGGTTAAGAGGGTGCGGAAATCGGTCCCGGCGCTGGACAGGGGCGGCAACTGGTGCAGCGTGGCCCGGCCGGGGGCGAGATGGGGGGCCGGACGCCCGCCGCTGACCACGTCGGCCGCCCAGCCGGCCCGCGCGAAGGCGTCGGCCAGCGCCAGCGCGCGGGCGAGATGCCCGCTGCCGAGCAGATGGGTGACGACGATCATCACGCGCATGGCAGGCGGATCCCCTCCGGGCCGCAGGCCGCGCGGATGCGCCCGTCGGCCTCCAGCGTCACCGCGTAGAGCCGGTCGCGCTTGATGTCCAGCGGCGGGGCCCCGAGGAAATCCCACCCCCAGCCCAGCGCCAGCACCGTGCGGATCACCCCGACATGGGTCACGGCGAGCAGAGTCGCAGCCTCGTCGCCGGCCCGATCCCGCAGCCAGCCCTGCAGGCGGTCGCGCAGGTCGGCCGGGCTTTCGCCGCCGGGCGGGCGGAAGTCCCATCCCCAGTGTTCCAGGTCGCGGTAGCCGGAGGTCGGGTCGGCGCGCAGTTCGGCGCCGCGACACCCTTCCCACTCGCCCCAATTCATTTCCATCAGGCGTGGGTCGGTGCGCACGGCCCGTCCGCGTCCGAGCCGTTCGGCGGTCTCCACCGCCCGCCGCAGCGGGCTGGCGTGGAGGGCGGCGTCCTCCCAGCCGGGCGGCAAGGCGAGGCGGTCGAGGTGATCGCGTCCCGCCTCGTCGAGCGGGATGTCGGTGCGGCCCTGGATGCGTCCCTCGCGGTTCCAGGAGGTGACGCCGTGGCGCAGGAAGGCCAGCCGTTTCGGTTCCGTCATTGCATCGTCTCCTTGAGCAGGCCGTCCAGCCGGGCGGCGGCGGCGTCCAGGCCGTGGCGCTCCTCGACATGGCGGCGGGCGCCGGTTCGCAGAGCCGACAATTGGACGGAATCGTCGAGCAGGGCCGCCACCGCCGCCGCGTACTCCGCGCCCGACGGGCCGGTCAGACGGCCGCCGACGCCGTCGTGGATGACGGTTCCGGTCCCGGCGTTGGCGATGGCGACGACCGGAGTGCCGTGGGCCTGGGCCTCCAGATAGACCATGCCGAAGGCCTCGTTCAGGCCGGGCCACAGCAGCAGGTCGGCGTCGGCGTACCACCCGGCCAGCGTCTGGGGCGGGACGGCGCCGTGGCGGCGGATGCGGGGGCCGAAGGGTGCCAGCAGCGCCGCGACCTCCGCCGCCGACGGCCCGTCGCCGACGACATCCAGAACCCAGGGGCGGTCCGACAGAATGCGGAGCGCCTCCGCCAGCCGGGCGTAGGAGGCCAGCTTGTCGCCCGGCCGCATCATGGCGACGGTCAGCAGGCGCGGCGGCGTTCCGACCGGGGGCCGTGCCGGTGGCGGCATCGGCAGGTCGAGGAAAGGCGGCAGGGTGGCGATGCGCTGGCCCGGCGGGCGGTGCGCCTCGATGGCCTGCCGGTCGCGCTCGCTGACGCAGAGCGTCAGGGTGGCCTCGTCGATGGCGGCCTCCGCCGCCTCCGCGAAGCTGGCCCAAGGCCCGGTCAAACGTTTGAGGGCGCGTGACGCTTCGGCAACGACGTAGGGAATGCCGAGGCTGCGTGCCATCGCCGGGCCGATCAGATCGGGCGCCTTGTAATAGACGTGGTAGCTGAACCACAGCGCCGGCCGGCGTTCCGGTTCGTCGGCGTAGAGGCGCCGCAGCCGTTCACGCTCGTCCGCCGCCGCCGCGAACAAGCGCTGCTGGGCGTTCGCATCGCCGATGCCATCGTAGCTTCGCAAGGTGCTGGCGACCTCCACGCGGTGGCCGGCCCGTTCCAGCGCGCGCAGCAGCAGACGCGCCATCTGCCGGTCGCCGGAGGGAACCGGATGGCCGGGCGGCTTCAAGGGCGCGTGGAAGGCAATCCTCATGCGGGGACGGTGTCCGCCAGCCGCCGCAGCAGGCGGTCGATGCCGGGGGTCATGCCGAACTCCGCGCGCAGCCGTTCATAGGCCGCCTCGCCGAGACGCAGGCGCAAGGGTGGATCGGTCAGCAGGCGATCGAGGCCGGCGGCGATGGCGGCGGCCTCGGGGGCGGTCAGGACGCCATGCTCGCCGTCGGCGATGAATTCCGGGATCGCGGCCACGGCGGTGGACAGGATCGCCAGCTTCTGGCTCGCCGCCTCCATCAGCACGTTGGGCAGGCCGTCACGGTCGCCGTCGCCGGCGATGACGCTGGTCAGCGTGAACAGGTCGGCGCGGCGCAGCGCCTCGATCACCGTCGCCTGGTCCTGCGCGCCGCGCCAGTCGATGCGGTCCGCCAGACCGAGGCGTTCGGCCTGCGCGCGCAGGGCCGAGCCGAGCGGCCCGCCGCCGATGTGGACCAGACGCCAGTGCAGCCCGGCGGGCAGGGCGGCCAGCGCGTCGAGCAGCCGGTCGTACCCCTTCTTCTCGACGAGGCGGCCGACCGACAGGATCTCCACGGTCCGGTCCGGCGCGCTGCCGTCGCGCAAGCCGCCGGGGCCGTCGCGGCGGTCGGGCGGGTCCGGGAAGCGGCCCAGATCCAGCCCGTGATAGACCAGCTCGATGCGTTGGGGATCCGCGGCCAACGCCCGCAGATGCGCGGCACCGGTGGCGGTGCAGGTGACGCCGAACCGCGCCTCGGCCAGCTTCTCGCGGGTTTCCCAATCCGGCGTGGTCCAGATGTCCTTGGCGTGGGCGGAAAACCCCCAGCCGATGCCCCGGATCGCCGCCGCGTAGCGCGCGACCGACGCCGGGGTGTGCAGGAAATGGACGTAGAGGAAGGGGGCGTCGGCCGGCAATTCCGCCGCCAGCACCAGCGCCTGCCCGAACCGGCGTCCCCGGTTGGCGGTGGGATCGCGCCGCAGGTCGCGCCACCACAGCCGGGCCGCTGCCCACAGCTTGGCCGGCGGCAGGCGGAACAGGGCGCGCAGCACGCGCAACGGCTCCTGGCGCAGGTATTCCGGCAGGTAATGCACGGGCGCCGCGATGCGGTCGTGCAGGGCGTGGCGCCGGGTGTCGGTCGGGTGGCGCAGCGACCAGATGGAGAGATCGACCCCGCGCTCCTGCAAGGCCAGCAACTCCTGGGCGACGAAAGTCTCCGACAGGCGCGGGTAGCCCTTCACCACCACCGCCAGCCGCAGCGGGGAAGCCGCCACGTCTCTCACGCCCGCAACGCCGTCTGGCTTTCGGCCGGTTCGGCCAGAGCCTCGCGGGCGAGCGCCACGACGCTGTCCAGCCCGCCGAGCAATCCTGGGAGCGGGTAGGCCGAGGGCGGCGGGCGGGTCGGCAGGGCGCGGATGGCGTCGGCCATCACTTGGGGGCTATCCCCGTCGCGCTCGGGGTCGAGCATCCGCGTCAGGCCCAGCGCCTCGACGGCCGACGCCCGGATGTGCTGCTCCATGCGCGGATAGGTCCGGGGGGCGATGACCGACGGCTTGTCGAAGGACAGGATCTCGCAGAAGGTGTTGTAGCCGCCCATCGCCACGACCCCCACCGCGCCCGCGTACAGCTCCTCCATGCGGGAATGGAAATCCATCGCCTCGACTCGCCCCTTCAGGCGGCGGATGCGCTTGGCGAAGCCCTTGCGCATCGCACTGTCGAGGAACGGGCCGTAGACGATCATGGCGCGCGGCGTCAGCGACGGGTCGCTCTCGTAGGCGGCCAGCGTCCAGTCGATAAGGGCGCCGCCGTCGCCGCCGCCGCCCGGCGTCACCAGCACGTAAGGCGCGGTGTCGAGGACGGCGTCCGGCGGGGTGCCGCGCCGCAGATAGCCGGTGTAGCGCAGCCGCGCCTCGACGTCGGCCGGCAGGCCCAGACCGGCGAGCGGCTGGTAGACCTCGCGCAGCCCGTAGATCCACAGCTCGTCGTAATAGCGGCGGATGGCGGCCAGCGCGTCCTTGCGCTCCCATTCCGGCTGGAGGGCGTCGGGCGCGTCCAGCACGTCGCGCAGACCCAGCACCACCCGTGTCCGTCCGCATTCCCGCAGCAGCTCCAGCGCCGGCAGGAATTCGCCGTGCAGGCCGGTGGGCTCCTTGTCGACGATCGCCAGGGTCGGGCGGAAGGACTGCGCCGCCGCCCGGATGATTTCGGCCCGCATCGCGGTCATCTCCTCGATGGGGAGGCCGAGATTCTGGGCGGTGTAGCTGCCGTCCCGCAGCTTGACCACGCCGGGCAGCCGGACGTGGTCGACCCGCTCGGGGAAATCGAAGCGCCCGGCGACCGGCGACCCGGTGAGGATCAGGGCCGAGGCGTCGGGAAAGGCCGAGACCAGCGCTTGGGCAATCGTGCGGGACCGCCGCAGATGGCCCAGCCCGAAGGTGTCGTGGCTGTAGAGCAGGATGCGCGGGGCCGTCCGGTCGGCGCGGTCCGCGCGCATCGCGATCCTTGGCTGGGACATGCTTGGAAACTCCGCGTCGGCTGGGCGTTCTGGTTGGTCATCCGGTCGGGTCGCGCAGCCGAACGGCCCCGCTCGGCAAAGCCCTCACATGGTTTCGACCCGGCTTCAAGCGCAATAT
Source organism: Azospirillum doebereinerae (assembly GCF_003989665.1). Taxonomy (GTDB): domain Bacteria; phylum Pseudomonadota; class Alphaproteobacteria; order Azospirillales; family Azospirillaceae; genus Azospirillum; species Azospirillum doebereinerae. Next base: position 308,067 of record NZ_RZIJ01000003.1, on the reverse strand, counting down.
GTCCGGGCGGTGGATCGCCCGGCGCCGCCCTGGGATACCCGAACGGGGGTTGCGGGGACCAGGAGGCGCCCTATTCAGGAGTCATGGTAAGGGTCGAGCGCATCGCGCAGGCCATCGCCCAGGAAGTTGAAGGACAGCACCACCAGGATCACCGGGATCATCGGCGCCGACACCCAGGGGTAGGTCTCGACCGCCGTCAGGTTCTGCGCGTCGTTCAGCATCACCCCCCAGCTCGTGGCCGGCGGGCGCAGCCCCAGCCCCAGGAAGGACAGAGCGGTCTCGCCCAGGATCATCGCCGGAATCGACAGTGTCGCGCTGGCCAGCAGATGGCTGGCGAAGTTGGGCAGCAGATGGCGGCCGATGATCCGGGCTGGAGAGGCGCCCATCAGCTCCGCCGCCATGACGAAATCCTCCTCGCGGAGCGCCAGGAAACGCGAGCGCACCGCGCGGGCCAGCCCCGGCCAGTCGAGCAATCCCAGGATCACCGAGATGCACAGGAACACGGCGACCGGGCTCCAATGGGCCGGAACGGCGGCCGACAGCGCCAGCCACAGCGGCAGCTCCGGCAGGGATTTCAGGATCTCCGACAGGCGCTGCACCGCGTAGTCGGTTCGGCCGCCGAAATAACCGGCCATGCCGCCCAGCGTCACGCCGATCCCGAAGGACACCGCGATGCCCAGCAGCCCGACGGTCAGCGACAACTGCGCCCCGATGGCCAACCGGGAGAGGATGTCCCGGCCCAGCCGGTCGGTGCCGAGCAGGTGCAGCGTGGCGCCCTCCGGCGGGCAGACCAGCCGCAGCCGCGTCTCCACCAGCCCGAGGAAGCGGTAGGGTGCGCCGGGGCAGAAGAAGCCCAGCGGCATCGGCCGCGTGGCGTCGGTCTCGTAGCGCCAGCGGTACTCGCGCAGATCGGCGCGTCCGGCGGTCGGGTAGACGAAGGGACCGACGAAGCGCCCCTCGTGGAACAGGTGGATGGGCTGCGGCGGAGCGTAGAGGTGCTCCACGTCGCGCTCGTTGGCGCCGTAGGGCGCCAGGAAATCGACGAAGGGCAGGCTGAGATAGGAGAGGCCGAGGAACAGCGCCGCCAGCACCGCCAGCCGGTGGCGCAGGAAGCGCCGCAGCATCAGCCGCCCCGCCGAGGCCCCCGGATCGAGCCGGGAGGCGGGACCGGCATCGTCGTCCGGTGACCAGGGCTCGGGATCGAATTGGTGCTTCCACGCGCGGCTCATGAGCGCTTCCTTTTGCTCAGGCGGATGCGCGGGTCCAGCAGGGCCAGCAGGATGTCGGAGATCAGCATGCCGACCAGCACCAGCAGCGAGATGAACATCAGGATGAAGCCGGCGAGGAACTGGTCCTGCGCGCGCAGCGCCTCCAGCAGCGCCGGCCCGATGGTCGGCAGGCTGAGCACCACCGAGATCAGCACCGACCCCGACACCAGCGAGGGCAGCAGCGAGCCGATGTCGGAGACGAAGGGGTTGAGCGCCATCCGCAGCGGGTAGCGCGTCAGCCGGCGGACCGGCGGCACGCCCTTGGCCTTTGCGGTGACGACGTAGGGCTTGCCCAGCTCGTCGAGCAGGTTGGCGCGCAGCCGCCGCACCATCGCCGCCGTGCCGGACAGACCGATGACGATGGTCGGCACGATCAGGTGATGCAGAACCGAGCCGACCTTGGCCCAGCTCATCGGCTCGTTCTCGTAGCGGGGATCCATCAGCCCGCCGATCGGCAGCCCCAGCCATCTCTGCCCGTAATAGAGCAGGATCAGCGCCAGCAGGAAATTCGGCGTCGCCAAGCCGATGTAGCCGACGATGGCGGCCAGATAATCCACCCAGCTGTTGGCCCGGATCGCCGCCAGCGCCCCCAGCGGGAAGGAGACCAAGTAAACGAACAGCACCGCCGAGAAGTTCAGGATCACCGTGAACCAAAGGGTCTCGCCGACCACCTCGGCCACCGGCTTGCCGAACTCGAAGGACCAGCCGAGGTCGCCTTGCAGCAAACCGTTGAAGCCGCTCGGCCCCGGCCAGACGCCGATCCAGATCAGGTACTGCTCGGGCAGCGGGCGGTCGAGCGCGTATTCGTGGCGCAGGAACTCCGCCTTCGCCAGCCCGGCCTCCTGGCCGGTCGCCCGCAGCTCGGCGATCTGGTTGGACAGGAAATCGCCGGGCGGCAGGTTGATGACGACGAAGATCAGCATCGACACCACGATCAGCGTCGGGATCATGACCAGCAGGCGCCGGAGGATGAAACGCAGCATGGCGGCTCTAGCCTTTCCTCGGCGGGGCGTCGGCGAAGAAGAACTCGTCGGGCCGGTAGATCCCCAGATAGGCCCCCGGATCCCACAACCACAGCCCCTTTTCCGGCACGTTGCGCAGGCGGTTGCCGACCACCACCGGCTGCGGCGCCTCGGCGACGATGCCGATGACCAGGACGTTCTCGGCGTGGAGGTCCAGCATGCGCTCCCACAGCGGGCGCCGCTCCTCGGTGGTGGTGGCGCGCGCCCAGTCCTGGGCGAGAGTCATCAGGGTCTGCGCGACCGGCAGGGCGATGGGCTCGCCGGCCGCGCCGGAGGTCTGGTAATGCTGCCCCCATTTCGGCCAGCCGAAATTCTCCTGGGTCATCGGCGCCAGTTCCGCCGGGTCGCTGTCGGGTTCGGGCACGCCGTTGTCCCAGCCGCTCCACACCGCCATCATCACCTGTCCCGCGTAGACCCGGTTGCGCAGCACGTCGCGGTCTGCGGTCCGCACCAGCAGCCGTACGCCGATGTCGCGCCACGTCTCGGCGACGATCTGAAGGGTGTCGGCGATCTCCGGCTTCTCCCCGGCGGTCTCGACGATCACCTCCAGCGGGCGGCCGTCCGGCAGGCTGCGGTACAGCTCGCCGCGCTGGCGGGGCAGGCCGATCTCGTCCAGCAGGGCGGCGGCCTTCTTCGGGTCGTAGTCGGCCCACAGCCCGTGCCGTTCCTGCTTGTAGAGCGAGCTGAAGGGCAGCACGCCGACCCCACCCTCGCGCGCCAGACCGAAATAGAGCGACCGGTTCACGATCCGCCGGTCGATGGCCAGCGACAGGGCGCGGCGGAAACGCACGTCGCGCATCAGATCGCGCCAGACCGGGTCGTTGTAGTTCAGGTTGGGGTAGAGCGCGATGTCGGCCCCGTTTCCCGACGGCCACAGCCGGGTGGCGTAACGGCCGTTCGACTCGCCGGAGACCAGGACGGGAACCTGGGAGAAGGTCAACCCCTCCGCCTGGAGGTCGGCGTTCCCGGCGGCGACCTGGGCCGGGATCAGGCCGCCCGCCATCACCGTCACATCCAGCCCGTCGGCGTAGGGCAGTTGAACGCCCTGGGAATCCACGCGGTGGTAATAGGGGTTGCGCTGGAACAGCAGGTGGGTGGCGCTTCCCCGCAGCGTCGCCATCCAGGGCTGGAGGGTCGGTTCCTCGGGGTTGTCCATGCGGAACATGTCGTCGCGCGCGTTGTGCAGCGCCGCCCAGTTGCGCAGCTTGGCCTTGGCGATCTGCGGGGCCAGGTCGGCCTCGGCGGTGTAGCGGGCGTGGAAGCGCTTCAGGTAATGCGCCGGTCGATAGATGAAGGGGGGGCGGGCGGCGGCCAGCGTCGGCAGGAAATGCGGGTTGGGCGCCGCCCAGCGGAAGCGGACGGTCAACGGGTCTGGGAAGCTGACCTCCGGCGGCTGGCCGTCGACCAGCATGAAGCGCGGCGGGCCGGAAGGGGACAGCATGGGGTTGTTGGCGATGTCCTCCCACCAGTAGCGGATGTCGTCGCTGGTGAAGGGGGCGCCGTCGGACCAGCGGTGGCCGCGCCGCAGGGTGAGGGTGAAGTCGCGGTCCTCGACGACCGTCATCGCCTTCAGGATGTCCGGGACGATCTCCCGCTGCTCGGTGTAGCCGACCAGCCGGGCATAGCCGTAGAGCACCGCCAGCCGGCTGTTGCGCCGCTGGGTGATGAAGGTGCGGATCCAGCCGCCGGGCCGCCCGAACTCCCGCCCTTTGGCCGGAAGGTCGACGACCAGCGGTTCGGCGGGCAGCCGTTCGGCCAGCGGCGGCAGCAGGCCATAGGTCGCCGTCGTTCCGTCCGGCGGTGTCTGCGCCCGTACCGGCTCCAGAAGCAGGGGCAGGAGAACAAGAAGGGCCAGGCAGGCGCGCCGCCCGCTCCTCATGCCGCCCGCCGCACGAAATGACCGGGCGCGATCTCCAGCAGCGGCGGGCCGGAGCGGTCCGGCGTGGGGCGGAAGGAGTCCGGCCACAGGTCGGGCCGGCCGGCGCCGCGCGCCACCGTGGCGATGTCGATGGGGCGGCTGACGTCCGGTTCGGGCGAGGCGGCGATCAGCGCCTGGGTGTAGGGGTGCAGCGGGGCCGAGAACAGGATGCCGGGCGGCGCCTGCTCCACCACCTGACCGGCGCGCATCACGGCGACGCGGTCGGCCAGCCGGGCCACCACGGCCAGATCGTGCGAGATGAACATCAGGCTGAGTCCGAGGCGGGTCTTGATCGATTCCAGCAGGTCCAGCACCTGCGCCTGCACCGACACGTCGAGCGCGGAGGTTGGCTCGTCGCAGATCAGCAGCGCCGGGTCGAGCGCCAGGGCGCGGGCGATCCCGATGCGCTGGCGCTGGCCGCCGGAGAAGGCGTGCGGGTAGCGGTTCGTCCAGGCCGGGTCGAGGCCGACTTGCGCCATCAGCGCCCGAACCCGCTCGCGCCGCTCGGCCGCGCCGCCGATGCCGTGAATCGCCAGCGGCTCGGCGATGATGGCGCCGACGGTCATGCGCGGGCTCAGCGAGGCGTAGGGGTCCTGGAACACCATCTGGGCGGAGCGACGGTAGCCGAGCAGCCCCGCCCCCGTCTGATCGAGCAGGTCCATGGCGGGCTTTCCGGCATCGGGCCGGAACAGGATGCGTCCGCCGGGGTCGGGCCGGTCGGCCAGCATGGCGAGCCGCGCCAGCGTCGTCTTGCCCGATCCGGATTCGCCGACGATGGCCAGCGTCTCGCCGCGCCGGAGGCGCAAGTCGACCCCGTTCAGCGCCTTCACCGTCCGGTCGCCGCGCTCGAAGGTCTTGGCGATGTCGTGGAATTCGAGGATGGCGTCGGCGCCGGCCGGGCAGGGGAAGCTGGGGGCGGGGCATTCCGGGATCACCGGGGCCGCCATCATCAGCTTGCGGGTGTAGCCGTGCAGCGGGCGGCCCAGCACGTCGGCGCAATTCCCCGATTCCATCACCCGCCCGGCGCGCAGCACGACCACGGCGTCGGCCATGTTGGCGACCACGCCCAGGTCGTGAGTGACCAGCAGCACGGCCATGCCGGTCTCCGCCTGCAAGGTCTTGATCAGGGCCAGCACCTGCGCCTGGAGCGTGACGTCGAGCGCGGTCGTCGGCTCGTCGGCGATCAGCAGCTTGGGGCGGGCGACCATCGCCATGGCGATCATCGCCCGTTGCCGCAGCCCGCCAGACAGCTGGAACGGGTAGGAGCGGAAGGCGCGGTCGGGATCGGGAAAGCCGACCCGCTCGAACATCCGAAGGGACTCCTCGCGGGCCTTGGCGCGGGAGGCCTGCCCGTGCAGTCGCAGCACCTCCGCCGTCTGGGCGCCGATGGTGTGGAGCGGCGACAGGGCGCTCATCGGTTCCTGGAAGATCATGGAAATCCGGCTGCCGCGCACGTCGCGCAGGCGCTTGGCCGGCAGCCGCAGCAGATCGGCCCGTTCCGCCCCGCAGCCGAACTGGATCGCGCCGCCGCACACCTCCGCTCCGCGCGGCAGGATGCGCAGGATGCTGCGGCAGGTCAGCGTCTTGCCGGATCCGGACTCCCCGACCAGCGCGACGCTCTCGCCCGCGTCGATGGAAAAGCTGACGTCCTCGACCACCGGACGGGCGGCGGCCGAGCGGCGAAACCGGATCGAGAGAGAATCCACCGTCAGCATCGTCCCGGTCCCATCCCCCGCCAAGCCGGTCGTTTCACCGCCGGTCGCATCCATACCCGGCCTCTCGGGGCAGCGTTGCACCGCAGCCTTGACCGCTTAAGTATTGGTCTGTTCCGATCGAGATACAACATGGCTGTTTCCGCGCCGTTCCCTCCCCCCGGCGCTTTCGGGGTGCCGGGGGAGGACCCGTCGAACCCATGGATCGAGGTGCTTCCGAATGCCGGCGCGCGCCCTTTCGCTGCTCGACCGCATGATCGACCGCCTGACCGTTCAGCGCGACTCCCTCGACTGGGCACGGGCGGCGGTGGATGGCAAGGCGGGGCTGGTGTTGGAGATCGGGCTGGGCAAGGGACGGACCTACGACCATCTGCGCAGCCTTTTTCCGCCCCGCGACATCCTGGTCTTCGACATGTGGCGGCGGGTGCCGCAGGAGCTCGTTCCGGACGCCGACCGGCTGTTCACCGGCGACTTCCAGGAGACGCTGGCGGCGGCGGCCGGAAGCTTCGGACGCTGCGCGCGGCTGGCCCATGCCGATTTCGGGAGCACGGACCGCCAGCACGACGCCCGACAGGCGGAGCGGCTGGCGCCGCGGATCGACGCCTTGATGCTGCCGGGCGGCATCGTCCTGTCCGACCGGCTCATGGAGCGTCCGGGCTGGCAGCCCCTCACCCTGCCGAACACGGAGCGTTGGCCCTATTTCGCGTGGCGTGTCGATGACGGAGCGGGCGAAGGGCCGGGGAAGGCCCGGACGCAGAGCCCCGCTCCTTCCGCGCCGCCCCTTCTACCCTGATCGTCCAACCTTGGCCCGACCCGGCGCGCGCGACCGGCAGGGCGGCGATCATGGCGGCGCCTCGCTGGTCAACCGCCGGCCGGTCTGCTGGATCACCCGCATGGGCAGGCTCGGCATGTACGGAAGGAGGCGCAGGAGCGCCGTCCCGTCCAAACGCAGCAGCCGGAGATCGGTCCTGGCCCGGATGGTCGAGAAACGGCGGGTGCCGGCCAGAAGCTCCAGGTCGCCGAACACCTCGGGCGGCTTGATGTAGGCGAGGTGCAGCGGGTCGCGGCCGGGTTGCAGGCGGATCAGCTCGGCCTCGCCCTCCGCCAGGACGAAGACGAATTCCGACTGCTCCCCGCTGCGGTAGATGAAGTCGCCGGCCTTCACGTTGCGCCATTCCGCCGCCCCCAACAGGCGGCGCAGCGCCGTTTCGGGCAGGTCGGCGAAAAGGGTGGAGCGGGACAGCAGGCGCAGCGCCGTCCCGTCGGCGTCGTCGGAACCGTCCGGCGCGGCGTCGGCTTCCGCCGCGTCGCCGGCTTGGCCGCGCCGGACCAGGCGGCCTTCCTCCAGATCGTAGACGCAGTCGAAGCCGGCGTCGTCGGGAAGCCGGTCCTCCAGAACGATCACGGTCATGTCCGGCAGCGTTTCCTTCATGCGCCGGATGATGTCCAGCCGGTCGGCCGGGTCGTAGCTGTTCATCGCCTGATGGATCACGAAGAGGTCGGGCTTCTTCACCAGCCCGCGCATGAGCTGGATGCGCTGCCGGACGCCGACCGGAAGCAGCGAGCCGCCGATCCCGACCTCGCCCAGCGCCACCAGCACCAGCACGTAGGCCCGCGCGTCGGTCTCCTCCAGCGCCGTGTCGACCAGGGCGCGCAGTTCCGTGATGGTCTCGGGGGCCTCGGTGGTGACGCGGCCGAACAGGAGGTTGTCCATGACGTTGAGGCGGCCGTGATACTGGTCCGGGTCGAACGGGATCACATGGTCGCGCAGGTCGGCCGGCATGTCGTCGAGCAGGCGGTGGCGAAGCGCCATGATCGCGTCGCGTTGCGCCGCCGGGATCAGGTCGGGGCCGTCCCGGTTCGGCACGATCATCAGGAACATGGTCGCGAAGAGCAGCTTGTCGGATTCGGACTGTCGGCGTTCCAGCCGGTCGGCGCGGCGGCGCAGCCGGGTGACGCTCTCCACCAGCTCCTCGAACAGCGCGTCGTCGAGATGGGGGTAGCGCATCATCAGGACCTCGCCGTCGGCGCTGTCCTGGTAGACCGAGACGACCCGCATGGAAAAGCGGCGGCCGATGCGGACGGCCGGTTCCCACAGCCCGTGCTCCTCCATCAGGGCGCGCAGGCCGGAATGATTGACGAGCCGCCCGACGGTCAGGTTCTTGCCGTCGGGCAGCCCGAACAGCATGTTTTCCGCCAGACTGGCGTGGAGATTGAAGCGGTCGCGCTCGAAGCGTTCCAGCACTCCTTCCATCCCCTGCGCGATCAGCGTCTCACGCAGCCGGTGGCGGGCGCGCAGCAGCGGTTCGGCGATGAACGGATAATCGTCGGGATCGAAGACCTCGCGCAGACCGCGCCGGTAGATCTGCTCCTCGCCGCCGGTCGCCACCAGACACTGGACCAGCCAGGGGCGGAAGCTCTTCCAGTCGGTGACGCCGACCTGGGCGAAGTCGGTCCAGATGCCCTCCATGCTTTCGTAGGGGCTGCCCGACGCCTTGGCCTCGCGGATCTGGCGGCGGCGTTCGGGCGTCAGGGTGGCGGGGTCCTCCTCCGGCGGGCGGTGGCGCAGGCCGTAGGTCATGTTCTGCATGATGCTGCCGGTGAACATGTGCGGCTCGGGGCCGGCGTAGGCCATGCGGCGCCCCAGCAGTTCCAGCGGCAGAGTGTCGAGCGGGTGCTCGCCGATCAGGATGCGGCCCGACGTCGGCGGCGACAGGCGGACCATCATCTCGGCCAGCCGGCGCAGGGCCAGCGCGTTGGTCCCGGCGATGCCGACCAGGGTGCCGGGCGGGATCTCGAAGGACAGGCGGTGCAGCATGCGGTCGCCGTACTCGTTCGCCCAGGTCACCGATTCCATGCGGTAGGGAGCCCGCAGGTCGGACGGCTGTCCGGGGCCGGCGGCCGGCCAGTCGAACAGGAAGGGCGGCGAGAACTGCTCGGAGATCTGCTCGAACTTGATCTGCGCGTCGTAGGCGTTCTGGTAATAGTCCAGCAGCTCCTTCCAGGGGGCGGTCAGATCCTTGAACGCCGACAGGGCCGCCACCAGCGACCCGATGGTCAGATCGCCGTGCAGCACGAAATAGCCGCCGATCGAGAAAAAGAAGAATGGCGTGACTTGGTTGATGAAGTTGTTCAGAAATTTGATAAAATATTTTCTTTGGTATATCTCGAAACGAATCTCGAAAATTTCGCCAAGGTGTTTCGAGAAATCGGCCTCGACGTAGCGGATGGTGCCGTTGGTGCGGATCTCACGGATGTTGTCGACGCTCTCGCCGATCCGCTCGGAAATCTGGCGGACCTTGCGGATGCGCTCCTTGCCGAGCTGCTTCACCTTGATCTGAAGCTTGGGGATGATGTAGGCCTGCACCGGGATCAGCGCGACCGACACGAGCCCGATCATCGGTTCCTGGATGAACAGGAACAGCAGGATGGTCAGCATCGTCCCGCCCTGGTAGAGCGGCTGGGCGAAGGCGTCGCCGATGAACCCCGCCAGCGGTTCGGTCTCCGCCGTGACGGTGGAGATCAGCTCGCCCTGGCTGACCCGCGAGAAATGCGGCAGCGGGAAGCGCAGCATGCGGTCGAGCAGCATGAAGCGCAGCCGGCGGACCTGCCGTTCGCCGACGACCCCCTTCATCGTGTTGATGCGCATCTTGAACGCGCCGTTCGCCAGCACGAGCAGCAGGAAGGCGAAGCACAGGACCAGCAGGTAATGGACCGGGCTCAACCCGATGCCGAGAATCGTCCGTTCGGCTTCCGGTTCGGAGATCGCCCGGTTGATGATGATCTTGGGCAGTTCGAGCGAGGCGTAAAGGACCGGGAAGGACGCGACGGTCAGCAGGGCCAAGAGAATTTGCTGCCGTCCACTGTGCTTCCAGATGAACTGATAAATATTTTTATCCATCAAGGGCCTTTGCACGCCACGGAGCAACCGGACGGGTTGCCGGGAATCGTTTCATCGGATCGACGCATCGTCAGGCAATGTAGGAAGAGGACAAGAAAGACCCAAGACTCCGTGACGGCGGAGTCTTGGGTCCTGCTTCTTTGGTCATGTCTTGCGCAGCGGGCGTCCGCCGCGCTTCGCCGGAGCGGCGGGACCGGTCAGCGCTTGACGGTATCGGCGGACTGGCCGAAGAGGATCTTCTTGCTCTCCTCGTTCACGGTCGGGGTCTTGGCGGCGTTGACCGCCGAGCCCTTCTCGTAGGCGCGGATCGTCGCCGGGCGGTCCTGGATGGCGTGGAACCAGCGCTTCAGGTTGGGGAAGTCCTCGAGGTTCTGCTGCTGGCGCTCGTGCGGGACGACCCAGGGGTAGGAGGCCATGTCGGCGATGGAGTACTCGGCGCCGCCCAGGAATTCGCTGGTCGATAGGCGCTTGTCCATCACCCCGTAGAGACGGCCGGTCTCCTTGACGTAGCGCTCCATCGCGTAGGGGATGCGTTCGGGCGCGTACTGCACGAAATGGTGGTTCTGCCCGGCCATCGGCCCGAGGCCGCCGACCTGCCAGAACAGCCATTCCGTCACCGTCTTGCGGCCGCGCGCGTCGGCGGGCAGGAACTTGCCGGTCTTCTCCGCCAGATAGAGCAGGATCGCGCCCGATTCGAACACCGTGATCGGTTCGCCGCCGTCGGCGGGGGAGCGGTCGATGATCGCCGGCATGCGGTTGTTCGGCGAGAAGGCCAGGAATTCCGGCTTGAACTGGTCGCCGGCCCCGATGTTCACCGGCTTCAGGCTGTACTCCAGCCCGGCCTCCTCCAGGAAGAGCGTGATCTTGTGGCCGTTCGGCGTCGGCCAGAAATAAAGCTCGATCATTCCAAACCCTCCGTTGATTTGCGCCAAGACATGCGCCGCCGGGGCCCGGCTGACAAGCCCGCGCCGATGCAGGGCGGGCATCCCGTTCCGGCGGACCGGCCCGCGAGAGCGGGTGGACCCGGAGCGTCCGCCCGCGCTTATACTCCTTTCCCCACACGCCCGCCCGCCCGGCACAAGGAAGCCCAGCATGACCGACCTTCTCGATGGCGAAGCGCCTTCCGGCTACCAGGAGCTTCTCGGCTACCGCCTGAGTCGGTGGGAGGAGGGACTGGCCGAGATGGAGTTGCCGCTGACCGCCGCTCACCTCAACCGGGCCGGGGTGGTGCATGGCGGTGTGCTGATGTCGCTTTTGGACACGGTTTCCGGATTTTCCGTAACATTCTGTCCCGTGGAGGGGCGGCTGCGGCGGGCCATGACCCTCTCCCTGTCCACAAGCTTCCTCGGGCAGGCGCGGGACGGTACGTTGGTCGCCACCGGCCGCCTGCGCGGCGGCGGTCGCAAGATCGTCGGGGCGGCCGCGGAAATCCGGCACCGCGAAACGGGCGCCCTGCTGGCGACGTCCGAGGGCATGTTCAAATACAGGCCGGGCAGCGAGAACCGGGAGGGAATCGAGCGATGACGGGACGGATCGGGATCGCGCGCGACGGGCGCGTGCTGGTGGTGACGATGGATGACGGCGCCACCAAGAACGCGCTGACGCCGGAGATGATGGCCGCCGCGCGCGACGCCCTGCTCCAGGCGGCGGGCGATCCGGGGGTGGGGGCGGTGGTGTTGGCGGGGGCGGGCGACACCTTCTGCTCCGGCGGCAACCTCGGCCGGCTGATCGGCAACGCCAAGGCCGATCCCGGGTCGACGCGCGCGGCGCTGGAGGGTTTCCACGGTTGGGTGCGCGCCATGCGCGCCTGCCCCAAGCCGGTGATCGCCGCCGTCGAGGGCGCCGCCGCCGGGGCCGGCTTCTCCGTGGCGCTCGGCTGTGACCTGATCGTCGCGGCGGAGGATGCGACCTTCACCCTGGCCTACGTCAAGGTCGGGCTGAATCCGGACGGCGGCGCCTCGGCCTTCCTGTCGCGCGCGGCGACTCCGCAGCTGGCCGCCGAGATCATGTTCGAGGGCGGCCGGATCGGCGCCCCGAGGCTGGCGCAGCTCGCCATCGTCAACCGGGTGGTGGCGCCGGGAGCGGCGCTGGCCGAGGCGACGGCCTGGGCGGCGCGGCTGGCCGAGGGGCCGGCGGTCGCCATCGGCCGGGCCAAGCGGCTGATCGAGAGCGGCTTCGGCGCGGCCGACGCCCAGTTGGACCGCGAGGCCGACTTCTTTGTCGAGGCGCTGCACGGCCCCGAAGCCGCCGAGGGCATCGCCGCTTTCTTCGAGAAGCGCCCGCCCAGCTACCCGCGCGGCTGACGGCACGGCCGCGTTCAGGTTGGCGTTCAAGCCGACGGGCGGAAATGGGCGCGCATGAAGGCGACGTAATCCTCGTCCGTCATGCCGCGCCGCGCCTTGAGGAACCCCCGGCTGTCGTCGCCGACCGGGTAACGCAGCCGGTCCGTCCCGTCCGTCGCGGCGGCGAGGATCGCTTCGGCGACGTCCTGGGCGCTCATCGCCCGCGCGGCGGTCATGCGGGCGAAGGCGGCGGCGGTGTCACGGCTGAAGGCGTCGTAATCCGCGAGTTCGGCGCCCCGCGCCGAATCTTCGGCGGCCCTTTCCGAAAAGCGGGTGGCGGTCACCCCGCCATGCGGCTCGATCAGCTTGACGGCAATGTTCTGGGAGGCGAGTTCGTAGGCCAGCGCCTCCGAGAAGCCCTCCAGCGCGAATTTGCTCGCGCAGTAGAGCGAGATCATCGGCAGGGTGAACAGGCCGGCGCCCGACCCGACGTTGAGGATCACGCCCGCCTTGTTCTTTCGGAAATGCGGCAGGATCGCCCGCGTCACGTCCATCACCCCGAAGACGTTGACGTCGAACTGGCGCTGGATGCTTTCGCGGGACAGGGCCTCGAACAGGCCGTACTGGCCGTAGCCGGCGTTGTTGACCAGCGCGTCGATCCGTCCGAAGCGCGCGATCCCGGCTTGGATGGCGTGGCCGATGCTGTCCTGGTCCTGAACGTCGAGGCGGGTCACCAGCACGCCGTCGAGCGCCGCCAGCTCCGTGTCGTCAGCCGGGTCGCGCATCGTCGCGACCACGTTCCAGCCCCGCTCAGCGAAAAGCCGGGCGGCGGCCCTTCCGATGCCGGACGAGCAACCGGTGATGAGGATGGTTTTCAAGGGACAAGCCTTTTCGGAAATGGCGGGAGGAACCGAACCGTACCGCTTTCCCGGCGTTGCGATAATCCATACAGTTCCGCATGAACCGATGCGGGGAATCGCACAATGCGGAAGGCGGGCCTGATCGAGCTGAACGCGGTGGCGGCGGTGGCGGCGCACCGCAATTTCCGCGCGGCGGCGGTCGAACTCGGCATGTCGCCCTCGGCGCTCAGCCACGCCGTCGCGGCGCTGGAGCGGCGCCTGGGGGTGCGGCTGTTCAACCGGACCACGCGCAGCGTGTCGCTTTCCGAAGCCGGGGAACAGTTCCTCGCCCGCATCCGCCCCGCCTTGCAGGACATCGCGCTGGCGATGGACGAGGCGAACGAGAGCCGCGCCACCCCCGCCGGAACGCTGCGCATCAACACGTCGGAGGGGGCGGCCCGCCAGATTCTGACTCCGCTCGTCCTGGAGTTCCTGAGACGCTTCCCCGACATGCGGGTGGATCTGGTGACCGAGGGGCGTCTGGTGGACATCGTCGCCGAGGGGTTCGACGCCGGAATCCGATTGGCGGAATCCGTGCCGCTGGACATGGTCGCGGTCCCCTGCGGTCCTCCGCAGCGCTTCGTCGTGGTTGGCTCGCCCGCCTATCTGGAGGGCCGGGCGCGGCCTTCGGCGCCCGATGATCTCCAGGCGCACGCCTGCATCCGCCGCCGGTTGCCGAGCGGCGCCCTCCACCGCTGGGAGTTCGCGAGGCACGGCGAGGAAGCCGCCGTGGACGTCCAGGGGGCGTTGACGCTCGACAGCCACACGCTGATGATCGAGGCGGCCCTGGCGGGGGCGGGGCTCGCCTATGTCGCCGACTGGTTCGTCGCCGCCGACGTCGCCGCTGGCCGGCTGGTTCGCCTGTTGGAGGACTGGACGCCGGCCTTTCCCGGCCTCTGCCTGTATTTTCCGCGCGGCCGCCTGGTGCCGGCGGGCCTGCGCGCGTTCATCGACGTGGTGCGCGAGGTCGCGTCACGGGATCGGGCGTTCGCCGGGGAACGCCAATGAATCGCGGAGTTGCCAGCGGCCGGGGCGGCCTGTATCAGGGGTGACGCCCCCGCCGGATGACCGCCGCCCCCATGCTCCACAGTTTCCTGCTCGCCTTCACGGCGCTGTTCTCGATCGTCAACCCGATCGCCATGGCGCTGATCTTCAGCCAAGTCACCGCCGGGCGTAGCGCGAGCGAGCGGGCCAAGCTGGCAGGGCTGGTCGGTCTCTATTCCGCCGTGGTGATGCTGACCGCGCTGTGGGCGGGCGCCTATGTGCTGAACTTCTTCGGCGTGTCGCTGGCGGCGCTCAGGATCGCCGGCGGCTTCGTGGTGGCGGAGCGCGCCTGGGTGCTGCTGTCCGCCCCGGAGGCGCACGAGGCCAAGAAGCAGGAACAGGCGGCCCCGGCCGAGACCGCCGAGGAATCCGCCTTTTTCCCGCTGACCATCCCCTTCACCACCGGACCGGGGACGATTTCCGTCGCCATCGCGCTCGGCTCCAACCGGCCGCCGGACGGCGGGCCGCTCACCGCCTTCTTCATCGGCGTCTCGGCGGCGGCGCTGGCCATCGCGGTGCTGATCTGGCTGTCCTACCGCTCCGCCGACCGGCTGGTCGCCCTGCTGGGGCCGACGCGCGCGCGGGTGCTGACCCGGCTGTTCGCCTTCCTGCTGTTTTGCGTCGGCGTGCAGATCCTGCTGAACGGCGTGACCGATGCACTCGGCCCGATGCTGGCGCGGCGGGGATGAGTTCCGGTTGCAGCCGGCAACCGCCGCGCCGTTTCGGTCAGGCTCTCGAGGGCGTTCAGACCGCCGGCTTCAGGTCGCCCAACAGCGTCGGGATCAGTTCCGACACGGTGGGATGGATCGGCACCGCCCGTTGCAGGGCGGTGTAGGGCAGGTCGGCGTTGATGGTGTCGAGCAGGCCGTGGATCGCCTCGTCGCCGCTCGTGCCGAGAATCGCCGCGCCGAGGATGCGTTGCGTCCGGGCGTCGACGACGGCCGTCATGAACCCCTGCGTCTCGCCCTTCTCGACCGCGCGCCCGACCCGGCTCATCGGACGGCGGGCGATCAGCAGGGGACGGCCGGTGGCGCGCGCCTGCGACTCCGTCATGCCGACGCGGCCCAGCGGCGGGTCGGTGTAAAGCGCGTAGGCGGGAACCCGTTCGCCCACCCGCCGCCGTTCGCCGTCGAGCAGGTTGGCGGCGACGATCTCGAAGTCGTTGTAGGCCGTGTGGGTGAAGGCGCCCCGGCCGTTGCAGTCGCCGAGCGCCCAGATCCCGGCGACGCTGCTGGCGAGGCTGTCATCGACCTCGATATACCCGCGCGCGTCCGTTTTCACGCCCGCCTTGTCGAGATCCAGATCGTCGGTGTTCGGCCGGCGCCCGACGGCGAGCAGCAGATCCGTGCCGACGATCCCGGTCTCACTCCCTTTGCAATCCAGGTGGACCGCGACGCCGTCGGCGTGCGGCGCGAGGCGGATGCAGTCGGCGTCCGTCCGTACCCGGATGCCTTCGGCCTCCAGGATGGCGCGGATCGCGTCGGACACGTCGGAGTCCTCGCGGGGGATCAGGCGCGGTCCGCGTTCCACGACGGTGACCTCGGCGCCGAAGCGCCGCTGCATCTGGGCGAACTCCAGCCCGATGTAGCTGCCGCCGACCACGATCAGATGCTTGGGCACCCGGTCGAGGGCCAGCATCGAACGGTTGGTGAGGAAGGGGACCTCCGTCACACCCGGCAGGCCGGGCACGGCGGCGCGGCCGCCCACGTTCACGAAGATGCGCGGGGCGCTCAGCAACTCCGCGCCGACGCGGACGCGATCCGGCCCCTCGAAGCGGGCGTGGCCTTCGATCACCGTGCAGCCGGCCATGCCGCGCAGCCAGGATTCGACGCCGGCCCGTGCGTTGCCGATGACGGTGTCGGCGCGCGCCTTCACCCTGGCCATGTCGATGCGCAAGGGGCCGTCGATCATCACGCCGTAGTCGCCGCCGCGTCGGGCGAGATGCGCGGCGTAGGCGCTCGCCACCAGGGTCTTGGTCGGCATGCAGCCGGTGTTGACGCAGGTGCCGCCGAAGAAATGGCGCTCGACCAGGGCCACCGATTGGCCGGCGGCGGTCAGGCGGCCGGCGAGCGGCGGCCCGGCCTGTCCGGCCCCGATGATGATGGCGTCGAAGGAACGGCTCGCGGGGGACGCTTGGTTCATGGGATCATCCTTACGATCAGCAACGCGCCGAGGATCGCGACCGCGTCCTCGATCAGGGCCGCCGGCCGGTCCGACCCGAGGGAAGCGGCGAGCCGGGCACGGGCGGCGCGCCCGCCGAGCGTGCCCGCGACGGCGCCCACGGCTCCGGCCAAGACGCCGGGCAGCATCGCGCCGCCGGCCGCCCCCAAGGCCGCTCCGCAGAGAGCCCCCATTGCGATTCGGGTGCCGAACTGCACGGGGACGGTGCGGCTCGGCGTCGAGGGAAGCTGGTCGGTGACCAGTTCGCCGAGCGCCAGCGCCGTGAGGATCCAAGGCGTCCAGACGTGGCCGAGCCAGGACAGCCAATTCTCCGTCAGCGGCAGCCAGCCCAGATGCGCGGCCCAGCCGACCGCCGCCGGTGCCGTCATCGCGCGCAGCCCGGCGACGATCCCGATCGGCAACGCAAGCAACACGACCATCCGCGCTCCTCCCCAGGCGGGCGCGCCCGCGCCGACGCGGATATTATGAGCGCCGCTTTCACGCGCGTGGCAACCATGTCGACTCCATGCCGGGGCGTCGTGCCGCCGGCGCGGGTGTTTCCGCCTCCTGTCGGGCGGTTGCCGTGATAACCGCCCACCGCGTGGAACAGCCGGCTTGAAGCGCCTCTCTTGCCTTGGCAGAGTGGCGTCGATGTTTCTCTTCCGAAGGAATGGTCTTGAGCATTCTGGGGCGCACCGTCGTGCTGGTTCTGTCGCTTGCCGCATTCCTGTTCGGCTGGGGGGCCGGCCCGTCCGTGGCCGGTACCGGCATCGGAGCGGGGGAGCGGCGGGTCGCGCTGGTGCTCGGGAACAGCGCCTATCAACACGCGCCGCGCCTGCCCAACCCGGTCAACGACGCACGGGCCATCGCCGAATCCCTGCGGAGCGCCGGATTCGAACTGGTCGGCGGCGGCGCGCAGCTCGACCTGGACAAGGCCGAGACCGAACGCGCCATCCGCAGCTTCGGCAACAAGCTGGCCGGGTCGGATGTCGGCTTGTTCTACTACGCCGGCCACGGCTTGCAGATGCGGGGCACGAACTACCTGCTGCCGACCTCCGCCAACCTGACGAAGGAGGCGGACGTCCGTTATGAGCTCATCGACGTCGAGATGGTCCTGGACGAGATGGCGCTGGCGGAAAGCCGCTTGAACATCGTCATCCTCGACGCCTGCCGCAACAACCCCTTCGGCGGACGAGGATTCCGGGCGGTCTCGCCGGGGCTGGCACAGATGCAGGCGCCGGCTGGGACGATCATCGCCTACGCGACCCAGCCGGGCGCGGTGGCGGCCGACGGCAACGGCGACAACAGCCCCTACACCGAAGCGCTGTCGAAGGCCCTGCTGGTTCCGGGCGAAACGGTGTTCGACATCTTCAACGACGTCGGCATCGCCGTGAAACGCAACACCGGCGGGGTTCAGCAACCCTGGGTCGCTGCGTCGCCGATCGAGGGGCGCTTCTACTTCCTGGGTCCGACCACGGTGGTGGCCCAGGCCCCGGTGCCGGCCCCCGTCGGCGCAGACAAGGAGGCGCTGTTCTGGGACAGCATCAAGACCAGCACCAACCGGGGCCTGTTCGAGGCTTATCTGAAGCAGTTTCCCCAGGGCACCTTCGCGGCCATCGCCGAGGCGAAGGTCGCCGAGTTGGGCAAGGATGCCGCCGCCCCGGCCCCCGCGAGCGACCCGCCGGCCACCGCCCTTGCCCGCCTCTCGGCCCCGGTTGCGCCGGCCCCGGCCCCGACCGGACGGCCGGTCGATCCGTCCGCGATCCCCTATCTGGGTGCCAAGGCCCGCGCCGCGCTGGCGAACTACCCGAGCCTGCCGTCGCCCAAGGCGCTGGCGATTTCCCAGAAGGGGGGCTACGCCTACGCCTCCAACAAAAGCAATCCCCGGACCGAAGAGGACGTCAAGCGCAACGCTCTGCAATACTGCCAGCACATGGCCGAGGCGCCCTGCACCCTCTACGCGGTCGGCGACAGCGTCGTGGCGGACGCCGACAAGGGCTTCAAGCCGATGCCGGTGGAGATCGCCGGCAGCGGCCGTTTCGATCCGGCCCGCGTGCCCTTCGTCACCGAACGCACGCGTGAAGTCGCCATGGTGAACTACCAGCGCAACAACGGGCAAAAGGCGGTCGCCCTGACCCTGCTGGGGCGCTGGGCGACGGTGTGGGACAAGGCCAGCGACGAGGACGCCCGCGACGCCGTCATGGAGAAATGCACACAGGGTGGCAAGGACGAGTGCCTGCTCTACGCCGTGAACGACGAGATCGTCTTCGACGAGGAACGTTGAGGCCAAGCGTGAGCCGCCACCGCACCGCATGAGCCGAATGTTGACGATGCGGCCATCCGGTGGGTGGAATTGTTTCAGCTCTTCGGACGCAGGTCCCGCACCCGTTTCGCCTTGCCGATGGAGCGGGCGACGCCGCCCCGTTCGACGGGGTCCACGGTGGTGCTGATGCCGACCCGCGCCTTGATCGCGTGCTGCAACTGCTTGGCGTGGCGGTCCCAATCGGAAGGGTGGACCTCCTGATTCATCTCCACCCTGACGGTCAGACAGTCGAGATGGCCCTCGCGGGTGACGACCAGTTCGTAATGCGGGGCGAGTGCCGGATCCTGGCAGATCAACTCCTCCACCTGGGTCGGGAAGACGTTCACGCCGCGGATGATGAGCATGTCGTCCGAGCGCCCGGTGATCTTGTCCATCCGCCGCATGCCCCGCGCGGTGGGCGGCAGCAGCCGGGTCAGGTCGCGGGTGCGGTAGCGGATCGCCGGCATGCCCTGCTTTGTCAGGGTGGTGAAGACCAGTTCGCCGTAGGAGCCGTCGGGCAGCACCTCCCCGCTGTCGGGGTCGATGATCTCGGGGTAGAAGTGATCCTCCCACACCACCGGGCCGTCCTTGGTCTCGACGCATTCCGACGCCACGCCCGGCCCCATCACCTCCGACAGGCCGTAGATGTCCACGGCGTGGATGTCGAAGGTCCGCTCGATCTCGCCGCGCATGGCGCCGGTCCACGGCTCGGCGCCGAAGATGCCGACGCGCAGGCTGGTGCGGCGCGGGTCGATGCCTTGGCGCACCATCTCCTCGGCGATGTTCAACATGTAGGAGGGCGTCACCATGATGATCGTCGGCTTGAAGTCCATGATGAGCTGGACCTGCTTCTCGGTCTGCCCGCCCGACATCGGCACCACGGTGCAGCCCAGCCGCTCCGCCCCGTAATGCGCGCCCAGCCCCCCGGTGAACAGGCCGTAGCCGTAGGCGATGTGGACCAGATCGCCCCGCTTGCCGCCCGCCGCGCGGATCGAGCGGGCGACGCACTCCGCCCACACGTCGATGTCCCCCTTGGTGTAGCCGACCACGGTCGGCCGCCCGGTGGTGCCGCTGGAGGCGTGGACGCGCACGATCTCGTCCATCGGCACGGCGAACATGCCGAAGGGGTAGTTCTGCCGCAGATCGTCCTTCACGGTGAAGGGGAACAGCGCCAGATCCTTCAATTCCCGGAAATCGTCGGGATGGACGCCCTTGGACTCGCATTTCGTGCGGAAGGCGGGGACGTTGGCGTGGCTGTGGCGCAACGACCACCCCAGCCGTTCGGTCTGCATCGCCGTGATCTCGTCGCGGCTGGCCATCTCGTAACGGTCGAGCGTCGCGGGCGGGGCTTCGGTCAGGACGGTCGGCATTTCTTGCGTTTCTCCCTTGCTGCGGCCTCGGCGCTCGTTCGGCGCTTATTGTTCGGAGGCTCAATTGTCAGGTTGTGACGGTTTCAGCCCAACTCCACCACCTTCCCCTGGATGCGGGCCGACTGGCCCCGGAACAGCCCGACCACGGTGCCGTCCTGGGTGGTGACGGTGACGTCGTAGACGCCCGAGCGACCGCGCCGGTGGACCTCGCGGCATTCCGCCGTCAGCCGGTCGCCCAGCCGCGCCGGGGCCGGGAAGACGATGGAGCAGCCCGCCGCCACCGTTGATTCGTTGGCCGCGTTGCAGGCGTAGGCGAAGGCGGTGTCGGCCAGGGTGAAGGTCATGCCGCCATGGCCGATGTCGTGGCCGTTCACCATGTCCTGGCGCACGGCCATGGTCATGCGGGCGTAGCCGGGGGCGATCTCCAGCAGCTCGATTCCGTGGGAGCGGGCGCAATGGTCGCGCTCGTACATCCCGCGCCCGACCGCCTCGGCGATGGCCTGCGGATCGGGCTGGGGATCGGGCTGGGGATCGGCTTGTGCGTCATGGTTTTCCGTCATCACCGCCCCTCGAAATTCGGCGCGCGCTTGGCGACGAAGGCGGCGACGCCCTCGCGGTAATCCTCCGTCCGCCCGGCCTCGCGCTGGAGATCGCGTTCCAGGTCCAACTGCGTGTTGAGGTCGTTGGTGGAGGCGGCATTCAATGCCTGCTTGGTCAGCGCCAGCCCGCGTGTCGGCTGCGTGGCGAGGTGGCGGGCCAGCGCGCCGGCCTCGTCCATCAGACGCTCGTCGTCCACGACCTTCCAGATCATGCCCCAGGCCTCGGCCTGTTCGGCGGAGAGTTTCTCGCCCAGCATCGCCAGTCCCTTGGCCCGGGCATGGCCGACGAGGCGGGGCAGGGTCCAGGTGCCGCCGGAATCGGGGATCAGCCCTATCTTGCAGAAGGCCTGGATGAAGCTGGCCGAACGCGCCGCCAGCACGATGTCGCAGGCCAGCGCCAGATTGGCTCCGGCCCCGGCGGCGACCCCGTTGACGGCGCAGACCACCGGCATGGGCAGATCGCGCAAAGACCGGACCAGCGGGTTGTAGTTGGTCTCGATGGAGACGCCGAGATCCGGTCCCTGCGCGCCCGGCGCCACCGCGCGGTCGGACAGATCCTGCCCGGCGCAGAAGCCGCGCCCCGCCCCGGTCAGCAGCAGGCAGCGGACGGAGGCATCCTCGCGCGCCTCGGCCAGCGCCTCGCGCAGCTCGGCGTGCATGGCGGCGGTGAAGCTGTTCAGCCGGTCCGGCCGGTTCAGCGTGACGGTGGCGACGCCCCCGGCGATGGCGAGGAGGATGGTGCGTTCGGTCATGGCGCGGCCTCCGCGACGACGGGAACCCGGCTCTGCACCACGCGGAAACGGTTGGCGACGAAGGCCAGATCGCACAGCGCGGCGTTGGCCGCCGGGTTGGCGCCGGTGCCGTGGAAGTCGCTGAAGGCCGCCGACTGGTTGACGAAGACCCCGCCGGTCAGGTTCACCGACAGGGCGACGCCGGCCTCGACGAAGGCCTCGGTGGCCTGTTCGATCAGCGCCGGGTCGGTGGAGTAGAGGCCGGCGGTGAGCGCGCCCCTGGTCCGGGTCAGGCGGGCGGCGCGCTCCAGGCTGTCGGCGGTGGAGTCGGTCTTGACGACGATGGCGATCGGGCCGAACAGCTCATGGCCGTATTTGTCCTCCTCCTTGGCGTCCATGGTCAGGATCAGCGGCGTGCGGACGCGCGCCTCGGGGAATTTCGGATGGACGACGGCGCGCGAGGGCAGGGCGACGGTGCCGAGTTTCGACGCCTCCTTGATGCGGCTCAGCGTGGCGTCGGACTGGATGGCGCCCAGCACCTCCACCGCGCGTTCCGGATCGGACAGGAACTTGTCCACCCCGCCGGCCAGCACCGCCACCACCTGATCAAAGCCCATGCGCTCCGCGCCGGCCTGGATGCCGTCCTTGGGCACGAAGATCACCTGCGTCGTCGTGCACATCTGCCCCGAATAGAGGCTGAGCGTGAAGGCGAGGTTGCGCACCATGCCCTTGGGGTCGTCGGTGCCGTCGATGACCACGCTGTTGACGCCGGCCTTCTCGGTGTAGACCTGCGCTTGATGGGCGTTGCGTTCCAGCCAGTCGCCGAAGCCGGTCGAACCGGTGTAGTCGATCAGCGTCACCTCGGGCCGCAGGGCCAGATCCTTGGCGATGGTGTCGCCGACCGCGAGCGTCACGAGGTTGGGGTCGAGTCCGGCCTCGGCCAGCACCTCGCGGGCGACGCGCACGGTGATGGCGAGCGGCAGGATGGCGGTCGGCCCCGGCTTCACGATCACCGCGTTGCCGGTGACAAGGCTGGCGAACAGGCCTGGGTAACCGTTCCAGGTCGGGAAGGTGGCGCAACCGATCACCAGCCCGATTCCGCGCCCGACGACCTCGAAGCGCTTGTCCATCACCAGCGGTGGGTTCTTGCCCTGCGGCTTCTCCCAGCGCGCGGCGGGCGCCTGATCGGTCATCGCCTTCCAGCCGTAGGCGACGGCCTCCAGCCCCCGGTCCTGGGCGTGCGGTCCGCCGGCCTGGAAAGCCATCATGAAGGCCTGCCCCGTGGTGTGCATCACCGCGTTGGCGATCTCGAAGGAGCGCGCGTTCAGCCGTTTCAGGATCTCCACGCAGACCCCCGCCCGCCCGTCCGGCCCGGCCTTGCGCCAGCCCGGCATCGCCGCCTTGGCCGCCCCGATCAGCGCGTCGATGTCCGGCGCCGGGTAGGTGATGCCGAGGTCGAAGCCGAAGGGCGACCGCTCCCCGCCGAGTGTCCCGGCCGGAGCCTTGGTGGCGCCCGGCTGGTCCAGAGCGAAAGGCTGGTCGCGGTGCGCCGCGAAGGCCGCCTCGCCGTCCGCCGCCGCCGTCTCGCCGTAGGCGCGCGGGCTGGGCATCTCCGGGAAGGCCGACCAATAGGCGCGGCTGCGGCTGGCCTCGACGGCGCTGCGCAGCGTCGCCTCATGCGTCGCGAACAGGCTTTGCGGGGTCGTGGTCATGGCGGGGGCGTTTCCTTTTTTATGGTTGGTCAGGCGGCGTCGAAGTCGATCACCACCCGTTCGGTCAGTGGGCGCGACTGGCAGGTCAGGACGTAGCCGGCCTCGACCTCCCACGGTTCCAGTGAATAGTTCTCGGCCATCGCCACCTTGCCCTCGCGGAGCTTGGCGCGGCAGGTGCAGCAGACGCCGGACTTGCAGGAATAGGGCAGGTCGGCCCCGTGCCGATGGGCGGCGTCGAGGATGCTCTCGCCGTCGTAGGGCAGGGCGAACTCCTTGCGCTGGCCGTCCTGGATGACGGTGACGGTCGCGGCGTCGGCGGGAGTGTCGCTGGTGACGGCCTCTTTCGGTGCCGCGGGGCGCTGGCTGCCAACGGTGCCGAACAATTCCAGATGGATGCGGTCGGGCGGGGTGCCGGAAGACGCCAGCGCGTCGCGCACCTCCTCCACCATCGGCTGGGGGCCGCAGAGGAACACGGCGTCGAGCGTGCCGGGATCGAGGGGGCCGGCGCACAGCTCGCGCACCAGGTCGGCGCCGATCCGGCCGGACAGCAAGCCCGCCTCCTCCGGCTCGCGGCTCAGCACATGATGGATCGACAGACGGTCCATGTAGCGGTTCTTCAGGTCCTCCAGCTCCTCCCGGAAGATGATCAAGGAGACGCTGCGGTTGCCGTAGACCAGCAGGAAACGGCTCTGCGGTTCGCGGGCCAGCACGCTCTTCATGATCGATAGGACCGGCGTGATGCCGCTGCCGGCGGCGAAGGCGGCGTAGGTCTTCGCGGCGGCGGGATCGAGCGGCGTGTGGAACCGTCCCATCGGCGTCATCACGTCGATGACGGCTCCAGGCGCCAGCGATTGGTTGGCGTGGGTGGAGAACAGGCCGCCTTCCACCCGCTTCACCGCGACGCGCAGTTCGCCCTCGTCCACCCCGGAGCAGATGGAGTAGGAGCGGCGAACCTCCTCGCCGTCGATGGCGGTCCGGAGGGTCAGGTGCTGGCCTTGGACGAAGCGGTAGCGGTCGGCGAGGTCGGGCGGAACGTCGAAGAGGATCGACACGGTGTCGGCGGTTTCCCGGCGGCACTCGCGGATGGTCAGCGGGTGGAAGCTGGGGGCGCTCATGGGAGGGGGATCCTTGTGGAGATGACTTGCACCGCAGCCCCCTCCCCATCCCTCCCCCGCCTCGCGGGAGAGGGGGCCGGAGGCTTGCCGACGTTCGGCGGAGTTCCCTGTCCCGCCAAAGGCGGAGGGGGGTTAGGAAGGGGGCTGCGATCGTTCAATGGCATTTGAACACGTCGAACGGTTCGAGGCAGGCGTTGCAGCGGTGCAGCGCCTTGCAGGCGGTCGAACCGAAGCGGCTGATCTGCGACGTGTCGGCCGATCCGCAAAGCGGGCAGGCGACCGCCTCGTCGGGCGCCGTCAGGGCGCGCTTGCCGGAGCGGGGCGGCGGGACGATCCCGACCTCCGCCAGCCTCGCGCGGCCGCTGTCGCTGATCCAGTCGGTCGTCCAGGGCGGCGCGATCACCGCCGACACCCGCGCGTCGAGACCGGCGCGCGCGAGCGCCGTTTCCACCTCCAGCAGAATCACGCCCGTGGCCGGACAGCCGGAATAGGTCGGCGTCACCATCACCTCCAGCCGTCCCGAAGCCGCGCGCGCGACCGAGCGGACGATGCCCAGCTCGACCACGCTCAGCACCGGGATTTCCGGATCCATCACTCCGTCCAGCGCCGTCCAGGCGGCCTTCACCGTCGCGTCGGCCCCCGGTTCCGGTCCCCAGCACCCGACAACATCGGAAATGGCGGCATCCGGCATGGCGGCCTCACCACACCGCGTCGGGGTAGGCGCGCGGCAGGAACTGCATCTCCGCCAGCAGATAGCCCAGATGTTCGCTGTGCTCGCCGCGCCGGCCGCCCTTCTGCATCCAGCCGTCGGCCGGGCGTTCCAGCGTCGCCTCCGCCAGCACCGCCGCGACGCGGGCGTTCCAGGCGGCGCGCAGCTCGGCCGGGTCCGGCGCGATGCCGGCGGCGACCAAGCGGTCTTCGGCGGAGTCGCGCTCGAACATCTCGCCGGTGCAGGGCCACAGCCGCTCCAGCGCGTCGCGCATCCTGGTGTGGCTCACGTCGGTGCCGTCGCCGAGCCGGATCAGCCAGTCGCCGCTGTGGCGGACGTGGTAGCGCACTTCCTTCACCGCCTTGGCGGCGATCCCGGCAAGCCCCGCGTCGGTCGAGCCGGCAAGCCGGTCGTACAGCTCGACCGCCCAGGCATCGTGGAGGAACTGGCGGACGATGGTGTGGCCGAAATCGCGGTTGGGCTGTTCGGCCAGCAGATGGTTGCGGTAGTCGAGCACGTCGCGCCGGTAGGCGAGCCGGTCCTCGTCGCGCCCCTCGCCCTCCACCTCTCCGGCGTAGGCCAGCAGCAGGCGCGCGTGGCCGACGAGGTCGAGCGCCACGTTGGTCAGCGCGATGTCCTCCTCCAGTTCCGGCGCGTGGCCGCACCATTCCGACAGGCGGTGGCCCAGCACCAAGCTGGTGTCCCCCAGCCGCAGGGCGTAGCCGAACAGGGCCTGTCGGGTCTCCGGGTCCATCATCGGGTGGTCCTCCATCGGGCGTTGTTCCATCGGTAGGGCCTTCTGGCTAGATGTTTTTGACCTCGGGGGGGATGTCGTAGAAGGTCGGGTGGCGGTAGACCTTGTCGTCGGCCGGCTCGAACAGGCTGGCCTTGTCCGACGGGTCGGAGGCGGCGATGCTGGCCGCCGGGACCGCCCAGACACTGACGCCCTCGCCGCGCCGGGTGTAGACGTCGCGGGCGTTGTCCAGCGCCATGCGGGCGTCGGCGGCGTGCAGGCTGCCGACATGCTTGTGGCTGAGCCCGTTCTTCGGCCGGATGAAGATCTCGAACAGCGGCCAGTCCTTGCGGTCCATGCTCTCCTCCCCAATCTCTCGGTTTCAGCCGGCCTTCTTCAGGGCGCGCCGGCTGCGCTTGGCGGCGTGGGCGGCGGCGGCCTCGCGGACCCAGGCGCCGTCGTCCCAAGCCTTGCGGCGCGCCTCGATGCGCTCGCGGTTGCAGGGGCCGTTGCCCTTCAGGATTTCATTGAACTCGGTCCAGTCGATGGCGCCGAACGCGTAATGGCCGGTTTGGTCGTCGAAGCGCAGTTCCGGATCGGGGATGGTCAGGCCGAGGAACTCCGCCTGCGGGACGGTGGCGTCGACGAAGCGCTGGCGCAGCTCGTCGTTGGAGAAGCGCTTGATCTTCCACGCCATGTTCTGCGCCGAATGGGCCGACTGGTCGTCGGACGGCCCGAACATCATCAGGGACGGCCACCACCAGCGGTCCAGCGCGGCTTGCGCCATGCGCTTCTGTTCCGCCGTGCCGGTGGCGAGCGCCAGCATCAGCTCGTAGCCCTGGCGCTGGTGGAAGCTCTCCTCCCGGCACACCCGCACCATGGCGCGGGCATAGGGACCGTAGGAGCAGCGGCACAGCGGCACCTGGTTCATGATCGCCGCGCCGTCCACCAGCCAGCCGATGGCGCCGATGTCGGCCCAGCTCGGGGTCGGATAATTGAAGATGCTGGAGTATTTGGCCTTGCCCGACAGCAGTTGCCCGACCAGCTCGTCGCGCGACACGCCGAGCGTCTCGGCGGCGCTGTAGAGGTAGAGGCCGTGCCCGCCCTCGTCCTGCACCTTGGCGAGCAGGGCCACCTTGCGGCGCAGGCTGGGCGCGCGGGTGATCCAGTTGCCCTCCGGCAGCATGCCGACGATTTCCGAATGGGCGTGCTGGGAAATCTGGCGGACCAGCGTGCGGCGGTAGCCGTCCGGCATCCAGTCGCGCGGCTCGATCTTCTCCTCGGCGTCGATGCGCTCCTGGAAGTGGAGATCCTCGGCCGACACCAGCCGGGGCGAAGCCCCGGGAGAGGATTGAACGCCTCGCTCGGCCTTGCCGTCCAAGCCTTGCGTGTACATCGGCATCCTCCGAAATGGATTGTACGCACAACAAACCGTACGCTTAGAAATATGATACAGAACTTTCCTTGTAAAGAATGATTTTGTGTCATGTCGGAATCGCGCCGATCACCGGATCGATTGAGCACGCGTCGACGGACCGACCGGCCTTCGGCCGTCGGTTTCACGCCTCTCCCCAGGGGAGGAGAGGGGCAAGGTGGCGGCCATGCGCTTTCGCGGGAATGACCGTCGATAAGGGGAAAGGCCGTTTTTGAAGGATCCCGCGGGACGCCGGCTCCGCTTACGGACCCCTTGCCTGTCCGGCTCCGGTCAGGCCACGTCCTGGGGGCGGAAGGTCACGACGATGCGCGCGCCGGGGGCGGCGTTCTCGACGGCCAGGCTGGCGTTCAATTGGCGGGTCAACCCGTTCAACAGCTTCATGCCCAGACTGCCGTCCTTGCGCGGCAGCGCCCCGCCGGGCAGACCGGGGCCATGGTCGCGCACGCTCAGGCGGAGTTGTCCGCCTCCCTGCCCATCGTCGATCCGGACGAGGCCGACCTCCACCGTCCAGGCGTTGCCGTCCGAGGCGGTCGGCTGGCCGTGCTTGAGCGCGTTGGTGACCAACTCGTTGACCATCAACCCGACCGGCACGGCCTGATCGGTGGGCAACTCCACGCTTTCGTCGGCGGCGACGATGATCCGCCAGAAGCGCTGGCTCGCCAGCGCCGATTGCTCCAGGTCGGCGCAGAGCGAGTGCAGGTAGGTGGCGGCGGCCACGCGCCGCACGTCCTCGGTCTGGTAAAGCTGGTCGTGAACGCGGGCGATGGCCTGCAGGCGCGCCACCGTGTCGGCCAACTGCTGCCGCGCCTCCGGCCCGGTGACCGACTGCCCCTGCATCTGCACCAGCGCGCAGGCCAGTTGCAGACTGTTCTTCAGGCGGTGGTTAACCTCCTTCAGCAGCAGGTCGCGCTGGGCGACCATGTCGGACAGGGCCTTGGTCCGTTCATCGACGCGCTCCTCCAGGTCGGCGTTGGAGCGGCGCAGCCTGGTGGCGAGGGTGGCCAGGGTGCTGCGGTAGACGTCTTCCGTCGAAGCCCAGCGCAGCAGCATCCACGCGCTGGCCCCGAAGCCGAACAGCACCACCAGCCCCAGCGCCAGATAGGGATACACCCGCGCCAGCCAGCGCTCGCGGACTGCGTTCTCCGGCATCCGCGTTTCGACGAGGAGCGGGTAGGAGCCGACCCTGCTTTGGGCGGCGATGCCCACCGTGCCCGGCAACGGCCCTTCGGCCGCCAGCGGTTGCTGGTCATCCCGCATCCAGCGGATCGACAGCGGCTCGTTCCGGTGCGGTCTCAGCGGGTGGCGCACAAGCTCGATCGGGTTGAAGGACAGCGTCACGATGCCGGCGAAGCTCCCGTCGGGCCGGTTCAGCCGCCGGCTCAAAACGAGGATCGTCGAGCCGTCGAGTTTCGAAGTCATCGGTTCGCTGATCGCCAACCCGCGCGATTCACCGTCCGGCCCCGTCGCGTGGGCGATGAAATATGGACGGTCGGCGATGGAGAAGCCGGCCGGCAGTTCGTCCTCGGTGGAGGTCAACCGTTTTCCCTCGCCGTCCCACACCCCCAGCCGGATGGCGGCCGGCATGAAGCCGCGCAGCCGGCGCAGCTCCGCCGCCAGACGGACGGACTGGGCTGGGTCGTTCCACTCCGTCTGCTCGCCCAGCTGGCGAAGCCGATCGAGCATCAGGTCGGCCGCCTCGATGAAGCGGGCGGTGTGGTCGGCCGCCATGTCGGTCAGCGTTTCCGTTTCCGACAGGATCTCGCTCTCCGCGTCCCGGTGGGCGCGGTAGCCGGCGGCGAGCAGCAGAACGGCGACGGAGACGGCGATCAGGGTGGCGCCGACGCCCAGCCGCCGGGCCGTCCGGCGGATCCGCGCCGGGGGAGCGGCGGATTGGTCGCCTCGTGGCTGGTCGTCGTGTCGGCTGGGGGCCTGATCGGGCGAAGGGGGCAAGGCGGTCGTCTTTGCGGATCGGATGGAACGGGTTCGGGATGGAGCGGTGGCGGTCGGCCTCGGCACGCGGCCGGCACCGTCACATCTTCCGCCCTTCCACCTTGTCGTCGCCGGACCTAGCGCGCCGGTCGCCGGAGAAGGCCCGTTCCAGACGTTTCGGTGCCCGGATGAGATGCAGGTACAGTTCGTCGAACTGCCCGACCGAGGCGAGTTGGCGGACGTCGTTGACCGTGATGCGCTGGCCGTTCAGCTCGATCAGCCCGCTGTCCCGCAACCGCCGCAGGGTGCGGTTGATGTGGACGATGCTGAGACCCAGTGCGTCGGCCAGGATCTCCTGCGTCACCGGCAGGGTGAAATGCCCGTTCTCCACCAGATTGACGGTGCTGAGCCGGCGCAGAAGCTCCACGATCAGATGGGCCGTGCGTTCCAGCGCCGTCCGCCGCCCCAGGCTGAGCAGCCGTTCGGCGACGATGGCCTCCTCCCGCGCGCCCGACCAGGCCAGCGCCGCCGCCAGACGGGGAAAGGATTGGAACAGCTCGACGATCCGTTCCGGCGGAAAGCAGGCGACCTCGACCGCCGTAAGCGTCGTGACGCTGTGGTCGGCCGATTCGAACAACGTCGAATACATCCCGATGATGTCACCGGGAAGCACGAAGTTGACGACCTGTCGTCGCCCATCGGGGAGGGCCTTGTGACGGATGGCCCACCCTTCCCGCATTACGCGCACATCCCGGTACTTCTCTCCCTGCTGGAGAAGGTCGGTGCGCGCGGTCTGCCGGACGATATTCTTCTCTAAATCGGAAAGATAATCCTTCTCCTCATCCTTAAGGATAAGATAACTGCTAAGTTTGAGCCACAATGGAGTGACTTCCGGCACGTTTCTCGCCGAGGCGCGAGTCATGATCGTCTCTTTGCTTTCTTGGCCATAATATTTGTCGCTCAAACATCGGTCGCGCCTCTACCCGGTTTAAGGGCAGATATGCACGATTCAGCCTTTCCGCCTGTGGGGCTACAACATAGGTTAAAGGGCATAAGATTTTTCCCCGAACGGCTGGGACGCGTCTCATTTTTGTCTGTTGTTCAACAGGTTCGGGGCGAGGAGAGGCGTGTGCCGCGACGAAGCGACGGGGGCGAAGCATGACAGCGCAGGTGGAGGCGGCCGGGATAGCCGCACTCTCGATTTGTGAGTCGCTGATGATTACGCTGGTGGAGAAGGGAGTGCTTACCGCCCAGGAGGCGCGGGAAACACTGGAGGACGCCGCCGCGGCCCATCCCGACAGCGGGGTGGCCGGGCAGATCATCGAACAACTGATGGTTCAGGTGAACGCAGTGAGCCGCAACGGGGACAACCGGCCCGACAGCGGTTGACGGGCGGCGGCTGATGGGAACGGGCGGCTCAGCCGCCGATCAGAATCGGGCCGCGGCTGCGGTGCGCCGGTCGTTGGGCCGGCTCCGGTGTCGCGGCGGACGCCTCGCCCAGCAGAAGGGCGACGTCCTTGGCGGCGATGGGCTTGTGCAGGATGCGGTAACCGCTGGCTTCGGCGTCGACGATGCGTTCCGGGGCGGTGTCCCCGGTCAGCACGACGGAGAGCGGAAGGCGGTGTCCCGACGCCGCCATCGCCGTTTCCACCGCCCGGATCGCCTCCAGCCCGGTGGCGCCGGCCTCCAGCCGGTAATCGGCGATCACCAGATCGGGCGGATGGCCCGACTCGGCCAGAACCCGCAGGGCGGCGGGCGTGCCGTCGGCGGCGAGCACGCGCCAGCCGAAATTCTCGATCAGCAGCGTCAGGCCCTCGCGCACCAAGGGATCGTCGTCGACCACCAGCGCGGTTCCGATGGTGGGATCGGCGCTCTCCGGCGGCACGGAGTCCGCCACCGCTTCCGCCGGCAGCGGCAGGACGGTATCGCCGATCTCCAGTGTGAAGCAGGAGCCCTTGCCGGGCCAGGACGCGACATGCACCCGGTAGCCGAGCAGCCGGGCCAGCCGATCCACGATGGCCAGCCCCAGCCCCAACCCCTTGCCGCGATCCCGCGCGTGGTTGGAGACTTGGTAGAACTCGTGGAAGATGCGTTCCAGATGTTCCGCCGGGATGCCGATGCCGGTGTCGTAGACTTGGATGCGCACACCCTCCGGCCCGCGCCGGCAGCCCAGCAGGATGCGGCCGCTGTCGGTGTAGCGCAGCGCGTTCTCCACGAGGTTGCGGATGATCCGCTCCAGCAGGGCGGGGTCGGCGCACAGCGTCAGGCTGTTCGGCACGCTGCGGAAGCCGATGCCCTTCTCGGCGGCGCGCAGCCGGTATTCGGCGTCCAGCCGCTCGAAGATGGCGCCCAGCGACACGGCCTGCACGTTGGGCGACACGGTGCCGGCGTCGAGCTTCGACACGTCCAGGATGGCGTCCAGCAGGCGGCAGAGCGCGTCCATCGAGGTTTCGATGCTGCCGACCAGGGAGGCGGCCGGGTGGTCGCCCAGCTTGATCGCCAGCGCCGAGGTCAGCAGCACCAGCGACTGGACCGGCTGGCGCAGGTCGTGGCTCGCCGCCGCCAGGAAATGGGTCTTCGCCGCGTTGGCGCGTTCGGCCACCATCAGCGCCATGACGGCCTCCTGGCGGGCGCGCTCCGCCTCGTTGGTGGCGATCTCGGCCTGGTTGCGGGCGTGCTCGGCCCGTTCGGCCAGCGTGCGCTGGATGGTGATCTCCTCCGCCGCCCGCGTCTCCTTCTCATGCTGGATCGCCGCGACGTGGTCCAGCATGGCGTTGAAGCTGCGGGCCAGACCGCTGACCTCATCGTCGCCGCGCACGCGCGCGCGCTGCCCGGTGAAGCCGTCGCTGGCGATGGTGCCGGCGAGCCGCTCCAGCTCGCGCAGCGAGCGGGTCATATGGGTGCCCACCGCGCGACTGCCGAGATAGAGCGCCAGCAGCGAGGCCAGCGCGATGGCCCCGTAGGCCGGCAGCACCCAGGACTGGAAGGCGGCCGTCGGCGCCGCCGGCGCCTCCAGCCGCAGGGTCAGGCCGAGCGATCCCAGAAGCGCCGGCACGGCCAGGGGCACGTCCACCGTCATGCAGCCGTCATGGGGGGGATGCCCGGCCTCCCCGGCTGTGTGCAGTTCGGCCTCGGGATGCAGCACCAGCGCGTTCAGCGGAACCTTGTAGAACAGCGCCCCCTCCGGCGAGGCGGTGCGCGAGTAGATCAGCATCTGCGCGGCCAGCAGATACGCCGTGCCGTTCTCCCGCACCACGGTGGCGTCCGGCCGGCCGGCGGCGATGGTCCGGCCGAGCCACGCCATGTCGGCGGGCGTCACGCGGGCCAACTCCTCCCGCTGCCCGTTGTCGGCGATGGGGGTGCCTTCGAAGTCGGTGAAGATCAGGGAGACGGGCACGCTGGCGATGCGGCTGAAGCTGCGCAGGAAGGGCAGCAGATAGGTTTCCTTGCCGGCGGAATCGACCAGCGCGGTCGCCAGCACGTTGTTGTCCGCCAACTCCCGCACCGTTTCGACCAGGGTGGCGATCAACCCCTCGGTCTGGCGGGCGACCAGCGCGGCGTTGGCCTCGACGTTGCCGTGATGCTGGCGGATCAGGTGGCGGCTCGACACCAGATAGAGGCTGGCGCCGATCAGGACCGCCAGCAGAACCCCCAACATCAGCGACACGGCCGCGAAGCGGCGCGCCAGCCGGCCGGCGGTGAGGTGTCTCTGCAGGGAACGGAGGACGGAGACGCTGCCGGTCTGGGTCATCGGGCGCGCCCCATCACTCGATGGGGACGAGAACACCGTCTCGCGTGAAGCGGGCCATCAGAAGCTCCTTCTCGGACAGCGCCTCGTGGCGTTCCGGCGTGAAGGGGCGGGCGTAGGTCTTGACGAGACCGGGGTAGTTCTCGACCCGCTCCAGCGCGTCGCGCACGGCGACGCGGTCGGTGGTCCCGGCCAGATCGATGGCGCGGGCCAGGATGTGGGTCAGGTCGTAGGCGTGGACGAAGCCGACCGGCGCCTCGATCTCCTCGATGCGGGACAGGCCGAACAGGCGCTTGGTGGTCTCGAGCACAGGCGCGAGGCGGTCGGCGGGCGCGTTGAACAGGCTGACGGTCTGGATGACGCTGAAATCGACCTCGTGCAGGGCCGGGCCGGCCTGTCCGGTGAAATCGCCACCGGTGACGCCCCAATGGCTGAGGATCGGCAGGCGCTTCTCGGCAGGAAGGGCGGCGACCTCGCGGACCAGGACGGCGGCCTCGTCGTCGTTGGCGACCAGGACGATGGCCTGCGCGCCGGCCTTCGCCAGCGCCTGGTACTTGTCGATCAGCGTGCGGTCCCGCCAGTTGTACCACGCGGTCGCCACCGAGACCGGCGTCGGGTTGTCGGCGAAATAGCGGTTGGCCGCGTCCAGGTTGGAGCGGCCCCAGGCGGTGTTGGTCAGCAGCAGCCCGACGCGGGACAGTTCCCGGCTGCGGGCGTGTCCCAACAGGAAGGGCATCGCGAGACTGTCGCGCAGCGACAATCGGAAAATGTAGTTCGGCTGCATCCCGTTGTCGATGATGGCGTCGGCCGACGACCAGGGGGCGAGGAACAGGGTACGGGTCTCTTCCAGCACCGGCAGTTGCTCGATCACCACCGGGCTGAAGCGCCCGCCGAACACGGCGACCAGATCGGGGATCGTCGCCAGTTCCCGGATGTTCTTGATGCCGCGCGCCGAGATGGAGCGATGCTCGCGCGTCACCAGATCCAGCGCACGCCCACCCAGCACGCCGCCGGCCCGGTTGATTTCGTCGATGGCGGTGCGGATCCCGCGCTCGATGGACTCGGCCGAGGTGCTGTTGGTCAGCCCGAACTCACCGTCCAAACCGAGAACCACCGGCGGGCGAGCGATGGGCTCCCCGGCCGCGAAAGCCCCCCGCAGGGGAAGGACGAGGACCGCGAGAACCAGGGAGTACCGGGCGAACCGGGCGAAAATGGGCAACGGCATCGCTCAACGTCTGGTGGAGGCGGCGGGAAACATGCCTTTGGCGCAAGGCTGTTGCACTATGGGTGGACGGCGCGTGCAGGGTCAATCGGCCCTTTGGCAGAGGGTTAATCCAGATGGAGGGTATGGCGGGAGTGTGCTTCGCAGGGCAGGACGGCGGTGGCGATGGCGGCGGCCACCGCCTCGGCGATCGCGGCGAGCACACGGTCGGCTTGGTCGCGGTGAGGCGTGTGGCCGCAATCGTCGAGCACCAGCACGGAGACTGGTCCGCCGCTGCGCGCGGCGATGGAATCGTACTGCTCCGCCGTGGCGTATTCGTCGCCCACGCCCTGGATGACCAGCAGCGGGACGCGGATGTCCGGCAGCCGGTCCTCAATGTTCCAGAACCGGAAGGCCGGGGTCAGCCACGCGTCGCTCCAGCCCCAAAAGGCGTTGTCCACGTTGTCGCCGTGCAGGCGTTTCAGACGTTCCCGCAAAGGGCCGGTCCGGTAGAGGTCGGTGACGGCCTCGATCCCGGCGACGGTGACGTCCTCGACCAGAACGTGCGGGGCCTCGGCGACGGCCAATCGGATGCGTGGCGCCAGCGGGCCGGCGGCGGCCAGCAGGGCGATGGAGGCGCCATCGCTGTGCCCCACCAGCACCACGTCGGCCAGGCCGAAGGCGTCCAGCACCGCCGGCAGCACCCTCTCGGCCTCGTATTGCAGATAGGTGATGGGGCGGGGCAGGGGAGCCGGCGACGAGTTGCCGTAGCCGCGCCGGGAATAGACCAGCGCGGCGCAGCCGGTGGCCGCCGCGAGGCGGTCGGGCACGTCCTTCCAGATGGCGACGCAGCCAAGCCCCTCGTGCAGGAAGACCAGCGTCGGACGGTCCGGCTGGGTGGCCGGGATGCGGCGGTACTCCAACCGGGCGCCGTCGATGTCGATGAAGCCTTCGCTCTGGTCCGTCGCCATGCCGCGCCTCCCCTGCGCTGTCTTTTTGGCGCGACAGCGAGCGACGGGGCGCGCCGCCCGGTCGCGAGCGGCGCGCACTGTAGCATTCCCCAACGGGTCCGCCGCAAGAGGGCGTCAGAGCAGCTTGGCGGTCAGGCTGATCTCGGTGCCGGCCAGGGCCTTGGACACCGGGCAATTGGCCTTGGCCCCGTCGGCCTGCTGGGCGAAGGCGGCGGCGTCGATGCCGGGCACCTCGGCCTCGCAGTCCAACTCGATGCGGGAGATGGCGAAGCCGGCGCCGGCCTTCTCCAGATGGACCTTGGCGGTGGTGTGGACGCGGGTCGGCGGGTGGCCGGCCTGCGACAGCGCGGCCGACAGCGCCATGGAGAAGCAGCCGGCGTGGGCGGCGGCGATCAGTTCCTCCGGGTTGGTGCCGGTGCCGTTCTCGAAGCGGGAGGGGAAGGAGTAGGCGCCCTCGAACGCGCCGCTGCCGAGCCGCATCGTGCCGCTGCCCGATTTCAGGTCGCCACGCCACTCGGCGTCGGATTGCCGCATCGCCATGATCGTCGTCTCCTTGTTCTATTGTGGGCGGTTTTGAACCGGACGTTAGCTGGGGTGTTTTTTCCATCCTGCAAAGGCATAGTCCGTCCGGCGAGGCGGGCCGCCGCTTTTCGAAGCAGATTGCCCGGCAGGAAGACCTCTGCCAAAAACATGGGCAGATGCTGGGGATGGTGTTGGGCGGACGGCGTCACCGTCGCGACGGGGCCGATCCGGATGGTCCTGGCTCGCATCTTGCTTGAACGGGACGATGGCGGCGGTCGGAAGGGACGGCGACGGTGCGGGTTCTGGTGGTCGACGACGACGGCGAACGCGCCGCGGTGGTTGAGGCGAGCCTGCGCGAGGCCGGGGCGGAGATCGCCGCCGTCCTTGGCATCGACGCCGACCTGCGCGCCGCCATCCAGGCGCACCGCCCGGACGTGATCATCGTCGATCTGGCGTCGCCCTACCGGGATTACCTGGAGGATCTGATGTCGATCAACCAGGAGACCCCACGCCCCATCGCCCTGCTGGTGGGGGAGGAGGACCGTCCGCTGATGGCCCGCGCCGTCAAGGCCGGTGTCAGCATCTACGCGGTGGACGGGCTGAGCGCCAAGCTGGTGCGGTCGATCATGGAGACCGTCTCGGGCCATTTCCACCGCTTCCAGAAGGTCAACGAGGAGCTTGAGAAGTCCAGGGCGGCCTTGAACGACCGCAAGACGATCGAGCGGGCCAAGGGGCTGCTGATGGCCCACCGCGACCTCAGCGAGGAGCAGGCCTACAAAACCCTGCGCAAGATGGCGATGGATCAGAACAAGCGGCTGGTCGAGGTCGCCGAGGCGGTGCTGAGCTTTGCGGAATTGCTGAAACGCTAAACGGGGACGTCCGGCCACGCTCGCCCCGCCCAATCCTTCTCAATCGATGAAGTCCTCGCGGCTCAGCCCGTAGCGCTTGAGCTTGTCGTAGAAGGTCTTGCGCGGGATGTTCAGCGCCTCGATGGCGGCCTTCACGCTGCCCTTGTGGCGGGCCAGCTCGCTCTGGATCAGTCCTTTTTCGAACAGATCCACCTGCTCGGCCAACGACAACGCGGAGGACGGCTTCTGCGTCTCCGGCGGGGCGGCGGCCTCCTCCAGCCCCAGCACGAAGCGGTCGGCGGCGTTGCGCAGCTCGCGCACGTTGCCGGGCCAGTCCTGGCCGACCAGACGCTGCATCTGAGCGGGCGAGGGGACGCGGGGGTCCCGATTGTAGCGCGAGGCGGCCTGGACAATGAAGTGCTGGAACAGCAGAGGCACGTCGTCGCGCCGCTCACGCAGGGGAGGAATGGTCACCACGACCACGTTCAGTCGATAATAGAGATCCTCCCGGAACTTGCCGGCGGCGGCGGCCTGCTTCAGATCCACCTTGGTCGCGGCCACCACGCGGAGGTCGACCGGGATCAGCTCGTTCGAGCCCAGCGGCTCGACCATCCGCTCCTGGATGACGCGCAGCAGCTTGACCTGGAGCGACAACGGCATGCTCTCGATCTCGTCGAGGAACAGGGTGCCGCCGCTGGCGTGCTCGATCCGACCGACGCGGCGCTTGGCGGCGCCGGTGAAGGCTCCGGCCTCGTGACCGAACAGCTCGCTCTCGAAGATCGCCTCGGGCATGGCGCCGCAGTTCAGCGCGACGAAGGGGTGCTTGCGCCGGGCGCTGGCGGCGTGGAGCGCGCGGGCCACCATCTCCTTGCCGGTTCCGGTCTCGCCGAAGACCAGCACGTCGGCGTTGGTGTCGGCCACCGACGCGATGGTCGCGCGCAGCCGCTCGATGCCGGGCGTGCGGCCGACGATGCCCGGCGCGGCCTCGCCGCCGGACAGCGCCGCGCGCAGGCGGCGGTTCTCCAGCACCAGCCGGCGCTTCTCCACGGCGCGCCGCGCGACCTCGGTCAGCCGGTCGGAGGGAAAGGGCTTTTCCAGGAAGTCGTAGGCGCCGTCGCGCATCGCCTGCACCGCCATCGGCACGTCGCCATGCCCGGTGATCAGGATGACCGGCAGGTCGGGGTCGATGGCCCGCACCCGCGCCATCAGCGCCAGCCCGTCCATCTGCGGCATCCGCACGTCGGTCACGAGGCAGCCCGGCCAGTCGCGCCCGACATGGCGCAGCGCGCGCTCCGCCCCATCGCAGGCCACCACGTCGAAGCCGGCGAGCTCCAGCGCCTGCTGCCCGGCCAGCCGGACGGCGCGCTCGTCGTCCACGAACAGGACGCTGCCGGTGCTGGTCTCGTTGATGCTCATGACGGCTGTTCCGTGGTCTTGAGGCGCAAGGTGAAGACGGCGCCGCTGGCCGGGGGGGTGTCCGACCCGTCCGGGGCGTCGGGCTGGCGGTTGGCGGCGGTCAGGTTGCCGCCGAAATCCTCGACGATGCCGTGGCTGATCGATAGCCCCAGCCCCAGCCCCTCGCCCGCCTCCTTGGTGGTGAAGAAGGGCACGAACAGGCGGGGCAGGTCGCTTTCTCGGATGCCGGTTCCGCTGTCGGCGATGCTGAGCAGCGCGGCGCCGTCCGCCGCCGTCAGGACGATGCGCAGCCGGCGCACCGGCGCGTCGCGCATGGCGTCGGCGGCGTTGCCGATCAGGTTGACCAGCACCTGCTGGAGCCGCACGTCCTCGCCCACCACCCAGACGGCCGGCTCGGGCAGATCGGTCTCGACCGCCACCTCGTCCCGCCGCAGCCGGGCCTCCAGCAGCGACAGCGCCTGGGCGACGGCGCCATTGGCCGACACCGGCCCCAGCGTGCCCGAGGCGCGCCGGGCGAAGCCCTTCAACTGGCGGGTGATCGCGGCCATGCGGTCGGTCAGCTCGGCGATCTCGCCGAGGTTGGTGCGGACCGACTCCATCCGCCCGCGCTCCAGCAGCACCACCGCGTTGTCGGCGTAGCTGCGCATGGCGGCCAGCGGCTGGTTGATTTCGTGCGCGATGCCCGCCGACATCTGGCCCAGCGCCGCCAGCTTGGCCGCCTGGGTCAGCTCGTTCTCGGTCTCGCGCAGTTCCGCCGTCGCCTCGGCGACGCGGCGCTCCAACTCGGCCCGCGCCTCGTCCTGGAGCGCCAGCCGCTCGGTCATCGCGACCCGGCGCAGCGCCAGCGCGTAGGCGGCGACGGCACCCAGCGCCACGGCGGCGGCGGCCAGCAGCCCGGCGATCTGGGCACGCGCCGTCACCGGCTCCAGCCCGGTCAGGCTGTGCAGCGTCCAGTCGCCGCCGGGCACGGCGACCGAGGACAGCAGATAGCGCCGCTCCGTCCCGTTCCCCGCGACGGCGATGCGGTCGGAGGCGCCACCGAAGGCCCAGGGCAGCACGTCCAGCCCCTCGTCCGGCACGGGCGGCGGGGTGAGCGGCAGGCGGCGGGGCAGGGCGCGGTAGCGCCACTCCTCGACGTTGGTGACGAACACCATGCCGTCGCGGTCGGTCACCAGCAGCTTCTCCTGGCCGGGCGCCCAGGCGCGTTCCAGCCGCTCGAACCCGACCTTCAGGACCACCGCCCCCAGTGTGCGGTTTTCCGCCATCACCCGGTGGGCCGTGTAGTAGCCCGGAATGAAGGAGGTGGTGCCGAGCGCGAAATGGTGCCCCTCGCCCCGCTCGATCGCCATGCGGAAGTAGGGACGGTAGGCGAAGTTCTGCCCCACGAAGGTGGCCGGCGCGTTCCAGTTGCTGGCGGTCAGCGTCAGCCCGCTGGAGTCCATGATGTAGAAGGCCGAGGCGCCAAGCGCCTGCGCGATGCCTTCCAGCTTGCGGTTCATGCGGTCGACGCGCTCGGGCGTCGGGTCGGAGAGCAGGGCGGCGACCTCGGCATCCTGCGCCAGCGCCAGCGGGATGGCGGCGTGGCGTTCCAGCTCGGCCCGCAGGTTGGCGTCGTAGAGGGCGAGCTGGGCGTGGGCGCGGGCGCGCAGATCGGTCTCCGCGTCCGCTGCGGCCCAGCCGGCGGCCAGCGCCGCCGCCAGCGGCACGCCGATCAGCAGAACCGCCAGCAGCAGCCGGCGCGGCTTTTCCAGCGCGCGCGCCGCCAGCCGTTCGGCCAATCCCTTGGCCGGTCCCCCGGTCGAATCTGTCTCCGCCGCGCCGGACATCCTAATCAAGTCCAACAAACACCATGCTGCGCCGCAACATTGCTGCGGCTTCTTCGGGAGTGTGTGGATTTTCGCACATCGCAACCTGGCTTGTCGTGCGGATTCTCGCCCTCCCCGATCCGTCAAATCCTTGATGTTGCTGGATTCAGCAATTGGCCCACCGCTTGCTTTCAGGAGCAACCAGATTTAGGGGCCGTCCGCACAGTCGGTTCAAAGAACGGATGCCCCGCCAAGGAACGCCACGAGGAGAACCGAGAATGAGCGCGACCACCGCCACCGCCCATCACGGGCCGGTCAAGAAGCCCTTCTACACCAACCTGACCTTCCAGGTTCTGACCGCCATCACCCTGGGCATCCTGCTCGGCCACTTCTACCCGCAGCTCGCTGTGGAGATGAAGCCGCTGGGCGACGTCTTCATCAAGATGGTCAAGATGGTCATCGGGCCGATCGTCTTCCTGACGGTCGTCACCGGCATCTCCTCGATCGGCAACCTGAAGAAGGTCGGCAAGGTCGGCGGCAAGGCCCTGCTGTACTTCGAGATCGTTACGACCTTCGCGCTCGGCATCGGGCTGCTGGTCGTCAACCTGGTGCGTCCGGGCGCCGGCATGAACATCGTGCCCGGCCAGTTGAAGGCCGATTCCGTGCAGAAATACGCCACCACGGCGAAGGAGCACGGCTTCATGGACTTCGTCGTCGGCATCGTGCCCGACAACGTCGTCGGCGCCTTCGTCCAGGGCGACATGCTGCAGATCCTGTTCTTCGCCGTGGTCTTCGGCGTGGCGCTGTCGGCGATGGGCCAGAAGGGCAAGCTGGTCGAGGACATCTTCGACAAGGTCGGCCACGCGCTGTTCGGCGTCATCGGCATCCTGATGCGCGTCGCCCCGGTCGGCGCCTTCGGCGCCATGTCCTTCACCATCGGCAAATACGGCATCTCGTCGCTGACCGCGCTGGGCCAGCTGATGGCGTCGGTCTACATCACCATGGCCATCTTCGTCTTCGTCGTGCTGGGCAGCATCGCCAAGGCCTACGGCTTCAGCATCTGGAGCTTCATCCGCTACATCCGTCAGGAACTCCTGATCGTGCTCGGCACCTCCTCGTCGGAGTCGGTGCTGCCGCGCATGATGGAGAAGATGCAGAAGTTCGGCTGTTCCAAGCACGTCGTCGGTCTGGTCATCCCGACCGGCTACTCGTTCAACCTCGACGGCACCTCGATCTACCTGTCGATGGCGGCGATCTTCATCGCCCAGGCCTTCAACGTCGACCTGACGATCTGGCAGCAGCTCTACATCCTGGTCATCCTGATGCTGACCTCGAAGGGTGCGGCGGCGGTGACCGGCGGCGGCTTCGTGACGCTGGCCGCCACCCTGTCGGCCACCGGCGTGCTGCCCATCGAGGGGCTGGCGCTGCTGCTCGGCGTCGACCGCTTCATGTCGGAAGCCCGCGCCCTGACCAATCTGGTCGGCAACGGCGTCGCCACCGTCGTCGTCGCCAAGATGGAAGGCGAGTTCGACGAGAGCAAGGCGGTCGCCGAGTACCAGCAGCATTTCAAGGAGCCGGCGCTGGCCCGCATCTGACGCCAACGCGGCAACCGCCCGGATTTGGAAAAACCAAAAGTGATCCGGGCGGGCCTCATCGTGTTCCGGTAAGATAAGGGGGACGGTTCGAACAGGTTCGAATCGTCCCCTTTCCCTTTGGAACAGGGTATGTCTTCGGCTATAACCAACCACCCGTTCAAAGCCGGTTCAGTCAATTAACCGGGATCACGTTAATCGGAGGAAGAGGCCCATGTCCGGCGATTTCGACGCGATGGCGCTTGAGTATCACCGCAACCCCCGCCCCGGTAAGCTGGCGGTCGTCGCGACCAAGCCCATGGCCAACCAGCGCGATCTCGCGCTCGCCTATTCGCCGGGCGTGGCCGTCGCCAGCACCGCCATCGCCAACGACCCCGCCCTGGCGGCGGAGCTGACGGCGCGCGCCAACCTCGTCGCCGTGGTCACCAACGGCACCGCCGTGCTGGGGCTGGGCAACATCGGCCCGCTCGCCGCCAAGCCGGTGATGGAGGGCAAGGCCGTCCTCTTCAAGAAGTTCGCCGGCATCGACTGTTTCGACATCGAGCTGAACGAGCTGGACGTGGACGCGCTGGTCGACACCATCGTCCGGCTGGAGCCGACCTTCGGCGCCATCAACCTGGAGGACATCGCCGCCCCCGCCTGCTTCGAGATCGAACGGCGCTGCCGCGAGCGGATGAAGATCCCGGTCTTCCATGACGACCAGCACGGCACCGCCATCGTGGTGGGCGCCGCCGTGCTGAACGGTCTGGCCCAGGTCGGCAAGGACATTTCCAAGGTCAAGGTGGTCTCCACCGGCGGCGGGGCGGCGGGCATCGCCTGCCTGGATCTGATGGTCAGCCTCGGCATCCGCCGCGAGAACGTCTGGCTGGTCGACATCGCCGGCGTGGTCCACAAGGGCCGCAACGAGCAGATGAACGAATACAAGGACGCCTACGCGCAAGAGACCGACGCCCGCACGCTGTCCGACGTGATCGGCGGCGCCGACATCTTCCTCGGCCTGTCCGGCGCCAAGGTGCTGAAGCCGGAGCTGCTGGCCAAGATGGCCGACAAGCCGCTGATCCTGGCGCTCGCCAACCCCGAGCCGGAGATCATGCCCGATCTCGCCCGCGAAGCGCGCCCCGACGCCATCATCGCCACCGGCCGGTCGGATTTCCCGAACCAGGTCAACAATGTGCTGTGCTTCCCCTTCATCTTCCGCGGCGCGCTGGACGTCGGCGCGACGACGGTGAACGAGGCGATGAAGATCGCCGCGACCCACGCGGTCGCCGACCTCGCCCGCGCCGAACCGTCGGACGTGGTGGCGGCGGCCTATGTCGGCGAGACGCTGCGTTTCGGCCCGGAATACATCCTGCCCAAGCCCTTCGACCCGCGCCTGATCGTCGAGGTGTCGTCGGCGGTGGCCAAGGCGGCGATGGAGTCGGGCGTCGCCACCCGACCGATCGCCGATTTCCGCGCCTACCGCGATCAGTTGAACCAGTACGTCATCCGCTCCGGCCTGTTCATGAAGCCGGTCATCACCAAGGCCAAGACCGCGCCCAAGCGCGTCGTCTACGCCGAGGGCGAGGACGCGCGCGTCGTCCGTTGCGCCCAGGTGGTGGTGGACGACGGCATCGCCCAGCCGATCCTGCTCGGCCGCCGCGAGGTGATCGAGCGCGTCATCGCCGAGATGGGCCTGCGCCTGAAGATCGGTCGCGACGTGGAGGTCATCGAGACCGCGCGGGACCTGCGCACCCACAACTACGCCGAGGCTTACCGCAAGCTGATGGGCCGGCGCGGCGTGGCGCCCAGCCACGCGGCCAACGTCGTGCGCACCCAGCCGACCGTGTTCGGCGCGCTGATGGTCCGCCGGGGCGAGGCCGACGCGATGGTCTGCGGCACGTCGGGCCGCTTCAACGAGCATTTCGGCCACATCGCCGGGCTGATCGGCCTGCGCGAGGGCGTGACGGTCGCGGCGACGATGAACGCGCTGATCTCGCAGAAGGGCGTCCACTTCATCACCGACACTTACGTCAACCCCGACCCGACCGCCGAGCAGGTGGCCGAGATCGCCCGGCTGGCGGCCGACGAGGTCAAGCGCTTCGGCATCGAACCGAAGGTGGCGTTG
Source organism: Azospirillum doebereinerae (assembly GCF_003989665.1). GTDB lineage: Bacteria > Pseudomonadota > Alphaproteobacteria > Azospirillales > Azospirillaceae > Azospirillum > Azospirillum doebereinerae. The sequence continues at coordinate 265,019 of NZ_RZIJ01000003.1, read as the reverse complement.
CTCTCGCACTCCAACTTCGGCAGCGCCGACACGCCGTCGGCCCGCAAGATGCGTCGCGCCTACGAACTGGTCTCGGCCCAGATGCCCGAGTTGGAGATCGACGGCGAGATGCACGCCGACGCCGCGCTGGCCGAGGCCATCCGCAAGGAGGTCCTGCCCGACAGCCGCTTGAAGGGCGAGGCCAACATGCTGGTCATGCCGACGCTGGACGCCGCGAACATCGCCTTCAACATGATGAAGATCCTGGGCGAGGCGCAGAACGTCGGCCCGATCCTGCTGGGGGTGGAGCGCCCGGTCCACATCGTGACGCCGTCGGTGACCACGCGCGGTCTGGTGAACATGACCGCCGTGGCGGTGGTGGACGCCCAGCTCGCCGATCCGGTCAACGCCGCCCCGCGCCCGCCGGTCGCCGACGAGGCGTAAGCAGCGGGCGTCGCCGTCCCCGGCGCTGTTCCCGGTCCTGAATCGTGCTATTCCCTGAAGCCGGAACGGGCAGAGGGGACGGCCGGCATGAACCGGAACCAGCGCAGGGGTGGCAGCGCCAAGGGCAGCGCCGCCACCGCCGTTGCCGCCGATGCGGTGGCGGTCGGCCTGCTGGGGCAGGCCGTGCCGTTGCATCAGGCTGGGCGCTTGGCCGAGGCGGAAGCGATCTACCGGCAGGCGTTGGCCGCCCGGCCGCGCCAGCCCGACGCGCTGCACCTGCTGGGCATGATCGCCTGCCAGACCGGGCGCTTCGCCCAGGCCGCCGATCTGATCGGGCAGGCGGTCGGCGTCAACCGGACCGTGCCCGACTACCACGCCAATCTGGCCTTCGCGCTCCAGGCGCTCGGGCGCTCGGTGGAGGCCGAACGCTCGGCCCGGACCGCGCTGCGCCTGCGCGCCGCCTTTCCCGAGGCCGCGAACACGCTGGGCAACGCGCTGAACGCGCAGGGGAAGTTCGCCGAGGCGGCCGACGCCTATCGCGACGCCCTGCGGGCGCGCCCCGATTACGCGGAGGCGCAGGGCAACCTTGGTGCCGTCCTGCGCAGCCTGGGCCGGTCGGCAGAGGCCGAACCTCTGCTGCGCCAAGCCCTGGCCCGCAACCCGCATCTCGTCGAAGCCCGCGTGGCGCTCGGCCTCGCTTTGCTCGATCTGGAGCGTGCGGAGGAGGGGGAGGCGACCCTGCGGGCGGCGCTGCACCAGCGCCCGGACCACGCCGGTGCCTTGCTGATCCTGGCCGGCGCGGTCCAGCGCCGGGGCGCCGATGCCGTGCCCGTCTACAGGCGTTCCCTTGCCGTCGAGCCGGCCGACGCGGAAGCTTGGAACGGCCAAGGGCTTGCTCTTCAGAAGGCCGACCGGATCGACGGGGCCGCCGAGGCCTACGCCCGTACGGTCCGGCTTTCCCCGTCGATGACCGAGGCGTTGACCAACCTCGGCAACATCCGCCGCCTGCAAGGCCGTAGCGCCGAGGCGGCGGCGCTGCAACGGCAAGCGCTCGGCCAGCGGCCCGATTACGCGGCGGCGCACGCCAATCTCGGGCAGGCGTTGCAGGATTTGGGCGACGACCGGGGGGCCGAGGACAGCTTCACCCGCGCGTTGGAATTCGATCCCACGGAGTCCGTCGCGCGCTTCAACCGCGCCATTCTGCGGCTGCGCCAAGGGCGGCTGGCGGAGGGATGGGCCGACTACGCCGACCGTTTCGCCTCCGGTCGGCTGGGGCGCCCGCGCCGCCTGCCGATTCCGGAATGGACGGGCGAAGACCTCGCAAACCGGCGCATCCTGCTGTGGGCCGAACAAGGGCTGGGCGACGAGCTGATGTTCGGATCGGTCCTGCCCGATGTGATCGCGCGGGCCGGGGAGGTGGTCGTGGAATGCGACGCCCGGCTGGTTCCACTGTTTCAGCGGTCCTTCCCATCGGCGCTTGTCCGCCCGCCGACGCGGGAGCCGGGCGACGCGGATTGCCACGCGCCGTTCGGGTCGCTGCCCCGGTTGCTGCGGGACCACCTTGGCGATTTCCCGACACGGTCCGGCTGGCTGCGTCCCGATCCGGCCAAGGCCCTGCTGTGGCGGGAGCGTTTGGCGGCGCTTGGCCCCGGCCTCACCGTTGGCATCGCCTGGACGAGCCGGCGGATCACCACCGAGCGGAAGGCCGCCTACACCACGCTCGATCAATGGATGCCCATTTTGCGCCTGCCCGGCCTGCGGCTGGTCAGCCTGCAATACGACGGGCGTCTTGAGGAGATCGCCGCCACCGAGAAGCGGTTCGGCGTGCGCATCCACCGTTGGGACGATCTGGACCAGACCAACGATCTGGAATCCACCGCCGCGCTGGTGACCGGTCTCGATCTGGCGGTTACGGTGGCGTCCTCGGCTGGCGAGCTGGCTGGCGCGCTCGGCGTCCCGGTCTGGCGAATCGGGTGGCCCGGCTGGTCGCATCTCGGCGTGGCGACCCGCCCCTGGTTTCCCAGCATGACCTGCGTTCATCCTCCGGACGGTGGCACACTTGACGATGCCATTCATCAAATATATCTAAGGTTTATCAGGTTGAGCGGAGGTGTTTTGTGAGCGCTGGGGCGTGGTTTGCCGAGGCGCTTGGCCGCCACCAGTCCGGCGACTTGAACGCGGCCGAACCGCTCTACCGCCGGGTTCTCGGCGTCGTCCCGGACCACGCCGACGCCCTGCACCTGTTGGGCGTGCTCCAGCACCAGCAAGGGAGGAACGACGAGGCCCTGGACCTGATCGAGCGCTCCATCGGGATCGACGCCTCCGTCGCCGATGTCCACGGCAATCTGGGCCTCGTGTTGCAAGCGCTTGGCCGGCTGGACGAGGCGGTCGCCGCGCAGGAGCGGGCCATCGCCCTCAACCCCGGCCATGCGGGCGCGCATTTCAATCTCGGGCTGGCGCTGGTCGCCCTTGGACGACGGGAGCCTGCAGCGGTTCATTACGCCGAGGCCGCCCGGCTGTCTCCGGCGTTGGCCGACGCGCATCTCAACCTCGGCGCCGTTCTCCAGGATCTTGGACGGGCGGAGGACGCTTTGGCGGCGCATGGTCGGGCGGCGGCCCTGCTGCCGGACGACCCACGCCCCTGGACCAACCTCGCGGTCACCCTCCGCCATCTCGGACGCTTCGAGGAGGCGGCCGAAGCGGTCGGCCAAGCGATGGGGCGTGGCGGCAACAAGGATGCGGAAGCGGCCACGCTGGCGGCTCTCGCGTCCAACCTTCACACCGCCGGACGGTTGGAGGAGGCCGCCGACCTCTATGCGGACGCCGTAGGCATCGACGCCAAGAATCCTATTGTCCTCAATAATTTCGGACTCGTTCTTAAAGCGTTGTCTCGGTTGAATGACGCTGCCTCCTGTTTCGACGCGGCCATCGCCCTGCGACCCGGCTTCGCGGAAGCCCTCGACAACCTCGGTACGTTGCGCGCCGAGCAGGGGCGCGTCGCAGAGGCCGAAACCCTCCATCGCAGCGCGTTGCGCCACCGTCCCGATCTTGCCGGCGCCTGGAACAATCTGGGCAACGCGCGCAAATCCCTGGTGCGGACTAGGGCTGCCTTGCCGGCGTGGCGCATCGCCCTCGCCCTCGATCCGGGCCGGGCCGAGGTCTACTCGAACCTTGGCAACGGCCTTCGCGAAGGCGAAGACTTCGTCGCGTCGGAGATCTGCCACGGCCGCGCCGTCCGTCTGACTCCGGACGAAGCCATATCGCGCAACAACCACGGCCACGACCTGCAGGGTCGCCAGGATTTTGCCGGGGCGGCTGCGCGCTTTCACAGGGCGCTGGCGCTGGAGCCGGCCTATGCGGAGGCGTGGAGCAACCTCGGGCTGGCCCGGCAGCGGCTGGGCGACCCATCGGCCGAACGCTGCTACGACCGTGCGCTGCGGCTGCGGCCCGACCTGCCGCTGGCCCATTTCAACAAGGGGCTTCTGCGGCTCGAAGCGGGCGATACGGCGGCAGGCTGGCCCGGCTACGCGTGGCGCTTCGCGGCAGGGCAGGTCGGCGCCGGACGGCAGCCCCGCGCCCCGGCGTGGCGCGGCGAGGAATTGACCGGACGCCGTCTGATGGTTTGGGGGGAGCAGGGAGTCGGGGACACCATCCTGTTTTCCTCTCTGTGCGCGGAGATCGCGGTCCGGACCCGCTCCACCGTGATGGAGGTCGACCGGCGTCTGGTGCCGCTGTTCGCCCGCTCCTTTCCCGGCCTGACCGTGCGCGCCGAGGCTATCGACGCGCAGGGGCGGGAGTTGATGGCGATCCCCGATTATGACCGCCACGTGCCCATGGGGTCGCTGCCCCGAATCCTGCGCGGCAGCCTGCCGGCGTTCCCGGAGCGGCGCTTCTGGCTTGTGCCCGATCCCGCACAGGTTGCCGGCTGGCGTGAACGGCTGGCTTCCCTGGGGCCGGGCTTGACGGTTGGAATCGGCTGGCGCAGTCAAGTCCTGACGGTGGAGCGCAGCACCGCCTATGTTGGCTTGAACCAGTGGGGACCGCTGTTCGCGGTGCCCGGCGTGACCTGGGTGGTTCTCCAATACGGCGATTGCGAAAGCGAGATCGCCGAGGCGGAGCGGCGCTTCGGCGTGCGTCTGCACCGCTGGGACGATCTGGACCGCAAGGACGACTTCGACGGTGTCGCGGCGTTGATCGCGAACCTCGACCTCGTGATCTCGCCGGCCATGTCGGTGGGGGAATTGGCCGGCGCACTCGGCACGCCGGTCTGGCGTTTCGGGACGCGGGACTGGACCCAGCTCGGCAGCGGGGTGCGTCCATGGTTCCCGGCGATGCGCCTGTTCCAGCCCCATCCGGGCGAGGCTTTGCCGGACACGCTGGGCCGGATGGCCGCAGGGTTGCGCGCGCTCGGTCCGGCCGTTGCGCCTCTCGCTCCGCCACCCGTCGCCCCCCCCGATCGACAGGCTCTTGCGGTGCTTTTCGGCGAGGGCTTGCGGCATCACCAGAATGGCCGGCTCGACGAGGCGGAACTGGCGTACCGTCGCATCCTCGCCGCCGACGCCGATCACGCCGACGCCTTGCACCTGCTGGGCGTCGCCGCCCACCAGCGTGACCGCAACGAGGAGGCGGCGGCGTCGATCGGACGGGCCATCGCCCGGCGGGGCGATGTCGCCGAGTATCACGGCAACCATGGCTCCGTTCTCCAGGCTCTCGGCCGGTTGCCGGAAGCGGTGGCCGCCTACGAAACCGCCCTGCGGCTGCGACCGGTCCATCCCGACGCGCTGAACAATCTGGGAAGCGCCTTCCAGGCGCTGGGCCGTCTGCCGGAGGCCGAGGCGCGCTACCGCGCGGCCCTGGCCCAACGGCCGGGGTTTGGACCGGCGCTGGCCAATCTCGGCACCGTCCTGCACGCGATGGGACGGCGGGCCGAGGCGCACGCCTGTCTTGCCGAGGCGGTCGCCCGCGACGGCCTTGCGCTGGATGCGCGGCTTGGACTGGGGGCGTTGCTGAACGACCTGGGCCGCGCGGCCGAGGCGGAGGAGCAGTACCGCGCCGCCCTGGCCCTGGACGCCGCCGACCCCGACGCGCAGGCCGGTCTGGGCGCCGCCCTGTTCCAGCGTGGACGCCACGCGGAGGCCGCCGAGTGGCTGGAACGCGCAGCGGCCGCCGGCGTCCGCCGGGCCGCGACGCTGGACCTGCTGGGAGCCTCCCACCGCCTGACCGGCCGTCCGGAATCGGCGGAGCGCTGGCACGGCCAAGCGCTTGCGGCCGATCCGCTGCGGGCGGCGACGCGCACCAATTTCGGCTTGGCGCTCGGCGCGCAGGCCCGCTGGACGGAGGCCGCCGCCCGGCATCGCCAAGCCCTTGCCCTGTCGCCGGCCTTTCCCGAGGCGCTGAACAACCTGGGCGTCGTGCTGCAAGGACTGGACGGGGAGCGCGCCGTGCTCTGCCACCGCCGCGCCGTCCGGCTGCGGCCGGCATCGGCGGAAAGCTGGGGCAATCTGGCGGCGGCGTTGCTGACCCTGAAGCGTCATGCCGAGGCAGCGGCCGCTTCAACCAAGGCGTTGACCCTGGCCCCCGCTTTGGCAGGCGCGCTGACCACCGAGGGTGCCGCGCTCAAAGGGCTGGGACGCTTCGCCGAGGCCGTCCGCGACCACCGGCGGGCCCTGCGGGTGACGCCGTTACACGCCAAGGCGTGGTCGAATCTTGGCACGGCGTTCGCCGGGCTTTCGCGTTGGGACGAGGGGCTGGCGGCGCAGCGCCGCGCGCTGGCCCTCGCCCCGGCCTTGGCCGAGGCGCATCTCAACCTGGGCCATGCGGAGCAGGTGCTCGGCCGCTTCGACGCCGCGCGGCGTCACGCCGAACGGACGCTCCGCCTGGCGCCCGGCCGCTCCGACGCGCGGATGAACCGGGCGTTGCTGCGGCTGGCGGCCGGCGATCTCACCGGCGGCTGGCGGGACTACGCCGCCCGCTTCGCGTCGGGCGAGTCGGTGGCGCGGCGCTTCCCGGTGCTGGAATGGCACGGGGAGGACCTGTCGCGCGAGACCATCCTGGTCTGGGGTGAGCAGGGGCTGGGCGACGAACTCCTGTTCGGCACCGCGCTGCCCGATCTGGTCGCCCGCGCCGGCCGCGTGATCGTCGAATGCGACGCCCGGCTGGTCCGCCTTTTCGCTCGCGCCCTGCCCGGCGCCGTGGTGCGGCCCCCGACCGGCGACCCGCGCGATTGCGACCGGCACGCCGCGATGGGAAGCGTCGCGGCCCTCCTGCGTCCAGGCTTGGACGCCTTTCCGCCCCGCGTCGCCTTCCTCGCTCCCGACCCGGCGGAGGCGATGCGCTGGCGCGACAGGCTGGGCGCTCTGGGGGCGGGGTTGAAGGTGGGTATCTGCTGGCGGAGCAGCCGGATCACGGCGGACCGGGCGGGGGCCTACACCCGACTCGATCAGTGGGAACCGCTGTTCGCTCTGCCCGGACTCCGGTTCGTGAACCTGCAATACGACGAGTGCGCCGCCGAAATCGAAGACGCCCATGCCCGTTTCGGCATCGTCCTCCACACATGGCCGGATCTGGATCTGAGGAACGACCTCGATGCGGTGGCGGCGTTGATGGCGGGGCTGGACCTCGTCGTCACGGCGCCGACCTCGGTCGGGGAACTGGCCGCGGCGGTCGGCACGCCGGTTTGGCGCCTGAGCGGGGCGGGCGACTGGTCGCGGCTGGGGACCGGTGCGCGCCCCTGGTTTCCGGCCATGGCCACGCTGGCGCGTGCGGGAGGCGACCATGGCGAGACGCTGGCGCTCGCCGCGCGCCGGCTACGCGCGATGATGACGCCTCCTGCGCCGGAATCGGCCGGACCGCAAAATTAATTGTCAATTAAGGATGCAGGCCGTACCGTGAAGCTCGAATGGTACCGGAACGCGATGATCGGTGCCCGGTGCTTTTGACGGGACGAGGGGAGGGGGCGGCCATGTCGGACGGTTTATCTGGCGTCGGTCAGATGGTGTCGGACCTCAACAAGTCCCTCAACGCCGCCATCGCCAACGTCAAGGCCCAGCAGGAAGCCGCAACGGCGTCCGCGTCCTCCGACGTCAAGAGCTATGAGAAGACGGTCCGGAAATCCTCGGCCGACAGCCGCATGTTCGCCACCGACATCGGGGTTCTGTCCAAGAACGTGTCGCGGCTGAACGTGGTCAGCACCCTGAACGCCAACGATCCCGTCGATTTCTACAAGTTCCGCGTCACCACCAAGGGTGAGGCGACGATGGGGCAGGTCGGCGACGAGGGGGTCCAGCTTCAGGTCATGAGCAAGACCGGGCAGGTCGTGGCCGACAGCAACAAGAGCGCCGGCAAGGCTTACGATTCCTTCCGCAGCCTTCAGCGCGGCGAGTTGACGCTCGACCGGGGCGATTACACCCTGCGCGTCAGCCGCGAAAAGGGTGAGTCGGCCAAGGATCCGAAGAACTACGCGGTCCAGTTCAGCATGGGCAACACCTACTCCCAGGATTACGACACCATTGCCAAGGCTCCGAAGAAGGGCGACAGCCCCTTCCAGATGACGGAGGCTCAGCAGCAAATGTTGGACGGGCTGAACCAAGCGATCAGCAGCATGAACTCCATTCCGACCGGCCAGACCGGCACGCAGAAACTGATGGGCAGTTTCAGCCTGTTCGTCTGACCCGTTCTTTCGGGCGGTTGCGCGTCTTTCCCGTCGCCGTTAAATCCTTGTTAAGCGGATTCGTTCCAAATCGGGAATGATCGTTTCCGTGCGCGCCATGACGGCCGGCGGTCGATGGCAGAGGCAACCGAGGTCTTGCGGATGTTCTACGAGCTGGCGGCATCCACCTGGGGGCCTGAGGAGATCGCGGCGATCGAGCGTGTGGTGGCGTCGGGCCGCTTCACGATGGGCGAGCAGGTGGCAGCGTTCGAACGGGAGTTCGCCGATTACTTCGGCGTCCGCCACGGGATCATGGTCAATTCTGGCTCGTCGGCCAACCTCGTCGCGGTCGCCGCCCTGGCCTACAAGGCGGAGCGCCCGCTCCAGCGCGGCGACGAGGTGATCGTTCCGGCGATCTCCTGGGCCACGACCTACCATCCGCTCCAGCAATACGGCCTGAAGCTGCGCTTCGTCGACGTCGAGCTGGACACGCTGAACATCGACACCGCCAAGCTGGAGCAGGCGCTGACGCCACGCACGCGGGCCATCGTTCCGGTGTCGATCCTCGGCAACCCGGCGGCGCTCGACGTAATCCGCGCCTTCGCCGACGCCCATAGCCTCTACGTGCTGGAGGACAACTGCGAGTCGATGGACGCCGAGCTGAACGGCAAGAAGGCCGGCACCTTCGGCGACCTCAACACCTTCAGCTTCTTCTTCTCGCACCACATCTCGACCATGGAAGGCGGGATGGTGCTGACCGACGATCTGGAACTGGCCCATCTCTGCCGGGCCATGCGCGCCCATGGCTGGACCCGCGACCTGCCCGCCGACACGCCGCTGTACCGGCGCGGTTCCTCCGACCATTTCGAGGCCTACCGCTTCATCCTGCCCGGCTACAACGTCCGCCCGCTGGAGCTGGAAGGCGCCATCGGCCGCGAGCAGTTGAAGAAGCTGCCGGCCCTGACCGCCGCCCGCCGCAAGAACATGGCGCTGTTCCAGGAGCTGTTCGCCGGGGACGAGCGCTTCATCATCCAGCGCGAGAACGGCGCCTCGTCCTGCTTCAGCTTCACCATCGTCCTCAACCCGGTCCGCAACCCCGACCGGGAGAAGGTCTTCGCCGCGCTGAAGGAGGCCGACATCGGCTTCCGCATCATCACCGGCGGCTGCTTCCTGCGCCACGACGTGCTGAAATACTACGATTACGACACGGTCGGCGAGATCAAGAACGCCTACACGGCGCATGACCTCGGCTTCTTCGTCGGCAACCACCCCTTCGACCTGACCCCGCAGATCGAGCGGCTGCGCGCCGTGCTCGACCGCGTGTGTTCCTGACCCGATCCCGAGAAGACCCATGGCCGACAGCAAGACCATCCTCGTCACCGGCGGCGCCGGCTATCTCGGGTCCATCCTGGTCCCGGCCCTGCTTGACGCCGGGCACACGGTCACGGTGCTGGACAGCTTCCTGTTCCGGCAGGCGCCGCTGGCCCATGTCTGCGCCCACCCGAACTTCGACATCGTGCGCGGCGACGCCCGCAGCGAAGAGATGCTGCGGCCGCTGATCAAAAACGCCGACGTGGTGATCCCGCTGGCCGCCCTGGTCGGCGCGCCGCTGTGCGACGCCGACACGCTGGCGGCGGCCAGCACCAACCGGGACGCCGTGCTGACGCTGGTGCGGCTGCTGTCGAAGGACCAGCGGATCATGATGCCGGTCACCAACTCCGGCTACGGCATCGGCGAGAAGGGCAAGTTCTGCACGGAGGACACGCCGCTCCGTCCGATCTCCCTCTACGGGCGGACCAAGGTGGAGGCCGAGGCGGCGGTGCTGGAGCGCGGCAACGCCATCTCCTTCCGGCTGGCGACGGTGTTTGGCATGGCGCCGCGCATGCGGATCGACCTGCTGGTCAACGACTTCGTCCACCGCGCCGTCCACGACCGCGCCATCGTGCTGTTCGAGCCGCATTTCAAGCGCAACTACATCCACATCCGCGACGTCGCCCGCGCCTTCCTGCACGGTCTGGACCGCTTCGAGACGATGCGGGACCGGCCCTACAACGTCGGCCTGTCGGACGCCAACCTGTCGAAGTGGGAGCTGTGCGAGGTCATCGTCCGGCATCTTCCCAAATTCGTCTTCATGGAAGCGCCGATCGGCGAGGATCCGGACAAGCGCGACTACATCGTGTCGAACGAACGGATCGAGGCCACCGGCTACGCGCCGGCCTTCTCGCTCGACGACGGCATCCGGGAGCTGATCAAGGGCTACCGCATGCTGCGCAACGGCCGCTACGGCAATGTCTGAATTGGGAAAGGAACCTTCCATTTCCATGACCGCTCCCGCCGCCGGCCGCGTCGACCTCGTGCTCGTTCATCCGGGCGGGCGCAAACTGGTGTACCAGACCCTGGCCGACGACCTGACGGCGGTGGAGCCGCCGCTGTGGTGCCGGTTGCTTGCCGCTTATTGCCGCGCGCGGGGGCATAGCGTCGTCGTCATCGACAGCGAGGCCGACGAGCTTGATCCGCCTGCCGTGGCAGCGCGGGTGGCGGCGTTCGATCCCCGGCTGGTGGCGCTGGTGGTCTACGGCCATCAGCCCTCGGCCTCGACGCAGTCGATGCCGGCAGCGGGCGCCATTGCCCGGACCGTCAAGACACTTTCGCCCGATTGCCCGATCATTTTGATCGGCGGTCATGTCGCGGCCTTGCCCGAACGCACCCTGCGGGAAGAGGCGGTCGATTTCGCCGCGACCGGCGAGGGGCCGGTGACGCTGGATGCGCTGCTGCAAACGCTGAAATCCGACCGGCCGTTCGATGCGGCCGAGGTGCCGGGCATCGCCCATTGGCACGCTGCCGAGGATGGTTCGCAGGAAATCCGGCGCAGTTTTCCGGCGCCGCTGGTCGAGGATCTCGATCTCGACCTGGGCGGCGACGCCTGGGATCTGTTGCCGATGGAGAAGTACCGCGCGCACAACTGGCAGTGCTTCGGGGCGATGGACACGCGCATGCCCTACGCGTCGATCTACACGACGCTGGGCTGCCCGTACAAATGCAGCTTCTGCTGCATCAACGCGCCCTTCGGCAAGAACGGCTACCGGTTCCGCAGCCCGGAAGCCGTGCTGGCCGAGATCGACCTGCTGATCGGGCGCTACGGCGTGCGCACCTTCAAGATCGTCGACGAGATGTTCGTCCTGAACGAGCGCCACGTCACCGCGATCTGCGAGGGGCTGATCCCGCGCAACGCGGCGCTGGGAGGCACGTTGAACATCTGGGCCTACGCGCGGGTGGACACGGTCAAGCCGGGGATGCTGGAGATGCTGCGCCGCGCCGGGATCCGCTGGCTGGCGCTGGGCATCGAATCGGGCAGCAAGCATGTCCGTGACGGGGCGAAGAAGGCGCTGCGCTCGGAGGATATCGTCGGCATCGTCCGCGCGATCCAGCAGGCCGGGATCAACGTCATCGGCAACTACATCTTCGGCCTGCCGGACGACGATCTCGACTCCATGCGCGAGACGCTGGACCTCGCCAAGGAGTTGAACTGCGAATTCGCCAACTTCTATTCGGCGATGGCCTATCCCGGCTCGCCGTTCTACGATCAGGCGGTGGAGAAGGGGTGGGACCTGCCGGACGGGTGGAGCGGCTATTCCCAGCACAGCCACGATTGCAAGCCGCTGGCGACGCAGAAACTCTCGGCCGCCGAGGTTCTGGATTTCCGGGATCGCGCGTTCATCGAATATTTCACCAACCCGCGCTACCTCAAGCTGGTCGATCAGCGGTTCGGCGGCGAGACGAGCCGGCACATTCGCGCGATGACCCGGCACACGCTTCGTCGTAAGCTGCTGGAGACGGACGGGGGCTTGCAGGAAAGGACGGTCGGTGCGGTCTGAGGACACTCTTGCCAACATAGACGTCGCGGTTCTGGCCGGCGGACTGGGCACCCGGATCCGGGGGGTCCTGGGCGACACGCCGAAGGTTCTGGCACCCGTCGCGGGACGGGCCTTTCTGGGGCATCTGCTGGATTATCTGTCCAACCATGGCTCGCGGCGGGTCGTGCTGTGCCTGGGGCATCTGGCCGACCGGGTGACCGCGTGGCTGGCGCGCGGCGATTCAGCCGGGGCCATGGACGTCGTCTGCCAGATCGAGCCGGAGCCGCTCGGCACCGCCGGGGCGCTGGGCTACGTCCGCAAGGAACTGCGGTCCGGCACCATCCTGGTGATGAACGGCGACACCTTCCTGGACGCGGATCTGCGCGCTTTCGTGGCCTCGCACCGCCTGTCGGGGGCGGAGGCGTCGGTGCTGTGCGTCACGGTGGAGGACGCCGCCCGCTATGGCCGGGTGGAGGTCGGGGCGGACAGCCGCATCCACCGCTTCGTCGAGAAGGCTCCGGGCACCGGCACCATCAACGCTGGCGTCTATCTGTTCTCCGCCGCCTTCCTCGACCGGGTGATCGCGCAGGGCGCGGTCTCGTTGGAGCGCGACGTGCTGGAAAAGGCGCCGCCGGGAACGCTGCACGCTCATGTGGCCAAGGCCCGCTTCATCGACATCGGCACGCCGGAAAGCCTGGCCGCCGCCGGGGGCGTGATCGGCGGGAGAGACGCGTGATCATCAGCCGCACCCCTTTCCGCGTCTCGCTGTTCGGGGGCGGCACCGATCTTCCGAAATGGTACCGGCGTCATGGCGGTTCGGTGATCGGCGGGGCCATCGACAAATACTGCTACATCAGCCTGCGCACCCTGCCGCCCTTCTTCGAGCACAAGCACCGCATCGTCTACTCCCACATCGAGCATGTGCGCGAGATCGCGGAGATCCGCCACCCTTCCGTCCGCGCCTGCCTCGCCGAGATGAACATCGAGAGCGGGCTGGAGATCCATCACGACGGCGATCTGCCGGCGCGGTCCGGGCTGGGGTCCAGTTCCTCCTTCACGGTCGGGCTGCTGAACGCGCTGCACGCCTATCGCGGCCGCATGGCGAGCAAGCAGGATCTGGCCGAGGAGGCCATCCGCATCGAGCAGGAGGTGATCGGCGAGAATGTCGGGTCGCAGGACCAGATGTGGGCGGCCTTCGGTGGGCTGAACCGCATCGATTTCCAGCCCGACGGCAGCGTCGACGTCATCCCGCTGATCGTCGAGCGCGAACGGCGCGACGCCTTGCAGAATCATTTCGTGCTGTATTTCACCGGCCTCTCGCGGTTCGCCTCGGACATCGAGGGCGAAAAGATCGCCAACCTCGACAAGCGCGAGGAGCAGTTGCACGGCCTGCGCGCGATGGTGGAGGAGGCGGCCTCCCTGCTGGGCAACCCACGCGGCGATCTGGCCGATCTGGGCCGAATGCTGCACGAGGGTTGGATGCTGAAGCGCGAATTGTCGCCGAACGTCTCGAACCCCACCATCGACGCGCTGTACCGGACGGCGCTGGAGGCCGGCGCGCTCGGCGGAAAGCTGCTGGGGGCGGGGGGCGGCGGCTTCCTGCTGCTGTTCGTTCCGCCGGAACGGCAGGCCACGGTGCGCGAGCGGCTGAAGGGCCTGACCGCCGTGGCCTTCCGTTTCGACACCGGCGGCAGCAAGATCGTCGTCTACGAACCCAACGATTTCGAACGCCGCCGCCGCGCCTGAGAGGGAAAGCCTTGCCCGAAACGCCTGAACATTCCGCCGTGGCCGAGCGCCTGTACCGCACCCTGCGCCTGATCCGCGTTGTCGAGGAGGAGGTGGCGCGCGTCTACCCGACCGACGTGATCAAGAGCCCGGTCCACCTGTCCATCGGGCAGGAGTTCATCGCGGCCGGCGTCTGCGACGCGCTGGAACCGCGCGACCATGTGTCGATCACCTATCGCGGGCACGCCGCCTACATCGCCAAGGGCGGCGACCTGAACGCCATGATCGCCGAGATGTACGGCAAGAAGGCCGGCTGCTGCCAGGGGCGCGGCGGGTCGATGCATCTGGTGGATTCGCGGGCCGGGGTCATCGGCGCCTCGGCGGTGGTCGGCACCTCGATCCCGGTGGCGACCGGCTTCGCCTTGGCCGCCAAGCGGCAAAGGACCGGCGGGGTGGTCGTTTGTTTCATCGGCGACGGCGCGACCGAGGAGGGCTGCTTCGCCGAAAGCCTGAACTTCGCCGCCCTGCACAAGCTGCCGATCCTGTTCGTCTGCGAGAACAACGGCTACGCCATCCACGAGCCGCTGGCCAAGCGCTGGGCGACCGACCGGCTGTGCGACCGGGTGGCGACCTACGGCATCCCGACCCGGCGGATCGAGGACGGCGACACCGTCACCGTGCGCGACGCGGCGCTGGAGGCGGTGGCGGCGATGCGCGACGGCGGCGGCCCTGCCTTCCTGGAAATTCTCTGCTACCGCTGGCGCGAGCATGTCGGTCCGAACGAGGATTTCGACCAGGGCTACCGTTCCGCCGACGAGAAGACCCCATGGGCCGCGCGTGACGAGGTCGCCCGTCTGGCGGCGCTGCTGCCGCCGGACCACGTCGCCGCCATCGAGTCCGAGATCGCGGCGACGGTTGCCGCCGCCTTTGCGTTCGCCGAAGCCAGCCCCTTCCCGGTGCCCGAGGATCTTTATGACCACGTCTACGCCTGAGTCCGCGTCCGGAAGCCGGCTGCTGCGCTACGTCGACGCCCTGCGCGAGGCCTTCGCGCAGGAGATGGAGCGCGACGAGAGCGTCTTCGTGTTCGGGCTGGACGTGGACGACCACAAATCCATCCAGGGCTCGACGGCCGGGCTGTTGAAGCAATTCGGACCGGAGCGGGTGTTCACGACGCCGCTGTCCGAAGACGCGATGACCGGCGTCGCCATCGGGGCGGCGATGGCCGGGATGCGGCCGGTCCATGTCCACATCCGCATGGATTTCCTGCTGCTCTGCATGAACCAGCTGGTCAACATCGCGGCCAAGGCGCGCTACATGTACGGCGGGACGGTCAAGGTGCCGCTGGTCGTGCGCTCGATGGTCGGCAAGTCCTGGGGGCAGGGCGCCCAGCATTCCCAGGGGCTGCACTCGATGTTCATGCACGTGCCGGGGCTGAAGGTGGTGGCGCCCAGCAACGCGCACGACGCCAAGGGCTGTATGATCGCCGCCATCCGCGACGACAACCCGGTGATCGTCATGGAACACCGGCTGCTCTATCCGACCGAGGCCTACGTCCCGGAAACCCCCTACGCGGTGTTGCCGGGCAAGGCGCGCGTGGTGGCGCCGGGCGGGGACGTGACGCTGGTCGGCATCTCCAACATGGTGGTGGAGTGCCTGCGCGCGCGCGAGTTGCTGAGCGAAATCGGGATTTCGGCCGAGGTGATCGACCCGATCTGGCTGTCGCCGCTGGACATCGACACCATCGTGGAGTCGGCGCGGCGGACGCGGCGGCTGGTGGTCGCCGACAACGGCTGGACCGCCTGCGGCGCCGGGGCGGAGATCGTCGCGGCGGTGCTGGAGCGCCTCGGGCCGGAGGGCGGGATCGCGGTCAAGCGCATCGGCTTCGCGCCCACCACCTGCCCGCCCTCGCCGACGTTGGAGGCGGCCTTCTACCCCAACCCCGGCACGGTGGCCGCCGCCGTCCACGCGCTGGTCCGGCCGAGGGACGTGGCCTGGACTCCCGATCCGGAACGGACCAAACTCGCGCATCAGGTGCAGTTCCGCGGTCCTTTCTGACGCGGTCCCGGCGGCCCTTCCGGACTTGAAAACCCCATGGCCATCATCCTCGCCCGCGCCGACGCATCACCCGCCATCGGGACCGGGCACGTCATGCGTTGCCTCGCGGTGGCCGAGGCGTTGCGCGACGACGGGCACGAGGTCGTGTTCGCGGCGGTGGAATCGACCCCGGCCATCGACCGGCGGCTGGACTCCGAGGGCTTCCGGCGCATCGCCATCGCCGGGCCGGTGGGCGAGGCGGCGGATCTCGCGGCCACACGCTCCGCCCTGCGGCGCGAGCATTGCGCGGCGGTGATGCTGGACGGCTACCGCTTTGGCGAGGCCTACCGGGCCGGCGTGCAGGCGGCGGGGCTGCGGGTGCTGGCCTGGGACGATCTGGGGGACGGGACCCCGCTGCACGCCGACGCCGTCGTCAACGCCGCCCCCCAGGCGCACCGGCTGCCCTACGACCGGATGGCGCCGGGGGCGCTGTTGCTGCTCGGCCCCGGCTACGCGCCGCTGCGGCGGGAGGTGCGGCTGGCGGCGCGTGCGGGCCGCGCCGGGATCGCGGAGCGTCCGGTCCTGCTGCTGACCTTCGGCGGCTCGGATCCGCTGGGGTTGACCGGGCCGGTGCTGGCGGCGCTGGAGGCGGTCCGGCCGGAGGGGTGCCGCTTGGTCGCGGTGGTCGGCGGCAGCAACCCGCGCGCGGCGGAACTCGCCGCCCTGGGCGACACGTTCGGGTCCGGCGTCGCGGTGCATGTGGATTGCCCGCGCATGGGGGCTGTGATGGCGGAGGCGGGGCTGGCGGTGTCGGCCGGCGGCGGCACCATGGGCGAACTGGCGGCCCTGGCCGTGCCGACGCTTCTGGTGGTCACCGCCGACAACCAAGCCGCCGCCAGCGCCGAGGCGGCGACGCTCGGCTGGTGCGAGGCGGTGGACGCGCGGGCGGGCGACGCGGTTCCCGCCATCGTCACGGCGGCCCTGGCCTTGTGGAAGGACGGGAAGCGGCGGGAGCGGATGGCGGGCGCGGCGGCGGCGCTGCCGCTGGACGGGGAGGGCGCCGGCCGCATCGCCCGCGCCTTGATGACCGCCCGTCTCCATCACGCCCACCCGCAAGCCTATCGGCAAGCGCCGCAGGGCTGAACGGTCAGCTCGCCATGCGCCACGTTCCGTCGCGCTGCTGGCAGGCGGTGCCGAAGCCCTGCTGGGTGCGTCCCTGGACCACGATGGTGGTCTGGTACTCGCGGCACAGCTCGCCGGACGGGCTGGTGCCGTCGCGGACCGGGGTGTAGCTGCCGTAATTGCCGCTTTCCGGGTTGTTCCAGCGGATCGTGCTGCCGGTCGGCGCCGCGTAGGCGTTGTTGGCCGCCTGCAAGGCGTAGGTCTGGTCGGCGCGGTCGAGCGAGGCGCCCGCCGCGTTGCCCAGCGCCGCGCCCAGCAGCGTGCCGATGCCGACCGCGACCAGCTTGCCGCTGCCGCCGCCGAAGCGCGAGCCGGCCAGACCGCCGGCCACGCCGCCCAGCACGGTGCCGGCGGTCTGCTTGTTGGCGCTGATGCCGCCGTAGGAATCGCCGTAGCCCGGCTGGGCGCAGCCGGCGAGCGGGGCCGCGAGCAGGCTGGCGGACAGGGCGGCGGCGAGGAAGGGGCTGGCTTTCATGGTCGGTTCCTGATTGGTTCGGCAGGTCGGTTCCAAAACCATCAACATGGCAGCCCCGCGAAGTATTCCATCCCCGTGACGCGATCCCTCCGTTGCCCCTATGATTGGCGGAACGGACCGGCAAGCCGGCGGACAAGAATATGCGGGAGGAAAGCGGCATGCTGCCCAAGGCGGACAGTTACGAGGCGGTGCGCGACCAGTTCGTCTGGCGCGTGCCGGAGCGCTACAACATCGGCGTCAATGTCTGCGACAAATGGGCCGAATCGGACCCGGAGCGTCTGGCTCTGATCCACAAGCGGCGCGACGGCGGGGTGGAGGAATACCGCTTCGCCGACATCCGCACCCTGTCCAACCGCTTCGCCAACGTGCTGGCCGCCCACGGCGTGGCGCGTGGCGACCGGGTCGGCATCCTACTGCCACAGGCGCCGGAAACCGCCGTCTCGCACGTCGCCGTCTACAAGATGGGAGGCATCGCCGTGCCGCTCTTCTCCCTGTTCGGGGTGGAGGCGCTGGAGTACCGGCTCGCCAACTGCGGCGCGCGGGCGGTGGTCACCGACGCGGTGGGCGCCGCCAAGCTGGCGCAAATCCGCGACCGGCTGCCCGAGCTGCGCGCGGTCTTCCGCATTGATGGAATTGGCGGTGCGGAAGGCGGCGCCTGCCTGGACTGGCACGCGTTGACCGACGCGGCTTCGGACGCCTTCACGCCGGTGGACACGGCGGCGGACGACCCGGCGGTGATCATCTACACCTCCGGCACCACCGGCCAGCCGAAGGGCGCGCTCCATGCGCACCGCGTGCTGCTGGGCCATCTGCCGGGGGTGGAAATCTCGCACGACCTGTTCCCGCAACCGGGCGACCGCATCTGGACCCCGGCGGACTGGGCATGGATCGGCGGGCTGCTCGACGTGCTGCTGCCGGCGTGGCACCACGGCGTGACGGTGGTCTCGCACCGCTTCGAGAAGTTCGACCCCGAACAGGCCTTCCGCCTGCTGGCCGATTTCCAGGTGCGCAACGCCTTCCTGCCGCCGACCGCGCTGAAGATGATGCGGGCGGTCGCCGATCCGCGCGCGCGCCACGCCTATGCGATGCGTTCGGTCGCCAGCGGCGGCGAGACGCTGGGCACCGAGCTGCTGGACTGGGGGCGCCAGACCTTCGGCGTCACCATCAACGAGTTCTACGGCCAGACCGAATGCAACATGATCGTGTCGTCGGCGGCGACGCTGATGCCGCCCAAGCCCGGCATCATGGGCCGCCCGGCGCCCGGCCATGACGTGGCGGTGATCGACGGCGCCGGCAACCGGCTGCCGCCCGGCGAACTTGGGCTGATCGCGGTGCGCCGGCCCGATCCGGTGATGTTCCTGGGCTATTGGAACAACCCGGCGGCGACGGCGGGCAAGTTCATTGGGGAGTGGCTCGTCACCGGCGACCAGGGGGAGTTGGACGCCGACGGCTACATCCGCTTCGTCGGGCGCGACGACGACGTCATCACCTCGGCCGGCTACCGCATCGGCCCCGGCGAGATCGAGGATTGCCTGATCGGGCATCCCGCCGTGCGGATGGCCGCCGTGGTCGGCGTGCCCGATCCCCTGCGCACCGAGATCGTCAAGGCCTTCGTCGTGCTTCAGGACGGGGTGACGGCCGACGACGCGCTGGTCGCCGCGATCCAGGAGCATGTGAAGACCCGGCTGGCCGCGCATGAATACCCGCGCGCCATCGAGTTCCTCGACCAGCTTCCCATGACCACCACCGGCAAGATCATCCGCCGCGAACTGCGTGACCGTTCCCCGTCATGACCGAGCTGTTGCTGCTGGCCGCCGCCTTCCTCGCCGGGGCCATGAACGCCGTGGCCGGCGGGGGGAGCTTCCTCACCCTGCCGGCGCTGATCTACGCCGGGGTTCCGCCGGTCGCCGCCAACGCGACGGGCACCGTGGCCCTGTTGCCCGGCTACGCCAGCGGGGTCTACGGCTACCGCCAGGATCTGGCGCCGGTCGGCGATCTCGGCCTGCCGCTGCTGGCCTCGGTCAGCCTCGTCGGTGGGCTGGCGGGAGCAGGGCTGCTGCTGGTGACGCCCGACGCGGTGTTCCGCGACATCGTGCCGTGGCTGCTGCTGGCGGCGACCGGGCTGTTCGCCTTCGGCGGGGTTCTGGCCGCGCGGCTGCGCGCGGTCGGCCTGCACGGTCGGGGCGCCCTGTTGGCCACGCTGTTCGTGGTGTCGGTCTATGGCGGCTATTTCAACGGGGGCCTGGGCATCCTGCTGCTGGCTCAGTTGAGCCTGTTCGGGATGACCGACCTCAACGCGATGAACGGGCTGAAGAACCTGTTCTCCGCCGTGCTGACCGCCATCGCGGTGGCGGCCTACGCGGCGGGTGGGGCGGTGGATTGGCCGAAGGCGCTGCTGATGGTGCTGGCGGCGGTGGCCGGCGGCTATGCCGGGGCGCGGGTCGGACGGAAAATTCCGTCGCCGGTCCTGCGCGGCGGCATCATCGCCGTCGGCCTGACCATGAGCGCACTGTTTTTCCTGAAATGAAACTCTTGAAGCGGAACGGGGGGACCGCGCTATAGAGTGCGCTGCCCTTCCAACCGACCCCGTGCGCCCCGCCATGCTGATCGTTTCCGACCTCGACCTGTTCTACGGCGACGCCCAGGCGCTCGACGGCGTCTCGCTGGCGGTGGCGGAGGGCGCCACCACGGCCATCGTCGGCGCCAACGGGGCTGGCAAGACCTCGCTGATCCGCACCATCGCCGGCATCCAGAAGCCGGCGCGCGGCACCATCCGCTTCAAGGGTCGCGAGATCGCCGGCCTGCCCAGCCACGTGGTTTGCGACCTCGGCGTCGGGCAGGTGGCGGAAGGGCGCCAGATCTTCCCGACTCTCAGCATCCGCGAGAACCTGGAGATGGGCGCCGTCATTCCACGCGCGCGCGCCACCGCCAAGCAGACCTTCGAGCGGGTGTTGGACATGTTCCCCCGCCTGCGTGAACGGCTGGACCAAGCGGCCGGCACGCTGTCGGGCGGCGAGCAGCAGATGCTGGCCATCGGCCGCTGCCTGATGGGCAAGCCCGACCTGATCATGTTCGACGAGCCGTCGCTCGGCCTGTCGCCGGCCCTGGTGCAGGAGCTGTTCCGCATCATCCGGGCTCTGGCGGCGGACGGGATGACCATCATCCTGGTCGAGCAGAACGTCGCGGCCTCGCTGAAGATCGCCCAGCGCGCCTATGTGTTGGAGAACGGCCGCGTCGTGCTGTCGGGGACCGGCGAGGCGCTGCTCGCCGATCCGGCGGTGAAGCAGGCGTATCTGGGGCTCTGATTCCCTCCGGAACGGCGGGAGCGGCGACACCGGCAAGGGAAAGCCGCCTTCCGGCGGCTTTCCGGGAGGGGGGTGTTCACGCCGCCCGCTTGTGCTCCTGGGCGCGCACGAAATCGCAGGCCTGTTCGACCTCCTGCTTGAACGTGTCGTAATCGATGGCGAGGCCGTTCAGATAGGCGCTCCACCCGGCCGAGGATTTCGCGTAATGGACCGCCGCCTCGATTTCGGCGTCAGTGGCGCCGAACAGCTTGGCGATGGCGGTGTGGTAGAACACGCAGTAGCGGCATCGGGTGACGGCGGCGATCCCAAGGCCGATCAGCTCTCGGTACTTCACCGGCACCGGTCCTTCGTCCAGTTGGACGGCCCGGAACAGGCGCCATTCCGCCTCCACCGTGTTGTCGGGCAGCTCCTTGAAGAAGCTGGGGACCAGACCGAAGATCCCTTCGATCTCCTGATAAACCTGTTGGCGATCCATATGCCCCTCCCGCGCGGAAAGGCATGACCCCGCCGCGATGCGGCTGGGTCATGTCGGAACCGTCAGTATGCGCCCACCGTCAAAACGCAGGGCTGCGCAGAAGCACAGTGATCGTTTTCGCCCCTCATACCCGCTGCTGCGCTTCCAGCGCGTAGGCCAGCAGCCGTTCGGCTGAACGCGCACGGTCGCCCGTTTGGGCGAAGCGGGCCTTGGCTTCGTCGGACTGCCGCGCACGGAAGGCGGCGTCCCCCGCAAGCGTCGCCGCCCGCTCGATGAAGGCGGCCTCGTCGGCGACGGTGAAGGCCGCTCCCGCCACCCCGGCCACGTCGCCGCCGCCGAAGGTCACCACCGGCAGGCCCTCGGCCAGCGCGAAGGCGGCGCTGCCGCCGCCGCCCTGACGTTGCGGGTTCAGATAGGCGGTCACCACCCGGTAGAAGGCGCGGATGTCGTCGACATGACCGAGCGAGTCGACTCGCCCGGCGTTGCGCAGGGCCTTGAGCCGTTCCGGCAGCGTCTCCGTCGCGCCCGCGAAGGCGACGTGGGCCGAGGGCAGGCGGTCGAGCAGCGCGTCGATCCGTGCCAGGAACTCCGGCCCGGCCTCCTGATCCAGCCGGTTGCCGACCACGGCGAAGACCGGCCCTTCGTCGTCCAGCCCGAAATCGCCGCGCAGCAGCGGTGCGCCGCCCTCCGGCAGGGTCCAGCCGAAGGAGAAGGGGCGGAAACGCTCCCGCGCGTCGTCGGGCCAGCCGGCGGCGCTGTCCTCCGGGCCGTAGCCGAGCAGCAGGCGCGCCAGCGACGGCGGCAGGCCCGACGAGGTCGGCAGGCAGACGACCGGCCGCGTCCGCGCGAACAGGTCGGCGACGACGTTGGAGGCGCCGAAGGACAGGATCACGTCGGGGTCGAAGCCCTCGACCGCGTCGACGATGGCGTGCAGCTTCTCCTCGTCGAAATGCTTCTGCGGGAAGGACAGCATGCGCACCCGCGCGCCGAAGGCGCCGATGGTCTGTTCGCCGTCGTACTCCTCGGTGACGTTGTAGCTGTATTCGGGGACGAAGCCGTTCTCACCCGCGATCGCCATGGCGTTCGGGTTGACGATGACGACCTCGCAGCCGTGGTCGTTCTGAAGGCGGCGGGCGTAGTCGAAGGCGTCCACTGTCGGCTGGTGCCCTTGCCCCAGCATCTGGTTGGTGACGAGCGCGACTTTCCTGACGGCATCGCGTGGCTGGGCGCGGCGCAGGCGCACCGCGATCCCGTAGCGGCGCGACGTCTCCTCCACCAGCAGCCGGTAGAAGCGGCGGTACTCCCCGCCCGTGAAACCGCCGATGTCGCCGGAGCGCGCCTCGCCCTGGAACAGGCGCATCGCCATGCCCCAATAGGCGTAGTGCAGCGACGGCACCGAGAAGCGCAGCGGCTCGTCCAGAACCGCCTGCACCAGCCGCCGGTAATGCGCGATGTCGCCGTCCAGCAGGAACAGCAGGGAGTGGCGGCGCATCACGTCGCCCATGCTGTAATGGGCGTCGACCTCGGCCGCCGCCGCCTTGCGGGTGTCGTCGTCGTAGCGGCGGATCAGGTTCGCCAGCGCGCCGACGTTGCCCCAGCTTTCGCCCTGGTTGGTCAGAAGGGTCAGCGCACGGGCGAAGCTCAGCGCGGCCTCGCGCGTCCGGCCGCAGGCGTGCAGGGCGTGGCCCAGATTGGCCTGGAACAGGGCCGAGCCGCCGTCGCCCGCCACCGCTTGGCCGATCATCTCCGCCGCGTCCTGCGACCGGCCGGATTGCAGCGCGATCACGCCCAGCAGATGCAGGGCGTCGGGATGGCCGGGGGAGGCGTTCAGCACGTCGCGGTACAGGCGCTCCGCCTCGTCGGTGCGGCCGGCGCGGTGATGCTCGGTCGCGACGGCCAACGTCTGTTCGATCATGTCCATGGTAAGCGTTCCTGCTGCCGGGTCGGCGGACCCTTGGTGATTCGGACCCTGTGATTTTCGCGTGTGTGTGGTTCAATGTTTACCCTGTTTCACGCGGCGTGCGGACTGTTTTCCGCAAGAGCGCCGTTTCGGCCCTGCGCGGAAGCCCGCTTTTGCGAAACGGCCCGGTTTGATCTGGGTTGCGGTCGATCTTCTCTTGCCTGCCATCGGCTGGGCTGGTAACCCGCTGGGCTTCACTCTTTCGGGTTGCCGCCGCTCCATGCCCATCGACTATTACCTCAACATCGCCGCCTCCGGCCTGTTGACCGGCCTCGTATACGGGCTGGCGGCGCTGGGGCTGTCGGTCATTTTCGGCGTGGTCCGCGTCGTCAACTTCGCCCATGGCGAGATGATGGTTGCCGGCATGTACGGCGCCGTCCTGCTTGCCGGTTTTCTGGGACTCGATCCGCTGCTGTCGGCGCCCATCGTCGCGGCGGTGCTGTTCGTCTGCGGCTGGCTGCTGCAGCGGGGCGTCGTCAACAAGTTCGTCGAGCGGCCCGAGCACATGCAGTTCATCCTGCTGCTGGGCATCGCGAGCATCCTGGTCAACGGCATGCTGATGCTGTTCGGGCCGGACGCGCGCAACGTCTCCGTCCCCTACAGCTTCGACACGGTGGAGATCGGGCCGATGCTGCTGGACGCGGTGCGGCTGCGCGCCGGGGCGGCGGCCATCGTCGTCGCGGCGGCGCTGTTCGCCTTCTTCCGGTTCAGCCGCACCGGCAAGGCGATCCGCGCCTGCGCCGACAACCCGCTGGGCGCCCGCGTCGTCGGCCTGAACATCGACGGGCTCTACGCGCTGACCTTCGGCATCGGCGCCGCCGTGGTCGGGGTGGCCGGCGCGCTGATGAGCCTGCTGGTCGACGCCCGGCCGCAGTTGGCCCCGGAATACACGCTGCTCAGCTTCATCATCGTCATCATCGGGGGGCTGGGCAGCCTGCCCGGCGCGCTGCTCGGCGGCATGCTGATCGGCGTGTCGGAGGCGCTGGCCGGCTTCCTTCTGATGCCCTCGCTCAAGTCCCTGTTCAGTTACGGGGTGCTGATCGTGGTGTTGCTGCTGCGCCCGCAAGGGCTGTTGGGGAAGCGGTCATGACCGGTCGGGGAATCGTTCTTCTGGTGCTGGCCGGGCTGCTGCTGGCCGTGGCGCCTCTGGTCGGCGACCGCTACGTCGTGTCGGTGCTGACCACCGTGCTGTGGTTCGCCTATGTCGGGCAGGCCTGGAACGTGATGATGGGCTTTTCCGGCCTGCTGTCGCTGGGCCACGCGCTGTATGTGGGGCTGGGCGCCTATGTCAGCGCCGCGCTGTTCGTGCATTACGGGATCGGGCCGTGGGCCGGGATGCTGCTGGCCATGCTGGTGTCCGTGGCCGTCGGCACCTTCATCGGCTTTCTGGGCTTCCGCTTCGGCGTGAAGGGGGTGCATTTCTCCCTGCTGACCATCGCGTTTGCCGAGGTGGCGCGGATCGGCTTCGACCACATCCAGTGGCTGGGCGGCTCGGGCGGCCTGTTCCTGCCGGTCGAGGCCGGGGTGAGCGACCCGCTGAACCTGCGCGGCTCGCCGACGCTGTTCTATTACGTGATCCTGGCGCTGGTGCTGGGCGCGCTTGCCCTGTCGCGGGTGCTGCTGCACAGCCGGCTCGGCTACCAGTGGCTGGCCGTGCGCGAGGACCCGGAGGCGGCCGAGGCGGTCGGCGTCGACCTGTTCCGCGCCCGCATGACCGCCGTGGCGGTGTCCTCGGCGCTGACCGCGTTGGGCGGGGTGTTCCAGGCCTTCTACTTCAACAACCTGTTCCCGGAGCAGGTGTTCTCCATGGGCCGCTCCATCGAGATCATCCTGCCGGCCATCGTCGGCGGCATCGGCACGCTGATCGGCCCGATCCTGGGCGCCTTCATCCTGACTCCGCTGGGCGAGGGGCTGACCTTCCTGATCGAGGCCGGCGGGCTGGATCTGCCGGGCCTGAAGCAGCTGTTCTACGGTGTGGCCCTGGTGACGATCGTGGTGTTCCGGCCGGAAGGCGTCTGGCCTTGGCTGGCGCGCCGCCTGCGCCTGGTCCGCCAGCCGGGGGAGGAGGCCTGAGATGACCGCGCTTCTCACCGTCTCCGGCTTGTCCAAGCGCTTTCGCGGCTTGAAGGCGGTCTCCAACGTCTCCTTCTCGGTGCCGGAAGGGCGCATCCTGGCGCTGATCGGCCCCAACGGCGCCGGCAAGACCACCACCTTCAACCTGATCGCCGGGGTCTTCCCGGCGGACGAAGGGACGGTCACACTCAAGGGAACCCGCCTGGGTGGGCTGAAGCCCAACCAGATCTGCGCCGCCGGGATCGGCCGCACCTTCCAGATCGTCAAGCCCTTCGGGGCACTGACGGTGGAGGAGAACGTCGTGGTCGGCGCGCTCGCCCGCGAACGTTCGGTGGCGGTGGCCCGCGCCCAGGCCCGCGCGGTGCTGGAACGGCTGGAACTGGCCGATCAAGCGGCGCGCCCGGCGCGCAGCCTGACGCTGCCCGACCGCAAGCGGCTGGAGGTCGCCCGCGCGCTCGCCACGCGGCCGACGCTGCTGCTGCTGGACGAGGTGCTGGCCGGCCTGCGCCCGACCGAGGTCGATCGCATGGTCGAGGTCCTGCGCGACCTGAACCGGCGCGAGGGGCTGACGATCCTGATGATCGAGCACGTGATGCGGGCGGTGATGGCGCTGTCCGACCAGGTCGTCGTGCTCGACCATGGCGAGAAGATCGCCGACGGCACCCCGGCGGAGGTTGTCGCCGACCCCCGCGTGGTGGAGTCCTACCTGGGCGCCGAGGAAGCCTGACCGGTCTTTTCAGGCCGGTCAGTTGTTGAGGGTCGCGGCGTCCTCGCGGAAGCGGACCCAGGCGACCTCGGCGGTCAGCGGCTTTCCGGGGTATTGGAAGCGGTGAAGCCACGGGGTGTCGCCGCTGCCGTTCCAGAACTGCAGGTAGAGCCGGCCCGGATTCTGCGGCAACTCGCCCGGCTTGCCCTTCGCGGTGTGGACCGAGCGGCCGTCCACCGTCCAGGTGATGCGGTCGGGCTTCCACTCGAAGCCGTAGGTGTGGAACTCCTTGGCGGCGTCGAAGCCCAGATCCACCACCACGTCGCGGTGGCCGACGCCATTGGCGACGTAGCTGATTTCCAGCTTGGTCGTGTCCTTGCCGGCGATGCCCATGGTGATTTCGTCCCAGGGATCGCCGAAGGGCGGGCCGGTGTAGTGCGACAGCGAGGTGATCACCCCCTCCGCCTTCACCGCCTTCAGGTTCGCCGTGTAGCTCCCCAGGCCGTAGAAGCGGTGGCTGCGGTACTCGGCGCAGGACAGCGCCTCGCGGCCCTTGGGCTGGTTGGTCACCGACAAGGCGAGCTTGCCGTTCTTGATGGCCAGATTGTCGTCGTTCCAGGCGCAGCCCATGTAGCCGCCGTTGCTCCAGCCGTCCGACTTCTGCCAGCGGCTGCTGTCGAACCCGGCGAAATGCTCTTCGAAGCTGCCGCCCTGGCGGGTGAAGGCCGACTCCGCCAGCGCGGACGTGCCGCCGAGCGCCACCGCCATCCCGACGCCCATCGCCAACGCCTGTCCAAGCATCCGCATGTCCACCTCCCTCGACGGAGAACGCGCACCCACCATCGGGGGGCCGCCTTCCCAAATATCGTGGGTAGGGGGTGGTGCGGCAACGGCGCGTCCGGGTTGTGGAGTCGCTGCGGCAGGCTTAACCGGATCGGGTGGTGGGTACCTCAGACGTCGGTGACGCCGCTTTTGGGAATGCGGATCTCGCGGTGGACGGACATGCTGAGCAACAGCCCGACGCCGATCATCAGCGTCAGCATGGCCGATCCGCCATAGGAGACCAGCGGCAGCGGGATGCCGACCACCGGAATCAGCCCCATCACCATCGACACGTTGACGAAGACGTAGAGGAAGAACTGCGCCGTCATGCCGACCGCGACCAGCCGGGCGAACTGGCTGCGGCAGCTGAGCGCGATCACCACGCCGTAGATCAGCAGCAGCAGGTAGAGCGCCAGCAGGGCCAAGGCGCCGGCCATGCCGAACTCCTCCGCCAGCACGACGAAGATGAAGTCGGTGTGCTTTTCCGGGAGGAACATCAGCTGGCTCTGCGAGCCGGACATGAAGCCCTTGCCGAACAGCCCGCCCGATCCCAGCGCGATCTTGGACTGGAGGATGTTGTAGCCGGCCCCCAGCGGGTCGGTCTCGGGGTCGAGGAAGGTGTAGACGCGCTGCTTCTGGTAGTCGTGCAGGAACTCCCAGGCGACGGGGACGGCGCCGACGCCGCCGCCGATCACCAACAGGAATTTCCAGATGCGCACGCCCGCCGCGAAGAACACCGCCCCGCTGCCCATGATCAGCAGCAGCGAGGTGCCGAGATTCGGCTGCATCAGCACGAAGGCGACGGGCGTGAAGACCAGCAGCAGCGGTGGGATCAGCAGCAGCGGCCGGCCGATCTGGTCCAGCGTGATGCCGTGGAAATAGCGGGCCAGCGCCAGGGTCAGCGCCGGCTTCATCAACTCCGACGGTTGGAGCTGGAAGAATCCCAGGTCGATCCAGCGCTGCGCGCCCATGCCGATGCGGCCCATCAGCTCCACCGCGATCAGCAGGCACAGCACCAGGAAGAAGATGACGTAGGCCGACTTCATCAGGTGCCGCACGTCGATCATCGCGATGCCCAGCATCAGGACGAAGCCGGGGATGGCGCGGACCAGCTGCGGCTGCGCCCAGGGCTTCCAGTGGCCACCGGCGGCGGAGTAGAGCAGGGCGACGCCGACCGAGGTGATCGTCGCGACCAGCAGCACGAGCCCCCAGTTGATGAGCCGGAACTTCGTGCCGAGGGTGAGCTGGGAGCGCTGGGGCTCCAGCCCGCCGGAACCGAGAGAGGACAGGACCGCGACCATATGCCGAATTCGTCAATGAGGCCCGGCATCGCCGGCCGGGCGGGTGCGGCGGATAATGCGGCAACGGGCGGGACGGGTAAAGCCGGGCGCGGGTGGAGCGCCCTTTTTCTCACTGGCCCCCTTTTTCTTAACGGCGGATGAATCCAGGCGTCAGACGACCATCGGCAGCGGCTCGGCCGCTCCGGCAAAGCGCACCTGGTTTCGCCCGCCGTTCTTCGCGGCGTAGAGCGCCGCGTCGGACAACGCGATCAGATCGGTGAAGCTCTGGTGCCCCGTGCCGAGGCTGACGCCGCCGACGCTGCACGTCACCGCCAGCCCGTGTTCGGCGCCCAACGGTGCCACATCGCGCTCGATCGCGGTGCGCAGCCGCTCGGCGATCTGTTCGCCGGTTGCCTCGTCCGTTTCCGGCAGCAGGATGGCGAACTCCTCGCCGCCCAGCCGGCCGGCCGCGTCCTCCCGCCGGATCTGCGTGCCGCAGGTTGCCGCCACTGCCTGGATCACCCGGTCGCCGAAGGGATGGCCGGCGCGGTCGTTGATCGTCTTGAAGCGGTCGATGTCGATGGTGAGAACGGTCAGCGGGCGGCCGTGCCGGCGGGCGCGCTGGAACTCGTTTTCGCCGATCTCCAGGAAGCGCCGGCGGTTGAGCAGGCCGGTCAACCCGTCGGTGTGCGCCAGAATGGTCAATTCCTTGTTGAAGGCGTCACCCGCCATCAGAATGAAGGTGATGCTTCCGACCACGGTGCCGAGGAAGCTCATGAGCAGGACGGCCCGCTCCGCGCCGTCGTTGATCATCTGGTCGACCGGACTGGCCGGCTGGCTTGCCGCCGCCCAGATGCGCAGGGCGAAGGCCAGCCCCATCAGGAACAGCAGCACGCCCGACATATAGTGCGCGATGCCGCGCCCCTCGTAGAACAGCAGAAGCTCCGCCGCGACCAGTCCCAGCAGCAGCACCGCCGCGACGCTCGACACCAAACGGACATTGGACAGATCGGCGGGATCCACGAACAGCACCAGGGCGCAGAACGCGGCGACGACCGCGCCGCAGCCCGACACCATGCCTTTTGGAACCGGCTTCTGCTGCAAATGGCGGACGCAGACGTAATTCAGCGACAGTCCGGCGATGACGATCCCGTTCGCCGCTGGAACCGTGATCTCGGGGAGCGTGGCGCCGCGCGACGCAGCGATCAGAAAGCCAGCCGCGACCAGCAGCTTGCCATAGGCGTAGGAGCGGAGGCCACGCCGGATGTGGTTCGGATAGGACACCGACGCCAGCAGCACCGATCCGCCGACGGTGAAGCCGATGATGGCGATCATCTGCGCGATGAAGGTGGTGTCCAGATTCATCCGCTCTGCCGCTGTGGCTGATTACTCCCGTATGATCAGACGCTATCTGATGCAATCCAGCAAAACAAGCAAGCGTAACCCTGGCCAAAGGTCAGAGATCCGGTAGGGCCGTCCGGACAATGACGGCAAAGTCGGGGGCGGATTTACGGCGCCGCGGGCGGTGCGTAGCCTTTGACGAACAGGGCGACGGCGCTGTCGATGAAGCGTTCCATCTTCTCGCGGTTCGGCCGGTCTTCCAGGCACAGCAGGAAGCGCATGTGGAGATTGGCCTTCACCAATCCGAAGAACTGATGCGTCGCCATCTCGACGTCGGGGATCGCCAGTTCGCCCTTGCGGACGGCCTCGGCCAGGAAGCCGCTGACCTGGGTGAAGGTTATCGCCGGCCCGGATTCGTGAAAGGCGCGGGCCAGTTCGGGGAAGCGGTGCGCCTCGCCCAGGATCACCCGGTACATCGCCAGCGCCTTGGGCGAGGTGACGAACAGGGCGAATTTCAGCCCGATCATCCGCAGCCCCTCGGCCACCGGCAGCTGGCGGGCCTCCTCCAGCACGTTGGCCAGCGCCGAGCTGGCGCATTCGCAGGCGATCATCGCCCGGAACAACTCGTCCTTGCTGCCGAAATGCGCGTAGAGCGTCGCCTTGGAGACGTTGGCCTTCTTGGACACGGCGTCCATGCTGACCGCGCCGTAACCGTTCTCCAGGAACAGGGCGCCGGCGGCCTCCAGAATCTGGGCCGGCTTGGAACCCGCTTCCGGGGTGGGGGCAACCAGTGTGGACATGCGCGCCTCGTCTGAAACTGTGCTTTCTGCAACCATGCTCTTCGGTCCCGCCGCGTTCCGCATCGGACGACCATCCTGTTGTGGAAACTAAACCGTTCAGTTCGGCCTTGACAACAGATAGGTCATCACTCATCTTCCGACAAGACTAAACTGAACGGTTCAGTTTCTCCAGGCGGCAAGGCCGCCGGACGGGCGCGGGCCGTAACGGGTTGCAGGGGTTAGAGACAATGGCATCGAACGTCCGCAAGATCGTCCTGTCGGCTGTCGCGGTCGCGGCCCTGACGGGCGGGGGCTACGCCGGCTACGGCTGGTGGACCAACGGCCGGTTCATGGAATCGACCGACAACGCCTATGTGCAGAGCGACATCACCGTTGTCAGCCCCAAGGTCTCGGCCTATGTGCGCGAGGTTCGCGTGGCGGAGAACCAGCAGGTGCGCTCGGGCGACGTCCTGGTCGTGCTCGACGACCGCGACTTCCGCGTCAAGGTGGCGGAGGCCGAGGCCGCCGTGAACACGCAACGGGCCGGGCTCGGCACGCTCGACAGCAAGCTGGAACTCCAGCGCGCGATCATCGACCAGGCCGCCGCCTCGCTGGCGAGCGCCGACGCCGAGCAACGCCGCGCCCAGCAGGACTACGACCGCAACCGCTCGCTCGCCAACGACAGCTGGACCAGCCGCCAGAAGCTGGAGACCGCCGACGCCGACCTGCGCAAGGCGGTGGCGCAGGTCGCCAAGTCCCGCGCGGCGCTCGCCGCCGAGAACGACCAGGTCGGCGTGCTGCGCGCCACCCGGATTGAGACCGAGGCGCGTCTGGCCGAGTCCGAGGCGTCGCTCGACTCCGCCCGCAACGATCT
The DNA here is from genome assembly GCF_003989665.1 of Azospirillum doebereinerae. Lineage (GTDB taxonomy): Bacteria > Pseudomonadota > Alphaproteobacteria > Azospirillales > Azospirillaceae > Azospirillum > Azospirillum doebereinerae. The sequence goes on along the minus strand of NZ_RZIJ01000003.1, from coordinate 234,063 downwards.
GGCCGGCACGGTGATCCGCGCGGCGGTCGACGGCGTCATCGGCAACCGGGGAGTCCAGGTCGGCCAATACGCCCGGCCGGGCGTGCAACTGCTGGCGCTGGTGCCGCTGCCCGACGTCTACGTCGTCGCGAACTTCAAGGAAACCCAGATCGACCGCATGCGGCCGGGTCAGACCGTAAGCATCGAGGTCGACGCCTTCCCCGGCCGCAAGCTGGAGGGCCGGGTCGAAAGCTTCGCGCCGGCCTCGGGCTCCAAGTTCTCGCTGCTGCCGCCGGAGAACGCGACCGGCAACTTCACCAAGATCGTGCAGCGCGTGCCGGTGCGCATCGCCCTGCCGCACGACGGCGCGCTCGCCGGCCTGCTGCGCCCCGGCCTGTCGGTGGTGGCCGAGGTGGACACGCGCGGTTCCGACCATCAGCCGCACGTCGCCGATGGCGGCGTGTTCGGCGCGCTGAGCGTCAAGCAGGCGGTCGCGGCGAAGTAATCGATAAGCCCCTTTCCCCTCGTGGGAGAGGGGTTGGGGTGAGGGGGCGCAAATTTTCCCTCCGTCGCCTTCGGCGAATGCCCCTCATCCCAACCCGCGAACTCATTGGACGCCTTTGGCGTCCTCAGAGCCTCGCCCCACAAGGGGCGAAGGGCTTCCTTCTCCGACCAGGGACGACACCCATGGCAGCTCCGGGACCCGGCGGGCACGCGATGCGTCCGCTGACCGCGCGCGACCGCATCGGCTTTTTCGCCATGGTGGTCGGCATGTTCATGGCGATCCTGGACATCCAGATCGTCTCCAGCTCCCTGTCGGAGATCCAGGCGGGTCTGGCGGCCAGCGCCGACGAGATCTCGTGGGTGCAGACCTCCTACCTGATCGCCGAGGTGGTGATGATCCCGTTGTCGGGCATCCTCTCGCGCATCCTGTCGACCCGCGTCCTGTTCACCACGGCGGCGGCCGGCTTCACCCTGACCAGCGTCGCCTGCGCCTTTTCCGGCGGCATCGAGACGATGATCGTCTGGCGGGCGCTTCAGGGCTTCATCGGCGGGGCGATGATCCCGACCGTCTTCGCCACCAGCTTCGCCATCTTTCCGCCGGAGAAGCGGGCCGGCGTCTCGGTCATGATCGGCCTCGTCGCCACCATGGCGCCGACCATCGGCCCGACGCTCGGCGGATGGCTGACCCAGAGCCTGTCCTGGCATTGGCTGTTTCTGGCCAACGTCCTGCCCGGCATCATCGTCACCTCGCTGGTCTGGTTCCTGGTCGACGTCGACCGGCCGAACCCGGAGCTGCGCAAGGGCTTCGACTTCCTCGGGCTCGGGCTGATGGCCGCCTTCCTCGGCAGCCTCGAATACGTGGTCGAGGAAGGGCCGCGCAACGACTGGCTGGCCGACGAGACGGTGGCGGTCTTGGCCGTGGTCGCGGTGGTCGGCGGGGTCGGCTTCTTCTGGCGGGTGCTGAGCTACAAGAATCCGATCGTCGAGTTGCGAGCCTTCGCCGACCGCAACTTCGCCATCGGGTCGCTCTACAGCTTCATCATCGGCGTCGGCCTCTACGGCTCGGTCTATCTCCAGCCGCTGTTCCTGGCGCGGGTGCGGGGCTTCAACAGCCTGCAGATCGGCACGATCATGTTCGTGACCGGCGCCTTCCAGTTCCTGTCGGCGCCCATCGCCGGGGCCTTGTCGAAGAAGCTCGACCTGCGGGTCATGCTGGGCATCGGTTTGGTGCTGTTCGGCACCGGTGTCTGGCTGAACAGCCACCTGACCGCCGACACCGGATTCTGGGAGCTGTTCCTGCCGCAGGCGGTGCGCGGGCTGTCGCTGATGCTGTGCTTCATCCCGATCAACAGCATCGCGCTCGGCACCCTGCCGCCCGACAAGCTGAAGAACGGGTCGGGCCTGTACAATCTTATGCGCAACCTGGGAGGTGCCATCGGCTTGGCGGTGATCAACACCGTGCTGATCGAGCGCGGCGCCCTGCACACCAACCGCCTTGGCGACAACCTGAACCTCGCCCGGCCGGAGGTGCAGCAGATGCTGGACGGGCTGACGGCGAGCTTCGACGGGCTGGTGTCCGATCCGGCTGCCGCGGCGATGGCGAAGCTGGTCGGGCTGGTGCAGCGTGAATCGATGATCCTGACCTTCAACGACTGCCTGCTGCTGATGTCGGGCGTGTTCTTCGCGGCGCTGCTGTTCATGCCGCTGGTGCGGCGGCCGGGCGGCATGGTGAAGGCCGATCACTGAGGCCGGCCTTTAGGAAGGGCGACGGCGGGATAGGCCGCACCGTTCCGGTTGTGCTATAAGCGCCCGCATCCTCCGCCCACCCGCACCCGGTCCGTTATGAGCAAGCGTCAGTACACCAGAGCCGAGGTCAAGGAACTGCTTGGGGCGCTGGAGCGCCAGTGCCGGGAGGCCTCCAAGCTTGCCCAACTGGCGGAGCACGAGGCCAGCAAGCACAGCTTCGGCGCCTACCGCGACTTCCGCGACAAGGTGGGCGAGTTCCAGGCGCTGGTCATCCTGATCGAGCAGCGGCTGCGCAATCTGGTCGACAACCGCTCCGACGACCTGCGCGACCAGTTCGAGCGGCTGGACACGGTGATGCTGGCGCTTCTGGTGCGCGCCAGCATGCGCTTCTTCTTCGTGCTGTCGGCCAACCCGATCCTGCCGATGGGCGCCCGCGAGATCTTCGTGGCGGAGCTGCGCAGCCTGCACGACGCCAACGAGAAGCTGCACCGCCCCGGCTACATCGGCAAGCTCGGCCCCGAACTGGAGCGCGAGCTGGAAACCGCCTCCCTGATCCTGGAAGAGATCATCGACAAGGCGCCGAGCCTGCTGAATTTCCGGGGGTAGGGCAGGAGAAGCCGGCGGGGCTGCCGGCCCCGCCTTTGTCGGTCCTTATTTCGCCAGGAAGGCCGCGATGGTGTCGCCGGCCTTCGCCATGTTCGCCACGCCGTCGAGATGGCCCAGCGTCGAGGTGATCGCCTCGGTGTACTCCACCGCGTTGCCCTGCTTCTCCAGCCGGTCCTTCAGCGGGCGCATGTTGCGGTCGGGCGGGAAGACCAGATCGTCGGCGGACGGGATCAACAGCACCGGCGCCTTGATCTTCGCCAAGCCGTCCTCCAGCGAGCCGCCGTTGCCGGTCACGAAGGTCTGGTTGGCCTTCACCAGATAGAGGAAGTGGTTGGCGTCGCTGACCGCCGCGCGGGCGGCGGCGGATTTCTCCAGCCACGCCTCGATGGCGTATTGGTTGCCCATGGCGGCGCGGGGATCCTTGCCGTCCTCCGCCCATTTGCGGCCGAAGGCGGCGTCGGCCCATTTCCAGTGGCGGGCGTGCAGGGTGACCAGCTTCAGCGCCTCGGTCAGCCCGGCCCTGGGCTCGGCCTTGCCGTAGTAGTCGCCGTTGTTCCAGTTGGGGTCGAGCTTGATCGGCGCCGCCCACAGGTTCAGCCAGCCGATCAGGAAGGGGTCGGCCTCCGGCCCGCCGATGGCGGCGATCACCCGCTTGACGCTGTCGGGATAGGCCGCCGCCCATTCCAGCGCCTGAAGCGACCCCATCGAGCCGCCCATCACCGCCTGCAACGACTTGACGCCCAGGCTGTCGAGCAGCGCCTTCTGCACGTTGACGAAATCGCGGATCGTGACGATGGGGAAGCTCATGCCGTAGGGCGCGCCGGTGTCCGGGTTGACGCTGGCCGGGCCGGTGGTGACGACGGCGGGGTCCTTGGGCGACAGGTTCACCAGCGTGTCGGAGCTGACGATGAAGTATTTGTCGGTGTCCAGCGGCTTGCCCGGACCGACGATGGCGTCCCAATAGCCCGGCGCGGCGTCCTCGGCCTTGTATTTCCCGGCAGCGTGGCTGTTGCCGCTGAAGAAATGGGTGATGAGGATGACGTTGTCCTTGGCCTCGTTCAGCTTGCCGTAGCTTTCCCAGCCGACGCGGACGTTCTTGATCGTCCCGCCGCCGGTGGTGGTGTAGGACGGCATCTCGAACACCTTCTTCTCGACGATGCCGTCGAGGGCCAAGGCCGGCGTGCCGCCGAACACCCCGCCAAACAGCCCGGTCGCCAGGGCGATCCCGCCGAGGCGCCGGCCCCAGCGGCCGGCGGCGCCGGTTTCAAGACAACGCATGAATCATCCTCCCGTTCGATTTTGCTCTTGTTTGTGCCACGCGTCAGGACAGGCGCACGGCGGTGCCGTTCACCGACACCATCAGCATGCCGTTCTCCTTGCCGAGAACCTCGTAATCGATGTCGACGCCGACGATGGCGTCGGCGCCCAGCGCCTGGGCCGCCGCCGTCATGTCGGCGAAGGCGGCGTCGCGGGCTTCGCGCAGCGCGGCCTGATAGCCGCCGGCCCTCCCGCCGACGATGTCGCGGATCGAGGAGAACAGGTCGCGGAAGACGTTCACACCCATGATCGCCTCGCCGGCGACCATGCCGAGATATTGGGTGGCCGGGCGGCCTTCCACCGTGTCGGTGCTGGTGATGATCATGCGGGGTCCTCCTTGAGGGGAACGGCTTCTGAGGCGTTGCGTCGGGAACGCTGCGCGGTACAGATGGCGGTCCCCACGGCCGAGTCCAAGGCGGCACTGCAAAATCGCACGGGCTTTGAGTCCAAAGGGCAAGGGCGACGCCGCACCCCTGCGCGTCCGCTGTCCGTTCCGTTCCAGGGGAAGCTTTCGGGGATGCGATCATGGACGAGACGCGGCGCGCCATCCTGCGCTGGATGACCGGGGTGATGGAGGCGCGGGGCTGGAGCGCCGGGGCCTGGGCGCGCGAGGCCGGCGTCACCGCGACCAACCTGACGCGCTTCCTGCGCGATCCGGTGATGGGCAGCCTACCCAGCGCCGACACGCTGGCCCGCCTCGCGCGGATCGCCGGGTCGGAGCCGCGCTTCCTCGACGAGCGCGCCTACCCGCCGGTGGCGCGGGTGCCGGTGCTGACGGTGGAGCAGGCCCACGCCTTCCTCGACCTCGGCCGCCGGGCCGGCGAACTGTTTCTCGCCACGGCCTTGCGCGCGGGCAGCCAGTCCATCGTCCTGGACGCCATCGCCTCGCCCCGCGCCTTCGCGCTGCGCATCGTCTCGAAAAGTCTGAACGCCGCCGGCGTTCTGCCGCAGGACTGCGTCGTTCTGGAACCGCTCGACGTGTTGCCGCCGCGTTCGGGCGACGTGGTGGTGACGGTCGGGGACGGGACGGTGTGCGGTTACCGGTTCTTTCCGCCGCAGCTTCTGCCGGTGTCCACCGACCCCGATTGCCAGCCGACGCCCATCGACCGTGCCCATGTAGCCGGTGTAGCGGTTCAGGTCGTCCGCGCCCTCAAGTTCTTGTAGGTCCAAGAATCAAGACCTCACAATGAATCAATATGTGGGCGCTCTTACCCCGTTCTGTTTTGTTCTCATAGTATCGGTGTCACGGGCTTAAAGAAAAATGCCGGACAAAAGTCTTGGTGAAGCGTATGGCTAAGCTGTAGGTTCTGCTTTTGTTCTTGAAAACTGCGTGTTCGCATCTCATATTCAGGGTCCGGCGGAGACGGCCCGCTGGGCAGGCTGCAAAGGCGCAGCACCGGAACAATCGGCTGAACGGACGGCGGTGGGCATGGCGATCACGGATGCGCAGCGGGCCTTGCGGGCGGGGCGGATCGGGTCTTCGGACGCGACCCGCGTCATGGCCGGCGACTGGCTGGCTCTGTGGCGGGAGAAGACCGGGCGGGTGGAACGCGACAACCTCGACCTCGTCGCCGCCGTGCAGATCGGCATCGCCACCGAGCACCTGCACCCCCGCTTCGTCGAGCACGCGACCGGTCTGGCCTGCGTCGCGGCGCCCGACAGCTTCTTCCACGCCGAGCACAACTGGATGGTCGCGCATCCGGACTTCCTGGCGCGCAGCGCGGCGGACGGGGAGTTGGACACCGTCGTCGAGGCCAAGTTCAACAGCGGCTTCCAGACCGACACCGACCTCGCCCGCCGCTATCACTGGCAGCTCCAGCACCAGCTGGCGGTGATGGGGCTGGAGCGCGGGCTGCTGTCGATCCTGCGCCCGACCGGCCACGCGATGGTCTCGGTCCCGCGACGGGCCGACGACGTGGAGCATCTGATCGAGACGCTGGAGGCCTTCTGGTGGCACGTCGTCAACGACGTGGAACCGAGCGACCCGCTGCCGGTTGAGGGTCCGTCCTACGAGACCCGCCGCGTCCTCGACATGAGCCGCCACAACCGGTTCCGGGCGCTCGCCGAGGCTCTGCTCGACCGGCGCGCCGCGACGCTGGAGGCCAGGGAAGCCGAGGCGTCGATCAAGGCGCTGATGCCCGACGACGCCCGCGTGGCCTTCGTCGGCGCCGACGAGCCGGGGCGGGGGCTGTATCTGACGCGCGACCGCGACGGGCGGCTGAGCCTGCGCTACGGCGCGCCGCCGCGCCGCGCGCTGGGCGACGCGCAGCACTGGGCGCCCTCCGCTGACCCGAGCCTGGAGGCCGTCCTGACCGAGGGCTGGACCGCCGGCTGGGGTGAGGGGAGTGCCAACACGACTGGACAAGAAGGACGCGACCAATGGGACGCATGAGCAAGACCGACACCGTCGTCGCCGAGAACCCGACCGCCGAAACGCCGACCCAGAAGCCGGCCCAAAACCCGGCCGCGCCCCGCGTCGAAGCGTCCGATCCGCAACGCATCGACAGCCTGTTCATCTGGAACCGTCTGAAGCGCACCGACCCGAAGGCGACCAAGCCCTTCACCCGGCCCGGCGGCTTCCGCGGCACGCAGATCGACCCGACGTGGCGTCTTCAGATGATGACCGAGCTGTTCGGCCCGGTCGGCAAGGGCTGGGGCTACGAGCAGATGGACTGGACCATCGCGGAGCGGATGATCTTCATCTGCGCCCGCGTCTGGTACGTCGATCCGGAGACGAAGGAGAAGTGCTTCACCGGCCCGCAATGGGGCGGCACCGAGATGGTGCGCCGCCGCAACGGAGTGGAGATGCCGGACGACGAGTGCTTCAAGATGTCGATGACCGACGCGGTCGGCAAATGCCTGCTGCAGCTTGGTCTGGCCGCCGACGTCTATCTTGGCCAGTTCGACGACAGCAAGTACCGCGAGGAATCGGAGGCGTTCTACGCCGCCAAGTCCAACCCGGACCTGCAGCCCGCCGCCATCGAGGGCTTCGAGGAGGAGGTCAAGCGCCGCCTCAACGCCTGCCTCGACTTGGACGATCTGGAGGAGGTCTGGCGGGCCGGCGTCGGCTCGCGCCTGCGCGAGATCGGCGGGGTGGACCGCGCCGCCCAGCACCGCATCACCGGCCTGTTCGCCCAGAAGAAGGCCGAAATACTCAAGCGCGAGGAGGATGACGGGCGGGAGGAAGCCGCCTGACTTCTGTCCTTCTCCAGGGAGAACGGCCGATGACACCACACACCCACTCCCCCAGCGGCCTGTTCCGCATGAGCGTCTGGGAGAGCGAGTTCGAGCGGACCAACGCCCAGCTTCCGCGCTGGTACTGGAACCGCGAGCAGCGCCGCCGCCGCTACGCGCGCTGGGTCGAGGCGGAGGCGGAGACGCTGGCGATGCGGCTGTCGGGGCTGCTGCGTCCCGACACCCCCGACGAAACCGCCGGTCCGGCCCGCGTTCTGGTCGAGTCGCTCGCGCGTGACATCGACTGGGCGCGGCGGTTGGAAGAGGACGAATTCGACGACGAACAGTTTGACGGCGAGACGCATCCCGGCCCGCTGCAGCACGCGGCGTGAGCGGAGCGTTTCGCCCGACCAGAAAGGACGACAGCCATGATGATCGAGGAGGTCCAGGCGCATCTGCGCGCCGCTCAATCCCAGATCGGGCGCGAGGGCCGCTTCGCGCTCACCCTCAGCCTGGACGGGCGTGAGGAATGCTACATCACCCATTGGTTCCGGCCCGATCCCCACGCCTTCGAGGACTGCAAGGCGGTGGGGTCCGGGACGATCACGGAATGCCTCGCGGCGCTCGACCGCTACGTCGCCTCCAACCGGACGGCGGCTGGGCGCTCGCGCGCCGAGGCTCCGGCGCTGATGGCGGCCGAATGACATCCCCGTAACCGGTCCGGCCATCGGCTCTATGCCCCTCGTTCCCCCCGCGAACGAGGGGCTTTTTTTGACCGGACGCCCCGGTTGCATTACTCTGCGCTCGACACAGCCGGTGGGGTGCTGCATGGATCCGGTCTTCGCCTTGTTGGGAATTCTCGGCGCTCTGGCGGCCGGCGCCGTCAGTCCGGGGCCGAGCTTCGTGCTCGTCGCCCGGACGGCGGTCGCGGTGTCACGCGGCGCCGGTCTGGCCGCTGCGTTTGGCATGGGCGTCGGCGGGGTGTTCTTCGCTGCTCTGGCCCTGCTGGGGCTCCAGGCGCTGCTGATGCAAGTCGCGTGGGCCTACGCGCTGCTGAAATTGGCTGGTGGACTGTATCTGGTCTGTCTGGCGATCCGCCTCTGGCGTGGCGCCTCGGCGCCGCTGGCGATGGGTGGAATGATAGCACCGGCGGGCCTGCTCAAGCCCTTTGCGTTCGGGTTGCTGACCCAGCTCAGCAACCCGAAGACCGCCATCGTGTATGGCAGCATTTTCGCCGCCCTGCTTCCGGCCGATCCGCCGGGTTGGCTTCTGGCCGTCCTGCCGCCGTCGATTTTCCTGATCGAGGCGAGTTGGTACGCGGTCGTGGCGGTGGCGTTCTCGGCGGGGCGGCCGCGCGCGGCCTATCTGCGGTCAAAGAGTTGGATCGACCGGATTGCGGCCTCGGCCATGGGGGCGTTGGGGGTTCGGTTGATGGTCGACACCGCTGTGCCCCCTCCCTAACCCTCCCCCGCCTTCGGCGGGAGAGGGAACTCCGCTGAACGCCGACAAGTCTCCGGCCCCCTCTCCCGCGCCAGCGGGGGAGGGATGGGGAGGGGGCACAGCGGTGCGACTACTTCTTCTTCCCCGTCTGCGCCCGCGCGAACGCCTCTGCGAAGGCGCTGTTGATCGGCTCCGCAGCCTTGGGCTTGGGCGGAGCCTTCGGGGCGGGCGAGGGCGGCGGACGGCGGTCGCCTTGCGGACGGTTGCCCATCCCCGGACGCTGGTTGCCGGGGCCGCGCTCGCCGGCCGGGCCTTGTCCCGGCGCCGGGCGCGGCGCCGCATCCGTCAGGCGCATGGTCAGGGCGATGCGCTTGCGCGGGATGTCGACCTCCAGCACCTTGACCTTCACCACGTCGCCGGCCTTCACGACCGTGTGCGGATCCTTCACGAAGCTGGAGGACAGCTGCGAGATGTGGACAAGCCCATCCTGGTGGACGCCGATGTCGACGAAGGCGCCGAAGGCGGTGATGTTGGTGGCGACGCCCTCCAGAATCATGCCGACTTCAAGGTGCTTCAGTTCCTCCACGCCGTCCTTGAAGGTCGCGGTCTTGAACTCGGGGCGCGGGTCGCGGCCGGGCTTTTCCAGCTCCTTGACGATGTCCTCGACGGTCGGCAGGCCGAAACGTTCGTCGGTGAACGCCTCGGCGTCGAGGCCGCGCAGGAAGCGGGCGTCGCCGATCAGGCTGCCGAGATCGCGGCCGGTCGTCTTCAGGATGCGCTGGACCACCGGATAGGCTTCCGGGTGGACCGCCGAGCCGTCAAGCGGGTTGTCGCCCGCGCGGATGCGCAGGAAGCCGGCGGCCTGCTCGAAGGTCTTCGGTCCCAACCGCGCCACGTCGAGCAACTGCTTGCGCGAACGGAAGGCGCCGTTGCGGTCGCGGTGCTCGACGATGTTGCGGGCGATGGTCTCGTTCAGCCCCGACACGCGGGTCAGCAGCGGGACCGAGGCGGTGTTGAGGTCCACGCCCACGGCGTTCACGCAATCCTCGACCACGGCGTCCAGCGAGCGCGCCAGTTTGCCGCCGGCCACGTCGTGCTGGTACTGGCCGACGCCGATGGATTTCGGCTCGATCTTCACCAACTCGGCCAGCGGATCCTGGAGCCGCCGGGCGATGGACACGGCGCCGCGCAGGCTGACGTCCAGACCGGGGAACTCCAGCGCCGCCGTTTCCGACGCCGAATAGACCGAGGCGCCGGCCTCGCTGACCACCAGCTTGGTCAGCGACAGTTCCGGGTGGCGCTTCATCAGGTCGGCGGCCAGCTTGTCGGTCTCGCGCGACGCGGTGCCGTTGCCGATGGAGATCAGCTCGGCCTTGTGCCGGTGGGCCAGCGCCGCCAGCACGGCGATGGAGCCGTCCCAGTCGTTGCGCGGCGGGTGCGGGTAGATGATGACCGTCTCCACCAGCTTGCCGGTGGAATCGACCACGGCGACCTTCACGCCGGTGCGGATGCCGGGGTCCAGCCCGATGGTCGTGCGCTGCCCGGCTGGGGCGGCCAGCAGCAGATCGTGCAGGTTGCGGGCGAAGACGCGGATCGCCTCGTCCTCCGACCGTTCGCGCAACGACCCCATCAGGTCGGTCTCGACATGCGGGCCGATCTTCAGCTTCCAGGTCCAGCGCACCACGTCGGACAGCCACTTGTCGGCCGGGCGACCCTGGTCCTTGATGCCGGTGTGGACGGCGATGGTCCGTTCGGCGGGGTGGGGCTGGCCCTCCTCGACCGGCAGGTCCAGGCCGATGTCGAGCACGCCCTGGGCGCGACCCCGGAACAGCGCCAGCGCGCGGTGCGACGGCACCTTCGCCCAAGCCTCCGAGAAGTCGAAGTAATCGGAGAACTTGGCGCCCTCGGCCTTCTTCTCCTCGACCACCTTGGAGGTGACGACGCCCTTCTCGGCCATGGCGGTGCGCAGGCGGCCAACCAGTTCGGCGTCCTCGCCGAAACGCTCGACCAGGATGTGGCGGGCGCCGTCCAGCGCGGCCTTCACGTCGGCGACCGATTTCTCCGGATCGACGAAGGCGGCGGCCTCGGCCTCGGGCGCCTTGGCGGGGGTGGCCAGCAGCGCGTCGGCCAGCGGCTCCAGCCCGGCCTCGCGGGCGATCTGGGCCTTGGTGCGGCGCTTCTGCTTGTAGGGGAGGTAGAGATCCTCCAGCCGGGTCTTGGTGTCGGCCTGCTTGATCTGGCGTTCCAATTCCGCCGTCAGCTTGCCCTGCTCCTGGATCGTGGACAGGATCGTGGCGCGGCGGTCCTCCAGTTCGCGCAAATAGCCCAGCCGTTCCTCCAGATTACGGAGCTGGGTGTCGTCCAGACCGCCGGTCGCTTCCTTGCGGTACCGCGCGATGAAGGGCACGGTGGAGCCCTCGTCGAGCATGGCGACGGCGGAGGCGACCTGGGATTCGCGGACCGACAATTCGTCGGCGATGCGCTGGCTGATGGACAGCATGAGGATGGGGACCGCGCTGGTTATGGAAGCCGGAAGGCCGCTCCTATACCGCGATCGGGGTGGGCCGACCAGTCTCCCGATGGTCAAGGCGTGTCGGGTCGGGATTTTCGCAAAAAGGTGGTAGCAGCACTTTCCCGTGACCCCGTTCACAGCTCGTTAACCATGTTGGCGCTACATCTGTGCGTGCAACTTGGTTGCGTTTCCTCCCGAACCAAACTCAAGGCGGCTCGCTGCATCTGTGGCTGAGCCGCCTTTTTTCTGGGCAACTCCCGCGACCATCGGAGCGGGGCGCGACAGAGTTTTTCCCCTTGCCAAGCTGGGGGGAAACATCCTTACAATCGGTTGGGATTACTCCAACCGGTCTGGGATTTTGGCGTTTCTCCTCGCAGCCATCCTTTTCCTGCTCGTCATGGCGGGACTCGCCGTCGCGGCGCGCCGGAAAAGCTGGGCCGGCACGGCCGTCTATGGCGGGACGGCGGCGGCCTGCGGGGTGATCGCGCTGTGGGCGGCGGTCGCCTTGGCGGGGCGGAGCGCGCCGGTCGCGCTGACCCTGCCGATGGGAATTCCCTGGATCGGGGCGCATCTGCGGGCCGACGGGCTGTCGGCCTTCTTCCTGCTCGTCGTCGGCTTCGGCGGCGTCACCGCCAGCCTGTTCGGCTGGGGTTACGAGCGCGCCCACGCGCACGGCCACGCGGCGGCGTCCGGCCCGGTTCTGCCCTTCTTCCCGCTGTTCCTGGCCGGCATGAGCCTCGTGCTGCTGGCCGACGACGCCTTCACCTTCCTGGTGTCGTGGGAGTTCATGTCGCTGGCCTCCTGGCTGCTGGTGCTGTCCACCCACCGTGAATCGGAAACGCCGGACGCCGCGCGTCTCTACCTCGTCATGGCGAGCGCCGGCACGGCCTGCTTGCTGTTGGCCTTCGGCCTGCTCGCCGGGGGCTTGGGCGATTACCGTTTCGACGCAATCCGCGCCCACGCGCCTCAGGGCGGGGCCGCCGCGCTGACCGTCCTGCTGGTGATGCTGGGCGCCGGATCGAAAGCCGGGTTGGTGCCTCTGCACGTCTGGCTGCCGCTGGCCCACCCGGCCGCGCCCAGCCATGTGTCGGCGCTGATGTCCGGCGTGATGACCAAGGTGGCGGTCTACGCCCTGGTCCGCGTGCTGTTCGACCTGCTGGGCGAGCCGGTCTGGTGGTGGGGTGGGGCGCTGATGGCGGCGGGGTCGGCGACGGCGGTGATGGGCGTGCTTTACGCCCTGATGCAGGACGACGTGAAGCGGCTGCTGGCCTGCTCGACCATCGAGAACATCGGGGTGATCGTCATCGCGCTGGGGCTGGCGCTGGTCTTCAAGGCCAGCCACACGCCGGTCATCGCCGCCCTGGCGCTGAGCGCGGCGCTGCTGCACGTCGTCAACCATTCCCTGTTCAAGAGCCTGCTGTTCTACGTGGCCGGTGCCGTGCTGACCGCGACCGGGTCCCGCGACCTGAACCGGCTGGGCGGGCTGATCCACCGCATGCCGACGACGGCCTTCCTGGCGCTGGTCGGTGCCGCCGCGATCTCGGCGCTGCCGCCGCTGAACGGCTTCGTCGGCGAATGGCTGCTGTTCCAGGCGATCCTCAACGCCCCGGCCCTGCCGGAGTGGTCGCTGAAGATCGGCATCGCCGTGGTCGGGGCGGCGGTGGCGCTCGCGGCGGCCCTGGCGGCGGCCTGCTTCGTGCGGTTCTACGGCATCGCCTTCCTTGGGCGGCCCCGCTCGGCCGAGGCGGAGCGGGCGGGGGAGGTCGGTTCGGCCATGCGGATCGGCATGGTGGTGCCGGCGGTGCTGTGTGTCGTGCTGGGCGTGCTGCCGACGCCGCTGATCCGGCTGTTCGAGCCGGCGGTGCGCGCCATGGTCGACGCCGGGCCGTTCGACGACCGCGCCTACCAGCCCTGGATCTGGCTGTCCCCGACTTCGGCCATCGGCAATTCCTACAACGGGCTGGTGCTGCTGGCGGTGATCGCAGCGCTGTCGGTCGTGCTGGTATTGGTGATCCACCGCCGGGCGTCCGACCGGGTGCGCTGGTCCACCGCCTGGGGCTGCGGCCATGAAGAGCCCGATCCGCTGGCCGTCTCGCAATACAGCGCGTCGAGCTTCGCCCAGCCGATCCGCCGCGTCTTCGGCGGCACGGTGTTCGCCGCCCGCGACCGGGTCGAGATGCCGGAGCCGGGCGACACCCGGCCCGCGCGGCTGACCGTGACCTGGACCGATCCGGCCTGGGCCTTCCTGTTCACGCCGTTGCGGCGCGCGGTCGACTGGCTGACCCGCCAAGCGGACGTGCTGCAATTCCTGACCATCCGCAGCTACCTGACGCTGATGTTCGCGGCGCTGGTCCTGGTGCTGATTCTGGTCGCGGTGGTGCGGCCATGATCGCGGCGGTTTTCCACCAGATTGCGCAAATGGCCTTGGTGCTGGTTCTGGCGCCGCTGTTGACCGGCTGGATCCGGCTGGTCAAGGCGCGGCTGGTCGGGCGGCGGGGGCCGTCGCCGGTGCAGCCCTACCGGGACTTGATGCGGCTGCTGCGCAAGGAGGTCGTGCTCGCCCGCAACGCCTCCTGGCTGTTCCGCTCCGTGCCCTACGTGATGTTCACGGCGATCTGGCTGGCGGCCGGGCTGGTGCCCGTCTTCACCACGCAACTCGCCCTGGCGCCCACCGCCGACCTGATCGCGCTGATCGCGCTGCTGGGGACCGCCCGCTTCTTCCTGGCGCTCGCCGGGATGGACACCGGCACCAGTTTCGGTGGGCTGGGCTCCTCGCGCGAGATGATGATCGCGGCGCTCGCCGAACCGGCCATGCTGATGGTGGTGTTCTCCGTCGCCATCCTGGTCCGCTCCACCTCGCTGGCCGAGATCGCCGGGTTCATGATGTCGGGGGCGGTGGGCTTGCGGGTCTCGCTGGCCTTGGCGCTGATCGCGCTGGTGATGGTCGCCATCGCCGAGAACGCCCGCATCCCCATCGACAACCCGGCCACGCATCTGGAACTGACCATGGTCCACGAGGCGATGGTGCTGGAGTATTCCGGCCGTCATCTGGCGCTGATCGAGGCGGCGGCGATGCTCAAGCTGCTGCTCTACGCGGCGCTGATCGCCTGCGTCTTCGCCCCCTGGGGCATGGCGCCCCCCACCGGGGGCAGCGCCATCGTCGGGCTTCTGGCCTTCCTGGCGAAGCTTGCCCTGGCCGGAGCGGCGCTCGCCCTGTTCGAGACCTCCATCGCCAAGATGCGGGTCTTCCGCGTCGGCGAGTTCCTGGGCGGCGCCCTGCTGCTGAGCCTGCTCGGCGCCATCTTCCTCTACGTGTCGCGCGGGGTGTGAGGGCCATGGATTTCGGCTACGACGCGGCCCATCTCCTCGGCACGCTGGTGCTGCTGACCAGCTTCGCGCTGCTCTACCAGCGCCGGCTGTTCGCGCTGCTCAACGTCTTCACGGTGCAGGCCCTGGCGCTGAGCGCGGCGGCCGCGTGGCAGGGCTACGCCCATGACGAGCCGCACCTTTACATCACGGCGCTGCTGACCCTGACGCTGAAGGCCATCGCCATCCCGGTCGCTCTGCACCGCATCGTCCGGCGACTGAACATCCACCGCACGGTCGAGCCGGCGCTGGGCATCGGTCTGACCATGCTGGCCGGGGTGTCGCTGGTCACCCTGTCGATCCTGCTGGTCCTGCCGGTGACCGAGAACGCGACCGCCCTGACCCGCGAGGATCTGGCGCTGTCCCTTTCGGTGGTGCTGCTAGGCCTGCTGATGATGATCGCGCGGCGCAACGCCGTCAGCCAGGTCGTCGGCTTCATGTCGATCGAGAACGGGCTGATCCTGGCGGCGGTCGGCGTCGCCGGCATGCCGCTGGTGGTGGAGATGTCCATCGCCTTCTCGGTGATGGTCGCCTTCATCATTTTCGGCATCTTCCTGTTCCAGATTCGCGAGCGCTTCGACACGCTCGACCTGCGCCGGATCGAGCGCTTCCGAGGGGAAAGCGATTGACCCCCTTCCTGCCTCTGGTCCTGGGGATCCCGCTGGTCTCGGCCCTGCTGCTGGCGCTGGTGCCGGGCTGGCGGCTGGCCGCCCGGCTGAACGTCGGGGCCAGCGCGCTGACCCTGGCGGCGGCGCTGCCGCTGTTCGCGGCGGAGCCGGCGGCCGGCGTGTTCCTGCTGCTCGACGCCTTCAACGTCACCCTGATCGGGCTGACCGCCTTCGTCGGGCTGACGACCTCGGTGTTCTCCGCCGGCTACATCGGGCACGAGGTCGAGAGCGGCACGCTGAACCCGCTGCGGCTGCGCTTCTACCACGCCATGTACCAGGCCTTCCTGTTCACCATGCTGCTGGCGCTGTCGGCCAACAACCTCGGCGTGCTGTGGGTGGCGGTGGAGGGAGCGACGCTGACCACCGTGCTGATGGTCAGCCTCTACCGCACGGCGGCCAGCATCGAGGCGGCGTGGAAGTACTTCATCCTCTGCGGCGTCGGCATCGCGCTCGCCCTGTTCGGCACCATCCTGATCTATCTGGCGGCGCAGCCGGTGATGGGGCCGGGAATGGCGGCGATGACCTGGACCCTGCTGTTGGAGCACGCCGCCCGGATCGACCCGAACATCCTGAACCTCGCCTTCGTCTTCCTGCTGATCGGCTACGGCACCAAGATCGGTCTGGCGCCGCTGCACGCGTGGCTGCCCGATGCCCACGCGGAGGGGCCGACGCCGATCTCCGCCGTGCTGTCGGGGCTGCTGCTGAACGTGGCGCTCTGCGCGGTGCTGCGCTTCAAGATGCTGCTGGCGGCGAACGGGGCGGCGATGGCGCCGGGACCGCTGATGATCGCCATGGGCCTGATGTCGCTGCTGCTGGCCGGGCTGATGCTGTACCGGCGGCGCGACATCAAGCGCTTCTTCGCCTACAGCTCCATCGAGCACATGGGCATCGTCACCGTCGCCTTCGGGATCGGCGGGCCGCTGGCGAGCTTCGCCGGGCTGCTGCACATGGCGATGCACAGCCTGACCAAATCGGCGATCTTCTACGCCGTCGGGCATGCGGTGCAGGTCACGGGAACCCAGCGCATCGACGGCATCCGCGGGCTGACGGTCAGCCATCCGGCGCTCGGCTGGGGCCTGCTGGCCGGGGTGGTGGCGATCGCCGGGCTGCCGCCCTTCGGCGTGTTCATGAGCGAGTTCCTGCTGATCACCAGCACCTTCGCGCGCCAGCCGCTGCTGGCGCTGGCGCTGTCCGGCGGCATTCTGCTGGCTTTCGGGGCGCTGGTGCTGCGGGTGCAGCAAATATGCTTTGGTGAGCCCAGCGTTGGCGAAGCGGCGGGCGCGGGCAGGCCGATCCACGGCACGCTGGTTCCGCTCTACGCGCATCTGGCGCTGGTGCTGCTGGCCGGGCTGTGGCTGCCGGGACCGCTGGTTGGGTGGTTCCAGACCGTCGCCGCGTTGCTGGGATAGGGGAGGGCGCATGGAAGAGGGCGAGGACACCCTGTTCGGCCTGCTGGCCCGCATCGGCCGTCCGGTGCCGGATCACCGGCCCTGGCCGCGCCACGTCACCGACCGCGCCGGCTGGCTGACCCTGATCGAGAATCTGGGCGTCGCCGACTGGTCGCTGCTGGGCTTGTGGGGCGAGCCGGCGGCGGTCCACGCCGCCTTGCGCGCGGAGGCGGCGGGAGAGGTCGCGGTGATCAGCCTGCCCTGCCCGGAGGGCCGCTTCCCCAGCCTGTCCGCCGTCCGCCCCGCCGCGATCCGGCTGGAGCGCGCGGCCTGCGACCTGTTCGGCCTGACGGCGGAGGGGATCTCCGACGACCGCCCCTGGCTGGATCACGGCCATTGGGGCGTGCGCCATCCGCTGGCCGACGCGCCGGAACAAGGGGCGACGGCGGTACCCTATCCCTTCCTGAAGGCGGAGGGCCACGGCCTGCACCAGATCCCGGTTGGACCGGTGCATGCCGGCATCATCGAGCCCGGCCATTTCCGCTTCACCGCCAACGGCGAGACGGTGGTGCGGCTGGAGGAGCGGCTTGGCTACGTCCACAAGGGCCTCGAGGGGCTGATGCGCGGCAAGACGCCCACCGACGCCGCACGGATCGTCGCCCGGCTGTCCGGCGACAGCACCGTGGCCCATTCCATCGCCTTCGCCCAAGCGGTCGAGGCGGCGCTCGGCGTCGACATCCCGCCGCGCGCGGTCTGGCTGCGCGCCCTGATGGCGGAGTTGGAGCGTGTCGCCAACCATCTCGGCGACATCGGCGCGGTCTGCAACGACGCGGCTTTTTCCTTCCTGCTGGCCGAGCTGGGCCAACTGCGCGAACTGGTGCTGCGCGCGGCCGATTCCTGTTTCGGGCACCGGCTGATGATGGACCGGGTGGTGCCCGGCGGCGTTGCCCTGGACATCGCGGAGACCGGGCCGAAGCGTCTGTTCGACCTGACCGCCGAACTGCGCCGCCGCTTTGCACCGCTGGTCGCGGTCTACGACGGCAAGGCGTCGCTGCAGGACCGCACGCTGTCGACCGGCATCGTCACCACCGGTCTGGCCGCCCGTTTCGGGGCCGGCGGCTTCGTCGGGCGGGCGTCGGGGCGTGGTCTGGACGCCCGCAAGGCGCCGGGCTACGCGCCCTACATCGAGCTTGAGTTCGAGGTTCCGGTCCTGACCGAGGGTGACGTGAACGCCCGCCTGTGGATCCGCATCCGCGAGGTGGAGCAGTCCTTGTCCCTGATCGACCAGATCCTGCGCCGGATGCCGGGTGTCCCGCGCGGTCCGGACGGCATCACGCCGCCGCCGCTGGCGTCCATGCCGGCGGGGCGGGGCGGGGAAGGGATGGCGCTGGTCGAATCCTTTCGGGGCGAGATCCTGACCTGGGTCCGCGTCGACGCGGACGGCACCATCGGGCGCTGCCACCCGCGCGACCCGTCCTGGTTCCAATGGCCGCTGCTGGAAGCCGCCATCGAGGGCAACATCGTCGCGGACTTTCCCTTGTGCAACAAGTCCTTCAACTGTTCCTACTCGGGCCACGATCTGTAAGGGGAGGCTGCCGGTGTTCAAGCACATTCTGCGGTCCCTGACCGGCGGGCCGGTGACGGAGGCGTCGCCCGGTCCGTCCGAAACCGCCCTGGCCGAGTTGGCGGGCCGCGTCGACCGCGCGTCCAAGGCGCGGTTGGGCCGCAGCCTGTCGATCCGACAGGTCGACGCCGGGTCCTGCAACGGGTGCGAGCTGGAAATCCACGCGCTCAACAACCCGGTCTACGATGTGGAGCGTTTCGGGATCCGCTTCGTCGCCTCGCCGCGCCACGCCGACGTGCTGTTGGTGACCGGCCCGGTGACGCGGAACATGGCGGACGCCCTGCGCCGGACCTGGGAAGCGACCCCCGATCCCAAATGGGTGGTGGCCTGCGGCGCCTGCGCCATCGACGGGGGGGTGTTTGCGGGATCCTACGCCTGCGTCGGCGCGGTGGAGGCGGTGCTGCCGGTCGATCTGCGGATTCCCGGCTGCCCGCCCCGCCCGGCCGAGTTGCTGGCCGGGCTTCTGGCTCTTCTGGAGCGGAACGCGACCGCGCCCTGACCTTGGAAGGTCAGGGCACGCGGCTTTCCGACAGGCGGTGGCGCGCCTCCGGGGACAGGCGGCCGAGAGTCGTCACCACACGGTCGTCGATCTCTCCCCGCAGCCGCTCGTCCTCGACGCGATTGGCGTCGATCAGCGCCTTGAGGCGCTCCTGGTCGAAGGGCTTGGCGGCCAATTCGGCCCGCAGGCGCGGGCCGAAGGCGGCGCGCTTCTCGTCCATGCGGGCGAACAATGGCCGGGCCTCGTCCAGCGCGTTGCGCAGGATCGCCGCGTCGGCCGCTGGCAGATGCTTGGAGACGCCGTCGATGAAATGGGCGACCGCCTCCGGTCCCGGCGGCGGCGGGGGAGGGCGCAGCATATGGGCGACGGCGAAGCCGCCGGCCAGCATGTTCACCGCCAGGGAACCGACCAGAAGGAACCACGGCCAACGGCGCCGGGCAGTCGGCGTCGCAGTCGGAATCATCGAGTCTCTCCCAAATAACTGCTGACGATCATCGCGCCGGACAAATCCAGGGAGTTCGTCCGCTGAAAGGGCAGGACGGCCTGATTGTAGGTCAGAAAGCCCAGAACCGCCATCGCCGCCAGGAACCCGGCGGTCGGCGCGGCGCGCAGGGGGGATTTCGCGAGAAACCATGGCACGAACTCCGGCACCGTCCGTTCGGCGAGCCGTTCGAAGATGCGATCGTAGACCCGCTGTTCGCGCTCGTCCGACAGGTCGGGCGCGGTTGCGGCGTTCAGCAGTTGGTCGGTGATCGCCGCGTCGCCCAACTCCCGCCGGGCCTCCTCGCTGTCGTCGAGCAGGGCCAGCGCCTCGGGGGCGACCTGGGGGGGCCAGCGGTCGAGGTTGGCACCATGGACCGCGGCGTAGCGTTTGAACTCTTTGAGTGTCATGGCCGTACGCCGTCCTTCTGACGGATCAGGGGTTGAAGACGTGCGCGTACCACACGGCGCGCACGCACGAGAAGACTTTCCATTGCCGAAACCGAAACTTGCAGAACCTCCGACGCCTCCGCGCACGTCATCTCCTCATGGTAGCAAAGGCTGAGCGCGGCACGCTGCCGTTCCGGCAAGGCGGCGATGGCGGCGTCGACCTCCGCGCCGATGCGGCGCCCGTCGATCAGCGTCTCGGCGCTCCAGGCCGGGTCGACGATCTCCTCGGCGGCATCCAGCGGCGCAAAGCTCCGCCGTCGCCGGTAGTCGATGGACCGGTTCACGACGATGCGGTAGAGCCATGTCGTGAACCGCGTCCCGTCGCCCCGCCAGCGGTCGGCATTCGCCCAGATTTGAAGGAAAGCGTCCTGCACGATCTCCTCCGCGTCGCTGGCGTTGCCGACGACGCGCTGGGCCAAGGCAAGGCTGCGCCGCATGTGCCGGCGCGTCAGAGTTCCGAAGGCTTTTCGGTCTCCAGCGGCGGCATCCGCCATCAAGGACTCATCGGAAACCGTATCGTCTTCCCTAGGCTCCACGCCTTTGTCCGTCCGCTCCAGATTGCTTTCGATAGGTTATACGATACGGGTCCGACAATCCTGCGCGGGCTGCGGCATTTTCTCTGGAACCCGCATTATGCGATATCGCATGAAGATCATTTATTTTCCATAACTGTAATTATGCGCTTTTCATGTCCCTTTGGGGGAGGTGGCTTCCGACCGTTGAACGATCCGGGCCATGGCGGCGTTTACCCTTCACAGAACGAGGCCAAGCCGCCCACCGAACCGCCTTGAGGAACCACCCCCGATGCTGCAACTGAACCCGCCCCTTCCCATGGACACGCCCAAGGGCCCGGCGCTCGCCCATTTCCTGATCGATTACGGGCCGGAGCACGATCTGTGCTGGGTCTGCTTCCAGGACGAGACCGGCGAATGCTGGACGTGGCGCAACCGCGAGATCCGGGCGCCCAAGAACATCACCATGGGCCGCCGGACTTCCGACCATCGCCCGAAGCCCGATCTCCGGGTGGCCGCCGAATGAGGGCCGCCCCCTCCCCTGGCCGATGATCCTATGACCAAGCCGTGCACAACGCTCCTCATTCTGTTCACAAACGCGGAGGAATTTGTTCAAGGCCTTAACCGATGGTCTCCCTCGAACGGTTCGGCGGTCGGATCGTTCGCAGAGCAAGGAGACTTCGGGTGATCAGCAAACTCCAGGCGGCGGCTCTCGCGGCTGTTGTGACTCTTCCGCTCGCCCTGTCGGGCACCGCGCAGGCCGGCGCGACCTTCGACGGCGTGAAGCAGAAGGGCTACGTCCAGTGCGGCGTCAATCTCGGGCTGTACGGCTTCTCGGCCCCCGATGACAAGGGCAAGTGGACCGGCCTGGATGTGGATGTCTGCCGCGCCGTCGCCGCCGCCATGTTCGGCGACGCCGAGAAGGTCAAGTACACCCCGCTGTCGGCCCAGCAGCGCCTGCCCGCCCTCCAGTCGGGCGAAGTCGATCTGCTGTCGCGCAACACCACCCGCACGCTGACCCGCGACACCGCCAACGGCCTGAACTTCGCGCCGACCAACTACTACGACGGCCAGGGCTTCATGGTCTCGGCCAAGCTGGGGCTGAAGAGCGCCAAGCAGTTGAACGGCGCCACCGTCTGCGTCCTGCCCGGCACCACGACCGAGCAGAACGTCGCCGACTTCTTCCGCGCCAACAAGATGAACTTCAAGCCGGTCGTCATCGAGAAGAACGAGGAACTGCACAAGGCGTTCTTCGCCGGCCGTTGCGACGCTCTGACCTCCGACGCCTCGCAGCTCGCCGCCATCCGCGCCGCCGAGACCTCCAACCCCAACGACTTCCTGATCCTGCCGGAGCTGATCTCCAAGGAGCCGCTGTCCCCGGCCATCCGCCAGGGCGACGAGGAATGGACCAACCTCGTGACCTGGGCCTTCTACGCCATGGTCCAGGCCGAGGAGAAGGGCATCA
Source organism: Azospirillum doebereinerae (assembly GCF_003989665.1). Classification (GTDB taxonomy): domain Bacteria; phylum Pseudomonadota; class Alphaproteobacteria; order Azospirillales; family Azospirillaceae; genus Azospirillum; species Azospirillum doebereinerae. The sequence continues at coordinate 212,333 of NZ_RZIJ01000003.1, read as the reverse complement.
CGTCCGAGACGGTCGACGCCGCCATGACCTCCCCCGATCCCGACGTGAAGCGCTTGCTGGGCGTGACCGCCGGCAACGGCAAGGCGCTCGGCGTCGAGGAGAACTGGGCCTACAACATCGTCAAGCAGGTCGGCAACTACGGCCAGAGCTACGAGCGCAACGTCGGCGCCGGCTCCAAGCTGAAGATGCCGCGCGGCCAGAACGCGCTCTACACCGAGGGCGGCATCATGTACGCCCCGCCGCTGAAGTAACGGGCGGTTCCGGAACCGGCGCCGGGAAGCGTTCCGTTCTTCGCTCCCGGCGCCTCCCCTCCCCCGTACGGAGCGTGAGATGTCGAAACTTGTCCAAGCGCTGAACTCCGCGCGCGTGCGGGGCTGGCTGTATCAGGCGTTGTTCCTGTCCGCGACGGTCGCCCTCGGCTGGTATCTGGTTTCCAACACCCTGACCAACCTCGGCACGCGCGGCGTCGCCACCGGCTTCGGCTTCCTGGAGCGCGAGGCCGGCTTCGAGATCGGCGAGAGCCTGATCGCCTACGCCGCCTCCGACACTTATCTCAAGGCGCTGGTCGCCGGCCTGTTGAACACGTTGACCGTGTCGGCCGCCGCCGTGGTGCTGGCCTCGATCCTGGGCGTCGCCATCGGAGTGGCGCGGCTGTCGTCGAACTGGATGGTCGGGCGTTTCGCCGCCGTCTTCGTCGAGACGGTCCGCAACGTGCCGCTGCTGCTGCAACTGGTGGTCTGGTACACGATCATGAACCGGCTGCCCAGCCCGCGCGAGGCGATGGAGGTTCTGCCCCACATCTTCCTCAGCAACCGCGGCCTGAAATTCCCGGTCTTCGTCGAGCACCCCGGCCATGGCTGGGCCTTCCTGGCGCTGATCCTCGGCATCGCCGCCGCCTTAGCCGTCGTCCGCTACGGCCGCCGTCACCGCGAAACCACCGGCAAGCCCTTCCCCACCCTGCCCGTGGCGCTTGCCGCCGTGTCGCTGCCGCCGGTCGCGGTGTTCCTGGTCAGCGGCGCGCCCTTCGCCTTCGACGTTCCGGTGCTGACCGGCTTCAATTTCGAAGGCGGCGCCTCGGTCTCGCCGGAGTTCACGGCGCTGCTGATCGGGCTGTCGGTCTACACCGCCGGCTTCATCGCCGAGATCGTGCGGTCGGGCATCCTCGCCGTGCCGCATGGGCAGACGGAGGCCGGTCTGGCGCTGGGCCTCAGCCCGGCGCACATCCTGCGCCTCGTCATCCTGCCGCAGGCGCTGCGGGTGATCGTGCCGCCGCTGACCAGCCAATACCTGAACCTGACCAAGAACAGCTCGCTGGCCGTCGCCATCGGCTACCCGGATCTGGTCAGCGTCACCAACACCTCGGCCAACCAGACCGGCCAGGTGGTGGAGGCGGTGGCGATGATGATGCTCGTCTATCTGGTCATCAGCCTGCTCATCGCCGGCTTCATGAACTGGTACAACCAAAAATTGGCCCTGGTGACGCGATGAGCAAGGATCTCTCCCCGCCCCCCTCGACCGTCCCGCCCGCCGGCTGGGCCGCCTCCTACGAGGAGGAGCCCTCGCAGGCCTCGACCCCGCCCTCGCCTTACGGTGCGCAAGGTGGGATGACCTCCCTCAAGCCCTTCGGCTGGGCCAAGGACAACCTGTTCAACACCAAGCTGAACACGGTCCTGACGCTGGCCTGCCTCGCCATCCTGTGGTTCGCGGTGCCGCCGGTGGTCAGTTGGGTGCTGCTCGACGCCACATGGCTCGGCACGTCCGAGGAATGCCGCGCCGGGGCCGGGGCCTGCTGGTCGATCATCGTCGTCAAGCACCGGCTGATCTTCTTCGGCACCTACCCCTACGACGAGCAGTGGCGCCCCTTCCTGGCCTGCGCCCTGTTCGTGGCGATGCTGGGCGTCAGCGGCGTCCGCGCCTTCTGGCGGCCCGGTCTCGCCGTCGCCTGGGCGCTGGTGCTGGTCGGCATGGGCGTGCTGATGTGGGGCGGCGTGCTGGGTCTGACCCATGTGCCCAACGACAAGTGGGGCGGGCTGCCGATCACGCTGATGCTGTCGGTGTTCTCGATCACGCTGGCCTTCCCGCTGTCGATCCTGCTGGCGCTCGGCCGCCAGTCGTCGCTGCCGGCGATCCGCACCATCTGCGTCGGCTTCATCGAGTTGATGCGCGGCGTGCCGCTGGTCAGCGTGCTGTTCATGGCCTCGGTGATGTTCCCGCTGTTCCTGCCGGAAGGCGTGACCATCGACAAGCTGCTGCGCGCGCTGGCCGGTCTGACCCTGTTCACCGCCGCCTATCTCGCCGAAGCCGTGCGCGGCGGGTTGCAGGCGATCCCCAAGGGGCAGTACGAGGCGGCCGACGCGCTGGGGCTGGGCTACTGGCAGAAGACTTGGCTGATCATCCTGCCCCAGGCGCTGCGCATCGTGATCCCGCCGATCGTCAACCAGTTCATCTCCTGCTTCAAGGACACCTCGCTGGTCACCATCGTCGGCCTGTACGACCTGCTGACCGCCGCGACGGTGGCGACCACCGACCCCGAATGGCGCCCCTTCTTCGCCGAGGTCTATGTCTTCGCCGGGCTGCTGTTCTGGATCTTCTGCTTCAGCATGTCCCGCTACAGCCAATGGCTGGAGCGCATGGCGAACCGCTACAACCGCCGCTGACCGGCTTCGTGGAGAGCATTGCAATGACCGCCGCAACAAGCGCCAACGCCATCATCGAACTCCGCAAGGTCGGCAAGTGGTACAACAGCTACCACGCCCTGCGGGACGTCAGCCTGACCATCGGCAAGGGCGAGAAGGTCGTCGTCTGCGGCCCCTCGGGCTCGGGCAAGTCGACGATGATCCGCTGCATCAACCGCCTGGAAGCGCACCAGACCGGCCACATCATCGTCAACGGCACCGAGCTGACCGACGACGTGAAGTCGGTGGAGAAGGTCCGCAAGCAGGTCGGGATGGTGTTCCAGAACTTCAACCTGTTCCCGCATCTGAGCGTCCTTCAGAACCTGACCCTCGCGCCGATCTGGGTGCGCGGCATGGCCAAGTCGGAGATCGAGGACATCGCCATGATGTACCTGCGCCGCGTCCGCATCCCGGACCAGGCGCACAAGTTCCCCGGCCAGCTTTCCGGCGGCCAGCAACAGCGCGTCGCCATCGCCCGCGCGCTGTGCATGCGCCCGGAGATCATGCTGTTCGACGAGCCGACCTCGGCGCTCGATCCCGAGATGGTCAAGGAGGTGCTCGACGTCATGATCGAGCTGGCGAACGAGGGCATGACGATGGTTTGCGTCACCCACGAAATGGGCTTCGCCCGGTCGGTCGCGGACTCTATCATCTTCATGGCCGAAGGCTCGATCATCGAGAGCGGGTCACCGGCCGAGTTCTTCGAAAACCCGAAAAGCGAACGCACCCGCCAGTTCCTGGGCCAGATCCTGGAGCATTGAGACCGGCGGGACGGAAGGGACGGACCCGCGCATGGCGGCGACCATTGCCATCACCGACGACGACGCGGTCACGCGCGAGACGCTGAAGTCCTACCTGTCGGACGAGGGCTTCACCGTCCTGCTCGCCAAGAGCGCCGAGGAGTTGAAGGCGCTGCTGGCCGTCGAGTCCGTCGACGTGGTGCTGCTGGACATCCGGCTGCCGCGCCAGGACGGGCTGACCCTGACCCGCGAACTGCGCGCGGCCTCGGAGATCGGCATCATTCTGGTCAGCAGCCGGGGCGAGAAACTGGACCGCATCATCGGGCTGGAAATGGGGGCGGACGACTACATCGCCAAACCCTTCGAGCCGCGCGAGATCCTGGCCCGCGTGCGCAATCTGTTGCGGCGCCTGAAGGCGCCCGGCAGCGCGCGGGACGACCGGCGGCGCAGCTTCTCCGGCTGGACGCTCTACCTCGACCGCATGCGGCTGACCGACCCGCAGGACCGGCCGGTTCGGCTGACCGGGGCCGAGTTCGAGCTTCTGTCCACCTTCGTCTGCAACCCCGGCCGGGTGATGAACCGCGACTATCTGCTGACGGCAACGACCCGGCGCAAGTCGGACGCGACCGACCGCACCATCGACAGTCTGGTGCGCCGGTTGCGCCGCCTGATCGAGCCCGATCCGGCCGACCCGCGCCTGATCGTCACCGTTCACGGCACCGGCTATCTGTTCGCCGGGGATGTGACGCAGGGCGGCTGAGGGTTTTCCTTCCAAGCGGAACCCCGGGCCAACTCCCCCGTCGTGCATCCTTTCGGCGGCCACGCGCTCGGCAAACTGACCACGAAGATGAGCGAAATTTTTTTCGCTCATCTTCGTGGTTTATTTTTGTGCAACGCACAAAGGCATGTGCCCAAGCCCTAAACAGACCAAAACCAGACATTGTTCAGCTTGTCCGGTTTCTCATTCGTAACAGGGCAGTCTTTCTTGGTCTTTTCCAAAAAGCTTCATAAACCTCTGATGTCTCCTGTTTTTGCTTGTCTCAAATGCAAATGAAAAGTCACAGCTCATTCACATATGGACGCTAAATCGTTCAAAGCCTCAAACGATGATGACCGTGTTGCAATCCAACAGTCCGTGCGGCGGCGGCGAGGGGTTCGAACATGAAAACGATCATGAAGCTGGACGAGTCCGGGGCGCGTTACCGGTTCTGGACCCTGCGGCGGGCGATGGTGTCGGTGGTCGGCGTGCTGGTGGCGGCGTTGTTCGCCAGCCAAGCCTGGGTGTCGCAACGCTACACCGATTTTGCGGTGGCGACCTTCGACAGCAGCAGCGCCGCGACCCTCAGCGTGCTGGTCAACGACCGGATCCGTAAGAATTATACGGAGTGGCTGCAAGGCCACGTCAACGAATGGAGCCGCGACGGCTTCCTGGTCGAAAGCGTCAACCAGAAGGAATTCTCCAAGGCGACCCTGGCGCTCAAGAATATCTCGGCCCGCCCCGTCGTCGTGGACCGCGAGGTGAAGCTGGTCTCGGTCGGCGTCTTCGACGCGGAGATGAACCGCGTCGCCGAGACCGGCGGCACGCCCCAGGACAGCGTCGCCTCGGTCCCCGCCCTGTTCGAGGCGCTGAAGAACCGCGACCTCGCCGACAAGCGCCGCCCCTCCTCCCTGCTGTGGCGCAACGCGCAGGGCCAGCCGGTGTTCAGCATGATCATGCCGATCGGCGGCTTCCGCGTGCTGGGCTTTCTGGAGGTGGTGACCGATCCCCTGCCCGGCCTGTCCACGCTGGGCGCGGTGCTGAACGCCGACATCCGCTTCAAGGACACCGCCGGCAACACCCTGTTCGAATCCAAGGGCAACACTCCGGGAGAGGACGCCCAGCTCTCCACCACCACGGTGGCTCTGGGCGGCGACGGCGGCCTGCCCTGGGCGACCGCCGAGATCTCCCGCGACATCGGCGAGTTCGTCGGCAACACCGAACGCCTGCGCAACGAGGCGATCAAGATGGTGGCGCTGTTCGCGCTCGCCGTCTCCATCGCGGCGGCGCTGCTGCTGCGGGTCGCCGTCTTCGCCAATCTGCGCAAGTTCGCCCGCGCCATGGAGCAGATCGCCGCCGGCGACCTGTCCATCGAGATTCCCCGCACCGGCCGCGACGAGCTGGCGGTGATGGGCGGCGCTCTGCGCCACCTGCGCGGCAGCGTCGAGCAAGTCCTCCTGATGAAGCGGATGGTCGACTCCAGCCCGGTGCCGACGGCGCTTCTCCGGGTCGACGGCACGGTCGGCTTCGTCAACCCGGCGGCGCACGCCTTCTGCAAGAGCCACGGCATCGACGAGACCTCCGCCGACTTGCTGGCGCAGGGGCCTGAGTTTGCCCGTGTCTGCACCGACCCGAACCACCCCCCGATCCCCCACCGCACCCTGAAGGTCGGGGAGACGACGGTCGAGGCCCATGTCGACACCGTTCTCGACGACCAGGGCAACGCCATCGGCAAGACCCTGTCCTGGACCGACGTGACCGACCGGGTCCGCTCCGCCGCGCTGGCCCGCCAACTGGTCGAGGACGTGCATCAGGTGGCGTCGGGCGTGGCGCAGCAGTCGGGCCAACTCCGCACGCTGGCCGACACGCTGCGCCAGCAATCGGCCAGCACGCTGGACAGCACGGTCAGCGCCGGCGACTGCGTCGCCCGCAGCAATCGCAGCGCCACCACCTGCAACGGCAGCGCCGAGGCGCTGATGAGCACCATCGGCACCGTCTCCGGCCTCGCCCACGAGGCGGCCGAGGTCGTCGGCACCACCATCGGCGAGTTGACCGCCGCGCGCGGCGTGGTCGAGCAGCTGGGCGAGAACACCGAGCAGATCCGCAAGATCGTCGACGTCATCACCGGCATTGCCCACCAGACCAAGCTGCTGGCGCTGAACGCCACCATCGAGGCGGCGGTGGCCGGCGAGGCCGGGCGCGGCTTCGCGGTGGTCGCGGCGGAGGTCAAGAAGCTGGCCGAGGAGACCGCCAACGCCACGGTGCAGATCGCCAGCTCGGTCGGCGCCATCAACGGCAGCATCCAGAACACGGTCGGCACCTTCGCCCGCATCTCCTCGTCGGTCGAGCGGATCAGCACGGTGCAGGACCTGATCGGCGACGCGGTGGCCAAGCAGAACCTGTCCTCCTCCGACATCAAGAGCCGCGTTGGCGAGATCGCCGCGACCTCCGGGGAGGTCGCGGCGATCATCGACGGCGTCAACACCCAGGCGGCCAAGACCGGCGACATCGCCGGCACCTTGACCGAGACGGCGAACACGCTGGCCGAGGAGGCGGGTTCGCTGCATAGTCTGCTCAGCACGCTGCGCGCCCAGCAGGCGGCCTGACGCCGCCGTCCGGGCGCGGCGCGCGTGCCGCGTCGGGGGTCCGGATGGTCGCTGCATGAGGATGGGGGATTGGGGACGGCGGCTGCGCGCCATGGCGGCGCTCGCCGTTGGGGCGCTGGTGTTCGTCGGCGGACCCGCTGGTTCCGCCCAGGCCGCCGACGGCGACACGCTGGAGCGCATCCGCAGCCGGGGCGCCGTGGTCTGCGGCCTGCGCAGCGGCGTCAGCGGCATTTCCTTCACCGACCCGCAGGGGCATCTCGACGGCTTCCTGGTGGATTTTTGCCGGGCCTACGCCGCCGCGACGCTCGGCAACGCCCAGGCGATCCGCGTCGTCCGCCTGCCCGACAAGCCGCAGGAGTTCGAGGCGGTCGAAAAGCACGAGGTCGATGTGGCGCTGACCACCACGACCTGGACCTTCTCGCGGGACGTGTCTTTCGACATCGAATTTCTTCTGCCTCTGCTCTACGATGGGCAGGGATTCGCCACGCTGGGCGACGGGCCGGTGCCACCGCTGGAGCGGGTCGGCCCCCAGACGGTCTGCGTGAAATCCTCCACCACCACCGAACGCAACCTCCAGGACCACATCCGTCAGGCCGACCGCCCGTGGCGGATCCGCACCTTCAAGACCTTCGACGAGGCGCTGCAAGCCTTCCTCGCCCATGAATGCGGGCTGCTGACCACCGACCGCACGGTTCTGGTCACCTCGCTGGCCGGCTACCGCAAGGCGGGGCTGGGTGTTCACATCTACCCCGACGTGATCTCGCGCGAGCCGCTGACCCCTTACATCGCGCGCGGCGACCGCAACTGGTACGACATCGGCCGCTGGGTGATCCACGCGACCATTCTCGCCGAGGCCAAGGGCGTCAGCGCCGCCGACGTGCTGGCCGGGCGGCTTCCCGACGATTCTGAACTCCATCGCATGCTGGGCCACGCCGGAAACGCCGCCAAGACGCTGGGCCTGCCCGACGACTGGGCGTTGCAGGTGCTGGCGCAGGTCGGGAACTACGGCGAGATCTTCGACCGCAACCTGGGCGAACCCTACGGCATGGAGCGCGGCTTGAACCGCCCCTGGCTGCGCGGTGGAATGCTCTACGCGCCGCCCTTCCGCTGACCCTTTCCCGACCAGCGCCATAGGACCGCAACATGGCCACCATCGCCGAAGCGCTCGCCATCGCCGCCGACCATCATCAGGCGGGCCGCCTCGCCGAGGCCGACGCGCTCTACCGCCGCATCCTGGAGGCCGATCCGGAGAACGCCCCGGCCCTGCATCTGCTCGGCGTGCTGGCCGCCCAATGCAACGCGTTCGAGGCCGCCGCCGAACTGATCGGTCAAGCGATCCGGCAGGATGCGGGAGTCGCCGACTACCACCGGCACCATGCCATGGCGCTCGACCGGCTGGGCCGCACGGAGGAGGCGGCGCGATCCTACGCGGCGGCGGCGGAACTCGCCCCCGGCCACGCCGACACGCTGTTCAACCTGGGCGTCCTGCTCGACCGCCTGGGGCGGCGCGACGAGGCCGCCGACGTCTACGGCCGCGTTCTGACGGGGGCTCCCCGCCATGCCCAGGCCGCCGTCAACCGGGGAATGGCCTTGCGCGCGCAGGGCCGTGTGGAGGAGGCCGTCGACAGCTTCGCGCTGGCCGGCCGCAGCGATCCCGGTTTCGGCATGGCGTGGTACCAGCAATCCCTGGCGCTCGCGGCGTTGGGTCGGACGGCCGACAGCGCGGTGGCCTTGCGTCTGGCGGTGCTGGCCGATCCGTCCCTGACCGGCGCGCATGTCAATCTCGGCAACCTCGCGCAGGCGGCCGGCGACGGTAGCGCGGCGGTCCGTCATTACCGCCACGCGTTGAGGCTCGATCCGGGCCAGACGGGGGCATGGCGCGGATTGGCGCAGCAGCTTCATGGTCAAGGTGCCCTGAGCGCCGCCGCCCACGCCTTCGCCGAGGCCATCCGGCTGGGTGGCGGAGAGCCGTTGCTGTGGGACGCGCTTGGCATTTGCCGGCTGGCGTCGGGCGACGCTCCCGGGGCCGTTCGCGCCTTCCAGGCCTGGACCACGGCCGAACCCGCCGACAGCGAGGCGCAGTTCGCCCTGTCCGTCGCGGCCAAGCGGACCGATCCGGCGGTTGCCGAGCGAGCCTGCGTCCGGACCGCGCGGCTGGCCGCGATGGATCATCGCCCCTGGGTGAACCTCGCCCTCCTGCGCCTCGCCTTGGGGCGTCCGGGCGACGCGCTCGTGCCGCTGCGCATGGTGGCCGCCCTGCGGCCGGAGCTTTTCGAACCGTGGTTCAACCTTGGCCTCTGCCTGCGCGCCCTGGAACGGGGGGGCGAAGGCGTGGACGCGTACCGCCGCGCGTTGCTTCTGCAACCCGACGATATCGGCGCGTCCTTCAACCGCGCCTTCGACCTTCAGGAATTGGGGTGGATCGAGGCGGCCACCGCCGGTCACCACCACACGCTGGTGCTGGATCCGGCGCATCTCGACTCCTTGAGCAACCTCGCCGTCATGATGCGCGTCTCGGGCGGCCATAAGGACATGGCCGCTGCCCATCGCCGCGCCCTGTCGCTGCAGCCGGACAGCGTCGCCGCGCACCGCAGCCTCCTGACCTCGACCCTCTACGATCCCGGCTGGACCGAGGACCGCCGCCACGACGAGCGCCGCCGCTTCGAGGCGCGGCACGCCCGCCCGCTTTACGCGCTGGCGAAGCCGTCAACAAACGATCCCGATCCGAAGCGCCGCCTGCGCGTCGGCTATCTGTCGGCGGATCTGCGCGAGCATCCGGTGGCCCGCAACCTGGAGCCGATCCTTGCCAACCACGACCACGACCGGTTCCACGTCACCGCTTACGCCGGAGTCGACCGTCTCGACCCCATGGGCGAACGCCTGAAGACCCACACCGACCGCTGGCGTCCGATCAACGACCTGGGCGACGCGGAGGTGGCGGATCTCATCCGCGCGGACCGCATCGATGTTCTGGTGAGCGTCGCCGGCGGCTTCGACGCCAACCGGCCGCTGGTGGCGGCCCACCGCCCGGCGCCGGTGCAGATCAGCCTTTACGACGGGGCGAGCAGCGGGCTGTCGGCGGTGGACGCGATCCTGACCGACCGGGTCATGACGCCGCGCAACGGGGCGGAGCGTTTCGCCGAACGCCCGGTCCGCCTGCCGACCCTGTTCGTTTACTCTCCCATCGACGACGCGCCCGATGTGGCGCCCTCGCCGATGCGGACACGAGGAAGCGTCACCTTCGGCAGCTTCAACAACCCGGCCAAGCAGTCCGACGCGGTGCTGGCCCTGTGGGCGCGCGTGCTGAAGGCGGTGCCGGAGTCCCGGCTGGTCCTGAAATACAAGAACCTCTACGCCGCCCCGGCGCTGTCCGGGCGGGTGCGGGACATCCTGGCGGCGGAAGGGGTGGACCCCGCCCGCCTGCTGACGCCCGCCGCCGTGCAGGAGCGCCAGCATCATCTGGCGCTCTACAACGGCGTGGACATCGCGCTGGATCCCTTCCCCTTCTGCGGCGCCACCACCAGCTTCGAGGCCCTGTGGATGGGCGTGCCGGTGGTGACCCTGCCGGGGGACAGCATGATGAGCCGCTGGTCGGCCTCGCTGCTGTCGGCCATCGGGATGACGGAACTGATCGCCCGAACCCCCGACGAGGTCGTCGGCATCGCCGCCGCGCTCGCCGCCGACCCGGCGCGGCTGTCCGCCCTGCGTAGGGATCTGCGCGGCCGGATGGCGGCGGCGTCCTTCATGGACGGGCGCCGCAAGGCCCGGCAGGTCGAGCGGGTCTACCGCGCGCTGTGGCGGCGCTGGTGCGCGACCGGCGCCGCCACGCGCCGCTGACAGCGGCTGGGTCTGGCGTGCTTACTGGAAGGCGATCTTCACGTTCTCGCCGGGGTTGGGCGCCTCGCCGGTGATCTTCGCCTTCACGTAACCATAAGCATAGACCATGGCGCTCGACGGGCTGTCCCAATACTCGGCCTGATCGACGCTGATCTTCAGCAGCGCGATCTCCGGATCGTCCACTCCCTTCGGGAACCACGTCGTCATGATGTCGCGCCACAGGAAGCGGATCTTCTCCTGATCGCGCACCACGGCGCCGACACCGGACAGAGACACGTAATCCTCCTTGTCCGGATCGGCGTAGGCGAGGTTGACGCGCCAGTGCCGGTCGAGTTCCGACACCTTCTGGGAATCGAGGCGGGTAAAGAACCACAGATTGCCGTCCTCGAATCCGGCGTGGGACAGAGTCGCCATCGGACGGGAGTTCAGCCGGCCGTTGTCGTCCAGCGTCGTCATCATCGCGACGCGGACGCCCTTGATCATATCCCAGAGTTTCTCCGCGGCTTCACGGTCGGTGCCTTCAAAGCCGGTGCTGGTGCGGATCATGGTCTGCCTCTCGTTCGGTAACCCTACGGAGTCCGGTCAACGTCCTCCGCCTGAAAAGGTTCCGGGCCGCAGGTTCACGCCGCCGACCGACCAGGAGGTGCCCGCGTGGCAGTCGAGCCGGGTCAGCGACCAGTGATCGACGCGCAGCCGCAACGCCGCGCCGGGCGTCAGATCCAGCGCCAGGGCCAGCGACGCCCGGATCGATCCGCCATGGATCACCGCGATCCGGTCCCCCCCTGCCTCTTCCCCGGTCCACCGGCGCAGGGCGTCGGCCACCCGCTCCATCACCGCCGCGAAGCTCTCGCCGCCGGGGGGCGCGTTGCGGGCCGGATCCCTCCAGAACCGTTCGGCCTCCTCAGGCTGGCGGGCGGCGATCTCGTCGTGCGAGAGCCCTTCCCAGCGTCCGAAATCCTGCTCGGCGAGCGCCGGTTCGGTCAGCGGATCGACCGAAGGACGCAACATTTGCGCCGTCTGCCGGGTTCGCCGCAATGGGCTGGTCAGCCAGACCGCGTCCTCCGGCAGGATCGCAGCCAGGGCCATCGCGGTCGCGCGGTCGCCGGTGTCGGCGTCAGGATCGCCGGAGCCATGAATAAGGCCAAGCGGGTTGGGGACGGGCGCGTGGCGGATCAGCCACCAGCGGGTCGTCATCCGGTCCGTCATGCCCAAGCCGCCACGGCCAGCAGCACGCCGGCGTCCGCCACCTGCTGCACCGCCCCGAACACGTCGCCGGTGTGCCCGCCGATCTGCCGGATCGCCAGTCGGGCCACCAGCCAAGCGGCCCCGGCCGCGGCCGCCACGGCGCACACGGCCATGGTCCAGGGGCCGGCGATCCACAAGGCGGGCAACGCGAGCGCCAGCCCGAGCCCGAGCGCCAGAGCCACCGTCCCCACCCCCGGCCGTCCCTGGGCGGCGGCCAGACCGTCGTTCCGCGCCGGTGGCAGACACCGCGCGACCACCGCCAGCCCGGCCCGCGAAAGGGCGCCCGCCGCCACCAGCGCCGCGACGGCCGCCCCCGGTCCGGTCAGGGCGGCAAGCGCCGATGCACGGATCGCCACCGAAAAAACCAAGGCCAGCACGCCATAGCTGCCGACCCGGCTGTCGCGCATGATCTCCAGCTTGCGCGCCTTGTCGCGGCCCCCGCCGAACCCGTCGGCCACGTCGGCGGCTCCGTCCTCGTGCAGCCCGCCGGTCAACCACACCATCGTCGCCAAGGCCAGCAGCGCCGCCGCCAGAGGCGGCAGATGAACGAATCCCGCCACGACGAAGACCACACCGCCCGCCAGCCCGACCAGGGCACCGACCAGCGGGAACCACGCCATGGCGCGCGCCGCGGCCCCCTCCGCCAGCGGGCCGGCAAGGGGCAGAGGGAGGCGGGTCAGGAACACCACCGCGAGGGCGGCGTCCTGGAGGAAATGGAAGGTGGAATTGGGACGCAAGGCGACGGGATCGGGCATGGCGTCTGACCTACGCCCGAGCGGGGCCGCACCGCAACCGCTTCCTGAACGGAAACCAGCCTTGCGAGCGCGTCAGACGGTTATGTTCAGATTCTGGCCGCGCGTCGGCGTGACGTTGCCGCCGCCGCTGGAATCGCCCTGCAACAAGGTGGCGATGGCGGCCTCCTGCTGTTGGGCGTTCTGGTTCAGGGCCTTCACGCCGAAATCGAATTGCCCCTGGGCCTGACGGAGGCCCACGGCGGCGCCGGCGGTGGATGAAGTGACGTCGAGGCCCATGGCGCAAACCCGTTCAGCGCGATCCAGCCCTTGGAATCGGACTTGGGATCAGATCACCACGTTCACCCGCGCGGTGCCGGTCGAAGCGGCGCGATGCGGAGCGGATGGGGTGAAGTGTGCCACGGGCGCGGCGTTGACGGAAGCGATATGCGCGGCCGCCGCCGGAAGCGAACTCCTCGCGGCCCCTCCCCCACCGTCGCGGCTGGAAACCCCGGAGCCGCCCCCGGAGCCGCCGGTGTCGGGCCTGCCGCCCGATCCACCCACGGTGACCTCAAGCACGGCGGCGCGGGCGGCGTTCTTTTCCTGCTGCTGCGCTTCCTTGTACTGCTTCAGCGCGGCTTCCGTCGGGATTTGCGAAACGGTCTTTCCGTTCGCCGGATCGCGGTATTGCATGACCAGACGCGACGCGTCCACGTCGTAGGAAAAGCCGATGATGGGAAACCGGTTGACGAGCGGTTCGGTGTCGGCGGTGTCGCTGGAAGGCTGGGCGGGAGTCCGGCCCCCGGCCCCCGCTGCGGCGGTGTCCCCGCCGTGGGCCGTCATGAAGGAAAACGGCCGCGAAGCCGTCGATGTGGCGGGGGCCACGTTCATGACCAGCATCATCCATGTCTGGAATTAACTGCTTCTTAAGATGCATAGGTTCCGCAGCATTGTAAAGACTTTCTTTACCCTATATTAGAGATTACTCCAAAAGACGGATTGTCCGTTCCATGACGCGGCAATCCCCGTCACCGGACCGAACGGCTCCGTTTGCGAGCTTGCACAGCCCGGCATGCTTGCTTAAAGCCTTGATGCCATGGCCACCATCACCGAAGCCCTGACGATCGCTCTCGACCTGCACCTTGCGGGCCGTCTCGGCGAGGCGCAGGAACTCTACACCCGCATCCTCGACGTCGATCCCGACCAGCCCGACGCCCTTCATTTCCTCGGCATGCTGGCCGGGCAAGTGGGCCAGGGGGAGGTCGGCTTGCCGCTGATCGCGCGGGCGCTGGAACTGCGGCCCGAAGCCGCCGACATCCATTCCAACCGTGGCAACCTGCTGCGCAGCCTGAACCGGCCGGCCGAGGCCGCCGATTCCTACCGCCGCGCCATCGCCCTTCGCCCCGATTTCGCGGAGGCCTGGACCGACTTCGCCACCGCCTTGCGGAGCCTGGGGGACGGGGATGGCGCCATCGGCGCGCTGGAACGGGCGTTGGGCGCCGCCCCCGCCCTGGACGCGGCGCGCGACCGGCTGGTGCTTCTGTTGCACGAGCGCGGGCGGCTGCGGATCGAATCGGGGCAGGTCACCGGCTCCCTGCCCTTCCTGATGCGGGCATCGGAACTGGCCCCGCTGGACGCCGACATCGCCTTTCTTCTGGGAAACGCCCTGTACGCCGCCGGGTTGCGCGAGGATTCGCTGGGGGCCTACCGGCGGGCGGCGGCGCTGGTGCCGGATTTCCTGTCGGCCGTCTTCAACCTGGGCATCGCGCTGGGCAAGATCGACCGGCTGGAAGAGGCGGCGCAGGCCCTGTCGCACGCCACCCGCATCGATCCGACCCACATCGACGCGCTGGAGAACCTGATCCTCACCCTCTACGCGCTGGACCGCGAGGAGGAGGCGAACACCTGGGCCGGCACGGCGCTGGATTTGAAGGATGCCTTGGCCGTCGCCCACGCGCCTGCCCTGCGGCCGCTGCCGGCGGCTCCCCGCGCGCCGGCGCGGCGGACCCGCGACGTGGTGGCCTTCAGCCTGTGGGGTGCCAGGGAGATCTACACAAAGGGAGCCGTGGAGAACGCCCGGCTGGTCCCACGGATCTATCCCGGCTGGATCTGCCGGATTTATCACGACGATTCGGTTCCCGCCGCAACCCTCGCCGAACTGGCCGGCGCCGGTGCCGAGCTGGTCGCCATGGAGCCGGGAAGCGGGCCTCTGCACGGCCTGTACTGGCGCTTCGCCGCGTCCGACGACCCCACGATCCGCCGCTTCGTCTGCCGGGATTGCGATTCCCGCGTCGGTGCAAAGGAGAAGGCGGCGGTCGACGCCTGGATTGCGTCGGACCGGCCCTTCCACGTCATGCGCGACCACATCCTGCACACCGAACTGATCCTGGCCGGCATGTGGGGAGGCGTCGCCGGTCTGTTGCCGGAGATGCGCGGGCTGGCCGAGCGCTTCGCCCGCACCGACGCCGACCGCTGGCAGGACCAGCGCTTCCTGCGCCGATTCGTCTGGCCGGCGATCCGCGACCGGGTCCTGATCCACGACCGCACCCACCAAGGGCACGGCCTGCCCTTTCCCGACGGGCCGGACGGCCCTTACGAGGGTAGCATCGGCGCGCGGGTCACCCCGGACTGAGAGCCGGCCGGCGGGCCAGGACCACCAGCCCCGCAACCGGCGCGCCGCTTTCCATCCGCAGCGTGTCGCGGTCGAACACGGCGACCTCCAGCCCTGCCGTGGCCAGGGTTGCCCGGACATAGCCCGCGCGGTGGGCGTAGCGGCCATGGGTCGCGACGCGGTGGGGGGCGTCGCCCGCCGCCTCCAGCGCCTCCACCGTGAAGGCCAGCCGCCCGCCGGGCCGCAACGCCCTCGCCGCCGCCGCCAACGCCTCCTCCAGCACGCCGAAATAGCACAGCACGTCCGCCGCGACGATCAGGTCGAAGGCGCTCGGCCGGCCGCTCAGGAAGGCGACCAGCTCGGCCTCCTCCAGCGCGTCGTAGAGTTGGCGCGCGCGGGCGCGCTCCAGCATGCCGCCGGACAGGTCGACGCCGGTCAGGCGGCGGGCCAGCGGGCGCAGCGCCGCCGCGCACAGCCCCGTCCCGCACCCGGCGTCGAGCACGTCGAGACCGCCTTCGGACGACTCCCCATCCGCCGCGACGCGAGCGGCCAGCAACTCCGGCGCGCGGTAGCCGAGTTCGGCGAGCTTGCTGTCGAACTCCTCGGCGAACAGGTCGAAGGTCTGCCGCACATAGGCGTCGGGCGCCCTGGGCTCCGCCCCGTCGCCGGCGATGGCGGCGCCGATGTGGCGGGCGACCGGGTTGCCGGGATGGTCCCGCCGCCACAGACGCGCCAGCCGCGCCGCCGCGTCCACGGCTCCCCGCTCGTGCAACAGGTAGAGCGCCGAGCCGAAATTGTCATGGCCGTCGCCCCAGTCGGGCCGCAGGGTCACCGCGCGGCGGTAGCCGGTCGCCGCCTCCTCCAGCCGGTCGGCGTCGCGCAGCAGGTTGGCCTGGTTGTTCCACGCCTCGGCGTGATCGGGCTGCCGGACCAGCGCCCGTCGGTAGGCGGCTTCGGCCTCGCCCGTCTCCCCGAGTTGCCGCAGGGCCGAGGCGAGGTTGTAGTGCACCAGCGCCGCGTCCAGCCCATGGGCCAGGGCCGCGCGGTAGGCGCCGGCCGCCTCCGCGATGCGGCCCAGCGCGCGCAGGGTGTTGCCGTGGTTGTTGCGGGTGCCGCCCAGCGTCGGATCGGCCTCCAGCGCCGCCCGGTAGGCCGCGTCGGCCTCCGCGTGGCGTCCGGCCGAGGCCAGGGCGTCGGCCTGCCGGGACAGCCGCGCCGCCGGAGAAGACGCCGCGTTCTTTCCACGTGCCCCGCCCCCGCGCAAGGACAAGCGTGATGCGGCCATGGTGGCGTTCCCCTTGCCAGCGATGAAACGATATCGGTGGCATCTTTACCGTGAACGCCCGATCATGGCACTCCCTTTGACGGTGAGGCGCCCATCGGGGCGCGGGCGGACCGGCGGGCTGGAAGATGGAACGGGCGATGGACGACAACACGCTGGCGCAGGCCGTGGCCCATCATCAGGCCGGGCGCTTCCAGGCGGCGGAGGAGGGTTACCGCGCCGTGCTCGCCGCCGACCCGCACCACGCCGACGCTCTGCACCTGCTGGGGGTGGTGGCGCTTCAGACCGGCGGGCATGAGGCCGCGGTCGACCTGATCGGACGCGCCATCGAGCGGGAGCGCGGGGTGGCCGCCTATTGGGACAATTTCGGCAGCGCGCTGGCCGGCGCCGGCCGGCGGACGGACGCGGTCCAGGCCCACCGCAACGCCATCCTCCTGAATCCGGAGAACGCCCAGGCGCGCCACAATCTGGGGAACGCGCTGGCCGCGCTCGACCGCCACGCCCCGGCGGAGCGGATGTTCGCGACGGCCCTGGCCCTGCGGCCCGACTACGCCAAGGCCTGGTACAACCTGGGCAACACGGAGCGCGCGCTGGGGCGGAGCGGCCAAAGCATCGCGGCGCTGTCCCACGCCGTGCGCCTCGTCCCCGGCATGGCCGAGGCGCACAACAACCTGGGCGACGCGCTGGCCTCCGCCGGCCGGCTGGCCGAGGCGGTGGCCCAGCACCGCATGGCGGTGTTTCTCCGCCCCGACGACGCCAAGGCGCATTACAATCTGGGCGCCATCCTGCAACAGCAAGGCGCCTATGAAGGCGCCGAGATCGCCTACCGCGAGGCCTTGAAGCGGCACCCCCGCCACGCCGCCGCCCTGAACAACCTGGGCAGCGTGCTGAAACGCCTCGGCCGTCCCGATCAGGCGGAACTCTGCCACCGCCAAGCGCTGGAGCTTCATCCGGAGTTCGTCGAGGCCCGCTACAACCTCGGCAACGCGCTACAGGCCCAGGCGAAATACAAGGAGGCGGAGGCCTGCTACGAAGAGGCGCTGGCGCAGGAGCCGGATCTTGCCACCGCGTCCTACAACCTGTCCCTGCTGGCCTTGCTGCACGGCGACCTCGAACGCGGCTGGATGGGGTACGAGCGGCGCTTCGCCGCCGGGGAGGTCCACCCGGACCGCCGCATCCCGCTTCCCCTGTGGAGCGGGGAGACGTTGCGCGGACGCCGCCTGCTGGTCTGGCGGGAGCAGGGGGTCGGCGACGAGATCCTGTTCGCCTCCTGCTACCCCGACCTGCTGGCCTGGGGCGGCGGCCGCGTCACCATCGAATGCGATTCCCGGCTGGTCCCGCTGTTCGCGCGCTCCTTCCCCACGGCGACGGTCCGGGCGCAACGCTGCACCGAGGATGGAGCCGAGACCGTCGAGCCGCCCGATTGCGACCTCCAGGTGCCGGCCGGCGGCCTGCCCCACCGCCTGCGCGACGCCTTGGCCACCTTCGAACCGCAGCCCGCGTGGCTGGTGCCCGACCCGTCGCTGGTGGCGGCGTGGCGCAAGCGGCTGGCCGCGCTGGGGCCGGGATTGAAGGTCGGGATCGGCTGGCGCAGCCAGCTGATGACCGAGGAACGCCGCGCCGCCTACACCCGGCTCGACCAGTGGGGCGCGATCCTCGCGGTGCCGGGCATCGACTTCGTCAATCTTCAGTACGACGACTGCGACACCGAGATCCGGCAGGCGGAAGCGCGATTCGGGGTGCGGATCCACCGCTGGGCCGACCTGGACCTGAAGGATGATTTCGACGGCGCGGCGGCGCTGGTCGCCAACCTGGATCTGGTGATCTCCCCGGCGATGTCGGCGGGCGAGCTGGCCGGGGCGCTGGGGGTGCCGGTGTGGCGCTTCGGCGGCCGGGACTGGACCCAGCTGGGCACGGGCGTCCGGCCCTGGTTCCCGTCGATGCGCCTGTTCCAGCCCCGCCCCGGCGAGACGCTGGAGGATGCGCTGGGGCAGATCGCGCGGGCGCTGCGGGCGACCGGCAACGTGGCGCGGGATGCGGTTCGCCCCCCTCGCCCCGACACCGAATCCCTGCTGTCCGGCGCCCTTTCCCACCACCGCGCCGGCCGGCTGGACGAGGCCGAGACCGCTTACCGCGCGGTGATCGAGGCCGACCCGAACCACGCCGACGCCCTGCACCTGCTGGGCCTGCTGTATCACCAATGCGGTCACCAAGCCGACGCCGAACGGTTGATCGCCGACGCGCTGCGCCGCGAACCCGACTTCCCCACCGCCTGGAACCATCTGGGTCTGATCCACGAGGCGGAGGACCGGACCGGGGCCGCCGGTCATGCCTTCACCCGCGCCTTGGCGTTGCGCCCCGATTTTCCGGAGGCGCTGACCCATCTGGGCCTCAACCGGCAGAAGGGGAAACAGGGCGCCGACGCCCAGCGGCTGCACCGCCGCTCCATCGCGCTGGCCCCGGAGAACCCGGCGCCCCACACCAATCTGGGCCATGCCCTTGAGCTGGAGGGGCGCTATCCCGAAGCGACCGCCCATTACCGACGCGCGGTGGCCCTGCGTCCCGACGTGCCGGACGCCCACAACAACCTCGCCACCATGGCCAATCTCGCCGGACGTCCGGAGGACACGGCTCCCCATCTACGGCGCGCCCTGCGGCTGGATCCGGGGTTCGCGCTGGCCGCCTGGAATCTCGGGCTGCTCTCCTTGGCCGACGGCGACATCGCGGCGGGGTGGGCCGGCTACGGGCGGCGCTTCTCCGCCCGCCAGTTGCAGCGCGCCCGCCGCATCCCCCGGCCGGAATGGCGGGGCGAGGCCCTGACCGGCCGGCGCCTGCTGGTGTGGAGCGAGCAAGGCGTCGGCGACGAGATCCTCTTCGCCTCCTGCTTCGACGCGCTGGAGGGGCTGGACGGGCCGGTGACGGTGGAGTGCGACCGGCGGCTGGTCAGCTTGTTCGCCCGCTCCTTCCCCCACGTCGCGGTGCGGGCCGAGAGCGTCGATGCCCAGGGCCGCGAAACGGTCGATCCGCCCGACTGCGACCTCCAGGCCGCCGCCGGCGCCCTGCCCGCCCTTTTCCGCACCAAGCTGGGCGATTTCCCCCGGCGCGCCGCCTGCCTGACGCCGGATCCGGCGCGGGTGGCGCTGTGGCGGGATCGGCTGGCGGCGCTGGGGCCGGGGCTGAGGGTCGGCCTCGCTTGGCGCAGCCAGATCGTCACCGCGCAACGCCAGGGCGCCTACACCACCTTGGCGGATTGGCGGGCGTTGCTCGACCTTCCCGGCGTGGTGACGGTCAACCTGCAATACGGCGATTGCGCCGCCGAACTGGCCGCCGTCGAGCACGCCGGCGTTGGGCGGGCCGGCGTCGGACAGGACGGACGACGCCTGCACCGCTGGGACGACCTGAACCTGAAGGACGATTTCGAGGGGGTGGCCGCGCTGATGGCGAATCTGGACCTCGTCCTCTCGCCAGCCACGGCGGCGGGCGAACTGGCCGGGGCGCTGGGGGTGCCGGTCTGGCGCCTGGGCACGCGGGACTGGACCCAGCTGGGCGCGGGCGTGCGCCCCTGGTTCCCGTCGATGCGGCTGATCCAGCCCCGCCCCGGCGAGGGGCTGGCGGACGCCGTCACCCATGCAATCCGCGCCCTCGCCGCCCTGTCCGTATAAGGCCCCGCCCCATGGCGACCATCGCCGAAGCCCTCTCCATCGCGCTCGACCTGCACCAGACCGGACGCTACGCGGAGGCGGAGGAACTGTACCGACGCATCCTCGACGCCGATCCGGAGAACCCGCAGGCGCTGCACCTGTGCGGGCTGCTGATCGCCCAGCTCGGGCGGCTGGAGGAGGCCGACGGGCTGCTGGGGCGGGCGACCGCCGCCGACCCGCTGGCCGCCGAGCCGCACACCAACCACGGCAAGGTGCTGCGCGCGCTGGGGCGGCCGGACGCCGCCATCCGACGCTTCCGCCACGCCGTCGCCCTGCGCCCGGCGCTGGTGGAGGCGCAGGAGGGACTGGGCCATGCCGAGCGCGAGCGCGGCGACCCCGCCGGGTCTGCGGCCGGCTTCGGCCGGGCGGCGCTGAGCGGGGGAAACGCCGCGACCTTCTATCACTGGGGGGTGGCGCTGGACGCCGCCGGCTGGCCGGACAGGGCGGTGTCGGCGCTGCGCCGCGCCGCCGATCTCGACCCGCTGGCCGGTGCGGTCCCGGCCCGGCTGGCGGCGCTGCTGCATGGGCGGGGGGTGGTCGACGAGGCCATGCGCTGGTACCGGCGGGCGCTGGCCCTGCGCCCCGACCATGGCGAGGCGCTGCACAATCTGGCCGTGACCGCGCGGGACACCGCCCGACACGAGGAGGCCGCGCGGTGGTTCTCCTGGGCCGCCTGTCTCCACCTCGGACGCGCGGACGCGCGGCGGGATCTGTTCGGCGCCCTGCTCGTTCTCGGCAACGCCCGTCGGGCGGAAGGGCGGAAGGAGGCGGCCCTTGAGGCGCTGGACCGCGCGCTGCGTCTCGCCCCCACCGCCCGCGAGGCGCAGGACACGTTTTTCGAGGCGCAGGACGCGCTGGCGCTCACCCTGTTCGAACTCGGCCGCTTCGAGGCGGCACGGGCCGCCTACCGCCGCACCGTCGCACTCGACCCGGCCAGCCTCGCCGGGCACTACAACGGGGCCTTGTCCGCCAAGAACCTGGGCGCCATCGCCGAGGCCATGGTCGGTCTGCGCATCGCCACCCGGCTCAGCGACGCCCCCTGGATTCACAGCGCGCGGCTGACGACGGCCCTGCTGCTGCCCGATCTCGGCAACGACGCGCTGGCCGATGAGATCACCGGCTGGCGCGACCGGTTCGGGAAAACACTGCCCCATCCGGCGCTCGCCGCTCCCGCGATCGGAGGGCGTCCGCTCCGCGTCGGCTACGTGTCGAGCTATCTGCATCCGGGAAACCGGCTGCTCGACCAGATCGGGCCACTGCTGCGGGCGCATGACCGGTCCCGTGCCGTGCCGCTGGTCTATGGCGACGTACCCTACGCGGCCCCGGAGCTGTCCGGCCTGCGCCGCCTCGCCGAGGGCTGGTGCGACACGCGGGGGATGAGCGACGACGCGCTGGCCGAGCGTGTCCGCGCCGACGGGGTCGATGTCTTGGTCTGCCTGATCGGCCACACCGGCGGGCAGCGCATGGGGCTGTTCACGCGCCGCGCGGCGCCGCTCCAGGTCAGCTACCACGGCATGCACGCCACCGGCGTCGACGCGATGGATCTGTGGCTGACCGACCCAGTGCTGCACCCGGAGGACAGCACGGAGATCTTCACCGAGCGGCTGGTGCGCCTGCCCCATTTCTTCCTGTTCGACCCGCCACGCCCCCTGCCGCCAACCCCGCCCCCTTGCGTCACGCGCGGGTGCGTGACCTTCGGCTCCTTCAACCTGGACGCCAAGATCAACGAGCGGGTCGTCGCCCTGTGGTCGGCGGTCCTGCACGCGGTTCCCGGTTCGCGGTTGATGCTGAAGTCAAGGGGAGCCGGGCTGGCCGGGGACGACGGGCGCGCCCGCATGGCCGACGCCTTCGCCCGGCACGGCGTCGGCGGCGACCGGCTGGATCTCGTCCCACCCGTTGCCAGCCATGCGGAGCATCTGCGCCTGCACGAGCGGGTTGACATCGCCCTGGACCCGTTCCCCTATGGCGGGTGCCTGACCAGCGTCGACGCTCTGTCGATGGGGGTGCCGGTGGTGACCCTGGCCGGGGAACGCTTCATCGGCCGGATGACCGCCTCGCTGCTGCACACCCTGGGACGGCCGGGCTGGGTGGCGGCTTCGGAAGAGGACTATGTCGTGAAGGCTAAGACTTTAGCCGAGGATTACCAACAACTCGCAACCATCCGCATGGGTCTGCGCGAAGAGGTGGCAACCTCTCCTTTGTGCGACGCAATGTCACATGCCCGATCGATTGAGGCAGTTTTTCATACGTTCTGACCGCATAAGACGCAAGATTAGGGTTGTTCGGCGGAATGGATCGGTCAACACTGTTGTCACCAGCCCGTCATACTGGGACGGGACACGGTTCGATCAAACGGAGAGCAGAACATGCACACCGATGCTCGTGTTGTTTCCTTGCAAGAAAAGCACTTGCGCCTTGACCGTGCCATCCTTGATGAAGAAAAGAGATCCTGGCCGGATGAGGGCGCGGTCAAGCGCCTCAAGCTTGAAAAGCTGCACATCAAGGAAGAAATCGATCGACTGACGAAAAGCCGGATCAATTGAACTCCCCACATTAAAGCGCTTTAAACAAAGCCGGGCGGAGGCAATCCCTCTTCCCGGCTTTTTTAGCATCCTTATCGATTATGAACGCTGCTGCGACAAGCGGCGCAACACGCCTGCAACCGCCGGCAACAGGTCGGCGACCTGTTCTCCGTCCCGCGTCGGAAACACCCGCATCGACGGGAACCAGGGGCGCACCCCAGTGCCCAGCCCCGTCCAGTCGCCGCGTCGCCCCAGCCGCCAGACCGGCACGCCCAGCGCGCCCGCCAATTCCCCGGTCGAGGTCGCCGGCGCGATCACCAGATCCAGGGCCGACGTCAGCGCCGAGCCGCCGTCCAGATCGTTCCTCAGGTCGAGATCCGCGAAGGCGTGCGGCGCCACACCGAAACGCCGCTGCGCCGCCGCCAGTTCCTCCGCGCAATCACCGTATTGCAGGTTCACGAAGACGACACCGGGCACCGCGAGGACCGGCCCCCAATCCTCCAGCCGGGTGTAGTCGGGCATGCGGTCGGGATCGAGTTGGCCGCTCCGCCACGCGACCCCCACCGCCAGCCCGGAACCCAACGCGGCTACCCGCCGCCGCCAAGCCGCGACCGCCCCGCCGTCGGCGCGCAGGCAGCCGGGCTCGGGGCTGAAATCGGCCAGCGAGCGGCGCAGGAAACGCGGCAGCGACCCGGCGGCGACGTGGCAATCGACACCCTCGGCCGGCGTGTCGGGCTGGCCGGGCGCCGGGCGCACCGTCGCCTGCGGAAAGGAGCGGGCGTACAAGGGAACCAGACGGCGGTCGCATTCGACCACCACATGACCGGCCCGCGCGATCAGGTCGGGCAGGCAGCCAGCGAACATCATCTCATCGCCGATGCCCTGCTCGCGCCAGACCAGGACGCGTCGCCCGGCGGGATCGTCGCCCGTCCAGACCGGCACCCCCGGCAGCCGGGCCGCCCCGCCGACGTCATGCGTGTCGAAACGCCGGTCGTAGCCGTCCCACCCCACCTCCAGCATCCCGCGCATCAGCCGCAGGATCCCGCCATTGAACGCGGCGCCCGGCAGGCCCGGCGACACCGCCAGGGCACGGTCGCACCAGCGCAACGCCGCGTCGAAGCGGCCCAACTCACGCAGCAGCCGGCCACGGTTCGCCATGGCGTCGGCCAAAGCCGGGTCGAGCGCCAACGCCACCTGCCCGTTCCGGTCGGCGGCGTCCAATCGCCCCAGGCGGCGCAACGCCACAGACCGGTTCATCCAGCCCGACACCAGACCGGGCATCCGCGTCAGGGCGTGGCGGTGCGCGGCGTCGGCTTCCGCCGGGCGGCCCAGGCGCGACAGCACCGCCCCGTGATTGTCATGCGCCTCGGCCAGGGCCGGGTCGGCGTGGATGGCCCAGCGATGCGCACGTTCGGCTCGTTCCGGTTCGTGCAGGGCGTCCAGCGCGTTGCCGAGGTTGCTGAGCGCCGCCGGCTCGGCCGGCTGCACCGCCAAGGCGGCCTGGAACGCGGCCATCGCATCCCCCGGACGCCCCAGCGCCAAGCGGACATTTCCCAAACTTATATGCGCCGTCGCATAAAGCGGCGCCACGGCCAGGGCGGCGGCGATGCATGGCTCGCCCTGCGCCGAGCTTCCGGTCTGATGGGCAAGCAACCCCGACAGGTGGAGCGCTACCGGATCCCGTGGGCGCCGGTCGAGCACCCGCCCATACCCCTCGGCCGCCTCTTCCAGGCGCCCGGCGCGGTGGGCGTCGGCGGACGCTTCCAAAAGGCGGTCCACATCCTCGGGCGGCGACGTGGGCGATAGCGATAACGCTGGCTGCGCGCCGGCCATCCGCAACGCCCGCGCGACATGCCTCAGCGCGTCCTCCAGCGTCTCGCCGGGGCGGGGCTGGAACAGCCGCATCGACGGGAACCAGGGGCGCACGCCCGTGCCCAGTTGGGTCCAGTCCCGGCCGCCGAAGCGCCACACCGGCACCCCCAGCGCCCCGGCCAACTCGCCCGCCGACATCGCCGGGGAGATCACCAGATCCAGGTTGGCCGTCAACGCCGCCGCGCCGTCGAAATCGTCCTTCAGGTCCAGGTCGGCCCAGCGGTGGATCCGCACCCCGAACCGCGCTTCCGCGTCGTCCAACTCCTGTGCGCACTCGCCGTACTGGAGATTGACGAACACAACCCCCGGCACCGCGAAGATCGCACCCCATTGGTCCAGGGAGGTGTAGGCGGCGCTGCGCCCTCCGGTCATCAGTTGGCTGCGCCAGCCGATCCCGATTTTCAGCCCTGGCCCCAACACGGCCAGCCGCGCGCGCCACGACGACACCCGCGCCGGATCGGGAACCAGCCAGGATGGACGCTCCGGGAAGCGCTTGAGGTCGGGACGCAGCAGGCGCGGCAGGCTTCCGGCGGCGATCTGCACATCGACGTCGCGCGGTTCCATGGTTTCGGCGCGCACGGTGGTGCCGGGAAAGGAGCGCGCGAACAGAGGCATCAGCCGGCGGTCACACTCGATCACCAGATGCCCTGCCCGCTTCATTGCCTCGCCGTAGCAGGACGCGAACAGGATCTCGTCGCCGACCCCCTGCTCCCGCCACACCAGCAGCCGCGACGCGGCGATGTTCTCGCCCCGCCACGCGCGGGCGGCCAACCGGCGGCGCTGCCCGCGAAACTGCGGGACGCCGAAACGCCATTCATGCTCGCCCCATCCGACGCGAAGCGTGCCCTCCTCCAGCAGCAGCAGCGCCAAGTTGTAATGCGCCTGCGCGTGTTTGGGATCGGCCTCCAGCGCTTGGCGGTAAGCGTCGAGCGCCTCGTCCCGGCGGTTGCTCCGTTGCAGCAGGAAGGCAAGGTTGGCGTGGGCCTCCGCCAACTCCGGGCGCCGCCCGATGGCGGTGCGGTGACAGGCTTCCGCCTCCGCCAACCGGCCGAGGGCGCTCAACGCGTTGCCCCGGTTGGTCCAGGCAATGGCGAGGTCCGGCGCCGACCGCACTGCCCGGCCCAGCGCGCGCTCGGCCTCCGCGAAGCGTTCCAACGCGTGCAGCGCGCCGCCCAGATTGCTGAATGTGTTCGCCGCCGCCGGCTCCAACGCCACCGCCCGGCGGTAGCAGGCCACCGCCACCATCCGGTCTTCCGCCAACTCACCACGGTGGTTGTGGGCAAGGGCCAGATCGGGGCGCAGCCGGATGGCGTGAAGGATGGTCCCCGCCGCCTCGGTGCTCCGGCCCAGGGAGCGCAACAGGGCCGTCCGGTTCACCCAATGCCCGGCCGCATCCGGTTGCGCGGCGATGGCGCGGCGCTGGGCGGCTTCGGCCTCCTCATGGCGCCCAAGCCGTTGCAGCGCCTCGGCCTGTCCGGCATGAGCAGCCGCGTTGGTGGAATCGGCGCGCACCGCCAGTCCGAACAGGATTGCGGCATCCTCGTCATCGCCGCGCCGCGCCGTCAGGACAGCCGCCAGATGCAGGGCGACGCCATCGTCGGGCGCCTGCTCCAGCACCGACCGCGCCAGCCTCTCGGCCGCGGCCGCGTCGCCTTCGCGGTAGAGCGCGATGGCTTCCGCCGTTCGCTTCTCCGCATCCTCACGCAGGCTTGGCGAAACCGGCCGGTCCGGCCGCAAGGCCGCCAACGCCCTGGCCATGGCGACCAGCGCATCCTCCAGCGTCTCGCCGGGGCGGGGCTGGAACAGCCGCATCGACGGGAACCAGGGCCGGACGCCCGTGCCCAGTTGGGTCCAGTCCCGGCCGCCGAAGCGCCACACCGGCACCCCCAGCGCCCCGGCCAGCTCGCCCGCCGACATCGCCGGGGAGATCACCAGATCCAGGTTGGCCGTCAACGCCGCCGCTCCGTCGAAATCGTCCTTCAGGTCCAGGTCGGCCCAACGGTGGATCCGCACCCCGAACCGCGCTTCCGCGTCGTCCAACTCCTGTGCGCACTCGCCGTACTGGAGATTGACAAACACAACCCCTGGCACCGCGAAGATCGCACCCCATTGGTCCAGGGAGGTGTAGGCCGCCTTGCGCTGCGTGGTGACAAGCTGGCTGCGCCAACCGATCCCCACCTTCAGCCCCGATCCCAGCGCCGCCACCCGGTCACGCCACATGGTCACCAGCGCGGGATCCGGCACCAGCCAGGACGATTGTTGGCCGAACGACGTCAATTCGCCACGCAACAGACGCGGCACGTCCCCCGCCGGCACATGCGCGTCCACATCCGGTGGATCGATGGTTTCCCGTCCATCCGCCCCGATCGTCTGCGCCCGGACCGTCGCTTGCGGAAAGGAACGGGCGAACAGAGGAACCAGCCGGCCGTCGCATTCGATCACCAGATGGCCGGCCCGACGGATCAGATCGGGCCAGCAGGACGCGAACAGGATTTCGTCGCCCACCCCCTGCTCCCGCCAGACCATCAGGCGGCGGCCAGCCAGATCCTCGCCGGCCCACAACGGAACGGCGATGGGACGGTCGTTGTAGCCCTTTGCCCGCAAGCGCCACCGGTAATCCTCCCAGCCGGGTGTCAGGTCACCCCGTGTCAGGCGGATCATTCCCCGGTTCAGACGTGCTGGGGCCAGTTCGGAATCCAGGTCGATGGCATGGGACAGGATGGCTTCGGCGGTGTCCGCATCGGCGCCTTCCTGCCACAGCATCATCCCGAGGTTGGCGTGCGCCTCGGCGTTGCGGTTGTCGATGGACAGCGCCTTGCGATGCGCCGCCTCGGCTTCCGTCATCCGGCCCTGCACCTGAAGAACGAGGCCATAGCCGGTCAAGGCCGACGCGTTGCGCGGATCGAGCCGCAAACCGCGCCGGTACAGCCGCTCGGCCCCGGCCATGTCGTCGTCCGCCTCGCGGAGGGCGGCAAGGTTCGCATAGGCTTCCCCATGGTCCGGCTGGGCGGCCACGGCCTTCCGACGCAGGGCTTCGGCGCGGTCCGGCCGCTTCCAGGCTTTCCAAACGTTGCCCAGATTGTTCAACGCCTTGCCGTAATCCGGGCGAAGCCGCAAGGCACGGGCGTAGACGTCCGCCGCCTCCAACCGCCGTCCACCGTCCAGCGCCGTGCCGAGGTTGTTCCAGAGCAGCGCGTCGGCAGGTTGCAGCATCACCGCAAGGCGCAGAACCGGCAACGCCGCCGCGTGCTCACCGAGATCGAGCAGGACCACACCCAGGTTGTTGCAAGCTCCCGGCAGACCGGGCGCAAGCGTCAGCGCTTCCCGGTAGTGGGCCACGGCGGCGTCGAGACGGCCCTGCCCATACAGCGCGTTGCCCAAGGCGAAGCGCAGTTCGGCGTTCTCGGGGAATGCCGCGACCGCCGGCCCCAGCACCGTTTCGGCTTCGGCGTGGCGCCTTTGTTCGGCCAGCAGCGTGGCGAGACGGCTCGCCAGTTCCGCATCCGCCGGCGTGTCGCCGAGAGCGCGCCGGAGGCAGGCTTCGGCGTCGGGGTGCCGCAGGGCGTGCAGGCAGATGGCCAAGTGGTGCCATGCCGCCGCATGCCCCGGATTGACCTTTACCGCCTCGTGAAACCAATGCGCGGCAGGAGCGATGCGGCCGGTCTCCCGGTAGAAGACACCAAGATTGACGCGTGGGCCGGCGTTGCCTGGATCCAACGTGGCGGCGCGTCTGTAGGACATCTCGGCATTCTCCAGGCGCCCGAGCGACTGGAGAACCGTGCCCAGGTTGCCATGGGCTTCGGCATACCCCCCGTTCTGCGCAATGGCGATGGCGAAGGCGTCAATCGCCTCGGCGCTCCGCCCGAGATCGGCCAGCACGCTGCCCAAGCTGTTCTGGGCGACCGGAAACTCCGGCTGGACCGACAGGGCCGCCCGTATCCGCCGCAATCCCAAGGTCGAGTTGCCGGCCTGATGCGCGGCCAATCCCGACAAATGCAGGGCGTCGGCGTGACCAGGCGTGCAGGAGAGCACCCGGTCATAGAGCGCGCAGGCCTTGTCGAGATGGCCGGCGCGATGCTGGCTCAGAGCGGCGTCCAGAAGAGCGGCGGTGTCCATCATGCGTCGCGGGATCCCACCCGGTCCCCTCCGGTCAGTCGCCTCACGATTCCGATTCGGCGGACACGGCGTCGTCGGGCACCTCGACACCGCCCTTGAACATCTTCCGGCAGATTTTCAATGCACGGTAGTAGTTTCGAGCAATGACCAACTGCTCGATCTCACCCAAAGCCTTGACGGCGTCTGGTCGCGCCGCACGCGTCTCTTCGAGGATCGAGGAGAATCTCTGAAGATTCAGCTCCGTATCTTCCGGGAAGATGTAGACGAGCTGAATGACGAAATAGAGCTTTTTCTCGATGCAATCGATCTGCTCTTCTTTCAAAACCTCACGACCGCGCAGGAAATTGGCGGTGTTGTAAAGAAAAAATGAACCCGGACGATCCCCGGCACCAATGACGGCGCCGTTGATGATGACTTTTTCGTTCGGGCGAAGGACGAACTTGAGCGGCATGAGGTACGGACCCGGTGCGTTTCGGTGCCGCGCGACCGGCGGATGCCGGCCGGGCACAACCCAAAAAAGAAACGGGCGGCGGCTTGGAAGCCGCCGCCCGCCGGGTTCATCCTACCCGAACTCCACGCCTTAGAACAGGCGCAGGATCGACTGCTGCGACTGGTTGGCCAGCGAGAGGGCGATGGTGCCGAGCTGCTGCCGGGTCTGCAGCATCAGCAGGTTGGCACCTTCCTCGTTCTGGTCGGCCAGCGTCAGCTTGCTGGCGCCTTCCGTCAGCACGTCGCTGAACTCCTTGGTGAAGTTTTCGCGGGTCGTGATGATGTTCAGGTTGGTGGACAGGCCCTGCGACGCCGAACGGATCGTCGCCTTGGCGTTGTCGAGACCAGCGACCGCCGCGTCGATGTCGGAGCGGTCGGTCCAGTCGTTCTGCGCCTCGTCCAGCTTCAGGCCTTGGCCGCTGGAGGTCAGGTTGAACGCCGACACCGTGATCGAATTGGTGTTCTTCTCGTTCAACTGCACCGTCAGGTCGTTCGACGAGTTGGCGTCGGAGGTCTGCTTGGTGATGAGGTTCGCCGCGCAGTTCGCCGAGGCCGCCAGCTTGACGGTCTTCTGGTCCAGCTCGAAACGCACCGTGCCGCTGTCGAAGCCGAAGGATTGCTCGCCGTTGGACAGCTTGCCCTCGCCACGATTCGCCATGCCGTCGCGGGTGATCTGGGCACCGTTCAGGTTGGTGACCTGGACCTGGATGTCGACCTTCTTCTCGATGGACGAGATGCCGTTGCCCGAGTTGTTGGCCCCTTCCAGCAGCGTGCGGTCGACGGTGAAGGACACCACCGTGCCCGAGGCGAAGCTTTCCGAGATGTGCTTGGTCAACGCGTTGGTCGTGTTGGCCGACAGCGTCACCTCGCGGGCGGCGCCCGAGGAGGTGGCGCCGGTCAGGGTGATGGTGCCGTTCGCGCTGACCGAGATCGTGGCGAGATCCTTGCCCTGCAGACGGCCGCTGGCGCCAAGTGCCGTGCTGATCGACGCGCTGAGCTTCGTGGCGATGTTCGCCTTGCCGTTCTGACCGATCGCCACGTCCGCCGAGGTCGCGGTGTAGCTGAAGGTCTGCCCCTCGACCGTGATCGAGAAGATGTCGCCGGCTTCGATGGTGCCGCTGCCGACCGTGACGGTCGAGACCTGCGCCGTGCCCGAGGTCGCCGCCGTCGTCAGACCGGTCGAGATCGACTGGTTGTTGTCGAAGTAGCTGACCGTCCGGCTTTCCGTGCCGTCCGACACGATGAAGGAACGCTCGCGGCCCGTGGCGCCGCGCACTTCGATCTGCACGTCGGAGAAGTTGCCGGCGGTGGTGGACATCGTGCCCGACAGCTTCAGGCCGGTCAGGCCGTGCGCCGTCTCGGCCTTGGAGATGTCGCTGACCGCACCCTCGACCGAGCCGTCGCCCTTGAAGCGGATCGAGTAGGTGTCGGCCGAGGTCACGTTGGTGACGCGGGCGTTGTCGACGCCCGCGATGGTGTTGACAGCCTGACGCGACGCGCTGGTGCTGTTCATCTCCATCCCGTTGCCGCCGATCAGATTCTTGCCGCCGAAGGAGCTGTCTCCGGCGAGCTTGTCGATCTGCGTGCGCAGGGCGTTGAACTGGCCGGCCAGTGACTTGCGGGTGGCGACCGACGCGGCGTCGGTGCCGAGCGCGGCGTAGGCGGCGGTGGTCAGGCCCTTGGCCTGGTCGATCATGCTGTCGATCGAGGTCAGGCCCTTGTCGGCCGCCTTGATGGTGCTGATCGACTGGCCCATCGCGTCCTTCAGCGACGAAAGGTCGCCGGCGCGCTGGGTCAGGCCCTTGGCCGCGAAGAAGGCGGTCGGACCGTCGAGGGCGGTGTTGATCTTGTTGCCGGTGGAGAGAATGTTCTGCTTTTTCGCAACCTGGTCCTGCACGTTCTGCAACTGCAGAAGGTTCGTGCGCATTGAGGAGCTCAGGGAGACTTCGTTTGCCATAATGGTCACTCCTTTGGAGGATCGTCATCCGTCCGTGCCCCGGCAAAGGGCGGCTGGACGAAGGGGGACTAATTCCCCCGCAAAGGTGGTAAGCAAGAGGTGGGCCAGATCGAAATTGCCGGGTTTCCCCGGTAAACGCTGCCGGGCGGCAAAAAAGAGATAGGAAAATTTTGCCTATCTCTCGGCAGAATTTGCCGGATCGCCGGCAGTCCTTGCCGAGGCGGCAGAATTTGCCGGGTATTTCCTGCCGGGCAGGACAACCGTCGCGCACAGTGTCAGCGGCCCGGCGGACAGCGCCACGCTGCCCCAGGACCAGCCAACGCCGAAGCCCGACAGCAGCAGTCGGCGGCGTTCCGCCATCAGCGGCGCGGCCAGGGCTTCGGTCAGGGCCAGCGGGATCGAGGCCGAACTGGTGTTGCCAAGCCCCGAAAGGGCCAGCACGGTCTGCTCGGGGGTGGCGCCCAGCTTCTGGGCCAGATGGCGGATCATCTGGGCGTTGGCCTGGTGCAGGACGAGGTGATCGACCTCCGCCATGCTCCAGCCCGCGCCGTCCAGTGCGGCGCGAACGCTGGCCGGAACCTCGCGCAGGGTGAAGGCGAAGACCTGGGTTCCGTCCATGAACAGGCGGGCGGGGGTGCCGGGATGGCGCATCGCCCCGCCGGCCGCCGTCAGATAGGGCGCGCCCGCCCCGTCGCTGCCAAGATCGAAGACCATGGGGCCGGCGTCCGCCGCCGTCTCCAGCGCCACGGCGGCGGCACCGTCCCCGAACAGCGGGGCGACGGCGCGGTCGGACGGGTCGATCAGGCGGGAGGTGGTGTCGCCGACGATCAGCAGGGCGCGGTGCCCCGCCGACTTCAGCAAGGCCGAGGCCGTCCACAGCCCATAGACGAAACCCGAGCAGCCCTGCGTCAGGTCGAGCACGGCCGCCCCCTTGCGCAGGCCCAGCCGATGATGCAGCAGCGCGCCGCTGCCGGGCAGCACATGGTCGTGGGTCTGGGTGACCAGCACCAGCAGATCGACCGACGACGGCTCCCACCCCAACCCGTCGAGCAGGCGATGGGCCGCCGCCTCGGCGAGGTCGCTGGTGCACTGGTCCGGATCGACGAGGTGCCGGGCCTCGATGCCGGTCGCCTTGGCGATCCGGGCGGCGGCATCCTCGCCGAAACGCAGGGCGAGATCGGCGACCGTCTCCCGCCGTTCGGGAACGCAGCCGACCACCCCTCGCAGGGCGACGCCGTCGAGAACGCTGGCGACCATGCTTATTCCCCCTCCGTCCGGTCCGACGGGTATCAGCAGCCGATACCGCCGTCCACCGTGATGGTCTGGCCGGTGATGTAGCCGCCACCCTCACCCAGCAGGAACCGCACCACCGGCACCACGTCGGCGACGTCGCCCAGTCGGCCCAGCGGGGTCCGCCGCACGATCTGCTCGCGTTGCCCGGCCGACAGGGCCACCGACATCTCCGTCGTGAGATAGCCGGGGGCGACCGAGTTGACCGTGACGCCCAGCCGCCCGACCTCGCGCGCCAGGGCGCGGGTCAGCCCGTCCAACCCGGCCTTGGAGGCGGAGTAGGCCGCCAGCCCGACATAGCCGCGCTGCCCGATGATGGAGGAGATGTTGACGATCCGCCCGCCGCCCTGCCCCGGCCCTCGCCGCGTCAACTTGGCGCGCAGGAAGGCCCGCGCGGTCTGGATGGCGCCGGTCAGGTTGGTCTGGATCACGTCGGCGGCGTCAATGTCGGGGAAGGTGGCGAGCACCCCCTCCCGCGCGATGCCGGCGTTGTTGACGAGACCCCAGAGCGGCGCGTTTCCACCCCAGGCGACCGCGGCGTCGAAGAAGGCGCGGACGTCGTCGCCGTCGCCGATGCGGCAGGCTTGCCAGAACAGGTCGGGACCGGCCAGTCGTTCCAGCGCGTCGGAGGGCGCGCGGCTGCAGGTGGAGACGCGATAGCCGTCCGCCAGAAGCGCCGCGACCAGCCCGAGGCCGAGGCCCCGGCTGCCGCCGGTGACCACGACGTGGCGCTTGACCGCCGGGGGCGTTGGGGAGGCGGGGTGTGTCATGGCAATCCCTTTCGGCTCTTCTTGCCCGTCGCGCCCAATGGGATATGGGCGGCCAGCGTCAGCACGCGCGGTCGGGCGGCGGGGACAAGGTCGGCGGTGGCGGCGCGCAGCGCGGCGCGCAGAGCCGCCTCGTCGCCCCCCGGCGCCGGCACCACGGTGGCGGTCAGCAGGAAGCCGGTGATCGGGTTGGCGACCGGGACGACCGCCGCGTCGGCCACGCCCGGCACGGCGAGCAGCCGCTGCTCCACCGCTTCCGGCGACACCTTGACGCCGCCGACGTTGACCAGCCCGTCGCGACGGCCGGCGAAGAGCACGCGGTCGCCCGCCACCTCCACAAGGTCGCCGGTGTCGAGCCAGCCATCCCCCGTGCCAGGCGCGGCGAGCATGGCGCGCGGGCTGCGCACCTCCAGCACCCCATCGCGGATTCGCAGGGCGACTCCGTCCCGCCCCTCGGACAGCCATTCGGCCGGGAATCCGGCCCGCCCATCGGCGACGGCGAACAGGGCGCCCGCCTCGGTCGAGGCGTAGATGTGACGCAGCCGCGCCTCCGGAAAGGTCTGCCGCAGCCGGTCGAGCAGGGGCTGGTCCGCCGCCTCGCCGCCCAGCGTGACCGAGCGCAGCGGCGGCACCGCGTCGCCGGCCGCCATCAGAAAGCCGCGCCAGAAGCTGGGCGTTCCGCTGACATGGGTCACGGCGTGCTGCCGGGACGCCCGAACCAGTTCCGCGACCCCGCCGCCGGGGACCGAGACCAGCAGAGCTCCGGCGGCGGCGGCTGTCAGAATCACCTGGAGACCGGCGAAAGCCGCCGGCTCATAGGTCAATAACCAACGCGCGCCAACGTCAGACAACCCTTTAAGACGATCCGACAAGCGGTTGAAATTATGTGTTATTCTCTTCGGAGTTCCGGTGGTGCCCGAGCTTTCCAGTGTCACCGAAAAGCCTGTTCGGGCCGATGGATCCATTGAAGCCTCACCGTGCCGCGCGAGCCGAAGAGGGGTGTCGTCGCGCTGCGCTGCCGCCAGTGCGGCGACCACCGTGGAGACCCGGTTTCCGAAGACCACCCCACCCGCCGGAATCGGCAGCGCGGCCAGTTCGCTCCAGCCGAACGTGCCCTCCCCGTCGATCAGGCGGAAGCCGGGATGGATCCAGGACGGCCGGTCCGCCGTCATGCCGGAACGGCGTAGAGCGCCGCCAGCTCGCCCAAAGTGGTGAAATGGCGGAAGCCGGCCCGGAAGGGATCCTGGCCGGTGCGCTGCTCCAGCACCACCAGCAGCGTCGCCAGATCGAGGGAATCGATGGGCAGGCCACCGTCCAGGAACACGCTGTCGGGGGTCAGCGCCGGCAGGGCCTCGCCCTTGTCGGCGGCGATGCGGCCGAGTTCCTCGGCGATCAGGGCGAGCATGGAATCGGTCATCGGTCGTCCGAGGTGTTGTCGTCGCAGGAGGACAGGAAGGCGCGGATCGCGGCGGTCACCGGGCTGGCGGCCTCCGTGTGGGGCAGATGGCCGCTGTTCTCGAAGATGCGGAACGGCGCGCCGGGCGGAAGCCGCTCGGTCGGCGGCAGCGGGATGATGCGGTCCTCGCGCCCCCACAGGATCTGGATCGGCATAGGATAGCCGCTCCAATCGACCGGCGGGCCGCCGTCGGCGTGGATGGCGAAGGATGCTTCGACGATGCGCTCCAAGGTCGCCCGGCGCGCCGGGTCGGCGCCCTGGGCGTGGAGAACCTCGCCAATCCGGAGGGTCAGCGGCGACGGCCGGGCGAACAGGCGTTCGGCGCAGGCTTGCCCCTCGGCGATGTCGGCCGGCGCGATGGCCCGCCGCAGGAAACCGAGATCGAACGGCGTCCCCAACCCGGCGCTGGCCAGCAGGGTCAGGCTAACGACACGCTCCGGCGCCAGCCGCGCCAGTTCCCGCCCGATGTACCCCCCCATCGAATGCCCGACCACATGAAAGCGGGGCGCTTCAAGAGCCTCGGCGAAGCGGAGCAGCCAGGGTGCGAAGGACAGGACACGCCCGTCCCCGACGTCGAGGGTGGAGCCGCCATGCCCTGGCAGATCGACCGCGAGAACCCGGCGGTCGGCGGCCAGGGCGGAGAGGTTGAATTGCCATGTCAGCCGGTCCCCGGCGAAGCCGTGGAGCAGCAGCACCGGAATCCCGCCCGATCCGACCGACAGATACGCCGCCGGACCGCCCGCGATGTCGGCCACGCCCGCGCGCAGACGCCCCCCGCCCGGTGCCGGACGCGGCATGTCAGGCCGTGACCGCCACGCCGGCCAAGGCCAGCAGGTCGTCCACCGTCTTGGCCTGCGCCAGCTTCTCGCCCTCGACGACGACGTTCATCGTCTCGTCCACCAGGGCGATGAAGCTGATGACCGCCAGGGAATCCCAGCTGTCCAGCGATTCCAGCGTCTCGGCGCCGGTCAGGGTGCCGGGATCCAGTTCCAGCACGTCGTCGAGAGCGAGAAGGAAGTCTTTGCGGTCCATGAACTGTCTCCTAGCGTCTTCGTATCGTCGCTCAATGGAGCGTCTTTTGCCGGACCGAGCGGTTGATGTCCAGCCAATCGGGATGCTCGCGCAGAACCCTGCAACAATCCCGCCAGCCGAATCGGGGGTCGACGGGGTACAGGGCTTCCAGGATGCGGCGGACCAGTTCGTAGTCGGCCGCCTCGTCGACGCACCAGCGGTGCGTTTCGCCCGGATCGGCCTTGCTCGGTTCCGTTCCGGGACGCAGGGCCTCGCCCAGCCGGAAACGCTCCGGCCGGGTGTAGACGTAGGGGGTGACGTGCTCGCGCTCCGCCGGATCGGTGGCGAGGCGGGCGGCCTCGTCCAGCGCGGCGCGGGTCAGGATTTCGGCGTCCAGGCCGCGCGGGTAGCGCGCGCTGTCGATGGACAGGTAATCGAGTGGCGGCGTCTCCCGCCGTCCAGCGAGGAAGGCGGCAACCAGGGCGCCGACCAGATCCGGATCGATCAGCGGGCAATCGGCGGTGACGCGCACCACGAGGTCAGCGCCGGCCATCGCGGCGGCCCCGGCGAAGCGGCCCAGGACGTCGTGCTCGTCGCCTCGGAACACCGCCACGCCCAGGGCGGCGGCACGCTCGGCCAACGGGTCGTCGGCGGCGTTGACGGTGGTCGCCAGCACCACGGCGTCGAGGCCGGGGCTGCGCGACAGCCGCTCCAGGTGATGGGCCAGCAGCGGTTTTCCGGCGGCCTCCAACAGCACCTTGCCCGGCAGGCGGGTCGAGGTCATCCGCGCTTGGGAGATCGCGACGATCCGGGGCCGGGCGGCGGTCATGGCGCGTCGTCCTCCGCCGCCAGCATGTCCCAGCGCAGCGGCGTGCCGCGCGCCAGCGGACGGACGGTGCGCCGGCCGAGCAGCGCCGGGAGATGCTTGGGCTCCAGACCGAAGCCGGGGCGGATCGAGCGGAGATTCGCGGCGGTCAACGGCTCGCCCGCCGCGACGTCGGCGACGACGTAGAGCGAGCGGCGGTAGTTGCGTCCACCGGCCTCGCTCGGCTCCACCCCGTAATGCACGCGGCCGAGCGCCGCCCAGGCGGCGCGCACGGAGTCGGCCATCGCCTTGAACTCGGCGGGTTCCAGTGAGAAGGCGCTGTCGACGCCGCCCTCGGCCCGCGACAGGGTGAAATGCTTTTCGATGATGGTGGCGCCCAGCGCCGTCGCGGCGACCGGCACGGCCACCCCCTGGCTGTGGTCGGACAGGCCGACGGTCACCCCGAACATCTCGGCCAGATGGGGGATGGTGCGGAGGTTGCAGTCCTCCGGCGGCGTCGGATAGCCGCTGACGCAATGCAACAGGGCGAGCGGCGCGGCGTCGCCCACCGCCTCCACCGCCTCGGCCACCTCGCCCAGCGTCGCCAGACCGGTCGAGACGATCAGCGGCTTGCCCGACCGCGCGGCGCGGCGGATCAGGCCATGATCGATCAGCTCGAAGGAAGCGATCTTGAAGGCCGGAGCGTCGAGCCGTTCCAGCAACTCCACCGCCGTGTCGTCGAAGGGCGAGCTGAAGATGGTCAGGCCCAGGGCGCGGGCGCGGGCGAACAGCGGCTCGTGCCATTCCCAGGGCGTGTGGGCCTCGCGATAGAGGTCGTGCAGGGTGCGCCCGGCCCACAAGCCCCCTTCCAGCCGGAAGCCGGGGCCGTCATGGTCGATGGTGATCGTGTCGGCCGTGTAGGTCTGGAGCTTCACCGCGTCGGCGCCGGCCGCCTTCGCGGCGTCGATCAGCGCCAGGGCCCGGTTCAGCTCGCCGTTGTGGTTGCCCGACATCTCCGCGATCAGGTAGGGCGGATGGGCGGGACCGATGGGGCGGCCGTCGATGATGAAGCTGGCGGCGGGGGACGGCACGGATGAGGGCCTTCGCTCTTGCGGATCGTGTCGGGGCGGATCGTGTCGGGAGAGTGTCGCACCGAAGAATGAAGGAAGATTAATTCCCTCGCCCGGCGCGTATCAGGGCGCGGGCCTCCTCGCCATAGGCCAGCAGCCGTTCGGCGCAACGGCGGCGATCGCCGATTTCGGCGAAACGCGCGCGCGCGGCGTCAACGGCCCGGCGGCGCGCGTCCGGATCGGCGAACAGACCGGCGGCGCGGTCGATGTAGGCCGCGCGGTCGGGAACGGTGAAGGCGGGGCCGGCGACGCTCGCCGCGTCGCCCCAGGCGAAGGTGACCACCGGCACCCCCTCGGCCAAGGCGTAGCCCGCCCCGCCCCCGCCGCCCTGCCGGCCCGGGTTGAGGAAGGCGTGGCAGCGGCGGTACAGGGCGCGGATGTCGGCGACATGGCCCAGGCAACGCGTGCGGCCGCCGTTGCGCAAGGACGCCAACCGTCCCGGCAGGGCCGGCGCCCGGCCGGCGAAGGCGACCAGCGCGCCCGGACAGCGGTCGAGAACGTCGTCGACCAAAGCGAGGAAGTCGGGCGTCGCCTCCTCGTCGAGCCGTGTGCCGACCACGGCGAAGACGAAGGGCGCGTCGCCGAAACCGGGATCGCCCATGTCGCCGCGCGTCGGCGGCAGGGTGTAGCCGAAGGTGAAGGGACGGAAGCGGCGCGCGAAGGGCGCGCGGTACAGATCCGGGATCGACACCGTGTAATCCTGCTCGTCGAAGCCCAGCAGGATGTGCGCCAGCGAAATGGTCAGGCCCGAGGTGGTGGGGATGCACACCACCGGCCGCGCGCCGGTTTCCGCGAACAGGTCGGCCACGATGTTGGAGCCGCCGAAGGACACGATCAGGTCCGGGTTGTAGCCGTCGACGGCCTCGACGATGGCGGACAGCTTGGCTTGGGAGAAGGCGCGATCGGTGAAGGACGCGACCTTCACCCGGCGGCCGAACATCTCCATCGCGAAGACGCCGTCGAACTCCTCGACCAGCTCGGCGACCATGGGCGGGATGAACAGGTTCTCCACGCGGGCCGGCAGCAGGTTGGTGTTGATGATCGCCACGTCGAGGCCGAATTCGTCCTGCAGGCGGCTGGCGAAGTCGAAGCAGTCGCGCGTCGGCTGGTGGCGGTCGTTGACGAACTGGTTGGTGACCATCGCCACCCGGCGGATCGGCCCGTCGCCGGGAACGGCAACCGGCGGGGTCAGCGACCAGCGCCGCGCCACCAGACGGACCAGCGCCTCGTGGAAGCGGTAGAGGTCGCAGGCGACGAAGCTTCCGGCCTTGTCCCCCGTTGCCGCGCCCAGGAACAGCTGCCGGGACATGCACCAATAGGAATAATGCATCAGCGCCGGATCGACGCTGTCGCCGCCCAGCAGCAGGTAATGCAGGATCCGCTCGTAGTGGTAGAGATCGCCGGTCAGCATGAACAGCACCGAATGCAGCCGCACCGTGTCGCCGCTGGGCGCATCGCGGTGCAGACGCTCGGCGATGGCGAGGCGGGTGGGACGGTCCACCTCGCGGCGCACCGTTTCGCACAGGGCGGAAAAACGGTTGATCTTGTCCGCGTCGAACTCCCGGTCGACCAGATAGCCCATCAGGGCGGCGTCCCAAGCCTCGACCATGTCCGACATGTTGCACCCTGGGCGTTCGCGCGGGAAACCTTCCTCTCTGTTACGCCTGGAAGACTGCGGTTTCAAGGGGATGCGGCGGGGCGGGACTCATGGAAACCGTTGCAGGCCGGGGCGGATGGCGACACACTGCAAACAACCTTACTTTTATAGGGGATTCTCGTGACAGGATTCGAAAACGCCACCGGCCCGGAGGGCATTGTGATCGGCTTGATCGAGAAGACCGCGCAGGACCTGGACGCGATGTCCGACACGGCGGGCGAGATCGCGCCCGATGTCGGCGATCTGGCGCAGGTGCTGGTCGATGCCCAACGCATCGCCGACCGTGCCTCGCTGGACTTGCGCCGGCTGGCCCGCAAGGTCGCCACCGCCAAGGCGTGACGCCGGGGGCTGGAGTGGGCGCGCCTACAGCTTCAGCCCGGCCACGCCGTCCAGTACGGCGCCCTGGGCCAGCGCGCGCCGCTCCAGCTTGGCGCCGAACAGCTTGGCCGCGCTGAAATCGGTCTTGAACAGGTCGCAGCCGATCAGGTTGGCGAAGGACAGGTCGGCCCCCGACAGGTTGGCGCCGCGCAGGCTCGATCCGCTGAGGTCGGCGTAGCGCAGCCGCGCGCCCGACAGGTCGGCGGGGCGGGACCGGTGTTCGTCGAAGACCAGCGGGCGCAGGTCGGTGTTGCGCAGGTCGGTGTTGTTCAGCTTGGCCCGCTTCAGGTTGACGCCGCGCAGATCGCCCTCGGTCAGGATGGCGCCGCGCAGGTCCGCGTCCTCCAGCACCGCCGCCTGCAACTGGACCCCGGTGAGGTCCAGGCCGTACAGCGTCGCCCCCACCGCCCGCAGCATGGTCAGGCAGGCATGGGCCAGCGACGGCGCGTGGCGCAGGTCGAAGCCCGACAGGTCGAGCGCCGTGCCTTGCGCGCCGCCCGACCCGACCCAGGCGATGTGGTCGGCCAGCAATTCGTCCAGGCTGCGCCCCAGTTCCGCCACCACCCGGCCGA
The DNA here is from genome assembly GCF_003989665.1 of Azospirillum doebereinerae. Taxonomy (GTDB): domain Bacteria; phylum Pseudomonadota; class Alphaproteobacteria; order Azospirillales; family Azospirillaceae; genus Azospirillum; species Azospirillum doebereinerae. Next base: position 172,126 of record NZ_RZIJ01000003.1, on the reverse strand, counting down.
CCGGCTTGTCGGTCAGGGCGCCCTCGACGTCGGCGTCGGCCAGTTCGGTCATCGTCATGGTGGCGCCGGTCAGCACCGCTCCGCGCAGGCAGGCGCCGCGCAGGTCGGCGCCCGACAGATCGGCACCCTCCATGTTGGAGCCGGTGAAGTTGGCCCCGCGCATGGTCGCCCGCACCAGCTTGCAGCCGCGCATCACCGCGTCGGTGAAATCGGTGTGGATCGCCATCGCGCCGGACAGCCGGGCGTTCGTCAGGTTGGCGCCCGACAAATCGGCGCCGCTGGCCTCGGCCGGCATCGCCTCGATCTGCACCACGCGCAGATGGCCGGAGCGGTCCTTCTCCGCCAGCGACCCGTCGCGCAGATCGGCGGCGAACAGGTTGGCGCCGATCAGGATCGCGCCCCGCAGGCAGGCGCCACGCAGATCGGCCTTGATCAGGCTGGCCTGTTCCAGATTGGCTTGGCGCAGATCGGTGGCGAACAGCGCCGCGCAATCGAGCTTGGCGCCCGACAGGTTGGCGCCGCGCAGGCAGGCGCCGACGAAGTCGGCGTGGGCCAGATCGCGGCCCGACAGATCAAGACCCGAAAGGTCGCAGAAGGACAGGTTGGCGCGGGCCCCGCCGATCCGCGCGTTGCGGAACATCTCGTGACGTCGCACCGCGATGTCGAGCTGCGTCTGGTCGAGACGGGTGAGGGCGCGGGTCTGGGTCATCGCGAGATCGCTCCTGTCGGACACACAGACTCCCGCTGACATGCTTCAGAAACGGTTAACGCATACGGGTGAACCCTTAATCTTAAGCCACCGTCGCTAGGCAGCCGTCTGCCGGTGCAGCGTCCGCCCGTTGCGATCGGTGATGACCGCCGTCAGGGCGTCGCGCAGCCGGTCGGGCGTGAAGGGCTTGTGCAGCAGCCGGCAGCCGGTCGCCACCGCCTCGCGGATGCGTTCGGGGGCGGTGTCGCCGGTCAGGATCACGCCGGGAATCGGGTGGTCCAGAATCTCGCCGACGCGGGTCACCACCTGCACGCCGGTCAGCCGGCCCGGCAGGCGGAAATCGGTCACGATCAAATCCGGCTTCTCGGCGGCACTCTCCACCAAGGCGACGGCGGCCTCGCCATCGGCGGCCTCCATCACCCGGTGCCCCCAGCTTTCCAGCAGCAGCAGCATGCCGCTGCGCTGGACGGGATCATCCTCGACCACCAGGACCAAACGCTCGGCATCGGACGGCGCCTCGCCCGCCGCGTCCTGGGCCACCGGACCGGCGGCGCCGCGCCCGAAGGCGGCGACCGGAACGCTGAGCGCGAAGACCGAACCGGCCCCGAAGCGCGACCGCACCTCGATCGCGTGCCCCAGCAGGGCGGCCTTGCGCCGCACCTTGGCCAGCCCCAGCCCCAGCCCCTGGCGCCGGTCGCGCTCCGGGTTGCCGAGCTGGACGAAGTCCTCGAAGATGTTCTCCAGATGCTCCTTGGGGATGCCGGCGCCGGTGTCCCACACCTCGATGCGCAGCCATTGTCCGCGCCGCCGACAACCCACGGTCACCCGCCCGGCCGGCGTGAAGGCCACCGCGTTGCGCACCAGATCGCGCAGCATCCGTGTCAGCATCGCCCGGTCGGTCCGCACCGTCAGCCCGCAGGGCATGGCGCGCAGTTGCAGCCCCTTTTCCAAGGCGGCGGCCCGGAATTCCTCGACCACGTCGTCCAGCACCGCCGCGACGGGAACGTCGGCCACCTCCGGCCGCACCACGCCGGCGTCGAGGGTGGCGACCTCCAGCAAGGCGTGGAGCAGCTTCTCCCCGGCGTCGAGAGCCTCCCCCATCTTCTCGGCGATGGAGCGGTCGCGCGGCTCCTTCAGACGTTCCATCAGCAGGTAGTGGAACAGGCGCAACGCCTGGAAGGGTTGGCGCAGATCGTGGTTGGCGGCGGACAGGAAGCGGCCCTTGGCCTGGTTGGCGCGCTCCTTCTCGTCCAGCGCGCGGACCAGCTTCTGGTTGACGGCCCGCAGGTCGGCGGTGCGCTCCTCCACCCGCTGCTCCAGCCGGGCCTTGGCGTCGGTCAGGTCGCGGCGTGCGGCGGCTTCGCGGCGCAGGCTGGTCATCCCGATCCAGGACAACCCCAGCAGGGCGAGGAAGCCGACCCCGGCCACCGTCAGCCCGCGTTCCAGCCGGACGTGCCACGGCGCCAGGACCACGTCGCGCGGCACGGCGACGGCGGACAGCACGGGCAGGCCGACCATGCGCTTGAGCCCGAGGATCGACATCTCCGGAGCGGACTCGCTTCCGCCGGTGCGCCACTCCGATTCGACCGTCTGGGCGCCGGGTGTCAACGCGGGCAGGTTGCCGAGCGCGGAGGTGCCGAAGCCGGCGAGCCGCGTCCCGTCCGGACGGAACAGCCCCGCCGAGCGTTGCAGCCCGTCGCCGAACGCGTTCAGCACCGGCGTCAGCGCCGTCACCGGCACCGCCATCAGCACGGCGCCGTCGAACACCGCTTTGTCGAACGCCATGCCGCCCCGGTAGAGCCGGCGGACCAGCAGGATCGCGCGCTCGCCCCCCGATGTTCCCGACGCGACCAGCACGGCGTTGCGCCGCCCCGTCTCGGTGCCGACCGACAGTCCGCCGAAGCCGTCGCCGTCGAAGGCGACCGGAGGGCCGAAGCGCATCCCCCCCTTGGCGTCGAGGATCGACAGGCTGTTCGGCCCGGTCGTCGCCAAACTCTCGTCCAGCCCGTTCTCCGCCCAGCCGGTCAGCCCGCCGCTCTCGAAGCGTCCGGCGACCTGGGTCAGCCGGACGGCGGCGTTTTCCAGGATCGCCTGTGCGTGGCCGTCGAGGAGGGCCACCGCCTGCCGGGAATCCCCCTCCGCCCGCTCGATGGTGTCGTCGTAGTCGAGCGCGGTCACCGCCCCCCACGCGACGGCGCCCAGCACGCTCAACGCGACGATCACGCTGGCCAGGACGGTCTTTGGACGGGCGACGAGACTGCGTGGCATGGGGGAAGCGGGCGCAACGGAAGCGTGGGACGGAAATCCGGCGTCGTTCACCGGACTGGATGGAGCGGGCGGCGGAAGCACCGGATCAAGACCGTCCAGCGGAAGCCTCGCCAAGCGATGGCTTGGAGAGGGCAATGGGCGGGAGGGGTGTTTCCAAAATCATATCCTCGGCAAAAGCACGGACCACAGGGTGGACACAGCGAAACGCTTGGGCGTTACCGTGACTGCCCCAGGGGCAGAGGCGACGCCTCGGACCATCCGAAATTTCGCATCGACAATCCCGACTGCGGGTGCTTACCTTCCATTATATTAGCTCTATTTGCAGCTTCGATTATAGCACGGAAGCGTTGAAGGCGCGAGTACCCTTGGCGACTATGACCATTCTCATAATGCCCGCCCTCCTTTAGGGGCAGGCCATCGGGGTCGGGTTTGGTGCGGCAATCTTGTGAGGCGTGTCTTGAAGAGTTTCACCGTTGCCCCGTCAACATTCGGCCGGTCCCGTGTTCGGGAGGGCCAACCTTACCCGTTGGGAGCCACCTGGGACGGTCTGGGCGTCAACTTCGCCTTGTTTTCCGCCAACGCCACGAAGGTGGAGTTGTGCCTGTTCGATCCGGAAGGCCGGCGGGAGCTGGAGCGGATCGTCCTGCCGGAATACACCGACGAAGTCTGGCACGGCTATCTCCCCGACGCGCGGCCCGGCACCGTCTACGGCTACCGGGTTCACGGCCCGTACGAGCCGCGGGCCGGGCACCGCTTCAACCCGCACAAGCTGCTGCTCGACCCCTACGCCAAGCATCTGATCGGCCCGCTGCGCTGGTCGGACGCGCATTTCGGCTACCGCGTCGGCGCGGCGCGCGGCGATCTTTCCTTCGACCGGCGCGACAGCGCGCCGGGGATGCCGAAATGCGTGGTGATCGATCCGGCCTTCACCTGGGGCGGCGACCGTCCACCGGCGGTCCCATGGGAGCGGACCATCGTCTACGAGGCCCATGTCCGGGGCTACACCATGCGTCACCCCGCCGTGCCGCCGCAGCATCGCGGCAGCTTCGCCGGGCTGGCGGTGCCGGAGGTGGTGGACTACATCCGCGCGCTGGGGGTGACGGCGGTGGAACTGCTCCCGGTCCACGCCTTCCTCGACGACCGCAACCTTCTGGAGAAGGGGTTGCGCAACTATTGGGGATACAACTCGATCTCCTTCTTCGCGCCCGACCCGCGCTATCTCGGGACCGGCAAGATCCACGAGTTCAAGGAGATGGTCGCCCGTTTCCACGAGGCCGGAATCGAGGTGATCCTCGACGTCGTCCACAACCACACCGCCGAAGGCAACGAGCTGGGACCGACCCTGTCCTTCAAGGGGATCGACAACGCCTCCTATTACCGGCTGGCGCCCGACCCGCGCTATTACATCAACGACACCGGCACCGGAAACACGGTCAACCTCAGCCACCCGCGTGTCCTCCAGATGGTCACCGATTCCCTGCGCTACTGGGTGACGGAGATGCACGTCGACGGCTTCCGCTTCGATCTGGCCACCATCCTGGGGCGTGAGCCGCACGGGTTCGACCAGGGCGGCGGATTCCTCGACAGTTGCCGGCAGGATCCGGTGCTCTCGCGGGTGAAGCTGATCGCCGAGCCCTGGGATTGCGGGCCCGGCGGTTATCAGGTCGGCGGCTTCCCGCCGGGCTGGGCCGAATGGAACGACAAGTTCCGCGACACCGTGCGCGCCTATTGGAAGGGCGACGAGGGCAAGCTGCCGGAACTGGCGACCCGGATGACCGCCAGCGCCGACCTGTTCAACCGGCGCGGCCGGCGCCCCTGGGCCAGCGTGAACTTCGTGACGGCGCATGACGGCTTCACCCTGGCCGATCTGGTCTCCTACAACGACAAGCACAATCTGGCCAACGGCGAGAACAACAGGGACGGCCATTCGCACAACATCTCGTGGAATCACGGGGTCGAGGGGCCGACCGACGACCCGGACGTCAAGGCGCTGCGGCAGCGCCAGATGCGCAACCTGCTGGCGACGCTGTTGCTGTCGCAGGGCACGCCGATGCTGCTGGCCGGGGACGAGTTCGCCCGCAGCCAGGACGGCAACAACAACGCCTATTGCCAGGACAACCCGACCGGCTGGATCGACTGGGAAGCGGTGGACGAGGACGGGCACGAACTGATCGCCTTCGTCCGCCGCGTCGTCGCGCTGCGTCAGAGCCATCCGCTGCTGCGCCGGGGACGTTTCCTGACCGGCACGATGAAGGCGGACCGGGAGGTCAAGGACGTCACCTGGATCACCCCCGCCGGAACGGAGAAGACCACCGAACAATGGCAGGACCCGATGGCGCGTTGCCTGGGCATGTTGCTGGACGGCCGGGCGCAGGCGACCGGGGTGCGCCGGGCGCCGTCGGACGCGACCCTGCTGCTGATCGTCAACGCCCACCACGACGTGGTCCCCTTCACCCTGCCCGAGGTGATCGGCGGCAGCCAATGGCTGCGGCTTCTCGACACGGCCGAGCCGGACCGGCTGGGCGTGGCGATGGACCGCAACGGCGACGAGATCGCGGTGACCGGCCGGTCGCTGCTGCTGTTCGAGCTGATGCCCGACCGGCGTTCGGAATCCGCGCTGAAGGCGGCCGCGAAGGCGGCGAGGGACGCCGCCGCGCCGGTCGAATAAGCGCGCGCCCTTTCCGTGCTTGGAGGCGCCGCTCTGCTGATGGTCACGGCCAGACCCGCCGCCCGGCTTGGGCGTCACCATCGTGACGGCCCCAAGCGGCAGGTCGGACTGGTTGGGCACCGGCTGGCACCGGGCGAAGGCTTTGTTCAGGGCCGAATTGTGAAGAACGATTCTCCGGTCTCGACGACCATCCGGTCCCTGGCAGAACGGCTCAAGCCCGCCCCCCCTCCTCCAGCCCCGGATTGAGCCGGAACGTGATCGCACGGCCCAATTTGGATTCCCGCAGAAGGATCTGCTTGGTCTCCAGCAGCTTGATCGCCCGGTTCACGTTCGGGCGCTGCATGCCCAGCGCATCGGCCAGTTCGGACTGGAGCACTGGAATGGGGCGGTCGAAATGGAGTCTCCGGCTTAAATAGGTGAACACACGAAGCGCCTCCAGAGTGATTTCCCGGTCGGTCGAGACGGTCCTGGAGAGGAAGTCATGATGATGCAGCATCGCGGCCTCTGAACGCAAGGTTGTGTGACGTCGGATGGACAATCAGCGGCTGTCCGATCCATCGCAGCCCGGACGGGCGGAGCGGCATGGCGGCAGGCCGGAGTCGGGCGCGTCGGTGCCACCAAAGGTTAACACCCGTCCGCTTCCCCTCTTCCCATGCCCCTGTATCGCTTGCGATTTCGGACAAAAAGAAGGTTATCGCGCGATTGTTGTCCGAGTGTGTCGGCGCTGTTTCGGCCTTGACACAAATTATGATCACGCGCGCAATCTTGGAACGGTTTTTGGTCATCTTTGTCGCACCCGCCGCCCGGCTGGGAACCCGGCCGCCCCCGTCTCCGTTGCCTGTGCCGGTACGGATTGCGGAAAGGAGAGCCGGATGCATCGCCTAATTCTGCTGCGGCACGGCCAGAGCACATGGAACGCCGAGAACCGCTTCACCGGCTGGACCGACGTCGGCCTGACCGACCGGGGCGTCGCGGAAACCCGGCAGGCCGCCGAACTGCTGAAGGCGGCCGGGGTGGACATCGACGTCGCTTTCACCTCCGTGCTGAATCGTGCCATCGAGACCCTGCACGTCGTCCTGCGCGACATGGACCGGCTGTGGCTGCCGGTCCACAAGCACTGGCGGCTGAACGAGCGGCATTACGGCGCCCTCCAGGGCCTGAACAAGGCCGAGACGGCGGAACGCCACAGCGCCGAACAGGTCTTCCTGTGGCGCCGCAGCTGGGACGTGCCGCCGCCGCCCATCGAGCCGGACGACCCACGCTCCGCCGTGTCGGACCGCCGCTACGCCGGGATCGCCATGAGCAACCTGCCGCGCGGCGAAAGCCTGAAGGACACCGTCGAGCGCGTCATCCCCTTCTGGCGCGATGGCATCAGCCCGGCGTTGCGGCTGGGCGCGCGGGTGCTGGTGTCGGCGCACGGCAACAGCCTGCGCGGGCTGGTCAAGCATCTGGACAACGTCGCCGACCAGGACATTCCGCTGTTCGAGATTCCGACCAGCCGTCCGCTGGTCTACGAGCTGGGCGAGGATCTGGTGCCGATCCGCCGCTATTTCCTGGGTGAGAACGGTACGATGGAGGACATCATCTGGCCGCGGCGGAGCGACAGCGCGGCGGCCTGACGACGGCGCGCACCGGATGGCGCGGTTCTTCCTTTGGACGCTGCTGCTCCTGCTGATCGCCGTGTCGGCCGCCGTGGTGCTGGTCCGCGGCGGGATCGTCACGGTGCCGGACCGCTACGATCCCTGGGCACCGCTCGATCTCCAGGCGGCGCCCAACCTGCTGACCCGGCTGAAGCTGGCGCGGCTGGACGGTGATCCCGGCCAATGCCTTGCCGTGCTGGGCGGCTCGCGGCTGCGCTTCACCCCGGCGCCGGACCGCGAGTCGCCCGCCGGCTGCGCGCTGCTGAACACGGTGCGGGTCACGCGGTCGGAACTGGGATTCAGCAGCGGTTTCACCGCGACCTGCACGCTGGCCGCCGCCTGGATGCTGTTCGAGATCCACGCCCTGCAACCCGCCGCCGAGCGGCATTTCGGCCAGCGGATCGCCCGAATCCGGCATCTCGGCACCTTCGCCTGCCGCAACGTCTACGGCCGGACCGAGGGGCGACGCAGCGAACACGCGACGGCCAACGCCATCGACGTCGCGGAGTTCACGCTGGAGGACGGCACCGCGATCTCCCTGACCCGCGACTGGGGCCGGGATGGCAGCAAGCCGGCGGCCTTCCTGCGCGAGGTGCGGGACGGCGCCTGCCGTTTCTTCGCCGTGGTGCTCGGCCCCGATTACAACCGGGCGCACCACGACCACTTCCATCTCGACATGGGTGGCTTCCGGACCTGCCGGTAGCCGCCCTTTCCGTTCTGGCCTCAGTGCCGGGCGAACAGGCGGTCGCCGCCGGCAGCGCCGAACAGCACGACCTCGTAGGATTGCCCCGTGCCCATGTCCATGCCCGGCGCGTCCTGCGGCATGCCGGGCGCGGCAAGCCCCTTGGCCCGCGGCCGCTCGCTCAGCAGGCGCTTCACGTCCGACGCCGGGACATGCCCCTCGACGACGTAGCCGTCCACCAGCGCGGTGTGGCAGGAGGCCAGCGCGTCGGGAACGCCGTTCGCGCGCTTCACCGGCTCCACATCGTCCACCACACGGACGGTGACGCCGAAACCGGCCTCGCGCATGTGCCGCACCCAGCCTTCGCAGCACTCGCAGCTCGCGGCCTTCCAGACCGTGACCGCCGGCCCCGCCGCCGCGCGCCCAAGGCCCGGAACGGCCACGACGGCAAGGGAGAACAGCCCCGCCGCGAGTGTCCGACGCCGTGTCATGACCATGATCGTGCCCTTCCTCAATCCAAGAAGGCCTGTCTTCACGACGGACCGTCCCCATCATTCCATGGAAACGGCCCGCACGGCACGCGTCAGTTCGACGCGCGCTTCTTCTCGATGGCGGCGAAGGCCTCGCCGACCAGGGCGTCGCCGATGTCGGCCTTGTACTTCTCGACCACCGGCTTGACCGTCTCGCGGATCTTGGCCAGTTCCTCGGGCGGCAGCTCGTTGACGGTCATGCCCTTGGCCTTGAGGGAGGCCAGCGCCTCGGCGTCCTGCTCGCGCGAGATCTTGCGCTGGAAGGCGGTGGCCTCGGCGGCGGCGCTCTGGAACAGCGACTTCTCATCGGCGTTCAGCGTGTCCCAGAACTTCTTCGACACGATCAGGGATTGCGGGTTGTAGATGTGACGGGTGACCGTCAGGTATTTCTGCACCTCGTTGAACTTGGTCAGCTCGATGGTCTTGAACGGGTTCTCCTGGCCGTCCACCGTGCCGGTCTCCAACGCGGTGAAAAGTTCCGGGAAGGGCAGCGGCACCGGGTTGGCGCCGAGCGCCTTGAACACGTCGATGTAGATCGGCGTCTGGATGACCCGGATCTTCAAGCCGGCGATGTCCTTGGCCGTCGCCACCGGGTGGCGGTTGTTGGTCAGGTTGCGGAACCCCAGATCCCAGAAGCCCAAGCCCACCAGCCCCTTCTCCGGCAGCTTGCCCATCAGCTTTTCGCCGACCGGCCCGTCGAGCAGCGCGTCGGCCTCGCCCCCGTTGTTGAACAGGAAGGGCAGATCGACCAGCGCGAACTCCTTGGCGAGGCTGACCAGGATGCCGGCGTTCATCACCGACATCTCGACGATGCCGCCCTGGAGCGCCGAGATCGTCTGCACGTCGCCGCCCAGCGTGCCGCCGGGGAACAGCTTCACCTTGATCTTGCCGCCGCTGCCCTTCTCGACCAAGTCGGAGAAGCGTTGGGCGCCCTGCCCCTGCGGGTGTTCCTTGACGTTTTGGAAGGCGAATTTGACCGAGCGGTCCTTGTACTCGGCGGCGGCAGCGGCGCCGCCGGCCAGCAGCATCAGGCCGGGAACCACCAGACCGGCCAACAGGCCCTTGAAAGTCTTCATTGTCGTTTCCTCCAGAAAGCCGCTCTTGTGGCGGCGCTGTTTCAGTGAGCGAATTTTCAGCGGGCGAACCACGAGGCCGGAACCATGACCAGCGCGGGGAAGAGGGTGAGCAGCAGCAGAACCAGAAGCTGGACCAGCATGAAGGGCCAGACGCCCTTGACGACCTCCTCCATGCTGACCTTGGACACGCCGCAGACCACGTTCAACACGGTCCCGACCGGCGGGGTGATCAGGCCGATGGCGTTGTTGATGATGAACAGCACGCCGAAATAGACCGGGTCGATGCCGGCGGCCTTGCAGACCGGGACCAGGATCGGCGTCAGGATCAGGATGGTCGGCGTCATGTCCATCGCCGTGCCGACCGCCACCACCAGCGCCATCATCGCCAGCAGCAGCAGCGTCTGGTTGCCCATCAGCGGCTCCAACAGGTCGGTGACGAGGCCCGGCAAATCGGCGACCGTGATCAGCCAGGACGACACCAGCGCCGCCGCGACCAGGAACATCACCACGCTGGTGGTCTTGGCCGCCCCGACCAGGGCCGGGTAGATGTCGGCGAGGCTCATTTCGCGGTAGACGACCACGGCGACGAACAGCGAATAGACGGCGGCCACCACGGCGGCCTCGGTCGGGGTGAAGACACCGAACTTCAGGCCGAAGATGATGATGCCCGGCAGGGCCAGCGCCCACACGCCCTCGCGCAGGATCGCCAGCACCTCGCGCAGCGACTTGCGCGGCGGCGGGACCAGGTTCTCCTTGCGGGCGACATACCACCAGGCGAAGCACAATCCCACCGCCAGCATCAGGCCGGGGAAGATGCCGGCCAGGAACAGCTTGGTGACCGACACGTTGCCGGCGACGCCGTAGATGACGAAGCCGATGCTGGGCGGGATGATCGGCGCGATGATGGCGCCCGACGCGATCAGCCCGGCGGAACGCGAACGGTCATGGCCGGCGGCGACCATCATCGGCACCAGCAGCGTGGCGAGCGCCGCCGCGTCCGCCACGGCCGACCCCGACAGGCTGGCCATCACAGTGGCGGCGAGGATGGCGACGTAGCCCAACCCGCCCTTGATGTGGCCGACCATCGCCATGGCGAGGTTGACGATGCGCTTGGCCAAGCCGCCGGTGTTCATGATCTCGCCGGCCAGCATGAAGAAGGGCACCGCCATCAGCGGAAAGCTGTCGGCACCGTTGATGACGTTCTGCGCGATGATCTGCGCGTCGAACAGGTCGAGGTGGAGCATCAGCGCCACGCCGCACAGCAGCAGCGCGTAGGCGATCGGCATGCCGATGGCCATGGCACCCAGCAGGGACCCCAGGAAGATGGTGATCGTCATGGCCGGCGTCCTAGCGGCTGGAGGCGGTGCGGATGGGAGTGGTGTTGGCGGGGGCCGGAGACAGGCCATGGCGATGGCCGCCAGGGCCGTCGTGGTGCGCGGCGGCCTCGGGCAGCTCTTCGGATTCGGTCACCATGACCAGTTCGTCCTCGGTCGCCTTGCCGGTCAGCACGCGGTACAGCTCGTGCAGCAGGATGGCCCCGGTGGACAGGCTGAAGATCACCCCGACCCCGTACAGCCACGCCATCGACAGCCCGGTCGCGGGCGCACGGACCTCCAGGTTGATGATCGTCTGCGTCCAGCTCCCTTGGAGCATCAGCACCGTGACGTAGAGCATCAGCGCGTAGCTGAGCGCGACACAGGCGGTCTTGCCGCTCCTGGGCAACCGCATGACCAGCGTGTCGACGCCCAGATGGGCGCGCTCGTGCAGCCCGACGATGGCGCCGAGGAAGGTCAGCCAGACGAAGAACAGGCGCGACAACTCCTCCGACACCGTGATGCCGCTGTTGAAGCCGTAGCGGAGCAGCACGTTGCCGAACACCAGGACCACCATGCCGGCGAGGCAGGCGGCGATCAGGGCCTTCAAGACATGGAAATAGCCATCGACCAGGGTCTTCATCCCGTCCCTCCCCGGACCGGTCGGTTGCGCCGGTCCTGTTCTTGATGCTGCCGCCTCCGGGGCCGCCTTTGCCCCACCCCTCACCCCGCGATCATCGACGCGAAATGCGCCTGGATCCGCTCGGCGTCCGGCTCCACGCCGGTGAACAGGCGGAAGGCGTCGACCGCCTGGAAGACCGCCATGCCGCCGCCGTCCAGCGTGCGGCAGCCGCGCGCCCGCGCCGTACGCAGCAGTTCGGTTTCCAGCGGGAAATAGACGATCTCGGCGACCCAGAGGCCATCGTGCAGCAGCGCCGCCGGAAGCGGAAGACCGGGAAACTTCGCCATGCCGGTCGGGGTCGCGTGGATCAGCCCGTCCGCCTCCGCCATCGCCGGGGCGAGATCGCTCAGCGCCTCCGCCCGGCCGGCGCCGAAGCGGGCGTTGAGCTGCCCGGCCAGCGCCACCGCCCGCGCCGGCTCGGCGTCGAACACGCCGAGCCGCCCGACGCCGAGCTGGAAGGCCGCATGCCCGACCGCCGCCCCCGCCCCGCCGGCGCCGAGCAGCACCACACGGTCGCGCGGCACGTCGCCCAAGCCCCGGCGAAAGCCCTCGGCAAAGCCGGAGCAGTCGGTGTTGTGCCCGACCCGACGCCCGCCCGACAGCACCACCGTGTTGACGGCGCCGATGGCGCGGGCGTCGTCCGACAATTCGTCGAGCAGCGGCATGATCGCCTGCTTGCACGGGAAGGTGACGTTCAGGCCGGTGTAGCCCATGCGCTCGGCGCTGGCGAGCAACTCCGGCAGGGCATCGATGCCGAGGCCGAGGCGGTCCAAGTCGATCAGCCGGTAGATGTAGCGCAGGCCCAGCGCGTCGGCCTCCCGCTCGTGCATCGAAGGGGTGCGCGACGCCTGGATGCCGGAGCCGATCAGCCCGACGATGACCGACGACGCCGGGCGGGCCGCCGGGCCGGCCTTATCGGCCAAGGCGCTCAGGGCGTTGCGGGCGGTCATCGCGCGTCGGTCTCCAGCAGGCGGGCCAGCCGTTGCAGGGCCAGCGGGTAGCCCTGGGTGCCGAAGCCGCAGATCACCCCGGCCGCCACCCGCGAGACGTAGGAGAAATGGCGGAATTCCTCGCGCTTGTGGATGTTCGAGATGTGGACCTCGAGGATCGGGAAGGCGCAGGCCGACAGCGCGTCCATCAGCGAGACCGAGGTGTGGCTCAGCCCGGCCGGGTTGATGACCAGACCGGCCATCGTCTCGCGCGCCTCGTGGATCCAGTCGATCAGCTGGTGTTCGGCGTTGGACTGGCGGAACGTCACGCCGAGACCAAGCGACTCGCCGGCGCGCCGGCATTCGGCCTCCACGTCGGCCAGGGTCTCGTGGCCGTAGATGTGCGGCTCGCGCTTGCCCAGCAGGTTCAGGTTGGGTCCGTTCAGGATCAGGACGGGGCGGCTCATGGTCGGGTCTCCGGATGAACGCATGGGTTCGTTCATTGTTGGTCGGGATGGCGTTGGTCGAGGTAGCGGGTGGGCCAGCGGTCCTCGCGCAGTTGCGCCTGGACGGCCATGCGGACGGGGGCGTTGACCGCGCCGAACTGGCGGTAGTCGCCCTGCCGCTCCACCACTTCGAAGAAGAAACGGTCCTCGAAGCTGTCGGTGTAGGCGTGCAGGAAGGCGCCATGGTCGTCGCGGTCGTAGAGCAGCTCGCGCCGCTTCAGCGCCGCCAGCGCGTCGTCGTCCAACGGGTGCTTGACCGCGAGGTCGTCGTAGTAGTTGGCGGGGATCGCCAGGAAGGGCGCGCCCGCCGCCAGCCGTTCCTCCACCAGCGCGCCGGCGTCCCGGCTGGCGAAGGCGATGTGGTGCACCCCCGCCCCGGCGGTGGCCCCGACGAAGCGCCCGGTCGCCGTCCGCCGGCTTTCCGAGATGTTCAGCGGCAGCCGTACGCCACGTCCCGGCTCCGCGTTCGGGCTGACCAGCGCGCGGCTGCGGATCAGGCCGTAGGGGTCGGGCAACTCCCACAGGGTTTCCGGGACGAAGCCGAACACCGCGCGGTAAAACAGCACGAAACCGTCCATCCGCCCGAAGGGCAGCGCCTGCGCCACATGGTCGATGCCGGTCAGCGCCGCCGGAGATGCCGCGCCGTCATCCGGCAGCAGGTGGAAATCGTCCTCCCAGATGCTGCGGCCGGCGGCGTCGTTCTCCACCAGATGGATCAGCGTGCCGTCGGGCGCGCGCAGGGCCGGAATGTGGCGCTCGCCCTCCCCCACCCGCTCCCGCCACAGCACGCAGCGCAGGGCCTCGGCGCGGGCGATGGCGCGGCGGGAATCGTCGACCCGGAAGGCCATGGCGCAGACCGAGGGGCCGTGCATCTGGAAATGCTCCGACGCCGCCGAATCCTCCTCGCTGTTCAGCACGAGGTTGACGCCGCCCTGCCGGTAGAGGTCCACCGCCTTGGAGCGGTGCCGCCCGGCGTGCCGGAAGCCCAGCGTGCCGAGCAGCCCGGCCAGCTTGTCATGAGCGGCGGCATCGACCGCGAATTCCAGGAACTCCACCCCGTCGCAAACCGGCGGCTCCGGCAGGCCGGGGCCGTGGCCGGCCTCCGCCTCCACATGGATCAGCGAGCGCAGCCCGTCCAGCGCGGTCAGCCGTGCCGGCGCGGAGCGGAACTCGTCGTTGAAGACCTCCAGCGAGAGAGGGCCGCGGTAACCGGAGGCGAGGACCGCCGTCAGAAACTCCGTAACCGGCAATTGCCCCTGGCCGGGGAAGTTGCGGAAATGGCGGCTCCACGACAGCACGTCCATCGACAGCTTGGGCGCGTCGGCCAACTGCGCGAAGAAGATGCGCTCGCCCGGCACATCGGCGAGGCCGGAGAAGTCGTCGCCGAGCGACAGGGTGTGGAAGCTGTCCACGATCAGCCCCAGCGCCGGGTGGTCGGCGCGGTTGACGATGTCCCAGGCTTGGCGCCAGCGGTTGACGTGGCGGCCCCAGGCCAGCGCCTCGTAGCCGACGCGCAGGCCGCGGCGGTGGGCGCGCTCGGCCATCTCGGCGAGGTCGGCGGCGGCTCTGGCCGGGTCGTCGATGGCGTGCGGCTGCACGTTGGAGCAGACCAGCACCAGATCGGTGCCGAGCGCCTGCATGACGTCGAACTTGCGCTCCGCCCGGTCGAGGTTGCGGGCGCGGATCGGGTCCGGCATCGCCTCGAAATCGCGGAAGGGCTGGAAGATGGTGATGGCGAGGCCCAGCCCTTCCGCGATGCGGCGCACATCGGCGGGCGAGCCGTCGAAGGTCAGCAGGTCGTTCTCGAAAATCTCGACTCCGTCGAAACCGACGGCGGCGGCCGCCTCCAGCTTTTCCGGCAGGGTGCCGCTCAGCGAGACGGTGGCGATCGATTTCGCGAAGGTGAAGGCAGGAGCGGAGCGGGGCATGGCGTTTCCTCGAACCGGTGCGCGCGGTCGGGCCCGCGTTCTGAAAACAAACGTACCAGTTCGTACATTTCACCGCAATTGGTTTCCCATGCCATCAATCATGAATCCTGACGATGTTGCGGCTCCCCCTTCAGCAGGCTGATGATGGCGTCCCCGATCATGCGCTTGTGGCGGGCGCGGGTGTCGGGCGCGGACAGATCCTGGTGGAAGATCAGGTTGAAGGTGTGGCGGTTCGACACGCGGAAGAAGCAGAAGGCGCTGATCATCATGTGCAGGTCGATGGGCTGGATGTCGGCCCGGAACACGCCCTCGGCCCGGCCGCGCTCCAGAATCTTCGCCAGCGTGTCGATCACCGCGACGTTCAGGTTGCGGATGACCTTGCTGTCCTTCATGTGCTGGGCGCGATGGATGTTCTCGATGCTGACCAGCCGGATGAAGTCCTCGTGCTGCTCCTGATAGTCGAAGGTGAATTCGATCAGCGAGCGGATCGCCCGCTCCGGCTCCTGGTCCTGCAGGTTGAGGTTGTTCTCGATGGCGCGGATGTCGCCATAGGCCTTTTCCAGCACGGCGAGGTACAGATCCTCCTTGCTGCCGAAATAATAGTAGATCATCCGCTTGGTCGTGCGGGTCCGCGCGGCGATGGCGTCCACCCGCCCCCCGGCGAACCCCAGCGAGGAGAACTCCTCCGTCGCGACGTCCAGGATGTCCTGCTTGGTGCCCTCGGGATCGTTCTTGCGGCCCGGCTTCTTGGTGGTGCTGGTTCCGTCCGCGCTCATGCCGTCATCCATGCTCTGCCGGCGCGTCCGCGCCCGAGGCTTGGTAATGGCCCAAGCCGGGCAAAAGCTCAATCCCGCAGAGGTCATGCGTCCATGGCGGTTGCGGGAGGTCACCTCCCCCTGATCGCCCGGGGATCGCCCAAGGCGGCGCGTGCGGTTCCGACGCGCCGCCTGGGCCCCCGATGGAAAGGGGAGCGTGTCCGCTCCCCAGCCGTCACTTGACGAGCGGGCAGCCGCTGTCCTTCGGGGCGATGTACGCTTGGTCGCCGGGAACGGTCTTGAGGATCTTGAAGTAATCCCAGCCGTGCTTCGACTCACCCGGCGTCTTCACCTGTGCCAGATACATGTCGTCGAAGACGCGGCCGTTGTCGGCGATCCTCGCGTTCTTCATCATCATGTCGGTGACCGGGGTGGCGCGCATTTTGGCGGCCACCTTGTCGGGATCGTCGGTGCCGGCCTCCTGCACGGCCTTCAGGTAATGCAGGACCGACGAATAGACGCCGGCTTGGTTCATCGATGGCTTGCGGCCGGTCCGCTCCTCGAACTTCTTCGACCAGGCGCGGGTCTCGTCGGTCATGTCCCAGTAGAAGGAGTTCGCCAGCATCAGGCCCTGCGAGGTCTCCAGGCCGAGCGCGTGGACGTCGTTGATGTTCAGCAGCAGGCCCGCCAGCGTCTGGCCCCCTTGGGGAATGCCGAACTCGGCCGCCTGCTTGACGGCGTTGATGGTGTCGCCGCCCGCGTTGGCGAAGGCGACGACCTGCGCGCCCGAGGCCTGCGCCTGAAGCAGGAAGGACGAGAAGTCCGAGGCACCCAGCGGGTGGCGCACGCTGCCCTTGATGGTGCCGCCGAGCTGCTTCACGGTGGCGGCGGCCTCGGCTTCCAACGAATGGCCGAAGGCGTAGTCGGCGGTGACGAAGAACCAGCTTTTCCGGCCCTGCTCGACCAGCGCGCGGGCGGTGGCGGAGGCGACGGCGTGGTTGTCCCAGGTCCAGTGGAAGCCGTAGGGGCTGCACTCCTTGCCGGTCAGGTCGGTCGAGCCGGGGCCGGACATCAGGAAGAGTCGCTTCTTGTCCCGCGTGATGACCTGGACGGCGAGCGCTGCGGCCGAGTTCGGCACGTCGGCGACGACGTCGACCTTTTCGGTGTCGATCCACTGGCGCGCCAGATTGGCCGCGACGTCCGCCTTGTTCTGGTGGTCGCCGACGATGATCTCGATCTTGGTGCCGCCGATGGCGTTGCCGAACTCCTCGGCGGCCATCCGCGCGGCCACCGCCGAGCCCTCGCCGTTGATGTCGGCGTAGATGCCCGAACGGTCGGACAGCATGCCGATCTTGATGACGCCGTCCGACATCTGGGCCTGGGCCGCGCCGGCGGACAGGGCGGCGATGGCGGCGCCCGCGAACAGAAGGTTGCGCATGGTTCACTCCCTAGGATGAGGTTTCTTGATGGTTGGGACCATTGCCCCTGATGCTGTCCCGCGCGTCAATGGGCGGTGTAGCCGCCGTCCACGGGGAGAGCGGTGCCGGTGATGGAGCCGGCGGCGTCGGAGCACAGGAAGGCGATGGCGGCCGCGACCTCGTCGGGCGGCACCAGCCGGCCGGTCGGCATCTTGCCCAGGAACACCGCCTTGAGCACCTGATCCTCCGGCAGGCCGGTGACCTGCGCCTGCTGGGCGATCTGCTTTTCGATGATCGGGGTCAGCACCGTGCCGGGGCACACCGCGTTGCAGGTGATGCCGTGCTCGGCGACCTCGATCGCCACCGCCTTGGTCAGGCCGATGATCCCGTGCTTGGCGGCGACGTAGGCCGGCTTGTGCGGGGCCCCCACCATGCCGAGGACCGAGGCCGTGTTGACGATGCGGCCCCATCCCCGCTCCCGCATGGCGGGAAGCGCCGCCTTGATGGTGTGGAAGGCGGCGCTCAGGTTGACCGCGAGCAGCAGATCCCACTTGTCGTCGGGGAACTCGTGCAGCGCCGCGACATGCTGCACCCCGGCGTTGTTCACCACGATGTCGATCGGACCCAGCGCTTCGGCCGCCTGCCCCATCATGGCGCGGACGGCGTCGGGCCGGCTGAGGTCGGCGTCCGAATAGACGACCGTCGTGCCGCTCCGGGCCGCGATGTCGGCGCACACCGCGTCGATCTCCGCGCGGTCGCCGAAGCCGTTGAGCATGACATGACAGCCACGGCTGGCCAGTTCGCGCGCGGTCGCCAGACCGATGCCGCTGGTGGAGCCGGTGACGACGGCATTTCTGTTCCGCATTTCTGTTTCCTTCGGATGTCTTTGGAATCCGGCGCTCGTCGCGCGGCTCAGAACGCCACTTGGTCGGCGCCCTTGAGGGCGAGCATCGCGCGCGCCTCGGCGGGGCTGGCGACCTCCAGCGACAGCTCCTCCAGGATGCGGCGGATCTTCGCCACCTGCTCCGCGCTGTTGCGGGCGAGCCGGCCCTTGGCGAGATACAGGCTGTCCTCCAGACCGACCCGGACGTTGCCGCCCATGACCGCCGCCATGGTCGTGAACGGGATCTGATGGCGGCCGGCCGCCAGCACGGACCAGGCGTAGTCGCCGCCGAACAGGCGGTCGGCGGTCTCGCGCATGAAGACGAGGTTGCGCTCCTCCGCGCCGATGCCGCCGAGGATCCCGAAGATCGTCTGGACGAAGAGCGGCGGCTTCACCAGCTTCCGGTCGAGGAAATGCGCCAGCGTGTACAGATGCCCGACGTCGTAGCATTCGAACTCGAACCGCGTGCCGCAGCCCTCGCCCAGATGTTCGAGGATGTAGGCGATGTCCCGGAAGGTGTTGCGGAAGATGAAGTCGTCGGTGCCGCGCAGATAGGGCTCCTCCCACTCGTGCTTCCAGTTCTTGTAGCGGTCGGCCAGCGGGAAGATGCCGAAGTTCATCGAGCCCATGTTGAGCGAGCACATCTCCGGGCTGGCCTGGAGGGGCGCGGCGAGGCGTTCCTGCACCGTCATGTTCAGCGAACCGCCGGTGGTGATGTTGAGCACCGCGTCGGTGGACTGCTTGAGGCGCGGCAGGAACTGCATGAAGACCGCCGGATCCGGCGTCGGCTGCCCGGTGAGGGGATCGCGGGCGTGCAGGTGCAGGATCGCCGCCCCGGCCTCGGCCGCGCCGACTCCCTGCTCGACGATCTCGTCCGGCGTCACCGGCAGCGCGTCGGACATGGTCGGGGTGTGAATGGATCCGGTCAGCGCGCAGCTGATGATGACCTTCTTCTGCGATGCTGGCTTCTGTGATGCGGCCATGCGAGGCGCTCCTGTGTGTCCGGCCCGAAAGGCCGTGAAAAAGTGAAAATCCGACGTTGTCGTGGCGCCCCCGGTCACCTGGGCCCGCTGTCGTCCAGCCGTTGCAGGTGGGCGGCGAGCCGCGCGTGGACCTCGCTCCTCTGCGCCTCGGTCCAGCTCTGGAAACCGCCGCCGGCCTTCATGCCGAGCCGCCCGGACGCGACCAGTTCACGCAGCAGGGGCAAGGGACCGGGCGTGCGGTCGAGATCGGGCAGGACATGCTCATGCACCGCGAGCGTCAGGTCCGTGCCGACGAGATCGGCGTTCTCCAGCGGCCCCAGGACGGCGAGACGCCGGCCGAAGCTGGCCTTGACCACGGTGTCGATTGTTTGGGCGTCGCAGACGCCGTTCTGGACCAGCGCGATCGCCTCGCGCCACAGCGCGTGCTGCAAGCGGTTGCCGATGAAGCCGGGAACGTCCTTGCGGACACGCACCGGCATCTTGCCGACGGACGTCAGAAGATCGGTCATCGCGGCGATTGCCGCCTCGCCGGTGTCGGGCGTCTGGATGACCTCGACGAGCGGGATCAGGTAGGGCGGGTTCCACCAATGGGTGCCCATGGCGCGGGTCCTGTCCCGCAACGGCTCCATGATCCGGGTGATCGGGATGACCGACGTGTTGCTCGCGAGCAGCGCATGGGGTGGGGCCGCCGCCTCGACCGCCGTGAAGATCCGTTGCTTGAGGTCCAGATCCTCCGGCACCGCCTCGATGACGACATCCGCCTGCCCGACGGTGTCCTCCAGCGTCCCGCGCGGGTGGATGCGGTCCGCGGCGGCGACGTCCTGCCCAAGCTCCCGGAGATTGCCGCGAACATGGTCGAGGATCCGGCTCCGGCGGTCGGGATCGGGCTCCTGGATGTCGACGCGGTGACCGGCGACCGCGAAGACCTGCGCGATCCCGTGCCCCATCAACCCGGCCCCGATGATGCCGATGTGCTGGTGTGTCATGCCCTGCGCTTTCCTCCTTGCCGAGTGAACGCCGTCGCGAAGAGCCGTCGTTGCCGTACCGCCGCGCCAGAGGTTGTTTTTGCTGAATGTCCGTTGCACGGCTTTTCCGTCACACGCACTAGCAAGCGCCGCGCCAGCTCGAGAATTTGTTGTTTTTCAACTGCTTGATGGGAAGAGCGATCGCAAACGAGGCGGCATGCGTTTCAATCCGGAACAGACTTCGGTGGCCCACACCGCAGCACCCAGTGAAATCAACGCTGGCGGCCTGTCCTGAATTTTGACAGGGTGTGTTCAGAATTTTGACAGACGGGCGAAGCGGAAGGAAGCGGACCGTGACGATGGGACCGGAGGAGCGGTTCGCCGCCGCGCGCGCCCTGATGGTGATGATCGACGAAATGATCGAGGGCGCCATCCTGGTCGACAAGGACGCGCGCATCGTCTGGTCCAACGACAAGCATGTCTGGTTCGACAGCAAACAGATGGCGTCGCTGGGGCTTCGGTCGGTGGCGGACATGGTGGGCCAGCCCGTCGAACGGGTCATTCCGCACAGCCGGATGCGCGAGGTGGTGGAGACCGGCCGCTCCCTCCCGCTCGACATCATGCGCTACGGGGAACACATCCTGCTGGTGAGCCGTCTTCCCTTGCGCGACGAAGGGGGAGAGGTCGTCGGCGCCCTCGCCTTCGCGCTCAAGAACAGCCTGACCTATCTCCGGCCGATCGCCGACCGCTTCAACAAACTGCAGTCGCGTCTCGCCCGCATGGAGCAGGAACTCGCCGCCAGCCGGGCGTCGAAGCACACCGTCGAGAACCTGATCGGTTTCAGTCCGGCGATGCTCCAGGTGAAGCGGCTGGTGCGCAAGGCGGGCCAGATCACGTCGACGGTGCTGCTGCTGGGCGAGACGGGGACCGGCAAGGAGCTGGTGGCGCACGCAATCCATGCGGCCTCGGACCGGGTCGACCGTCCGTTCGTCGGCCTCAACGTCGCGGCCATCCCCGACAACCTTCTCGAAGCGGAGTTCTTCGGCGTCGCGCCCGGCGCCTACACCGGCGCCGGCCGTCAGACGCGCCCCGGAAAATTCCAGCTGGCGGATGGCGGCACGCTGTTTCTCGACGAGATCGGCGACATGCCCCTGCCGTTGCAGGCCAAGCTGTTGCGCGCGTTGCAGGAGCGCGAGGTCGAGCCGCTCGGCTCCAACCAAGTCATCAAGGTCGATGTCCGCATCATCGCCGCGACCAGCCGGGCGCTCCCGGACATGGTCAAGAGCGGGGCCTTCCGGCCCGACCTCTACTACCGGCTGAACGTCTTCCCGATCCACCTTCCGGCGCTCCGCGACCGCAAGGAGGATCTGGACATCCTCGCGTCCTTCTTTTCGGAAAGGACGGCCGTGAGCCTCGACCAGCCGATGCGCGATCTCACGCCCTCGGCGCTCGACATGCTGCGGGGGTATGACTGGCCCGGCAACATCCGTGAACTCGCCAACATCCTCGAACAGCTCTACGTGCGCACCGAAGGGGAGCGCATCCTGGCCGAAGACCTCACGGACATCCTTCCGCGAACCGTTGCCAGCGCCTCCGTTTCACCGACCAGGACGCGCACGCTCGCCGAGGCCATGGACGAGTTGGAGCGCTCCCTCATCCTTGCCGCGCTCGACGAGGCGAAGGGCAACAAGCTCGAAGCCGCGCGGAACCTGGGCCTGTCCCGGACCAACCTCTACGCAAAATTGCGCAAGCACGGCATCACCACGGCTTCGGAAGGGTAAGCCGCACACCCGACCGATCCCCCGACCACCGCCGATCCGGCCAATCGGCACGAAACCGGTTTGCTCAAATCTCCCCCTTCGCGGCCGCCGTTCCGTTGGCGGGCTCGTCGCGCAGGAAGGGGCGCAGGGCGAGAACCATGGGAATGATGGCCGCCGCCGTCAGAGCCGCCGCGACGATGCCGATGGTTCGGCTCGAATGATCCGCAAGCGTGCCGTAGGCGATCGGCGCCAACCCTCCGGCACCGATGACGCCGGTGTAGAACAGCGCGAAGGCACGCCCGACCTCGCCTTTTTTCGCCAGTTCGGGAACGGTCCCGTACAGGACCGAGGAGGTGCCGTTGAGGACGATCCCGAGAAGCGGAAGAAGGACAAGCGTCGGCCCAAGCGGCACCCACAACGTCGCAACCATGAAAAGAACCGTCATCGCCTCCGTGGCGATCACGGTCCAGACGACGCCGAGACGCTGGCCGAGCCAGCCGCAGCACGCCTTGCCCAGCGCGCCGCCGGCAAAAAGCAACGCAAGGCCGACGCCGATTGTCACGTCCTCACCGCCTTTGGCGTGAAGCAGGAACGGCAGGAACAGGAGATACCCCATGCGCGTCGCGGTATCGAAGGCGCCAATGGCGAGAAGCAGACCGAAGCCGCGTCCATCCCGTCCCGTCGCATCCGATGCGTGTCCGGAGGGAACGGTGAAGGTCTGCTTCGGCAACAGCGCCAGCAGGGCGAAGGCGCTCGCCACCCCGGCCAGAGCCATGAAACCGACGACCGGCCGCCACGCCATGAGGGGCAGCAGCAGGGCGACGGCGGCGGGAAAGGTTGCCTTTCCAAGGTCGCCGGCGAAATTGTAAACCCCCAGCGGTCCCCGCGACGCGTTTCCGTAAGCCTGCGTGACGAGAAGCGACGCACGCGGATGCTGTATGCTCGATCCGATGCCGGCGAGCACCAGACCGGCGCAGAGGCCCGGCAGCCCGAGGGGAAGCGCCATGACGAGGAACCCCGCCGCCGCCAGGAAGGTCGCCAGCACCAGCGCCGCGCGCGGGCTCATCCTGGCGGTGAGGTTGCCGGCCGGCACCTGCAAGCCGCCCATGGTCCCGGAATAGAGCGCCCGGATGATGGCGAGACCGGCGTAGGACAGTCCGAATTCCGACTGCCAGACCGGCAGAAGCGCATAGAGTTGATCGGTGTAGCCGTCATGCAGGAGATGGGCGACGCAGGCGCCGATCAGGCTGCGCCGTTGCGGGGACCACTGCCCGGCCTGTTTCCCCTGCTCCCGCCCTATTGCCGTACTGCTCTGCATGCCGTTCCGCCTCCTCGTGGCGAAACCCTATCCCCGTGATTTTTTATCGACTAGAGTCACCTTTCTCACGGGTATCGTCGATTTTTCTCACGGATCCCATGCGCCGTCTTCCTCCCCTCAACGCCTTGCGGGTCTTCGAGGTCGCCGCCCGGACCGGTAGCTACGCCGAAGCCGGGGCGGAACTCGGGCTGACCCACGGCGCCGTCAGCCGGCAAATCACGGCGCTGGAGACATGGCTCGGCCAGCGCCTTTTCGCGCGGGTCGGCCGCCGCATGACGGCGACGCCGGCCGCGCGCGCCTTCGCCGCCGAGGTCAGCCTGTCCTTCGATCGGATGAGCATGGCCGCCGAGGCCTGCGGGCGCCCCTCCGTGCGCCATATCCTCCGCGTCAACGCCCCGACCACCTTCGCCATGCGTTGGCTGATCCCGCGCCTGGACCGGTTCCATGCCGAGCGGCCGGACGTGGAGGTCGTCGTCACCACGGCGACGACGCTCCACGACGAGTTGCGTGGCGGCTTCGACATCGCCATCCGACGCGGGGTGGCCGAGCAATCCGTTTGGCCGCAGTACCGCGCGGTGCATTTTCTGGACGAGGCCGACACGCTGGTCGCCAGTCCGGCGTTGCTGGAGCGCGCGCCGCTTCACCACCCCGCCGACATCGTGAACCATGTCCTTCTGGGCAGCGAGACGCGCCCCGGCGATTGGGCGGACTGGCTCGACCGCGCGGGGCTGCCGCAGAAGGCGGGGCAGCGGCGGCGCGTCTTCGATCATTTCTTCGTCACGCTTCAGGCCTTGGCCGATGGTCTTGGAATCGGCATCGGGCCTTTGCCGGTGCTCCAGGCCGACCTCGACTCCGGGCGTCTGGCCGCCCCGTTTCCGGCGATCCTCGTGCCGCGCACGGGCTACGTCGCGCTGATTCCCTTCGACGCGAACAAGACGTCGTCGCTGACGCGCTTCATCGATTGGCTCGTGGCCGAGGAACGGAGCGATGGCGCCGCCGACCGTTCATCCGTCTGACGCGCGCCCCGCGGCAAGTCGAAGATCAGGCCGGGCGCTTACGGGGCATACCGGCGGGCATTCACCTTCTTCATAGTACGTCCTATTTCCGATGCGTTTCGTCGCGGGCCCTCGATTTCCTCTTTTCGCGCCGGTCCCTTAGGGCGATGATTTGACGTTCTGATTTGCCGAGGCGGCGTTCCTTTTTCTGCCCTTTCCATCAGAATGACCGTGCTTTTCGGCGATAAATGCATCGTTTGGGAGGAGTACGCATGTCTCGCATCGTCAACCACGCGCCGTGGCTGGCCATCGCCGTGCTGGGGGCGTTTTCGCTCGGCACCGTCGCGCTGGCCAGAGGCGAGACCATCAACGCTCTCTGGTTGGTGGTGGCCGCCGTCTGCACCTATCTGGTGTCCTATCGCTACTACAGCCTGTTCATCGCCAAGCGCGTCATGCGCCTGGACCCGGCGCGGGCGACGCCGGCGGTCCGCCACAACGACGGGCTCGACTACGTCCCGACCAACCAATACGTCCTGTTCGGCCACCACTTCGCCGCCATCGCCGGCGCCGGTCCGCTGGTCGGCCCGGTGCTGGCGGCGCAGATGGGCTATCTGCCGGGCATGCTGTGGATCCTCGCCGGCGTCGTGGTCGCCGGGGCGGTCCAGGACTTCATGATCCTGTTCATCTCGATGCGCCGCGACGGCCGGTCGCTCGGCGAGCTGATCAAGTCGGAGCTGGGGGACATCCCCGGCGTGATCGCCCTGTTCGGCACCTTCATGATCATGGTGATCATCCTGGCGGTGCTGGCCCTGGTCGTGGTGAAGGCGCTGACCAACAGCCCCTGGGGCTTCTTCACGGTCGCCGCGACCGTGCCGATCGCGCTGTTCATGGGCGTCTACATGCGCTTCATCCGGCCCGGCCGGATCGGCGAGATCTCGGTGATCGGCTTCTTCCTGCTGATGGCCTCGATCCTGCTCGGCGGTCAGGTCGCGCAGAGCGAAACCCTGGCGCCCATCTTCACGCTGACCGGCATCCAGATCACCTGGATCCTGATCGGCTACGGCTTCGTGGCGTCGGTGCTGCCGGTGTGGCTGCTGCTGGCTCCGCGCGACTATCTGTCGACCTTCCTCAAGGTCGGCACCATCGTGGTCCTGGCGCTGTGCATCCTGCTGGTCGCGCCGCCCATGAAGATGCCGAGCATGACCCGCTTCATCGACGGCACCGGCCCGGTGTGGTCGGGCAGCCTGTTCCCGTTCCTGTTCATCACCATCGCCTGCGGTGCCGTGTCGGGCTTCCACGCCCTGATCGCCTCGGGCACCACGCCCAAGATGGTCGAGAACGAGGTCCAGGCCCGCTTCATCGGCTATGGCGGCATGCTGACCGAATCCTTCGTGGCGATCATGGCGCTGGTCGCGGCCTCCTGCATCGAGCCCGGCATCTACTTCGCCATGAACAGCCCGCCGGCCGTGCTCGGCACCACGGCGGAAGCCGCCTCCCAGGTCATCAACAACTGGGGCTTCGTCATCACGCCCGAGATGATCACCCAGACCGCCAAGGACGTCGGCGAGGTGAGCATCCTGTCGCGCGCCGGCGGCGCCCCGACCCTGGCGGTCGGCATGGCGCAGATCTTCTCCGACCTGTTCGGCGGCAAGGGCATGATGGCGTTCTGGTACCATTTCGCCATCCTGTTCGAAGCCCTGTTCATCCTGACCGCCGTCGACGCCGGCACCCGCGCCGGCCGGTTCATGCTGCAGGATCTGCTCGGCGTCTTCTTCAAGCCGTTGCAGCAGACCGCGTCCTGGGCCGGGAACCTGATCGCGACCGGCCTGTGCGTCGCCGCCTGGGGCTACATCCTGTACCAGGGCGTGATCGATCCGCTCGGCGGCATCAACACCTTCTGGCCGCTGTTCGGCATTTCCAACCAGATGCTGGCCGGCATCGCCCTGATCCTGGCCACGGTGGTGCTGTTCAAGATGAAGCGCGAGCGCTACGCCTGGGTGACCATGGTGCCGGCCGCGTGGCTGCTGATCTGCACGCTGACCGCCGGCGTGCAGAAGGTCTTCCACAGCAACCCGGCGATCGGCTTCCTCGCCCATGCCGACCGCTTCCGCACCGCCGCCGACGAGGGCAGGCTTCTCGCTCCGGCGACGTCGATGGAGCAGATGCGTCAGGTGATCTTCAACGACTACCTCGACGCCGCGCTGGCCTCGCTGTTCGTCCTGGTGGTGCTGGCGGTGCTCGGCTTCGCCATCAAGACCTGTCTGCAGGCGCTGCGCAGCGACCGCCCGACCACGCGGGAGATCCCGGCGAGCGGCGTCACCGCCGGGGCCGGGGATTGACCGCATCGGTCGTGATGGGCGCCGGCAAGCCCTTCGTCCCGCAAGGGGCGAGGGGCTTCAAGTCGGCGCCCATGCGCTTGCATGGAAATGGCGACGCTGGGAAAACCATGACGCCCAAAGTATTCATCCGGGAGACCGCCCCATGGGCAGCATGAAAAGCAATCTCAGCCGGTTTCGCGGTTATTTCGAGCAAACCGCCAAGCTGATGGTCGGGGTGCCCGATTACGACACCTATATCGAGCACATGCAGGGCCGGCACCCCGACCAGCCGGTGATGACCTACCGCGAGTTCCTCGACAACCGGCTGGAAGCGCGTTACGGCGCCGGAAAGGCCGGCTGCTGCTGAGCCGGAGCCGTTCGCCGCGATACGAATGCCCCCCACCCCACCGCCGCCGCCCCCTCCGTAAAGCAAAGCTGACGGACGCTGCAAACGCTTGCAATTTTTGCCTTATCGATCACAACTACACCAGCCCAAGCCCCAAAAGGCACATTCTTCGGGAGGATATTGTATGTTTCGGTCGTTCCTGGTCACCGGCGCGGTCGCCGTCGCGGCGGTCGCGGTCACCCCGGCTTTCGCTCAGCAGACCGTCACGGTCGGCGCCATCGAGATCCTGTCGGGGCCGAGCGCCGCGTACGGCACCGCCATCAAGGCCGGGCTGGAACTGGCGCTGGACGAGATCAACGCGGCCGGGGGTGTCCTCGGCGGCAAGAAGGTCGCCCTGATCGTCGAGGATTCGGCCGGCAACAAGGACCAGGCGGTCAACGCCGCCCGCAAGCTGGTCGGCCGCGACAAGGTGCCGGTGATCATCGGCCCGACGCTGTCCAACGAGATGTTCGCCGTCGGCCCGGTCACCAACGAGCGCAAGGTCGTCACGGTCGGCACCTCGACCACGGCGGTCGGCATCACCGCGATGGGCCCGTACATCTTCCGCACCTCGCTGCCGGAAGCCGACGTGGTGCCGGTCACGCTGAAGACCGCCCAGGAGAAGTTCGGCGTCAAGACCATCGCGATGATGTACGCCAACGACGACGCCTTCAGCAAATCCGGCTTCGATTCGATGAAGGCGGCGGCCGAGAAGCTCGGCCTGAAAATCGCCACCATCGAGGCCTTCGGCAGCAAGGATTCGGATTTCTCGGCCCAGCTCACCAAGATCAAGGGGCTGAACGTCGATGCCATCACCGTCTCCGCGCTGGTCGAGCCGATCTCCGGCGTCGTCCTCCAGGCCCGCCAGCTCGGCATTCCGGCCAGCGTGCGCTTCATCGGCGGCAACGGCGCGAACTCCCCCAAGCTGGGTGAGATCGCCGGCGAGGCGGCCGAGGGTCTGCTGGTCGGCAGCCCGTGGTTCGTCGACAAGAAGGACGCGATCAACGACAAGTTCGTCGCCGACTTCCGCAAGAAGTACTCCAAGGATCCCGACCAGTTCGCCGCCCAGGCCTACGACACGATGCACATCGTCGCCAAGGCCATCGACACGGCGGGCGCCGCTGAAAGCGACAAGATCCGCGAGACGCTGCTGAAGACCAACCACACCGGCGTCATGGGCCCCTTCACCTTCACCGAGGGCCGCGACCCGGCCTCGACCGAGGGCGTGGTGGTGCTGGGCATGAAGGGCGGCAAGTTCCAGATTCTCCAGTAACCCTGCGTCTATCCCCGCGCCGGTCCCCTTGGAGTCCGGCGCGGTCCTTCATCAAATCAGGCGGTGCAGCCGGTCAATGCTTTCCCAACAGCTGGTCAACGGTCTCGTCCTCGGATCAACCTACGCGCTGTTCGCGCTGGGCTTCACCCTGATCTTCGGCGTGCTCCGGGTCATCAACCTGACCTACGGATTCTATTTCTCGGTCGGCGCCTTCGTGGCGCTGTGGCTTGCCCGTTCGTTCGGGGCGTCGATCTGGATCGCGCTTCCGTTGGGTTCCCTGGCGGCCGGGCTGGTGGCCGTCGTCGTCGACGGCGTGCTGTTGACCCGGCTGCGGCGGACCAAGGCCGGCGAGCTGCCGTCCCTGATGGTGACGCTGGGCGCGGTGCTGGCGCTGTATTCGCTGATGGCGGCGCTGATCGGCACCGACATCCAGCGCTTCCCCTTCGGCTTCGTCGGCAGCACGGCGCTGGAGTTCGCCGGAATCCGCGTCTCGCTGGTGCAGATGCTGATCGTCGGCACCGCCTTCGTGCTGGTCGCCGTGCTCTTCCTGCTTCTCCAGCACACGCGCCTCGGCCTGATGATCCGCGCGCTGGCGGAGAACGAGGACGCCGCCCGGCTGATGGGCATCAACGTGGACGCCACGGTGGTGGCGGTGTCGTTCCTGTCCGGCCTGCTGGGCGGGGCGGCCGGCGTGCTGATCGGGCTCAACTTCAACGCCATCCAGCCCTTCATGGGCGAGGCGATGATGCTGCGCGGCTTCGCGGTCATCATCATCGGCGGCTTGGGCGACATCCGCGGCGCGCTTGTCGCCGGCATCCTGCTGGGCGTGCTGGAAGTGCTGACGGCCGGCTATCTTTCCTCGAACGCCAAGGAAGCGGTGGGCTTCACGATCCTAGTGTTGACCCTGTGGTTCCGTCCGGTCGGTCTGTTCGGGCGCGCACAGGTGAAAAGGGCATAACGATCATGGCCGAATGGCTGGATGATTTTCTCTTCACCTACGAGACGCTGATTCACGCGCTGGGCATTCACGGGCTGCTGGCCCTGTCGATGTACTGCGTGATGGCGTTGGGACAGCTTTCCCTCGGGCAGGCGGCCTTCATGGGGCTTGGCGCCTACACCGGCGCGCTGCTGACGCTCAAGCTGGGCCTGCCCTTCTGGCTGGTCCTTCCCATCTCCGCGCTGGTGCCGGCGCTGGTGGCGCTGATCATCGGCGGGCCGACGCTGCGCCTCAGCGGCGTCTATCTCGCGATCGCGACCATCGCGCTGGGCGAGGTGCTGCGCGTCCTCTACATCAACGCGGAAAGCCTCACGGGCGGCGCGCTCGGGCTGTCGGGCATCCCGCAGAAGGCCAGCCTCGGTCTGGTCTACGGGCTGTTGGCGCTCTGCATCGCCGGCTTCTGGGCCATCGGCCGCTCCAAGATCGGCCGCGCCATGGAGGCGATGCGCGAGGACGAGATGGCCGCCGGAGTCATGGGCGTCAACCTGCCGCTCTACAAGCTGGGCGCGCTGGTCGCCTCGGCCATGCTGGCCGGGCTGGCGGGATCGCTGGCGGCGCATTCCAACAGCTTCATCGGCCCCAACGAATATGGATTTGAGACGGCGGTGACCATTCTCAGCTTCGCGTTGCTCGGCGGCATCGGCACGCCCATCGCCCCGGTGGTCGGGGCGGTGGTTCTGACGGCGCTGCCCGAGGTGCTGCGCCCCCTGGCGGATTTCCGTCTGGTCATCAACGGGTTGATCATCGTGCTGGCGGTTCTGTTCCTGCCGCGTGGCATCGTCCCCTTCCGCCTGCGGCGGGCGCCATGAGCGCGCTGCTCTCCGCCCGCGGCCTGACGATGCAGTTCCGCGGGCTGCTGGCCGTCAACGCGGTGGACGTGGAGGTCGCGGCCGGTTCGGTCCACGGCATCATCGGCCCCAACGGGGCCGGCAAGACGACGTTCTTCAACCTGATCTCCGGCTTGCTGCGGCCGACGTCGGGCACACTGACGCTGGACGGGCGCGACGTCACCGCGCTGCCGCCCTACGCCCGCACCCGCATGGGCCTGGCGCGGACCTTCCAGAACATCCGCATGTTCGCCGACATGTCGGTCCTGGAAAACGTCATGACCGGCATGCACACCCGGCTGAAGGCCCCCGGCTGGAGCGCCGTGCTGCGCCTGCCCGGCTTCCGCGCCGAGGAGCACGCGGCCAAGGCGGACGCCATGGAACTGCTCGAGTTCGTCGGGCTGGCCGACAAGGCGAACGGCCGCTCCGGCAGCCTCGCCTATGGCGAGCAGCGGCGGTTGGAGATCGCCCGCGCTCTCGCCAGCCGGCCGCGCCTGCTGCTGCTCGACGAGCCGGCCGCCGGCATGAACCCGGCGGAGACGCGCGAACTGGCCGTCCTCCTCAAGCAACTCGGTCAGCGCGACGTCTCGCTGCTGCTGGTCGAGCACGACATGGGATTCGTGATGGATCTGTGCGACCGCATCACGGTGCTGAACTTCGGCCGCAAGATCGCCGAGGGTGGACCGCGCGAGATCCGCAACGATCCCGCCGTGATCGAGGCCTATCTCGGCTCGAAGGTCGCGGAACGACTGGCAAAGGCCCACGGCGCATGACGAACCTTCTGGATGTGTCCGGCCTGCGCCTGGACTACGGCCGCACGATGGCGGTCAAGGGGATCGACCTCGCGGTGCCGCCGGGGTCGGTGGTGTGCCTGATCGGCGCCAACGGCGCCGGCAAGACGACCACCATGCGCGGCCTGTCGGGGCTTCTCAGGGCGGCGGGCGGAACCGTCCGCTTCGAGGGAACGGACATCACCAACGCCCCGGCCCACCGCATCGCGCGGCTCGGCATCCGGCAGGTCCCCGAGGGGCGTCAGGTGTTCGCCGAGATGACGGTGGACGAAAATCTGCGGCTGGGCGGCCTTCAGGTGCCCAACCCCCAGGAGTTCCGGAACCGGCGCGAGCGGGTGCTGGCCCGTTTCCCCCGGCTCCAGGAACGGCTGACGCAGCAGGCCGGTCTGCTGTCGGGCGGCGAGCAGCAGATGCTGGCGCTCGGCCGGGCGCTGATGGGCGCTCCGCGCCTCCTCCTTCTCGACGAGCCGAGCATGGGGTTGGCGCCGCTGTTCGTCGAGGAGATCTTCCGGATCATCGCCGACCTGAAGCGCGAGGGAACGACGATCCTGCTCGTGGAGCAGAACGCGCAGGCGGCGCTGGAGATCGCCGACTACGCCTATGTGCTGGAAAGCGGCCGAATCACGCTGCACGGGCCGGGGGCACAGATCGCCGACGATCCGAAGGTGGTCGCCGCCTATCTCGGCGGCCATTGACCCACGGCGGCGGGGTGAGGCGGTTTTCCTCCCAGCCTCTCCCCGCGACCGGACGGTGAGCGCCCGGCCCGGCGGCGCACAGTCCAGAACAATCCACCGGCACGAGGATTTCGCCCCCAAGTGGGCGCCTCGGGAACATTCGATGGTCAAGGGCGTGGCTACGCGCCCTCGGCCTCACCGGTTGCCTGCCGGTACCACTCCGCGTAGGGCGTCGTCTGCGCCATGTGCCGGTTGAGGTCGGGCGCTCCGTCGGTCCACCAGACCGGCCCACGCTCACCGAGCGCGTGCTTGGCCTTGTCGACCGCCGCATGCGCGACGACTTCCGCCTCACGATC
The DNA here is from genome assembly GCF_003989665.1 of Azospirillum doebereinerae. Classification (GTDB taxonomy): domain Bacteria; phylum Pseudomonadota; class Alphaproteobacteria; order Azospirillales; family Azospirillaceae; genus Azospirillum; species Azospirillum doebereinerae. Next base: position 140,497 of record NZ_RZIJ01000003.1, on the reverse strand, counting down.
GGATGCCCTGCGCGCCGCCGCGACCGCCCGCCGCGCATCCATCAGTTCGGTTACCAGCAGCTTGCGCTCCGGTTCGGTCAGGGTCGGGTTGGCCGCCCGCCAGAGCCGACCCCGGACCACGATGTAGCGGCCATCCGGAGTGGTGAGGGTCGGTGTCTTGGCGGTCACGGATCGGCACGATCTGGCCGTGGGCACGAGTCCAGGTTCGGGCCGTCAGCCCGTCGCCGGCCCGGATCGGGTTGGTCAGGCATGATGAGCACCCCTTTCGAGAGAATAGCCAAGGCTCAGGTTTGGGTGGACGATGGAGGCTGATCGCTGATCGAACCGGAGACTTGGGCGGTTCCGCCTCACGGAGCCGCCCACCCCTTTTCGACCAGAAGACACAGGAAAGGCCGCTCACGGTGGCCTCGGTGCGCTTGTCTCGGCCGTTCCGCCCCCAAGAGATGCCACCTCCACGTCGATGACGCCCAGAGGCGTGAGCCGGTCAACCCCACAAGGTGCCCAATTTCAGCCGTCCCATGGCTCGAACGACGACTTATTCCGAAAGGTGCCGTCCGATGACCGGAGCCTCCGAGGGCGCATGGCCATCGGCTGCCCGAAGAAGCCTCGATGCCTGAAGCAAGGCCGACTCCCGCTCCTGCAACATCAGCACAGGTTCATGCACCGCCCTCGCCCAAGCCCAGGTGCTCTCGGCCCAGAGCCGAAGGTCGCGCATGAACTCTTCGATGTCGTCGGTGTTTTCATTCATCATGGCTTCTATGTAAGGCCGGCTTGCCCGGCTCGTAATTTGGCTCTTGCGCCATAAATGGCGGCTTTAGCGAATAGCCGACCCTCTATGCGAAGCCGCCAGTGCAACGGCTTGCTATGAAGATTCTCAGTCTTGCCATTTCCGCTGTTCCATCACCAAGGTAGGAACGTCCTATGCCCCCTGTACAGAGGCAAGCCGTCCACTGTGCGGGAGCGCGGCCAAGCAAACGCGGCCAAGCAAAAGCGGCCAAGCAAAAGCGGCATGGCAAAAGCGGCATGAGAGAGCCCACCGCGACCGGCCTGCAAGCCGCTGCACGCGCTGCGCCGGGCGGATGAGCATCGTCCGGTTGCCGGTGCGGTGAGGCAATGGCGTACATTGGGATGCAGGTTCCGGTCCGCTACCCGACCAAAGGTGGCAACACGAGGGTTCATGGGGAATCCTCGCGCTGTTCGGCACCTCGCGGTTCGTCCACCTCCTCCTGCCTCACCGGCGGCAACGACGGCCAAGGGGTGAGGAAAAGGGGAAAACCGGACTGGGTCTGCCACGCCTGCCCGTTGAACCCGTCCGCTTGAAGAACATGTCAGGCCCGAGCATGGTTGGGTACGTCGCAGCATCGGAGGAACGGGCGGGCATGCCCAGGAAAGGTGGGATTGGACAGGACGAGAGGGCGGCGATCCTCAAGGAAGCCCGCCGGATCATCGTGGACCGGGACGAGAGCGCGCTGGCGCCGACAGCGTCGTTGACGGGCCTTGCGGAGGTTCTGGCCGACACCTTCGACGAGACCTACACGGTCGAGCGCGTCGTCGACATGCTCGACCCGGCACGCCGACGCTCGCTGAAGAGCCGTTTCGCCGCGCACCGGCCGACCGCCGCAGCGAACGGAACGGACGGCGTCGAGGTTTGGTTGCCGATGGACGTCGTCGACCGGCTGAAGGCGATTGCCGAACAGCCCGAGGAGGCGATCCGTGCCCTGCTGGACAGCGGTCGGCACGACCTGCCGGAACCGGGCAGCGAGGAGCACTGCCGCCGCCGGCGCTGCTCGCCCCAGGTTCTTCTGTCGGATCCCGCTCATTGGACGTGCCAGACCTGCGGTCTGGGCGGGCGTGTCGACCAGCCGCTCAACCCGATCATCAAGGAACGGTTGGCCGATCAACAGGGGCGCATCGGCGACCTGCACGCACTCGCCGCCGGAATCTACGAAACCTGGGGCGCGGGCGACCGGTTCACCATGGCGGATTGCGCGGCGCACCGCCTTCTTGACGTCCGGGGCGAGCGCGACCGGCTCAAGCATCGTCTTCCCGATCTGGTGCAGGCCGGGCTGATCGAGGACGCCCCCGGGCCACGCGGCGGTGCCGGTTACCGGGTTCTCGACGAGCCTCCCGACTGGATCGCCGAGGTTCTCACCGAACGTCGTGAGCAACGCGAGACCGAGGCGCGCGTGCGGGACGAACGGGCCGCCATGCTCCAGCGTGCCTTGGAAGAGGGGCTGACGCACGTCACGCCCACGGGAGAGACCGTCGAGATCGCCCAGAATGGGCGCGGGCTGGAGCTCCGGTTTCCGTCGATTCCCTCCTGGGAGCTTCGGGAGGAGATGAAGAGGCAGGGGCATTGCCGATGGGACGGACGCCGCCGCCGGTGGTGCCGGATGTCGCCGGTTGCGACCGTCGAACCTTGGCTGGCCGCCGCGCTCGACGCCGGGGCGACGGTCGCCCCTCTCGGAACGGCGGATCCCGATGCCGAGGATTGGGGGCCGTCGGAGTGGCCCGATTGAAACGAGCATCGGAGGGCTGAAAGGGAACCTCAGCTTGGGGCGTCAGCTTGGGGCGTCCATGTTCGCTGCCCGCCAACCAGCCTCCCGCAAGCCCGCCTGCTCACCGGTTTGCCGCCATCCCACAACCGTCAGGCAACCGCAACGCCACCGTCACGATCGGCGCGTAAGGTCTACTCTCCGTTGGCCCCCTTCCTTGCCCACCAGGAGCGTCATGCGCCTCACCGTCGAAGTCCTGGACCAGAAGACCCTGTGCTGGACCCTGCTCGCCCGCCATGACGGTGTCGGTATCGACGCCGCCCCGGCCATCGTCGGCCTGCTGCGGGACGGCCTGTCCCCGTTGACCAGCATCCGCTGGAACTGGTCCCGACAAGGGGCGGCAGCCGACCAGATCCCGCCGGCCTCCGGCCGCCGCCCGTCCCGGAAGACGATCGGCCGGCGCTGACCGCCGGATTTCCAACAACGCGAGGGACACGAGATGCTCGGACTGTACCGCCGCAGCCTGATGGTCAGGGTCATCGTTCCCATTGCCACCCTGCTCATCGCCATCGCCGTGGGGGCCATGGTCAGCGTGGCCTACATGAACATGGCGGCGGCCCGGACGGCGCTGTCCGAACGCGCCGAGGTGACCACCACGGTGCTGGCCGGCGGCGCCGCCGAGGCGCTGTGGAACATGGACACCACCGCGGCCGGGGCCCTCCTCGCGGCGCTGGCGGCCGATCCCGATTATCTCGGCAGCGCCGTCAAGAACAAGGACGGCACCATCTTCGTGGCCCATGGCAGGACCGATGCGAAGGACGGGGCCGTCATCCTGCGCACCGCCCCGATCCAGCGCGGCGAGGGCGCGAAGGCGGCGACCATAGGCTCCATCGAGATCAACCTGACCACACAGCGCCTGTACGATGGCATCCGCGCCACCACCACGGCCATCGCCCTGGTCTGCGCGCTGGCTCTGCTGGCCGTGTGCGGGGTGCTGGTGGCGATCGTGCGCGGCGTGACCCGCCCCATCACGCGGATGACCGCCGCGATGACCGATCTGGCCGCCGGCCGCACCGGGGTCGAGGTTCCTGCGGTCGGCCGCCTCGACGAGGTGGGCCGCATGGCCGGAGCGGTCGAGACCTTCCGCGAGAACGCCCTGGCCAAGCGCCGGTTGGAATCCGAACAGGTCCGCCTGCGCGAGGATGCCGAACGCGAGCGCCGACAGGGTCTGGCGACGGTCGCCGAAGCCTTCGACGCCGATGTCGGCCAACTGCTGGCCAGCGTCAACCGGACCGCCCAGGCGATGAGCGGCTCCGTCGGCGTTGTCGCCAACAGCGCCGGCGACAACGCGGCGTTGAGCCACGAGGTGGCCGGGGCGGCGGAGGAGGTCAGCGCCAGCGTCCAGACCGTCGCGGCGGCGGTGGAGCAGCTCGCCGCCTCGATCCGCGAAATCTCGGTGCAGGCGCAGAATTCGCATTCCGTCTCGGACGGGGCCAGCCGCAGTGTCGGCGACACGGTCGGCATGATGAACAAACTGGTCGACGACTCCGCCCGCATCGGTGACGTGCTGACACTGATCTCCTCGATCGCCGGCCAGACCAACCTGCTGGCGCTGAACGCGACCATCGAGGCGGCCCGCGCGGGCGACGCCGGCAAGGGTTTCGCCGTGGTGGCGACCGAGGTCAAGAATCTCGCCGGGCAGACCGCGAAAGCGACCGAGGAGATTTCCACCCTGGTCAGCGCCATCCAGGCCTCGACCGGCAACGCGGCGGGGCAGATCGGCGGCATCGCCAAGGTGATCGTCACGCTGAGCAAGGCCAACGCCTCCATCGCGGCGGCGGTGGAGCAGCAGAACTCCGCAACCACCGAGATCAGCCGCGCCGTCCAACAGGCGGCGCGCGGCACCGAGCGGCTGCGCGAGAACGTCCACGGCGTCGCCGGCTCGGCCCGCCGGAACGGCGACGCCGCAACCAACCTGCATGAGGGCATCCGCAACCTGGAGGGTGATCTCCAGGCCGTGCAGACGCAGGTCGACCGCTTCGTCGGCAAGCTGGCCGCAGGTTGACCATCTCGGGCTGACCGTCTCCCAGGCCCCGTCGCGCCTTCCCATGACCGCAAGACGTCGATTTCTCCAGTTCAAAGGAGTGACCATGCATCGGAACGCTTCGCTTGCTGCCGCCATATGCGCGCTGGTGCTTTCATCCGGAACGGCCGTCCGGGCGGAGGAGGTGAAATTGACCACCCTCGACTGGCTGCCCTATTCAGGCTCCGTGCCCGACAACGGCTTTTGCGCGGTCGTGATCCGCGAAGCCTTCAAGGCCATGGGCCACACCGTCAGCATCGAGGTGCTGCCTTGGCAGCGCGCGGTGAAGAGCGCCAAGGACGAACCGGAGGTCGCCGGCTACTTCCCCGAATACCCGGCCGAGCTGGAGGGCTTCACCCTGTCGGGGTCGATCGGCGAAAGTCCGCTGGGCCTGATCGTTCCCACCGGAAAGCCGGTCGCCGACACCTCGCCGGCGGGTCTGTCGCGGCTCAAACTCGGCGTGGTGAACGGTTACGTGAACGCCAAGCCGGTCGCCGACGCCACCGCCGCCGGCACCCTCAAGACGGAGGGCGTGGTCGACGACGAGACCAACATCAAGAAAGTGGCCGCCGGCCGCATCGACGCGGCTGAAATCGACGGCTACGTCTTTTCCTACCTGATGAGGAACGCCCCGGCGCTGGCGCCGCTTCAGGGGAAGGTCGAATTCGGGCCGGTCCTCGAAGCCAAAACGCTGCATGTGGCGTTCAACACCAAGCCGGCCGGCCAGAAATGGGCCGCGGTCTTTGCCGAAGGGCTCAAGAAGATCGACATCGGCCTGCTGCAGAAGCAGCATCTTTCCGCGCTGGCCCGCTGACACGGAATCGGACCGGTGATGCTGACCCGGAAGTCCTGAGGCTCCGCTCATGATGGCCCAATCGTCTCAAGAAATGGGGCCTCCAGGTAATCCTGGGCGGTTGATGACGATCGTCATGCCACCGCCGCCGCCATCGCTCCGGCCATCGCCAGCAGGCGGGCGTCGGCGAAGCGCGGCGCCACGAGCTGCACCCCGACCGGCAGACCTTGCGGGCCATGGGTGCAGGGCATGGCCAGACAGGGCGCGTGCAGCACCGTCCAGATGCCGTTGAAGATGTGGTCGCCGGTGGTGTGCAGCCCCTTGGGCGCTTCGCCGGGGGCCGAAGGGGTCAGGATCACGTCGATGCGCTCGAACAACCCGGCGAAGCGCGCGCGGCACTGGCCGGCGACGTCGTAGGCCTCGGTCAGGCTGCGGGCGGTGATGCCCCGGTTGTGCTCGCAATGATCGGCCAATTCCTCGTGCAGCCGGTGGCGGTCGCCGAGGTAGAGGTCGAGAAAGGCGGCGCGCCCCTCGCCACGGCGGATGACGTCCTGCACCTCGGCCAGGGTCGAGAAATCGGCGGGCAGTTCGAAGGGCTCGACGCTGGCGCCCGCCGCCTCCAGCCGCAGGGCCGCCAGATGGAGCGCCGCCTCGCCGGCCGGCTCGATGCTCGACCAGACCGGGGAGCGGCAGACCCCGACTCGCAGCCCGGCCAGCGGCACCGGCGCGGTTTCGCCCATCCCCTCCAGCCGGAAGGCCTCGGCCATCAGGGCGAGGTCGGCGACCGAGCGGCCGTACCAACCGATGGTGTCGAGCGACACCGCGTAATGCTTGACGCCCTCGCGGCTGACCGCGCCCCAGGTCGGCTTGAAGCCGTAGATGCCGTTGAAGGAGGCGGGGCGGATGTGGGAGCCGCCGGTCTGGGTGCCGAAGGCCAACGGCACGTGGCGGTCGCCCACCGCCGCCCCCGACCCCGACGAGGAGCCGCCCGGCGTGTGGTCGGTGTTGACCGGGTTGCGGGTCGCCGCCTTGCGGCCGCCGGACGCGAACTCCACCGTGTCGGTCTTGCCGAGCAGGATGCCGCCGGCGCTGCGCGCGATGGCGACGCAGGCGGCGTCGCGGCTCGGCCGGTGGCCCTGGAAGATCGGCGAGTTGTGGGTGGTCGGCAGGTCGGCGGTGTCGATCACGTCCTTGACGCCGAAGGGCACGCCGTGCAGCGGCCCGACGGCCGAGGGGTTGCCGGCCAGGCGCTTGTCGGCGTCACGGGCGGCGGCGAGCGCCAAAGCGGGATCGACGTGGATCCAGGCGCGGATCTCGGGATCGCGCGCCTCGATCCGCTCCAGGCAGGAGCGCACCAGCGCCTCGCTGGTCAGCCGGCCGTCGCGGATGGATCGGGCGGCTTCGCTGGCCGTGAGTTCATAGGGTTCCATGACGTGCTTCCTTCGAAAGGTCAGCCGAGGCGCGGGCGCTGGCGGTGGTGGTCGGTCGCGGCCTGGAAAGCGGCACCGGCGCGCAGCACCAGCGGCTCGTCGAACCAGCGGCCGACGATCTGCATGCCGACCGGCAGGCCATGCGCGCCGAAGCCGCAAGGGACGGTCATCGCCGGCAGGCCGAGCGCGCCGAAGCCGTAGGTGAAGCGGCTGACCGCCTTCGTCGCCTCGATCATGTCGGCGGCGTCGGCGATGGCCGGGGCGACGATGGGGGTGGTCGGCGTCAGGATCAGGTCGACCCGCTCGAACAGCGCCCGGAACCGCAGCTTCCAGCCGGCCAGCCAGCGCCGGGATTCGGCGTAGGCGACGCCGCTGACCGGCAGGCCGAGCTTCAGGCGGCGCAGCACCTCCGGGCCGATGGCCTCGGGCGCCGCCTCGATCTTGTCGAGGTGGTACTGGGCCATGTCGGCGACCAGCAGCGAGAATCCGGTGCGCGCCTGCGCCACCTCGGCGTCCTCGACGGTGACGTCCACCAGCGTGGCGCCCACGCGCTCCAGCACCGCCGCCGCCTCGCGCAGCCGCTCGGCCACCGCCGGCTGGAGCCCGTCGAAATAGAAATTGCGCGGCAGGCCGATGCGGACACCGGCGATCCCGTCCCGCAGCGCCGGCAGGAAGTTGCCGAGCGGCGCGTCGACCGAGTTGGGGTCCTCCGGGTCGTAGCCGGCGATGGCCGCGAAGGCGCGGGCGACGTCGGACACCGAACAGGCCAGCGGGCCGACGGTGTCGAAATCGACGCTGCACGCGATCACGCCGGTGTTCGGCACCCGGCCGACGCTGGGCCGCAGCCCGACCACGCCGCACAGCGCGGCGGGGATGCGGATCGACCCGCCGGTGTCGGTGCCGATGGAGACGCGGCACAGGCCGGCGGCCACGGCGGAGGCCGAACCGCCGCTCGACCCGCCCGGCACATGGGTGGTGTTCCACGGGTTGCGGCAGGATCCGTGGTGTTCGTTCTGGTTGGTCGAGCCCAGGCAGAATTCGCTGAGGTTGTTGCGCCCGACGAGGACGGCGCCCGACGCCTTCAGCCGCCGGACCACGGCGGCGTCGTGCCGCCCCTCGGCGGCGAAGCGGACCGACCCGTAGCTGGTCGTCTCGCCGGCCAGTTCGAAGCAGTCCTTGATGGTGACCGGCACGCCGTCGAGCAGCCCCGGCCACTCGCCCGCCGCCCGTTCGCGGTCGAGCGCGCGGGCGCGGTCGAGCGCCGCCTCCCCGGTGACGGTCAGGATGGCGTTGAGCGCGGGGTTGAGCCGGTCGATGGCGTCCAGGCAGCCCAGGGTCTCGCTTTCGCAGGCTCCGGGCAAGGCGGGGGCGTCGTCGGCCGGGCCGGCGGCCCCGACCGAAATGGTCGCGGTGGACATGCGCTGCTGCTTTCGGTTGGCGTGGACCGGCCGGGACCGGCGGAAGTGGGGGTTGCGGGAGGTCCGGCCGGGCGCCGGACCTCCCGCCAAATCAGGCGGCCTGGGCCACGCCGATCCGGTCGATGACGGCCTGAAGCGGCAGCACGTCGGCGTATTTCTGCCGCATGTCGAACAGGTTGGCGCGGTGCGGCTCCTCGGCGCGGTCGCCGACGCACTCCTCGACGATGATCGGCCGCAGCCCGTGGGCGGAGGCGTCGATCACGCTGGCCCGCACGCAGCCCGAGGTGGTGCAGCCGGTCACCAGCAGCGTGTCCACGCCGTTGGCGCGCAGCCAGCTCGACAGGCCGGTCCCGAAGAAGGCCGAGGCGTGCTGCTTGCGGGCGATGTATTCGCCGTCCCGCGGCGTCACCGCCGGGGCGAAGGCGGTGTCCGGGGCGTCGGCGGTCAGCTTCAGCAGATTGGGGATTTTCTCGCCGAAGGGACCGATGCCGCCGACCGCGTCCGGCGCGATGAAGCAGGCGTGAGCGATCGGCATCCCGGCGGCGCGGGCGTGCCCCAGAAGTTCGGCGGTCGCCGTGATGGCGTCGTTGATGTTGAAGCCGCCGAACGCGTCCTCGCGGGTGAAGCCGAGTTGGAAGTCGATGACCAGCAAAGCCGTCTTGCGGCCGAAGCCGAGCGGTTTGCCGAGTCCCTGGCGTTCGTAGATGGAGAGGTCGCTCATGTCGGGAGATGTCCTTTTCCGGTTAGGGCGCCGGATGACAAGCGCGGAAAAAGCATACATTCGTTCATAAGTGCATTCAAAGCCCATAGTTTCGCCATTTCATTCGTGCACATGCTTCCAAAACGCGCAATTTTCCATACCGTAGTTCGTACGAACATTTCTTAGCCGAACAAACTAAGTCATTGAAAAATATTCAAAGACGAAATCACCGAGCGCCGAAGTGAGAGATGGTACGGTTTCTGCTAACCTTCCTGTCACACCGGCGCGGCAAAGATTGTGTGCATTTTATGCAAGCCACGGAGCGCCGCCGCCGAACGCATTCCGGACGACAGAAGGAGCAGGCCATGGTCGGGACCCATCGACAGCAGCGGAACGGGGTGACGCGCCGTCAATTCGGCGGCCTGCTGGCGGCCGGGGCGCTGGTGGCGGGCAGCGGCTGGCCGCTCGGCGTCGCCGCCGCCCCGCCGGTGCTGCGCGTGCGCATCGGCAGCGACATCGGCAACCTCGACCCGGCCCGCATCTTCCAGATCGAGAACCAGACGGTGGCCACCCAGATCTACAACGGGCTGGTCAAGTACGACGAGGCGAGCAACGCGCTGGTCCCCGACCTCGCGACCTCCTGGGAGATCTCGGGCGACGGCACCGTCTACAGCTTCGCGCTGCGCAGCGGCGTCGTCTGGCACAAGAACTACGGTCCCTTCACGTCGGACGACGTGAAGTTCTCGTTCGAGCGGGTGCTCGACCCGCAGACCGGGAGCAGCTACGCCGGGCAGCTCGCCTCGATCAAGTCGGTCGAGACGCCGGCGCCGGACCGGGTGGTCATCACCCTCAAGGAGCCGAACTCCGGCTTCCTGCACAAGGTCTCCGCCTTCAACCAAGGCTGGATTCTGAGCCGCAAGGCGCTGGGCGAGATCGGCGAGAAGGCCTACGCGCTGAACCCGGTCGGCACCGGCCCCTTCGTGTTCCAGGTCTGGACCCCCGGCCGCGAGGTCAGGCTCTCCGCCAACAAGGACTATTTCGACGGCGCGCCCAAGGTGGAGGAACTGCTGTTCCGCGTCATCAAGGACGAGACGGCGGCGGCCATCGCGCTGGAGAACGGCGAGGTCGACATCTTCTTCGGCCTGCAACAGCCCGAGGTCATCCAGCGCCTGAAGGGCGGCGGTCAGGTGACGGTGCTCGACCGCGACGCCAACCACACCATCAACCTCATCCTCAACACCAGCATCAAGCCGCTGGGCGATGTCCGCGTCCGCCAGGCGATCAGCCACGCCATCAACCGCAAGGCGCTGATCGACGGCTTCTTCAAGGGCACCAAGACCGAGGCGAGCGGCTTCCTCACCTCCTCCTTCCAGGAATTCACCAACGATGTGGCGGCCTATCCCTACGACCCGCAGAAGGCCAAGGCGCTTCTGAAGGAGGCGGGGGTCGGCCCCTTCACCCTCGATCTGGTGGCGCCGGGCGCCAACCCCTACGACAAGATCGTCGTGCCCATCGCCAGCGACCTCGCCGCCGTCGGCATCGACGCCAAGATCAAGGTGCTGGAGCGCGGCGCCTACCTCCAGGCCCGCAACAAGGGGACCGTGCCGACCTGCGTCACCGGCGTGGTCGGCGCCCCCGACCCCGACAGCCCGATCCTGTCGATGTTCGCCAAGTCCTCCTTCCCGCCCGGCCTCAACACCTCCCATTACGAGGGCGTCGAGGATCTGATCGCCGCCGCGCGGCAGGCCCAGGGCGACGCCGCCCGCAAGGAGGTCTACGGGAAGATCCAGGCCAAGGTGATGGGCGACGCCCCCATCGTGCCGCTCTACGCCGACCGCCTCTACATCGCCCACACCAAGGGCGTCTCGGGCTTCGTCCAGAACTCGCTCTTCACCATGAGCGCCTATCCCGTCGTGCTGGCGGGCTGACGCCATGGACCGCCTGACCCGCCAGCTCACGCAGCTCGCGATCACGGTGTTCGGCATCGTGACCGTGACCTTCTTCCTCGTCCGCATGATTCCGGGCGACCCCGCCCAGTACATGCTGGGCGACTACGCGACCGAGGAGGCGCTGGCGACGCTGCGCGCCCAGCTCGGCCTCGACCGCCCGGTGATCGTGCAGTACGGGCTCTACGCCTTGCGCGCGCTGACCGGCGATTTCGGCGCCTCGGTCGTCACCGGCCGCCCGGCGCTGGAGGAGATCCTCTCCAGCCTGCCCGACTCCGCCCTTCTGGCCTTCGCCGGTCTGGCCATCGCGGTGGTCATCGGCATCCCGCTCGGAATCGTCACGGCGGAGCGCCAGGGCTCGTGGAGCGATCTGCTGATCATGGTCGTCGCCCTGTTCGGCATCTCCTTCCCGGTCTTCTGGCTCGGCCTCGCCTCGGTCCTGCTGTTCTCGCAGGAGCTGAAATGGTTCCCGGCGCTGGGCGCCAGCTCGGGCGGCGGGTTCCTCGACCAGATCCACCATCTGGTGCTGCCGGCGGGGGTGCTCGGCGTCTCGGTCGCCGCCTACATCACCCGGCTGACCCGTTCGGCGATGCTGGAGGTGCTGAACCAGGACTACATCCGGGTGGCCCGCGCGATGGGCGTGCCGCAGCGCCGCGTCGTCTGGCGGCTGGCGCTGAAGAACGCGCTGGTGCCGATCCTCGCCATCGTCGGCGTCACCTTCGCCTGGTCGCTGGGCAGCGCCATCCTGATCGAGGTGGTGTTCAGCCGGCCCGGCATCGGCTCGATGATCCTCAAGGCGGTCTCGGCCCGCGACTACCAGCTCGTCCAGGCCGGCGTGCTGGTGCTGGCCGTCGCCGTCGTCCTCGTCAACAGCCTGCTCGACCTCGCCTACGGGCTGGTCGATCCGCGCCTGTCCGCAAGGTGAGCCCGCCCATGTCCGCAACCGTTACCGCTTCCGCCCCGCCCCGGCGGTCGTCCCTGATGCGCTATTTCCGCCATCCGGGATTCCTGATCGGGACGATCCTGCTGACGGCGATGCTGGCCATCGCCGTGGCGGCGCCCTGGATCGCGCCGTGGTCGCCGCTGGACACCGACCTCGGCAACACGCTGGCCCCGCCCTCGGCCCAGCATCTTCTGGGCACCGACCAGTTCGGCCGCGACGTGCTGTCCCGGCTGATCTGGGGCACCCGCACCTCGTTGCAGGTCGCCGTCGCCGTGATGGTGTTGTCGCTGTCGCTGGGCATGGTGGTCGGTGCCGTCGCCGGTTTCTTCGGCGGCTGGGTCGAGCGGGTCACCGTCTCGGTCATCGACATCCTGCTGGCCTTCCCCGGCTTCCTGCTGGCGCTGGCGCTGGTGGCGGTGCGCGGCTCGTCGCTGGAATCGGTGATCGTCGCCGTGGCGCTCGCCTACACCCCGCGCGTCGCCGCCGTGATGCGGGCGGTGGTGCTGACCATCAAGCCGCGCCCCTACGTCGAGGCGTCGCGCGCCATCGGCATGGGCAACCTGCGGCTGCTGTTCCTGCACGTCGTGCCCAACAGCCTGCCGCCGGTGATCGTCGTGGCGACCATCGGCGCCGCCACCGCGATCCTGGCCGAGGCGGGGTTGAGCTTCCTCGGCCTCGGCGTCCAGCCGCCCGCCCCGACCTGGGGCAACGTCATCGCCGACGGCCAGAGCTTCCTGGCGTCGAACCCGGTGATCTCGCTGTCGGCCGGCCTGTGCATCGCGGTGATGGTGGTCGCCCTCAACCTGCTGGGCGACGGGCTGCGCGACACGCTCGATCCCCAGATGCGCCGCTCGTCCGGCAAGATGCTGTGAGGCTTTCCATGGCGAATCCCAACCTGTCCGTCGCCCCTCCCCCGCCGGTCGCTCCGGTTCCGGCCCCCCGCCCGGTGGCGCTGGAGCTGCGCGACCTGACCACCGTCTTCCCCGGCGACGACGGCCCGATCACCGTCATCGACGGCATCTCGCTGGCCGTGCGGGACGGCGGCACGCTGGCGGTGGTCGGCGAATCCGGCTCGGGCAAGTCGATGACCTTCCTGTCGGCGCTCGGCCTCGTCGCGTCCCCCGGCCGGGTCCAGCGCGGCGAGGTGCGGATCGGCGGCGCCGAGATCCTGGGCCGGACGCCCGAGCAGCTCCGCCGCCTGCGCGGTGCGGTGGTGTCGATGATCTTCCAGGACCCGCTGACCGCGCTGAACCCGGTCTTCACCATCGGCGAGCAGATCGTCGAGGTGCTGCGGGCGCACAGCGGCCTCGGCCGCGCCGCCGCCCGCGCCCGCGCGGTGGAACTGTTGGCCCGCGTGCAGATCCCCGACCCGTCCCGGCGGATCGACGACTACCCGCACCAGCTTTCCGGCGGCCAGCGCCAGCGCGTTCTGATCGCCATGGCCATCGCCCTGTCGCCCAAGGTGCTGATCGCCGACGAGCCGACCACCGCGCTCGACGTGACGGTGCAGGCCCAGATCCTCGACCTGCTGGCCGACCTCCAGGCCGAGACGGGGATGGCGCTGGTGCTGATCACCCACGACCTCGGCCTCGTCGCCCGCTACGCCGACGACGTCGCCGTGATGTACGCCGGCCGGCTGGTGGAGGTGGGATCCATCGAGGAGGTCTTCTCCGCCCCCCGCCACCCCTACACCCGCGCGCTGTTCCGCAGCATCCCGCGCCTGGACGGCCCGGTCGACGAGGAGTTGCCGGCCATCGAGGGCCAGCCGCCCAACGTCGCCCGCCTGCCGCCGGGCTGCGCCTTCGAGCCGCGCTGCACGCTGGGCCATGGCCGCGCCGACTGCTGCACCAAGCGGCCGCTGCCGCTGGCCGGCGATCGCGCCGGGCATCGCAGCGCCTGCTTCCACGCCGACCGGCTCGACCAGATGGAGGCCGCCCGATGAGCGAAGTCCGCACCGCATCCTCCGGAACCGACGCCGGGCCGCCGCCGGCCCTGGAGCTGGTCGAGACCTCCCGCGTCTTCACTCGGCGCGGCGGGCTGTTCCGCAAGGCCGGCACCCCGGTGCGGGCGGTGGACGGCGTCTCGCTGACGATCCACCCCGGCGAGACGCTGGGGCTGGTCGGCGAGAGCGGCAGCGGCAAGAGCACGCTCGGCCGCCTCGCCCTGCGGCTGGTGGAGCCCAGCGGCGGCCGGCTGCTGGTGGACGGCCGCGACGTCACCGACCTGCCCAAGGCCGAAATGCAGGCGATGCGCCGCGACATCCAGATGGTGTTCCAGGACCCCTACGGCTCGCTCGACCCCCGCGTCACCATCGGCCAGAGCATCGGCGAGCCGCTGAAGGTCCACGGGCTGTGGGACCCCACCGACAGCCCGCAGAAGGTGGCGGGGGTGATGAGCCTGGTCGGGCTCGACCCGTCGCACGCCGACCGCTACCCGCACCAGTTCTCCGGCGGCCAGCGCCAGCGCATCGGCATCGCCCGCGCCCTGACGCTCGATCCGAAGATCCTGGTGCTGGACGAGCCGGTGTCGGCGCTCGACGTGTCGATCCAGGCGCAGATCATCAACCTGCTCCAGCGCATCCAGCGCGAGCGCGGTCTGTCCTACCTGTTCATCGCCCATGATCTGGCGGTGGTCCGCCACGTCAGCCACCGCATCGCCGTGATGTATCTCGGCAAGCTGGTGGAGCTGGCGTCGCGCGACACGCTCTACCGCCGGCCGCTGCACCCCTACACCGTCTCGCTGCTGGCGGCGGTCCCCATCGCCGACCTGCGGATGCGCAAGCGCCGCCGCACCTCGGTGGCGATGGGCGAGATCGGCTCGGCCACCAGCGTGCCGCCGGGCTGCCGCTTCCACCCCCGCTGCTACCGCGCCCGGCTGGTGGCGTCCGGCGGCGGCGTGCCGACCGAGCGCAGCGGCGACGCCCTGCTGCCGCGCGCCTGCCTGATGGAAGAGCCGGCGCTGCGGGCCTGCGGCGGCGGGACCGATCAGGTCGCCTGCCATTTCCCCGAGACTCCCGAAAGCCGGTCGGAGGTGGCGGCCGCCGTCCTCCAGGACATCGGCCATCCGCCCATCCGCCCGATCCCCCTGCAATCAGCCTGAAGGCGAAGCCCCATGTTCAGCGTCACCGAAGAGCTCAAGGACAATTACTCCAACGTCTTCCAGAACCGGATCGGCTTCGGCCGCAAGGCCGCCGTGCTGTCAATCGACTTCATCGACTTCTACACCAAGCCCGGCGCGCCCTTCTTCGGGCAGGGCGTGGTCGACGCGGTGGAGGCGAGCGTCCCGCTCTACGCCGCCGCGCGCCGGGCCGGGCTGCCGGTGATCTACACCAAGGTCGTCTACGACGAGGCGGGCAGCGAGGGCGGGATGTTCGTGAAGAAGATCCCGGCGTTGCGCGCCTTCACCGCCGACAACCCGCTGGCCGGCTTCGACGCCCGCGTCACGCCGGAGCCGGGGGACATCGTGCTGGTGAAGCACCACTCCTCCGCCTTCTTCGGCACGCCGCTCAGCACCATGCTGCGCGTGCTGGAGTGCGACACGGTGATCGTCACCGGCTGCTCGACCAGCGGATGCGTCCGCGCCACGGCGGTGGACGGGGTGTCGCACGGCTTCCGCGTCATCGTCCCGGCGGAGTGCGTCGGCGACCGCCACCCGGCCCCGCACGAGGCGGCGCTGTTCGACATGAACGCCAAATACGGCGACGTGCTGCCGGTGGCCGAGGTGATGGCCCATGTCGAGGCGCAGATGGCGGAAGCGGTCTGACCCGGAAAGCGATTTAAAGCCCCTCTTCCCTTGTGGGAGAGGGGTTGGGGTGAGGGGGCGCAAATCTTCCGCCTTCGGCGGATACCCCTCATCCCAACCCCTCTCCCTCAAGGGGAGAAGGGCTCAGGCCTCCCCTACACCTCTCAAGGAGCGGTGGCGCGCCACCCGACAGACCGTCCATCATGAGTTCCCTGTCCATCCCCCTCCAGTGGTGCCTGCTGGCGGTCGCCACCCTCCTGTTCACCGCGCTGTTCACGTCGGTCGCCCTGCCGGGCGCGGTGCTGCTCGGCCCGATGTGCGCGGCCGTCATCCTGGGGGTGCGCGGCTCGACCATCGAGCTGCCCAAGCGCTCCCTGTGGCTCGCCCAGGCGCTGACCGGCGGCGTGGTGGCGCGGTCGCTCGACGCCTCGATCCTCCACGACGTCGCCCTGCACTGGTTCCCGATGTTGATGGCGCTGGCGACCATGATGGCCGGCGCCGTCCTGGTCGGCTGGCTGCTGGAGCGGTCGGGCCGGCTGCCGGTCGGCACCGCCCTATGGGGGACCATGCCGGGGGCGGCCCCGGCGATGATCGCCATGGCCGGCGACTTCGGCGGCGATCCCCGCTTCGTCGCGGTGATGCAATACCTCCGGGTCGTCGTCGTCGTCGTGCTGGCTTCCCTCGCCTGCCATTTCCTGCTGGGCACCCCGCCCGGGCTCGCCCCCGCAACCCCACTGGCCGTCCCGGCGGCAACGCCGGTCTCCACCCTGGCGCTGGTGGCCGTGGCGCTGCTCGGCGGTTGGCTCGGGACCGTGCTGCGCCTGCCGGCGGGGCCGCTGCTCGGTCCCATCCTGCTTGGCGGGACGCTCAACATGTCGGGATTCGTGGCGCTCGACGCGCCAAGCTGGCTGATCGCCGTCGCCTTCACCATCATCGGCTGGACCACCGGCCTGCGCTTCCGCCGCGAGCTGCTGCGCGACCTCGTGGCGTCGGTGCCGGTGATGCTGCTGTCCACCTTCGGCCTCGTGGCTTTGTCGGTCGGGTCGGCCTGGATGCTCAGCGCGCTCACCGGCAAGGACCCGCTGACCGCCTATCTCGCCACCAGCCCGGGCGGGCTGGATTCGGTCACGGTGGTGGCGCTGGGCAGCGCCGCCGACGTGCCCTTCATCCTGACCTTGCAGACGCTGCGCCTGTTCGGGACCATCCTGCTCAGCGTTCTGCTTGTGCGGGTCCTGCGCCGCAGCTAGAACCCAACCGCCCGGTCCGCCGGCCTTGCCGCCGCACGCTGGAGGATGCCCATGTCCGAGTTCCAAGAGACCAAGGCGGCGGAACCCTACCGCTCCGAACAGGTCGGCTCCATCATGATCGCCCTGCGCAACCAGGTTCTGGAAGGCAAGCTGCCTCCCGGCACCAAGCTGCGCGAGACGGAGCTGGCCACCCGCTTCGGCGTCTCCCGCACGCCGGTGCGCGAGGCGCTGGTGGCGGCCGAGCGCGAGGGACTGGTCACCTACGAGACCAACCGCGGCTACACCGTGCGCCAGTTCACCCTGCGCGACCTGCTGGAAAGCTACGAGATGCGCGGCCTGCTCGAAGGCCACGGCTGCCGCATCGTCGCGGAGCGCGGGCTGCCGGCGGATGTCGAGCGGACCCTGCGGGCCGGGCTGGAGCGCGCCGAGGCGCTGGTCGGCGGCGAGGGCTTGTTGGAAGGAAGCGGGCTGGACCAGTGGCGCCAGCTCAACCAGCGCTTCCACAACGGCCTCATGGCGCTGGTCCCGAACGGGCTGTTCAGCCGCATGTTCCAGCTCGTCTACCGGGTTCCCAAGATCGACGACGTTCTGGAGATGGAGCGGGACCGCGCCACCCTGCGCGCCTACAACGACGAGCACCGCCGCATCCTCGACGCCATCGTCCGCCGCCAGGGCAGCCGCGTGGAGTTCCTGGTCCGCGAGCATCTCCAGGGCCCCAGCGACCTGATCAGCCGCCGGATGGAGGAGACCGAGGTGACCGCCACGCCGTTGTCGCGGTGACCTCGGTGGGAAGGCGGTGGGCCGGCGCAGCCGGCGCCAACGCCGCGTCAGGCCCCCTTCGGCTGCTTCTTGACCCGCGCCACGATCTGCGTCGGATCGACGAAGCGCAGCGCGATGACCAGCCAGAACAGCGTCGTCAGCATGTAGAGCACCGCCATCGCGTCCACCGACTGGCCGGCGCGGACGCCCGCCGCGAAGACCGAGTAGTAGAGCGCCACCACCAGCGTCTGGCTGTCGCCGCCCGCCGTCAGGAAGGTCAGCTCGAACATCGCGATGGTGCGCACCAGCACCAGCAGGCAGGCGGCCAGGATGCCCGGCGCCAGCAGCGGCACCAGCACGTGGCGGAAGACGCTGAAGGTGCCGGCGCCGAACACGCGCGCCGCCGCTTCGAGCCGGGGATCGATCTGCTCGATGAAGGGGGTCATCGTCAGGATGACGAAGGGCACCGTCGGCACGAGGTTGGCCAGGATGACGCCGGTCAACGTGCCGCCCAGGTGGAACTGGTAGAGCGTCGTCGCCAGCGGGATGCCGTAGGTGATCGGCGGCACCAGCAACGGCAGCAGGAACAGCAGCATCACCGCCCGCTTGCCGGGAAACTCGCGCCGCGCCAGCGCGTAGGCCGCCGGCACCCCGATCAGGGCGGAGATGAGCACCACCGCCAGCACCACCTGCATGGTGACGGTCAGCACCTCGCCCAACTGGAACTCGGCCCAGGCGCTGCTGTACCAGCGGAAGGTGTAGCCGTCGGGCAGCCAGCTGCGCAGCCAGCGCGTCGCCACCGAATTGACCGCCACCGAGCCGATGATGCCGACCATGTTCAGCAGGAAGAAGCCCATGAAGCCCCAGACGACGCTGCTCCACAGCAGCCCGAGCGTCCGGTCGAGCGCGGGGTTTCCCTTCAGAGTGTCCTGCGTCATGCTTTCCCTCCAGAGGCCGGGCCCCGGTAGAACCGGCCGCGCGCCACCAGCACGGCGACGATGATGATCAGCTGGACCGCGCCCATGACCATCGCGATGGCCGAGGCCATGGAGTAATCGTAGCTCTCGAAGGCGGCCTCGTAGGCGGCGATGGAGATCACCCGCGTCGGCCCGGCCGGCGCCCCCAGCAGCACCGCCGAGGGGAAGACGGAGAAGGCCTGGACGAAGACCAGGCAGAAGGTCATGGCGAGGCCGGGGGCCAGCAGCGGCAGGTAGATGTGGCGGAACTGCGCGAAGGGCCGGGCGCCCAGCGACGCCGCGGCGTTGCCCAGCGACGGGTCGATGCCGGTGACGTGCGACAGGATCAGCAGGAAGGCGAAGGGGAAGCCGGTGATGATCAGCGACAGCATGACGCCCCAGTAGTTGTGCGTCAGCTGCAACGGCTGGGCGATCAGGTGGCCGGCCATCAGGATGCGGTTGAACCAGCCCTGGGGTCCCAGATAGGTCAGCAGCCCCTCGGCCACCAGCACGGTGCCGAGCGTGATCGGCACCACCAGCGCGGTGGTCAGCAGCCGCTGCCCGGCGAAGGGCACCCGCATCTTGAAGGCGATCGGCACCGCCAGCGCGATGTTGAGGATCGTCGAGGGCAGCGCCAGCCACAGGGTGGTGAAGATCGTCCCCCACAGCCGGCTCTGGCTGAAGAACTCGACGTAGTTCTTGAACGGCCCGCCCTCGGCCGGGGTGAAGGACAGGACGAGGCCGTAGGCGAACGGATAGACGAACAGCAGCACCACCATCAGGATGCCGGGGACCAGCAGCAGCAGGGTCCGGTCGAAGGGGGCGGGCGCATCGTCGCCGCCGCGCCGGGCGGAACCGGTCAGGCGCCCCCAGGCGTGGCCCCAAGCCGTTTGGTTGGAGGATGTCATGGCGTCACTCCGCCGCGACGGCCATGGCCGCGTCGCGGCCCTGGGGGTAGGCCAGCACGCGGTCGGCCGGCAGGACCAGCCGGATGCGCTGGCCGGGGGTGGCGGCCTGCGGAATGCGGGCGTGCAGGACGCCGATGGCGGTGTCGACGTCGACCAGCCAGTCGCGACCGCAATATTCGACCTCGATGACGCGGCCGTCCAAGCTGTTCGCCCCCTCCGGATCGTTCTCCGGATCGCCGATACGGAGGTCGTCCGGGCGGATGGCGACGGTGCAGCGGTGGCCGGCGACGTCGCCTTGCAAGGTCGCGTTCAGCGTGACGCCGTTGCGGTGAACCTGCATCCGCCGCCCGTCGAGCGGGCTGCACGCGTCGAAGGCGATGACGTTGCGGTAGCCCATGAAGCGGGCGACGTTGAGGTTGGCCGGGGCGTTGTACAGCTGCTCCGGGGTGCCGATCTGCTGGACCACCCCGTCCTGCATGACGACGATGCGGTCGGCGAGCGACAGCGCCTCGTCCTGGTCGTGGGTGACGTAGATGGTGGAGCGCTGCACCTCGTGGTGGATGCGGCGGATCTCGTGGCGCATCTCCAGCCGCAGCTTGGCGTCCAGGTTGGACAGCGGCTCGTCCATCAGGATCAGCGGCGGGTTGACGACGATGGCGCGCGCGATGGCGACGCGCTGCTGCTGCCCGCCCGAAAGCTGGCCCGGCAGCTTGTCGGCGTGGGCCTGGAGCTGGACGAGGTCGAGCGTCTCGTTGACCCGCCGCGCGGCCTCCTTCTCCGGGACGTTGCGCATCATGAGCCCGAAGCCGATGTTCTTGCGCACCGACATGTGCGGGAACAGCGCGTAGTTCTGGAACACCATGCCGAAGCCGCGGCGTTCGGGCGGCAGCGTGTCGATGCGGCGGTCGTCGAGCATGATCCGGCCGCCCGACAGCGGCATCAGCCCGGCCAGGCAGTTGAGCGCCGTCGATTTTCCGCAGCCGGACGGACCGAGCAGCGCGATGAACTCGCCGCGCCGCACCGTCAGCGACAGCTCGTTCAAGGCGACCATGTTGTGGAAGCGCCGCGTGATGCGGTCGAGGTGCAGCGCCTCGAAATTGCCGCCGGACGCGGCGGCCTTGCTCGGGTCGTGCCGGGCCATGCTCTTGGTTCCTTCTCAGGATGTCGGAATGCCCCCTCCCCATCCCTCCCCCGCCTGCGGCGGGAGAGGGGGCAGGACGCTTGTCGGCGCTCGGCGGCAGTCCCCTCTCCCGCGAAGCGGGGGAGGGTTAGGGAGGGGGCAAGCGTGGCCACACCCTCGCCGTTCGGCTCAACACACCGCCTTCACTTGGTCTTCGCGGCGCCGATCTCTTCGTCCCATTTGCGGAAGGCGGCGACGAGCTTGTCGGCGTCGAGCGGGCGTTCCAGCGGGGCGCCGGCGATCAGCGCCTCGTATTCGGGACGGCCGAAATTCTTGATCGCCTCCTGGCTTTCGGGCGGGGCCATGCTGAGCGGCACGTCCTTCACCGCCGGGCCGGGGTAGAAATAGCCCTCGTCATAGCCGTAGGCCTGCTGGTCGGGCTTCAGCAGATGGGCCATCACGTCGAGCACCACGGCCAGCTTGTCCTTCGACAACCCCTTCGGCACGACCATGTAATGGGCGTCCACCACCCAGTGGAACCCCTTCAGCGCGGTGACCTCGGCCGATTTCGGCACGATGCCCAGCACGCGCGGGTTGATGTCCCAGCCGGTGGTCGAAACCACCATGTCGCGGGTGCCCTCGCCGAACTCCTTCATCGTGGCCCCCGTGCCCGACGGGTAGTATTCGATGCAGGAGTTCAGCTCCTTCAGGTAGGCCCAGGTCTTGTCCCAGCCGTTGATCGGATCCTTGGGATCCTTGTCGCCCAGGATGTAGGGCAGACCCATGATGAAGGTGCGTCCCGGACCGGAGTTGGCCGGGCGGGCGTAGGCGAACTTGTTGGGGTTGGCCTTGCAGTAGGCCAGCAGCTCCTCAGCCGATTTGGGTGGGTTCTTCACCCGCTCCGGCGCGTATTCGATCAGCGGGCCGGAGGGGTAGTAGTTCACGACGACGCCGTAGCCGTTGAAGGCCTTCTGCATGTCGGCCGCGCCGGGCAGGTAGTTCTTCTCCAGGTTCGGGAATTTCTCGGTGTATTGCGGGATGGTCTGTTCCCAGATCTTCTGCTCGATGCCGGCGGCCAGCCCGTCGGGGCCGACCAGGATCATGTCGATGTCGAGACGGCCGGCCGCCTGCTGCGCCTTGATCTTGCCGGGCAGTTCGGGCGACGGCGCCTTGGTGAGGACGAAGCGGGAAACGACGTCGGGATGATCCTTGCGGTAGTTCTCGATCGCCTTCTGCGTCAGCGCCAGATTGCCGGCGGCGTCGACGATGGTGATGACCTGCGCCGATTTCGGCAGGGCCGGAAGTTCGGCCCGCGCTGGCGCCGACAGCGCCAATGCCGCGACGACGCCGGTCGCCGCGACCATGAAAGAGCCAGTGGAGACACGTGTCACGTCACCCTCCCGATTGGTTCGTTCGATTTTTCTGGAGGCAGGCGCATCCTGTGCCGCCCGGCCTTTGAGTCCCCATCCCGGAGAGGCGGGCGTGTTGCGCGCACCGATGCCATATCCGGACCTAAGCATACTACCATACGAGATATGTGCGATCAAACGATTATCTGCGTTCTCAGCGGTTCGAATGGCTGGCCAGCTCTTCGCTGCCGCCACGCGTCCCGGCCCTCAACGCCGCGCCGCCCCTTCGCAAGAACACAAGAACCAACCGTGCTTGCCCAAGATCTGGTATGGTAGTATTTTCCCTCAGGTCTGATAGTGCCGCCGCAACAAGCAGGCCGTTCATCCATGTTGAGTGCACGCCTTGCTTGAAGGGAGTGATCTTGTGCCGGAGTTGAGCAGGATCGACGTCGATTCGGCGGAGCCGATCACCCGCAGCGTGTTCCGCACACTGCGCACCGCCATCGTGTCGATGCATTTCCAGCCCGGCCAAGCCCTGTCGGAACAGGAGATCGCCGACCAGCTCGGTGTCAGCCGCCAGCCCGTGCGCGAGGCCTTCATCAAGCTGAGCGAGGCCGGTCTGCTGATCATCCGGCCGCAACGCGGGACCTTCGTCGTCAAGATCTCGGTCAAGCAGGTGCTCGATGCCCGCTTCGTGCGCGAGGCGGTGGAGGTCGCGGTGGTTCGGCAGGCCTGCGACCGGATCACCCCCGCCGGCATCATGGATCTGCGCGCCAACCTGAAGGCGCAATGGGCCATCGCGTCCGATTCCGATCCCAGTTCCGACCGGTTCCTGGAACTCGACGAGGCCTTCCACCGCACCATCGCGCTCGGCGCCGACTGCGAATACGCGTGGCGCATCGTCGAGGAGACGAAAGCCCAGATGGACCGGGTGCGCTACCTCAGCATGCCCTACGCCACGCCGGTCAAGCGGTTGATCGCGCAGCACGAAGCGGTGCTGGAGGCCATCGCCGCCCGCGACCCGGCCAAGGCCGAGGCCGCCATGAGCCTGCACCTGCGCGAGATCCTCACCTCCCTGCCCGAGCTGGAAGGCAAGTTCCCCGACCTGTTCAACCACGACGTGGCCGGCGGCGGCGGGCCGAAAACGGGCAAGCCCGCCCCCCGCGGGCGCTCGGCGGGCCGCAGGACGGGGTGAACCGCATCGGTTCGCCCTCGACGCCGCCGTTCGGCTCCGCAAATCGACGAACAACAAACAAACAGCATCTCCAACAGTTCATGTTGCCCGCCACGGCGTTCTTCGCCATACTGCCATACAAGAATGTGAGTCTCGTCCAACGAGGAAGCCTGCCCGCGCTTCACCGGACCGGTGACGGACGAATTCTGCCTTGAGGAGTTCAAGCCATGGAACAGACCTGGCGCTGGTTCGGCCCCGACGACGCGATCAAGCTCAACCACATCCGTCAGGCCGGGGCGACCGGCATCGTCACCGCCCTCCACCACATCCCCTACGGCGTCGTCTGGTCGGTCGAGGAGATCGAGAAGCGCAAGGCGGAGATCGCCGCCGATCCGTCGCTGGGCCTGCGCTGGAGCGTGACGGAAAGCCTGCCGATCTCCGAGGCGATCAAGATCGGCGAAGGCGATCTGACCGAACTGTTCGACAATTACCGGCAGTCGATGCGCAACCTCGCCGCCTGCGGGGTCAGGACGATCTGCTACAACTTCATGCCGGTGCTGGACTGGACCCGCACCGATCTGGCGGCGGCGCTGCCCGGCGGCGGCACCGCGCTGCGTTTCAACGCCTTCGAGCACGCCGCCTTCGACGTCTATATGCTGGAGCGCCCCGACGCCGAGGCCGACCACGATCCCGCGGTGCTGGCGCGAGCCAAGGCTTGGTTCGACCGCTCGTCGGAAAGCGAGCGCGCCAAGCTGCTCGCCAACATCATGGCCGGATTGCCGGGAGCCTTCGACCGCTACGACGTTCCGGGCCTGCGCCGGATGATCGCGCGCTACCGGGGCATGACCGCCGACGGCCTGCGCGAGACCCTGGCCCGCTTCCTGCGCGAGGTGATTCCCACCGCCGAGGAGGTCGGCATTCGCATGGCGATCCACCCCGACGACCCGCCGCGTCCCCTGTTCGGTCTGCCCCGCGTGGTCAGCACCGCCGACGATCTCGCCCACGTCATCGACGCCCAAAAATCCCCATCGAACGGTCTGACCTTCTGCACCGGCTCGCTGGGCGCCGGGCGGACCAACGACGTGCCAGAAATGGCCCGGCGCTTCGCCGCCGACATTCACTTCGTCCATTTGCGCAACGTGGCGAAGGAATCGGACGGATCGTTCCAGGAAGCCGATCATCTCGGCGGCGACGTCGACATGGTGTCGGTCGTCACCACCCTGCTGGAGGAGCAGAAGCGCCGCCAGGATTCCGGCAACGACAATTGGCGGCTTCCTTTCCGCCCCGACCACGGCCACGAGCTGTTGGACGATGTCGGCAAGCCGACCCATCCCGGTTACCCGATGATCGGCCGCCTGCGCGGGTTGGCGGAAATCCGGGGCGTCATGACGGCGGTGGCGAGCCTGCGCAAGCTGCCGGTGTGAGCGGGTCACCGCCTCCGGCAGTGGTCCATGCGGGCGTGCATGTCGGCGTACCGACCGCAATCATGCCCGCTTGGATGTGCCAGGCCACAATGCCACCGCCCAGAACGACGCCATGAAGATTGGCGCAAAGGATGCTCATCATCCGCTGCGTCAAAGCCGAATCGGCAGAGGGAAATGAAGTGTTACGATCCAACCAATTTCATGAAACAACAATTGCTCATCTCACTCTCATCAATTTGTTCAAAATATCCAAATTGCTTCAAAAGTGATTTTTATAATTACTCAAAAGAAGCGCGAATTATCGAGACGTCTCGTTGCTCATAAGGTTTCAGGGCATCAGCCAGACAACTCTTTTCCACGATGAGCGCATCGACCTCGTCCAGACCGACAACGCCGTAGGCCGAGACGGCGCCGAGCTTCTCCCGTGAGGCAAGGACGATGGTTTCGGCGGATTGACGACCGATCGCGCGCTTGATCGCCGCCTCCTCCCGGTCCCCGGTGGTCAATCCATGCTCCGGATGAATTCCGGTGACGCCCATGAAATAGATGTCGGCACGGATGTGGGAGATGGCTTCGATCGCCACCGCCCCCACGGCGACGTTCGAATGCTTGTAGATGCGGCCGCCGATGAGTTCCACCTCGACGCCCGGATGGTCGAGGAGCGCCACCGCGACGTCCGGGCTGTGGGTGGCAACCGTCACCCGAAGGTTTAGGGGCAAAGCACGGGCGAGCGCCACGGCGCTGGTGCCGCCATCGAGAAAAACGATCTGGCCATTCCTGACCATGCCGGCCGCAGCCTTGGCGATCGCCGCCTTGTCGTCGACGGAGAGCTTTCGGCGAGTCGGCAGGTCCGCGAGCGCTTTCGACGCGGGAAGCGCCCCGCCGTGGACGCGCTGAAGCAGGCCCTCGGCCGCCAGTTCGCGAAGATCGCGCCGGATCGTGTCCTCCGAGAGCCCGAGCTTCTGGCTGAAGCCCTTCGCCACCACGCGGCCCTCTTGGGCAAGGGTGGCCAGGATGAGAGCTTTCCGTTCGGTCGTCAGCATGGAGGTTCCTCGTTCCGATCTCCGCACGATATTGCATGACATGAAGATTTCATGCAAGATCGTGCACGTTTGTGGATTTGGGAGGCGGGCATGACGGTATCCCACCGGGTTCGGATCGAGGACGTGACCACTCTGTCGGACGATTGGTACGTCCTGAAGAAGACGACTTTCAGCTTTCTGAGAGGGGACGGCGCCTGGCAGCGGCAAAGCCGGGAAACCTACGACCGCGGCAACGGCGCGACCATCCTGCTGTACGACCCGGCCCGGCGCACGGTGGTCCTGACCAGACAATTCCGTTATCCGACCTTCGTCAACGGCCACGACGACCTGCTGATCGAAGCGCCCGCGGGCCTGCTGGACAACGCGAGCCCCGAGGAGCGCATCAAGGCCGAGGTCGAGGAGGAGACCGGGTACCGCGTGACCGACGTCCGTCCGATCTTCGACGCCTTCATGAGTCCGGGATCGGTGACCGAGCGCCTTCACTTCTTCATCGGCGCCTATTCGGCGACCGACAGGGTGTCCGACGGCGGCGGCAACGCCGACGAGGGCGAGGACATCGAACGGCTGGAGCCGACGATCGAGGAGGCGCTGCGGATGATCGAGGACGGCCGCATCCGCGATGGCAAGACCATTATGCTGCTGCAATACGCCGCCCTGCATGTCTTCAGGGACGGCAGGGGCGGCTGATGATCGGGATTCGCGCCGCACGCGCCGACGATCTCGCCCGCAACGCCGAGATCTGGCGCAGCGCCGTCCTGGCGACGCACCATTTCCTGACGCCGAGGCACTTCGCTGAGATCGGCGATCTGGTGAGAACCACCTATCTGCCGACCGCCGACCTTCTGGTCGCCGTGGACGAGCGCGATGTCCCACACGGTTTCCTGGGGGCTTCCGGCGACCACATCGACGCGCTCTTCGTCCACGCCGGCAGCCGGGGCGGCGGCTTCGGCCGCAGGCTCGTCGACCATCTCCGCCAAGGCCGGGACGACGTCACGGTGGACGTGAACGAGCAGAACGAATCCGGCCGGGGCTTTTACGAACGCCTCGGCTTCGCGGTGCACGGCCGCTCGGAGACCGACGACGACGGGAGGCCCTACCCGCTGCTCCGCTTGCGATGGAGACGCACCGCCGCCACACCGTAAACCGCCGCGACCTGAACACCGTCCCGCCGGTCCCGCCCAGATCTGTTGATCGTGGCGGGAAGGAATGCGATCCTGCGCCCTCATCACCGGGCGGGCAGGATGTCATCGAACACGTCACCGAATGGCGGCAAGCGCCTGACGATCGGGGTCGTCGAGGATGATCCGGCGGTCCTCGCCATGGTCGCCGACCTGCTGGCCGGCGAAGGCTACGAGACGGTCCGCTGCCCCGACGCGGCGTCGCTGATGGCGGTCCTGGCATCCGGCCGGCTTGACCTGATCGTGCTGGACCTGCGGCTGCCGGACCGCGACGGCATCTCCATCGCAGCACAAGTGCGGGGCACGATGGACGTGCCGATCATCATGCTGACCGGGCGCGGCGACGACATCGACCGCATCATGGGGCTGGAGGTCGGGGCCGACGACTACATCGTCAAGCCGTTCAACAACCGCGAGTTCATCGCGCGGGTGAAGGCGGTGCTGCGCCGCACCGCCCGCGAGAGCGTTCCCGTCCCGGCGCCCTGCCGGCGCGGCTACCGCTTCGCCGGCTTCACGCTGGACGAGGACGGGCGGCGGCTGTTCGACCCGGCCGGCAAGCCGGTGACCCTGACGGTGGCGGAGTTCGACCTGCTGCTGGCCCTGGTCCGCGCCCATGGCCGGGTGCTCAGCCGCAACCAGATCCTCGACCTGACCCACCACGACCGCGACGACGTCTTCGACCGCACCATCGACGTGCTGATCCTGCGCCTGCGCCGCAAGATCGAGCGCAACCCGCAGCAGCCCTGGCTGATCCGCACCGAGCGCGGGCTCGGCTACGTCTTCGACTGCGACATCGAGGCGTTCGGCCCCTGACCGGCGTCTGCTTGGCCCGGTTCCGTTAACAAGATTACAGCCGCTCCCTGAAAGCGTGACATCCGCCGTTCACCATGGCCGCTTACGCTGGCCGGACGAACAAACGCGCCGTCATCAAAGAACAGTTCCGAACTCCAGGGAGGAGTGCTCCGTGACATCCGCAGGCAACTGGATCAAATCCGCCGGTCTCGGCCTGGGCGCCTTGGTTGCGCTTGCCGCGCATCCGGCTTCCGCCCAGGGCACCCTCACCGTCCTCTGCGGCGTGCAGGAGGAATGGTGCAAGGCGATCGCCGTCGCCTTCGAGAAGAAGACCGGCACCGCCGTCGCCATGAGCCGCAAGAGCGCCGGCGAGGCGCTGGCCCAGATCCGCGCCGAGTCCGCCAACCCGAAGACCGACGTCTGGTGGGGCGCCCCCGGCGACCCGCATCTCCAGGCCGCCGAGGAAGGGCTGACCCTTCCCTACGAAAGCCCGCAGCAGGCCGACCTCCAGCCCTGGGCGCTGAGCCAGCACAAGCAGTCGCAGGGCCGCAGCGTCGGCATCTACGCCGGCGCGCTGGGCTTCGTCTACAACGTGGAGCTTCTGGCCAAGCGCAAGATCAACGCCCCGAAATGCTGGGCCGACCTGCTGCGTCCGGAGTTCAAGGACGAGATCCAGATGGCGAACCCCAACGCGTCCGGCACGGCCTACACCGCGCTGGCCACCCTGGTCCAGGTCCTGGGCGAGGATGGGGCGTTCGATTACCTGAAGAAGCTGAACGACAACGTCAACCAGTACACCAAGTCCGGCAGCGCGCCCTCCGCCGCCGTCGCGCGCAGCGAGACGCTGGTCGGCATCGTCTTCATGCACGACGGCATCAACCAGAAGATCAACGGCTTCCCGGTGGACGTCTCGGCCCCCTGCGAGGGCACCGGCTACGAGATCGGGTCGGTCAGCATCATCAAGGGCACGAAGAACCTCGACGCCGCCAAGGCCTTCTACGAATTCGCCCTGTCGCCGGAGGGGCAGGCCACCGGCGCCGAGACCAAGCAGTTCCAGATGCCGTCCAACCGGAAATCGGCGACCCCGCCGGAAGCCCCCAAGCTGGAGGCGATCCGGCTGATCGACTACAACTTCCAGAAATACGGCACCGCCGAGGAGCGCAAGCGCCTGCTGTCGCGCTGGGACGCCGACATCAAGGCCGTCGCCAAGTAGCCGCTTTCCGGCCCTTCTTTTCGACCTGAGGCTTCCGCCCGCCCTTCCCTTCCGGGGAGAAGGGCGGGCCGCGCCCGGTCCGCCAACACCCGCAGGTGATGTGATGCGTCCTCGTTCAGCAGTCTGGCTGGCGCTGGGGTGGGTGGGCTTCGCCCTGCTGCCCTGGTTCGCCGGCAGCGGCACCCAGCCCGCACTCGCGCCGCCGTCCCCGGGCCCGGCCGGCTCCGCCCTGATCGACGGGCTGACCAACGGGCGCTGGTGGCTCCTGCCCGTCGCCCTGCCTCTGCTTCTGGCGCTGGCCGTCACCGCCTTGCCCGGACTCCGCGCCCGGCAGCCGGCGGTGTTGCTGGCCGGCGGCGCCTTCGGGCTGGCCTGGGTCGCGGCGCAGGGCTTCGCCATCGGCCTGGACGGCTGGGCCTGGGGATGGCTCGCCGCCCTGTTCGGCCCGCTGCCGCTGGGCCAAGGCGGCTACGGCGCCGGCGCGGCGCTGACCGCGCTGTCCTTCCTGTTCCTGATGACCAACGGCTTCGCCGGGCTCGGCTTCATGAAGGGCGACCGTTTCACGGCGGGCGCCATCGGGCTGGTGCTGGCGGCCATCGCCGCCTTCGTCTTCCTGCCGGTCGGCTACGTCCTGAGCGGGGCCGGCGACACCGGCACGGGCGGCTTCTCGGCCGCGGCGCTGTGGACGCGGCTGGCGGCCCCCGACATCTGGCGCCTGTCCTGCCTGACCGAGGCGAAGTCCTGCGGCGTCGTCTGGAACAGCGTCTTCCTGGCGGTGATGACCGGCATCGCGACCACCCTGCTCGGGCTGGCCTTCGCGCTGGTGGCGGTGCGCACCGGCTTCCGCGCGAAGAAGCTGCTGCGCGTGCTGACCGTGCTGCCGATCATCACGCCGCCCTTCGTCATCAGCCTCGCCGTGATCCTTCTGTTCGGGCGGAACGGCACCGTCACCCTGGGGCTGGCGGAGTGGTTCGGCATCCCGGTCTCGCGCTGGATCTACGGGCTTCCCGGCGTGCTGCTGACCCAGACGCTGGCCTTCACGCCGATTTCCTTCCTGGTGATGATCGGCGTCGTGCAGGGCATCGGCCCGTCGCTGGAGGAGGCCGCGCAGACCCTGCGGGCCAGCCGCTGGGTCACCTTCCGCACCGTCACCTGGCCGCTGATGCGCCCCGGCGTCGCCAACGCCTTCCTCATCAGCTTCATCGAGAGCCTCGCCGACTTCGGCAACCCGCTGATCCTCGGCGGCAACTTCGAGGTGCTGTCGACCAAGATCTACTTCGCGGTCGTCGGCGCCCAGAACGACCCCGGCCGGGCGGCGGCGCTCGGCATCATCCTGCTCTGCCTGTGCCTGGGCGCCTTCTGGGTGCAGCGGCAATGGCTCGGCAAGAAATCCTACGCGACGGTCGGCGGCAAGGGCGACAACGGCATCCCGTCGCAGCTTCCGCGCGGGGTCAAGATCGCCGCCTACGCCACCGCGCTGCCCTGGGCCGCCTTCACCTTCGTGCTCTACGGCCTGATCCTGTTCGGCGGCTTCACCGAGAACTGGGGCCGCAACAACAGCCTGACCCTGCGCCATTACCTGGCGGCCTTCGACCTGAGCTGGGGGCCCAGCGGCCTGATCTGGTCGGGCCGGGCCTGGGGCTCGCTGTTCACGACGATCGAGGTCGCCGCCCTGTCGGCGCCGCTGACCGCCGCCGTCGGGCTGCTGACCGCCTATCTGCTGGTGCGCCAGCGCTTCGCCGGCCGCGGCGCCTTCGAGTTCCTGACGATGCTGAGCTTCGCCATCCCCGGCACGGTGATCGGCATCAGCTACATCCTCGCCTTCAACCAGCCGCCGATCGAGCTGACCGGCACCATCACCATCCTGATCATCTGCTTCGTCTTCCGCAACATGCCGGTCAGCATCCGGGCCGGCGTCGCCGCCATGTCGCAGATCGACCGCAGCCTCGACGAATGCTCGCTGACGCTGGGCGCCGGCAGCGTGCAGACGATCCGCCGGGTGATCCTGCCGCTGCTGCGCCCGGCCATCGTCGCCTCGCTGGTCTACAGCTTCGTGCGGGCCATCACCTCGATCAGCGCGGTGATCTTCCTGGTCAGCCCGAAATACGAGCTGGCCACCGCCTACATCGTCGGCCGCGTCGAGCAGGGCGATTTCGGCCTCGCCATCGCCTACAGCTCGGCGCTGATCGTGCTGATGTCGGTCGTCATCGCCCTCATCCAGTTCGCCGTCGGCGAGCGCCGCATCGGCCGCCGCACCGCCACCCCCGTCACGCTTCAGGAGAAGCCGGTATGAGCATCGCCAGCAAGGCCGCGGGCGTCGAGTTCCGCAACGTCAGCCGCCGCTACGGCAACACGGCCGCCGTCGACGACGTCAGCTTCACCATCGAGGCGGGAACGCTGGTCACCCTGCTCGGCCCGTCGGGCTGCGGCAAGACCACCACGCTCCGCATGATCGCCGGGCTGGAGATGGCGAGCGGCGGGACGATCCTGATCGGCGGCAAGGACGTCACCCGGCTGCCGGCCACCGACCGCAACGTCACCATGGTGTTCCAGTCCTACGCCCTGTTCCCGCACATGACGGTGGCCGACAACGTCGCCTACGGGCTGGTCGTCAGCGGCGTGCGCAAGCGCGACGCCGCCGCCCGCGCGGCCGAGGGGCTGGAGCTGGTCGGGCTTGGCGGCTACGGCCAGCGCCTGCCGAGCGAGCTGTCGGGCGGCCAGCAGCAGCGCGTCGCCGTCGCCCGCGCCCTGGTGCTGGAGCCCGAGGTGCTGCTGTTCGACGAGCCGCTGTCCAACCTCGACGCCAAGCTGCGCCGCAAGATGCGCGACGACATCCGCGAGCTTCAGCAGAAGCTCGGCCTGACCTCCGTCTATGTCACCCACGACCAGGAGGAGGCGCTGGCCGTCTCCGACCGCATCATCGTGATGAACAAGTCGGTGATCGCCCAGACCGGCACCCCGGACGAGCTGTACCGCCGGCCGAAGAACCGCTTCGTCGCCGACTTCATCGGCGGCGCCAACCTGCTCGACGGCGAGCTGGTCGCGCGCGGCGGCGGGACGGCCACGGTGGCGCTCGGCCGGCTGACCCTGTCGGTGCCCGACACCGGCCTGCCGGCCGGCGAGGTCCTGCTCGCCATCCGGCCGAACGCGATCCGCCTGCGGCCCGGCACGGTCGGCGACGGCAGCGGCGACGGCATCCCGGTCACCGTCCGCAAGGCGACCTATCTCGGCTCGCACATGGAATACGGGCTGGTCAGCGAGTTCGGCGACCTGTTCGTCGTCGATCCCAACGTCGCCAACCCGGTGCCGGCGGGCGCGGCCGCGCTGGCGACCTTCACCGGCGACGGCATCGCCGCCGTCGCGCGCTGAACGGCGCGTGTCGACCGGCCGCGTGCTGACCCGTCGCGCGCTGGCCGGCGCGTTTCCCGCTGGCGCCGGCGGGGCGGCCGGCGGTAGCCTCCAACCCGATGGTCAGACGCATGCTGTCCCCCGTTAGCGTTCGCGGCCGGCTGCTCGCCGCCTTCGGAGCCATGGTGGTCCTGACGACGGCGGTCGGCGGGGTCGGCTGGTTCGGGCTGGGCGAAACGGAACGCGCCCTGCTGTCCCTGCAACGCGAGGGGCTGGGCAACATCGCGCTGGCGATGCGGATGGCGGAGCTGAACACCGGGCTGGCCGCCCGCGCCCCCTTCATCGCCGCCATCGAGGCGACGCCCAGCCTCGACGAGGAGCGCAGCCAGCTCGAACTCAAGCTCACCGACCTGACGGGGCTGGTCCAGCGGCTGCCGGGCCTGGAGCGCGCCTCCCTGCACGTCCCGTCCGACGTGCCGTCGCTGGTCCGGCTCGCCGGCCGGCTCGACGGCACGCTGCGCAATCTGATGGACGTCACCGGCGAATCCATCGCCGTGCGGGCGGAGGCGGCGGCGATCCGCCTCGGGCTGGAGCGCCAGCGCATCCTCGGCGAGACGCTAGCCGGCGCGGCGGCGCGGACCTTCGAGCATCCCGGCTTCGAGGCGACGGGAACGCCGCCCCTGCCCTTCTCGGTCCTGCGGCTGGCCGACCGCACGCGCGACGCCGTCTCGGCCGCCCTGACGACGACCAGCCCGGCCGACCTCGCCCGCTGGCGCGCCGGCTTCGACGCCGACCGGCAGGGGCTGCGGGCGATCGACACCGCAACCCCGGCGCTGGCGATCATGGCCCCCTCGCTCGACCAGCTCCTGGCCGTGCTCGACGCGCAAGGGGCGGTCTTCGACATCCGCGGCCGCCAGCTCGGGATCGAACAGCGCAGCCGCTTCCTGGTCGCCGCCGCCAACACCCTGTCGGTGCAGTTGAACCGCGAGGTCGAGAGCGTCGCCACCGCGATGCAGACGGCGGCGCGCAGCCGGGGCGACGCCACCTTCTCCGCCCTGTCGTCGGGCAAGGCCGGGATCTTGGCGCTCGGTGCGCTCTGCGCGCTGGCGGCCATCGCGGCGGCGGTCTACGTCATGCGCGACGTCGCCGGCAACCTGCGGGCGGTGACGCGGGCGATGTCGGCGCTGGCCGGCGGCGACCGGCTGGTCAGCGTCCCGGCCACCGGCCGGCCGGACGAGATCGGCGACCTCGCCCGCGCCTTCAGCGTCTTCAAGGAGAACGTCGCCGAACGCGACGCGCTGGCCCGCAAGCTGGGCGAGAATTCGCGCATGCTGGAGGCCGTGTTCGACAACATGAACGACGGGCTGTCGGTGTTCGACGAGAACGGCCGGCTGGTCACCTGGAATCCCCGCTTTCTCGACCTCAACGGCTTCACCCCCGCCGACGTCGCCGGGCGCGACCTGGCGGAGCTGCAACGCAACCTGCTGCGGCGCGGGGTCGGCATCCGTCTGCTCGACGGCAGCAGCATCGACCTGGAGGCGCTGACCCGGCGGCGCGCCGAGCAGGCGGTCCGCTGCGAGCATCATTTCCCCGACGGCCGGGTGGTCGAGCTGCACAGCAGCCCGATGCCGTCCGGCGGCTTCATCACCACCTATTCCGACCTGACCGAGCGCAAGGACATCGAGAAGCAGCTCCGCCACGCCCAGAAGATGGAGGCGGTCGGCCAACTCACCGGCGGCATCGCCCACGACTTCAACAATCTGCTCGCCGCGATCATGGGCAACCTCCAGATGATCCACGACGAGACCGCCGAGCAGGATCCCGTGCGTGGCAAGGCGCTGCGCGCGCTCGACGCCGCCGAGCGGGGCGCCACGACGATCCAGCGCCTGCTCGCCTTCTCGCGGCAGCAGGCGTTGCAGCCGCAGGCGGTCGACCTCAACGAGCTGGTCGAGGGGATGCTCGACCTGCTGGCCTACGGGCTGGGCGGCGGCATCGTCCTGAAGACGGCGCTGACGCCGGGGCTGGCCCCCGCCCTGGTCGATCCGGGCCAGTTGGAGAACGCCCTGCTCAACCTCGTCGTCAACGCCCGCGACGCGCTGGCGGACGGCGGCACCATCGTCATCGCCACCGAAGCCGCCGCGCAGGACGGGGGCGACGCCATCGTCCTCTCGGTGCGCGACGACGGCAGCGGCATGCCGCCCGCCGTGCTGTCCCGCGTCTTCGAGCCCTTCTTCACCACCAAGCGCTTCGGCCGGGGCAGCGGGCTCGGGCTGTCGATGGTCTACGGCTTCGTCCGCCAGTCCGGCGGCAAGGTCGACATCCAGAGCGAGCCCGGCGTCGGCACCCTGGTGGCGATGGCCTTCCCGCGCGCCCGCATGCTGCCGGAGACGCTGGCCCTGCCGCGCGATCCCGGCACGGTCGAGGGCGGTCCGGAACGCGTCCTGGTGGTGGAGGACGACCCCGCCGTCCGCCTGACGACGGTCGACATGCTGACGGCGCTGGGTTACCGGGCGGTGCCGGCGGCCTCGGCGGAGGAGGCGCTGGTCCTGCTGGACGGGACGGCGTTCGATCTGCTGTTCACCGACATCATCCTGACGGGCGGCATGAACGGCCCTGCCCTGGCCGCCGTCGCCAAGGCCCGGCAGCCGGCGTTGCAGGTCCTGTTCTGTTCGGGCTACGCGCGCGATTTCCTGGTGGAGAGCGCCAGCCTGCCGCTCGACATCCGCTTCATCCAGAAGCCTTACCAGAAGCCGTTGCTCGCCGCGCAGATCCGCAACGTCCTCGGCGGCGTCGTTCAGCCCGGCCCGGTGCGCAGCCGGTCGGAGCCGTCGGTCCTGCCGGGACGCGGCTGAAACGGCATCCAACGCCCAAGCGGACGGCAAGAGACGTCGCGGGGATGGCAGCCAAAGGTCAAAGCCTCTGCTGCAAGGCGGCCCTCCCGAAAACCGCTTTTTCCCGAAAGCCCTCCATGAAAGGAAAATTTACCTATAAATTGGCGCTCCTGTTCCCACCGCCCCCGGAGCCCCGCCATGCCCCTCGACGCGCCCGCCACCCCCGCCGCCGCCCTCCCCCGCTGGGCCGAGGACCCTCCGGTGCCGCCGGACGGCTCCCTGGTTCCGGGATCCCGCTTCGCCGAGGAGCAATGGGTGATGGCCGCTGGCATGCTGGCACGCGGGGCGTCCTTCCTGCACGTCGCGCGCGCCCTGGGGTGCAGCCGCACCACGCTGTGGCGGGCCTATTACGGCTCGCAGGCGCTCCGCGTCCGCGTCTGGTGGGAGCGTCAGGCGCTGAACCGCGAGGCGGAGCTGCGGCTGTCGTCGCTGCGCGATCTGGTGGCGCAGCAGGTGGAGCGGCTGGTGGCGATGGGCGATCCGGCGACGGTGCGCTGGGCGGCCGACCGGCTCGGCCTGTTCGGCGCGCCAAGTGGGGCGTTCCAGAGCCAACCCGCAACCGATCCCCCGCAACCGCCAAAGCCCTCTCCCGCCCCGGAAGCTGGCGGATTCGCCGATCTCAAGCCGGACCGAGATCCCCCTCTCCCCGGGGGGAGAGGGGATCCGGACCCGCTCGACGGGATGTACGAATGCCGCAGCGTCCCAGGAGAGGAAGCCGAATGCGCGCGTCCTGCCCTCAGCGAAAGGGGGCCGATTGAGGACGCAAACGTCCCCTCCAATCCCCCGCCCTCCGCCCTCGACGACGCGGTTCCCGGCGCCTTCCGCGAACAGACCCAGCCCGATCCCTCCCTCATCGCCGCCATCCTGGCCCGGCCGGAGGCGGACGGCCCCAAGGGCGTCTATCCCTGGACCCTCAACCCCGACGACGCCTACCCCAGCCTCGGCTCGGCGGAGGAGCGGCGCGGCCAGGGGCCCTGCGGGCGGCGCGGCGGCGGACGCGACGGATGAGCCGCCGGGCGCCGGAACGAAACACGGAACAGGACGGGAAAAGCGTTCCACGGTGTTTCAAACGTTCCAAACCGCCCACCGTCCCCGGCGCAGCCCGTGCGGGTGCGGGGCCGTCGCCCCCGTGCGCACGCCTGTGCGCACGCCTGTGCGCACGCCGCAGCGCGAAGGCGGGGATGACGATGGACAGGCCGCCGCTTCAAGGCCGCCCGTCCGTTGGCGACTCAGTTGGCGACGGACTTGATCTCCGCATCCCAGCGGCCCAGCAGACGCTTGCGCTCCTCGACCATGCCGTATTTCTGGAAATTGTAGTCGATCAGCCGGACGTCCTCGAACTTCGGCGCGTCGGGCGGCGACACCGACTGCTTGTTGGACGGCGTCATCTGCATGTTGAGGGCGCCGTAGTTCTGCGCTTCCGGCGTCAGGGCGAAGTCGTAGAACGCCTTGGCCGACTCAAGGTTCTTGGCGCCCTTGAGGATGCTCATCGAACCGATCTCGTAGCCGGTCCCCTCGCAGGGGGTCGAGATGTCGACCGGGAACTTGTTCACCTTCTGGATGACGCTGTCGTTGACCCAGGAGATGCCGACCAGCGTCTCACCGCGCGCCACCGCCGCCGCCGGCGCCGCGCCGGACTTGGTGTACTGGTTGACACTCTCGTTCAGCTTCTTCAGATAGTCGAAGCCGGCGTCCTCGCCGAAGATCTGCACGAGGGTCGCCAGCGCCGTGTAGGCCGCCCCGGACGAATTGGGGTTGGGCATCTGGACCTCGCCCTTGAACTCCGGACGCAGCAGGTCGGCCCAGCATTTCGGCGGCTGGATGCCCCGCTTGGCGAGCATCTCGGTGTTGTAGACGAAGCCCAGCGCCCCGGCGTAGATGCCGACGCTGCGCCCCTGCGACTGCTTGTACTGGCTCTGCGCCCAGGACTGCAGATCCTTGAGCTGCGCGCTCTCGTAGGAGACGCTCAAGCCTTCCTCGGCCGCCTGGAGATGCGGATCGCCCGAGCTGCCCCACCAGATGTCGATCTTCGGGTTGGCCGCCTCGGCGCGGATCTGGGCCAGCGCCTCGCCGGCGCTCTTGCGGGTCATGGCGACGCCGATGCCGGTCTTCTTCTCGAAGGCGACGGCCATGGCCTTGCACCATTCCTCCTGCACGCCGCACATGACGGTGACGCTTCCCTGCGCATAGGTCGGGCTCGCGGCAAGCACGAACAGAGCACCGATGCCGACACCGGCAAACTTCATCTTGGTAACCGCACAAAGCATGGGAAGAATCCTCCGGTACAATTTCCGTTGTTATTTTCCATGTCGACACCAATTCATCCAAAAAGCTTTACGCTTCAGAAAAAAATCGGTATCAATGATGAAGGGAGCGCAAGAAAGACTTCCATTCCCCTTCCCTCCCCCTTCGTTCATCCGCGTGACACCATCTCCCGGCGTCTTTCTTTCCGATTGTTCATACAAGGGAGGAATGAATGGCGGATGTCATGATTATGGGAAACCAACGAAACACTGTTAACGGAAGCCGTGCCACGCCGTCCGGCGCGCAGCCAAAGGCCGCCGGTCGTGGTTGAGGCTCTCGTCGGCGCCGCCAACCGGGCGCGCGAACGCGCCGGCTTCCTGTCCGTCGAGGCGGTGGCGGCGCTCGCCGATGGTGGGGTCCTCATCCTCGACCCGTTCTCGACGCTGGTTTCGCCGGACGTCGCCTTGGCGGCCGGCGTCACGCTGTGGCCCGGCACCATCGTCCAGGCGACCGAAGGGGGGCGGGTGGCCGTCGGACGCGGCACCCAGCTCTTTCCCGGCACGCGCGTCGTCGCCGATGGCGGGCGGATCAGCATCGGCGCGGCGACCGAGATCGGCGAGGAAGGCGGCTTCACCATCAAGACCGGCCATTCCACCGGCGTGATCGAGATCGGCAGTCACGCGCGGCTGCTCGGCGGCGGTTCGCTCGCCCTCGACAACAGCGTCGGCGACGGTGCGCAGGTGCTCGGCCCGATCCGGATGCAGAACTGCCGGCTCCAGGCCGGCGGCAGCCACCGCGACCCCGACCCGGACCGCCGGGGCGGCGTGCTCAAGGGCAGCGGCGTCGCCCGTGGCCTCACCGTGCCGACCGGCATGGTGATCCAGGCCTTCGGTCTGTTCAGCGAGGCCCCTCTGCGGCCTCAATCCTTCTTCCACCCGAAACCACAGGGGTGACGCTATGACGAGTGTCGAAAAACGGCTGGAGCTGGGTCTCGGCCTGCTGTCCATCGGCCGGAGCTGGGGCGTGCGCCCGACCGAGGTGCCGGGCGAGGAGGAGGCGCATGCCCTGCTCCGGCGCGCGCTCGACCTCGGTGTCCACACCCTCGACACCGCCCCGGCCTATGGAAGCAGCGAGGCCGTGCTGGGCCGCTTCCTCGCCGGGCTTCCCGGCCCGCAGCGCTCCGCCCTGACGGTGATGACCAAGGCCGGCGAGCATTGGGATGCGGACGGCGCCACGACCTTCGTCGATCATGGCCGGGACGCCCTGCGGCGCAGCATCGACCGCAGCCTGACGCTCCTGCAAGGCATCGACGTGCTGCAGATCCACAAGGCGACGGCCGATCTGGTGGACAGCCCCGGCGTCGTCGCCGCGCTCGAGCACGCCCGGGCGGCGGGCGTGACGCGCTTCGGCGCCAGCGTCGCCACGGTCGAGGCTGGACAGCGGGCGATCGGGACGGGGCTCTACGGGTTCCTGCAATTCCCGCTCAACAGCGCCGACGACAAGATGCTTCCGCTCCTGCCCCTGATGGCGCAGGCGGGCCTGCGGGCGATCGTCAACCGTCCCTTCGCCATGGGCTCGCTGGTCGGATCGGCCACCGGCGGGGACGCCGCCCGTGCGGCCTTCGCCTTCATCGGCCGGCATCTCGCCGATGGCGTCGTTCTCACCGGCACAAGCAAGCTCGCCCATCTTGAGGCGAACGTCGCCAGCTTCGCCGCCGCGCTGCCTAAGCCCCCGGCCACCGCCTTAGGATCGGTCTGATCACCCGATCTCGTCGCGTCACCCGGTGACCGCCGTCTCCCGCGTCAGGATGACCGCGGATGCGTTGGGCGGCCTCCACGCCCATCCAGCGGCAGAGCACCGGCCAAGTTCCGGCATGCGCGACGATCAACGGCGCCGTCTGTCCAGAGTCTATGGACAGACGGCGGCTCGCAACGCACGACTCCACCCATGGCACCGACACGCTCCCTTGATGTGGAGCAAGGACGGAGACGGGCTGCGTGATAGCGTCCACCATGATCCGCGACGGCTCCGCCGATGCAATCCTCCAGCCCCTTGCTTCGCCGGAACACACCCCGCACGGGTCCCGCCGAACGGCAGGCTGGAGACACCCTTCCTCCCCGTCCGCATCGGCGGGGCCATCCAACACAAGGGGGACGAGCCGTCGTCTTGCCTTTACAGATCTGGCCCGATGACCTTATCTGCGGGGCATGGACCGCCGCCGGCTTCAGTTTTTCGTCGCGCTCTGCGAGGAGCTGCATTTCCACCGCGCCGCCGCGCGGTGCCACATCACGCAGCCCGCCCTCAGCCAGCAATTGCGGCAGTTGGAGGAGGAGCTTCAGGTCCAGCTCGTCCACCGCAACAAGCGGCGCGTCTCGCTGACGCGGGCCGGGGAGACCTTTCTGGGCGAGGCGCGGAAGATCCTGCGCCAGATGGAACGCGCCGCGCAACTCGCCCGCCAGACCGACCGGGGCGAGATCGGGCAGTTGTCGGTCGGCATGACCGCGCCCGCCCTCTACATCGTCTTTCCCGAGATCATGCACCGGTTCCGGACGGTGCTGCCCAACTTCGGCGTCAACGTCCACGTCATGACCACGGCCGAGCAGGAGGAGGCCCTGCGGCTGGGCGCCATCGACGTGGGCATCTTCCATCCGCCGCTCGACGACCAGTCGCTGTCCTCCCACCCCATCGCGCGCATGCGGTTCAGCGTCGTGCTGTCCGACCGCAACCCGCTGGCGGAACGCCCCAGCCTGCGGCTGGAGGATCTGTCCAGGCAGCGCTTCATCATCTTCCCACGCGTCATCGGCCCACGTCTCTACGACGAGATCATCAGCCTGTGCCAGCAGGCCGGCTTCAGCCCGGAACTGATCCTCGAAGCCTCCCCGGCGCAATCGATCATCGCGCTGGCCGCCGCCGATTTCGGCATCGGCCTGATCGCCTCCACCCTCCAGCAGTTCGGGCGGCCTGGGGTGATCTACCGCGCCCTGGAGGGTCCCGCCCCCTACCTGACGCTCGGCGTCGCCTATCAGAGCGACGACACGTCGCCGGCCATCCAGACCTTCCTGAACGTGGCGACCGCCGTCGGCGAACAGGTGTCGTAGCCAATCGCCGGAAAAGGTCCGGTGAAAACTTTTCCTTATCAAACGATCATTTTAAATCGTTGGACCTACTCAATTGGATGGGCCTATCGTTCGTGTAACGGAGGAACCCGCCAATGAAAGTTTTCATGATCGGCGAGGCTGCCAATTACAAGGACAAGCTCGCCGCTTTTCTGACGACACCCTGCGACATCGTTCCCCTACCGCGCGAAGCCGCCCATTCGCCGAATTTCGATTCCGCGATCGGCCCTGACGACGTGGTGATTTCCTTGCGATTCTCGCGCAAGGACATGACAGTCCCGAATTTTCGCCTTCTGCACGTGCCCGGCGCCGGGCTGGACGGCATCGACATGGCCTCCCTGCCCGCCGGCTGCCACGTCTGCAACGTCTTCGAACACGAGATTCCCATCGCCGAATTCGTTCTGGCGGCGATGCTGAACTGGGAAATCCGGCTGGACGCGCTGCGCGCCTCCTTCGCCACCGACACGTGGTCCGACACCTACCGGGCGCGCGTGCCGCACGGGGAGGTCCACGGCAAGACGCTGGGTCTGATCGGCTTCGGGCGCATCGGCCGGACCATCGCCCAGCGCGCCCGCGCCTTCGGCATGCGGATCCTCGCCGTCGATCAATTCGCTGGCAACGCCGACGGTCTGGCCGACGCGGTGCTGCCGCCTGACCGGCTTCCGGAAGCGCTCACCCAGGCGGATTTCCTGGTCATCGCCTGCCCGCTCACCGAGCAGACCCAGGGCCTGATCGGTGCCGCCGAACTGGCCGCGATGAAGCCGACCGGCGTGCTGGTCAACGTGTCCCGCGCGCCCATCGTGGACGAGGCGGCGCTGTACGACGCGCTGTCACGCCAAGCGATCGGCGGGGCCGTGCTCGATGTCTGGTACGGCTACCCGGCCGGCGCCGAGGACCGGGTGCGCCCCTCGCGCTTCCGGTTCGAGGATCTGCCCAACGCGGTCTGCACGCCGCATTCGTCGGCCTGGACGACCCAGCTTCCCGAACGCCGCTACGCCTTCATCGCGCGGAACATCGACCGGCTGGCCGCCGGAGAACCGCTGCTGAACGTGGTGCGCACGCCCAGCCCGGAGCCCCGCCCCGGCCTCCAAGAAATGAGCCTTCCATGATCCGAGAGACCGAGGACCTCGCCCGCCGCACCGCCGGCGTGCCGATCAAGATCACCGGCGTGAAGACCTTCGTCGTCAACGCCGAGATGCGCAACTGGATCTTCGTGAAGGTCCTGACCGACCAGCCCGGCCTGTACGGCTGGGGCGAGGCCAGCCTGAACTGGAAGACCCGCGCGGTCACCGGCGCGGTCGAGGATCTGGAGCCGACCGTGCTGGGCCGGGACCCGCGCGACATCGAGCAATGCCTGCGCGCGATGAACAAGTTCAGCTACTACAAGCTGGGCATGGTCGGCGTGACCGCGATCAGCGGCATCGAGCACGCGCTGTGGGACATCTTCGGCAAGAGCGTCGGCCTGCCGGTCTGGCGCCTGCTCGGGGGCAAGGTGCGCGACCGGGTGCGCGTCTACACCCATCTGGGCTTGGGCGAGATGCGCTCGGTTTACGAGACCTTCGACATCGGCTCCCTCAAGGAGCGGGCGGCGGCGGTGGTGGAGAAGGGCTACGACGCGCTCAAGGTCGTCTTCATCCCCTACGGCGCCTACACGTCCCCGGTTCCGGCCCAGCGCCACGTCGGCCGCATGATGCAGGCGCTGCGCGACACGGTCGGCGAGGGCGTCGACATCATGATCGACTTCCACGGCCGCCCCGCCTCGGTCGCCGCCGCCATGGGCTTCATCCGCGAACTGGAACCCTACCGCCCGATGTTCTGCGAGGAGCCGGTGCAGCCGGGCGACACCGACGCGCTGCGCCGCATCGCCGAGCAGGCCGACTGCCCCATCGCGTCGGGCGAGCGGCTGGTCGGGCTGAAGGAATTCCTGCCGGTCTTCACGTCCAAGGCCCTGCACGTCGCGCAGCCCGACCTGAACCACACCGGCGGTCTGCTGGAAGGCAAGCGCATCGCCGCCTTGGCCGAGGCCGAGATGATCGGCATCGCGCCGCACAACCCCAACGGCCCGCTGGCCGGCGTGGCGGCCCTGCATTTCGACGTCGCCACCCCGAACTTCGTGATCCAGGAGGAGATGACCGGCGCCGTGCCCTGGTACGACGACGTGGTCCAGACCCCCATCCGCCGCACGGGCAGCCATTGGGAGGTCCCGGACGTCGTCGGCTTCGGCATCGAGGTGAACGAGACCGAGGCGGCCAAGCATCCCTTCAAGCCCGAGGTCATGCACTCGGCGTCGGCGTTGCTGGAGGACGGGACCATCGTCGACTGGTGAGGCGCCGCGGAGAACGGCAAGCCCAACCGAGAGACGAACGAAACCAAGGACTTATCATGCGGACTTTCAGCACTCCCGGTGATGTGTACAACGCCGTGCCGTCGCGCGTGGTCTTCGGCGCCGGTGCCGCCGACCGGATCGACGAGGAGGTCGAGCGCCTCGGCGCGCGGCGCGCGCTGGTCGTCTCGACCCCCGGACGCGGCGCCATGGCCCGGCGCGTCGTCGAGCGTCTCGGCGAGCGCTGCGTCGGCCTGCTGCCCGAAGCCATCTCGCAGGTTCCCATCGAGCTGGCCCGCAAGGGCCAGGCGCGGGCGGCGGAGATGGGCGCGGACTGCCTGGTGAGCGTCGGCGGCGGCGCCTCCATCGGCCTGGGCAAGGCCATCGCGCTGGAGCTGGCCCTGCCGGTCATCGCGGTGCCCACCACCTATTCCGGCTCGGAGATGACCGGCTTCTGCGGCATCACCATCGACGGCGTGAAGCGGATGCACCAGAGCCTGCGCATGCTGGCCGGCACGGTGGTCTACGACCCCGCCCTGTCGGTCGGACTGCCGCTGGACGTCAGCGCGGCCAGCGCCATGAACGCGCTCGCCCATTGCGTCGACGTGGTCTACGTGCCGACCGTCAGCCCGGTCATCGTCCAGGCGGCAATGGAGGGCGCGCGGGCGATCCTCGACGCCCTGCCCCGCGTGGCGCGCCGACCCGACGACCTGGAGGCGCGCGGCGACCTGCTCTACGGCGCGCATCTGGCGGGGGCGGCCCTGTCGGGCGGCTTCGCCCTGCAACACGGCGTCGCCCATGTGCTGGGCGGCACCTACGGCGTGTCGCACGGCCTGTCCCACGCGCTGGTGCTGCCCCACGTCGCCGCCTACAACGCGCGCTTCGCTCCGGAGGCCATGGGCCGGCTCGCCGCCGCAATGAACGTCACCGACGTCGGCGGCGCGATCTTCGACCTGATGGAGACCGTCGGGCTGCCGACGCGCCTCGCCGATGTCGGATTCTCGCGCGACTCCATCGAGGAGGCGGCGCGGATCACGGTGGAGACCGACAACGGCAACAATCCGGGACCCGTCACGATGGAAGCCGTGCGCGGCATCCTCGACGCGGCGCTGGAGGGTCGGCGGCCGGCCGCCTGAGCCGGACCGATCCATCGGACCAAAGACACAAGCTGGCCAAAAACACAAACGGGAGGGAACGAACATGCTCATCAAACGGAGACATTTTCTGGCGGCGGGGACGGCGGCCGTGGCCATGGGTCCCTTCGTGTCGCGCGCCAAGGCGGCGGAGTTCAGCTGGAAATTCGGCCACGGCTTTCCGGCCAGCCACCCGCTCCACATCCGCGCGCTGGAAGCCGCCGAGCGGATCAAGCGGGACACCGGCGGCAAGGTCGACATCGCCGTCTTCCCCAACAGCCAGCTCGGCGGCGACAGCGACCTGCTGGCCCAGGTGCGGTCGGGCGGGATCGAGTTCTTCAGCACCGGCGGGCTGATCCTGTCCACCCTGGTGCCGGTCGCCTCGATCAACGGCATGGGCTTCGCCTTCAAGGACTACGACGCCGTCTGGAAGGCGATGGACGGCGATCTCGGCGGCTACATCCGCAAGGGGTTCGAGAAGGTCGGGCTCTACGCCTTCGACCGCATCTGGGACAACGGCTTCCGCCAGATCACCACCCGCACCAAGGCCATCACCGGGCCGCAGGATCTGGCCAACTTCAAAATCCGGGTGCCGGTCAGCCCGGTCTACGTCTCGCTGTTCAAGGCGCTGGGCGGCGCCCCCACCAGCATCAACCTGGGCGAGGTCTACACCGCTTTGCAGACCGGCGTGGTCGACGGGCAG
Organism: Azospirillum doebereinerae; assembly: GCF_003989665.1. Classification (GTDB taxonomy): domain Bacteria; phylum Pseudomonadota; class Alphaproteobacteria; order Azospirillales; family Azospirillaceae; genus Azospirillum; species Azospirillum doebereinerae. The sequence continues at coordinate 96,027 of NZ_RZIJ01000003.1, read as the reverse complement.
GAAAACCCGCTGGTCGTCGCCGACACCGCCAAGTTCTACGAGGTGCAGAAGTTCTGCTCGGTGACCAACCATGTCTGGGACGGGTCGTGGATCGTCACCAACGGCCGGGCGTGGCGCTCGCTGCCCGAGGATCTGCGCCAGATCGTCAGCCGGGGCTTCAACGAGGCCGGGCTGACCCAGCGCCAGGACATCGCCGCCCTCAACGCGGCGCTGCGTGACTCGCTGTCCCAGAAGGGCCTCGCTTTCAACCAGACCGATCCCGAGCCGTTCCGGGCCGCCCTGCGAAAGGCCGGCTTCTACGCGGAGTGGAAGGCCAAATACGGCGAGGAGGCCTGGAGCGTCTTCGAGAAGTCCGTGGGCGCCCTGACATGACGGCGCTCGCCGATCACAAGACCGGCGGAGCGGTTGGGTCCTCGTCCCCAGGGCTGGCGCGCGTCGACGCCATCCTGGGGCGGATCGTCGAGATCCCGGTGGCGCTGCTGGTCGCCGCCGAGATCGTCCTGCTGTTCTCGGGCATCGTGGCGCGCTACGTCCTGCACACCCCGATCACCTGGTCCGACGAGCTCGCCTCGATCCTGTTCCTGTGGCTCGCCATGCTGGGATCGGTCGTGGCGTTCCGCCGGGGCGAGCACATGCGGATGACCGCCTTCGTCAGCTGGGCGTCGCCGCCGCTGCGCGCCTTCCTGGACGTGTTCGCGGTGGCGGCGGCGCTGGCCTTCCTCCTGCTCGTCATCGGCCCGGCCGCCGAGTTCGCGCATGAGGAGGACGCCATCGTCACCCCGGCCTTGGAAATCTCCAACATGTGGCGGGCGGCGGCCCTGCCGGTCGGGCTGGGGCTGATGATCGTCGTCGCGCTGGTCCGTCTGGCCAGCGTGGGGAATCTCCGTCTGGTCGGCGGCGCCCTGCTGGCCGTCGCCGGGGTCGCCCTGCTGTTCGCGCTGCTCCAGCCGGCCTTCGCCGGTTTGGGCAAGCTCAACCTGCTGATCTTCTTCGTCGGCATCGTCGCCGGCGCCGTCTTCGCCGGGGTGCCCATCGCCTTCGCCTTCGGCCTCGCCAGCTTCGGCTACCTCGCGCTGACAACCAGCGTGCCGCTGCTGGTGGTGATCGGCCGCATGGACGAGGGCATGTCGCACCTGATCCTGCTGTCGGTGCCGCTCTTCGTGTTCCTAGGCCTGCTGATCGAGATGACCGGCATGGCGCGCGCGATGGTCGCGGTGCTCGCCAACCTGCTGGGCCATGTGCGCGGCGGGCTGTCCTACGTGCTGGTCGGCGCCATGTACCTCGTCTCGGGCATTTCCGGCGCCAAGGCGGCGGACATGGCGGCCGTCGCCCCGGTGCTGTTCCCCGAGATGAAGGCGCGCGGCGCCAAGCCGGGCGATCTGGTGGCGTTGCTGGCGGCGACCGGCGCGCAGACCGAAACGATCCCGCCCAGCATCGTGCTCATCACCATCGGTTCGGTGACCGGCGTCTCCATCGCGGCGCTGTTCACCGGCGGCCTGCTGCCCGGCCTCGTCCTGGCCTTCACGCTGTGCGTCGTCGTGTGGTTCCGCTACCGCCACGAAGATCTGTCGCGAGTGCGTCGCCCGACCCGGCGCGAGCTCGGCCGCAGCTTGTTCGTGGCGGTCCCGGCGCTGGCCCTGCCCTTCGTCATCCGCGCGGCGGTGGTCGAGGGCATCGCCACGGCGACCGAGGTCTCGACCATCGGCATCGTCTACTCGATGGTGGTCGGGCTGTTGGTCTACCGGCGCTTCGACTGGAGGCGGCTGGTGCCGATGCTGGTGGAGACGGCGGCCCTGTCCGGGGCGATCTTGCTGATCATCGGCACCGCCACCGGCATGGCGTGGTGCCTCACCCGGTCGGGCTTCTCGACCGACCTCGCGCAATTGATGGCCAGCCTGCCGGGGGGCTCCTTCACCTTCATCGCCGTGTCGATCGTCGCCTTCATCGTGCTGGGCAGCGTGCTGGAGGGGATTCCCGCCATCGTGCTGTTCGGACCGCTGCTGTTCCCCATCGCCCGCCAGATGGGGGTGCACGAGGTGCAGTACGCGATGATCGTCATCCTCGCCATGGGCATGGGCCTGTTCGCCCCACCCTTCGGCGTCGGCTACTACGTCGCCTGCGCCATCGGCCGCATCAACCCCGACGAGGGCATGCGGCCCATCCTGGGCTATCTGGCGGCGCTCCTGGTCGGTCTGATCCTGGTCGCCGCGATTCCGTGGCTGTCCATCGGCTTTCTTTAACGCAAATCGGCCCCGGGTGGTCAAGGCCACCCAGGGCTGGAGACGGCCCTGGGAATTCGGGCAGGGTTTATACGCTGGTCCCTTGGACGTGGAGGGACGGGTCGTCGGATCGCCCGTCTCGGCGCACGAAATTTGGCTTTCCGATCTTCAAACAGCCGACGATCCGCACCCATGTCCCGCCCACCGTATAGGGGAGTTGGGAAAATGGATAGGCAACGCACCTCGCCACAGTGCTTTCATACGAGGGGCCACCCGCCCCGGCAGGCCGCAGACATTATGGGTAGGGCTTGCCGGGCCCACCGCCGGAACGGCGTGGGAGAAAAATGAGCGGGGCGGCGCCGCGTACACAACCGCCGCTTTCCAGAAGTCTTTGATCTTGTGTTGGGAAACCCGGTTTTCGGATCCCCTGGAGCGTTCCGAAAAACCGACCGGCATCGCGACGCCAAAGGATAGCTATACCCCGAAAGGGTCCGGGGCAACCCTTATTGCTAGGGTCGCGAAGCCGACGCTTAAATCCTTTCACAAGCGCCGCAGGCTGCGGAGCATGACGAAAAATGGTGCACCAGCAAGGCCCTCCCGCGCGATGGAGGCTCCGGCCGCTGCGCATGATCGGCCGATCAACAGCCTTCTATTCAACGATGTTCATAATGGAAAGGGTTCGGTCATGATGGGATTCCAAAGCGGGTTGGAGCGGACGGCCAAGCTCGATGCGCTGGACAAGTCCCAGGCGGTCATCGAGTTCAACCTCGATGGCACCATCATCACGGCCAACCAGAACTTTCTCGACACCGTCGGCTACAGCCTGCGGGAAATCCAGGGGCGCCACCACAGCCTGTTCGTCGATCCGGCGGAACGGGAATGCCCGGCCTACCGCCGCTTCTGGGAGGCGCTGGAGCGCGGCGAATACCAGACCGCCGAATACCGGCGGATCGGCAAGGACGGCCGCGACGTCTGGATCCAGGCGACCTACAACCCGATCGTCGGGCGCAACGGCAAGCCGACCAAGGTGGTGAAGTTCGCCACCAACATCACCGACCAGAAGGTCAAGGCCGCCGACTTCCAGGGCCAGATCGACGCCATCAACAAGTCCCAGGCGGTCATCCAGTTCGCGATGGACGGCACCATCCTCGACGCGAACGGCAACTTCCTGCAAACCCTCGGCTACAGCTTGGCGGAAATCCGGGGGCGCCACCACAGCCTGTTCGTCGATCCGGCCGAACGGGAATCCCCGGCCTACCGCCGCTTCTGGGAGGCGCTGGGGCGCGGCGAATACCAGACCGCCGAATACCGGCGGATCGGCAAGAACGGCCGGGACGTCTGGATCCAGGCGACCTACAACCCGATCTTCGACCCCCACGGCCGACCGGTGAAGGTCGTGAAGTTCGCCACCGACATCACCGCCAAGGTCAGGGAGCGCCTGCAGCGCAGCGAAATCCAGACGGAGATCGACACCGACCTCGGCGCGATCACCACCGCAATCTCCACCGCCAACGGGCAGGCGGCCAACGCCGCCACCGTCTCGACCCAGATCTCCTCCAATGTCCAGGCGGCGGCGGCGGGCGCGGAGCAGCTGTCGGCGGCGATCGACGAGATCGGCCGCCGCATGAACGAGGCGGCGCAGGTCACCGTGCGGGCAGTGGATCAGGCGAACCACACCGCCGCCATCATGGCCGGCCTGACCGAGGCGGCGTCCCGCATCGGCGACGTGGTCGGCCTGATCCAGCAGATCGCCAAGCAGACCAACCTGCTGGCGCTGAACGCGACGATCGAGGCGGCCCGCGCCGGCGAGGCCGGTCGGGGCTTCGCGGTCGTCGCCTGCGAGGTGAAGACGTTGGCCGGCCAGACCGCCCGGGCCACGGAGGAGATCACCACCCAGATCGCCGGCATCCAGAAGGCGACCAGCGACGCCGCGACGTCGATCGGCGACGTGTCCGGCGTCATCGCCCACATGAACGAGATTTCCGCGGCCATTGCCTCGGCGGTGGAGGAGCAGACCATCGTCACCCGCGCGATGTCCGCCAACATGCAGGACGCCGCGATGGGCGTCGGCGGCATCCTCAACAGCATGAACGAGATCGCGATCGCGACCGGCGTGGTAAGCGACGCCACCCACAAGGTGAAGGAAATCTCCCACAGCCTGGTCGGGTGACGGACGGACGCCGCCGGTCCTGCCCCGCGACGCTCACGAGCCCGGCGCGGGGCCGCGCGCCTTGCTCGGCATCCGGCCGAACTGGGCCTTGAAGTCGCGCGAGAAATGCGCGGCGTCGGCGAACCCGCAGTCGAAGGCGATGTCGGTGATCGAACGGCGCGTGTTCTCCAGCAGCCAACGCCCGTAATCCAACCGCAACCGGCGCTGGAAGGCCGCCGGCGACACGCCGAGCGCCGCCTGGAAAGCACGCTCCAACTGCCGGGCGCTCACCCCGACGTAACGGGCGATGGCCTCGACCGACGGCGGGGAATCGAGCCTCTGCTCGATGAAATGCGACGCCTGCCGGACGCGGATGTCGGCGATGCCGTCCAGGTTGGCGTAGAAATGGGCCTGCGGCAGCGCGGCGGACCGGATGTCCTGCAGCATCATGTGGCGGACCGCCTGCCGCGCCTTCTGGCCGCCGCAATGCCGACCGATGAGATAGAGGCCGAGGTCGATGGCGGCGGTCGATCCCGCGCAGGTGATCAGGTCGCCCTCGTCGATGAACAGCTGGTCGACCGTGGCGGTGACGCTCGGGAACCGCTCGCGGAAGGCGTCCAGGACGTTCCAATGGACGCACACCCGCCGGGTGCCGACGAGGCCCGCATGGGCGATGGCGAAGGTTCCGGTGCAGACGCCGAGCAGCCGGACCCGGCCGGACGCCGCCCGCCGCAGATAGTCGGTCAGCCGCGCCGGTTGGACGTCGTTCAGGTAATCGTTCCCCCCGCAGACCGCGACATAGTCGAAGGCCAGCGGATCACGCAGATCCTCGTTCGGCGTGACCAGCACGCCGCAGCTCGACCGCCGGGCTTGCCCGCCGACGCTCATCACCGTCCAACTGGCGTCGATCTGCCGGCTGCGCCCGCCGAGATCGGCGGCCAGCCGGACCGCGTCGATCAGGCCCGAAAAGGCGGTCAGCGTGAATTGATCCAGAAGGACGAAGCCGATCCGCAGGCGGGGGAGCGTCCTGGGGTCCGCGCCGGAAAGGGTTCGGGTGCCGGGGTGTTCGCTGCTCATGTCGGAATTATTCAAGCATCCGTCCGCATTCTTCTATCGGAAAAAGCCGCCCCCTCGCTAGCATCGGCGACGTTGCAAGGGTTTCACGCCCGCAAGGGCCGACATCAAGGGAGAGCGTCATGACTTCTCTGCGTGCTGCCGCCTGTTGCGCCGCTCTCATGGCCGGTACCGCCGTCACCCACCCCGCCGCCGCGCAGACCTCCCTGACCGTCGCCTGGTACGGCGGCAACTGGGGCGACGCCTTCCGGACCTGCGTCGCGGAACCCTTCACCAAGGCGACCGGGATCAAGGTCGTCGCCGAGATCGGGACCTCGACGGTCACGCTGGCCAAGCTTCAGCAGCAGAAGGGCGCGCCGACCATCGACGTCGCCTGGATGGACGGCGGCATCAGCGAACTGGCGCAGGCCGCCGGCGTCACCGGCGCCATCGACCCGCAGGCCGTGCCGAACCTCGCCAAGGTCTCGCCCGAGGCGGTCTACAAGGCCGACGGCGCCGTCTACGCGGTGGGAACCGGCTATTACTCGCTGGGGCTGACCTACAACACCCAGAAGGTCAGGACGCCTCCGACCTCGTGGGACGATCTGTGGAAGCCGGAATTCGCGGGCGCGGTGACCATCCCGTCCCCGGCCAACTCGTCGGGGGTCCCCTTCATCCTGTTCCTCAACAAGATTTGGGGCAACCCGGCGAACGACCTGTCGAAGACCTTCGCGCGGCTGAAGACGCTCGACACCGCGCTTTATTTCGACAGCTCGGGCGCGGCCTCCAACGCCTACCAGAGCGGCGAGGCCATCGTCGGCGCCCATTTCAGCGTCGGTGCCTGGGATCTGGCGGACAAGGGCCTGCCGATCGGCTTCGCCGTTCCCAAGGAAGGCGTATGGGCCACCGACGCGCGCCTGCATCTGGTGAAGGGAACCCCTCGCCAAACCGAGGCCGCGCGCTTCATCGACACCGCCCTGACCCCGCAGGCTTCCGCCTGCCTCGCCGAGAAGCTCTATCTCGGCCCGTCCGTGCAGGGGGTTTCCGTGGCGCCGGAGGTCGAGCGCAAGCTGCCCTGGGGCGTCGGCGGGTCGGTCAAGAACCTGCAGCTCTTCAACTGGGCGGACATCAACCGCGACCGGGGCGCGATCACCGACGCCTGGAACCGCGAAATCGCGCGCCAGTAAGGGGACGAGGCATGCCCCCGGCCCTGCTGTCCATCCGTGATCTCGGCAAGCATTTCGGCGGATTCCACGCGCTCAAGGGCGTCTCGCTGGAGGTCGAGCATGGCGAGTTCATCGCCCTGCTCGGCCCCAGCGGCTGCGGCAAGACCACGTTGCTGCGCTGCATCGCCGGTTTCCTCGCCCCCGATTCCGGTGACATCCGGATCGCCGGGGACAGCGTGACGCGGCTGCCGCCCCACCGGCGGCCGCTGAACACGGTCTTCCAGAACTACGCGCTTTTCCCCCACATGAGCGTTCTCGACAACGTCGCCTACGGCCCGCGACGGCACGGCGTTCCTCGTGCGGAGGCGGCGGAACGCGCGGCGGAGGCACTGCAGTTGGTCGGGCTGGAGGCGCTGGGCGCCCGCCACCCGCGCGAGCTGTCGGGTGGGCAGCAGCAGCGCGTCGCCCTGGCGCGCGCGGTGGTCAATCGGCCCAAGCTGCTGCTTCTGGATGAACCGCTGAGCGCGCTCGACATGAAGCTGCGCAAGCGGATGCAGATCGAGCTGAAGCATCTTCAGGAGAAGCTGGGCATCGCCTTCGTGTTCGTCACCCACGACCAGGAGGAGGCGATGAGCATGGCCGACCGGATCGTCGTGATGAATCGCGGCCTGATCGAGCAGGTCGGGTCGGGAACGGCGATCTACGCGACGCCCGCCACGCGCTTCGTCGCCGAGTTCATCGGGGAGGCGAACCTGCTGCCCGGCGCGCCGGACGGCGCCGGCGGGCTGCGGCTGGCCTTCGGGACGGGGGCCGTTCCCTATCACGGCCCCCATCCCGGAGCCGACGCCCGGCAGAACCACACCGGCGTGCTGCGGCCCGAGCATCTGGAGCTTCTCGACCGGCCGGACGCGCCCGGTTTCCTCACCGAGCGCGGCGTCGTCGAGGACGTGATCAACACCGGCGGCCAGACCCTCGTGATGGTCCGGGTCGGCGACGCGCTGTTGGCGAGCCGCCGCCTGGGCATGCCGGGCGACGGGCTGAACCGGGGAGCCCCGGTCGTCGTCGGCTTCCGCCCGGAGCATCTGCACGTCGTCACGGGGGAGGCCCCGCCATGACCGCCGTCCTGACCACGACCGCCATGCCGCCTGCGGCCACGGCCCCCACCGCCCTGCGCCGCGCGCTGCCGCTGCTGGCCGCCCCCGTCGCCTTCTTCGTGGCGTTCTTCGCCGTGCCGATGGTCGTCGTGCTGTCCTCCAGCCTCGCGGCCGGCGGCGCGCCGTCCCTGGCGAACTACGCCCGCGTGCTGCTCGACCAGTATCATTGGGACGTTCTGGCGGTCACCTTCCGGATCGCCGCACTGACCACGCTCGCCGTCACGCTGCTCGGCTATCCGCTGGCCTATTATCTGGTGCGGGTGGTGTCGTCGAACGCCCTGCGGCGAAGCTGCGTCATCCTGTTGCTGCTGCCGCTGTTCACCAGCAACATCGTCCGCTCCTTCGGTTGGATGATCCTGCTCGGCCGCAACGGTCTGGTCAACGACACGCTGGTCGGAATCGGGCTGCTGGAGCGGCCGGTCCGCTTCCTCGGCACCGAGATGGGCATCGTCATCGGCCTCGTCTACATCCTGCTGCCCTTCATCGTCCTGGCAGTCGGCAACGCGCTGGCCACGGTGGATCCGACGTTGGAGGAGGCTTCGGCCGATCTCGGCGCCAGCCCCTTCACGACCTTCTGGACCGTGACCTTCCCGCTGTGCCTTCCCGGCCTGATCGCGGGGGTGATCATGGTCTTCACCCTGGCGGCGAGCGCCTACGTGACGCCGGCGTTGCTGAGCGGCGGCAAGATCACCGTCTTCCCGATGCTGATCTTCCAGCAATACAGCACGGTGTTCGACGTCCATTACGGCGGCGCCCTCAGCATCACGCTCCTGGTCTTCACGCTGGTGCTGGTGGCGCTGGCCGGGCGGATCGGCAACGGCGGAGGCGACCGGTCATGATCGCGCGTGTTGTCCTGAGGATCGTCGCCTGGGCGGTGATGGCCTATCTGATCCTGCCGCTCGTGGTCATCGTCGGCGCATCGCTGACCGCCACCAGCTATCTGGCCTTTCCGCCGCAAGGTCTGACGCTCGCCTGGTACGGGCGGATGCTGGCCGACACCTCCTACGTGGCGGCCTTCGGGACCAGCACGGCGCTGGCGCTGGCGGCCACGGCGGGGGCGGTGCTGCTCGCCCTGCCGGCGGCCCTGGCCATCGCGCGCCATGATTTCCCCGGCAAGCGGACGCTGCTGTCGCTGCTGATGTCGCCGCTGGTCCTGCCGCACGTGGTGCTGGGCGCGGCCCTGCTGCAATACTGCGCCGCCCTGGGGCTGATGCGGAGCTTCGCGGCCCTGCTGGTCGGCCATGTGGTGATCGTGACGCCCTTCGTGCTGCGCTCCGTCCTGCCGCAACTGACGCCGGAGCAGCGCGCCCTGGAGGAGGCCTCGGCCGATCTCGGCGCCGGGCCCTTCGAGACCTTCCTGCTCGTGGTGCTGCCGCAGATCCGCGGCGGGCTGACGAGCGGGGCGATCTTCGCCTTCATCTCGTCCTGGATCAACGTCGAGCTCAGCATCTTCAACACCACCGCCGAGCTGACGACGATCCCGGTCAAGCTCTTCAACTACGTCCAGTACACCATCGACCCGGTCATCGCCGCGGTCTCGTCGATCACCATCGCGGTGGCCGCGGTCACCATCGTTCTTCTCGACCTGACCGTGGGGCTCCACGTGCTGTCGAACCGGCGCTGAACCCCTCCCCTTCCCCCTTCCTTCCCGTCACACCCCGAGAGGCCCCAAGTCATGCGCAAGCAAGACGTGTTCGACGTTGTCTACACCCACACCGAGGGCGAGCCGCTCTGCATCGTCCACAGCGGCATTCCCTACCCGCCCGGCTCCAGCATCCTGGAGAAGCGGCAGTTCCTGGAAACCCATTACGACTGGCTGCGCTGCGCCCTGATGCGCGAGCCGCGAGGGCACAAGGACATGTTCGGCGTCTTCCTGACGCCGCCGTCCGGTCCGGACGCCGACGCCGGGCTGATCTACATCGACGGCACCCAGTATTCCCACATGTGCGGGCATGGCACCATCGCCGTGGCCATGGCCATGGTGGCGCTGGGGCTGGTCCGGCGCGGCGAGGGCGACCGCACCACCATCCGCTTCGAGACCACCGCCGGCCTCGTGGTCGCCGAGGTGGCGACGGACGGCGACGCCGTGCTGTGGACCCGCTTCGAGAACGTGCCGGCCTACGTCGCGGCCCAGGACGTGGCCTTCGAGCTGCCCGAGATCGGCCCCCTGAAGGCCGACATCGTGTGGGGCGGCAATTACTTCGGCATCATCGACCTGACCGGCACCGCGCTGCGCATCGGCGCGGAGAACGGCACGGCGCTGTCGCGCTACGGCGTGCTGGCACGCGAGCAATTGCGCCAGAAGGTCGCCATCCAGCACCCGGCCTCGGCCCACATCAACAACTTCAACTTCGTGACCTTCTGGCACGAGCCGACGATCGAGGGGGCCTTCTACAAGAACGTCCACGTGTTCAGCGCCGGTCAGCTGGACCGCTCGCCGGGCGGCACCGGCACCAGCGCCATGATGGCCATGTTCGAGGCGCGCGGCAAAATGACGATCGGCCAGACGATCCGCTCCGAGGGTCTGCTGGGCAGCGGCACCTTCGAAGGCTGCCTGCTCGGCGAAACCCAGTTGAACGGCGTGCGCGCGGTGCGCCCGACCGTCAAGGGCACCGCCAGCATCCTGGGAACGGCCCGCTGGGTCATCGACCGCAACGATCCGGTCGGCTCGGGCTTCCTCGTCGCCTGACGAAACCGGCGACGGGCCCGGCTCCAATGGACCGGGGCCGTCGCCGATCCCGGCGATCGCCGGAGAACACAGGCCGAATCGTGCACCAGCGTCATGCGCCGTCCCAGGCGATCGGCCAGCGGTGGACGAAGCCGGCCTCCCGCTCCAGCATCCGGCCCAGCCGGATCAGCCGCTGCTCCTCGCCCGGCCGCGCGATCAACTGGACGCCGAAGGGAAGCCCCTCCGCGTCGCCCATCGGCAGGGTCAGCACCGGGAAGCCGATCAGCGTCACGATGGCCGTCACGCCCAGATAGTCGAGGATGGTCTCGACCGGCCGGCCGTCGATCGCCGTCACCTCGCCCTCCGCGTTCGGCCAGGGCAGCACGCCGCAGGCCGGGGCCGCGAGCACGTCGATCTCCGCGAACAGCGCCACGAAGCGCCGGTAGAGCGCCGTGCGGGCCGCCTGCGCGTCCAGATAGGCGTCGGCGGTGATGCCGGCCCCGGCCTCGATGTTCCAGCGCACGGTGTCGGTCAGCCGCTCCCCGTGGCGGGCCAGCAGCGGGCCGTAGGCGTGGCGGATCTGGGCGGCGCGCAGCGTGCGGAAGGTGGCCATGGCGTCGCCGCAGTCGGGATGGCGCCGCGCCACCGGCCCCACCGCCCGCTCCAGCCGGTCCACCGCCTCGGCGAAGCGCGCGCGGACCGCCCGCGACACGGCGGCGGCGCCGAAATCGGGCGTGGCGGCGAGCCGGGACGGCGAGCCGTCATCGCGGTCGCCGAACAGCGAGGTCGGGTCGCGAAGGTCGGCGCCGGCCATGGCGCCCAGCAGCAGGGCGCAATCGGCCGTGTCGCGCGCCAGAACGCCGTGCGTGGCCAGCGTGTCCCAGCCCAGCGCGCGGCCCGGCGCGGGGATCAACCCCGGCGTCGGCCGGATTGAGGCGACGCCGCAGAAGCTGGCCGGCACCCGCACCGACCCGCCGAAATCGGTGCCGTGCGCCAGCGGCGCCATGCCCGTCGCCACCGCGACCGCCGACCCGCCGCTCGACCCGCCCGAGGTCAGCGCCGGGTCGAAGGGGTTGCGCGTCGGTCCCGCCAGACGGTTCTGGCAGATGGCGCCGAAGCCGAATTCCGGCGTGTTGGTCTTGCCGATGACGACGCCGCCCGCCGCCTCGATCCGCGCCACGGCGAGGTCGCTCGTCGCCGGCACATGGTCGGCGTGGAGCGCCGAGCCCTGGGTGGTGCGGATGCCGGCGGTGTCGGTCAGGTCCTTGATCGCCACCGGAACCCCGTGCAGCGGCCCGACCGGCCGGCCCCCGGCGTCCAATACGGCGTCCAGCGCGTCGGCGCGGGGCCGCGCCGCGTCGGCGGCGACGGTGATGAAGGCGCACAACGTCGGCTCGGCGGCGGCGATGCGCGCCAGATGCGCCTCCACCGCCTCGCGCGCCGACAGCTCCCGCCGCGCCAGCCGCGCGGCCAAGCCGGCGGCGCTGTCCCGCCACACGGCGTCGTTCCGCTCATTCATGCGTCAATCCTCCTCTGTGGCGCCAAAAGCGGCAATTGCCTGCGACCGTCGCCCAATGCCGCGTCATGCCCAAGGGTCCGCTGTGGGATACGAAGGTTCAAAACATATCTATAAGATTGATAAAAAATGGAAAGCCTGAAAACGGCATACCGTTTGCTAAGCAGGATGCGTACGAACGGTAACGCGAAACGGACGGTGCCGCCATGGTCAGTGCCTCGCCCAGCAATCCAGCAGCCCCGCGCGGGCGGACCCTCCTCCTCGACGGGATCACCCAGCGCTACGGCGGCTCGGTCGCCGTGAACGACGTGACGCTCGACATCCGGGGCGGGGAGCTGGTGGCCCTGCTCGGCCCGTCCGGCTGCGGAAAGACGACCCTGCTGCGGATCATCGCCGGTTTCCTGGCCCAGACGAAGGGCCATGTGATCGTCGGCGGCGAAACGGTGGATGGGCTGCCGCCCAACCGCCGTTCGGTCGGCATCGTCTTCCAGAACTACGCCCTGTTCCCCCACATGACGGTGGCGGAGAACGTCGCCTACGGGCTGGACGCGCGCGGCGCCGACCGCGCCACCCAGCGCAGCGAGGCACAGCGCATGCTCGACCTCGTCAAGCTCGGCCATCTCGGCGACCGCTACCCCCGCCAGCTTTCCGGCGGACAGCAGCAGCGGGTCGCGCTGGCCCGCGCGCTGGCGGTGAACCCGTCGATCCTGCTGCTCGACGAGCCCTTCGCGGCGCTCGACAAGAACCTGCGCCTCGACATGCAGATCGAGGTGAAGCGCATCCAGCGCCTGTCCGGCATCACCACCATCCTGGTCACCCACGACCAGGAGGAAGCGCTGTCGATGGCCGACCGCGTCGCGGTGCTGAGCCAGGGCCGGCTGGAGCAGTTCTCGCCGCCGACCGAGATCTACGACGCGCCCGACAGCCTGTTCGTGAACACCTTCGTCGGCTCCGCCAATTTGCTGGGCGGCGTGCTGGTCGATGCCGACCGCAGCGGCGGCAAGGTCCGGCTCGACGCCGGCGGGCTGATCGGAACCCGCGCGCCCAAGGGCGACCTGCGGCCGGGCTCCCGCGTCACCGTCTGCCTGCGGCCCGAGCATCTGCGCGTCGATCCCGGCGCCGAAGGCGTCGAGACGCTGAACGGCGTGGTCGAGATGGGGCTGCCGCTGGGCGCCACCGTCGTCCACGAGATCCGCGTCGGCGACGGCACCGCCGTGAAGGTGTCGGAGGCGCGGATCGACCGCACGCTTCTGCTGGCCCCCGGCACACCGGTCCGCCTCGCCCCCATCGCCCCCGGTCTCGCCTCGGTCTTCGCGGCGGCCTGACGCCCTTCCATTTCCCGCTTTCCTCCCATCCCTTCAGGAGTGAACGATGCTGCTGACCCGCCGCAACCTGATGCAGACGGCGCTGACGCTGGGCGCCATGCACGCCTTCCCCGGCCTGACCTGGGCGCAGGCGCGCCCGCTGGTCTTCGCGACCTTCACCGGAAGCTGGGAGGAGGCGCACAAGGCCGTCCTCGTCCCCGCCTTCCGCAAGGCGACCGGCAACGCCGACATGGTGCTCGACCCGATGCTGTCGGTCGACCAGATCGCCAAGGTGACGGCGGCGAAGAACAACCCGCCCATCGACGTGATGCTGCACGATCCGGGACCGGCGCTCCAGGCGGTCGCCCAGGGGCTGGTCGAGCCTTACCCGGTGGAAAAGAGCGCTTATTACAAGGATCTGATCCCGGCGGCGCAGGAGCCGAGCGGGCCGGCGCCCTTCTTCCAGGTGGTCGGGCTGACCTACAACCCCGAGACGGTGAAGACCCCGCCGACCAGCTGGGCCGATCTGTGGAAGCCGGAGTTCAAGGGCCGCGTCGGCATCACCAACCTGAACTCGACGCTCGGCACCGGCTTCATGGTGGAGCTGGCGAAGATGCACGGCGGGTCGGAGAGCAACATCGACCCGGCCTTCAAGGCCATCGAGGCGCTGCGCCCCAGCCTCGCCGCCGTCGCCGCCAACCCCGGCCAGCTCGCCACGCTGTTCCAGCAAGGCCAGATCGACATCTCGCCGGGCAACTTCAACGCCATCCAGATCCTCAAGGCGCGCGGCGTGCCGGTGGAGTGGGTGGCGCCCAAGGAGGGCGCCATCGCCTTCAAGACGACGATCCACATCGTCAAGAACTCCCCCAACAGGGAGCTGGCCTTCAAGCTGATCGAGGCCGCCCTGTCGCCCGAGGTGCAGGCGACGCTGATGGAGGAGCCCTACCTGATCGTGCCGACCAACACCAAGGTCGCCATGAAGGGCGAGATCGCCAAGGCGCTGGCCAAGGACCACGCCGAGATCGCGAAGAAGTTCGTGTTCCAGGACTGGGCCAAGATCAACGAGCAGCGCGCCGCCTGGATCGAACGCTTCAACCGCGAAATCCGGGTGTGAGGTTTGCCGCACCCGGCGGCCCTCCCCCTCTTCCCCCCGGGGAGAGGGCCGGGGTGAGGGGGACGCATGGCGAGATGTCGCAAGCATCCGCGATGCCCCTCTCCATGCCCGAAAATCCTCGCCGTGCATCCCCCTCACCCTAACCCTCTCCCCAGGGGGGAGAGGGGACCAGCGGGTCGGGGTGGGAAAGGGCTTTTTCGAGAAGGACAGCACCCCATGGCCGCGACGTTGCGCAACGTCACCACCTACGATCTGAGGCTCGCGGCGCCGCTGGCCTTGGGCTTCGTGGTCTTCTTCATCACCCCGCTGGTCATCCTGCTGGCGCTGAGCTTCCAGGCCGATCCGCAGGGAACCCATTACGGGCTGACCCAGTACGTCAATTTCCTGGGCGACCGCTTCAGCCTGGGCGTGCTGGGATCCACCCTGTGGCTGGGGGTGAAGGTCACGCTGCTGACGCTGCTGCTGGGCTACCCGGTGGCGTGGCTGCACCAGCGGGCTCCCTCCTGGGCCAAGGGGATCATCATGCTGCTGGTGCTGCTGCCGCTGCTGACCAGCGTGGTGGTGCGCACCTTCGCCTGGGTCGTCATCCTCGGCCGCCAGGGCATCGTCAACGCCGCGCTAGCCAGTCTGGGGCTGATCGACACGCCGCTGAAGCTGCTCTACACCGACACCGGCGTGGTGATGGCGCTGGCCCAGGTGCAGATGCCGCTGATGGTGCTGCCGCTGATCACGGCGCTCGGCCGCATCGACCCCAATCTGGCCGACGCCTCCTCGGTGCTGGGGGCCGGGCATTGGCGGACCTTCCGCAAGGTGACCCTGCCGCTGTCGCTGCCGGGCATCATCGCCGGCTGCCTGCTGACCTACGCCGCCGCCATCACCGCCTTCATCACCCAGAGCCTGATCGGCGGCGGGCAGATGCTGTTCATGCCGATGTACATCTACCAGCAGGCCTCGACCCTGCAGAACTGGCCCTTCGCGGCGGCGATCTCCATCGTCTTCCTGGTCGCGGTGCTGGTGGTGGTGTCGATCTTCAACGTGCTGGGCCGCCTGTCGCGCGGCTACACCAACGCCTGAGGGAGAGGGGAGCCATGACCAACCGCCGCATCGACCTCGACGCGCTCAGCTTCCGCATCGTCATGACGGGCGTGGCGCTGCTGGCGCTGGTGCTGCTGGCCGCCCCGACCGTGGTGGTGGTCTGGGTGTCCTTCACCAACGGCTATTCGCTGAAATTCCCGCCGCCCGGCTATTCGCTGCGCTGGTACGTCGAGCTGTGGAACGCCTGGCAGCTCCAGTTCGCCATGATGAACAGCCTGAAGGTGGCGCTGTGGGCAACCGGCCTGTCGATCCTGCTGGGGGTCGCCGCCTCGCTGAGCATCGCCCGCTCGGCGACGCTGACCGCCCGCGTGCTGGACAGCCTGTTCCTGTCGCCGCTGGTGCTGCCGGCGCTGGCCTTCGGGCTGTCGTCGCTGATGTTCTTCTCGCTGATCGGGGTGCCGGTGTCGCCGCTGACGCTGGTGATCGGCCACACCGTGGTGTCGGTCCCCTTCGTGGTGCGCAACACGGTGGCGTCGCTGGCGCAGATGAACCCGGCGCTGCTGGAGGCCTCGGCCAGCCTCGGCGCCACCCGCTGGCACAGCTTCCGCCGCATCACCCTGCCGCTGATCCGGCCGGGCATCCTGGCCGGCGGCTTCATCGCCTTCATGGCGTCCTTCGACAACGTGCCGGTCTCGCTGTTCCTGCGCGACGCGGCGACCGACATGCTGCCGATCCGCATGTGGCAGGATCTGGAGGGCAAGCTGGACGTCACCGTCGCGGCGCTGTCCGGCGTGCTGATCGTCGTCACCGTCGCCCTGATGCTGGTGATGGAGCGGGTCGCCGGCCTGTCCAAGCGCCTGACCTGATCCCGCCGCCCTGGAGCCGCCGGTTCATTGGAGCCGGCCAACCGGAGATGGTTGACCGCGACCGCCTTACACACCCAGAAACAGCGACACGCCATAGGGTGTGAACTTCAAGGGCAGATGCAGATGACGGTCGAGGTCGGTCACCACGAAGCGGAAAGGCAGGATGTCGAGGAAGCGGGTCTGGTCCTCCGGGTATCCGGCGTCGCGCAGCCAGTCGCCGATGTGGAACAGCGCCTCGTGCGGGCCGAGCGCGATGCCCGCGCCGCGCACCGTTGGGTGGTCGAGCTGGCCGTTGGCGCCGAGCCGCCCCGCCGCCAGCAAGCGCCGTTCGGGCGCGAGCGCGTGAAGCTCCACATACAGCCCCTCCGCCGCGACGCCGCGCGCCACGTCGACGCCGTGAATCGAGATTCCGCCCGCCATGCCCGTTCCTCCGTTTGTCCGTGCGCGCGATGCTAGCCGAGACGCTCCCCACCCCGCCAGCCCTGCCGGCGCTGCGCCCGGCGCTGGTGGCGATGACCGCGCTCCAGGCGGTGGTCGCGCTCGGGCTGTTCGCGCCCGGCGTGCTGGCGCCGCGCATGGGCATCGACCCGGTCGGGCTCGGGCTGTTCACCACGGCCGGCTTCCTGGTCGGCATGGCCGCGTCGCTCGGCGGCGGGGTGCTGGCCGGGCGGCTGGGGGCCTTCCGCGTCGCCTCGCTCTGCGCGCTGGCGGTGGTGGCGGCGATGCTGCTCGCCATGCTGGGCGGCGGACCGGCGGCGCTGCTGGCCGCCGGGGTCGCCATCGGGTTCGCCTGCGGGCCGGAGACCCCGGCCAGCGCCGCCATCCTCGGGCGGCTGGCGCGCGAGGCCGACCGGCCGCTGGTCTTCTCGCTGCGCCAGACCGGCAACCAGCTGGGCGCCATGGTCGGCTCGGTCGTCCTGCCGGCGCTGGCCGTGGCCTTCGACCCGCGCGCCGGCTACGCCGCCATCGCGCTGGTGGCGCTGTGCGGGATTCTGGTCTTCGAGCGGCTGCGTCCGGTCTACGACCCGCTGACCCGCTCGGCCGGCACCGCCTTCGGCCTGAACGCCGCGTGGCGGCTGGTGCGCGACGACAGGGCGCTGCGCCGGATGGCGCTGGCCTCGGCCCCCTACGCGGCGACGCAGATCGCGCTGAACGGCTTCTTCGTCGTCTTCGCGGTGGCGGAGCTGGGTCTCGGCCACGTCGCCGCCGGGCTGGCGCTGGCGGTCGGGCAAGCCGGCGGGCTGGTCGGGCGGCTCGGCTGGGGCGTGGTCGCGACGCGCTGGGTGGCGCCGCGCCGGCTGGTCGGGCTGCTCGGGCTCGGCATGGCCGCCGCCTCCGCCTTCATCGGGCTGGCCGGCGCCAGCCTGCCGTTTCCGCTCCTGCTTTGCGCCACCTTCCTGCTCGGCCTGACCGCCAGCGGCTGGAACGGCGTCTTCCTGGCCGAGGTCGCCCGGCTGTCCCCCCGCGACCGCATCGGCGAGGCGACCGGCGCCGTGCTGGTCGGCAGCTACGTCGGCCTGATCGCCGCGCCGGTGCTGCTGATCGGCGCCTCGGCCTTCGGCGGTCTGGCGGCCGGCTATCTGGCCATCGCCGCGCTGGCGGCGCTGGCCGGCCTCAGCCTTCTCGGAGACACCCGATGACCTCCTTCCCCCGCGCCACCGCCATCGCCGCCGCCGTGCGCGCCGGCGCCACCAGCGCCCGCGCCGCGACCGAGGCGAGCCTCGCCCGCATCGACGCCGGCAACCCGGCGCTGAACGCCCTCGTCGCCGTCCATCGCCAGGAGGCGCTGGCGCAGGCCGACGCGGTCGACCGCCGCGTCGGCGCGGGGGAAGCGTTGCCGCTGGCCGGCGTGCCGGTGGCCGTCAAGGACACCCTCTGGGTCGCCGGCCAGCGGGTGACGCAAGGCTCCCGCCTGTTCGCCGACTTCCACGCGCCGGCCGACGCCATCGCGGTGGAGCGGCTGCGCGCGGCCGGCGCGGTCGTCGTCGGCATGGCGAACAGCTCGGAATTCGCCTGCAAGGGCGTCACCACCAACCCGCTGTTCGGCCCGACACGCCACCCCATGGACCCGAGCCTGACGCCCGGCGGTTCCAGCGGCGGGCCGGCGGCGGCGGTGGCCGGCGGGCTGGTGCCGCTGGCGCTCGGCACCGACGCTGGCGGGTCGAGCCGCCGCCCGCCCGCCCATGTCGGCGCGGTCGGCTTCAAGCCCTCCTTCGGCGCCATCCCCTACGGCCCCGGCTTCGCCGAGCCCTTCGTCGGGCTGGCGGTGATGGCGCCCATCGCCGCCGACGTCGCCGATACCGCCCTGATGTTCGAGGCGCTGGCCGGTCCCGACCCGCGCGATCCGGACTCCGTGGCCGTCGCCGCCGGTGAGGACCGTCCGCCCGAAACGCTGACCGTCGCCTACAGCCCGCGCTTCGGGCTCGACGCGCCGGTGGACGACGACGTGCGCGACGCGGTCGAGCGGGCCGTCGAGGCCTTGGCCCGCGCCGGTGCCCGCATCGTCCGCCGCGATCCGGTCTGGCCGGCCGGCGTCACCGAGACCGCGCTGATGCCGTTGCAGCACGCCGGGCTGGCGGCGTTGTACGGCGACGCTTTCCGCCGCGACCCGGCCCTGTTCGACCCCGACATCGCCGCCCAGATCGAGCGCGGCTTGTCGCTGTCGGGCGCGGAGGTCGCCGCCGCGCAGATCCTCGGCGCCGAGGTCGCCCGCGCGCTGGCCGGCTTCTTTGCCGACGCCGACCTCCTCGTCGGCCCGACCACCCCGTGTGTCGCGTGGCCGCTCGACCGGCTGGGGCCGGAGCGCATCGGCGGGCAGCCGGTGCCGCCGCGCGCCCACGCGGTCTTCACCCCCTTGATCAACCACGCCAAGGCACCGGCCCTCAGCCTGCCCTGCGGCCGAGGGCGCGACCGTCTGCCGGTGGGGTTGCAGATCGCCGGCCCGCGTGGGCTGGACCGCCGGGTCCTGCGCTTCGCCGCCGTCGCGGAACGGGCCTTCGCGGAACTTTGGCCGGGAGCGGGCTCATGACCATGGACGAGGAAACCCCGGACGCCGAAGCCGGCCCTTCTCCCCGTCGCCGCCGCGCGGCGCCGCCACTCTCCTTGGCCGAGATGGCGGTGGACCGGTTGCGCGGCATGATCGTCTACGGGGATCTGGCGCCCTCGGCCCGGCTGATCGAGCCGGAGCTGAGCGAACGGCTCGGCATCTCCCGCACGCCGCTGCGCGAGGCGCTGAAGCTGCTGGCGGCGGAGGGGCTGGTGATGCTGCGCCCCAACCGCAACGCCATCGTCGCCCCGCTGGACGCGACCGAGCTGACGCATCTGTTCGAGGCGGAGGGCTGCATCGAAAGCTTCGCCGCCCGCGCCGCCGCCGAGCGGATGACCGCCGCCGACCTGCGCCGCCTGCGCGGCTTCCAGGCCAAGATCGAGGCGTTGCAGGGGGCCGGCGCGCTGGAGGAGTACTTCGACATCAACCAGAAGATTCACCGGCTGATCGTCTCCAGCGCCAAGAACCCGGCGCTGGCCGAAGCGCACGACCGGCTGCTCGGCCGGCTGGCGCGGGCGCGCTATTTCGCGCTCGGCGCGCAGGGGCGGTGGAAGGAGTCGGTGCTGGAGCACCGGGAGATCCTGACCGCGCTGGAGGCGCGCGACGGCGACACCGCCCAGCGGCTGTTCGTCCACCATGTCGGCCGCACCGGCGAGGTGGTGGCGGCGGCCTGCGCCTCGCCGCGGGCGGTGCGGGCGGGGTGATAGGGGGCGCGTGGATGCTCACGTTTGGCCCCCTCCCCATCCCTCCCCCGCCTCCGGCGGGAGAGGGGGCCGAACCCTTGCGAAAGTCCAGCGGCAGTCCCCTCTTCCGCGAAGCGGGGGAGGGTTAGGGAGGGGGCAAACGGGGCTTGGACTCCATAAAGCTCAGAACGGCAGCACCGGCGCCAACGCGCCCTTGGGCCGGGCCGGGGCCGGCAGCCCGCAAGGCAAAAAGACCCCACGTCCGGGCGCGGCCAGCAGCGCGCCGTCCCGGCACACCACCTCCCCGCGCGACAGCGTCGCCACCGGCCAGCCGGTGACCGCGATGCCCTCGTAGGGGGTGTAGTCCACGTTGTGGTGCAGAATCCCGTTGGTGATCGTCACCGTCCGCGCCGGATCCCACAGCGCGAGGTCCGCGTCGGCCCCGACGGCGATGGTGCCCTTGCGCGGGTGCAGCCCGTACATCCGCGCCGGGTTGGTGGCGGTCAGCTCGACGAATTTGGTCAGCTCCATCCTGCCCTTCATCACGCCCTCGGAGAACAGCAGCGGCAGGCGGGTCTCCACACCGGGGATGCCGTTGGGCACGCAGCCGAAGGGGGCGTTGTCGCCATGCACCTTCTTGCCCTGCGGGTCGTCGAAGCGGAAGGGTGCGTGGTCGGAGGAGAAGACCTGGAAGGTGCCGCCGACCAGACCGTCCCAGATCACCCGCTGGTTCGCCGCGTCGCGCGGCGGCGGCGAGCAGATGCACTTCGCCCCCTCGAAGCCTTCTCCGCCCAAATCGTCGGCGGTCAGGAACAGGTATTGCGGGCAGGTCTCGGCGTAGATCCGCAGGCCCCGGCCCTGCGCCCAGCGGATTTGCTCCACCGCGTCGGCCCCGGAGACGTGGACGATCAGGATCGGCACGTCGACCAGCTCGGCCAGCGAGATGGCGCGGTGGGTGGCCTCGCGCTCGGCGACGCGCGGGCGCGAGACGCCGTGGTAGAAGGGGGCGGTCTGGCCGGCGCGCTCCAGCTTCTCGGTCAGCCACGCGATGCAGTCGGCGTTCTCGGCGTGCATCATCACCATGGCGCCCTCGCTGCGGGCGATGTCGAGAACCTCCAGGATCTGGCGGTCGTTCAGCTTCAGCGCATCGTAGGTCATGTAGATCTTGAAGGAGGTGTAGCCCTCGCGGATCAGCGCCGGCAGTTCCTCCCCCAGAACCTGTTCGGTCGGGTCGGTGACGATCAGGTGGAAGGCGTAGTCGATCACCGGCTTGCCCGCCGCGCGGCGGTGGTAGTCGTCCACCGCCGCGCGCAGCGACTGCCCCTTCTGCTGGCAGGCGAAGGGCAGCACCGTCGTGGTGCCGCCGAAGGCGGCGGAGCGGGTGCCGGTCAGGAAATCGTCGGCCATCACCGAGGCGTCGCCGGTCGGCTGGTCGAAATGGACATGGCCGTCCACCCCGCCGGGCAGCACCAGCAGGCCGCCGGCATCGATCTCCTCGCGGCCGGCGGCGAGTCCCTCGCCCAGCGCCGCGATCCTGCCGTCGCGGATGCCGACATCGGCCTTGAACACGTCCGACGCGGTGGCGACCGTGCCGTTGCGGATGACCAGATCGAAGTCCATGAACGTCACCTCCCCTGTCTTGCCGTCAATCGTGGGCCGTCAGCCGTGGAGTTCCTGGAACAGGCTGCCCCAGCCCTGGACCCGGCGGGTGTCCACGCCGGTCATGCGCAGCGCCTTCCACACCACGGTGGACACCGTGTCGTAGACGGGAATGCCGAGCGCCTTCTCCACCCGCTCGGCCACCGGGGCGCCGCGCATGTTGGTGCAGATGATGGCGATGGCGTCCGGCTTGGACTCCGCCACCTCGGCGCACATGCGTTCGATCCGCTCCTCGCTGACCTCGGAGAAGGAGAAGTTGCCGCGGTCGTTCAGGTGCCGCTCGGCCACCACCTCGAAGCCGGCGGCGTTGTAGTTGGCGACCATCCTCTCCTGGATCTCGTCCAGATAGGGGCTGACGATGGCGAAGCGCTTGCGCCCGGTCGTCTCCAGGATCTCGTTCAGCGCCAGCATGGAGGTGCAGGCCGGAATTCCGGTCTCCGTCCCGATGGTCCGGCACAGCTTCACGTCGGCGTCGAAGCCGAGCCAGCCGGCCGAGGTGCCGTTCCAGCCGATCACGTTCAGCTGCGCGTCGGCCAGCAGGCGGGCGGCGTCGAGGAAGGGCGCGTCGGTGAACTGGTCGAGCGCCGCCGCGCGCAGCGAGATCTCCTTGACGGTGAAGCGGCCGAAATGGGCGGACACCTCCGGCAGGCCGCTCAGCATCGCCGAGGTCACCGGTTCCAGCACCGTGTTGGAGGAGGGGGTCAGCATCCCCAGAAGAACGCGCTTGGTCATGTTGGTTGGTTCTCTCTCGGAAGATTGGGTCAGGCGCGCGCCCAGAGCGCGCGGGCGGCCTTGTCGGCCTCGATGCAGATCTGTTCCAGGTCGGCGCGGACGGGCCGGCCGTCCTCGACCAGGGTTTCGCCGTCCACCAGCACCATCTCGACGTCGCGGCCTTGGCCGGTGTGGACCAGCGTGCCGAGCGGGTTGACCAGCGGGCGCAGATGCGGGCGGCGGGTGTCGAAGACGACCAGATCGGCCTTCTTGCCGACCGCCAGCGTGCCGATTTCGTCGGCCATCCCGACCGCGCGGGCGCCGCCCAGCGTCGCCATGCGGAAGACGTCGGCCGGCTGCCAGTCGGCGGTGACGCCGCCCTGCTGGATGCGCGCGGTGGCGAGCGCCCAGCGCATCGCCTCCACCATGTCGCCGTGCTGGGTGTCGGTGCAGAGCGCCAGATTGACGCCGGCCGCCTTCAGCGCCGGGGTCGGCGCCAGCCGGCCGGAAGCGGCGTTGCATTTGGGCACATGCACGGCGTGGGCGCCGGCGCGGGCGAGGCGGGCGATGTCGGCCTCGTCGACGTAGAGGCAGTGGGTGGCGAGCAGCCGGTCGTTGAGCAGCCCGGTCTCCTCCAGCAGCGCCGCCGGGCTGAGTCCGGTCGCGGCCGTGATTCGCTCCACCTCGACCCGGCTTTGCGCCAGATGGGTGTTGACGCGCATGCCGCGCGCCGACGCCTCGGCGGCGATGGTCCGCAGGAAACCGGGGGAGCAGGTGTCGGGCGCGTGCGCCGCCATCTGCACCTGGATGCGGCCGTCCCGCGCGCCGTGCCAGCGGTCGTGCAGGTCGAGCGTCCGGCGCAGCAGATCCTC
Organism: Azospirillum doebereinerae; assembly: GCF_003989665.1. Classification (GTDB taxonomy): domain Bacteria; phylum Pseudomonadota; class Alphaproteobacteria; order Azospirillales; family Azospirillaceae; genus Azospirillum; species Azospirillum doebereinerae. Next base: position 72,812 of record NZ_RZIJ01000003.1, on the reverse strand, counting down.
GCCGATGGCGGCGTCGAAGCGCCATTCGCCCTGGGCCACGCGCGAGAAATCCACGTCGTGGACCCGCCAGCCGGCGTGCACCCTCAGCCCCAGCTCCGCGATGGCGTCGAGCGTCGCCTCGGCGTGGACGAAGTGGTCGCAGACCAGGGTGGAGCCGGACAGCAGCGCCTCCACCGCGCCCAGCCGGGCCAGCGCGCGGGCTTCCTCCGGCGTGGCGTCGGTGCCCTTGGGGACGCCCGGCGTGTAGGACGGGGCGAAGCCGAGATCGGCGGCGACGCCGCGCACCATCACCAGCACGGCGTGGAGGTGGGCGTTGACGAAGCCGGGGGTGATCAGCCGGCCGGGCAGGTGCAGGGTCCGCCGCGCCTCGGGGCACGGCTCGCAGGCCGGGGCGAGGTGGACGATCCGCCCGTCGCGGATGCCGATGGCGGCGTCGTCGATCAGGCTGTTCGCCTCGCCGGTCAGGGCGATGGCGCCGGTCAGCAGAAGGTCGAGCGGGGCGTTCATGCGGCGGCGACCGCCCGCTGCTGCAGGCCCTCCTCGCGGATCAGGTTCAGGATGTGGCGCTTGTGGTCGTTGAAGCGCGGGCTGGTGATGTCGCGCGGGCGCGGCAGGTCGAGGCCGATCAGCTCGCGGACGCGGCCGGGGCGGCTGGTCAGCACGGCGACTTGGGTACCGAGCACCAGCGCCTCGTCGACGCTGTGGGTGACGAAGACGATGGTGCAACGCTGCTTCTGCCAAATGGCGACCAGCTCCTCCTGCATGTCCATCTTGGTCTGGGCGTCGAGCGCCGCGAAGGGCTCGTCCATCAGGATGACCTGCGGGTTCAGCAGCAGGGCGCGCGCGATGCCGACGCGCTGGCTCATGCCGCCCGACAGCTCCGCCGGGAAGTGGTTCTCGAAGCCCTGGAGCCCGACCATGTCGATGTACTCCTGCGCGGCGGCGCGGCGGTCGGCCTTGCGCCAGCCCTTCAGGCGCAGGTGGAAGGCGACGTTCTCCCACACCGGCAGCCAGGGCATCAGGTTGGCCTGCTGGAACACCATGCCGCGGTCGGCGCCGGGGCCGTCCACCGGCCTGCCGCCCACCGTCACGCTGCCGCCGGTCGGCGTCTCGAAGCCGGCGATCATGTTCAGCAGGGTGGACTTGCCGCAGCCCGACGATCCCAGCAGGCAGAGGAACTCGTTTTGCGCGACCGACAGGCTGACGTCGTCGATGGCCAGCAGGTCGCGCTTGCGCTTGGCGTCGCGGTAGATCTTGGTGATGTTCGTGAGTTCGATGGAGGCCATCGGGTCAGCCCTCCCGGCTTTGCAGGGTGGAGGCGCGCTGCCAGTGCAGGGCCGCCGACATCAGCAGCTTGATGAGGCCGTCGGTGGCGAAGCCCAGCAGGCCGATGCTGGCCATGGCGGCAAGCACGAGGTCGTAGCGCAGGAAGTAGTAGCTGTCCCACAGCACATACCCCAGGCCGCTTTTCACCGCGACCATCTCGGCCGTCACCGTCAGCATCCAGGCGGCGCCGATGCCGATGCGCAGGCCGGCGAAGATGCTGGGCAGCGCCGCCGGGAACACGACGTGGCGGAGAAGCTGCTGCTCGGTGGCGCCCATCATCGAGGCGGCGCGGATCAGGTTGCGGTCGGCCGTCTTCACGCCGTGGATGGTGTTCATCAGGATCGGGAAGAAGGCGCCGAGGAAGACCAGGAAGATCGCCGGCTTGTTGGCGATGCCGAACCAGATGATCGCCAGCGGAATCCAGGACACCGGCGGCACCGGCCGCAGCATCTGGATGGTCGGCTCGATGGTCCGCTCAACCCAGCGCCACCAGCCGATGGCGATGCCGAGCAGCACCGCGCTGGCCGCCGCGATGGCGTAGCCGGCGGCCACCCGCGTGGCGCTGGACAGCGCGTCGGCCAGCCAGCGCCCGCTGTTGGCCTGCGTCGTCTCGTCGTAGCCGAACACCCAGTCGCCCCAGCTGTGCAGCACCGCCGACGGGGCCGGCAGCAGCGCCGCTGGGAAGAGGCCGGACCGGGAGACGATCTCCCAGGCCACGAGGATGAAGAGGGGAACGACGGCGCGTTCCCAGGATTTCGACAAGGCCGTCATGGACCGGTTCCCTCTAGCGTCGGAGCAAGGCGCGGAGCGCGCGGTCAGAAGCCGAGTTCGCTCTTGGGCTTCCCGGTGACGGCTTCGAGGAAGCTGTAGTTCAGGTTCTTCTCGGCGTCGGCGGCGACGTCGCGGGTGATGTATTTCAGCTCCCGCATCATCGCGGCGATGGCGAGCGTGCTGTCCTTGTGGATGGCGTAGTCGGGCGCCGCGTTCTCCAGCGACTGGGCCGCGACGGCCTTGTCCATGCCGGTGTACTTGTTGATGGTGTCGACCCAGACGGTCCGGTCGGTCTTGAGCTTCTCGACCAGCGCCACCACCGAGGCGACCGTCGCCTCGACCGCCTTCGGGTGCTCCTTGATGACGTCGGAGCGGGTGACGATCAGGTTGGTCAGATTGCCGGCCGCCTGGTCGTAGGGCAGCGCGAAGCGGGTGCCGGCGCCGCTGTTGCGGATCTGCGAGGCGAAGGGCTCGACCGTGCAGATCAGGTCGATCTCGCCGCGCTGGAGGGCGGCGGCGTGGTCGGACGGGTTCGGGATGTTGATGAACTGGACGTCCTTGTTGACGTTGATGCCGTGCTTCTGGAAGGCGCCGCGCATGTGGATGTCCTGCGCGTTGCCGCGCGAGGCGGCGACGCGCAGCGGCTCGCCCTTGTCCTTGCGGGCGGCGATGAGCGCCTTCAGCCCGTCCCAATCCTCGGCCTTCAGGTCGATGCCCTTGGCGGCCATCACCTCCGATCCGCCGTTGACCTGACCCGACACCGCGACGACGTCGAAGCCCTTGTCGAGCGCGGTGATGTAGTGGAGGTAGGTGACCTGCGCCACGTCGATGCTCTTGGACACCAGCGCGGTCAGCACGTCGTTGCCGGAGTTGAAGTTGATCGCCTCGATCGCGACGCCCTTGGCCAGACCGGGGGTCAGGGCCATCGGCAGGCAATGGGCGCATTTGGCGAAGCCCAGCGTCACCTTTTCCGCGTCGGCGGCCTGTGCGGCCCCGGCGATGAGCGCGGCGGACAGGGTGAAAGCGGCAGCAGCGGCCGCGCCAAGCGTGAGGGACCGAAACGACATGGACGGAGGCTCCAGGTGCGGTTGCGTTTCCAAACCATCCGCAAGCCTTGTGCCAGATTGTATACAAAATGATGATTTTGATATTTATCAATATATTTAGTGCATTAGCATGATAAACTAGCCAGAGTTGATACCATTCGTTTCTTGCCTCGTTTTTGAGCGTATGGCATCTTTCGCGCATCGCTGCCCAATCCTTCGGCAAAATAGGCACCCTCGGATCGATTATGGACACAGCCAACGCAACAAAGGCCGCCATCGGGCCGATCCGCCGGGAAACGCTGCAGCACTCCGCCGTGGCGGAACTGCGCGCGATGATCCTGGCCGGGGAGCTTCCGCCGGGAAGCCGCGTGCCGGAAATGCAGCTCTGCGAGCAGCTCGGCGTCTCCCGCACGCCTCTGCGCGAGGCGTTGCGCATCCTGGCGTCGGAAAATCTGGTGGAGCTGCGCCCGCACCGGGGGGCGGTGGTGACGCCCATCGACCCGAACGAGATCGCCGCGATCTTCGAGGTGATGGAGGCGTTGGAAAGCCTTGCGGCCGGTTTGGCCTGCCGGAAGGGGACGGAGGCGGAGTTCGCCGAACTTGACGCGCTGCACGACCAACTCGTCGCACATTTCCAGACCGGCAACCGGCTGGCCTATTCGACGGTCAACCGCCGGGTCCACGCCGTCATCGTCGGCATGGCGCGCAACCCGGCGCTGGAAACGACCTACGCCGGTTTTGCCGCTCAAATCCTCCGCGCCCGTTCCCTGGCCAATTACGACGCGGACCGCTGGCAGGAATCACTGACCGAGCATGAGGGCTTCATGACGGCGCTGCGGCGGCGCGACGCGGCGGCGGCCGGGGCCCTGCTCGCCGAGCACAGCCGCCAAACCGCCAAGGCCGTCCTGCGCGCGCTTCGCGGCAATGGCGCCGGCAGTGGCAGCGGCGATGCCGCGAGCGGAGCGGCCTGACGGACGAACGGACCGTCAGGCCCGCCTGTTCGCCAGGCATTGCGCCGGGTTTGGCGGAAACCCTGTTTTTGAGAGGATGGTTTGTCATGACGAAACGACTTGACGTCGAATGTCCGTGAGGGCCCCACCAAACCGTTCGTGATCACGTCCCCGAATAACTCCCGGTATGAAGACGCATCGTCCCGAAGGCTGGCGAAACGGGAGGGAGTGACGCCGAAATGGCGTCGGAACATCGCAGTGAAGGCGCTGGGGCTGTCATAGCCCAGGTTGAGCGCCACCGTCGTGACCGGGGTGCCGGTTGTCAGCATCTCCGCCACCTGGAACAGGCGAAGCCGCTGACGCCACGCCGGGAAGCTCATCCCCGTCGCATCCCGGCAGATCCGCTTGAAGGAAGATCGCCAGCACCGCTCAGACCTACAATGCCCTGGCCGACCCTGGTGAACCTGAGGCTCTGATCGATGATGCGAAGTGCTACGCGCTGGTGCGCCAGCATCGCTGGCCGGACGCGGGCGTCCACATCGGCGGCCTCCGGCAGTGGAGTTCTCTGTCAACAGCCGATGCCTCAAACCATCACCCCGTCAGCGCGGCTTTCGAAACGGGCTATGAAATCATGAACACGGAAAGCCGCCGCACCCTTTGGAATCTCCGATGGCATCCATCGAATAGTTTCTCTTTTCAATTAGCATGAATACATTAAATTTCAGCAAGTATTTGCATTTGGTCGCGCCACCGGAATTCAACAAACCCCTTAAAGAATTCGATATCTTCCCCTTGCTCTTCATGGAATGAAAGGAAATCGGGCATGACGGATCATGCGCTCGACGATACCAACGCCGCTCTTGACGAAAACACGGACACGCAGGCCCACGCCCCGGAATCGCCCTGGGTTGTCTTCCCCGGTTTGACATTGCTGCTGATCATGCCTTTCGGCATCCTCGTCCATCCGGAATGGCTGGCGTATCTTGCCGAGTTCGGCACGTTCGTCATGTTCTGCCTGATCATCCGGATGCTTCGGCCGTAACGGCGTCATTGATCGGAAAAGGACTCGATCATGGAACCACCATTTCCGGCGCTGTCGGGCGCCGACCTGGATCGTCTCGGCGCCGCGTTGCTGCGCAGCGCCGCCGACGCCATCGTCTATTCCGGCAAGGATGGCCGGATCGGTTTTTGGAACGAGGGCGCCGAACGACTCTTCGGCTTCACCGCATCCGAGGCGGTCGGCCAATCGCTCGACCTGATCATCCCCGAACGCCAGCGCGCGCGCCATTGGGAGGGCTACGACGCCGTGATGGCGACCGGCGAGAGCCGTTATGGAAAGGGCGACACGCTGTCCGTCCCGGCCCTGCACAAGGATGGCCGCCGCATCTCCGTCGAATTCACCATCGTCCCGGTCCACGACGAAAACGGCGCCATGGCCGGCATGGCTGCGGTCTTGCGCGACGTGACCGCGCGCTTCGAGGAGATGAAGGCGTTGCGTCGGCAATTGTCGGGACGCTGACGCCGACGGCCGGTTCCTCCACATCCGTCGTGTCGCAAAATGCGTGGCTTTCCTCTGTCAGTTTGCGACCAGACCGCGTCCCCTCCCTCCCAAGCCCCCGGCAATCCGCTCCTTTCTGCCTCGGCACCGTTGGTACACGGATTGCTGTGGGGAACGGGCTCACCATCGATGCGGATGGGGGTTCGTCATGCGAAACCGGTCGGGCCCTCCGCGCGGCGCGACGGATCGGGGATGGAACGGACGATGACGAGCAGTACCGGCGACAGGGGTTTCGCCATGGCGGAGCGCAAGGGGAGCTGGGGGCTAAACGGCCTGATCGTGGCCTTTGCCGCCCTCATCCTGGCCGCTCTGTGGGCCACGACGCTGAACCAGATCGCCCATGACCGGATGGTGACCAAGGCCGCCGCCCGCCAGCAGGCGGCCGATCTCGCCCGCGCCTTCGACGCCCGGCTCGCCGAGCGGATCGAACGGATCGACCATGGGCTGAAACACATCCGGCGCGAGATGGCGGGCGGCCCCGGCCTGGTGCCCGGCCGACTGGCCGAATTCGCCAAGGTGGTGACCGACAGCGCCCTGATTCAGATCGCGGTGTTCGACGCGCAGGGGCGGCTGGTCGATTCGACGCTGCCCCACGCCAAGGGCGACAATTTCAGCGACCGCGACTACTACCTCGCGCACCGCAACCCGTCGGCCGGCGGGGCGGAGGACCGGCTGCTGATCGGCAGACCGGCGCTCGGCCGGATATCCCAACGCTGGACGCTGCATTTCTCGCGGCGCATCGAAAGCGCGGAGGACGGGTTCCTCGGCGTGCTGATGATCGCCATTGATCCCTTCGCCTTTTCCCATCTCGCTGACGATCTGCCGATCGGCGAGGAAGGCGCGGTCTCGATCGTCGGCAGCGACCGCGCGATCCGCATGATCCACACCCGCCGCGACGATCCGCTGCGCCGAGGCTGGATCGGCCGGGAGCTTCCAGGCGACCGGCCGCAATTCGATCCCACCCGGCCGACCGCCGACGTGGTGCGCCTCCACAGCACCATCGACGCGCGCCCCTTCATGGTCGCCTACCGGTGGATGGACAACCAACCGCTGATCGTCCTCGTCCACCTCTCCGAAACCGAGATCTTCGGTCGGGTGAACGAGCGCGCGGAGTTCCTCCTGACCGCCGTGACCGGCATGTCGGGGATCATCCTGCTGTTCGCCGCCGGTCTGGCGGTGCTGGGCCGACGCCAGCACCGTGCCCGGCTCGATCTGGCCGCCGCGAACCACCTGCTGCGCGAGAACGAGCGCGTGCTCGAACAGCGCGTCGCCGAACGCACCGTCGCGTTGGAGCGGTCGAACCGGCATGTCCACACGCTGGCCTATCACGACACACTGACCGGGCTGCCCAACCGCACCCTCTTCGCCGACCGGGCCGCGCATGCCTTGCGCGGCGGGGCACGGGACGCGCGCAAGCTGGCGATCCTGTTCCTCGACCTCGACCAGTTCAAGACGGTCAACGACACGCTGGGCCACCCGGTCGGCGACGAGCTGCTGGTCGCGGTGGCCGGCCGCATCCGGCAGGCGGTCCGCCCCGCCGACACCGTGGCGCGGATGGGAGGCGACGAATTCGTCGTGATCGCCGAGGGGATCGCCAGCGCCAACGACGCCGCCCACGTGGCGGAGCGGATCATGGCGGCGGTCGGCACCCCGCTGTCGCTCGGCGGGCGCCCATTGAACATCAGCCTGTCGATCGGGATCGCGGTGTTTCCCGACGACGGCGGCGATGTCCCGACCCTTCTGAAGAACGCCGACACGGCGATGTACGCCGCCAAGACGGCGGGGCGCAACACCGCGCGCTTCTTCAGCGCGGCGATGTCGATGGCGGCCGAGCAGCGGCTGGGGATGGAACTTGCCCTGCGCCGCGCCCTGGAGCGGCAGGAGTTCACGCTGGTCTATCAGCCGAAGATCGCGCTCGCCAGCGGACGGCTGTGCGGGGTCGAGGCGTTGCTGCGCTGGAGGCATCCGGAGCGTGGCTGGGTCCCGCCGGCGGAGTTCATCCCCTTCGCAGAGGAGATCGGCCTGATCGAGCAGCTCGGCGCCTGGGTGCTCGACCAAGCCTGCCGGGCGATCGCCGGCTGGGACGACACACGCTTCGGTCCGCTGAGCATCGCGGTCAACGTGGCTGCCGCGCAGGTCAACCGCGGCGATCTGGCGGCGGTGGTGGACGGGTTGACCCGCCAGCACCGGATCGATCCCGGCCGGCTGGAGATCGAGGTGACCGAGACGGCGGTGATCGCCGACACCGACCGGGCGCTGGCCACCTTGAACCGGCTGCGGTCGCTGGGGGTGGCGGTGGCACTGGACGATTTCGGAACGGGTTATTCCAGCCTGATGTACCTGCGCCGGCTCGACATCGACACGATCAAGATCGACCGCTCCTTCCTCATGAACGCCCATGTCGACAGCCGCGACGGCGAGATCGTCCGGCTGATCATCCGCATGGCGCAGACTTTGCATCTGTCCGTCGTCGCCGAGGGCGTCGAAACCGAGGAGCATGTCGCGTTCCTGAAGGACGCTGGCTGCGACATGATCCAGGGCTATCTCGTCGCCCGGCCCATGCCGCTGGCCGACCTGCAGGACTGGATCGCCGCCGGCCACAGCGCCGGCTCACGCCCGCCGCCGAAGCTCACGCTCGTCAGCCGGTAGCCGCCTCTCGCTTCGCGGCTCCAGACGGGGCGGGCCAAGAGCATTGCCCCAATGACGATCTCGCCGCTCACTTCCGTGACGAACAGATCGGCATTGCGTCGGATCAGAAGCGGCCGGACAATGGAAGGGCGTTGAGCATCGGGCGTTTTCTCTCTTTGATCGAAACACAATGGAGAAGACAACGGAAACGGGCGTCAACGAGATCCGTCGAGTGCGACTTTTTGAGCTTCACCCAAGAAAAATCCACGCCCGATGCCGCTTGGATCAGCGACCGTTCGGCCATTTCCTACGGGCCAACTCCTCTTGGAAGATCTTGGTCAAAGCCTCGATCTGGTAAGGCTTGGACAACACCGGCACCCCCTCCAGCCCAATGTGGTCCTCGCTATAGCCGGTGGTCAGCACCACCGCCAGAGCGGGCAACCGGAGCCGTACCGTTCGCGCCAAGGCGATCCCATCGACCGAGCCCGGCATCACCACGTCGCTGAACAGAAGGTCCACCTCCTCCCCGCCCTCAAGGCACCGCAGCGCCTCCTCGCCGCTGGTGGCGCGGAGAACCCGGTACCCGAGATCCTCCAGCGCCGCCATGACCACCGGCGCCACCACCGGGTCGTCCTCCACCAGCAGGATCCGGGCGCCGTCTCCATCGACGACCGCCGGCCGCCGGTCGTCCTCACCGGCCGCCAGGGCCGCTTCCGCCCGCGGAAGCAGCAGCGCCACCGTGGCGCCACGGTCCAGCACACTCTCCACCGTGGCGCCGCCACCCGATTGCTGACAAAAACCGTAAACCTGGGACAGGCCGAGCCCGGTCCCCCGCCCCAACCCCTTCGTGGTGAAGAAGGGTTCGAACACCCGGTTCAGAGCCTCCGGCGCGATGCCCCGGCCATCGTCCTGGACCCACACCCGCACGAAGGCCCCGTGCAAGCCCCCCTCGCCCCTACGCTCGATGTTGCTGGCGCCGATCACCACTCGGCCGTCCGCCGGGATGGCGTCGCGGGCGTTGGTGGCAAGGTTCAGCACCGCCAGTTCGAACTGCACCGGGTCGGCCATCGCCGGCCACAGATCGGGCTCCAGGTCGAACTCCAGCCGGATGTCGGCACGCAGCGCCCGGTCCAGGAAAGAACGCATGCCGAGCAGTTGGTCGCGCACGTCGAAAGCCTCCGGCTGCAGGCTCTGACGGCGCGAAAAAGCCATCAGTTGACGGATCACGCGGGTGCCACGGTCGACCGCCTACCGGCCGGAATCGAGGATCTCCTGCACCCCGGCAACGTGGCCGGCGCGCTTTCCCACCAGTTGGAGGCAACCGGACATCGCCTGCAGCAGGTTGTTGAAGTCGTGCGCCATGCCGCCGGTCAGATGGCCCACCGCCTCCATCTTCTGGGACTGGAACAGCGCTTGGCGCGTCTCCTCCAGGGCCTCCTGCGTGCGGCGGCGCTCCGTGATGTCACGCGTCACCTTGGCGAAACCGATCAGGGTGCCGCCGTCGTCGCGGATCGGATCGATGACGACGTTTGCCCAGAACCGGGTGCCGTCCTTGCGGATTCGCCAGCCTTCGGCCTCGAACTTTCCCTCCGCCAGGGCGGTGGCAAGCGCACGTTGCGGCACCCCGGCCTTCTGATCGTCCACGCTGTAGAAAAGCGAAAAAGACTGTCCGATGATCTCGTCGGCGCGGTATCCCTTGAAACGTTCCGCGCCGGAATTCCAACTGCTGACAATCCCTTGCGGGTCGAGCAGGTAGATGGCGTAATCCCGCACGCTTTCCACAAGCATCTGGAAACGCCGCTCTCCGGAGACGATTTCAGGAATCGAGCCGGCCGGCAACACCTCAACCACGACAACACCCGCACCACGCCCCATGATGGACCGATACTCGGGCGCGGAGGAACGCCGGGTCAATCACTCAATCCGCATAATCGGGAAACGCCAGCGCCAAGCGCCTGGGCGCAGACCATGAACCGGGATCGGAACTCTGGAGGGCGTGGATTGTGAGCGTCCCGGCGGACCGCTCATCCAAGAGGCAGGGCCGCCCTCACCGCGCCGAGCGGGCGTTGCGCAGGAGATAGCCCAGGCCGCCGGCCAGGAGCAGGCCCGTCATCAACGCGACTCCGCGCACCGCCCCCGCGTCGGACGCCAGCCTCAGGCGGTGGCGCGGTTGCCCGAAACGACCGGACGTGCGATGCAGCCCCTCCACCGGCTGGAACAGATTGTCCGGCCGGCCGGGCGGTTCGCGCTCGTCCGTTTCCTGCCCTTCCACGGCGGTGCGGGCGAGGTAACGGTCCCCGATGCCCGGCAGAAGGGCGTCGCCGAGGATCGCCTCGACCGCGGTCGCACCCAGCCAATATTCGCGCTTCGGATGCTCGGCCGCGTGCAGAATGGCCTGGGCCACATCCTCGGGCTGAAAGATCTTTCCCATCGGCCGGGCACGTCGCGGCATGTGGCTCCGCGCCCATTCGAACTGGGGCGTGTTGACGGCGGGCAACTGCACCATGGTGATCCGCACTCGGCTGCCGTCCCGCAGCAGTTCGGAGCGCAAGCTGTCGACGAAACCCATGATGGCATGCTTCGCGCCGCAATAGGCCGCCTGGAGGGGGATCGAGCGGTAGGCGAGGGCGGAGCCGACCTGCACGATCGTGCCTTGGTCGCGGGCGCGCATCGAGCGCAGAGCGGTTTGAACACCGTAGGCCGAACCGAGATAGGTCACTTCGGTGACCCGCCGCAACTCCTCCGGGGTCAAGGCCGACACCGGCCCGAAGACGGTCACCATGGCGCTGTTGACCCACACGTCGATCGGACCGAACGCGTCCTCGACACGACCGGCGGCGGTGGACAGGGAATCGGCATCGGCAACGTCCAGGGGCAGCACCAGCCCTCGGCCGCCCAGCCGTTCGACTTCGTGCCGCACCTCTTCGAGCGCGTCGCGAGACCGCGCGATCAGTCCGATGGAAGCTTGACGCCGCGCCGCGAAGGCCAGGGCCGTGGCGCGGCCGACGCCCGCTGAGGCCCCCGTGATGCAGACGACCGGACCTGATCTCATGCTGTGTGGCCTTGGCGCGGGAAACAATGTGACGGTTCGATAAACCCATGCCGGCGGCTCGGGTTCCGGCGAACCGCGGCTTTTGCCCCTGATGGGTCAATGGCGGCAGCGAAGGGGGGCGAGTCCGAATCTCCCATCGACGCTCCGCGCTGCCGGTTCCGGCATGACCGCCCCGCCCGCTTCGAGCGTCGGTTTTCCGATGGGCGGGATGGAACGTTCCCGCCGATAATTTGTTCGCTATATGTTCCATTTTTCGGAGATGAGAGCCATGACGACCAAACACGGGAACGAGCGGCACGCTCCGCACGATGCCCCCCACAACGAGAACCCGAAGATCGGCGAGGACACGTCCAACCGCGACAAGGCCCCGGAGGACTGGACCACCGGTGACGAACCGATGACCGGCGCCCAAGCCTCTTATCTGAAGACCCTGAGCGAGGAAGCGGGTGAAGGCTTCGACGGCAGCCTCACCAAGGCCGAGGCCTCCAAACGCATCGACACGCTTCAGGAAAGGACCGGGCGCGGGACGTGATCGACACACCGGAGCGCAGGGGGCCGTTGATCGATGGGCGTGAGTGAACTCCGTCGACCGGAGCGAGCCGGTGACACGGGTCTGCACACCGCTTCAAAGCCCCCTTGAAAGCTGCCGCTTCAGGCAAGCTTGCGGAAACGCCAAACCCGCTCCGGTGCCGGTTCGGCCCGCCGCGCCACGCGCCCTTGCGCCGGCGGCGGGTCGAAGCGATCCGCCAGCCGGACGGACAAGCTCAACAACGCGTAGAGCAGCAGAAAGGCGCCGACGCTCATCGCCACCGTCTGGGTTGCCGCGAACTCGACCAGCGCCGGCAAGAGACCGGGAGCAAGACCGGTCGAAACCAGGATCGGATCGGACATGACGGAACCCTCCCGACGCATCAATTCGCATTTATATAAAATTTACCAGAAATCCATGTCACTGCAAGCCGCGTTCGTTGGGCCGCCCTTCCACCGGCTGTGCCAAAAACAAGCCGGCGCATGCCGCGCAAGGCCGGGCGCTCACCGCGCCCCGGCGGTCGTCGTTGCTTTCCCACCGGAATGTCTGTTAAGTCGCGGCCGGTTCCGGCTGTCCCGATCGAGTCCATGGCCCTCTCCCCGTCGCGTCACGTTTCCTCGATCGGCCTTCCCGACGCGGCGCTTGCAGCGACAGCCGGGGTCGCGGCCGGGCTGATCGGACCGCTCGCCGCCATGGCGCCGCGCGGCATGCCGGTCTGGGCCATCCTCTTCACGGTGATCGCGCTGGCCGGGCTGGTCCGGCGCGGGGTATTGGGACGGATGGCGCGCGCCCTGCCGGGCATCGCGGTGGTCGGCGCCTTCCTGCTGCTGGCCTTGGTCTCGGGCCTGTGGAGCCCCTCCGACCGCATCCTCGCCACGGTGGCCGAGATCGCCTACGTCGCGGTCGGCGCGCTGGCCGGTGGGGCGTGGGTCGCGCAGATGCCAGGGGTGGAGGCGCGGCGGCTCGCCGGGTTGTTCCTGGGCGGGCTGCTGGCCGGCATCGCCTTGTTCGGGACCGAGGCGCTGCTGGACTTCCCGCTGCACCGCTGGTGGAACGCCATCCCCGACGCCGACGTCGTCCACCTCGTCTACAGCAACGTGCCCAAACGGACCGCCGCCCTGCTCTGCCTGTTGGTCTGGCCGGCGGCGCTGGCCATCGACCGGATCGGGCGGCGCGGCCTCGCCCTGCTGCTGCCGGGCGTCTACGCGCTGGTGTGCCTGCCGCTGACCAGCCGGTCGGCGATCCTCGGCATCGCCATCGGCATCGTCCTGTTCGCGCTGACCCGCTGGTCGGCGCGGCTCGGGCGGGCGCTGCTGGGCGGGGTGGTGACGCTGGGCTTCGTCGCGGTGGTGCCGCTGGCGCTGTTCCTCGACCGCATCCTGAACCTGGAAGGGGCGGGCTGGCTGTTCGCCTCGGCCCGCCACCGGGTGGAGATCTGGAGCTTCGCCGCCAACCGCGCGCTCCAGACGCCGGTGTTCGGGCAGGGCATCGACGCGTCGCGCGCGCTGGAGCCGCAGGGCGAGGTCTCGCGCTTCGCCACGATGGGCGACAGCCTGCTGCCGCTGCACCCACACAACGCCTTTCTGCAGGTCTGGCTGGAGCTGGGGGCGGTGGGCGCCGGGCTGGCGCTGGCCGCGACGCTGATGCTGCTGGCCGGGACCAAGCGCATGGCCGAACGCGACCAGCCCTTCGCGCTGGCGCTGTTCGCCACGGCTCTGGCGATGGGCAGCACCGCCTATGGAATCTGGCAGGCGTGGTGGATGGCGGGGTTCCTCGCTGCCGCGCTGATGCTGCGGCTCGCCGCCCGTGTGCCGGCGGACGACCGATGAAACAGGGCCGATGAAACAGGGCCAATAAGACATAACGAGTGAGACACGACCGATGAGCCGCATCCTCGTCATCAAGCTGGGCGCCTTCGGCGATTTCATCCTGGCGCAGAGCGCCCTCTCGGCGATCCGCCGCCACCACGCGGGCGATCGGCTGTCGCTGCTGACCATCCCGTCGCTGGCCCCGCTGGCGCGGATGAGCGGCCTGTTCGACGAGGTGCTGGAGGACCCGCGCGAGCGCACCCTGTCGGCCTATCTGCACGTGCGGCGGCTGCTCCGGGCCGGACGGTTCGACCGTGTCTACGACCTCCAGGGGCAGCCCCGCACCGACCGCTATTTCCGCCTAATGTTCCCCGGCCCCTGGCCGGAATGGTCGGGCACGGCGCGCCGGGCCTCGCACTCCGACCGCTACGAGGGCCGCCGGACAACGTCCGTGCTGGCGCGCTACACCCGGCAGCTGGCGCCCTTCGGCATCGTGCCCGACGCGGCGCCGGACCTGTCCTGGCTGGACGCCGACATCGACCGTTTCGGCCTTGCGGCGCCCTTCGCGCTGCTGATCCCCGGCTCCTCCTCCGGACGGCCGGACAAGCGCTGGCCGATGCGCCGTTACGCCGAGGTCGCCGCCGCGCTGGCGGAGCGCGGCGTCACCCCCGTCGTCCTCGGCACCGCCATCGAGGTGGAACTGGCCCAATCCATCGTCGGGCTCTGTCCAAGGGCCCTCGATCTCACCGGCAAGACCGACGTTCCGGAACTGGCCGGGTTGGCGCGTCGGGCCTGGGCGGCGATCGGCAACGACACCGGGCCGACCCACTTGATCGCCGCCGTCGGTTGCCCCACGGTCGCCGTCTTCTCCGACGCGTCGAACCCGATCCACAGCATCGGCCCGCGCGTGGTGGTGCACCACCGGCCGGCGTTCGACACCATGGACACCGCCGGCGTCCTCGCCGCCCTTGAGCGCGCGCGCCAGCTGAACAAGCGGACGCAAGCCAGTTGAAAAGGCGGGCGCGGGTCTCCTGAAAGCGCCTCAGCGGCAGAAGGGGAACGGCCCGACCCGCGGCATGTAGACCGGGATCCAGTCGCAATGGGTTGCCGGGTTGGGCAGCCGCCGGGTCTCGACGACCGGCCAGGCGTGCGCGGCCACCACCACCAGAACCACCCCGCCGAGGATCGCCCGGCGCGGCTTCGCCCGGTCGAGCAGCTCCGGCATGCGGGCCAGCACCCAGGCGGCCGACAGCACCGCCAGCGGGTCGGTGTAGGCCGCGTAGGCGCGCTGGAACCCGCGCAGCGAGAACAGCGCCTCCAGCCCCCAGGCCACCAGCAGCAGGAACAGCGCCTGGACCGCGGCCAACCGCTCGCCCCGCCGCCACAGCACCGCC
The DNA here is from genome assembly GCF_003989665.1 of Azospirillum doebereinerae. Lineage (GTDB taxonomy): Bacteria > Pseudomonadota > Alphaproteobacteria > Azospirillales > Azospirillaceae > Azospirillum > Azospirillum doebereinerae. Next base: position 57,750 of record NZ_RZIJ01000003.1, on the reverse strand, counting down.
GCGCCGGCCAGCGCGAACCACTCCACGACGATCGTCTGGGGGATGTTGTCGGGGTGGAGGACGATGGTGCGAATCGCCAACGTGCGCCCGACGCCGCTCAGCAGCAGCGTCAGCAGCCCCTCGCCCACCACCTGCTCCTGCCCCTGCAGGGCGGTGGCGTGGCGCCAGGAGGTGAAGACGAACATGTGCTCGACGAAGTTCGCCACGGCGATGACGTTCTGTTCGTTGGGGCGCAGATCGAGCGCCAGCAGTCCCAGCGCCAACCCCAGCAGCACCGCCGCCGTCGCCGTCGCGGCGTGGGCGCGCGGCACCCGCCAGACCCAGGCGTGGACCGTCATGCCCAACAGCGCCCAGCCGGCGACCAGCCCCTGATAATGCCCGGACAGCCCACCGCCCACCGGCTTGTAGGGGTAGACCGCCCGGCCCCAGCCGGCGATGCCCTCGGCGATCAGCCCGGCCGCCGGGACCAGCGCCGCCAGCGCCAGCGCGCCCACCAGTACAGCCAGCGTCCAGGAGCCTGTGGAGTTGCCGGCCCCCTCGAAGCGCCGCCCGAACAGCAGCGCCACAACCGGGATGCCCAGCGCCAGGAACACCGCCTGCACCTTGGTGACCATCGCCAGCCCAACCAGAAGACCGGCCAGCCCGAGCAACAGCGCCGGCTTTCCCCCCGGCGGGCGCCGCACCGCGACCAGCACCAGCAGCAGCGCGGTGATGACGAAGCCGGCCGACAGCAGGTCGGTCCGCATCTGCCGCCCCTGCGCCGTCAGGCCGACGCCGAAGGCCACCAGGATTCCGGCGAGCAGAGCCACGCGCCGGTCGCCGACGAGGCTTTTCACCAGCGTGGCGTAGACAATGGCGAAGACGGCGGTCAGCAGGATCGACAGCGACCGACCGGCCTCGACCAAGCTCTGCCACGCCGCCGCCGTGGCCGCCGGATCGGCGGCGGGCGGCAAAGCGGACAGGGTCGCCACCGGCAGCAGCCCCAGCCCGTGCAACAGCCGGTACCAGCCGTCGATCACCAGGAAATAGCCGTAGCCGGGATGGTCGAAATACTCCTGCGGCAGCCCGTCGCCGAACAGCAGACCGTGATAGGCCAGCACCAGATCCTGGTCGGCGTGGACCCAATAGGGCAGCCGGAAGCCGACCAGCAGCACCGACAGCGCCATCGCCGCCGCGATGCCCAGGCACAGCGCCCACCAGGGCGCCCGCGACAGGCGTAGCAGGAGCGGCGCTTGGGTTGCGGGAACGGTCGTCGTGGGAAGGGGCATGGCGGAAGGGCTCGGTCCGGTCGTCATCGGCGCCGGGGTTGTGGCACGAGTCCGCCCCCCTTGGAAGCCGCGTCTTGGGAACCGTGTCCACAGGCGCGTTGTTGATAAGACGCCTGCCCGCCGGGGTGTCCGCCGGGTGGTAGCCCAAGGGAGCCCAGCCGACCCATGACCCTCTTTTCCGCGACCGATCCCGCAACGCCCGTGGCACGGGCGCTGGTCGTGACCCCGGTGTTCCACGGTGTGCCGGACGGCATGGCCGACGGCGACGCGCGGCTGGACGAGGCGGTCCGCCTGACGCGCGGCATCGGCGTGGCCGTGCCGCACGCGGAGACGGTCGCGCTGGCCGGAACCAAGGCCGATTCGCTGTTCGGCCGCCTGGGAGTCGAACGGCTGGGCGGCCTGATGGAGGCGTTCCACGCCGACCTCCTCGTCGTCGACCACCCCCTGACCCCGTTGCAGCAGCGCACGCTGGAGCGCGGCTGCCTCGGCAAGGTGGTGGACCGCTGCACCTTGATCCTGGAGGCGCTCGCCACCGAGGCCGCCGACACCGAAACCCGGATGCAGGCGGACCTCGCCGCCCTGCAGTTCCAGCGCGGGCGGTCGATCCGCTGCTGGAGCCATCTGGCGGACCGGCGCGAAGGGTTGGGCTTCCAGACCACGCTGGTCGGCATGCCGGGCGATACCCTGCTGGAAAGCCACCGCCGCCGCCTGACCGAGCGCATCGCCGGCCTCAAGCGCGCCTTGGCCGAGCTGCGCCGTGCCCGCACCCTCCAACGGGCGGACCGCAAGGCGGCCGGCATCCCGACCGTCGCCTTGGTCGGCTACGCCGGGGCCGGCGTCGCAAGCCTGCACGCCCGCCTGTCCAGCGGGATGGAAGCCCGCCTGCCGTCGGGCCGCATGATCGACCTCGCCGTCGGGCTGCCCGTCCTGGCCGACCTGCCGCACAGCGTGGTCACCGCCTTCGGCGTTACGCAGGACGCGGTGCGCGAGGCCGACCTCGTCCTGCACGTCCGGGATCTTTCGGACCCGAACGATGTGGCCCACACAATGGCGGTCGAGGCTTTGCTGGACCAACTCGGGATCGGTCCGGCCGATCCCCGGCGGCTGGAGGTCCGGACCAAGGCCGACCGCCTGGAGGCCACCGCTCGGGCTGCGGTGGCCCTGCGCATGGCCGACCGCGAGGACACGGCCGTTCTGGTCTCGGCGGAAACCGGCATGGGACTGGACGAGTTGGCCCAACGGATCGACCGGCACCTCCACTCTTGGCAGCCGGCCATGCCGTTGCGGGCGGACGGGCCGGCCTTGGCCTGACCTCTCGCCCGATCCCCCGTTCGGAGTGCCTCGCAGGAGTGGCTGTTCAACCTTGGCGCCAAGCTGTCAAAAAGCGATTCTGGTCGAGGAGCGAGAAACGATGAGCGACAAGGGCGATATTCAGGACCGCATCAGCCGCCGCGCCCACGAAATTTGGGAGCGCGAGGGCCATCCCCATGGCCGGCACGACGAGCATTGGGCGCAGGCCGAGGCGGAAATCCGCGCGGAGGACGGCGCCAAGCCCGCCGTCACCCCCCAGGGGCCGGCGACCGCGCGCAAGGCGGGCGCCAAGAGCACCCGCGCCGCCGCCGAGGATCTGTCGTCCGTCGAGTCCGCCGGCTCCACCCCCGCCGCGCCCAAGGCGACGGGCAAGGCGGCCTCCAAGCCGGGCAAGTCCGGTAGCGCCGCCAAACCCGCCGATGCGAAGCCGGCCGAGAAACAGGCCCGTGCCCGCAAAGACAACGGCAAGAGCGCCTCGACGCACTGACGCCGCCTCCCACTACTCCATTACCGCGGATTCATGCGCCGATCCGCCGGCCGCAGCCCCCGGCTTCGGACGGCGGAGCAGCAGCAGCATCGGGATCACCAGCAGCGCCACGTACATCATCAGCTTGAAATCGTCGAGGTAAGCGATCATCGCGGCCTGCCGCGTCACCTCGGCGTTGAGCATGCCCAACGCCTGCGGCGCGGCCTCCACCTGTTCGGTCAGCACCGACTTGAACGGGGTGAGATGCGCCGCGAGATTGGCGTGGTTGATCTGGGTGTTCTGCGACAGCAACGTCATCACCACCGAGATGCCGACACTGCTGCCCAGGTTGCGGACGAGGCTGAACAGGCTGGCCGCGTCGGTGCGCAGACGCGGCTCCAGCGTCGCGAAGGCGATGGTGCTGAGCGGCACGAAGACCAGACCCAGCCCAAGCCCCTGGACGATGCCACTGACGATGATCGGCGTGCGGTCCATGACGATGGTGAAACCGGTCATGTACCACAGCGACCAAGAGGTCAGCAGGATGCCGGCCAGGATCAGCAGCCGCGCGTCCACCGCCCGCACCAGCCGCCCGACCACCAGCATCGAGATCATCGTGCCGATCCCGCGCGGCGCCAGCACCAGCCCGGTCGTCACCGTTGGGTAGCCCAGCAGGTTCTGGAGCATCGGCGGCAGCAGCGCCATGGTCGCCAGCAGGATCACGCCGATGACGAAGATCAGGATCAGCCCGGTGACGAAGTTGCGGTCGCGCAGCAGATGCGGGTCGATGAAAGGCTCGCGCGCCGTGTTGCCGTGGGCGGTGGCGATGTGGACCGCGAACACCCAGAAGGCGCAGACGGCCAGCGCCGTCTCGACCAGGATCTCGGTGGACCCGAACCAGTCGAGTTGCTCGCCCCGGTCCAGCATCATCTGGAAGGCGCCGACCGCCAGCCCCAGCATGGCGAAGCCGAAGAGGTCGAAGCCGCGTGTCCGCCCCTTGGTCTCGTGCAGGAAGACCAGCATGCCGAAGAAGGCCAGAATTCCGACCGGCAGGTTGATGTAGAAGACCCAGCGCCAACTGAAGCTGTCGGTCAGCCAGCCGCCCAGCGTCGGCCCGGCGATGGGACCGACCATGATGCCGGCGCCCCACAGCGCCATCGCCTGCCCGTGGCGCTCCTTGGGGTTGATGTCGAGCAGCACCGATTGCGACAGCGGCACCAGCGCCGCGCCGAACACGCCCTGCACCAGCCGGAAAGCCACCATCTGGCTCAGGCTGCCGGCCAGCCCGCACAGCACCGAGGCGCTGGTGAAGCCGGCGACCGCGATGAGGAACAGCCGCTTGCGCCCGAACCGGTCGGCCAGCCAGCCGGTGGCCGGCGTCGCGATGGCCGCCGCCACGATGTAGGAGGTCAGGACCCAGGTGATGGTGTCCTGCGCCGCGCCCAGGCTTCCCTGCATGTTGGGCAGGGCGACGTTGGCGATGGTGGTGTCGAGCACCTGCATGACGGTGGCGAGCATGATCGACAGGGTGATCATGCCGCGATGCGGGGTCTCGTGGTGGTCGGCGGCCATGGCTGCGCTCGGTCTTGCGGAACGGGTTACGGAATCATCGCCAGCGCGCCGCGGATCGGGCCGGGAAGCGGCCGGGTGAAGTGGGTGTCGACGTCGACCTGGGCGCTGAGGCCGGTGCGCAGCGGCACCGCCGGCGCGTCGCGGTTGTCGGACGGGTCGATCCGCAGCCGCACCGGCACCCGCTGCACCACCTTCACCCAGTTTCCGGTGGCGTTCTGCGCCGGCAGCAGCGAGAACTCCGACCCCGTCCCGGCGCCGATGCTCTCGACCCGCGCGGTCAAGGTGCGGCCGGAATAGGCATCGATGACGACCGTCGCGGTCTGGCCGACCTCCATGTGGGTCAGGTCAGTCTCCTTGAAGTTGGCCTCGACCCAGCTCGACCCGTTCATCACGAGGCTGACCGCCGACAGCCCCACCGTCATGTATTGGCCGATCAGCAGCCGGTCGGTCTGGCTGACCACCCCGTCGGCCGGCGCCCGCACCACCGTGTGGTCGAGGTCACGCTGCGCCGTGGCGCGCTTGGCCATCGCCTCCAGCACCGAGGGGTGGCGGTCGGTCGGGATGGCCGGGTCGCCGCCCAGCGCCGCCCGCGCGCTGACGACCGCCTGCTGGGCGGTGTTCAACTCGCGCTCGGCGGCGGTCAGGTCGTGGCGCACGGAATCGTATTTGGCCCGCGCGGCGACGCCGGTGTTGAGAAGATCCTTCTGGCGCTGGAACTCGCCCTTCTGGAACTCGACGTTCTCGGCCGCCGTCGCTTGCTTGGCGATCTCCTCGCCCAGGTCGGCGCGCAGCTGCTCCACCTTCAGCCGGGCCGAGGCCAGCGCCGCGTCGGCCTGTTGCAGGGCCAGACGGTAGGGTTCGTCGTCGATGCGGAACAGGATCTGGCCGCGCGCCACCAGCTCGTTCTCGTGCACCGCCACCGCGACGACGCGGCCGGACACGTCCGGGCTGACCGTAACCTTGTCCTGCTGGATGTAGGCGTTGTCGGTGGAGACGTAGCGCTCGCCCACCACATACTCGTACCCTCCGCCGAGCGCGACGGCGACGGGCAGCGCGGCCATCAGGAGCCAGCGGCGCCAGCGTCGGCGGCGGACGGGCGTGGCGGAGGTGGATTTTTCGGCGGTGGGGGAATCGCGGTCGATCACGGCACTCATCGGAGTCAAGTCCCGGCAGGAAGGGATGGCGGTCTCAGGAAACGGTCGCGGACCGATCCGTGCCCTCGCTCTCGGCGGGGCGGCGGTCGGACAGATTGTTGCGCACCTGCGCCAGCAGCGCGCCCAGCTGCGCCTCGGCGTCCGGGGGCATGCCGGCCAGCGCCTCGGCGTAGACTTCGGCGGCAACGGCGCGGCCCTGCTCCAGGATGGCGTGGGCCTTCCCGGTCAGGCGCAGCAGACGGGCACGCCGGTCGTTCGGGTCGGGATGGCGCTCGACCCAGCCGGCCTCCTCCATCCGGTCGATCTGGCGGCACAGCGTAATCGGCTCGACCTCCAGCAGATCGGCGAGACCGGCTTGGTTGATCCCCTCGTTGCGGAACAACATGGCGATGACGTTCCACTGGGCACGGGTCAGGCCGAGATGGCGCGCGCGCTGGTCGAAGCGGCGACGCAACAGGCGAGCCGTGTCGTTCAGAAGCAGACCAAGAGTCGGAGCGGGAGATGGAGACGGGTGCGGCATGCGGGTGCAATCATAAGCTCGCTTATCACTCCATGGACAATGATAAGCTTGCTTATCATTGGCAACCGTTACGGCACGCATGGCAGGCCCACACCGGTGTCGCGGCTCTGGAATCGGCGACAGGAGATTGCTAAGGTGCCCTCCCGTTTCATCCATTCCTTTCGCCAATCCGCGAAACGCGCGACCAGTCGAGGAAACATCCATGCCGCACTACCGTTCCCGCACCTCCACCCACGGCCGCAACATGGCGGGCGCTCGCGGATTGTGGCGGGCCACCGGCATGAAGGACGGTGATTTCGGCAAGCCGATCATCGCCATTGCGAACTCCTTCACCCAGTTCGTCCCCGGCCACGTCCACCTGAAGGATCTGGGCCAGTTGGTCGCCCGCGAGATCGAGAAGGCCGGCGGCGTCGCCAAGGAGTTCAACACCATCGCGGTGGACGACGGCATCGCCATGGGCCACAGCGGCATGCTCTACAGCCTGCCGTCGCGCGAGCTGATCGCCGACGCCGTCGAATACATGGCGAACGCCCACTGCGCCGACGCGCTGGTCTGCATCTCCAACTGCGACAAGATCACGCCCGGCATGCTGATGGCCGCGATGCGCCTCAACATTCCGGCGATCTTCGTGTCCGGCGGTCCGATGGAAGCCGGCAAGGTCAACTGGCGCGGCAAGGTCAAGGCGGTCGACCTGATCGACGCCATGGTCGCCGCCGCCGACCCGACCGTGTCCGACGAGGAGGCGGCGGAGATGGAGCGCGGATCCTGCCCGACCTGCGGCTCGTGTTCCGGCATGTTCACCGCCAACTCGATGAACTGCCTGACCGAGGCGCTGGGCCTGTCGTTGCCCGGCAACGGCACCATCCTCGCCACCCACGCCGACCGCAAGGAGCTGTTCCTGGCCGCCGGCCGCATGGCGGTCGACCTCTGCCGCCGCTGGTACCAGGAGGAGGACGCCACGGCCCTGCCGCGCGGCATCGCCACCAAGGCGGCCTTCGAGAACGCGATGACGCTGGACATCGCCATGGGCGGCTCGACCAACACGGTGCTGCACATCCTGGCCGCCGCGCAGGAGGGCGAGGTCGACTTCACCATGGACGACATCGATCGGCTGTCGCGCCGCGTCCCCAACGTCTGCAAGGTGGCGCCCGCCGTCGCCAACGTCCACATCGAGGACGTGCACCGCGCCGGCGGCATCTTCGGCATCCTGGGCGAGCTGGACCGCGCCGGGCTGCTGAACCGCGCGGCGCCGACTGTCCACGCCCCGACGCTGGGCGACGCCATCGACCGCTGGGACGTGACCCGCACCCAGGACCCCGCCGTCCACACCCTCTACAAGGCGGCCCCCGGCGGCATCCCGACCGTGGTGCCCTTCAGCCAGGAGCGCCGCTGGCCGGAGCTGGACCTCGACCGCGAGGCCGGCGTCATCCGCAAGGCCGAGAAGGCGTTCAGCCAGGATGGCGGTCTGGCCGTGCTGGCCGGCAACATCGCCGAGAAGGGCTGCATCGTGAAGACGGCGGGGGTCGACGCCTCCAACCTCGTCTTCGCCGGCCCGGCCCGCGTGTTCGAAAGCCAGGACGACGCCGTCGCCGCCATCCTCGGCGACACGGTGAAGGCGGGCGACGTGGTCATCATCCGCTACGAGGGTCCGCGCGGCGGCCCCGGCATGCAGGAGATGCTGTACCCGACCAGCTACCTGAAGTCGAAGGGGCTGGGCAAGGCCTGCGCGCTGGTCACCGACGGGCGCTTTTCCGGCGGCACGTCCGGCCTGTCGATCGGCCACGTCTCGCCGGAAGCGGCGGGCGGCGGCGCCATCGGGCTGGTCGAGGAGGGCGACCGCATCGAGATCGACATCCCCAACCGCATCATCCGCCTCGCCGTCGCCGACGAGGAGTTGCAGCGCCGCCGAGACGCGATGAACGCCAAGGGAGCCGACGCCTGGAAGCCGGTCTCCCGCGACCGCGTCGTGTCACCGGCCCTACGCGCCTACGCCGCGCTGACCACCAGCGCCGACCGGGGCGCCGTGCGCGATGTGTCGCAGGTCGAAGGCATCGCCATCCGCCGGTAATGGCCGCGGTAAAAAAATTCTTGTAAGCCCCTGAGAAAGAAAGCGCCGCGTGCAGACACGGCGCTTTCTTTTTGAACGAAGCTCCGCATATTCCATTATGTATGGGTTAGCCAAACGCGAAAAAGAATCTCAAATGCGTCTCTTGGGTATCCACAAGCGACGAAATGCATGCTCTAATATGTCAACGCAACGACCGCCGGGGGGCGGCGAAGGCGGAGGCGGAGAGGATCATGGGAAGCATCGGGGGCGTTCCTCCTCCTGATTCCATGCGTCCGGCGCGTGCCAAGACGCCGGAACGCAAGGTGCTGACCATGATGTTCGTGGACATCGTGAGTTCGTCCGCGCTGGTCGCCGGCCGCGATCCCGAGGACGCCGACCAGATCCTGCTGCCCATTCTGCAAACCCTGGTCCAGGCGGTGCCGCGCTACGGCGGCATGGTCGCGCAACTTCTGGGCGACGGCTTCATGGCCGTGTTCGGCGCCCCCGACGCGAAGGAGGATCATGCCCTGCGCGCCTGTCTGGCCGCGCAGGACATTGTCCGGACCACCGTCGAGTCCGACCTTCCCGACTTCCAGATCCGCATCGGCATCAGTTCGGGCGAGGTCGTCGCCCATGTGGTGGAGAGTGGCTTCTGGGCCGATTACCGGATGGTCGGCGAATGCGTCCACGCCGCCGCGAAGCTCCAGCAGCGCGCCGACCCCAACACCGCACAGTTCAGCCGCGACACGCTCGACCTGATCCCGGTCGGGGTCGTCGCCCGCCCCGTCGGCAGCCTGACCCTCGCGAAGGGGGTCCCGCCGATCCCCGCCTTCACGCTGGAGGGCGCGCGCGCCGTGCGGCGAACCGCGACCGACCTGCTGCTGTCGGCCGACGCGCCCTTCGTCGGCCGCGTGGCGGAGGCCGCGACCTTGTTCGCCATGGCCGATCAGGCGGAAGCCGGCACGCCCTCGCTGCTGCTGCTGCGCGGCGAGGCCGGAATCGGCAAGTCGCGGCTGGTCGGCGAGTTCTTCCGCGACCCGCGCAGCCGGCGCTGGAACGTCCTGCCCTGGCCGCAGATGCCGATCCGCCGGCTGGGCGACCCCGACGATCTGGAGGCGGTGGCGCTCAGCCTCGCCGTCCAGCTGACCGGCTCGGCCGAGGGTGCCGGGCCGTCCCGGATCGCCGACGCGGCCGGGCGGCGGGCCGGCGCGCTGGCCGCCGACGCGGTGCGCGGCCTGTTCGGGCTGCCGGCTGTGGACCCGCTGTGGTCCGGCCTCGACCCGGCTCAGCGGCTCAGCCTGACCATCGACGGGCTGGTCGGCGCGGTGCTGGAGCTGGCCTCAAGCGGCGGCTTCGACGGGCGGCCCATGCTGGTCCTGGTGGAGGACGCCCATTGGGCGCGCCCCCTGATGGTCCGGCTGCTCGACGCGCTGGCCGCCGCCCTGCGCGGCAGCGGCGCGCGCCTTCTTCTGGTCGCCACCATGCGCCCCCCGGCGCTCCGCCTGGAATCGGCGCCGGAGGGGTGGAGCGGTCCCCAGGGCGCGCGCCGCATCGACCTCGACACGCTCGACACCGGGCAGGTCCAGAGCTTCCTGGATTACTGGCTGGGCTCCGACTGGTCGCTGGCCGAACTCAAGGCCCAGGTGACCGAGCGGAGCCAGGGCGTCCCGCTCTACCTCGAGGAGATCCTGCGCACCCTGGAGGGGAGCGGGGCCATCACCGGCGCGCCCGGCGCCTACCGCCTCGCCAACCCGGCGGCGCTGCCCCCTGTGCCGCGCTCACTGCACGGTCTGCTCGCCGCGCGCATCGACCTGCTGGAAGCCGAGCCGCGCCGGGTCCTGCTGCACGCCGCCGTGGTCGGGCCGACCTTCGACGTGGGGCTGCTGCGCGCTCTATCCTCCGCATCGGGCGACTCGCTGCCAGCGCAACTGGCCTATCTGGAGCGCGCCGGCTTCATCCTGCGCGCCCGCCTGCTGCCCAACCTGGAATACGGCTTTCACCACGCGCTGATCCGCGAGGTCGCCTACGCGACGCAGACCAAGGCCGACCGCAAGGGGCTGCACGGCCGGCTTCTGATGGCGCTGCGCCAGCGGCGCGACCATGATCTGCCGAACCGAATCGACCTGATGGCGCATCACGCCTTCATGGCCGAGAACTGGCCGGCGGCTTATGCCTGCGGGCGCAAAGCCGGCCGACGCGCCGAATCCCGCTCGAAGCTGGAAGACGCCACGCGCCACTACCGGAACTCCCTGCAATCGGTGCAGGCGACCGCCGCGTCCCGGCGGAACGCGTCGCGCCAAGTCGATCTTCTGATCGCGCTGCCCCGCACGCTGCTGCCGCGCGGCGGCACCGACGTGCATGATTTTCTCAATCTGGCGCGGAGCCTCGCCGAGGAATCCGGTGATTCCATCCGGTCGGCACGCGCCAGCTCGATGCTCGCGTCCTTCCGCTGGGCTTATGGCGAGTTGGACGAGGGCCTGGAGTTGTGCCTTCAGGGCTTGAACGCGCTGGAAGCGCTTGATAGCCGGGAAACCCGGGTCCAGCTTCTGTTTCGCCTGGGCGGCATCCTGGCCGACAAGGGCTATTTCAAACGGGCGCTCGACACGCTGGACTCCGGCAGCGCGCTGATCGACGCCACGCTCGCGCGCAGCCATTGCGGGTTGGCGACGTTGGCCACCGTGCATCCCTGGAGCGTCGGCGCTCGCAGCCTTGCCGAACTCGGCCGGGGAACCGAGGCGGTTGCGGCCGGAATCCGGGCGGTGGAGATCGCGGAGGAAAGCGGCCACGCCTTCTCCCGCATTTTCGCGAACGCCCATCTCGGCTGGACCTGCCTCATCCTCGGCGAGATCGACCGCGCGATTTCCCCTCTTCAGGAAGCCCTGTCACTGTGCGGCGCGGCGCGGGCGCCGCTCTGGCACCCCTTGATCGCGGCAGGACTCGGCTACGCGCGGGTCATGCAGAAACGCCACGCCGAAGGGTTCTCGCTGTTCGAGGACAGCTTCGCCACGTTCCGGCGGCAAGCCGGAAAAGATGGGCGTTTTCATCCACGCGTCAGCCTGCCGCCTGTTTTGCTCTGGCAAGCCAAAGCATTGGACTCAACAGGTCGGCACGGCGAGGCTCTCGACGCCGCCCGTCATGCCCTGGAAGCCTCGGTCGCCACCGGGCAGCGGGCCTACGAGGCGCATGCGGGCTTCTTTCTTGCCGACGCCACTCTTCGCCGTCCCGCCGCATCGGGGGCTGGCAGGACCGACGGGACGGAGCTTCTGAAGCGAGCGGAAACGCTCGCCCGTCAATTGTCCATGGCGCCACTGATCGACGCGTGCGGCCGGCGCCTCGCCACGGTCGCCTGATCGACCACCGCCGGACGCTCCGGCATGGTCAAGCGCGTTCGACCGCCCGGAAATAATCGAGAACATAGCTGCGGATCGCGCTGGACAGCGTGACGTTCGGCGGCCGGTCAGCGTCCAATGCGACGCAGAGTTCCTTCACAGGGCATCCCTCGCGTTCCGCGATGGCGTCCAGCCCCTCCCATACGGCGGTTTCCAGTCGAAGCCGCGTCTGCCGGTCGCGGAGCGGAACGGTGCGGGCGGCAACCAGAGGCCAAGCGACCAAAGGAGCGTGGTCGAGGACGGCCATGGACCGATCGGCGGCTCTCCCCAGCGACGGCATCTTTTCCGGCTGCATCTCGACGGTCCTTTCCCGAATGCTGCGTGGCGGCTGGCGGCTGGCGGCTGGCGGCTGCGAAGGCGATTCCTACGCTTCCACGTGGGGTCGCACTGTGAAGAATTTCACAGCGCGACCTCTCTTCGAAATCGAATGATCCGGCCGACAGAAACGAACAATCCCGTTCGCTCCCAACGTCGACAGCAAGGCCTCATCACGATGAACAACATCTCGCAGACTTCGATGGTTCGCGGCGCCGATGGCCGTCTCTACGCCGTGACCGGCCGTGGCGTGTCCGAGATCGCCGAGACCGGCGCCGCCGCCGCGCAAGCCAACGTCCGCGTCGGCAGCCGCAGCGGCTTCGACACCGCCGATTACGAAGCCGGCCGCATGAACATCACGCCGGGCGCCTGAGCGACCGGCACTGTCCGCTCAAGGATCGTGGCGGTCGGCGCCATCCATCGGCCGGCCGGCCACGAACCTCGGCGCGGCGAAACCTTGCCCGCTTCCTCCAACCGAACCCCGAGCGCCCCGCAATGCCCTTCGATCTGCTCGATGTCCGGACCGCCATCGCGGACGCGGTCAAGGCCCACACGGTCGGCACCCACCGGGTCATGGCGCCGGAACAGACCCTGGCGCGGGTCGCCCCGTTCCTGCCCATCATGGGCATCACGCGGGTCGCCAACGTGACCGGGCTCGACAGCGTCGGCATCCCCGTGGTGATGGTCACGCGGCCCAATTCCCGCTCCATCTCGGTGTCGCAGGGCAAGGGCGTGACGCTGGCCGCCGCCAAGGCGTCGGGCGTCATGGAATCGATCGAGAGCTACCACGCCGAACGCATCACGCTGCCGCTGAAATTCGCCAGCTTCGAGGAAATGCGCTGGACCCATCCGGTGGTCGACGTCGGCCGCCTGCCGCGTCTGGCGACCAGCGCCTACAGCCCGCACAGCCCCATCCTGTGGATCGAGGGCGAGGATCTGCTGAACGGCGGCCGCAAATGGGTGCCGTTCGAGACGGTCCACCTGAATTTCACCGTGGCGATGGCCCCCGGCCAGGGCTGCTTCCTGCCCAGTTCCAACGGGCTCGCCTCGGGCAACCACCGGACCGAGGCGATCAGCCACGCGCTGACCGAACTGATCGAGCGCGACGCGACCACCCTGTGGCGCCTCTTCGGGGCTTCCGCGCAGGAGGACACCCGCATCGACCTCGACAGCGTCGACGACCCCGTCTGCCGCTCGCTGATCGACCGCTTCGACGCGGCCGGCGTCGAGGTCGGCGTCTGGGAGATCACCAGCGACCTCGGCCTGCCCGCCTTCCTCTGCCGCATCGTCGAGCGCGAGGATCTGCCGCAGCAGTCGGTCCGCCCGGCCAGCGGCATGGGCTGCCATGTGGCGCGCGAGATCGCGCTGTCCCGCGCCCTGACCGAGGCGGCGCAGAGCCGCCTGACCTTCATCGCCGGCGCCCGCGACGACATGCCCCGCGCCGAATATGACCGCCACCTCGACCCGGCGCGCCACGCCCAATGGAAGGCGCGCATCACCGCCGGGGCAGGGCGGCGCAACTTCGCCGGCTGCCCGACCAGCTTCGCCCCGACCATCGAAGCCGATCTGGAGCACCAGTTGGCGCGCCTGCGCGCCTGCGGCATCGACGAGGCGGTCATGGTCGACCTGACCAAGCCCGAATTCGGCATCCCCGTGGTCCGCATGGTCGTGCCGGGGCTGGAAGGGCTGGACGAATCCCCCGATTACCTGCTGGGCGCCCGCGGACAGCGCGCGCTCGGCCCCACGATGGAGAAGGCCGCGTGAGCGAGGTTTTCGTTTTTCTCGGCCCCACCCTGCCCCGCGCCGAGGCCGCCCCGGAACTGGACGCCACCTTTCTGCCGCCGGTGGCGCAGGGCGACGTGATCCGGATCTGCGCCGAGAAGCCCAAGGCCATCGGCATCGTCGACGGCTTCTTCGAGAGCGTGCCGTCGGTCTGGCACAAGGAGATCCTCTTCGCCCTCCACGCCGGCATTCCGGTGTTCGGCGCGTCGAGCATGGGCGCGCTGCGCGCGGCGGAACTGCACCCCTTCGGGATGGTCGGCGTCGGCGCGATCTTCGAGGCCTACCGCGACGGCCGGCTGGAGGACGACGACGAGGTCGCCGTGGTCCACGGTCCGGCCGAACTCGGCTACCCCGCCCTGTCGGAGGCGATGGTCAACATCCGCCGCACCCTGGCCGACGCCGTGGCCGAGCGCGTGGTGTCGCGGGACACCGGTTTCCGGCTGGAATCCATCGCCAAGGAGCTGCCCTACCGCGACCGGGGCTACGGCCGCGCGCTGCGTCTGGCCGCCGACCTCGGCCTGCCGGCGGACGAACTGTCGGCGTTCAAGACTTGGCTGCCGACCGGGCGCTTCGACCAGAAGCGCGACGACGCCCGCCGGATGCTGCGGACGATGCGCCGCCACCTGGACCACGACGCGGCGGTGCCGGAAGCCCGTTTCCATTTCGAACGCACCGCCCTGTGGGACCGCGCCATGCGCGAGGCGACCCCACTCGCTATGTGAGAAGTTTCCCGCTACACTGATCGCGTCCCGCGTGGCAGGCGCCACCCGGAACGAGAGCGTGCTTGCGGGATGGGCTGATGAGCGTGCAGACGGACGTGACGGCGGTGCTGCGACGCAACCGTCTGCTGGGGGAACTGGATCCCGCCCAGATGGCGGAGTTGGTTGCCTTGGGCCACACGCTGCGGTTCGACGCCGAGCGGACGATCTTCGACAAGGGCGATCCGGGCGATTGCCTCTACGCCGTGCTGAAGGGGCAGATCGCCATCCGCACCTCGTCGGCCGACGGCAAGACGATGCTCCTGAACATCCTGGATTCGGGCGACGTCCTGGGCGAGATCGGGCTGCTCGACGGGCGGGAACGAACCGCCGCCGCCGTCGCCCTGCGCCCGACCGAGCTGTACCGGATCGACCGCGCCGACTTCATCCCCTTCCTGGAACGCCACCCCCGCCTGTGCACCCGCATGATGATCGTGCTGTGCGAACGGCTGCGCTGGGTGTCGGAGAACATCGAGGACGCGGTCTTCCACGACGTGCCGCGCCGTCTGGCCCGCCGCCTGTTGCTGCTGGCCGACAGCTACGGGCAGCCCTCGCCGTCCGGCCTGCGGATCGCGCAGCCCCTGTCGCAGGAGGCGCTGGCGAACATGCTGGGCGTCACCCGCGAGATGGTGAACAAGAGCCTGGGCGCCCTGCGCAAGACCGGAATCGTGACCTACGCCAAGGGCTTCATCGTCATCAACGACCTCGCCCTCCTCCGGGACATGGCGGGAGATCCCGAACGCGTGTCCTGACCCAAAGGTTACCTGCCGAAAGTTTTGTTCCCAAAACATCATTCAATCAGGCTATAGTGTGAAACAGCGCAAGGAAGACGTGCAGGTTTCAAGAAGGTTCATGGCCATGTCGAACGAAGGGCAGCGGGCGGGGCGCAACAATCAAACCCGGAGCGTGTCATCTTTGGTCGCACGTTCGTTGCACCCGGACGGCCACGCGGTCCAGGTCCGGCTTGAGCTGTCCTATTGGGAAGGCCTCGACGAGATTTGCCGCCGGGAGGATCTGACCCCGGACGAGTTGTGCGCCGACGTGCAGGAGCGCATGAACCAGCAGAGCCGCCGTGGCGCCCAGCCGGGCGTGTCGCTCGCCAACGCGTTGCGTGTGTTCGTCGTCGGCTATTTCCGTCAGGCCGCCACCGAGCGCGGCCACGCGCGCGCCGGCCATGGACAGGGGGATCCCTTCGTCAGCACCCCCTTCGACAGCCTGTCGGTCGCCAGCGATGCCTGAATGGGCGAACCGATCGGGATCAGGCGGTCTGGCGCTTCGCCAGAAGACCGCGCAGAAGCGTGGTCAGCGTTTCCGCCAGATGATACTGGTCGCTTGGCGGCAACCCCGCGATGATGCCGGCAAAATCGCTCAATGGATCGAGGCGCAGCAGTTCCAACGCCTTGGGAGTGGGGTGAAGCCGGGTGACGCGGCGGTCCTCCGGCACCGGCATGCGGACCAGCAGGTCCTTGCCGACCAGGACCTCGACCATCTGGGAGGCGGCCCCCCGCGTGGTGGCGTGGAAATCGGCGAAGGCTGACACGGTGCGCTGGCTGGGGTTGGCCCCGGCGAAATAGCGCAGCGCGGTCCATTGCGACGGTTTCAATCCCTGCGTGTAGCCCAGGCTGTCGGCGATGTGCCCGATGTGCATCATCACCTCGGCGATGGCTTGGGGCGACGCCGAGGCGGACGCTGCGACGGGCATGGACACCGGCGGGGCGGAATTCAAGGAAACCGCAAGATTGGTTCCGCTTCTGCGCAAAGTCGCCAGTTCCATGCAACGCCACCCGAATGTAAAAACGGTCAGACGGGCCGGGCCGTTGGCTCCATTGCCCTTTGAATTGGCCGCACTCTAATTGGGTTTCCTCACGAACGAAACACCCCGCGAGGCTTTCCGGCGGTTGCGAATTGTCGCACCTCGATTTCGCGCGACGCGCATCCCCACCCCCACCCTGCGGCATGGCCGCCATTCCGCCACGGGTTTTTGCTGGCGTTGCTCCCCCAAAGGACTGTATACGCGCGAGATGACCGCAACGTCCGTTTCAAAGTCCGCCCCAAAGGTCGGCATCGTCAGCCTCGGCTGCCCGAAGGCGCTCGTCGATTCCGAGCGCATCCTGACCCGTCTGCGCGCGGAGGGGTACGAGATTTCGGCCTCCTACGACGGTGCCGACGTGGTGCTCGTCAACACCTGCGGCTTCCTGGACAGCGCCAAGAAGGAGTCGCTGGACGCCATCGGCGAGGCGATCAAGGAGAACGGGCGGGTCATCGTCACCGGCTGCATGGGCGTGGAGCCGGACGTGATCCGGCAGACCCATCCGGGCGTGCTCGCCGTCACCGGTCCCCACCAGTACGAACAGGTGGTCACCGCCGTCCACGACGCGCTGCCGCCGCGCCACGACCCCTTCACCGATCTGGTGCCGCCCGAAGGGCTGCGCCTGACCCCGCGCCACTACGCCTATCTGAAGATTTCCGAGGGCTGCAACAACCGCTGCACCTTCTGCATCATCCCGTCGATCCGCGGCGATCTGGTCAGCCGCCCCATCACCTCGGTGCTGCGCGAGGCCGAGAAGCTGGCGGTCGCCGGCGTCAAGGAACTGCTGGTCATCTCGCAGGACACCAGCGCCTACGGCATCGACACCAAGTTCAAGGAAGAGATGTGGTACGACCGCACGGTCCGCACCCGCTTCTTCGACCTGTGCAAGGAACTGGCGAACTTCGACCTGTGGGTCCGCCTGCACTACGTCTACCCCTACCCGCACGTCGACGAGGTCATTCCGCTGATGGCGGAGGGCAAGATCCTGCCCTACCTCGACATCCCGTTCCAGCACGCCTCCCCCAAGGTGCTGAAGGCGATGCGCCGCCCGGCCGCCCAGGAAAAGCAGCTCGACCGCATCCGCAAGTGGCGTGACGAGTGCCCGCATCTGGTGCTGCGCTCCACCTTCATCACCGGCTTCCCCGGCGAGACGGAGGAGGACTTCCAGTTCATGCTGGACTGGCTGAAGGAGGCCCAGCTCGACCGCGTCGGCTGCTTCAAGTACGAGCCGGTCGAGGGCGCCGTCGCCAACGACATCCCCGGCGCCGTCCCCGAAGAGGTCAAGCAGGAGCGCTGGGAGCGCTTCATGGAGACCCAGAAAGCCATCAGCGCCGAACGGCTCCAGCAGAAGGTCGGCTACACGCTGGGCGTGCTGATCGACGAGGTCGACGAGGACGGGGCCATCGGCCGCTCCTACGCCGACGCGCCGGAGATCGACGGCAGCGTGTTCCTGAACGGCGAGACCGGCCTCAAGCCGGGCGACATGGTGGACGTCACCATCGAGCACGCCGACGAGTACGATCTGTGGGGCAGCGTCGAACGCGACGACGCCTGACCGGCCTTACATAAGGAGCGCCCGCCATGCCCGTCTCGCCGGACGACGCCACGCTGATGGACGTCCTGCAGGGCGGGCGCTGCTTCTACTGCGGCGAGGCGGTGGGCGCCAAGGCCACCTTCGACCACTTGATTCCGCAGGCTTATGGCGGCGTGGACGAACCGTCCAACGTCGTTCTGGCCCACCGCCGTTGCAACCAGCGCAAGGGCGACCGGTTGCCCGACGCGGAGGATCTTGACCGTTTCTTCGCCGAACGGCGCGGCAGCCGTCTCGGAATCTGGCCCCCCTTGCGCGCCCTGCGCGACGCCGAGGACGGGCAGGAATGGATCGCCGTGGCGCGCGCCATCGCCGCGACCTGACGCCGTTCGGCCGCCGCCGTCCAGCCGAACGTTCGACTGAAAACCATCCTCTTCCGGAAACCAACCTGATCCGAGGCCGTTGTCAGGGGGACCACCCCGTTTCAACGACGAAGGACATCCCCCATGGCCAAGCAGCCGCACACCGAAGAGAGCGTCGAGCACAGCGACGGCCAGCAGAACACCGGCAACCACAAGAAGCCGGACGCCCCCGACGCCAAGGGCGCCGACCGTTTCGGCGGCACCCGCGCCGGCGCGGAAAACGTCGAACCGGCCAAGAAGGCCCGCTGACCGGCGCGGCACCGCACCGCAAGAAGCGCTGGCGCCGATGCCCTCGTCCATGCGACATGCGGGGAAACCGGATCCCGCAAAGGACGCCCCGTGGCACCGTCGATCTTCAAGCGCTACAAGCTGCACTTCACCCGCCCCCTGCCCGGTCTGCGCCCCGGACGTCCGGAACGGGACGCCATGCAGGAGCGGGTGAAGCGCTTCGCCAGCGAGAACGGCATGGTCGGTGAGTTGCACTCCATCGCCCCCAACGCCGGCTTCGGCATCCTGGAAATCCGCTGCACCGACCGGCTCGCCCGCCGCCTGTCCGACCTGTCGGAGGTCGAGACGGTGCAGGAGGCCTGACCCCGGGGCGATTCCGGCGGCGCCTCCCCCATCCGGCGACTTGACACGTTCCTATGCTTGCCGCGCGGCGGTTCGGTCCCCATTTGCCGTTCCTTCGCGCTGGGGTGGCTACAAAACGGCCCTCCCGGCTGTTGTTCGGACTTTCAAGGGGATGCCCTGGGAATGTCGCCGAGGATCACCGCCATGACCCCCCACCTCCTCTCGGAGCTGCTGGAACCGTTGCTGTCGGCGGCGGACGAGGACGAGTCCTCCCTGCTGGACGCGGTCAACCTGACCGCCGAGGCGATGGCCGCGCTCGGCGCCACCGTTCTGGACCCCAAGGGCCAGCCGGCGCGCGGCGTCAGCGACGAACGCGCGGTGGTCGCCGCCCTGAACACCCACGCCCACCACCTGATGCGCGCGGGCCGGCTCGACGACGTGGTCGAGGCGCTGCAAGTGGCCGAACGCATAGGCCGCATCGCCCATCTGCCGCATCACCCCCGCACCGTCTGACATCTCTTTGGAGGAAGCGGCGCGATCCTTCGGCGAGATGTCTTCGCGAATGCGGGAGGAACCCCCGTTCGCGGTGTTGAGCGACACGCCGCTCACAGCGCTCAACTTCGGGGCGCTCAACACGGGAGATCACCCTTGCCGACCGCGCCGAATCCGAACGCCTTTTCCGGCCCGCTGGAGGGCGAACTGCTCTCGCGGCTTCAGGACGATCTGCTGCCCGCCCATCTGATGACCCGACGCTGGTACGCCGCCAAGGACGCCGGCCGCCCGGCCGTGCGCATCGTGGACGCGCTGCCCCTGCCGCTGGCGAACGGAGTGGCGCAGCTCTGCCTGCTGCGCGTGGAGCCGCCGGGGCGCGAGCCGCAGCTCTACCAGCTGCCGCTGCTTCTCGATCGGAACGGCGGCGTGGACGATGCGTCCACCATCGCCCGTCCGGGCGATCTGCCGGCGGCCGGGCTCTTGCGCGACGGCTACGCCGACGACGCGGTGGTGCGCGCCCTGCTGGGCGCCATCACCGGCGCCGCTCCGGCACCGTCCGGGCTGACCGCCGGCCTCACCAAGGCCGGCGAGGCGCTGGCCAAGCGGCTCGGCCCCGACGCGCCGCTGCACCGGATGACCGCCGAGCAGTCCAACACCTCGATCCGCGTCGGCAACGCCGCCATCATCAAGGGCCTGCGCAAGCTGGAACCCGGCGCCCACCCCGAGCTGGAGGTCAGCCGCTTCCTGACCGAGACCGCCGGCTTCGCCAACACGCCGGCCCTTCTGGGCTGGGTCGAGCGGTCCAACAGCTCCGGCTCCACAACGCTGTGCATCCTTCAGGCGCTGGTCCCTGACGCGGCGGACGGCTGGAGCCACGTCACCGGCCGGCTGAACGCGCGCGTCACCCGCTTCGACGCCGCCGACAAGGCCGACGACATCGAGGGCATGGCCTTCCTGCGCCGCCTCGGCCGTCGCACGGCGGAACTGCACCGCGCGCTCGCCACACCGGGCGGCGGCGACGCCTTCACGCCGGAGCCGGCGACGCCGGACACCCTGCAAAGCTGGGGCGAGGGCGTGCGCGGTCTCGCCGCGCGCATCCTCGACCGGCTGCGCGCGGCGGTGCCGACGCTGGACCCGGCCATCGCCCCCTTCGCGGCCTCGCTGGCCGAGAGCCGGACGGGCGTCCTGGCGCAGATCGACGCGCTGATACCCGAGACCGCCGACATCAGCGCCATGCGGCTGCACGGCGACTACCACCTGGGTCAGGTCCTGGTCTCCCACGGCGACGTGCAGATCGTGGATTTCGAGGGCGAGCCGATGCGCCCGCTGGCCGAGCGCCGGGCCAAGCACTGCATCCTGCGCGACGTGGCCGGAATGCTGCGCTCCATCGCCTACGCCGCCGCCATGGCGCGCGACGCCATCCCCGCCGATCTCGACGAGTCCGCGCGCGACGCGCGGGCCGCGTGGCTGTCCTGGTGGGAGGGCGAGGCGGCCTCGGCCTTCGTCGCCGGCTACCGCGAGGCCATCGGCGACTGCCCCGGCTTCCCGCGCGATCCGGTCGCCGCGACCGGCCTTCTCAAGCTCTTCCTGCTGGAGAAGGCGTTCTACGAGATCGGTTACGAGCTGGCCAACCGCCCCGCCTGGGTCGGCATCCCGCTGGCTGGCGCGATGGGCATCCTCCAGGCCGGGGCCGGACCGGAGGGCGCCGCGAAGGTTTCCCCACGGAACGAGCGGCGCCGCTCCCACGCCATGCCTTTCGGTGC
This sequence comes from Azospirillum doebereinerae, assembly GCF_003989665.1. Lineage (GTDB taxonomy): Bacteria > Pseudomonadota > Alphaproteobacteria > Azospirillales > Azospirillaceae > Azospirillum > Azospirillum doebereinerae. Next base: position 36,580 of record NZ_RZIJ01000003.1, on the reverse strand, counting down.
CGAAGTGCAACCGGACGGCTCGGTCCGCTTCGCGCTGTGGGCGCCGTCGGTCGGCGCGGTCACGCTCCTGCTGGAGGAGACCGGCGACCGCCTACCGATGGCGGCGCAAGGCGACGGCTGGTTCACGGTGACGACGGCGCAGGCGCAGGCCGGCACGCGCTACCGCTTCGTTCTGCCCGACGGGCTGGCGGTGCCCGACCCGGCCTCGCGTCACCAGCCGGACGACATCCACGGCCCGTCCGAGGTCATCGACCCCGGCGTTCACGCCTGGACCGACGCCGGCTGGGCCGGCCGCCCTTGGCACGAGACCGTGCTGTACGAGCTGCACGTCGGCACCTTCACCGAGGAGGGGACGTTCCGCGCCGCCATCGACCGGCTCGACGATCTGGTGGAACTGGGCGTCACCGCCATCGAGCTGATGCCGGTCGCCGACTTCCCCGGCACGCGCAACTGGGGCTACGACGGCGTGCTGCCCTTCGCCCCCGACGCCGCCTACGGCCGCCCGGAGGATCTGAAGACCCTGGTGCAGGAAGCGCACGCGCGCGGCCTGATGATCTTCCTCGACGTGGTCTACAACCATTTCGGGCCGGAGGGGAACTACCTCCACGCCTTCGCCAAGACCTTCTTCACCGACCGCCACAAGACACCCTGGGGCGACGCCATCAACGTGGACGGCGCCGCCAGCGCCCCGGTGCGCGACTTCTTCATCGAGAACGCGCTCTACTGGCTGGAGGAGTTCCACCTAGACGGGCTGCGGCTCGACGCCGTCCACGCCATCCTCGATGACAGCCCCAAGCATGTGCTGGAGGAGCTGGCCGAGCGGATCCGCGCCCGCTTCCAGGACCACCGCCACGTCCATCTGGTGCTGGAGAACGACGCCAACCAAGCCCGCTTCCTGGCCCGTCACGGCGAGGGAGACCCGCGCTGGCACACCGCGCAGTGGAACGACGACCTGCACCACTGCCTGCACACCGCGGCGACCGGCGAGGACGGCGGCTATTACGCCGACTACGCCCACGACCCGGAAAAGCTGGCCCGCGCGCTGGCCGAGGGTTTCGCCTTCCAGGGCCACCCCTCGGCCTACCGCGACGGCGAGGCGCGCGGCGAACCTTCCGCCCATCTGCCGCCGACCGCCTTCGTCAATTTCATCCAGAACCACGACCAGATCGGCAACCGCGCCTTCGGCGAGCGCATCTCCGCCATCGCCAAGCCCGAGGCGCTACGCGCCGCGACCATCCTTTATCTGCTGGGGCCGGCGATCCCCATGCTGTTCATGGGCGAGGAGTGGGCCTCGGCCAAGCCCTTCCCCTTCTTCTGCGACTTCGGCGACGAGCTGGCCGAGGCGGTGCGCGACGGCCGGCGGGAGGAGTTCGCCAAGTTTCCCGAATTCCAGAATCCCGACTACCGCGACCGCATCCCCGACCCGACCGCGCCGGAGACGATGGACAAGGCCAAGCTGGACTGGGACGCGCGCGGCCAGCCCGAGCACGCGGCGTGGCTCGACTGGTACCGCCGCGCCCTGGCGGTGCGCCGGGACGTCCTTGTGCCGCGCCTCGGCAACGCGCCGGGCGGTGCCGCCACCCACGCGGTCGTCGGCGGGACGGGCATGCGGGTGTGTTGGCGGCTCGGCGACGGCAGCCGGCTGCACCTGATCGCCAACCTCGCCGACACGCCGGCCGCCGGTTTCGAGGAGCCCAAGGGCCGCGTGCTGTGGACCGAAGGGGCCGGCGTCGCCGGGGACGCGCTGGCGCCCTGGTCGGTGGTGTGGTCGCTGGAGGAGGCCACGGCGCTCGACCGGCTGGCCGACCGCATGGGGATCGAACGCAGCTACGGCAACGCAGCCGGCGAGACGGTGACCGCCGGGGAGGGCACGGTGCGCGCCCTGCTCGCCGCCATGGGCGTGGAGGCGCCCGACGAGACGGCGGCGGCCAAGCATCTCGACGCGCTCGACCGGGCGGAGTTGTCACGGCTCCTGCCGCCCGCCGTGGTTCTGCGCACCGGCGAGGGCAACGCCGCCCTGGCCGTCACCCTGCCCGAGGGAGCCGGCACCCTGCGCTGGATCCTGACCCAGGAGAGCGGCGCGGCCCATGAGGGCAGCGCCGAAACCGCGACCCTGCCGGTGGTCCGGACCGCGACGCTGGACGGGCATCCCGTTATCGTCCGCCGGCTGTCGCTGGGCGAGGCTCCACCCGCCGGTTACCACCGGCTGCGGGTGGAAGCGGGCGGAATGTCGGCCGAGACGACGCTGATCGCCGTTCCCGCGCAATGCCATCTGCCCACCCCCATCGCGATGGGCGAGCGGTTGTGGGGCCTGTCGGCGCAGCTCTACACCCTGCGCAGCGACCGCAACTGGGGCATCGGCGATTTCGGCGACCTGCGCAACCTCGCCGACTTCGCCGCCGCGCGCGGGGCGGCCGTGATCGGGCTGAACCCGCTGCACGCGCTGTTCCTCGACAACCCCGAACACGCCAGCCCCTACTCCCCGGCGAGCCGGCTGTTCCTGAATCCGCTCTACATCGACGCCACCGCCCTGCCCGAGTTCATGACCGACGAGGAGGTCCGTACACGGGTTGTTTCTCCCGAGTTCACGGACGCCCTCGCCAAGGCCCGCGCCGCCGACAACGTGGACTACACGGCGGTCGCCGCCCTGAAGCTGCCGGTGCTGGAGCGTCTGTTCGCCATCTTCCAGTCCACCGCCCCCGCCGACCGCAAGGCCGCCTTCACCGCCTTCCGCACGGCACACGGCGACGGGTTGGAGCGTTTCGCCACCTTCCAGTCCCTGCGCGAACGCTTCGCGGCCGAGGGCAAGCCGGCGTGGCAGAGCTGGCCGGAAGACCTGCGCAGCGCCGCCTCCCCCGCCGTCGCGGCCTTCGCCGAGGCCAACCGCGCGCGCGTCGATTTCTTCGCGTGGCTGCAATGGGTGGCCGACGAACAGCTTCGCGCCGCCGCCGAACGGGCCGCGTCGCTCGGCATGGACATCGGCTTCTACCGCGACCTCGCGGTCGGGGCGGACGGCGGCGGGGCGGAGACTTGGATGACGCCCGACGTGGTCGTCGGAACCGCCCGCGTCGGCGCGCCGCCCGACCTGTTCAACCCGGCCGGCCAGGATTGGGGCCTGCCGCCCTTCCACCCCCGCGCGCTGCGCGAAGCCGGCTACCGGCCCTTCATCGACCTGCTGCGCGCCAACATGCGCCACGCCGGCGCGTTGCGCATCGATCACGTCATGGCGCTTCAGCACGTCTACTGGGTCCCGGAGGGCCACCCGCCCACCGAAGGGGCCTACGTCGCCTACCCGATGGAGGATCTCGTCGGAATCCTGGCCCTGGAGAGTCAGCGCCAGCGTTGCCTCGTGGTGGGCGAGGATCTGGGGACCGTCCCCGACGGTTTCCGCGAGCGCATGACGGAGGCAGCCATCCTCAGCTACCGCGTGGTCTTCTTCGAATGGACCGAGGACGGCGGCTTCAAGGGGCCGGACGCCTACCCGGATCTCGCGCTGGCCACCGTCGGCAGCCACGACCTCGCCACCCTGCGCGGCTGGTGGGAGGAGGCCGACATCGCCCTGAAGGACGGCAAGGGCCTCTACCCGGAAGCCGACGAGGCCGGTAAGCAACGCGACCGCCGCCGCGCCGACAAGGCCGCCCTGCTCGACGCGCTGGCAACCGCCGAGATCCCGCTCCCCGCCGGCTTCGGCCTCGACAGCCCCTACGACGAGGCGCTGAGCCACGCCGTGCACGGCTTCCTCGCCAGAACCAAGTCCGCGCTGGCCGTGGTCCAGCTCGACGACCTCAGCGGCGAGCGCGCCCAGGTCAACCTGCCCGGCACGGTGGACCAGTACCCGAACTGGCGCCGTAAGCTGTCGATGTCGTTGGAGGATCTGTCCGAAGCCCCCGAATCCGCCGCCATCGCCACGATCCTCGGCGCCGCGCGTCCCAACATCCCCACCTCCCGCTGAGACGAACCCCGTGAAGGAGCACGCATCCATGCCCCCCGCCGCCGGCAAGCCGATTCCTCGCGCGACGTACCGGGTGCAACTGAACGCCGCTTTCGGTTTCGACCGGACGGCCGAGATCGCCGACTACATGGCCCGGCTGGGCGTCAGCCACCTCTACGCCTCCCCCTACATGAAGGCACGGCCGGGCAGCACGCACGGCTACGACATCGTCGATCACAACGCGCTGAACCCCGAGCTGGGCGACGACGCGTCCTTCCAGGGCATGGTCGCGGCGCTGCGCGACAACGGGCTGGGCCAGATCCTCGACTTTGTGCCCAACCACATGGGGGTGGGCGGGGCCGACAACGGCTGGTGGCTGGACGTGCTGGAATGGGGGGCGGACAGCCCCTACTCCGGGTATTTCGACATCGAATGGGACAGCGACTACCGCTACCTCCAGGGCAAGCTGCTGGTGCCGGTGCTGGGCGACCAGTACGGCGCGGTGCTGGCGTCGGGCGGGCTGGAATTGCGCTTCGACAAGGAGGTGGGGAGCTTCGCCGTCTGGGCCTACGGCAGCCACAAGCTGCCGATCCGGCCGCAGGATTACGGCACCATTCTCGGCACCGACCACCCGGAGCTGGAACGGCTCGGCGACCTCTTCGCCCATCTCGCCTACGCCCGCCCGCACCAGATCCGCCGCGCCGCCGATCACAAGGCGGATCTGGCGGCGCTGGCCGCCACGCGCGCGGACGTGGCCGACGCCATCGCCCAGCGCCTCACCGTCTTCCATGGCGATCCGGGCGAGCCCGACAGTTGGGGGCATCTCCACGCGCTGATCGCCGGACAGAACTGGCGCGTCGCCTATTTCAAGGTAGCGGCCGACGACATCAACTACCGCCGCTTCTTCAACATCAACGAACTGGCCGGCCTGCGCATGGACGAGCCGGAGCTGTTCGACGTCGCCCACCGTCTGGTGCTGAAGCTGGTCGAGGACGGCACGCTGGACGGCATCCGCATCGACCACATCGACGGGCTGATCGACCCCAAGGGCTATTGCCAGCGCCTGACCGCCGCGACCTCCAAGCCCTTCTACCTCGTGGTCGAGAAGATCCTGGCCCGCCACGAGCGGCTGCGCGAGGACTGGCCGATCGACGGCACCACCGGCTACGAGTTCGCCAACCTGATGGGCGGGCTGTTTGTCGATCCCAAGGGGGAGGCCGCCTTCGACCGCCTCTACGCCGGCTTCATCGGGCGGGCTGAGAAGTTCGAGGACGTCGTCCGCCTCGCCAAGATCCGCATCATGGAAAGCGAGATGGCGAGCGAGCTGAACGTTCTCGCCCGCAAGGCCTCGCGCATCGCCCGCTCCAACCCGGCGACCGCCGACTTCACCGCCAACATCCTGCATCAGGCGTTGAAGGAGACCATCGCCCGCTTCCCGGTCTACCGCACCTACGTGGACGGCGGCCCGGCCTCCGACCTCGACCGGCGGGACATCGACTGGGCGATCTCGCAGGCCCGCAAGGCCGAGCAGGGGCCGGACGGGTCGGTCTACGACTTCCTCCAGCGGCTGCTCACCGCCGATCTGGTGGCCAGCCCTCGCAGCGGCTACAGCCACCGGCAGGTGACGCGCTTCGCAATGCGGTTCCAGCAATACAGCGGCCCGGTGATGGCCAAGGGGCTGGAGGACACCGCCTTCTACCGCTACAACCGATTGGTCGCGCTGAACGAGGTCGGCGGCCATCCGGAGCATTTCGGCGTCAGCCCCGCCGCCTTCCACCGCGCCAACCAGGACCGCGCCCGCAATTGGGCCGGCAACATGCTGGCCAGCACCACCCACGACACCAAGCGCGGCGAGGACACCCGCGCCCGCCTCTACGCCCTCTCGGAAATGCCGGACGAGTGGGAGCACCAGATCCAGACCTGGAGCCGCCTGCTGCGCGCCCGGCGCGGCGACGTGGAGGGCACCGCCCCGCCCGACCGCAACGACGAATACCTGTTCTACCAGCTTCTTGTCGGCGCCTGGCCGGTCGAGTTGACGGGGGCGTCCGCCGACAGCCTGGATCCCGCCGCGATGACCGCCTTCGCCGAGCGCATCGTCGGCGCCATGACCAAGTCGATGCGCGAGGCCAAGGTCCATTCCACCTGGGCCGCCCCCAACGAGGCGTACGAGTCGGCGGTGACCGGCTTCATCCACGACGCGCTCGACGTGTCGCGCCGCAACGCCTTCCTAGAGAGCTTCCTGCCCTTCCAGGCCGCCGTCGCCAAGCGCGGTATGGTCAACGGCCTGTCGCAGACGCTGCTGAAGCTGACCAGCCCCGGCGTGCCCGACATCTACCAGGGCTGCGAGCTGTGGAACCTCAGCCTCGTCGATCCCGACAACCGGCTGCCGGTGGATTACGCCGTCCGCCGCCGCCTGCTGGAGGAGGTGGAGGGTGCGCTGGAGCGGGGAACGGTCCCGAGCCTGCTCGACCGTTGGACCGACGGCGCGGTGAAGCTGGCGGTGACGCGCGCCGCGCTGGCCCTGCGCGCCGAAAAGCCCGAACCCTTCGCGTCCGGCGATTGCCTTCCCCTGGAGGCCACCGGCGAGAAGGCGGAGCATGTGGTCGCTTTCGCCCGCAAAGCCGGCGACGACACGGTGCTGGTCGCCGTGCCGCGTCTGGTCGGCGGGTTGGGCGAGACCCCCGACTGGGGCAACACCGCGATCCCGCTGCCGCGCGGCGAACGCTGGCGCAACGCACTGACCGGAGAGACCATCGCGGGCGGCGACGCGGTGACTGCCGCGACCCTGTTCGAGCGCTTCCCGGTGGCCCTGCTGGTGCGCGAGGGTTGATTCGGGCAGGCTTGTGGAAGTCCAGCCACGCTTGCCGCCACTCTGCTTACGATCACCGCTTTCCATAAGAAAAAGGGCGCGCAATCGCTTGCGCGCCCTTTCCCTAAGAACCGGGTCTGGTTACTTGGCCGTGCCCCGGCCGCCATCGGAGCCGGAACCGCTGGTCGAGCGCGGCGTGTCGGCCATGCCCGGCGTGGTCTGGGCGCCGCCCGTGCCCGAGGGGGTGCCCATGCCGGACGAACCGCTGCCCGACATCCCGGTGCCCGTCGAGGACGACCCCGTACCGCTGTTCCAGCTCCCGCTGCCCGAGCTGCCCGAGGTCGCGTTGCTGCACCCGGCGTCGTTGGTGCCGGGCACGCAGGGCGGGTTCTTCACCGAGTTGCTCACGCCGGCGCTGGTCGCCGCCGGGCTGTCGGCGATGGAGCCGGAATCGGCGAGCGCCGGGCCGGCAAGCAGGGCGATGGCCGTGGCGGCTCCGATCATGAAGCGTTTCATGGTGCAATCCTTTCGCTGTTCTCTGGCCCAGCCGCGCGGGGGGGGAGCGGCAGGGCCTGTTGGATCGTCGGAAATCGCGGCGGGCGCCGTCACGCCTGCGTTCGTTTCCATTCGGGGCTACCAACAGGACAATCCGCGAAAGGTTGCGGTGCACTCCCCTGGCATCGGGGCGCATCGGAAGGCTCTCCTTCGACGCTCGCCCGAAGAGATGGAGATGATTCCTGCGCGCGATGAACCTTGGGAACCTTTTTCGTGTTGAGAGAACACCGCGTCGAACGGCGTGGCGAAAAAAGCATCAGGGAGACGGCGATGAACGGCTCGACACGCGTTTTGCCCGCGAACGACCCGTCGTGGAGCGGCCTGCGCCAATGGGTGGAACTGGACCCGACGAATGGTGGCTTCGGCGACGATCCGCTCGATGGCGATCCGGTCGGCGACACCCCGCCGGCAGCTTCCTTCGTTCCGCCCCCCCTGGAATCGGAAAGGCCCGCCGGTTGAGCGGGCCTCGTTGAACGGACGCGAACGGAACGATGAGTCAGGCGGTGCGGCGCGCGCGCAACGCCGTGACCGAAGCCACGAAGGTGGGAAACAACTCCAGCGCCGACGGAACCGCCGACGGGCGCAGGCCGCCCAGGATCTCGGCGACGGTGCCGACCGCGTCGACCAGCGCGTCGGGCATCACCGGCTTGCGCAGCAGGCCCATGGCGAAGCTCCGCGCCTCCTCGGCGTGGTGATCGAAACCGGTCATCAGCAACGAAGGCACGCCGTTGTCCTCCCACAGGCGGCGGGCGAGCGTCAGCCCGTTCTCACCCCCGGCGAGGTTCACGTCCACCAAGGCAAGATCGGGGTTTTCCCGCGCGCCCACGCGGGCGGCTTTGGTGGCGTCGCGCAACGGCCCAACGACGGTGTAGCCCGCGTTCTCAAGAACGGCCTTCACGGCCGGACCGATCAGCGGATCATCTTCGACGACGAGCAGTTTCAAGACTGGACGCTCCCCTCATGTTGCAGGCCGGGCTTATAAACGGTCGCGGCTGAAAACCGAAGCCTTTCGGCCCCACCGGACTGAACCGCCCATGTTTGTCGCGCGGGGATGCCATTCAAGAGGCCGAAGGGGCACCCTCTTCCGGTCAATCTTTGGTCCGGTATCGGAAGAATGACGGAACCAAAGACCGATCCGGAAACATACCACATTCTTGCGCGTTTCCATCGCATGCATACAGGATGGGCATCATGGCATTCGTTGAACTGACCGACACGACCGGAGCAACCGTTCTGGTGAACCCCGCCGCCGTGCTGTTCCTGCGCGATACCGAGGATGGCGAAACGGAGTTGCACCTGGGCGGGCGGCCCGACCCGCTGCGGGTGTCCGGCAAGCCGGCCGACATCGCGCGTGCGCTGGAAAACGCCGCCCCCACCTTGGCGGAGCCGACGTTGTCCCTGCTGGGGTAAGCGGGGGCGGCGCCCGGTTTCAGGGGGTCAGGGTCAGGCCGCCGGGGGACCGCGCCGCTTCGTCGGCCCGCCGGGCTTGCGGGGAGGTCCCTTGCCACGCCCGCCGCCGGGCTTTCCTCCGCCCGGCTTGGCGTGATGGAAATGCGCGTGGGCCGGCTTCTCGCCGGGGGCCGCCGCCACCGGAGCGGCGCCGCCGTTGTCCCGGCCCCGCCCGTCCGGACCGCGCCCGCCCCGGCCATGTCCACCCGGGGCACGTCCGTTCCCGCTCCCTCGCTCCTCCAGGCGGCTGCCGTAGCAGTTGTCGCAGACCCGGAAGCGATGGTTGGCCTTCAGCCGCGCGCCGCAGACCGGGCAGGCGCGGGCCAGCGAGCGTTCGGCCAGCGTCCGCTCGATGAAGGCGTTCAGATGCGCGCGGCGCTCCTGGCACAGATCCATCTCGGGATAGGCGTCGGGGAAGCGGTAGGCCAGCCACGCGTAGGCGGTCAGTTCCTTCACCGCGCGCTCGGCCTTCTCCAGTTCCACGTCGGTGCCGACGTTGTGACGGAAGCGTTCGGCGGCGTCGGGGGCGCCGTTGGGGACGCCGTTGCCCTGGTTCGTCGCCCAGCCGCCCAGCAGGCGCAAATTGTTCTGGTCGCGCGTGTCGATCGGGCAGCGGGCCAGGATGTCGCGCACCGCCAGCGGCAGCTTGGCCTTGTCCACCGCCGTCGCCGCCTGGATGCGCTGCTCCAGATCGGTCATGCGGAAGGTCTGGTTGGCGCGCAGCAGCTCCTGCCCCGCCGTGCGCAGCACCTTGGCGAGGCTGTCGGTGTCGAGTTCGCGGGCGATGGCCTCGACATGGCTGAGGTTGGGGGAAATCCACGAGCGCGGATCCTCCGGCGGCACCGGCGGCGAGGTCAGCGCCCGGCGCACCGGGTTGATGGTCTCCCCCTCCAGCACCGCGACGCGGCCCTCCTCGTGCATGCCGTAGCGCCCGGCGCGCCCGCCGATCTGGCGGATTTCCGAGGCGTTGAGGTCGCGCTCCTCGCGTCCGTCGTATTTGCGGGTGGCCGACAGCACGACGCGGGCGACCGGCAGGTTCAGCCCCATGCCGATGGCGTCGGTCGCCACCAGCACATCCGCCGTGCCGTCGCGGAACCGCCGGGCCTCGGCCCGCCGCACCTCCGGCGACAGGGCACCGTAGATCACCGCCACCGTGTGGCCGCGCGCCAGCAGGTCGTGGCGCAACCCCATCACCTCCTTGCGCGAGAAGGCGATCACCGCGTCGCTGCGGCGCACCTCGGCCAGAGGAACCTTCTCCTCCTGCACGCGCAGCGGCGATTTGCGGGTGAACTCGATGACCTCCAGATCCTCGCCCATGGCGTCGGCGAGACGCTTCACATAGGGAATGGCGTCGGCCGAGCCGGTCATCAGGATTTCCGGCGCGGCGACCCCGGCCACCGCCTGGGTCCAGGCCCAGCCACGATCCGCGTCGCCGATCATCTGGATCTCGTCGATGACGCAGGCGCCCCAGATCTTGGACGTGTTCACCATCTCGATGGTCGAGGAGGTGAAGGACGCCCCCGGCCGCACGTCGCGCTCCTCGCCGGTGACGAGGCTGCACGGACGGCCGCGCGTCTCCAGCGCCTCCTGCCCCTCCAGGGCCAACAGGCGCAGCGGCGCCAGATAACAGCCGCTCTCCGCCTCGGCCAGCCGGTCCATCGCCGCGTGGGTCTTGCCCGAATTGGTCGGGCCGACGTAGAGCCGCAGCTTGCGGATCATCGCGCGCGCGGTGGTGAAGCTGTCGAGGTACACGCCCATGCCGGACGCGTCCTCCAGCTTCTCGCGCCGCACCTTCAGGCCGACGCGGGCGGCGGCGGTCGAGAAGGCCTCCTCCAGCGCGTCGAGCAGGGTCTGCAAGCGCGGAATGCGGCCGCCGAAGCCGATGACGCGGCCAAGCTCCTCGGCGAAGCCCTTGGGGCGCCACGCGTCACCGAAGCCGGCGGCGCGCTGGGCCATCGAGGCGAACCAGGAATCCACCCGCCCCTTGGCCTTCTCGATGGCCGAGGAGGACAGGCAGGCGGCCTTGACCCGCTTGCCCAGCGTCTTGGCCTGGGCGCGGCCGAAGCCCTCCTCCGCCGTCAGCAGCCCCCAGAGTTCGGCCTCGATCTCCGGCAGCGGCCCGAGCGCGATCTTGAAGCGCAGCTTCAGGCTGCGGTCGGTGCCGGGAATGGCGACGGGGTGGACCACGGCGATGGTCCAGCGGGCGGGGGTGCTGTCCGAATCCACCTCGATGCCGTCGCCGCGCACGACGGCGGCGATGGCGCGCAAGGCGTCGCGGCGGTCGTACTCGTCGGCGGTTCCCGGGGTCTTGCCCGGCGGGGGAGCGGAGGTGTCGTCGGTCATCGGTGTCGGTGTCTTTGCTGTCGAACTTGGAGAAAGGCCCGGCGGAACGCATGGGGGCGTGCCGATGCGGCGCGGAAGAACGCGGTTTCGTCCGGGGATTCCCTATATGGGCTGAACCGCATGCCCCGGCAAGCCGATTCCACCCCCTTTGGCGAGGCCGGGCTAATTCGAATCCGCTCCCGCCTCACCGATCTCGCCCGTGCGAAAAGGGGGGAGGACTGGCCACATAGAGCCACGAGCGGTTCTCGGGCGGCGCTCCAACGGGGTATCCGCCGCCCCGCTCCAGCATCATCGACCGGTCGGGACGGCCAACGCCCCGTTCCGCCTTACTTCTGCAGGAGATGCGCATGCCGAATCCTCGTGACGTCCTGGAGCTGATCGAGCGAATGCGGTGCGTTTCAAGCGACGCCGAACGCCGCGCTCTGCTGGCGTCCCTTGGCGCGGTGGAACGGCCGACCGTCCTTTCCTTCCTGAACGCGCATGGCGTGAACGTCTGCATGGGGTCCGCCCCGGCGCTGGCCGCCTTCCGCAGCTCCGACATCCTCCTGCGCGACGGGGTCGGCCTTCAGGTCGCCTTGCCCGCCCTGGGCCTCCCGACCGGCCTCAACATGAACGGCACCGATTTCATCCCGCTGCTGCTGCGCACGCTGTCGGCGCGCAAGGTCGCCATCTACGGCACCGCGACGCCCTGGCTGGACCGCGCCCGCGCCGTGCTGGAGACGAACACGCCGCACAACTACGCCGACCTCCAGCACGGCTTCCACCCGGTCGAGCATTACGTCGAGCAGGCGAAAGCCTCGCGCCCCGACGTGATCCTGCTCGCCATGGGAATGCCCCGGCAGGAGGAGGTCGCGACGCTGCTCAAGCGCTCGCTCGATTACCCGGTCCTGATCGTCAACGGCGGGGCCATCGTCGATTTCCTGGCGGGCCGCTTCAAGCGCGCCCCCGAAGCGGTGCAGCGGAGCGGCCTGGAATGGGCCTTCCGCCTGGCGCAGGAGCCCAAGCGCCTGTTCCACCGCTACTGCACCGGGGCCTTCGGTTTCGCCCGCACGATCTTCCTTCTGCGCCGTGCCTCCTCCCTCCGTTCCGCCCCTATCCGTTCCACCGGGTCCGCCTCGGCAGCGTCCCGCACGCCCATGCACAAGGAGCTTTGAGACGTGGAAAACCTTCCCCAGATCAATCGCGGCGGCCCGCCGGCTCCGGCTTGGCCCACCCACGTCGGTCACCCCGCGCCGCGCGCCGAGTTCGAGGGACAGGCCCCGGCCATGGGTCCCGACTTCCGCTTCATCCTGCGCGTGCTCGCCGCCCATAAGATGCTGATCCTGTTCATCGTGGTCCTGCTGACCGCGGTGACCGCCTTCGGCGTCTCGCTGCTGAAGGACCAGTACACGTCCGAAGCCCTGCTGCTGGTCGACAACCGGCAGGTCCGCGTCGTGCGGGCGGAAGACCAGGCGCTGGGCTCCATCCCGGCCGAGGACGCCGCCATCCTTTCCGAGATCGAGATCCTGAAGTCCACCGCCGTGCTCGCCCGCGCGGTCGAGGACCTCAAGCTCGCGACCAACCCGGAATTCAACCCGCCGATCCAGGCCGACGAGACCAAGCCGCTGGTGGAGCGGACCACCGCCTTCCTGCGTGACAAGGCTCATGTGATCTGGGGCGAGGAGCTGCCCGGCCCGGTCACCGCCATCCTTGCCCACGGCGACGGCATGACCAAGGACACCCTGGCCCGCGAGGCCCACGCCTCGGCCGGCATCGACGGCGTGCTCGACCGCCTGCGCCGCAAGCTCGACGTCGCCATCGTCGGCCGGTCGCGCGTCATCCAGGTCCGCTACACCGGCAAGGATCCCGAGCTGTCGCGCGACATCGTGGCCACCATCGTGCGCCGCTACATGGAAACCCGCCAGCAGATGGACCGCGACCTGTCGACCAGCGCCGTGGCGTGGTTGCAGGACCGCATCGGCACCCTGCGCAAGGAGGTCGCCGAGGCCGACCAGCGCGTCGAGGCCATCCGCTTCAAGGCCGGTCTGGTCAAGGGCGGCAACGGCCTGATGGCCACCGGTGAACTCGAGGCCGCCCGCCTGCGCTTGGCCGAAGCCTCCGCCAACCGTGCCCGCATGGTCGCCCAGGCCGAGACGCTGGAGCGTCGCGGCGGTCAGGCCGGCAGCATCGCCTCCCCGGTCGTGGCCCAGCTTCGCGCCACGGTCGCCGCGATCTCCACCGAGATGGCCCAGCTGTCGCGCCAGTACGGTCCCAAGCACCCGCGCATCCTCGAGCTCCAGGCCCGTCTGTCCGAGGCCAACTCCTCGATGCAGATGGAAATGCGCCGCGAGATCAACGGTGTCCGCGAGGCGGCCAACGTCGCCGTCGAGCAGGAGAACGCCCTGAAGGCGATGATCACCAAGCTGGAAGCCGGCTACCAGACGATGGCGGGTGAGGCCGTGCCGCTGCGCACGCTGGAATCCGAAGCCACCGCCAAGCGCACCCTGCTCGACAGCCTGATGGCCCGTCTGGAAGAGGTCTCCGCCCAGCAGGACAACCGCGCCTTCCCGACCGCCGTCAAGCTGGTGTCGGAGCCGCAGGTCCCGCATGAGCCGTCGGGTCCGTTCCGCATCCTCCTGCTGATCGCCGGCCTCGCCGCCTCCGTCTTCATCGCCGTCTTCACCGTCTTCGGCATCGAACTGCTCCAGCGCCGCATCCGCACCCCGGAAACCGTCCGCCGCATCCTGGGCGTCGGCAACGTCCACATCGTGCCCCACCACTCGACCCGCGGCGCCCGCGGCCGTCTCTACCAGATCTTCCAGAACCACCCGTTCTCGCTGTTCAGCGAATCGCTGCGCGCCCTGTTCCGCAACCACCTGTCCGATCTGGGTCCGGTCGGCTCCATCGCCGTCACCTCGGCCCGCCCGCAGGATGGCAAGACCTCGATGAGCCTCGCCGTGGCGCAGGTCGCAGCCCAGGCCGGCCGCCGCGTGGTGGTCGTGGACACCGACTTCCGCCGCTCGCGCATCGACGGCCTGTTCAACCTGTCGGCCAAGAAGGGCCTGTCCGACTGGATCGCCGGCACCGCCACGCTCGATGAGATCGTCCACAGCAGCGACGACGTGCCCTTCGCCATGATCCCGGCGGGTCACCTGATGCCGGAGACGCTCGACCGCTTCAACGTGGACGGCCTCGTCCATCTGATGGCCGGCCTGTCGCCGCACTTCGATCTGGTGGTGTTCGACACCGCCCCGGCGCTGGCCGTGTCGGACGCCCGCATCGTCTGCGGCGCCGCCTCCAAGGTTCTCTTCGTCAGCCGCTGGGGCCACACCACGGCCAGCGACCTTCAGGCGGTTGCCGACCTCGGCCCGATCGATCACGACAAGTTCGTCGCCGTGATGACCGACGTGAACCTCAAGAAGGCCGCCTCGCGCGGGTATGAAGGGCCGTACAACAGCTACATGGCGACCCGGAAGTACTACGGCGACAGCACCATGCGCGCCACGCCGTAACCCTCTGCTCCGCCGCATCTCCTGCGAACGCCCGGCCCTCCCGCTCCCGAAAGACGCTCTCCCCTCCGGGGGAGGGTTCGGGGGCGGGGGGGCCGCGCCGCAACCGGGGTCCGGCAGACGTATCCCACTCACCCCGCCCCTTCCCCGAACGGGAAGGGACATGGAGCGCGGAGACGCCTTATGATCAAGCCTCCCCTTCCCCACCGCCGCGACGTGCTGCGCGCGGCGGCCTGCGCCGCCGTCCTGGCCAGTTGCCGGGCGGCCACCGACCCGACCACCGCCATAGCCGCAGCGGCCCGGCCGAACGAACCGGCCGTCACCCTGCGCGACGCCTGCCGCGCCGCGCGGATCCGGCACGGCGCCGCGCGCGATCACTTCATCGACCCCGAGGATCCGATGCTCGACCGGCTGATGGCGCGCGAATGCGACGTCGTCACCCCCGAGAACGGCGGGAAATGGGCGATCTTCCAGCCGCAGGAAGGCCGCTTCGACTGGCGCCGCCTGGACGCCAGCGTCGAGCTCGCCCGCTCCATCGGGGCGGCGCCGAACTGGCACACGATCATCTGGCAGCACATGGGCATGCCGCCCTACATGAAACTGCCGGTGGAACGGCAGGCGGAACTTGGCATTCCCGAGAACGCCTATTTCTCAGCCGAGGGCACGCTCGGCCCCGACACGGTCCAGCCCCGCTTCGCCGACACGGTCGCCCAGGTGAAGGAACGCTACGGAGACGTCTTCTACCGGATCGACGTCGCCAACGAGGTCTTCTTCTGGGAGACCGCCGACAGCCACCCGCAGGAGCAGGACCGCTACGGCTTCCGGCGCGGCATGTGGTGGGTGGCCGCCGGCGGGGCGGAAAGGGGGCCGGAATGGCTCGATCCCTTCTTCCACCAGACCCGCGCCGCCTTCCCCAACGCCAAGCTGGTCATCAACGAGTTCGGCATCGAGCTCAACGAGGGCTGGCAGCAGCGCAAGCGCGCCTATCTGCTGGACTGGCTGAGCGGCGCCGTGAAGCGCGGCGTTCCCATCGACGGCGTCGGCCTTCAGAGCCACCTGATCGCCGGCAAGCCCTACGACCGCGAGGGCATGCGCAAGTTCCTGCGCGCGGTGGACCGGCTGGGGTTGGCCGTCCACATCACCGAAATGGATGTGGACGAGACGCGCCTGCCACGCTCCTGGTCGCGGGAGGAGAAGGACCGCACGCTGGCCCTGCTCGCCGGGCAGTATCTGGCCGACGTGGTGAACCACTCCCGGCTGGAGGAGCTGGTCTGGTGGCACCTGCGCTCCGACCTGAACTTCATCGCGCGCGAGCACGCCGACCTCGATCCGCAGCCCTCGCCCTACGACCGGAACTCCCGCCCGCTTCCCATGTACGAGGCGGCGGTCCAGGCGGTGCGCAACAAGACGCGCGCCGGCTGAGCCCCGCGCGGGCGGGGTAATCCCGCCCGCCACTCCGCCCCGCCCGTTCGCTCGCCCGACCCGCCCGTCCGCTCCACGCCGCCAGGACTTCGAGTGCCTACAATAAAGGGGTGTTGCGGTTCACCGAAAGGGGTCGATCTTGAATCAGCCAACCACCACCCTGGATGCTCAAGACCTCATCGCCCGCTACAAGAGAAAATTCCACCTCGCGCCCAGCTACCCCTTGAGCGAGGCGATGGTGCGGCAGCATTGGGATCTGGAGCGCCGTCTCGCCCGCGAACTGCTGGACTCGCGCCGCGAGGACCGCTGGGATGTGTTCGAGCGCGCCTACACCGCGCTCTACAAGGGCTGCCCCTGGCTGAACGACGCCGAGGACGACGCCGCCACCCGCAACGACGATCTCGACTTCAAGCATTTCCTGACGCTGCTGGGCGGCCCGCAGGACGTCTACGAGGTCGGGTCGGGCAAGGCGCGGCTGCTGCGCTACCTCGCCAAGCGCGGCTACCGCTGCGTCGCCACCGAGGTGACGCGCGAGCGCGGCGAGCGTTGGATCGAGCACGATCCCAACATCACCTGGCGCTGCTGCGACGGCGTCAACCTCGCGCGGTTCGAGCCGGCCAACCGCTACGATTCAGTGATCTCCACCCACGTCATCGAGCATTTCCACCCGGATGACGTGTCCATCCACATGGAGAACGTCCGCACCATCCTGAAGCCGGGCGGGCGTTACGTCCTTAACATGCCGCACAAGTTCGCCGGCCCGATGGACCTGTCGGAGGTGTTCGGGCTGGACGAGCCGATCTGCATGCACCTGCGCGAATACACCTGGAACGAAACGGCCAACCTGCTGCACCGCGCCGGCTTCGACCGGTTGGAAGCCGTCTACGTCGCGCCCATGGCGCTGCGCCGCAAGCTGAACCTCCACTTCGCCGGGGCGAGCTATCTGGCTTACGTGAAAGCGGTTGAGGCATTTTTGGGACGCCTTTCGTTAACCCTAAATCGCAAGCTCGGAAGGGTGGGCCAGCTTTATCTGTTCCGCCCGGAGGTGTTCATGGTCGCCAGAAAGCCCGATTGAGGCTTTACCAACCCCAAGGCTTCCAGAAAATACCCTTTTAAAACAGCTTTCTAGAGACGCGAATACCCCTTTGTTGCGGCCACGCATCACGAAAGGGTTATTTTCGCGTCTCTTTCTTTTCACAGCCATACGTGGCTTTCAGGCCGCATTTCGCTAAAATTCGAAATACGTCGTTAATCTTTTCCGGCCAATCTGTGGTCAAGCGAAACACGGAAAAGAGGTTACTTCCAATGGCAACGAACCCCGTCGATACGACCTTCATCGTCAACGCTTCGGGTGTGGCTGCCGGAGGAGTCTGGCCGCATTTCAAGTTCCTCGTCGACGGCGTCAGCGTCGGCCAGGCCACGGTCAATTCCACCAACGCCGGGCGTTACACCTTCACCACCAAGGTCGCCCCGGACGCCGCGCACAAAATTCAGATCGTCTATGACAACGATTGGTTGTCGACCGACAAGGCGGGCATGTACCGCGATCTCATCGTGAAGTCGGTTGAAGTGAACGGGAAGGCCATCGCCTCCACCAGTTCGCTCGCCTCCTACGTGGCCGACGGCCAGGGCACCCTGCCCGGCCAGGAAGGCCTGTGGTGGAGCGGCTCGCTGAACTTCAACGCCACGAAGGACTATTTCGGCGGCACGACCACGACGCCGACGACGCCGACCACCCCCACCGTCCCGACCACCCCGACCGCCGGCGCGACGGCGATCACCGTCAACGCCCACGGCATCGCGGCGGGCGGCGTCAACGCCCACTTCAAGCTGCTGGTCGACGGCAAGCAGATCGGCGAGGCCACGGTCGGCACGGGCGCCAAGGACTACACCTTCAACGCCAACGTCACCGCCGACCAGGCCCACAAGGTCCAGATCCAGTACGACAACGACGCGTTCGTCAACGGCGTCGACCGTAACCTGATGGTCAACAAGATCACCATCGGCGGCAAGGCCGTCGCCCCGACCGACAGCATCGTCAGCTTCGACAAGGGCGCGCTGGACGGCAAGGACGTCGTCGCCGGCCAGTCGGGCATGTGGTGGAACGGCACCCTGGTCGTGGACGCCGACAAGTCCTTCTTCTCGAAGGGCACGACCACCCCGACCACTCCTACCAATCCGACGAACCCCACCAACCCGGTCACGCCGAGCCTGTCGGTCAACGACGTGACGGTGACCGAGCCGAAGGGCGGCACCAGCACGGGGTCCAAGGGCATCGCCGACGGCTTCCTGCACACCGAAGGCGGCCAGATCGTCGACAGCGCCGGCAACAGCGTCAAGCTGACGGGCGTCAACTGGTTCGGCGCCGAGGGCTACGCCTTCGCTCCCCAGGGCCTGTGGGTGGACAGCTACCAGAACCACATGGACAAGATGCAGGAGCTTGGCTTCAACGTCATCCGCCTGCCCTTCTCCGACGCCATGCTCGACAGCGGCCGCATGCCGACCGGCATCGACTACGCGAAGAACCCGGACCTGCGGGGCCTGACCTCGCTCCAGGTCTTCGACAAGATCATCGCCTACGCCGAAAAGACCGGCATGAAGATCATCCTCGACCACCACCGCTCGGGTGACGGCGCGTCGGCGAACGAGAACGGCCTCTGGTACACCGACCAGTATCCGGAAGCCAAGATGATCGCCAACTGGAAGATGCTGGCCCAGCGCTACGCCGGCAACGACGCGGTCATCGGCGCCGACCTGCACAACGAGCCGCACGGCGCGGCGAGCTGGGGCGACGGCAACACCTCCACCGACTGGGCGCGCGCCGCCGAGCGGATCGGCAACGCCATCCAGTCCGTGAACAAGGATTGGCTGATGATCGTCGAGGGTGTCGAGATCGTCAACAACAACTGGTACTGGTGGGGCGGCAACCTGCTCGGCCAGAAGAACTACGACGTCAAATTCAACGTCGACAACAAGCTGGTCTACTCGGTCCATGACTACGGCCCGTCGCTGCACATGATGGACTGGTTCAAGGACACCAACTTCCCGAACAACATGCCGGCGAAGTGGGACCAGATGTGGGGCAACCTGATCAAGAACGATCAGCACCCGGTCTTCGTCGGCGAGTTCGGCAGCCGCATGGAAACCGCCATCGACAAGGCCTGGATGCCCAAGCTGATCCAGTACATGAACGGCGACTTCGACGGCAACGGCAGCGTCGACCTGGCCAAGGGCGACCAGGGTGCGAGCTGGACCTACTGGGCCTGGAGCCCCGGTTCGGGCGACACCGGCGGCATCATGAACGACAACTGGCAGGTGGACTACACCAAGTACAACGCCATCAAGGCCGGCCTGTTCAGCGGCTCGACCGGCGGCGCGACCACCACGACGGCCGACGCGACCTTCACGGTGAAGCTCTCGCAGGCCGCCACCCACGCGGTGACGGTGGACTACGCCACGGTGGACGGCACGGCCAAGGCCGGGTCCGACTACACGGCGACCAGCGGCAAGCTGACCTTCGCCGCCGGTGAGATCAGCAAGACCGTCACGGTCAAGGTGCTGAGCGATAGCGTCACCGAAGGCAACGAGACCTTCAGCCTGAAGCTGTCCAACTCGTCGCAGGCCACGATCGCCGACGCCACCGGCACCGGCACCATCCTGGACGTCGCCGCCAAGGCCGCCGCCGCCGCCGCTCCGGCCGCCGAGGCCGCCGCCGCGACGAACGTGTACAACGCGGTCGCCACCCAGGCGACCACCGCCGACGCGATGCTGACCGCCATGGGCGTGGACCCGCTTCACGCCACCCAGTCGGAAATCTACTCGGCCGAGGGGATGGCCCACTGGTACGACACGATGCAGCACGACCTGCTGCAGCACGCGGCCTGATCGCCCGCGTCGGATCGTCGAGAGCAAGGAAAGGGCCGGCAGCGCACGCTGCCGGCCCTTTCCCCATGTCCTTTTCTCAAGCCGCACGCCCCCGTTCAGGGGGTCGAGGCGGCCCGCCGTTGCAGACGCGGCAGCATCTTCATCATCACCCCGCGCCCCACCGGACCGATGCCGGGACCGAACAGGGTCACGCCCAGGAAGGCCAGGGTCAGCAGCACCTTCTGCGCCGTCACGGCCGGGTCGACCGCGTCGCCGAACAGATAAGCCCCGGCGGCGTAGGCCGCCATGGCGGGCGCCACGATCCAGCCGACCCGCACCGCGTTCAGCGGCACGTCGTCCCGGCACAGCCGGCGGCGGACGGTCTCGGTCACGACGATCTGGAACACCTCCCGCCCGAGGTTGGCGAGCGCGGCCCCCAGCACCCCCCAGCGCCAGACCATCACCACCGCCAGCCCCGTGCCGACCGCGAGGCTCGCCGCCGAGATCCAGGGCAGCACCCCAACGCGGCGCGCCTTCAGGATGGCGACCTCCGGGTTCATCCGAACGCCGTGCAGGACGAAGGCCAGCACCAGGAAGGGCATGCAGGGCAGCACCGGCGCGTAGGCGTCCGACGCGATGAGCCAGAGGATTTCCGGCGAGACCAGCGCCATCCCAAGCGCCGCCGTGGTCAGCACCGTCACGAACAGGTGGAAGACGAAATCGGCCTGGGCGCTGTCGGTCTCACGCCCTGATTCCAGCCGGCTGACCGACCAGATCTGCAGGAAGGACGCCGTGAGGAACATGTAGAGGATCTGGGCCAGCCGCATGCCGAAGGCGAAGATGCCGACGGCGGCGGTGGTCAGCAGCACGTTCAGCAGCCAGCGCGCCACGAAGTTGTTGGCGATGTCGAGCAGTGATTGCGGCATGTAGGGCAGCCCGAGCGTCCCCACCCTTTTCAGCACCGGCCAGGAGAAGCCGACGCCGTTCTCCCGCAGGATCACCGCCATCAGCCCCAGCCCCAGCACCGCGAAGGAACCGGCGTTGGCCAGGAAGATGCCCTCGACTCCCAGCTTCATCGCCCACAGGAACACGACGTTGAAGCCGAGCAGCGCCACCACCTTGCCCAGCGACACCGCCAGACAGAGGCCCGAGCGCCGCCGCACCCGGTAATAGGCCAGCGCCAACTCGAACAAGGTGGTCAGCGCGACGCCGAACAGCGCCAGCGCCATCACCGTGGCGTGCTCGCCCGATCCGAACATCGCCCAGCTTCCCGCCAGCCCGGCCGGGTAGGACAGGCCGATCATCGCGACCGACACGCCGAACAGGGCCAGCAGGCAGGTGGAGACCACGCGCCGCCGCTCCGGCCCCTCCTCGTGCTCGAAGTAGACGGCGGTGAAGGCGTTGCTCATGCCGATCATCAGCATGACGGCCAGCAGGTCGCTGACCACGACCACCAAGGCATAGACCCCGAACTCCGGCGGCGTCAGCACCTTGGTGTAGAGCGGCAGAAGAAGCAGGCCGGCGGCCCGGTTGACCACATTGGCCACCATGAACAGCCAGCCGTGCTTGATGATGTTTCCAGCTTCCGAAGCCATCCGGTCTCCCCGCGCCGACACTTGCGCACGGCGGCGTTTCCCGCGACCGCGCAGACAAGGACAAGATCGGTCCACATGATTGGAAGCGATCGACCGTCCGTCAATTCGACCTTGAAGCGAGCGGGATACTCTTCGGAGCTATTCTCTTCCGTTTCGAACAAGGGTGTAGGACCAAGCATTAGGCCTGGATTAGGCCGGGTTGGGCCGTTTCGATTAGGCGTTCCGTCGTGGCCAAATCTCGCGCCCGGCAACCGAACCGCGCAAGGGTGCTTTCGCGCCGGGACCTCGTCCGGAATTGCCGGGAAACCCCGTTCGGAACCACCCGCCCCCACCTCTTCGGCGGGTCGGCTGCGCGCAATCTTTTCGCGACTGCAGCGAATCGACCGGTCGGATAGGGACAAGCCACCCTCTACCCACAATTCGCGGCGAAAAAACACACCGGTCGGGATGACGCGCCCTACCCCCTTTATCCATTCCGCTATCCCGACCGGGATCAACACCTCCAAAGCATCCTCTTTAATATTTCGAATTCCGGACCTTTCGAAGTCCTGGGGTTATCGCCGACGCGAAAGCAAAACCCCTATGATCTGTTGCTGAACGGCGTTTCTCATCCTAATTCGTCCTACAACAAAGACGCGGCTCAGCGCTCCAACGCGAACAACGGACGTTCTTTACACAAATGCGCCGGTGACGGACCCCGGTCCGTCCTGTTCGTGACACCGGAGACGATGAAGCCGGTCGAACGGCTGATGACAAGCGACCATCCGCGCGGCGGGCGTGCGGATTGGCTGGCATTCCCTTCAAACTCACGGGACCTGCGATGAGCAAATTGGACCCTGAAGTGGTCATCGATCTGACCCCGGCGAAGAAGGCGGCCATTCCGCCGATCGCGCCCGGACTTCTTCTGGCCCTTTCGGACGGTTTCGTGCTGGCCCTCGTCGGATGGGCGCTCAACCGTCTCTTCGCCCCGGACGCCCTGCCCGCCGAGGCCGAGGCGTGGCAGCGCTCGCTGGTCACCGGCCTGATGCTGGTGCCGCTGGTCAAATCCGTCTTCGGGATCTACACGCTGGGCCGCTTCGATTACATGGAGCGGACGCGCCGGACCTTCCAGGCGGCCTTCCTGTGCTGCGCGGTGCTGGCGGTTCCCTTCATCGTGATGGACGGCTTCCGCTCCTTCTTCGTCGAGGCGCTGTCGATCGCGCTGCTCGGCTTCGCCACCACCTACGTCGCCGACCTGCTGCTGATCCAGGGCCTGCTCTCGAGCGCGCTGGACTGGCGGACGCCGGTCGTCATCGTCGGCGCCGGCCCCCAGGGCGCCGCCATCGCCGAGAAGCTCCAGCGGCTGCCCTGGCTCGGCATGCGCCCGATCGGCTTCGTCGACAACGACGACAGCCTCTGGCAGACCCGCGTCGCCGGGCTGACGGTGATGGGACCGGTCGACATGCTGGCGAAGTCCCCGGCCATGGCCCGACAGGCCCAGGCCGCCATCGTCGCCGACATGAGCCGCCACGGCCGCGAGCTGACCGATCTGGTGCGCAACCTGCCCTTCAAGCAAGTCTACTGCGTGCTCGGCGAAGGCAACGTCAGCGCCGTCGACGCCACCTACCACAACCTGCACGGCTCGCTGGCCCTGCGCGTCAGCGTCCGCCCGCCCACCGGCTACCTGCGCATCCGCCGCGCCATGGACATCGTGCTGTCCAGCATCCTGCTGGTCCTGGTCGCCCCGCTGATGCTGGGCCTGGCCGTGGCGATCCGGCTCGACAGCCCCGGCCCGGTCATGTTCCGGCAGAAGCGCTGGGCCGGCGGCAAGCAGACCTTCGACCTGCTGAAGTTCCGCTCCATGCACATCAACGCCGAGGAGCATCTCCAGCAGCTTCTGGAAAACGATCCGGTCGCCCGCGAAGAGTACATGACCTACCACAAGCTGACCGTCGATCCGCGCATCACCCCGCTGGGCCGCTTCCTGCGCAAGACCTCGCTCGACGAGCTGCCGCAGCTGTGGAACATCCTGATGGGCGACATGAGCCTGATCGGTCCGCGCGCCTACATGCCCAAGGAACTGCCGGAGGTCGGCGCCTCGGCCGACGTGATCGGCACGGTCCGCCCCGGACTGACGGGCTACTGGCAGGTCTCGGGCCGCCACCGCACCACCTTCCAGGAGCGCGTATCGATGGACGTCTTCTACGTCCGCAACTGCGGCCTGCTCTTCGACTTCTTCATCCTGTGCAAGACGGCCGTCATGGTCCTGAAGGGGGACGGGTCGTAAGGCCAGGGGCTTTTCCGACCGGTTTCGAGGCCCTTGGCGCCCCCGCAGGCGCCAAGGGCCTCGAAACGTTTTTGCTGGTCTGCCCAACAGAGCGCCGGAAAAGGAGGGGGCGCGGCGGATCCGGGTACTCCGGATGGGGAAAACCTCCTTCGGTCTAACGCCTCCGCTTGTCTACGCGGATGCGGCATCGGTGAGCATCTTCTGTGTTGCACAGCCAAAAGCGGGAACGGCAGCCCATGAAAATCCTGGAATTTCTGGAAAAATTCATCGCCGTGGTGTGCATCATGGCGTTCGGCGGCACAGTCCTGCCGGTGCTGCTGACCGGCGGCAGCGTCGTCGCCGCCGATCAGGAATCGTCGGGCGCCATGATGTTCTTCGCCGGGATCTACGTGCTGATCCTGGCCCTGATCGCGATGCGCCCCAGCCTGGCCTTCCGCATCCCGCTCGCCAGTCCGGCGGTGACCTTCCTGCTGGTGTTCGCCTTCGTGTCGTCGCTGTGGTCGCTGTTCCCCGACGTGACGCTGCGGCGCTCGCTGGCCTTCCTGTTCACCACGGTGTTCGGGATTTATCTGGCGCTGCGCTTCACCTTCCCGGAAATCATGCGGCTGTTGGTCACCGGCCTGTCGGCGCTGATGTTCCTGTCCTTCGCCTCGGTCGTCGCCATGCCGGCCGTGGGCCTCGACAGCGCCCAGCACGTCGGCGCCTGGAAAGGCATCTTCTTCCAGAAGAACGTGACCGGCCGCATGATGGTCTGGCTGGTGCTGTGCCTGCTGTGGCTCGACTGGCAGCGCGAGGCCAAGCGCTGGGTCACCCGCTCGCTGCTGGCGCTGGCGCTGCTGCTGATCGTCATGTCGCGGTCGGGCACCGGCCTCGTCACCTCGGTGCTGGTCGCGGCGGCGCTGCTCGCCACCGGTCTGGTGCGCGGCAACATCCGCAGCTTCGCGCCGACCATGGCGATCATGCTGGTCGTCCTGATCCTCGCCGGCACCGCCATCGCCTCCTTCTGGTACGACGCGCTCTACGCGCTGGGCCGCGATCCGACGCTGACCGGCCGCACCGTGCTGTGGGACCACATCCTGGGCTCGATCTCCGAGCGCTCGCTGCTCGGCTACGGCTACGCCGCCTACTGGTACGGCGCCTACGGGCCGGGCAGCGCCTTCATCGAGAGCTGGGGCATCAACTCCGCCCACAACGGCTGGCTGGAGGCGACGCTCGACCTCGGCATCCCCGGCGTCCTCGTGCTGCTCGGCATCCTCGGCCGCCTCATCTTCCAGGGTTTCTTCGCATCGCGCTACGGCGCCAGCCGGGCCGAGCCGGCCTGGGCCTTCGCGGTGGGCTGCGCCCTGGTCGCCATCTCGATCTCCGAGAGCGTCTTCCTCGAACGGCATTCGATGAACTGGATCGTCCTGGTGATCGGCGTGGTCCGGCTGATGGAACTCGGACGCCGAAGCCGCTACCAGCAGGCGCTGGCGCAATCCAACGCCCGCCATCAGCAGCAAGCCTACGCCAACGCACCGGCCTACGCCGGCCCCGGCCGCCAATTCTGAGGCCCCCTTCCCATTCTCCTTCGACCGAAGGCACAATCATGAAGTCCTCGAAAGAGCTGGTAACCGTCGTCATACCGACCCGCAACCGCCCCGACATGGTGATGCGGGCCGTCCAGAGCGCGCTGGCGCAGACCCACAAGGCGCTGGAGGTGATCGTCGTCATCGACGGTCCCGACCCGGCCACCGCGTCGCACCTCGCCACCGTCGCCGACCCGCGCCTGACTGTCCTGGAACTGGAGAAGAACCAGGGCGCGGCGGAGGCCCGGAACATCGGCGTGCGCACGGGCAAGGGCAACTGGATCGCCTTCCTCGACGACGACGACCACTGGATGCCGGAGAAGCTGGCCCTCCAGATGGCGGCCCGCCCCCCCGGCGTGCGCTACCCCATCATCAGCTGCCGCTGCCAGGTGGTGACCGCGCGCGGCAACTTCGCGTGGCCGCGCCGGCTGGCGACGCAGCGGGACGCCATCGGCGACTACCTGTTCGTCCGCCGCGGCCTGTTCAAGGGCGAGACCTTCGCACCCACCACCACGCTGCTGGCGCCCAAGGCCCTGCTGGAGCAGGTTCCGATCCCGGAATCGCGCTTCGACGACTGGGAGTGGCTGATCACCTGCGGCAAGCTGGACGGGGTGGCGCTGATCCACATCCCGCAGGTGATGGCGGTCCACTACACCGAGAACAACCGCATCACGCTGTCGACCTGCCGCAACATCGACCTCGCCATCGAATGGGCGGAATCGATGCGCGACAAGCTTTCGCCGCGCGCCTACGCCAGCCTGCTGCTCCAGGCCACCGGCGGCGAGCAGGCGGCGCGGACCGCCGGGGTGCGCTGGCGGCTGCTGAACTCCGCGCTGCGCGACGGTCAGCCGACGCCGATGGCGCTCGCCACCTTCACCATGCATTCGCTGATGCCGGTCGGCTTGCGGCGGCGTCTGCGCCAAGCCCTGTTCTCCGCGCCCGGCGCGGCCTGAAGTGACGTCGGAAGGACCGGACTCCATGCAGAAATCCCGCAACTCCCGCTCCCCGGCCAGCCGCGGAGCCGTGGTCTTCGCCACGCCGGGCGCGCTCGACGGCGGCGGCGGCATCGGCCGCATGACCGGCTACATCGTCGACCAGTTCGCCGAATCGCCCGGCGCGCCGGACACCGTCGTGCTCGACACGCGCGGCACCGGCAGCGTCGCCCTGTCGCCCTTCTACCTCGCCGGCACGCTGGCCCGGCTCTCCTGGCTGCTGGCCCGGCGACGGGCCTCGGTGGTCCACATCAACGTGTCCGAGAAGGGCAGCTTCCTGCGCAAGGCGGCGGTCCAGGCGGTGGCGGGCCTCTTCTCCTGCCCGACCGTGGTGCATCTGCACGGGGCCTCCTTCGTCGAGTATTTCGAGAGCGGCGCCTTCCCCCGCGCGATCAGCCGCTGGCTGTTCGACCGTTGCGGCCGGGCCGTGGTGCTGGGCGACAACTGGCGCGACTATCTGGTGCAGTCGGTCGGCACCGACCCGCACAAGATCCGCGTGCTCTACAACGCCGTCCCCGACATCGGCGCCGATCTGCCGGCGCGCGAGGCTCCTCCGCACGGCGCCGAGTTGTCCCTGCTGGTTCTGGCGAACCTGTCGGAGCGCAAGGGCATCGGCACGCTGCTGCGCGCTTGCCAGCGTCTGAAGGAGCGGGGCCAGCGTTTCCACGTCACCATCGGCGGCGGCGGCGACATCGACGGCTACCGCGCGATGGCGGCCTCGCTGGGGGTGGCGGAGGAATGCCGCTTCCTGGGCTGGGTGTCGCGGGAGGACGCGCACGCCCACATCAAGTCCCACGACGTGCTGCTGCTGCCCTCGACCCACGAGGGCTTGCCGATGGTGATCCTGGAGGCGCTGTCGGCGCAGTTGCCGGTCATCACCACCCCGGTCGGCTCGATCCCGGAGGTGCTGACCGACGGCCAGACCGCCCGCATCATCCCGGTGAACGACCCGGCCGCGCTGGCCGACGCCATCGCCGGGCTGGGCTCCGACCCGGACCTGTACCGCAAGCTGGCGGAGAACGGGCGGCGGCTGTTCCTGAAGCAGTTCGTCATCGACGCCTACGCCAAATCGCTGCAGGCCGTCTACCAGGAGATGGACCGGCCGGCGGCCGAACTCGGCACGGGCATGGATCCGCTGGCGGAAACGGCGTCGGCATCGGCCAAGGCGTCCGTACCGCGCATGGGCGGGCACTGAACCGATGGGGTAATCATCTCGGCGTATCGGCGGTTCCGGTTGCTCCAAAATAGGACAGTCGGGCAGGGTCCAATCAAAGGCGCCTAACACGCTCGGACCATTGCTGCCTCATTGTTCGCAAAGGTATTTTCAAATACCTGACTTGGAAATAATCAACGCCGGTATTTCTTTGGAACTTCGCCGAGAAGGATGGATCGACACTCCCGGCCGGAAGGGCAAAAGCCCCCCGGAACATGGGAGGAAGCCAGCGGGCAAAAGGACCAGGAGCGGACATGATCTACATTGTCTCCCCCGGCGGCACCGAGGAAAAGGGCGGCATGGGACGAGTGGTCGACAACTTCACCAGCGACCTGCGGCAGAATTGCCCGGACGTGCGGTTCGAGGTGGTGGACAGCTACGGCCCCGGCAAATTCCGGCTGATGCCCTATTATTTCGCCCGCGCGACAATGCACCTGACCGGCTGCTTCGCGTCGGGCAAGGCGCAGTTGGTGCACATCCACATGGCTGAATACGGCAGCGTGCTGCGCAAGGGCATCCTGGTTGGGTTGGCCCGCACCTTCGGCGTGCCGGTGGTGCTGCACCTGCACGGGGGCCGTTTCCCCAAGCACTACAAGGACGCCAACCCGGTGATGCGCTGGGCGATCCGCCGGATGATGGCGATGACCAGCGAGATCGTCGTGCTGGGCGAGTTCTGGCGCGATTGGGTTGCCGAGTCCTTCGGGCCGGAGGCGCGCGCCCGCACCACCCTGCTGCACAACGCCGTGCCCGGCCCGGCCGTGCCGCCGTTGCGCGACGACACCCTGACGGAGAACACCCGGCCGGTGCGCCTGCTGTTCCTCGGCCGGCTGATCAAGCTGAAGGGCATCGACGTGCTGCTGAACGCGCTGGCCTCCCCGGTCTGCCGGGACAAGCCGTGGGAGGTGACCATCGCCGGCGACGGCGACCTGGAGACCTACCGCGCGCTCGCCGCCGACCTCGGCATCGCCGACCGGGTGCGGTTCACCGGCTGGCTCGACCAGAAGGGTTGCCGACGCGAGTTGGCCGCCTCCGACGTGCTGGTCCAGCCGTCGATGTTCGAAGGACTGCCGATGTCGGTGCTGGAGGCCATGGCGGAGGGGCTGACCATCGTCGCCACCCCGGTCGGCAGCGTCCCCGACGCCATCGCCGACGGCGAGACCGGCCTGCTGGTGCCGCCCGGCGATACCGCCGCCCTGGCCGACGCGCTGGCCCGCGTCATCGATTGTCCGACCCTGCGCCGCAACCTGGGCATCGGCGCCCGGTCGCGCTGGGAGCGACAGTTCGACATCGCGGTGTACCGGGAACGCATCCTCGACATCTACCGCCGCAACGCGCGGGTCTGGGCAACCGCGACGCCGCCCGCCACGCACGGCACCGCCGAACGGACGGGGTGAGGACGCATAAAGCCCTTCTCCCCCTGAGGAAGAGGGGCTTCAAGCCGAGGAAAGCACCACAGCAGAAGGAGTGGAGAACACCATGAAGCAAGCCATTGCCGGCATGGTGCGCTGGACGGGATTCGGCGCCTTGCTGCGCTTCCTGAAAGCGCGCCGGGGCGTGACCATCGTGGTCTACCACGATCCCAAGCCCGAGGTGCTGCGCGAACACCTCGCGTGGTACAAGAAGCACTACACCTTCACCACGCTGGACGCCGTCGCCTCGGCGATGGAGACCGGCCGCTGGGGCGACCTGCCGCCCTACCCGCTGGTGGTGACCTTCGACGACGGGCATCGCAACAACACGGCGCTGGCCCCTCTGTTCCGCCAATACGATCTGCGCCCCACCGTCTACCTGTGCAGCCGCGTCGTCGGCACCGCGCGCCCCTATTGGTGGAAGACCGAGGCCGCCGGCAAGATCGGCGTGGAGACCCTGAAGCGGGTGCCCGACGCCGAACGACGCCGCCTGTTGGCCGAGGCCGGCGACGATCCCGACCAGGACGCCGCCGAGATCCACGCCATGAGCTGGGACGAGGTCGCGCGCATGACCGATGTGTCCGATTTCGGCGCCCACACCCGCACCCACCCGATCCTGCTGCAATGCGACGACCGGCTCTGCGCCGAGGAGATCGGCCTGTCCCGTGTGGAGCTGGAGGACGCGCTGGGCCGCCCCTGCCGCCATTTCGCCTTCCCCAACGGCGATTTCAGCGAGCGCGAGGTGGCGGAAATCCGCAACGCCGGTTACCGCACCGCCCGCACCATCGATCCCGGCTGGAACGACGCCAAGACCGATCCCCTGCGGCTGAAGGCCTTCCCCCTGTCCGACGACGCCTCGGTCGACTGGCTGACCGTGCAGTTGACCGGCATCCCGGCTTGGCTGCGCAAATGGAAGACGCCGGCCCCGCCCGCGCGTCCCGACACCGAGACCCGGAACGGAAGCGGCCTTCGACCGGATTCCGCCCCCCAGTCGGCAGGCGTATGACCGCCTATGCTCTGCCTCCGGGCCAATGAAGACGTCTACGACCATAACCGCCAAAGGATACGACCGTCCTGTCAAGAACTACACCGGCAAAACAGAGTGACTAACCATAGTCTTCGATCCGCCTCTATCCTTTGCCCCCTCGCAAACCCGTGACTTTTAAACAATAAAAGTACTGTAACACGCGGATGCGAAATGCGGCGGCCGACCCGCCGGGAACCCTGACCAGACCGACCACCGCCTTACGCACGAACCCACGAGGAGTTTTCAGCGACATGCGGACCGCCATCCTGACCGAAACCACCCTGAACGCTCCCGCCCTCCCGGAGATCCGCGCCTTCATCGTGGAGAACTTCCTGCTCGGCAAGGACTCCGGCTTCGACAACGGCGAATCCCTGCTGGAATCCGGGGTGATCGACTCCACGGGCATCATGCACGTGGTCGCCTTCCTGGAGGAGCGCTTCGGCATCACCGTCGACGACGAGGACATGATCGCCGACAACCTGGAATCCGTGAACCGCATCGCCTCCTTCGTGGAGCGCAAGCAGACCCTGCGCACGGCGGCCTGACCGTCGGTTCGGAACGCGGGGCAGGGCCACACGAAAAGCCGCCGAACAGAGCTTTGGATCGAAGGACGGGGACGATCATGGCCCATCTGCTGCACCAGTTCCTGACCGACACCGCCACCCGCGACCCGGCGCGCACCGCGCTGATCGCGGGGGAGGCCCGCCGCTCCTTCGCCGAGCTGGACCGCGACAGCGACGCCGTCGCCTGCGCGCTCCAGTCGGCCGGGATCGGGCGCGGCGACCGCGTCGCGGTCATGCTGGAGAACTCCGTCGAGTATGTCGCCGGTCTGTTCGGCGCGCTGAAGGCCGGCGCCGTCTTCGTCCCCGTCAACCCCTCCACCAAATCCGACAAGCTGGCCTATCTGCTGGCCGATTGCGGCGTCCGCGCCCTGATCGCCCCCGCCGCCCTGGCCCGCCAAGTACTGCCGGCCCTGTCGGAGACTCCGGTCCCGCCCACGATCCTGTGGGTCGGCCCCGCCATCCCCGCCGAAGCCGACGGCCTGCTCTACGCCGACGCGTTGGCGGCCCCGCACCGGCTTCCCGCCGACCCCGGCCTGATCGACCAGGACCTCGCGGCGATCATGTACACCTCGGGCACCACCGGACGGCCCAAGGGTGTCATGCTGACCCACGCCAACTTCGTCAACACGAGCTGGGCCATCTCCACCTACCTGAACAACACACCCGACGACGTGGTGATGTGCGTCCTGCCGCTGACCTTCGGTTACGGCCTGTCGCAGATCCTCACCGGCGCCCGGATCGGCTTCACCGTGGTGTTGGAGCGCTCCTTCGCCTTCCCGATGGAAACGCTCAAGCGCATGGTCCAGCACCGCATCACCGGGCTTCCCGGCGTGCCGACCTTCTTCTCGACGCTGCTGAACCTGGAGGCGCTGAAGACCGCAGACCTGTCGTCGCTGCGTTACATCACCAACGCGGCCGCCCCGCTGCCCGCCGCCCATCTGCGCCGCGTCCATGAGCTGTTCCCCCAGGCCGCCTTCCATTCCATGTACGGCATGACGGAGTGCTGCACACGCATCTGCACGCTCGACCCGGCCGACCTCGACGTGAAACCGGCCTCGGTCGGCCGCGCCATCCCCAACTGCGAGACCTTCATCGCCGACGAGGACGGCAACCGCCTGCCCCCCGGCACGGTGGGCGAGCTGGTGGTGCGCGGCGCCAACGTGATGCGTGGCTACTGGAACCGCCCGGAGGACACCGCCAAGCGCCTGCGCTCCGGCCCGCTCGGCGAAACCCTGCTCTTCACCGGCGACCTCTTCACCCAGGACGCGGACGGCCACCTGTATTTCGTCAGCCGCAAGGACGACGTGTTCAAGTGCCGCGGCGAGAAGGTCAGCCCCAAGGAGGTCGAGAACGTCCTCTACGAGCTGGAGGCCATCGCCGAAGCCTGCGTCGTCGGCGTTCCCGACACGGCGGACGGCCTCGCGGTAAAGGCCTATCTGGTACCGCGCGACGACGCCACCCTGTCGGAGCCGGCGATCCGCCAGCACTGCCGGGGCCGCCTGGAAAGCCATCTGGTCCCGAAATTCATCGAGGTCCGCGACGCGCTGCCCAAGACCGAGACCGGCAAGATCAAGCGCACCGACCTCGCCCAAACCGCCTGATCCGTTCCCCCTCCGCCCCGCCCTCCCCTCCGCAAAGAGAGAGCAATCCCATGTGTGGTGTCGCCGGAGTTCTCGCCGGTCCTCGCGCCGAACCGCCCGATCTGGACGAGCTGAAGCGGATGATCGCCATGCTGGGCCATCGCGGCCCGGACGGCTACGGCTTCTATCGCGACGAGCGGATCGGGCTGGCCCACGCCCGGCTCAGCATCGTCGGCCTCGCCGGTGGTTTCCAACCGATCCACAACGAGGATCGTTCCCTGTGGATCAGCTTCAACGGCGAAATCTTCAACCACGTCGAGCTGCGGCGTGACCTGGAGGCGCGCGGCCACCGCTTCTACACCCAGACCGACACCGAGGTGATCGTCCACGGCTTCGAGGAGTACGGTCCGGCCGTGTGGTCCAAGCTGAACGGCCAGTTCGCCGTCGCCCTGTGGGACACGCGCCGCCGCGACCTGTGGCTGGTCCGCGACCGCCTGGGCATCCTGCCGCTGTTCTACGCCCGCCAGGGCGACCACCTCGCCTTCGCGTCGGAGGCCAAGGCCCTCTTCGGCGGCGGCCGCATCGCTCCGGAATTCGACCCCGCCCGCCTGTCCCAGGTCTTCACCCACTGGAGCGCCGCGCCGCATGGCAGCGTCTTCAAAGGCGTGGAGAGCGTGCCGGCGGCGACCGCCATCCGCTTCGACGCCAACCTCGTGCCGCACGTCGACCGCTACTGGCAGCCCGACCTGTCCGGCGACTCCTCTCTCGCGAACATTTCGCTCGACGAGGCCGCCGACCGGCTGGAGGAGAAGCTGCTCGACGCCATCCGGCTGCGCCTGCGCGCCGACGTTCCGGTCGGCGTCTACATCAGCGGCGGGCTGGACAGCTCGGTGATCGCGGCGCTGGCGCGCAAGCTCGACACCACCCACATGCACAGCTTCGGGGTGCGCTTCACCGACGCCGGCTTCGACGAGACCCCGCAGCAGCGCCTCGTCGCCGCCCATGTCGGCACCGAGCACCACGACATCCTGTGCGGCCCCCAGGACATTCAGGCGGCCCTGCCCGACGTGGTCTGGCACGGTGAGGCCCCGCTGGTCCGCACCGCCCCGGCGCCGCTCTTCCTGCTCTCCCGCCTCGTGCGCGACAGCGGCATCCGCGTCGTGCTCTCCGGCGAGGGCGCCGACGAGTGGCTGGCCGGCTACGACATCTTCAAGGAGGACAAGGTCCGCCGCTTCTGGGCGCGCCAGCCGGAGTCCAAGGCGCGTCCGAAGCTGCTCGGCCGCGTCCATCCCTTCGCCGCCGTCAACGGCCAGAAGGACAGCCCGCTGTGGCAGGCCTTCTTCAAGCGCGGGATGATGGACACCGACCAGTCCTTCTACGCCCACC
The DNA here is from genome assembly GCF_003989665.1 of Azospirillum doebereinerae. Lineage (GTDB taxonomy): Bacteria > Pseudomonadota > Alphaproteobacteria > Azospirillales > Azospirillaceae > Azospirillum > Azospirillum doebereinerae. Next base: position 3,123 of record NZ_RZIJ01000003.1, on the reverse strand, counting down.
GCACCCGCTGGCAGAACACCGCTTGGTCGCAGCGCCTGCTGACGGCCGACGTGCAGGCCACCGCCGACGCCGCCGCCTTCGAAGCGCATGTCGCGGCGCATCTGCCGGACGGCTGGTCGCGCTGGTCGCCGCTTGCCCGCACGCAATGGACGGAGATCGCCACCTTCATGACACCCTATCTGCTGGCCAGCCAAGGCGACCGCGTCGCCATGGCCAACAGCATCGAGGTGCGCTACCCCTTCCTCGACCCCGAGGTGGATGACCTCTGCGCCGCCCTGCCCGACCGGGTCAAGATGCTGGGCCTGCGCGACAAGCTGGCCCTGCGCCGTGTCGCCGCCCGTCATCTGCCGGCCGAGATCGGCCACCGCCCCAAACGCCCCTACCGCGCGCCGATGACCAGCGCGCTGTTCGGCGCCGGCGCTCCGTCCTACGTCCACGACCTGCTGTCGCCCGACGCGCTGGCCCGCTACGGCCTTGCCGACCCGACCGCCGTCGCGGCCTTGGCCGAGAAGGCGCACCGCCAGGACGGCCGGATGAGCGGCGAGCGCGAGGAGATGGCGCTGGTCGGCGTGCTGACTCTGCAGATGCTCGCCCACAACGTTTTCGACGAGTTTCCCCAGCGCGTCCGCCAGCAGCGCGACGCCTTGGAGCGTGCCGAGATCCACGTCCTCGAGGATTGTCTCGACACCGCCCGTTCCACGGCGGCGGCCTGACCGCCACCGTCCCACCTTCCACGACGATGCTTCAACCGCGAACCGGGAAATCTGACGCCATGCTGAACGCCCTTCATTCGTTCGACTCCAAGGCCCTCGATCTGGACTACGAGGCCGCGGCGCGTGAGATCGAGCAAGCCATCCAACGCATCGTCGCCCAGGATCTGCGTCGCCAGGGCATCGTGCTCGGCGTGTCCGGGGGCATCGACAGCTCGGTCTGCGCAGCGCTCGCCGTCCGCGCCCTGGGTCCGGAGCGCGTCTGCGCCATCCTGATGCCGGAGAAGGAGAACTCGCCGAAGAGCACCCGCCTCGGCACCCTGCTCTGCGAGCATCTCGGCGTCACGCCGATCATGGAGAACATCACGGCGCCGCTGACCGCGCTCGGCTGCTACGAGCGGCGCGACAACGCCATCCGCCGCCTGTTCCCGGAATTCACCACGGGCTGGAAGCAGAAGATCGGCCTTGCCGCCGGCCTGCTCGACGCCGACCGCGTCAACTACTTCACCCTGACCGTCGAATCGCCGGACGGCGAGCGCCAGAGCAGCCGCATGCCAGTGGACGTCTATCTCGACGTGGTCGCCGCGACCAACCTGAAGCAGCGCATCCGCAAGACGGTCGAATACACCCACGCCGATCGCCTGAACTACGCCGTGCTCGGCACGCCGAACCGGCTGGAATACGAGCTGGGCTTCTTCGTGCGCGGCGGCGACGGCTTGGCCGACCTCAAGCCGATCGCCCATCTCTACAAGTCGCAGGTCTACGGCATGGCGGCCCATCTAGGCCTGCCCGCCGAGATCCAGGGCCAGTCGCCCAGCACCGACACCTACACCCTGCCGCAGTCGCAGGAGGAGTTTTACTACGCCCTGCCCTACGACCAGCTCGACCTCGCGCTCTGCGCCTACGGTCGCGGCGCGTCGGAGGAGGAAGCCGCCGCCGCCCTGGGCATCCCGGTCGAGCAGGTCCACCGCGTCTACAAGGACATCACCTCCAAGCGCCGCACCTCGGCCCGCATCCTGCGCCACGCCGCGCTGGTGCAGCCGGTCGACATCGGGAGTGATGCATGAGCGTCATCGACTGGAAGCAGCGCGGGGTCGCCCGGTACGAACCGGGTGACCGCCCCCTTCTGGAAACCTTCCAACGGGAGAACTTCGGCGCCGACGCCATGCAGCTGGCACCCGACCACTTCCACTGGCTGTTCGAGGAGCCCCCGGAGCGCGAGGCCGAGGGCGTCCAGCTCTGGGTGTGCAAGCGCAACGGCGCCATCGTCGGCCAGCAGGGCGGGATTCCCTTCGCCCTGAAGGTCGGCGAGAAGACCCGCAAGGCGTCCTGGGCCATCGACCTGATGGTCGCGGCCGAATGGCGCCTGCGCGGGGTTGGCCCCGCCCTATCGGAAACGCACATGGCGGCCAGCGACCTGTCCGTCTCGCTGTCGATGACCGACGCCGCCTACAAATCCTACAAGCGCGCGGGCTGGGCCGACCTCGGGAGCATTCCGACCTACCTGCGCGTTCTCGACCCCCAGCGCTGCCTGCGCGTCAGCCCCTATGGCGGCGGGCTGGCGAAGCTGGTGGCGCGGATCGGCAAACCGGCTCTGACCACCGCGTCCTTCGGCTACGCCGGCGCGGCGCGGGCTCTGGGGGCGAAGCTGGTCGAGATCGGCAGCTTCGACTACCGGGTCGACGAGCTGTGGGAGGCGGCGGCGCCCCAGCACGCGGTGATCGCGCGCCGGGACTGGGCCTTCCTGAACTGGCGGTTCGACGCCAACCCCAGGGCCGACCGGCATCGGCGCTTCTACGTCATGCGCGGGGAAAAGATCCTCGCCTACGTCGTGCTGCGTGTCGATCACTGGAAGGGCGAACCGGTCGGCGTCGTCTGCGACTATCTGGCCCGGCCGGGCTGGCTGATGTCGACCTTCGCCTTGGTGACCGAGACCGCACGCCGCGAGGGGATGGCCGCGTTGATGTGCCGGACCCTGAACGCCCACGCCGCGCGGCCGCTGTCGATGATGGGCTTCCTGTGCCTGAAGAACGGGTTGCGGGCGCCGACCCGGATGATGGTGCGGCCGGCGCTGGACCAGCCGGAGTTGACGCCGCTGGTCGGCGATCCCAAGAGCTGGTTCGTCACCACGGCCGACAGCGACATGGGGTTCAAGGGGCTCGGGGAATAGAGCCTGCACGAACCCACAAATCGAACAGCGAAAAGGGCGCCTTCCACAAGAAGGCGCCCTTTTCGATGAGGATCGCGATAAAGTCGAGTTTTCGTGACGGTCTTATTTCAGAGAATGCGTCTCATTTCGTCCATGAGCGGCTTACCGCTGTGCATGGCGCCCGGATGAGATCAAGCCGATCGAGCGATTAGTAAGGCTTAGCTTCAGGCGTTGCCGCCCTTCCACACGCCTCCTATCGACGTG
>NZ_RZIJ01000029.1 GCF_003989665.1 Azospirillum doebereinerae | reverse complement strand
GCGTGCGCCTCGGCCGCCGCGACGTCGCGGTCGAGCGTCAGCCGGGCGGCGGCCACCGCCTCCAGCGCCGTGGAGCCCTCCGGCAGGGTCGCGGCCTGGAAGCTGCGGGCGAGGCCGGCGCGGGCCAGCCGGTCGGCGCGCGCGCCGGCCAGATCGCGGCCGGCGAGGCGGATCCGGCCGGTATCGGGGCGCTCCACCCCGGAGATCAGGTTGATCAGCGTCGTTTTGCCCGACCCGTTGGGGCCGATCAGGCCGAGGATGGCGCCGGCCCGCACGGTCAGCGACACGCCCTCCACCGCGTGGACGCCGCCGAAGGCTTTCGACAGGTTTTCGACCGCCAGGACCTCGCCGGCCGGCGGCGGAGGGGTTGGGGGCTCGGCGGCGTCGGGGAGGGGACGGGCGCGGCGCGGGAACAGCCGCTCCAGCAGGCCGGTCAGCCCGTCGGGCGCCAGCAGGACGGTCAGCAGCAGCGCCGCGCCGTAGACCACGAGGTAGCTGCGCTCCAGGGCGCGGAACCATTCCGGCAAATGGACCAGCAGCACCGCGCCCAGCACCGCCCCGGCCATCCGCCCGCGCCCGCCGACCACCGCGATGGTGAGGATGGAGACCATGACCGGGAACTCCAGCACCTCGGGCGAGACGACGCGCTGGGTGTGGACCGCCAGCGCCCCGGCGGCCCCGGCGAACAGCGCGCTGAGGCCGAAGGCCATCAGCCGCAGCCGTCCGACGTCGAGCCCCAGCGTCGCCGCCGCCAGCGGGTCGTCGCGCACCAGCGCCAGCGACCGCCCGAGCCGCCCGCGCGCGACCCGCCCGCCGACCAACCCGCCGAGCGCCACCAGCCCCCAGACCAGCGCCGCCATCGGCAGCCCGCGCGGCACCGCCCAGCCGAACAGCACCACCCCCGGCACGCCGGGCAGCCCGTTGGCGCCGCCGGTCAGTTCGGGCAGGTTGACCGCCAGCAGGTGCAGCACCTGGGCGATGCCGAGCGTCGCCAGCGCGAAGTAATGCGATTCCAGCCGCAGCACCGCCAGCCCGACCGGCAGCGCCACCGCCAGCGGCACCAGCAGCGACAGCGGAAAGGTGACGCCGAATCCCAGCCCGTAGCGGCTGCCCAGGATGCCGGTGACGTAGGCCCCCAGCCCGAAGAAGGCGCCCTGCGCCATCGACAGCGCCCCGCCCAGCCCGAAGAGGATCTGGAAGCCGAAGGCGGCCAGCGCGTAGACCCCCGCCACCGTCAGCACCCGCAGCCCATAGGGCGACGCGAAGCCCACCGCGTGGACGACCAGCGCGGCGGCGGCGAGCGCCAGAACGCCGTCGCCGATCCAGGCGTTGCGGATCAGGCGCATCGGCCGCCCGCGACGTCAAACCCCTCTCCCGCCCCGGGAGAGGGAGGGGACCCATGCAAAGCATGGGGAGGGTGAGGGGTGAGCGGGCGTGGTACGCAATCCATGTTCCGATAGCCCCTCACCCTTCCCACCGCTGCGCGGCGGGCCCCTTCCCTCTCCCGGGGCGGGAGAGGGAGGCAGGCCGGGGGAAAGAGAATCCGATCCCGTCACGCACGGCGCCGCACCGCCTCGCCGAACAGCCCCTGCGGACGAGCGACCAGGATCGCCAGCAGGGTTCCGTACAGCGCCCCCAGCGCCACCGGGTAGGACAGCACCGACGACACGCCGACCTCGAACAGCGCGATCAGCAGCGCGCCCAGCACCGCCCCCGGCACCGACCCCCAGCCGCCGACCGTCACCGCGATGTAGGCCTTCAAAATCAAATCCCCGCCCGCCGTCGGCGTCACGAAATAGCGGTTGGCCAGCAGCAGCCCGGCCGCCCCGGCACAGGCGGTGCCGATGGCGAAGGTCACCAGGATCATCGCCGTCACCGGCACGCCGCAGGCCCGCGCCATCTCCGGGTCCTGCGCCGTCGCGCGCAGCCGTCGGCCGAGCTGGGTGCGGGCGAACACCCATTGCTGCGCCCCGATCAGCAGCGCCGCCACCGCGACGATGGCGACCGACTGCTCGGGCACCGCGACGCCGCCGACCCGCCAGACCCCGTCGCCGAACAGCGGCGGCGCCACGCGCGGCTCCGGCCCGAACAGCACCGACGCGCCGTTCTGCAGGATGATCCCCACCGCGATGGTGCTGATGAACACCGACACCGGCGGGCGGCGCCGCAGCGGCAGATAGGCCACCCCGGCCAGAACCAGCCCCAGCCCGGCCATCAGCGCCAGCACCACCGGCAGCAGGGCGATGCCCGGCAGGGGGATCAGCGGCGCCAGCGCCACCGCCAGCAGCCCGCCGGCCATCACCAGATCGCCCTGCGCGAAGTTCACCGCCGAGGTCGCGTTCAGCACCAGCACGAAGCCGAGCGCCACCAGCGCGTAGGCCGCCCCCAGCGCCACCCCGTTCAGCAGGAGCTGAAACGCGACCTCCACCCTATTTCACCGCGCCGGCTTGCACCGGGCCGTCGAGGTCGTCGTAGCGCTTGACCACCGCCGGCACCCGGCCGGTCCCGTCGTAGCAGACGATCACGGCGGAGTGCGCCATGTTGCCCTTCCCGTCCGAGGCGTAGGTCATGGCGAGGCCCTTGTGGGTGCCGGCGGCCAGCGCCTTGCGGATGCTCTCGGCGTCCCCGGCGCCGGCCTTCACCGCCGCCAGCACCATCGCCATCCCGTCGTATTGGCCGAGCGCGAAGGCGTCCGGCTCCTTGCCGAAGGCGGTGCGGTAGGACGCGGTGAAGGCGTCCATCTCCGGCGAGCCGCCGGACACCGGCGAGGCGGCGGTCTCGGCGCAGACGCCCTTCAGCTCCGCCGGCTCCAGCAGCGCCGCCGTGCTCGGCTGGTGCATGGCGGAGCCGGCGACGATGGGGATCCCCACCCCATTGGCCCCCACCCCGCCGCTCGCCGCCTGCTTCAGCAGCAGCGCGGTCGGGCCGGAATGGAGGTGCAGCACCAGCGCGTCCGGCTTGGCGGCCAGCGCCTTGGTCAGCACCGGCAGCAGATCCTTGGCCGCCGGATCGACGCCCTCCTCGAAGACCAGCTCGGCGCCCAGCGCCTTGAAGGCGGTCTCCAGATGGGCCTTGCCGCTCTGGCCGTAGGCGGTGGTCTGGTAGATCAGCGCCGGGCGCGTCTTCCCCAGCTCCTCCACCACGTAGCGGGCGTGGGCGGTCTTGGTCACCGCGTCGCCGGGGAAGAAGCGGAAGACCCAGGGGTTGCCCTGCTCGGTGATCGAGGCGGTGCCCGACACGGTGACCAGCGGCAGTTTCAGCTCCGCCGCCAGCGGCAGCATCGCCAGCATCTGGGTGCCGAGCATGCTCGCCGCCACCGCCCCGACGTTTCCGCCACCCGCCGCGCGCTCCAGCGCCGTCACCGCCGCCTCGGGCGAGGTGCCGGTGTCGATGACGTCGGCCTTGGCGCCGGCCTGGCTCAGCGCCAGCGCCGCGCCGTTGCGCTGGCTGGTGCCCTCCAGCGACAGGAAGCCGGTCAGCGGGACCAGGACCGGAAAGGACAGCGTCTCGGCCCGCGCCGGCAGGACCGCCGGCAGACCGAAACCAAGGAGACCGACAACCAGGAAAAGCGCGCGCCGCATGACCGAAAAACTCCTCCTCGGCCGGCGGAGGAGGACACGCGGGTCAACGATCTTGCCGGGTGGCGGGGGCGTTGGCGCGGTCGGCTCCCTTCGCCGGCATGACCCGGATCAGGTTCGATGGGTGTGGTCTCAGCCCGCTGCGAAGCAGGCACCCCAGCCGTGAACGAGGGGCGAGAGTGTCGCCGCCCTCCCTCTCCTGTCAAGCGCCCAGGCGCCGCCGGTTCGCCACGGTTTCACGATGCAGGATGTAGAGCCCGCTGCCGATGATGACCATCGCGCCGGCCAGCACCGGCACGGTCGGCAGGTCGCCGAACACCAGCCAGCCGAACAGGCTGGCCCAGACCATGCCGGTGTACTCGAAGGGCGCCACCACCGAGGGCGGCGCGCGGCGGAAGGCCTGGGTCAGCAGCACCTGCGCGCCCGCCCCCAGCGCGCCGACCGTCGCCATCAGCCCCAGCTCCAACGCCGAGGGCGCGACCCAGACGGGAACCGCCAGCGCGCCGCTGACCGCCGTGGTCGTCAGCAGCAGGTAGACGACGATGGAGGCGCTGGTCTCGGTCCGCGACAGCCCGCGCACGGCCAGCGCCGCCAGCGCGTAGAACAGCGCGGCGCAGAGCCCGGCCAGCACCGGCACCAGCGGCATCCCGGTCGAGGGCTGCGCCATCACCACAACGCCGCCGAAACCGAACAGCACGGCGGCCCAGCGCCGCCAGCCGACCGACTCGCCCAGCAGCGGCGCCGACAGCGCCGTGATGAACAGCGGCCCGGCGAAGCTGAGGACGTAGACGTCGGCCAGCGGCAGATGCTTGAAGGCGTAGAAGAAGCAGCCCATCGACACCAGCCCGGCGAAGGCGCGCCAGACATGGCCCCAGGGGCGCTTTGTCCGCAGCTGCGCCACGCCGCCGCGCGCCAGGACGAAGCCGCCGACCAGCAGCAGCGCCACCAGCGAGCGCACGAACATCAGCTGCGTCACCGGGTGGCCCGCCGACAGGAACTTGATCAGCGTGTCCATCACCGCGAACAGCAGGATCGCGGCCAGGAAGCAGCCGACGGCGTAGGGGACCGAATCGGCCTCGGCGGGGAGGAGGTCGGCGGGGTGGGCGGCTTGGGTCATCGGATTTGAAAAGGAGCCTGAACAGGGAAAAGGCGGCGCGAGGCTGCACAGATTATGGGCAAAGCCAGCGATGTCCAAATGCCGCAACCGCAGGTCAGCCCAGCGACAGCCCCGAAAGCCCGCTGACACAAAAGGTTGATTTGAGCGGAGCGCCGCGCGCGCGGCAGGATGCCGCCGCCCGCTCCGCCGGGGCGGGCCTGATCCGGGAGGGATGGGGCCATGACCGACACGACGCACCGCGTGCTTTTCCTCTGCACCCACAACGCCGCGCGCAGCGTCATGGCGGAATGCCTGCTGCGCCGCTGGGGCGCCGGACGCTTCGACGTCCACTCGGCCGGCAGCCACCCGTCCGGGACGATCAACCCGCACACGCTGGCCACCCTGAGGGCGTTCAACCACAAGACGGACGGGCTGCGCTCCAAGAGCTGGGAGGAGTTCGCCCGCGCGGGTGCCCCGGCGCTGGATTTCGTCTTCACCGTCTGCGACCAAGCGGCCGGGGAGCTGTGCCCGGTGTGGCCGGGCACGCCGCTGACCGCCCATTGGGGCGTCGAGGATCCCTCCGCCGCCACCGGCTCCGAGGAGAAGATCCTGCGCGCCTTCCGCCGCGCCTACGTCGAGCTGGAAAGCCGCATCAAGATCTTCTCCAGCCTGCGGGTCGAGGCGTTGGACAAGCTCACCCTGCAACGCTCGCTGACCATGATCGGCGGCGTGCGCGAGCCGCAGGACGAGGCGCTGGCCGGCGCCGTCACGAACGGCTGAGCCGTCACAGCACCTGCTTGGGCAGCGACAGCAGCTCCTTGCGGATGCGGTTCAGGCTGGGGCGGTTGTCGGGGCCGAAGGCGATGGGGCGGCACAGGTGCATCGCGGTGATGCCGACCCGCGCGGTCAGCAGCCCGTTGATGACCCCCTGCCCCATCCGGGTGGAGATCGCGGCGGCGAGCGAGCCGCCCAGCGCCTCCACCGCGACGTGGTGGGCGCTCTCCGCCACCCCGGCCACGGCGATGTTGGCGAGCATCCGGCGCAGCAGCCGCAGCGACCCGACATAGCCCGGCCGGGCGCCGTAGAGCGCCGCGATCTCGCGCACCAGCTTCAGGTTCCGCCACAGCACGACCACCAGATCCAGCACCGCCGCCGGGCTGAGCGCCGTCGCCACCGCCGTGTCGCGCGAGGCGCGCAGCACCCGCTGGTAGGCGGCGCGGTCGAGCGGCGCCAGCACCTCGCGGTCGAGCAGCCGGACGATTTCCCCGTCGTCGTGGGCGTCGGTGACGTGGTCGCGCGCGGCGGCCAGCGCCGGCTCCAGCTCCGGCCGGCCGGCGTAGAGCGCCACCAGCGAGCCGGCGAAGCGGGCCGCCTCCCCATCCTGAAGCGCGACGGCCCGGCGGTCGATGCTGAGCCGCTCGGCCTCGACGCGCATCGCCTCGATCCGGCGCAGGCGGCGCAGCGACAGAAGCTCGTTGACCAGCAGGACGATTGCGGCCACCCCGGCCGTCGCGATCAGCAGCGCCACCAGCCCGCCGAGCGCGAGGCTGGTGGCGAAGGCCCGGCCCAGCAGGTCGGCGGTGTCGAAGCCCAGCGCCACCAGCACCAGCGCGGCGACGGCCCCGAACAGCCAGCGGCCGACCCGGCGGCGCGGCGGCTCCGGCGCGTCCGCCAGCGGCGGCAGCTCCACCGCCCGACCGGCGAGGAGCGCCTCCTCCTCCGCCACCGGCATCGGCGCGGCGCGGGCGGGGTCGAGTTCCATCGGCGGGACCCAGCCCGTGTCACGCCCTCTCACGTCCGGCCCGCTCATTCCAGATAGTCCCCCAGCAGGAATTGCAGCGCCTGATCGACCCGGATGTGCGGCAGCCCGCGCGGGTCGCGCCCCAGGTCGTCGGGCGGGCGGAAGGGCAGGAAGTTGTAGGGCTTGTCACGGCCGGGCGGAAAGGCGTCGGCGTCCTCGGGGATCTCGCCGGGGAACAGCACCGTCGGCCGGTCGCGCCCGACCGGCACGCCGCGCACGCAGCGAAGTTGCCGGCCCTCGTGCTCGGTCACCACGCTCTCTGTGCATTTCAGGGCGGCGATGGCCATGGTCTCGACCGCCGCGCCCTCGAAGCGGATGGCGGAGCGCGCGTCGCCGACCAGCCGGTCGAGCAGCGCGCGCAGATGGGCGTGCTGGTGCGCGGCGATGTGGTCGGCCTTGGTCGCGGCGAACAGCACCTTGTCGATCTTCGTGCCCAACAGCCAGTCGAGCCAGCCCGACGAGCCGTGCCGGAACGGCTCCAGGCTGAGCTCCAGGGCGCGCTTCATGTCGGCCATGCCGGACGGCCCGGCGTTCAGCGCGCCCAGCACGTCGATCAGCACGATCTGCCGGTCGAGCCTAGCGAAATGGTCGGTGAAGAAACGGCGGACCACGTTGGTCTTGTAGGCCTCGTAGCGCGCGTCCATCAGCGCCCACAGGCTGCCGCGACCGAGACTGCCGCGCCCGCGCGCCTCCCCCGGCAGCGGGCAGAAGGTCAGCAGCGGCGCGTCCTTCATGTCGCCCGGCTCGACGAAACGGCCCGGCTGGATCAGGCTGAGCAGGGTGTCGGCCCGGCGGCAGGCGTGCAGGTAGTCGGTGTAGAGCGCCGCCCCGCGCCGCGCCGCCTCCTCCTCCGCCGGGGCGGCGGGGTCGATGGTGGCGAGCCAGCCGCGCCAGGACTGCGACAGCGCGTCGCGCGGCGGCTGCCCGGCGAGATTCAGCGTCAGCGCGCTCCACTCCGCGAAGCTCTGGCGCAGCAACGGCAGGTCGAGCAGCCATTCGCCGGGGTAATCGACGATGTCGAGGTTCAGCGTGGAGACCGGCTGCACCGCCCGCTTCAGCGCGGAGCCCGGCCGGTAGCGCAGCGCCAGCCGCAACTGCCCGATGCCGCGCGTCGGCTCCGGCCAATGGGGGTCGGGGCCGGTCAGCGCCGCCAGATGGCCCTCCACGTCGAAGCGCGGCACATCGGGGTCGGGCTGCGGGCGCAGCCGCGAGGCCTGGAAGCGGCCCGAGGCCACCACGTCGAGGAAGGGCAGCCGCCCGGCCTTCAGCAAATTGTCGACCAGCGTGGTGACGAAGACCGTCTTGCCGGCCCGCCGCAGGCCGGTGACGCCGATGCGGACGTTCGGCTCCAGCAGGCGGGAGCCGGCGTCGAGGACGCCGTTCAGATCGGGGAAACGCAGGTCGGGAATTCGCACGGGGCAACGCTCAAGCCAAGGGACGAACCGCCCCTATATGGGGACGCCCCGCCACCGATCCCAGAGCGCCGCCGGGAGCGCGCGCGGGACGTGTTGATTGGTGGAGACACGGCGTTATACTCGCGATGAGACGCCAACCATCGACGGGCCGCACTTCCCATGACGCGCTTCGCCACGCTGATCGCCTTCTGCCTCGCCGCCTGCCCGGGCGCCGCCGGTCCGGCGCGCGCCGATCTTCCGGCCCCGGCCGCGACCTTCATCGGCAACGCGACCGCCCTGGCCCAGGCGCTGGCGGACACGCGCTACGTTCACGAAAGCAGCGTCCAGGGCGCCGTCATCCGCCCGCTCGGCGGCGGGAAGCTGGACATCGACGCCGACTGCTCGGGCTGGGTGTCGCACAATCTGGAACGCCTGCCCCTGCATTACGAGGCGGTGCGCCGGTACCAGCCGCAGGTCGCCGGCGAGGCCGGCCGCCCCTACCCGCGCGCCACCGTCTACCGCCAGTATTTCGCCTCGCTGCCGCCCGGCGCGCCGTTCCAGGCGGTGAGGACGCTCGCGGCGGTGCAGCCGGGCGACATCCTGTCCTGGTGCCTGCCCGGCCATTGCGGCGTGCCCTACAGCGGCAAGCCGGCCGACGACACCGGCCACGTCATGGTGGTGCTGAGCAAGCCGATCCCGAACGACGCCCGCAGCGCCTTCCTGATGGTTCTGGACGCCTCCTCGGTCACCCACTACAGCGTCGCCACCCTGCCCGAGGCGGTGAGGGCGAAGCACCCGGAGCTGAACACGCTCTACGCCAACTACCCCACGGTGCGCGACAGGACGGAGATCGTCGACGGCAAGACCCGGACCGTCACCAGCGGCGTCGGCCCCGGCTTCATCCTGTTCGGCACCAACCCGGACGGCAGCGTCGGCAGCTTCCAGTTCGGCCCCGGCGACCACACCAACAGCGAGGGCATCGGCTTTGCCATCGGCCGCCCGGTGCCGCTGCGCCGGTGACGGCTCAGGACGCGACGTAGTGCGGCATCAGCTTGGCCTGATCGCCGACGTAGACGGTGCAGCGGCTGTCCTGGTTGTGGAAGAAATAGACCTTGCCGGCCTGCCGCTTGTTCTGCGCGTCGTCCAGATTGGCCCCGCCCGAAAAGGCGACGCCGTAGCGCCGGCCCGGACTCACCGCCCAATAGAAGCCGTCGCTCTTCTGGATGAAGGCGCCGCGCTGGCACAGATGCGTCAGCGTCTTGTCCAGCGTCGCCAGACCGTCCAAGCCGTTGGGCAGCGTGTAGACCATCCGGCTGTCGGAGAAGCGCAGGCGCGGCGGGACGAACTGCCGGGGCGGGTTGACCCGGTAATCGAAATGACGCTGCGTGTTGGTCCAGTCGGTCGGCGGCACGTCGCCGGCCAGCGCCTGGCCGGCCTGCAGCAATGTCAGGACAACCAGATTAAACGCCCTCCAGAACACAGCTAAACCCTTCGAAAGAAAAGAAAACAACTGCGCCAAACGCCCTCAACGCACCGACGGGTTGTTGGCGACGAAGGTGAAGTAGGGCAGCCGCCGCACCGCGTCGGCGACCATCAGATACCCCACCAGGAAGGCCAGCAGCGAGCTCAGGAAATAGCCGTAACCGTACCACGCGAAGCCGAGCTTGCTGAAGAACAGCGTGAACCCGGCGTTGGCCGCCAGATAGAGCGCCTGCGCGATCAGGTTCCGGGTCCGCAGATCGAAATAGGCCAGGATCACCGTGCAGAACAGGAACAAAACCTGGAAGAAGGCGCCCAGCGTGCCGAAGCGGAACATGCCGATCTGCTGGTAGTGCAACCCGAGCGCGCCGACGATGGCCGGCGCCAGGAAGATGGTCACGGCGCAGACCGCGCCCTGCAGGATGATCAGGTTGCGCCCGCTCTCCAGCAAGGCCGCGATGATGGAGCGGTGGTTGCGCGCGATCTGGTCGTAGGTCGCGTGTTGCTGGATGTCGCGGTAGAAGCCCTGGTAATGCTCGAAGAAGCGGGTCTCGATGTTCACCGTGAACAGGGTCAGCGCCGGCAGGATCGTCAGATAGGCGACGAACATGGCGCTGTCGTAGGCGGTGTAGATGATCATGGCGCCGGACACCACCTCGCGCTCCGGCACGAACCACATCACCCATTTGTCGGACCAGACGGCGAGGTTGGCGACCAGCCCGATCAGCGCCAGATCCCAGTAGCGGCGGAAATAGGCCAGGAAGGAGAACAGCCGCGCCACCTTGTAGGGGTATTCGGCGAAGACCCGCGCGATCAGCCCGAACTGGATCCCCGCCAGCCCCAGCGAGAAGCCCCAGACCATCCCCGCCGCGCCGAACAGGCTGCCCAGCGCCGCCGTCATCACAACGCCGCCCAACATGCCCAACCCGAAGGCAACGGTGACCGACAGGTAGTCCTTCAGCGCCGACAGGAAGATCGACACCACCCAGATGCCGCAGACCAGGAAGAAGTTCACCAGCCCGCCCAGCAGGATCGGCGCCGGCAGGCCGCTGAACAGCAGGTAGAAGGGACCGGCGGTCAGCGCCGCGACGCCGTAGGCCAGCCCCAGCGTCGCCAGCAGCATGCCGGGCGCGACGTCGACCTCCTTGGCGTAGATGGCGTCGGCCAGATAGCGGGTGGCGATCAGCACCAGCGGCCCGGTGAACACCACCGAGAAGCAGAAATTGTAGATCACCACCACGCGGAACAGCGACAGCTCCTCCATCCCCACCAGATCGCGGCCGATGAAGTTCATGCCGGCGAGCGCCAGGATGGTGAACATCCACGGCCCGGACGTGATGAAGGCCGAATGGGCGTAGCCCTGCAGCACGCCCAGCAGGTCGTCGCGCCGGGCCAGCTTGCGCAGGGCGAAGCCGATCCCGGCCATCAGGCGGCCCCACTGCGAACGGACCCGAGATGGTGCGTCGGGTCGAACAGAGTCGGCCGGGTCGGCATGGCGATGTGCTCGTCGTAGATGGCGCGGTAGATGCGGTCGATCTCGACCTTGTCGTAGTAACGGGCGACGCGCTTGGCGATGGCGGCGGCGCAGCGGTCCCGCCACGGCCGGTCGAGCAGCAGCGAGCGCAGTTCCCGCGCCGTCTCCAGCGGGCTGGCCAGCGGCGTGACCGCGCCGCCCGGCCCCAACGGCGGGATCTCGTCGGGCCGCCCCAGCAGCAGTTCGGAGCAGGACCCGACGTCGGTCGCCACGGTCGGCACGCCCGACGCCCCGGCCTCCAGGATGACCAGCGGCTGCGCCTCGCTGACGCTGGTCAGCGCGATGGCGTCGACCCGGCCCAGCCAGTCGGTCAGCTTGACCCGGCCGGCGAAGATCACCGTGTCCTCAAGACCCAGATGCTTGACGATGGTGCGGCATTCCTCGACGTAGCCGGAATCCTCCTCCAGCGGTCCCAGGATCATCGCCTTCACGTCGGGGATGTCCTCGCGCAGGATGCCGGCAGCGCGGATGTAGGTCTTCACGTCCTTGATCGGCACGACGCGCCCGATCAGCGCGATGGTCGGCGGCCGGTCCGCAGTGTCGCGCACCACCTTCGAATAGCCGGCGTAGTCGATGCCGTTGGGGACCACCATCAATTTCGCCGGATCGGCGCCCTGGCGGCGCTGGAACTCCTGGTTTCCGCCGTACAAGGTGAAGATCCGGTCGCAGGCGTCGTAACAGGCCTTGGAGTAGCTGGCGAAGGTGTCGAGCCACAGATCGCGCAGGTCGCGCTTCTTCTTGTCGAGCGCCAGCGAGGTGTCCGCGCCCTCGAACAGCCATTCGGCCATGAGGATCTCGATGCGGCGCTCGTTGGTGTAGATTCCGTGCTCGGTCAGCAGGGCCGGGCGGCCGTTCTCCAGCTTCGCCCGCGCGGCGAACAGCCCGGCGTAGCCGGTGGAGATGGCGTGGTAGACCTTGCAGGCCGGCATGGGCGCCAGCATGGTGGCGAACAGCCCGCTCATCAGCGCGCGGGTGCCCCAGAAATACTCCAGGAAGGACGCGTCGGGCAGCGCCGACCGGCACATCCGCACCACCATCTCGAAGGACTCCTCCGAGTTCAGCAGAATGTGGCGCCCCACCCATCCCTTCTTCGCGGCGATCAGCCGGGCGATCTCCGCGACCTCCTCCAGCCCGCCACCCTGCTGCAAGCGGCGTAGCGGGGATTCCAGCGCCGCCAGGAAACGCCCGGTCCCCGGCATCCAGCGCCGGCCAGGGTTGGGGTCCTGGAGGTAGACGTGGGTCATGCCGGTGACGTTGGGCGGCAACTCGTAGGCCAGCGTGCGCGCGCTGCGGTCGGCGACCAGCGCCACGACGTGGAAGGTCAGGTCGGCGTGGGCCTTGATCAGGTCGTGCGTCCAGGTCGACACGCCGCCCGCGACGTAAGGGTAGGACCCCTCCATCAGCAGGCAGACATCGGCCGACGGAGCGTGGGGCGCCTCGGGCGGAAGGGTCTGGGCGGGCATCTTGGTCCGGGCCGGGCTCATGCCGCCACCTCCGCCATCGCCGTTTCGTCCGCGCGCCACAGGACGAACACATCGCGCAACGAGGGAGGCAGCGCCTCAACGTCGCCCAACAGATCCGACCGGCGGCGGGAGAGGTCGCGCAGTTCGGCGTAGCGGCCCAGGCGGAACAGGCTCTCGGCGTACCAGAACAGGATGCGCCGGTCTTTCGTGCGGTCGACCGACGGCTCCAAACGCTCCGCAGCTTCGTTTGCCAACCCACAACGCATCAACAACCGGCCGAGATCGTGGCGCAGGTCGTCGTCGTCGGGGGCTTGTTCCAGACCGCGCCGGTAGCCGTCGAGCGCCTTTTCGCGGATCTCCGCCTCACGGTTGCTGTCGAGCAGGCCGCAGAAAGCGTAGTCGTCGAGATGCCGGGCGAGCGCCGCGCGGCTCTCCGCATCGTCGGGCCGCGTTTGCACAGCGTGGTCCAACGCCAGCCAACGCTCGTTGAACTCGTGCTCCACCCGCGCCGTGGCGGTGGCGGCCTGGACGCGGACGGAGGGATCGGCGTCGGCCAGCCCGGCTTGCAGGGCCGGGGTGAAGGCCGGGCGGAAATGCCGGGCGACCAGAGCGATGACCGCCTGCTTCTGCTGCGGTGAGCCGACCGACATCACGTCTGTGAAGGAATCGCCCGCCGCCAGATGCGAGGTCTCGCGGCCGGAGACGATCAGTTCATACAGCTCCTGGGCCGGCTCCATCTCGCTGTCGGGGAACAGGGACAAGTACCAATCCTGAAAGCCGGTGGCGTAGCGGCGGAACAGCGCGTGCAGCGCGGCGGTCGCCAAGGTAAAGAGGGGGCCCAACGGCCCCAACACCGGCGTGGTCACCAGCATCAACCCGGCCAAACGCAAATCCAACCCACGCCGCGCGCGGGACCGCACCCACACCGCCAACGCTCCACACAGCGCAACGTGAAGAACAACGGCCCCAACAACCGCGTAAACGCCCCCCAACGCAGCCAGGGCGCCCACGGTGGCCCCGGCGGCGGTCGCCGACAGCCCGACCAGCGTCAACTCGGCGCCGCCGGCGTTCGGCGCCTCCTCCAGAACGCTTTCGGCGCTCATCGCCAGGGCGCGGCTCATGCCGACACCTCGACCTTCTTGGTGGTGAAGACGATGGGGATGTCCGCCAGCTCCGTGGGCAGGGATTGCCGCACCGATTTTTCCAGCTTCGCCTCGACCAGCTTGGCGCCGTCCAGACCCGTGCCGGTCAGCACCACGCCGAAGGAGGCGCCCTGCTGCCCGAAGTCGCAGGCCAGATCGGTGTCGCGCAGGCTGCTGCGCACCGCGCGGCCGATGGCGCTGGCCAGCTCCGCCCGCTGGGCGGCGGACAGGCGCGATAGGCCGGACGGGCGGATGGAGATCGAGGTCGTCTCGAATCCCATGCGGCGGCCGAGATGCGCCAGGAACTCCGCCTGTCGGCCGATGAAGCTCGACGAGTAGAGCGCGTCGTCGGTGAAGACCCGCTGCTCATTGGCTTCGCGGTAGCGCCGCGCCTTGGCCAGCGCCGTGCCGATCCACTCACAGAGGATGCGGAAATTGTCCACCGTGTTGACGCTGAAGTCGGCGAAGCCGAGGCTTTCGATCTTGACCATGCCGACCACCTCGCCGGTGTCGCTGCTGATCAGCGGCCCCGCCAGCACGCCCTCGCCGGCCAGAATGCGCTCGTCCTCGACGCGGGTGACGCAGAGCTGGCGCTGGCGCCCGACCACCGTCTCGAACAGCAGCGAGGAATGGTCGAACCAGCGGGCGTAGCTGTCTTGCTCGTCGTCCCAGCCCTCGTTGGTCACCGATTCCAGAACGTCGCCGTTCAGCAGGAACAGCGAGAACTTCTCCGGCTTCATCACCGAACGGACCAGATCGGCGACGCCCAGCATGACCTCGCCCTCGTCGAGCCGGTCGATGGACTTGGCGGCCTGATAGAGCGTGAAGACCGTTCGCAGTTGGCCGGCGACGCGGGTTTCCAGCGTCTCCTTCACCGACTTCAGCGCCCGGTAGGAGCGCGTGATCGCCTCGGCCTCCTTGCGGGCGAGATCGAGGCTGGCGCGCAGTTCCTCGCGCTCGCGAATCTGGCGCATGCGCAGCTCGCCGATCAGCACCCCGGAGACCAGCCACAGGATCGGCTCGCGGGTCAGCACGAACAGGTATTGATAGAAGTCCTGCGCGATGGTCTGTTCCGGCAAATTGCCCAGCCGCAAGGCCAGCGTCGCCACCAGCGCCGCCAGCACCCCCTCGTTGGTGCCGTACTGGACCGCCAGCAGCAGCACCGGGATCCAGAAGGGATGCGGTTGCACCCCCTCGAACCGCAACCCCGTTCCCATCGCCCAATCCAAACTTAAGGCAACGGCGAAAAACAGGATCAACTCGATCAACGCCACACGACGGAAGCCCAGCAGCCGGCGCGGCGCCGGGACCGGGGCGTCGCCCGCCTTGTCCATGGGCGCGGCGGCGGGCGGCGCGGACGTCTGGGAGGCGGCGCTCATGGGGACTCCGTCAGGGCGTGCCGGCCGAGACGCGCAGGCTGTCCAGCATGCGCGTCACCACGCGTTGAGCGACGTTGTTGACGCTGTCACGGCTGAAATACCCGCGCCCGGTCGCGGACTGGCTCGACGCCCACAGCACGGCGCCGTCCGCGCTGCGCACCAGACGCGCGTTCAATCCCACCACCGGCTCCTCGCGCAGGCCATGCTGGTAGCCGTATTCCGACACGCTGCCGATCAGCACCGCGTCGACCCCCAGCGTGCGGCCGACGGCCTGGGCGGAGGTGCTGTCGGACAGCTTCTCCACGTCCACCTTGGCGGCGATCAACTGGTTGCGGACGCGGCTGGCCTCCACCGCGCGGTAGATCCCCTGGCTGTAGAGTTCGGTCGACACCAGATCGGCGGCGATCTGGCCGGCGCTGGGGTAGTTGGTGAGATTCTCGAAGGGCAGCACGGCGACCGAGCCCCCCGCTGCCAAGCCGCTTCCCGGCGGCGCGAAGTCGCGGCTGCCGACACGGCTGCACCCCGACAGCGCCAGCACGGCCACCGCCGCCGCCAGCAGCGGCTTTCTCCAAGACGTCACGGCCATCCCCCCCGTCATCCCCCTCGCCTTTCCCATCATCGTCCGTCGCATCCCCATGTCTTCCCCCCAAGCCCGTTACCGGACGGTTAAGTCGCCGCGCGGCTAAACCCGCAAGGTCATGTACGCGCCCACCGAACTGACGGCGCTGGCGGTCCCGCGCGCGGTCGACCGGGCGTGGCTGGCCTTCAGCCCGATCTCGACGGAGTCCGTCGCGTCCCAGGCCACGGTGAAGGAACCCTGCGGTCCGCTCTTGCCTCTTCGGTCGTAGGCGTAGCCGACCTGCGCCTCGTAGCGGACGTAGTCGGTCAGCGAATCCGCCACGGCGAGTTGGATGCCGTGGACCTCCCGCGTCGCCGCCGGCAGCGGGACGAAGCGCTGGCCCTGGGGCATCTCGCGCTCCACCCGTTTGGACACGTATTCGGCGTCCAGCACATAGGCGATGCTGGCGAGCGGCCCTTCCCGATTGAAGGTGTAGCGCAGCGAGCCTTCCACCGTGGCGCTGCGCGCCAGATCCTTGGCCCCCGACAACCCATAACGGTTGTAGCCGGCGCCCAGAGTCAGGTTCCAGCGCTCCGACAGCCGCTCGTCGTGCTGCAGGAAGACGCGGTCGCGCTGCCCGGCCCCGACGATGCCCTCCAGAAAAGCGAAGTTCGGCTCGTTCCAGGCGACGCCGGCGCGGGTCTCCGAGGTGTCGCCGCGCCAAGCGTGGGTCAGGCCGACGCCCAGCGTGCGTTGCGCCACGTGGAAGGACAGTGTGGAGCGTTGCAGCTCCGGCCAGTCCTTTGCGAGGCCAAGCTCCAGCTTCTGCCGTTTCCCATGGAAGGGCCGCTGCGAGCCATCCTTGCGCTGGACGGCGTCGGCGTCGACGAAGCGGTTCTCCAGCGCGTAGACCAGCGAGGTCGATTGGCCGACGTCGTGCGTCCCGGTCAGCCGCAGGATGTGCTGCGATTCCGCGCCCTTCACGACCTGCCGGTCGAAATCCATGCGAACTCGGTCTCCGTATTCGCGCAGCAGCCGCGCCTTGCCGAGCACCAGCGAGGGTTCGTTCGGCGTCAGCTTCAGCGCCGTGCTGTAGGCGCGCAGCGATTCCCGCCAGCGGCCGAGCCGCTCCTCGGCCTGGGCCAGCAGGGCGGTGGACTGGGCGTCGCGCGGTTCGGCCCGCAGCACGTCGAGCAGCAGCGAGCGCGACTGCCGCAGCTGGCCGCCCTCGATCATGGTGACCGCCTTGAAGTAGTCGAGGCGCCGTTGCGCCGCCCGCTCCGCGACCTCCGCCTCCTTGGAGCGGACGGGAACGGGTTCGTGCGTGAAGGCCACGGCGACGCCGGAGGGATCCGACGACACCTCCGCCAGGATACCCGGCGCCAGCACCAGCAGCACGCTGTCGTAGCCGTATTGGATGCCATCGACCCAGCCCTGCAGCCGGTCGTTCACCGTGTCCAGCGCCACGGCGCCGAGCGGCCGGCTGAAGCGCAGCACCACCTCGCGGCCCTGGCGCTCGACCTCGGTGGCGATCTTGCCGGGCCAGCGCAGGGCGAAGCGGGCGCTCGCGTCGTCGCGCACCGCCTCCACCTGGGCGACCGGCACGGGGGTTTGCGCCCGCATCGGCAGGACCGCGACGAAGCACAGGAACGCCGCGAGCGCCAGCGCCCACCGGTTCAATACCCAATGGTTCAGCGCCCATCTATTGAAGGCTGAGCACACGGCGGGCCTCCTGCAAACGTCCGTTCTCGATCAGCATCGATGCGTAGTCCGCCTTGAGCTGGCGGTCGTTGGGCCGGCGTTTGCGCAGGTTTTCAAACAGCGCGACCGACTCGTCCAACTTGCCTAAGCGATTGAGAAGATTGGCTTCCGTCTGGGCGGTCGCGTCGTTCCGGGTCTTGCCGGCCCGCAGCTGCGCCAGAGCGGTGGTGTAGAAGGGGAAGGCCGCGCCCGGCCGCTTCAACGCGGTCAACGCTTCGCCCAGGAAATAATGCGCCTCGTAATCGTTCGGGCCACGCGCGACGAAACGGCGCAGCAACCGCTCGGCGTCCTCCAGACGGTTCTCGTCATAAGCCAACATGCCAAGCTGGCGCAACGCCTCGCTGTCGTCCGGCTTCTGCGCCAGCAACACGGTCCAGGCGTCGGCGGCGGCCTTGCGCTCGCGGACCTGCTCGGCCAGCCGGGCGTAGCGGCGCAGCCGGTCGGGCGCGCGCTCCGTCGCCAGGGCCGAACGCACGGCCTCGGCCAATTCCTTGCCCTTGCCCTCGGCGGCCAGCGCCTCGATGTAGGGGGTCTTCAGAGCGGGGGCGTCCGGCGTGCCGGTGCTTCCCAGCTTTTCGGTGACGCGGCGGGCGCCGCCCAGATCGGCCAGCGAGGCGTACCACGCCGTTTGGTCGGCGGGCGACCCGGCGGCCTTGGCCCGCGCTTCGATCCAGTCCAGCGCCTCGGCCGGCGGGCGCGGTCCCCACAAGAAGAGCAACTGCTTGAAATCGTCACCCTGCGGCCCCTGCGCGGCGGCCAGCCGGCGGAGCGCCTGTTCGGCCCCGGCCTTGTCGCCCAGCTCGATCAGGGCGGAAGCGACCTCGCGGCGGTCCTTCGCCGCCAGCCGGTCGTCGGCGGCCCGCGCCAGCAGGTAGCGCCGCAGTTCGTCCTTGCGGCCCAGCTTGGCCAGCGTCTCGCGGTACAGCGAATCCCACGGCCCGCCGGCGCTCGCCGTGGCGAGTTGCTTGAGGATGGGCAAGGCGCGGACCGGACCGGCGGCCTCCAGCAGCAAAGTGGCGCGCTGCTCGCGCCCTTCGGCGGTCAGCGCGGGATCGGCAAGCTGCCGCTCCAGCAAGGCGATCAGGTCCGGCAGGGCGCCAACCTTGCGGGCGGCGTCGGCGTAGCCGAACAGCCACTCGCCGCCCAGCCGCTCCGCCAGCGAGCGCAGCACCGGCAGGGCCGCGCCGTAGGCCTTGCGGTCGAGCAGGGTGAAGACGATCGCCCGCTCCTCCTCGTCGGACAGGCCCCCCCTGGCGAGCTTGGCGGAGAGGAAGCGGGTCAGCTCCTCCGTCCGGCCGGCGGCGTCGAGCGCGGCGACGTAGGCGGTCTCGATCTCCGTCCCGCCGCCCGCCAGCAGCAGGGTCAGATGCGGCAGCGCCTCGACGCCCCGCCCGGCGGCCAGCAGCGCGCTGGCCAGCGCGAAGCGGCTGCGCGCGGTCGGCGCCATGGCGAAGACCCGCTCCGCCGCCTTCAGGGCCAGTTGCCCGGCGCCGCGTTCGGAGGCGAAACCGGCGATGTCCTGCAGCAGCGCGGCCCCCAGCGGCTCCGGGTGCGCGTCGAGCCACGCCACGACCGCCGCCGGGTCGCCCGCCTTCGCCGCCAGCCGGACCCAGCCGAGATCGGCCGGAAGCGAGGGCACGCTCCGCCGCCGCGTCTCGAACCACGCCAGACCGGCCGGCGCGCGGTCGAGGTCGAGGAACATCGAGGCCAGCTCGTCCAGGGAATCGTCGCCGATGGCGTTGCCCAGCGGCAGCCGGTCGAAGCCGGCCACGGCGTCGACCCGCTTGCCGGCCAGCGTCAGGATGCGGACGGCGGCCAGCCGTTCGGACAAAGGCTGGTGGGCGTCGGCCAGACCGCGCGAGGCCCAGCGCACGGCGGCGGCGGCGTCGCCGCGCCCCAGCGCGATGTTGGCCGCCAGGATCGGGCGCTCCTCCAGAAAGCCCTCGCCCAACTCGCCGACCAGCCGGTTCAGGAAGGCGCGGTCGCGGTCGCGGAAAGCCGCCTCGGCCAGACCGGCCAAGACCCAGTCGGGGATCAGCTTGAGGTCGTGCCCCTGCGCCGTGGTCAGCGCCAGCCGGCCGAGCCCGGCGTTCATCTGCAAGGACAGCAGCCGGCCCAGCATCACGTCGTCCACCGGGTCCTTCAACGCGGTCAAACGCGCCCGCGCGTCGTCCGTGCGTCCGGTGGCGAGTTGCAGGTCGATGACGGTCAGCTCCAGGGCCAACGCGCGGCCGGGCTTGGCGACCTGCGGCTCCAGCAGCCGCAGCCCGAGATCGGGACGGCCGCCGGCCGAGAGCTGGCTCGCCAGACCGATCATGTCGGTGACGCTCGGGGTCTCCCCCAGCCAGCGCTGGGCGCGCTGGAAGGCGTCGGCCTCGCGGTCGAGGTCGGTCAGCAGGCTCATCAGCAGCTCGCGGCTGTCAGGGCTGATGTTGCCCTTCGCCCGGTCGTCGGCCCGGACCAGCCAGTCCACCGCGCCCTCGTGGTCGCCCTGCGCGGCCAGCAACGCCGCCAGTTCCTGCTGCGCCTGGGCATCGTCGGGGCGGCGCTCGCAGTAGCGAACCAGCGCCTCGGTCTGGACATCCAGCCGGCCCTGGAAGCCGGCGAGATAGGCCAGCTCGCGGTAGGCGTCGTCGCTGCCGCGCAGCCGGGCCAGCTCGCGCAGGCTTTCCAGATAATCGCCCTGGCGCTGCGCGTCCTGGTACAGGCGGCTCAGCAACTCCCAGCCGTCGATGGATTTCGGGGCGCGGGCGACGAAATCCTCCATCAGGGCGATGGCGCCCTCGACCTCGCCCTCGGCCACATTCAGCTTGGTCAGCGGGATCACCGTCGCGGCGCCGCGGTCACCCGCCGCGAAGCGCTTCTCGTAATCGGCCCGTGCGCTCTCGTAGTCGTTGTCGCGGAATTTCTGCAGGGCCAGCTCGCCGCCGCGCGGGATCAGCAGCAGGCTGGCGCCGCCGCCGAACAGCAGGACCAACAGGACGACGAGGAGGTTCGTGCGCATGGCTCCGCCCCTACCGCGCCACGGGGGAGACGCGCAGCGTCAGCGGCCGGATCGCCGAAGCCGCCACCGTCACGGACAGCCGGTTGTCGGCGCCGGCCTCGGCCGTACCACTCCACAGCACCGAGCCGTCGCGCTCGGCGCTGACCGTGTAGCGGCCGGGCGCCGGAACGCGCCAGACCATGGCACCGTCGCCGTAGCCCGTTGCGCCGACGCGAAAGCCGTTGCCCTCCGTTTGGCGGCCAAAGAAGGCCCAGCGCCCCTCGACCAGATAGGGCTGCGCCGCCGGCGGATCGAGGTCGGCGCGCTCGACCTCGACCAGCGCGACGACCGGTTCCGCCACGGCGGGATCGAGCGCCACGTAGAGGCTGCCCTGGGCGTGCCGCTGCCCCAGAACCCCGGTGGAGCGGGTGAAGTCAACGGCGGTGAAGCTCGCCTCATCGAAGCGCAACGTGTTCAACGCGCCCCGGTCGAGCACCCGCCAGCGCCGCTCTCCGGGGCGCTCCCCGGCGGGCGCGAAGCGGGCTTTGTAGAAACCCTCGGCGATGCGGGCGTAGGTGGAGGCGGCGACCGGCGCCAGCTCCGACGACCGCGCGAAGCTCAGGTTGCGGCGCAGCGCGTTGACGCTCGCCGCCTTCTGGCCGGAATACATGTGGTAATAGATGTTGAACGGCTTCAGCCGGATCGGGCTGTCGGTGTTGCGCAGCGTGTTGACGAGGTTTTGAAACCCATAGAAGCGGTTTGTCCACAGGTCGGTGTAGGTGTTCTCGTTGCTGCCGGCCGAGTAGATCTGCTGCTCCGCCCCCACCGCCCGACCGACCGGGGGCACCGTGGTGATGGAGGGGTAGTCGGCGTCGAAACGCGCGTCGCCGCCGTTCATGTTGTGGCCGCCGGCCTTGCGCACCGCCGCCAGCGCCGCCTCGAAGGGGGAGGTGTCGCCCGACCACTGCACCAGCGTCGCGGTCTTGCCGCCCGGCGCCGCCTTGGTGAAGTAGTCGAGCGCGCCGCCGATCTCCTGGTCGAGGTCGAAGGGGGTTTCCAGATAGGCGCGGGGAATCGCGTAGCGGCCGATGTTGGCGCCCTCGCCGCCCTCGGCCGCGTGGTCCGGCCGGTTGCGGCCCAGCACCTTGTCGAGCGCGCTGGCGTCGGGGTCGCCCTCGCGGCTCTTGAAGACCGCTTCCTTCTGCGGGGTGTAGTCCTGGAAGAAGGCCCATTGGAAGGGGTGGGTCCAAGTGTGGCTGGCCGGCTCGACCTGCGGCAGCGCGAACAGCCGGTCCATCGCCCCGCGTGACTCCGGCGTGCCCTTCCAGGCCGGGTCGACGTCGCCGACGATGGGGGCCACCGACACCGGCAGCTCGGGAAACGGCTCGATCGCCGCGATCCGCACCATGTCGGCGGACAGCGTCTTGTCCTTGGCGTAGGGGGCCACCTCGGTCACGTTGCGCCAGCCGTCGCCGTCGATGTGGCTGAAATACATCCGCCGCCCGGACAGGGTGGTGACGTCGGTCTTGGGCAGGTCGTCGGTGGCGAAGGACTCGCGGAGGAAGGCGAAAGGGTCGAGGATCCAGAGCCGCCGGTTGATCTCCGGGTCGTAATGGCGGGTGTAGCCCTCGGCGGCCATGCCGCCGGCCGGGCCGGTGACGACCAGATGGCTGTCGCTGCCCGGATCGCCGCCCCGCCGCATGACGAGGTGCGAGACGAACCGGTCGTCGGTCTTGCGGAACAGCGGGTAGCCGGGCAGCACGCCGATCAGCTTCCGCTCGTAGCCGATCATCGCGTCGGCCAACACCGGCTTGGACTTGTAGGTGAGGTCGGAGTAGCCGTCGTCGTCGCGCAGGCCGAAGCGGGCGAGGAAGCGGTTGACCAGCGCCATCGGCACCGCCCGTCCGCCCGCCGAAGCGCGGATCCCCGGCTCTCCCAACACGACAAAACGCAGTCCACGGTCCATCGCCCCCGCCGCCCAGGCGATGTAGGCCTCGGCGTTGGCGAAGGGCTCCCCGGTGAACCAGGTGAGGACGCCGCGCAGGTCGGGGTAGCGCGACAGGTCGGGCAGGCCGTCGGCCACGTTCCAGTAGACGACCGAGAGGCCGAGATGATTGAGTGGCATCTCCACCAGGGAATGGACCCGCGTCAGCCGGATGATCTCCTCCTCGCGGAGGTCGACCAGGGCCAGCACGGTGCGCGGAACCACCGGTTCCGCCGCCCGCGCGGCCCCCGTCAGCAGCAGGATCAGGCAGACGGCGCGGAGCAATCCCGTCACGGCGGCGGCTCCGCCACAAGCCGGTCGAGCTCGACGACAGAGACGTAGGGCGCGAAGCCGTTGGCCCGCTGGCGTGCGTAGAGAGCGCGGATGCCGGCGGCGTCGTCCGGATCCCAGTAATCCAGGGAATAGAGGCCGAGCTGCGGGTTCAGCGCCTTGGCCGCCTTCAACGCATCGACCTGGAACTTGTAGTCCTCGTCGCTTTGCAAGTGTGGCCGCTTGGCCTCGAAATCCCAACCGGCGTAAACGCTTTCCCCCAGCGCGTGGGTGATGGCGCGGGCGGTCCTGGGCAGGATCTCGTAGGCGCGGTTCTGCATGATCGGGATGCGCGGCCAGTTGGCGCGGATCGCCAGGACCAGACGCGCGGCCCCCTCGGTCATGCCGGCCCAGCGTTTGGGGTCGGTGCGTTCCAGATGCGGCGGGTTGTCCAGCGTGTCGAGGAACACCCCGTCGAAGCCGTCGCGCAGCAGCGCCGGGACCAGCTCCTCCACCACCAGCTTGACCCAGCGGCGGTCGCGGACGTCCACGTAGAAGCTGCCGGGCCAGTTGGGGTTCTCCTGGTCCAGGATGCCCCAGCTTTTCACCTTGGCGAACCAGGGCCGGTGGGTCTCGACCTCGCCGACGCTGATGTAGCCCAGCAGGGTCTTGCCGCGGTCCTTCAGCGGGCGCAGCGGCGGATGGGTGCGGCTGTCGAGGACCAGAAGCTTGTAGGACTCGAAGGCCCGCGCCGACTCCTTGTCGGCGTAGTAGACCGCCCAGGAATCGCCGGCCGGCGCGGCGTGGCCGAAGCGGGGAACGCCCAGCGCGGCCATGCCGGCCAGCAGGCCCCCCGTCACCGCGCGCCGTCCGACGATCATCGGTGCCTCACCCGAGCCAGGCCAACGTGTCCCGCAGCCCGTCCTCCAGGGAGGTGTCGCAGGTCATGCCGAAGGCGGCTACCAGCCGGGAGGGATCGCCGATGGAGACACGGATGTCGCCGGTGCGCGCCGGACCGAAACGGCGGTCGAGCGGACGGCCCGACAGTTCGGCCAGCACTTCGGCCAGCCGGTTCACGGTGGTCGGCTTGCCGGTGCAGACGTTGAAGACCGGGGCGCCCGGCTTGGCGTCGTCCATCGCGGCGGTCAGGTAACGCACCAGATCCTTCACGTAGACGAAGTCGCGCACCTGCTCGCCGTCGCCGTTGACGGTGATGGGCTCGCCCCGCGCGATGCGGCCGGCGAAGATCGAGATGACGCCGGAATAGGGCGATTTCGGATCCTGGCGCGGCCCGAAGACGTTGAAGAAGCGGAAGCCGGTCGTCGGCACGCCATGCACCCCGTCGGCGACCCGCGCGTGCAGCTCGCAGCCCAGCTTGTCGGCGCCGTAGGCCGACAGCGGGCGGGTCGCAGCGTCCTCGGTCAGCGGCATGTTCGGGTTGTCGCCGTAGACGGCGGCCGAGGAAGCGTAGACCACCGGCACCGGCCCCCTGGGGTTGGCGCGCCGCGCCGCGTCGAGCACGGCGACCGTGCCCGACAGGTTGGCGTGGTGGGTCTCCAGCCACGCCTCGCGCGAGCGGTCGACCGAGGCGACGGCGGCAAGGTGGAAGCAGCCGTCCGTGCCGGCCATCGCGGCCTCCACGGCGGCCGGATCGGCGACGTTGCCGACCGTCACCGGGACGCCTTCGGACAGATTCTCGCGCTTGCCGGTGGACAGGTCGTCCAAAACCCGCACTTCGTGCCCGGCTGCCAGGAGACGCTCGATCAGGTGCGAGCCGATGAAGCCGCAACCGCCGGTGACCAGATAACGCGCCATGCTCGCGGTTTCCCCTGCTGTTGTGTCGGAACGTTTTCTACGCGCCGCCGCCGGACCCGGATCACCGGCGCCCGTGGGGTGTTGATCGGCTCGGGATCAGTCGGCCGGGGGCTTGAGGAAGCCGGCGACGACCGCCTGGAAATCCTTGGGCTTGATCGGCTTGGAGACGTGCCCGTTGAAGCCGGCGTCGGCCAGCCGGCGCTTGTCGGCGGGCGAGGCCAGATTGGTCACCGCCACCACCGGCGTCGCCGACAGCTCCGCGTCGGCGCGGATCTGCTTGATCAGCTCCACCCCCGAGAGGTTCGGCATCACGATGTCCATGACGACCAGATCGGGCCGGAGGTCGCGCATCAGATCCAGGGCGGCGCGGGCGTCCAGCGCCTCGACGACGTTGTAGCCGCCTTCCTCCAGGCAGCGGACGAAGAGCTTGCGCATCAGCACGTTGTCTTCGACCACCAGAATCGATTGCGTCTTTTCGAGCGTGTCCATGCGTCCATGCCATCGGGAAAGAAAACTCCGGCTCCGCAGCCGGTTCATAATCAGGAAAAGTGGGTTTCGATGGAAAATTCTGTAGTGAAATTATGCGTTGTGGTCAAGGCACGCCCGGTCCTATGCGGGATACCCCCAATCGGAACAATCACCTGCGTGGAATCGGGTCTTTGCCGCGACACGCCGTCATCACCGGGCGCGGCCGCCGCCAAGCTTGGCGCGGTGAATTCCTTTGAAATCTATGCATTTCGAACTTCACGACACACACCCGTATCTTGACACCTCTTCTTGCCCGCGCCGCCGTTTCCGCTGGCGCGGCTGCGGGGTTCCGTCCATGATTCCGACAAACGCGGCGCAACGCCGCGCAACCGGAAGGAGACCAAAGACCGTGACCGCCGCCTTCACCCTGTATGGAAACGTCAACTCGCAGCCGGCGGCCCGCATCGCCCTGTTCTTCCGTCTGGCCGGCCTGCCCTTCTCGTACCGCCACGTCGATCTGCCGACCCAGCAGCAGAAGACGCCAGGGTATCTGGCGATCAACCGCTTCGGCCGGGTGCCGACCCTGGTGCACGAGGGCCGTTCGTTGTCGGAATCGAGCGTCATCCTGACCTATCTGGCCGAACAGACTGGCCAGTTCGGCGGCCGGGACGCGGGCGAGAAACTGCGCTTAGCCGAATGGCTGAGTTGGCTGGCCGATGTGCTGCTGCCGGTGCAGCGTTGCCGCGCGCTGCGCAAGTTCAAGGGCGATCCCAACGCCCTGCCCTGGGTCGAAGCTTCGGCCGCCAACGGGCTGGCCCTGTTCGACCAGCATCTCGCCGGCCACGACTTCATCGAGGGCGGCCGCGTCACCATCGCCGACATCTTCGCCTTCCCCTGGATCGATCTTCTGGAGGAATCGGGGGTGGACGCCGCCAAATACCCCAACATCCAGGCCTGGGCGGCCCGCATCCGGGCGCAGCCCGGCTTCAAGCCGCAATACGACCTGATGCCGACCCAGGATGCGGAGTGCTGACACCCGTTCGACAACGGTTTGGGTGGCGTTTAAGCGGCGACCGGCAGCGCGACCGTCATCCGGAACCCGCCCGTCGGGCGGTTTTCGGCGCGGACGCGCCCGCCGAAGGCCTCGATGTTGCGGCGGACGATCCACAGGCCGATCCCGAAATGGGTGGATCCGGCCTGCTGGGCCGCCGCCTCGTCCTCCGGCATGCCGCGCCCCGGCTCGCGCTGGGAGAAGTAGCGCTCGAAGATGCGCTCCAGATTGGCCGGATCGACGCCCGGCCCCTCGTCCTCGACCACCAGTTCGGCCCAGGGACCGCTGCGGGTCAGCCGCACGCTGACGGCGCCGTCGGCCGGCGAGAAGCTGATGGCGTTCTCGACCAGATTCTCGACGATGGTCTCCAGCGTCTCCTCGCTGGCCCGCACCGTCAGGCCGGAGTCGATCCGCGAGCGCATGTGGAGTTGCCGTTCGGCGAGCAGGCCGGTGTAACCGCTGGCCATCCGCTCCACCAGTCCGGACAAATCGACCCGGCGGCGGGTCGGGGCCAGCAGGTCCGCCGCCGCCTCGTCCATCCGGCGGGCGAAGGAAACCAGACCGTCGAGCTTGTCGACCGACTTCTCGATCATGGCGAGCGCGCGCTGGCTGCGCGGATGCTCGGCCGGCAGGGCGCGGCGCAGCGGCTCCACCGACTGGCGGATCACCGCGATGGGGGTCTTGAAGGCGTGGGCGTTGTCCTCCGCCGCGCGGCGCAGCGAGCGGGCGCTGTCGCGCAGCGTGTCGACCAGCCGGTCGAAGTCCTCGGCGACGGCGGAGAGTTCGGGAACCGTGTTGCGGGCCGCGAAGGAGTTGGGTTTGTCGCCGCCGGTCTCTTCGCCGTTGACGATGTTGCGGGCGAGGTCGCCGAAGCGGTGCAGGTTGCGCCAAACGCCGGCCAACACGGCCAGCACCAGCACCGCCATCGCCAGATAGACCGCCGCCGCCGCCTGGACCGCCGGAGTCCGCCAATAGGGCCGCCCGAGCGAGGAGGCGACGTAGCCCTCCGTCGCGTGGCTGGTCACCAGCGCCCAGCAGCCGAAAGTCGTCTTGATCGGGGTGATGGAGGACAGGACCTCCTCGCCGCCCGAGGCGTGCGGCACCCGCATCGCCAGCGTGGAATTGCCGGCGCAACTCGTGCCCAGCCGGTCCAACACCCCCTGCCCCAGCAGCAGCCGGCGTTCAGCGTCGAGATCGGCGGTGGGCAGGTTGGGGGCGGCGGCGACGTAGTAGAAGGCTTCGGCCCCCGATCCGGCGCGCGGCCGGACCAACAGCTTCAAACGCGTGCGCTCATCGGCGAAACGGGCCAGCGTACCGCTCAACGTCGGCAACGCCGCGCGGTCCACCCCGGCCAGCTCGGTCTCCATCGCGCGGGCGATCAGTTCGCCCTGGCGTTGGGCGCTGTGCAGCAGCAAGAGCTGCGTGGCTTCATCGGCCCGCTGGAACTGGTCGTAGAGCAGGACCGGAACCGCCAGGAAGACCAGGGTCAGCAGGACCAGCCGGCTGGCCAGCGACCGCCACAGCCACCGCAAGCGGTCGGCCGTGGCGTGTCCCCGGGAGCGGTCCGATGCCCGCATCTTGCTCTCAATCGGCAGCAGCGCCATCGATCAGCACATCCTCGGCGGTGGCGGAGTCGTCGTCGCGGGTCTGGGCCGCGCCGCCCTCGCCCTTGCCCCAGCGGTAGCCGAAGCCGGGGTAGTTCTCGATGCAGCCGAAGCCGGCATCGACCGCCCGGAACTTCTGACGGATGCGCTTGATGAAGGCACGGACGTTGGCGCGGTACCCCGAAGGGCCATAACCCGCCATGAAGCCCTTGCCGTGCACCAGATCGTAGATCTCGCGGTAGGAGACGTCCTCCTCCGGGCGGGTCGACATCAGCTTGACGATGTTGAACTCGGTCAGCGTCAGGTCGATGCGCTTGCCCATCCAGAAGGCGCGGCTGTTGTCCAGGCGCAGCTCCAGCTCGCCCAGCGTGTGGACCGGCTGCGGCGCGGCGGTCTCGGCAACGTCGTCGTTGGCGCCCTTGCGGGCGTCGAGGATCAGGCGCATGCGCTTGAGCAGGATCGGCAGGCTGCGCGACTTCTCGACGAAGTCCAGCGCGCCGCCGGCCAGAGCGGCTTCCTCATAGATCTGGTCGGACAGCACGGTCAGAAAGATGACCGGGGCGTCGATGCCGCGCGCCCGCATCTGGCGCAGGACGTCGATGCCGTCCATCTTCGGCATCCGCCAGTCGAGCAGGACGATGTCCACCGAGCCGCCGGCCGCGAAGAAGTCCAGAGCCGGCTCGCCACGGTCGAAGGTGAGGACCTCGTAACCCTCGTCGCCCAGGTTCAGGCTGAGGGATTCGCGGAAGAGATCGTCATCGTCCACCAGGGCGATGCGGGCGATCGTCGGATCGGTCATCATGGACATCCCCCCCTTAATTTCCGGGAGCGCCGGCTTGAGCGAGGAGTTGGGCGAAGCATCGATGGTCTGCATCAGGGACATTGGGGCTACTCTTCATGTCGTAGGAGAGGGCTCGGAAGTCCTGGGAGGAGGTCATATCCATGAAAAAGAAGACCTTGAGCGTGCAATCGCCCTTGGCGTACCGCCAGACCTTGGCCGGCGGCGCCTCTTCCCGCGCAACAGGGGACCCCAGGAGGTGAAGTGTCTGGACTTCGTCCAGCCCGACGAGGGCGTCGGGGTCGGCGTTGGGGGTGGAAGGTTGGGTGGAGGCCGTCTGAACGGTGGGTTGAGCGGCCGGAAATTCGGTAGCCAGCGGGTCGGGCAGAGCCGCGACAGCCGAGGCCGAGGTCGTGGTGGTCGCCAGCGGCGCGACCGGCGGCGGGGCCGGCTTGACGCGTGGCACCGGCGGCACCGCCACCCGGTTCGCCATGGCGGACGGGTCCGGGTAGCCGGCGCCGGGGGCGCCGGTGGTGCCGGGGCAGCCGGCCAGCAGCAGGACCGCCAGCAGAAGGCCCGCGTGACGGGCCTGGCCGATCGTGTCGGCGCCGGCATCGGCCACCTTGCGGAGGGCGCGCGTCACGGTCATGGGGGCGGACCTTTCGGAAACGGAGCGGATCGCCGGGATCCA
The DNA here is from genome assembly GCF_003989665.1 of Azospirillum doebereinerae. Lineage (GTDB taxonomy): Bacteria > Pseudomonadota > Alphaproteobacteria > Azospirillales > Azospirillaceae > Azospirillum > Azospirillum doebereinerae. The sequence goes on along the minus strand of NZ_RZIJ01000029.1, from coordinate 40,958 downwards.
TTGCCATGCGGTGCGTCCCCTGCGATAACAACGTCAAATCTACGTCATGTGATCGAGTGAACTGGCCGCGTCTGATGGGCCTAAATTGAGACCAACCTGGTTAATGGCCCGTTAAAGCCACAGCCCCTACCCCCATTTTGCAAAAGCCGATCAGTATTTCTTCGATTTTCGTTTTATTCCCAATCGATATTGGTAATTGTTAACCATCTGAGGATCAAAGAACTCCAATCCGGTCAACCGACGCAGCGAGGCGGCGCGCGGCCCCTCCGTCACGCGTGTGTTCGACTTACGGCATACGCATCACAAGCGAGTGAGGCGTTGCGGGATGGGTTGGGAGAGCGGGTGGGACCGGCGGAAGACCAAGGCCCAAAAACAATCGGCGGCGGAACCACGCGATGATGGTTCCGCCGCCGGTCAGCCGGACGGGCAACGTGTCTGTGTTCATGGTCCGCGCGGAGGCGGCCATTGGGTCGTTGCCGCTTGAACTCCAGCCTTCAATCCGGCCGGCCCGTCAGGGCGGTCGGCGCTGTGCGAACAATGCGTGTCGGGCACCATTCTTCACAGGACGAAGCCTGCGCCGCTTCGCCGCCTGCGTCAAGTTCGCATCACGAACAATTTGGGAGACGTTTTGCTGGACGGGGCAACCCGGCTGCGGTTAGCTGCCCCCCTGGGAGATGCCCTGAGATGCCGCGCGGACCCGTCCGCGCGCTCGCAACGAAACAGCGGCGGAAAACGCCGCGTGGAGCAAAGCCGGTGACCGAGACGACCGCCGCCAGCCCGACCGCGCGGGGCAGCGCCGTTCCCGGCGTCGCCCGCCGCGTCCTGACCGTCTTCCTGCCCTTCGCGCTGGCCTATTTCCTGTCCTACCTGTACCGCACGGTCAACGCGGTGATCGCCGACGAGCTGACGGCGGCGCTGGGCGTCACGGCGGCCGGGCTGGGCTTCCTGACCAGCGCCTATTTCATCGCCTTCGGGCTGTTCCAGCCGCCACTCGGGCTGCTGCTCGACCGCTACGGGCCGCGCCGGGTGGAAGCCGCGTTGCTGCTGGTCGCGGCGGCCGGGGCGGCGCTGTTCGCGCTGGGCGGGGATTTGGCGGCGCTGGCCGTGGGACGCGCGCTGATCGGGCTGGGGGTATCGGCCTGCCTGATGGCGGCGCTGACCGCCAACGTGATGTGGTGGCCGCGCGAGCGGCTGCCGCTGGTCAACGGGCTGTTCATGGCCTGCGGCGGGCTGGGCGCCGTCTTCGCCACCACGCCGGTGCGGGCGCTGCTGGAGATCACCGACTGGCGCGGACTGTTCCTCGGCATCGCGGCGGCCACCGTCGCGGTGGCGGCGCTGCTGTTCGTCGCCGTTCCGGAACGGCGGCTGGAGGGCAGCGGGCGCGCCACCCTGGGCGAGATGCTGCGCGGCACGGTGGCGGTGCTGCGCAGCCCGGTCTTCTGGCGGCTGGCGCCGACCTGCGCCTCGGTCCAGGGCGCGTTCCTCGCCTACATCAGCCTGTGGGCGGGACCATGGCTGCGCGACGTCGAGGCGATGGACCGGATCGGCGTGGCGACGCATCTGCAACACGCGGCGGTGGCGATGGTGGCGGGCTACGCCTCCTTCGGGCTGATCGCCGACGCGGCGCGGCGGATCGGGCTGACGCCGCTGGCGGTTCAGACGGTCGGGGTGGCCGCCGCCGTCGCCGTGCAGGGGGCGATGGCGCTGGATCTGGGGCTGTCGCCGCTGGCGGGCTGGGCGCTCTACGCCTATTTCGCCAGCGCCTCGGTGATGGGTTATTCCGTGCTGACCCAGCGCTTTTCGGCGGAGCTGGCCGGGCGGGTCAACACGGCGGTCAACCTGCTGATGTTCGTCGTCGCCTTCACCCTGCAACCGGCCATCGGCGGGCTGCTCGGGTTCTTTCCGACGGCGACGGGCTACGCGGTGGAGGGCCATCGTTTGGCGATGCTGGGGGTGGTTGGGATCCAGGCGGTGTGCGTGGCGTGGCAGGTGATGGGGATGATCGCGGAGCGCCGCTCCGGCACCTCGCGCTGAGAACGCGAAGCTCGGCATTTTGCAGCTTGCCACTTATTCGGCGGCGCCTGTGCGGTGCTTCAACCTGAACGGAAAAATCTTGCTGGTTTCGCCACCGGTCCGGGCGGTCCGTTCGATCGAACACGCAAAATGGATAGTTCCGTGCACACCGAATTGGCAAAAAAACTTTTGTATGCCGAAAATTTCCTGATCACCTTTTCCGTCGGCCTTTTCCTGACCCTGCCGATCCATCTCCAGCAGCAGGGTCGGACGGAGATCGTCTTCGGGCAGATCTTCGCGGTCGGCGCGGTCGGCGCCCTCACCTGCGTAGTCGCCCTGCACTGGCTGTTGCGGCGATTCGGGTTGCGCCGCATGGCCCCGGCGGGCAGCCTGGTCTTCTGCCTGGGAAGCGGCCTCTACGCGGTGGCGGCTCACCGGTACGCGGATGTGGACGCGCTGCTGTACGCGGCCTCCCTTCTGCAAGGAGCGGGTTGGGGCCTGTTTCTGCCCATCGGCCCGATCTGCATCTCATCCATGGTCGAAGCGCGGGAAAGGCCGCGATTCTTCGCCTTCTACGGCGCCTTCAACACGCTGGGCATCGGCCTGGCGCCGATTTTCAGCAGCATCGCGATGGCGCATCTGAATCTGACCTTCGGCGCGCTGTACGGTCTGGCCTGCCTGACGAGCTTCGCCGGTTTCCTGCTGTCGTGGCTCGTGGCGCGCGGGAACGAATCCTACGCGACGGTCAGCCGGGAGGTGTCCGTCGACGGCAATCGCAACGCCATCTTCCGCGTGTTTGCCCTGCCCTGCGTCTATTTCTTCGGGATGATGATGCTGTGCGGCTGCATCTACACCAGCATGACGAACTTCCAGATCAGCTTCGCCCAGGCGAACCGGATCGATCACAAGGTTTTCTTCGTCTTCTTCACCGCGTCGATCATCCTGGCGCGTTTCTCGCTCGGGACTCTGGTCTCCCGCTTTCCACCCGAGCGGACCGTCCCGGCGCTCGGCGGCGTCATGCTGGCCGCGATGCTGCTGCTGTACGGCGCCGCGCTGTCGGTCGCCTTCTACGCCGCCTCGGCGATCCTGTTCGGCCTCAGCTATGGCCTGATCGTGCCGATGATCCAGGCCCAGGCGACGGCCCAGGCGCCGGACGCGATGAGGTCGCAGGTTCTGGTTACGGTCAGCATGTCCTATCTGCTGGCGCGCTACCTGTTCCCCTATCTTGGTGCGTTGGTGATCCAGCCGTTCGGCTACGACGGCCTGCTGTTTCTGCTGGTGCTGTGCGCCGCGGCGGTCGCGGCCCTGGCGGGTTATTTCTTTCATCGCCGGACGTTGGCGTTCGCGGTCTGAACGTTCGGGAAAAGCGCCCGTCTTTCGAGACACGAAGGGCCGCATCCTTGGGGGTGCGGCCCTTCGCCCTCACGACGGCAGCCCTCACGCACAACCACGAGCGCGGGCCACCTTCGACGCCGTCGGCCGGCCGATGGCGTCGCTGATGAACGCCCCCGCCGCGACCAGCCGGTCCAGATCGACCCCGGTCTCGATGCCGAGGCCGTTCAGCATGTAGAGCACGTCCTCGCTCGCCACGTTGCCCGACGCCCCCTTGGCGTAGGGGCAGCCGCCCAACCCCGCCACCGAGCTGTCCACCACCGCCACACCCATCTGCAACGCCGCCAGGATGTTGGCCAACGCCTGCCCGTAGGTGTCGTGGAGATGGACGGCGATCTTGTCCATCGGGACGTGCTGGGCGACCGCCGCGATCATCGTCTGCGTCTTGGTCGGCGTGCCGGTGCCGATGGTGTCGCCGAGCGAGATCTCGTAACAGCCCATGGCGTAGAGGCGCGCCGCGACGTCGGCCACCGCCGAGGGCGCGATCTCGCCCTCGTAAGGGCAGCCGAGCACGCAGGAGACATAGCCGCGCACCGGCACGCCGGCCGCCTTGGCCCGCTCCATCACGGGGGCGAAACGGTCCAGGCTCTCGGCGATGGAGCAGTTGATGTTCTTCTGGCTGAAGCTCTCGGAGGCGGCGCCGAAGACCGCCACCTCGTCGGCCTTGGCGGCCAGGGCGCCCTCCAGCCCCTTCAGGTTCGGGGTCAGCGCGGCGTAGCGCACGCCGGGCTTGCGCGCGATGCCCGCCAGGACATCGGCGCTGTCGCCCATCTGCGGCACCCATTTGGGGGAGACGAAGCTGGCCGCCTCGACGACGCCCAGCCCCGCGTCGGCCAGCTTCTCGACCAGCGCGATCTTCACGGCGGTCGGGACGATGGTCTTCTCGTTCTGGAGGCCGTCGCGCGGACCGACCTCCACCATGCGGACGAATTTGGGCAGGATCATCGGTCAGGCCTCCGCGATGTCGAGAACCAGCAGGTCGACGCCCTCGGACACTTGGTCGCCCGCCGCGAAGTTCACGGCGGAGACGGTCCCGGCCGCCGGGGCCTTGATGGTGTGCTCCATCTTCATGGCCTCCAGCAACATCAAAGGCGCGCCGGCCTCGACCACCTGCCCGGCCTCGACCAGCACGCGCACCACGGTGCCCGGCATCGGCGCGGTCAGACGGCCGGAGCCGCCCTCCTGCTCCGCCGCGCGGGCGCTGGGGTCGTCCAGCTTCAGCCGCGACACGGCGCCGCCGATCAGCACGGTCAGGTCGAGCCCCTGCTGCACCACCGTCGCCCGCACCCGCGCTCCGCCGATGCCGGCGGTCAGCACGCCGTCCTCGAAGGACACGCCGGTCGCCCGGATCGGGGCGCCGCCGTCCACCACGACCTCGTACCCATCGGGGCGGAAATGCAGGGTCACCGCGCGGGCGGTCTCGCCGTCCATCAGGGACAGGTCGTAATGGCTCTCCTCGTTCAGCCGCCAGCCGTTGGCGAACAGCCAGGGCGAATGCGGGTCGGGACGGGCGCGCAACGACTCCCGCGTTTCCTTCCGGCGGCGCAGCAGCACCGACAGGGCGGCGGCGGCCAGCGCCTCGTCGGCGACCGGGGCCGGGGGCGGCAGCAGGTCGGCGCGGTGGCGCTCGATGAAGCCGGTGTCGATCTCCACCGCGCGGAAGGCCGGGTGCCCGGCGATGGCGCCGAGGAAGCCGATGTTGGTGGTGACGCCGACCACCTCGTAGGCCGCCAGCGCGACGCGCAGGCGGCGCAGCGCCGACTCGCGGTCCTCGTCCCAGACGATCAGCTTGGCGATCATCGGGTCGTAGAACATGGTCACCGCATCGCCCTCGCGCACGCCGGTGTCCACCCGGACGTGGTCGTTCTCGGCGGGCGGGCGCAGGCGGACCAGCGTGCCGATGGCCGGCAGGAAGTCGCGCTGGGGATCCTCGGCGTAGAGCCGCGCCTCGAAGGCGTGGCCGCGCCTCGTCAACTGCTCCTGGCGCAGCGGCAGTTCGGCGCCGGAGGCGACGCGGAGCTGCCACTCGACCAGATCGAGGCCGGTGATCTTCTCGGTCACCGGATGCTCGACCTGGAGGCGGGTGTTCATCTCGATGAAGTAGAAGCCGCCGTCCTCGTAGAGGAACTCCACCGTGCCGGCGCCGACGTAGTTCACCGCCTTGGCGGCGGCGACGGCGGCCTCGCCCATGCGGCGGCGGAGATCGTCGGGCAGGTTGGGGGCCGGGGCCTCCTCGATCACCTTCTGGTGGCGGCGCTGGACCGAGCAGTCGCGCTCGAACAGGTAGACGCCGTTGCCGTGGGTGTCGCAGAAGACCTGGATCTCGACGTGGCGCGGGCGGGCGAGATACTTCTCCAGCAGCAGGCTGTCGTCGCCGAAGGCGGCCTTGGCCTCGCGCTGGGCGCCGGCCACCGCGTCGGCCAGCTCGCCGGCCTCGCGCACCACGCGCATGCCCTTGCCGCCGCCGCCGGCCGAGGCCTTGACCAGCACCGGGAAGCCGATGCGTTCCGCCTCGGCCGACAGCGTCGCGAAGTCCTGCGCCTGCCCGTGGTAGCCGGGGACCAGCGGCACGTCGGCGTTGGCCATCAGCCGCTTGGATTCGGCCTTGGAGCCCATGACGCGGATCGCCTCGATGGGCGGGCCGATGAAGACGACGCCCGCCTCGGCGCAGGCCGCCGCGAAGCCGGCGTTCTCCGACAGGAAGCCGTAGCCGGGGTGGATGCCTTGCGCGCCGGTGCGCTTGGCGACGTCGAGGATGACGTCGCCGCGCAGGTAGCTCTCGCCGACCGGGGCCGGGCCGATGCAGACGGCCTCGTCGGCCATCTGGACGTGCATGGCCTTGGTGTCGGCCTCGGAATGGACGGCGACGGTCCTGATGCCCAGGCGGCGGGCGGTGCGGATGACCCGGGAGGCGATTTCGCCGCGGTTGGCGATGAGGATCTTGTCGAACATGGTGATCTCAGCTCCGCCAGGACGGGTTGCGTTTGTCGAGGAAGGCGCCGATGCCCTCCTTGCCCTCGGCGCTCGCGCGCTGGCGGGCGATGCGCTCGGCGGTGTCGCGGACCACGGCGTCGGTCAGGGGACGGCGGGCGACGGCACGGACCAGTTCCTTGGCGGCGGACACGGCGGTCGGGGCGCTGTCGAGCAGGTTCTTCACCGTCGCCGCGACCGCCGCCTCCAGCCCATCCGCACCCACGACCTCGTGCAGCAGGCCGATGCGGTGCGCCTCGGCGGCGGAGAAGCGCTCGCCGGTCAGGAAGTAGCGGCGGCAGGCGCGCTCGCCGATGGCGCCGATCACGTAGGGGCTGATGGCGGCGGGGATGATGCCCAGCCGCACCTCGGACAGCGCGAAGGTCGCGGTCTCGACGCCGATGGCGATGTCGCAGGCCGAGACCAGCCCGACGCCGCCGCCGAAGGCCGGCCCCTGCACCACCGCCACCGTGGGCTTGGGGCATTCGTCGAGCGCGCGCAGCATGCCGGCAAGGCCCATCGCGTCGGTCAGGTTCTCTTCGTGGGAGTAGCCGGCCATCTTCTTCATCCAGCCGAGGTCGGCCCCGGCGGAGAAACTCTTCCCAACGCCGCGCAACAGCACGACACGGACGGCCGGGTCGGCGCCAACCTTGCCAAACGCGGCGGTCAGGTCGGCGATGACCTGTTCGTTGAAGGCGTTGTGAACCTCGCCCCGGTTCATGGTGACGGTGGCGACGCCGTTGGCGGCGGTTTCGATCAGGATCTCGCTCATGGCCGTCCCCTCACATCCGGAACACGCCGAAGGGAGTCTTCGGCACGGGCGCGTTGAGGGAGGCCGACAGGCCGAGGCCCAGCACCATGCGGGTGTCCGCCGGGTCGATGATGCCGTCGTCCCACAGCCGGGCGCTCGCGTAGTAGGGGTGGCCCTGGTGCTCGTACTGCTGGCGGATCGGCGCCTTGAACGCCTCCTCCTCCTCCGCCGGCCAGCTCTTGCCCTGGGATTCCAGCGCGTCGCGCTTGACCTGGGCCAGCACGCCGGCCGCCTGCTCGCCGCCCATCACCGAGATGCGGGCGTTCGGCCACATCCACAGGAAGCGCGGGCTGTAGGCCCGGCCGCACATGCCGTAGTTGCCGGCGCCGTAGCTGCCGCCGATGACGACGGTGAACTTCGGCACCTTGGCGCAGGCGACCGCCGTGACCAGTTTGGCGCCGTCCTTGGCGATGCCGCCGGCCTCGTATTTGCGGCCGACCATGAAGCCGGTGATGTTCTGGAGGAAGACCAGCGGGATGCGGCGCTGGCAGCACAGCTCGATGAAATGCGCGCCCTTCAGCGCGGATTCGCTGAACAGGATGCCGTTGTTGGCGATGATGCCGACCGGGTAGCCGTGGATGTGGGCGAAGCCGGTCACCAGCGTCGTGCCGTAGAGCGGCTTGAACTCGTCGAAGCGCGAGCCGTCCACCACCCGCGCGATGACCTCGCGCACGTCGAAGGGCTTGCGGGCGTCGCTGGGGATGACGCCGTAGAGTTCGCGGGGGTCGAAGGCCGGCTCCTCCGGCTCGCGGAGATCGAGGTCGATGCGCTTGGTGCGGTTCAGGTTCGACACCACCTTGCGCGCCATCGCCAGGGCGTGGGGGTCGTTCATCGCGTAATGGTCGGTGACGCCGGAGGTGCGGGAATGCACGTCGGCGCCGCCCAGATCCTCGGCCGACACGACCTCGCCGGTCGCCGCCTTCACCAGCGGCGGGCCGCCGAGGAAGATGGTGCCCTGGTTGCGGACGATGATCGCCTCGTCCGACATCGCCGGGACATAGGCGCCGCCGGCCGTGCAGCTTCCCATCACCACCGCGATCTGCGGGATGCCCTCGGCGGACATGTTGGCTTGGTTGAAGAAGATCCGGCCGAAATGCTCGCGGTCGGGGAAGACCTCGTCCTGGTTGGGCAGGTTGGCGCCGCCGCTGTCGACCAGATAGATGCAGGGCAGGTTGTTCTGCTGGGCGATCTCCTGCGCGCGCAGGTGCTTCTTGACCGTCAGCGGGTAGTAGGTGCCGCCCTTCACCGTCGCGTCGTTGACGACGATCATGCATTCCTGGCCGGCGACGCTGCCGATGCCGGTGATGATGCCGGCGGCCGGCACGTTGTCGTCGTAGACCTCGTGCGCCGCCATCTGCGACAGCTCCAGGAAGGGGGAGCCGGGGTCGAGCAGTTGCCGGACGCGCTCGCGCGGCAGCAGCTTGCCGCGCGCGAGGTGCTTGTCGCGGGCCTTCGCGCCGCCGCCCTGCTGGATCGCGGCCACCTTCTGGCGCAGGTCGGCGACGAGCGCCGCCATGGCGTCGGCGTTGGTCTGGAACTCGGCGGAGCGCGCGTTGATGGCGCTCTTCAGGACGGTCATGCCGTCACCCTCCCCGTTTTGCGGTGTTTTGACGCGTTTGTTGGGTGATGCTCACTGGACCAGCGCGCGGCTGATGACCAGCCGCTGGATGTCGCTGGTGCCCTCGTAGATCTGGCAGACGCGGACGTCGCGGTAGATGCGCTCCACCGGGAAATCGTTCAGGTAGCCGTAGCCGCCATGGACCTGGATGGCGTCGGAGCAGACCTTCTCGGCCATCTCCGAGGCGAACAGCTTGGCCATCGCCGCCTCCTTCATGCAGGGCACCCCGGCGTCGCGCAGGGAGGCCGCGTGCAGCACGAGCTGGCGGGCGGCCTCGACGCGGGTCGCCATGTCGGCCAGCCGGAAGGCGACCGCTTGGTGCTGGATGATCGGCACGCCCATGCTCTGGCGCTCCTGGGCGTAGCGCACCGCGTGGTCGAGCGCCGCGCGCGCCATGCCGACCGACTGCGAGGCGATGCCGATGCGCCCGCCCTCCAGATTGGCCAGCGCCACCTTGTAGCCGCCGCCCTCGGCGCCCAGCATCAGGTCGCTGGAGATCCGGCAATCCTCGAAGACGATCTGGCAGGTGTCGGAGCAGTGCTGGCCGAGCTTCTCCTCGGTGCGCGCCACCGTGTAGCCGGCGGTGTCGGTCGGCACGATGAAGGCGGTCAGGCCCTTCTTGCCGGCCTCGGGGTCGGTGACGGCGAAGACGATGGCGACGTCGGCGTTGGCGCCCGAGGTTATGAACTGTTTGGTGCCGTTGAGAACCCAGTGGTTGCCGTCGCGGCGGGCGCGCGTCTTGATCGCCGAGGCGTCGGATCCCGCCTGTGGCTCGGTCAGGCAGAAGGCGCCGAGCTGTTCGCCGCGCGCCATCGGTTTCAGGAAACGTTCCTTCTGCTCGGCGTCGCCGAACTTCAGGATGGGCATGCAGCCGACCGAGTTGTGCACGCTCATGATGGTGGAGACGGCGCCGTCGCCGGCCGCGATCTCCTCAATGGCGAGCGCGTAGGCGACGTGGTCGGCGGCGGCGCCGTCGAAGGCTTCCGGCACCAGCATGCCCATCAGGCCGAGGCCGCCCATCTCCGCCAGTTCCGCCTTGGGAAAGGCGCCGGTGCGGTCGCGCTCGGCGGCGGTGGGCGCGAGACGGTCCTGCGCGAAGGCGCGGGCCATGTCGCGGACCATGGTCTGTTCTTCGGTCAGGTGCATGGGGGTTCCTTCCCGTGACGTTCTTTTTGGGGAGCCGTCTTTGCCCCCTCCCCGACCCTCCCCCGCTGCGCGGGAGAGGGGGCCTTGTGCAGAGGCGGCGGCAGTCCCCTCCACCGCCAGAGGCGGGGGAGGGTTAGGGAGGGGGCAAGCGCGCCGTTTCAGCCCACCCGCTCGACCGCGAGGGCCGTGGCCTCGCCGCCGCCGATGCACAAGGATGCCACGCCGCGCTTGAGGTCGTATTTCTCCAGCGCCGCCAGCAGCGTCACGATGATGCGGGCGCCCGAGGCACCGATCGGGTGGCCCAGCGCGCAGGCGCCGCCGTGGACGTTGACCTTGTCGTGGGGGATGTCGAGGTCGCGCATCGCCGCCATGGTGACCACGGCAAAGGCTTCGTTGATCTCGAAAAGATCGACGCTGCCGGCGCTCCAGCCGGTCTTCTCGAACAGGGTGCGCATCGCGCCGACCGGGGCGGTGGTGAACAGCGCCGGGGCCTGGGCGTGGTTGGCGTGGCCCTTGATCTCGGCGATCACCCGCAGGCCGCGCCGTTCGGCCTCGCTGCGCGTCGTCACGATCAGCGCGGCGCCGCCGTCCGAGATTGAGGAGGCGTTGGCCGCCGTCACCGTGCCGTCCTTGGCGAAGGCGGGCTTGAGCGTCGGGATCTTGGCCGGGTCGGCCTTCAGCGGCTGCTCGTCCTTGTCGATCACCGTGTCGCCCTTGCGGCCCTTGACCATCACGGCGGCGATCTCGCCGGCGAAGGAGCCGTTCTCCGTCGCCTTGCGGGCGCGGTTCAGGCTCTCGATGGCGAAGGCGTCCTGCGCCTCGCGCGAGAAGCTGTAGCTCGACGCGCATTCCTCGGCGAAGGTGCCCATCAGGCGGCCCTTCTCGTAGGCGTCCTCCAGCCCGTCGAAGAACATGTGGTCGAGCACCTTGCCGTGCCCCATGCGGTAGCCGACGCGCGCGCGGTCCAGCAGATAGGGGGCGTTCGACATGCTCTCCATGCCGCCGGCGACGATCACCTTGGCCGAGCCGGCCTTGATGACGTCATGGGCGAACATCACCGCCCGCATGCCCGAGCCGCAGACCTTGGAAATGGTCGTGCAGCCCGCCGCCTTGGGGATGCCGGCGCCGAGCGAGGCTTGGCGCGCCGGAGCTTGGCCGACGCCGGCCGACAGCACGCAGCCCATGAACACCTCGTCCACCGCGTCCGCCGGCAGGCCCGAGCGCTCTAGCGCCGCCTTGATGGCGGCCGATCCGAGCTGCGGGCCGGTCAGCCCTTGCAGGTCGCCCTGGAAGCCGCCCATCGGCGTGCGGGCGGCGGCGGCGATGACGATGCTGTCGGTGCTCATGGTGGTCGGTTCCTCTTCCCTCGATGCTCTTGTCTTGGCCCTCTCCCCCCCGGGGAGAGGGTTGGGTGAGGGGGTTTCGTCTGCCGGACGCCGGTCGCTGTGCTTCCCCCTCACCTTAACCCTCTCCCCGGGAGGGAGAGGGAAATGAAAAGCGAAGGGACGGTCTCAGATCACGCGGTTTCCTTGAACAGCTCGCGCCCGATCAGCATGCGGCGGATCTCGCTGGTGCCGGCGCCGATCTCGTAGAGCTTGGCGTCGCGCAGCAGGCGGCCCGTCGGGTATTCGTTGATGTAGCCGTTGCCGCCCAGCGTCTGGATCGCCTCCAAAGCCATCCAGGTCGCCTTCTCGGCGGAGAAGAGGATGGCGGCGGCGGCGTCCTTGCGGGTGGTCTCGCCCCGGTCGCAGGCCTTGGCGACGGTGTACACGTAGGATTTGGCGGCGTTCATGATCGTGTACATGTCGGCCAGCTTGCCCTGCATCAACTGGAACTCGCCGATCGGCTGGCCGAACTGCTTGCGGTCGTGCAGATAGGGAATCACGATGTCCATGCAAGCCTGCATGATGCCCAGCGGCCCGCCCGACAGCACCGCGCGCTCGTAGTCCAGACCGGACATCAACACGTTGACGCCACGGCCGACGCCGCCCAGCACGTTCTCCTCCGGGACCTCGCAGTCCTCGAACACCAGCTCGCCGGTGTTGGAGCCGCGCATGCCGAGCTTGTCGAGCTTCTGCGCCACCGAGAAGCCCTTGAAGCCCTTCTCCACCAGGAAGGCGGTGATGCCGCGCGGCCCGGCGGCGATGTCGGTCTTGGCGTAGATCACCAGCGTGTCGGCGTCGGGGCCGTTGGTGATCCACATCTTGGTGCCGTTGAGGACGTAGCGGTCACCCTTCTTCTCGGCGCGCAGCTTCATCGACACCACGTCCGAGCCGGCGTTGGGCTCCGACATCGCCAGGGCGCCGATGTGCTCGCCGGAGATCAGCTTGGGCAGGTAGCGGCGCTTCTGCTCCTCGGTGCCGTTCTTGCGGATCTGGTTCACGCAGAGGTTCGAGTGCGCGCCGTAGCTGAGCCCCACCGAGGCGGACGCGCGGGAGACCTCCTCCATCGCGACGACGTGCTCAAGGTAGCCCATGGCGGCGCCGCCGTACTCCTCCTCCACCGTCACGCCGAGGATGCCGAGGTCGCCCATCTTGCGCCAGAGGTGGTTGGGGAACTCGTTGGAGCGGTCGACCTCCTCGGCCAGCGGGGCGATCTCGGCGGCGGCGAAGTTGCGGACCGAATCGCGCAGCATGTCGGCGGATTCGCCGAGGTCGAAGTTCAGGCTCGGGTATTGATTGGACAGCATGCGCGTATCACTCCCCTGGGCGATTATCCGTTGCTTGACCATACGTTACCGTATGGGGGCGGCTGTGGCAAGGGGCGGCGGGTTTGCGTCCGCCGCATTCCTGACCCCAATTCCCGGCCCCTGCCGAATCACGGGCGGTCGAACGCGGCGGACGCCGTTCAAACGCCGTTGTGATTCATTAAACCCTTGTGTCGTCGATTACTTTTCCGTCGTTCGGAAGCCCGCCGGGGGGGACGAACTCGACCAGCCCCTTCAGCTTGGTCACGGTGGACAGGCTGTCGCGCAACGCGGCGGACAGGGCCTCGCCGCTCTCCAACGCCTCGCAACGCAGGGTCATCACGTCGCTGGCGTCCTGGCGGCCGACCACAAGGCGCGCCTTGGCGATCTGCGGGTGGCGGCGCAGCACCTCGGCGATCTGGCCGGGGTGGACGAACATGCCCTTGACCTTGGTGGTCTGGTCGGCGCGGCCCATCCAGCCTTTCAGCCGCCTGTTGGTGCGGCCGCAGGGGCTGGTCCCCGGCAGCACCGCCGAAAGGTCGCCGGTGGCGAAGCGGATCAGCGGGTAGGCCGGGTTGAAGATGGTGACGACGACCTCGCCGACCTCGCCCTCGGGAACCGGGTCGCCGGTGCCGGGGCGGACGATCTCGATGATGGCGTTCTCGTCCACCACCAGACCGGCGCGGGCCTGGGTCTCGTAGGCGACGATGCCGAGATCGGCGGTGCCGTAGCACTGGTAGACGTCCACCCCGCGCGCCTCGTAAAAGGCGCGGGCGTCGGGCAGGTAGGGGCCGCCCGACACGCTGGCGATGCGGATCGAGGAAGTGTCCAGCCCCAGCGCGTCGCCCTTCTCCAGGATGATCTTGAGGAAATCGGGGGTGCCGATGTAGCCGCGCGGCTTCAGATGGGCGACGACCTGGGCCTGCGTCTCGGTGTTGCCGGTGCCGGCGGGGATGACGGCGCAGCCGATGGCGTGGGCGCCCGTCTCGAACATCGAGCCGGCGGGGGTCAGGTGGTAGGCGAAGCAGTTGTGCGCCAGATCGCCGGCGCGGAAGCCGGCGGCGAACAGCGCGCGGGCGCTGCGCCAGGGATCCTTGCCGTGCGGCTCCGGGTCGTGGATCGGGCCGGGCGAGGCGAAGACGCGGGCCAGACGGCCGATCTCCACCGCCGCCAAGCCGCCGAAGGGCGGGGCTGCCTGTTGCAGGGCGATCAGTTCCGATTTGCGGGTCACCGGCAGGGTCGCTAGCGCCGCGCGGTCGCGGATCGCCTCGGCGTCAATGTCCGCGAACAGATGGCGGAAATGCGGGGCGGCGGCCTTGGCGTGCGCGATGTGGCCCGGCAACGCCGCGAACAGCTCGGTCTCGCGCTGGTCGGAGGAACGGGTTTCGAGCGCGTCGTAGAAGTCGGTCATGGTCGTTCGTCCGTTAAGGGGTCGCCCGCGCTGCCCCCTCCCCGACCCTCCCCCGCTTCGCGGGAGAGGGGGACAGGAGCTTTGCAAAAATCCGGCGGCAGTCCCCTCTCCCGCCGAAGGCGGGGGAGGGTTAGGGAGGGGGCGGCGCGCCCCGCCTCAAATCCAGCGCTTGCGCCGCTTGAAGCTCTTGAGGTTCTTGAAGCTCTTGCGCTCCTCGTTGCCGCCGCCGAGGTAGAATTCCTTCACGTCCTCGTTGTTGCGCAGTTCCTCGGCGGTGCCGTCGAGCACGACCTTGCCGTTCTCCATGATGTAACCGCGCGTCGCGGCCTGGAGCGCCATGCGGGCGTTCTGCTCCACCAGCAGGATGGTCACGCCGAGATCCCGGTTGATCTGCTGGATGATGCCGAACACCTCCTTCACCATCAGCGGCGACAGGCCCATGCTCGGCTCGTCCATCAGGATCAGCTTGGGCCGCGCCATCATCGCGCGGCCGATGGCGAGCATCTGCTGCTCGCCGCCCGACAGGTAGCCGGCAAGGCCCGTGCGTTCCTTCAGGCGGGGGAAATACTGGTAGACCATCTCCAGATCGTCCTTCACGCCGTTGTCGCGGCGGGTGAAGGCGCCCAGGCGCAGGTTTTCCTGGCAGGTCATGTCGGAGATGATGCGCCGGCCCTCCATCACCTGGAAGATGCCCTTGCGGACGATCTTGTCGGGGTCGATGCCGTTGATGCGCTCGCCGGCAAAGGTGATGTCGCCGCGCGTGACCTCGCCGTCCTCGGTCTTCAGCAGGCCGGAGATCGCCTTCAGCGTCGTCGACTTGCCGGCGCCGTTGGCGCCCAGCAGGGCCACGATCTCGCCCTCCGGCACCTCCAGGCTGAGGCCGCGAAGCACGAGGATCACGTCGTTGTAGACGACCTCGATGTTGTTGACCGACAGCATCAGCTTCTTGGCGGTCGTGACCGGCGGCGCGACCGGGGCGGCGGTGGCGGTGTTCAGCATGCGGCACCTGGCAGTGAAAAACCGGCAGTGGAAGAGGCGGGAACCGCCCCCTCCGCCCGGATGGGCGAAGGGGGCGTCTCGGTGGAGCGGCTTACCAGCCGAGCCATTCCGGCTTGCGCGGCACGTCCTCGGTGGCGACCTTCTCCAGCTTGATCGAGCCGTTCTTCACCAACTCGTCGACGCTGGCGCCGGTGTCGGCCTTGACCGAGGCGCGGTAGATGTTGACCGCCGTCATGCCGCGGTGGTCGTTTTCGGTCCAGGTCGAGGGGATGCAGACGCCTTCCAGCCCGGCCGGAACCCAGTCCTTCTTCTGGTACATCGCCTTGCGGATGTTCGGGCCGGTCAGGCCGCCGTTCTTGCCGGCCCAGTCCAACGCCTCCTTCATGTAATAGGCGGTGCAGACGCCGGCCATGTAGTGCACCGGGCGGTAGGCGGTGCCGGCCGCGTCGGAGACCTTGGAGATCTCCTTCATCAGCGCCATGCCGGGCGCGTCGCCGGTCCAGGTCACGGCGGTGCGCATCGGGAACACGACACCGTCGGCGGCGGCGCCGGCGGCCTTGGCGGCGTTCTCGTCCATGCCCCAGACGTTGCCCATGAACTGCACCTTGGCGCCGACCGTCTGGCAGGCCTTCAGCACCGAGATGCCCGAGCCGGCGGTGTTGCCGAGATAGGCGTAGTTGGCGCCGGCCTCCTTCAGCGTCAGGCACTGGGCGGTGTAGTCACCGGGCGTCAGCGCGAACTGGACCGCCGGCAGCACGTCGAAGCCTAGCTCCTTGGCGATCTGCTCGCCGGCTTCCTTGGGCGCGTTCGGGAAGGGATGGTTGGCGCCCATGTGAACGTATTTCGGCTTGCCCGCCCCGCCCTTCTTCTTCCAGTCCTCGGCCGCCCAGGTCAGCATGCCGCGCAGCGCGTCGGAATAGGACGGGCCGTAGAAGAAGTTGTAGGGGGCCGGCTTGGAGCCGTGCGGGCCCTTGCCGGTCGGGTCGGTGAGGTGGCCGGAGTAGGAGCCGGAATAGGCCGGGATCTCGTCCTTGCCGACGAAGGCGGTCAGCGCCTCGGTGTCGGCGGTGCCCCAGCCCTGGAGGGCGACGATCTTGTCGCTGCCCGACGACCACTTCTTGTACTGGCTGATGGCGCGCGGCGCCTGATAGCCATAGTCGACGGAGTCCACGGCCATCTTGGTGCCGTTGATGCCGCCCTTGGAATTGATGTAGGCGAGCGCGTCGGAGACGCCCTGCGCGTAGGGAACGCCGACGTCCGAGGTGCCGCCGGACTGGTCGGCGAGGTGGCCGATCGGAATGTCGGCCTGCGCGGTGGCGGCGGTGCCCAGCAGGATGGCGGCGGAGGCGAACAGCGCGGTCTTCAGCGAGCCGGTTTGGAACGTCATGCTGCGTTTACTCCCTATTCTATTCTGTTTGTTGGGATGCCGACGGAAACGGGGTCTGCGAAACCGGGATCAGTGCGAGAAGGGGTAGAGCTTCCAGTAGGCCTTGATCTGCTTCCAGCGGTGGGCCAGCCCGTCGGGCTCGAACACCAGGAACAGGATGATGACGATGCCGACCGACATCTCGCGCAGGAAGGCGATGTTCTCGCGGAGGTTCAGCGCGGTGTCGATGGCGGTGCCGCTGACCATCTTGGTGAGCGCCTGCATCAGCTCGGGCAGGAACACCATGAAGGCGGTGCCCATCAGCGTGCCCATGATCGAGCCCAGCCCGCCGATGATGATCATGCCCAGGAACTGGATCGAGAACAGGATGGTGAAGTTCTCGACCGAGACGAACTGCAAATAGTGGGCGTAGAGCGCGCCACCGATGCCGGCGTAGAAGGCCGAGATGCCGAAGGACATCGTCCGGTACTTGGTGAGGTTGATGCCCATGATCTCGGCGGAGAGATAATGGTCGCGCACCGCCACCAATGCGCGGCCGTCGCGGGTCCGCATCAGGTTGGTGCCGAGGATGTACATCACCACCATCGCCACCAGCACGACATAGAAATAGCGCTCGTCGGTGTCGAAGGCGAAGCCGAAGACGGTCAGCGGCTCGGCGATGGTGCCGGCGCTGCCGCCGGTGAACCAGTCGGCCCGCCCGAAGAAGTCCTGCAGGATGTACTGCGCAGCCAGCGTCGCGATGGCGAGGTACAGCCCCTTCAGCCGCGCCGCCGGCACGCCGAAGATCAGCCCGACGCCGGTGGTCAGCACGCCGGCCAGCGGGATGGCCAGCGCCACCGGGACGCCCCAGCGGTTGTTGAGCCAGGCCGACGCGAAGGCGCCGAAGCCGAAGAAGGCGGAATGGCCGATGGAGATCTGGCCGGTGAAGCCGACCAGGATGTTCAGCCCCAGCGCCGCGATGCCGAGATAGCCGATCTGGATCAGCAGGCTGAGCCAGTAGCGGTCCATGAAGGCCGGGCAGGCCAGCAGCAGAACCACGCCGAGGATCGCGAAGTTGCGGCTGGTGGTGGTCGGGAAGATGGTGGTGTCGGTCCCGTAGGACGTCTTGAAATCGCCGCTCGGGATGATGCTGACGTTCGCCATTTTGGCCTCACACGCGCTCGATGTCTTTGGTGCCGAACAGGCCGTACGGCTTGACCATCAGGATGGCGATCAGGACGTAGAAGGGGGCGATCTCGTACATGTTGCCCCAGTTCAGCCACTGGCTGTCCAGGTAGTGCGCCACGTTCTCCAGCACGCCGACGATCAGGCCGCCGACGACCGCGCCGATGACGCTGTCGAGCCCGCCGAGGATCACCGCCGGGAAGACCTTGATGCCGAAGAAGGACAGCGCCGAGGACACGCCGTTGACGACGCCGACCGTGACGCCCGCCACCGCCGAGACCATGGCGGAGATGGCCCAGCTCATCGCGAACATCTGGCGCACCGAGATGCCGAGCGACTGCGCCACCTGCTGGTCGAAGGCGGTCGCCCGCATCGCCAAACCCAGCCGCGAGTATTTGAAGAACCAGCCGAAGCCGGCCATGATCAGGATCGAGATGCCGAGCGAGACGACGTAGACCGTCTGCACCTGGAGCCCGAAGACGTCCATGGTGGCGTGGGCGAAGATCGGCGGGAAGGGCTTGGCGAAGACGCCGAACATCCACTTCATCGCCGCCTGGAAGACGATGGACAGGCCGATGGTCACCATGATGACCGAGATGATCGGCTCGCCGATCATCGGCCGCAGCACGACGACCTGGAGCACGACGCCGAAGATCAGCATGAAGACGAGCGTGATCGGGAAGCCCAGCCAGAAGGGAAGCTGCCAGGAGGTCAGCAGCCACCAGCAGGTCCAGGCGCCGATCAGCAGGAACTCGCCCTGGGCGAAGTTGACGATGCGGCTGGCCTTGTAGATCAGCACGAACGACATGGCGACCACGCCGTACAGCGCGCCGACGATCAGGCCGTTGACGAGAAGCTGGAAGAAAAGGGTCATGAAAGTGTCCCCTTACGCCGCGACCGGCTGCGGCGTCTTCGCCTTGACCGGCACGAGGTCGATGACGGTCAGCGTGGTTCGGATGCGCTGCTTGGTGCCGTCCTGGAAGGAAATCATCGTGTCGACGTCGATCTTGGGCTGGCCCGCGTACATCGCCTC
This sequence comes from Azospirillum doebereinerae, assembly GCF_003989665.1. GTDB lineage: Bacteria > Pseudomonadota > Alphaproteobacteria > Azospirillales > Azospirillaceae > Azospirillum > Azospirillum doebereinerae. The sequence goes on along the minus strand of NZ_RZIJ01000029.1, from coordinate 22,328 downwards.
GATGATCGTCCCGTATTTCTCGCCGATGACGCTGCGGCGCACCTTGCGGGTGCGGGTCAGCTCGCCGTCGTCGGCGTCCAGCTCCTTGTAGAGCAGCAGGAACTTGGCGATGCGCTGGGCTTCGGGCAGCGTGGCGTTCACCCGCTCGACCTCGCTGCGCAGCAGCTCGTAGACCTCGGGGCGCGAGGACAGGTCGGCGTAGGTGGTGAAGGCGATCCGGTTCTTCTCCGCCCATTTGGACAGGATCGACAGCCGGATGCAGATCATCGCCGACAGGTGGTCGCGCTTGTCGCCCAGGATCACCGCCTCGGCCACATACGGGCTGAACTTCAGCTTGTTCTCGATGTATTGCGGGCTGAAGCGGTCGCCCTTCGCGGTGGTGGCGATGTCCTTGATGCGGTCGATGATGACCAGATGGCCCTTCGTGTTGAAGTAGCCGGCGTCGCCCGTGTGCATCCAGCCGTCGCGGACGTCGGCGACGGTCGCGTTCTCGTTCCGGTAATAGCCGGCGAACATGTTGGGGTGGGTGGTGACGATCTCGCCGACGCCGTTGTGGTCGGGGTCGATCACCTTCACCTGCACGCCCGCGTCGAAGGGCAGGCCCACCGTGTCGAAATCCACGTCGTCCGCGCGGTGGACGGTGTAGGCGCCCATCGTCTCGGTCTGGCCGTAGATCTGGCGCAGCGGCACGCCCAGCGCCTGGAAGAACTTGAAGGTGTCCGGCCCCAGCGCGGCGCCGCCGGTGGCGGCCGATTTCAGGTTGGTGAAGCCCAGCCGGTCGCGCAGCGCCTTGAAGAGAATGTGGTCGGCGATGGCCGAACGCTCCCCCTTGGCCAGCGCCTCAAGCCCCAGCTTCATGCCCAGCTCGAACATCTTCTGCTTGAAGGGCGAGGCGTCCATCATGCGGGCGCGCACGTCGGCGGCGATGGCCTCCCACAGGCGCGGCGCGAACAGCACGAAGCTCGGCCCGATCTCGCGGAAGTCGTGCATCATCGTCTCGGCTTCCTCGACGAAGTTCACGCGCATCCGCGACACCATGCCCATGCCGACCGCGTAGACCTGCTCCATGATCCAGGACATCGGCAGGACCGAGACGTACTCGTCCTCCGGCCCCTTGGGATCGACCGACAGGTAGCTGGCGACGTGGCGGATCAGGTTGCCCGCCGGCAGCATCGCCATCTTCGGGTTCGAGGTGGTGCCCGAGGTGGTGCAGAGGATCGCCACCTCGTCGCCCCTGGTGGCGGCGACCATGCGCTCGTAGAGGTCGGGCTGCTGCGCGTGCAGCGCCTCGCCCATGGCCACCAGCTCGGTCGCCGGCAGCAGGCGCGGGTCGGTGTACTTGCGCATGCCGCGCGGGTCGGAATAGACGATGTGTTTCAGCGTCGGCAGGCGCTCGGCGAGGTTCAGCAGCTTGTCGACCTGCTCCTCGTCCTCGGCGAAGACCACCTTCACGTCGGCGTAGGTGATGAGGTAGGCGACCTCCTCGTCCAGCGCGTCGCGGTAGATGCCCAGGCTGTAGCCGCGCAGCGCGTGGGTCGCGACCTCGCCCATCACCCAGTCGGGCCGGTTGTCGCCCAGCAGGCCGACCACCTCGCCCGGCACCACGCCCAGCTTGGTCATGCCCAGCGCGAAGGCGCGGATGCGGGCGTGGACCTGGGACCAGGTGAAGGTGCGCCAGATGCCGAAATCCTTCTCGCGCATGGCGATCTCGTCGCCATGCTCGCGGGCGTGCAGGGTGACCAGCTTCGCCAGCGTGTCGTTCACGGCGAGATCGGGCAGGTTCATGCTCGATCCCACGGCCTTGTTCCCGGCCATCACGCGACCTCCTTCCGAACGGCGGTCGCGGGCGCCGCTTCGTCCTCGTCGTCCTCGCCCAGATAGGCGCGGCGGACGCGCGGGTTGGCGAGCACCTCCTCGGGCATGCCCTCGGCGATCTTCTTGCCGAACTCCAGCACCATCACCCGGTGCGAGATGTCCATGACCACGCCCATGTCGTGCTCGATCATGACCACGGTCATGCCGAACTCCTCGTTGAGGTCGACGATGTAGCGGGCCATGTCCTCCTTCTCTTCGAGGTTCATGCCGGCCATCGGCTCGTCGAGCAGGATCAGGTCGGGCTTCAGCGCGATGGCGCGGGCCAGCTCGACCCGCTTGCGCAGGCCGTAGGACAGAGTCCCGGCGGTGGCCTTGCGGACGTGCTGGATTTCGAGGAAGTCGATGATCTCCTCGACCTCGCGGCGGTGGGCCAGCTCTTCCTTGCGGGCACCGGTCAGCCAGTAGAGCGAGCCGGTGAGGAAGTTGTTCTTCAGCAGGTGGTGGCGGCCGACCATGATGTTGTCGAGCACGGTCATGTGCCCGAACAGCGCCAGATTCTGGAAGGTGCGGCCGATGCCCAGCGAGGCGCGGTGGTTCGGGGTCATCCCCGTCACGTCGCGGCCCTTGAAATAGACCTTGCCGTCGGTCGGCTTGTAGCGGCCGGAGATGCAGTTGACCATCGAGGTCTTGCCCGCACCGTTCGGTCCGATGATGGAGAACAACTCACCCTTGCGGATGCCGAAGCTGACGTCGGTCAGAGCCTGCACGCCGCCGAAGCGCAGATTCACGCCCCTGGCCTCGAAGATGGTCTCCGCCGTGGAAGACGCGTTCTTGCTGGCGGGGGCCGATGATGCGTGGCCACGGTGCGATGCGACGGGCGCGCCGGACATTTCCTCCTCCGTTGCTGTTGGTTCGGCTTCTCGAACGCCTGCGCCGGCTCTTGCTTGGCCGGTTGGGTCCATATTGTGGACCTCTCTTGGGGCAACATGGGCATCATATACCGTGATCCGTTCTGTTATCAACACTGACATTCCGCCAGCGCATGTTTTTTCTGGCTCCGTCGGGCCGATCAGTCCATATTGTGGACCATCATGACGATCGACACCGACACGCCCACCCCCGCCGCCGCCGGCGGCACGCAAAGTCTGGAGCGCGCCATCGCCCTGCTGCGCGCGGTCGCCGCCTCCGACCCCGAGGGCGCGCGGCTGGCCGACCTGATGGCCGGGGCGGGGCTGTCCAAGGCCACCACCCACCGGTTGCTGACGGCACTCGCCCGCGAGGGGCTGATCGAGCAGGATGCGGGCAGCCGGCGCTACCACCCCGGCCCCGACCTCGACGCGCTGGGGCAGTTGGCCGCCGCCCGCCACCGCCCGCCGCTACCGCCCGCCCCGGCTCCGCCCGCCGTCCCGCAGCCGCCCGAGGCGGTGGCCCGCCCCTCGGCCTTTCTGCGGCCGGAATACCGGGGCGACGCCATCGCGCTGGCGACCCTGTTGTGCGACCGCCACGTCCGCGCCGCCGACGGGGCGCGCGCCGCGCTGCTGCACGAGAGCGTGGCGGGCCAGACGACAGAGCTGAGCTTCGCCCGGCTCGCCCGCGATTCGGCGCGCTTCGCCACGGTGCTGGCCGGCATGGGGGTGGGGCCGGGCGACCGGGTCGCCGTGCTGCTGCCCAAGGGGTCGGAGCTGCTGATCGCGGCGCTGGCGATCTGGCGGCTGGGCGGGGTCTACATGCCGCTGTTCACCACCTACACCGCCTCGGCGGTCGCCTACCGGCTGGCCGACAGCCATGCTGCGGCCATCGTCACCAACGGCTTCCTGCGCCGCAAGATCCCGCGCGACAACGCCCGGCCCGTGGTGACGGTGGAGGGCGACGAGGCCTTCGGCCCCGAGGTGACGCCCTTCTGGTCGTCGCTGCACGCCGCCGAGCCCCGGAGCGAGGTCGCCCGCTACCGGGAAAGCGACGCCTTTGCCCTGATCTACACCTCGGAATCGGAGCCGACGCCGCTCGGCGTGCCGATGCCGGTCAAGGCGCTGTCGGGGATCGAGCAGTACATGCGCATCGGCCTCGATCTGCGCGACGACGACATCTACTGGAACATGGCCGATCCCGGCTGGGCCTACGGGGTCTATTATGGGCTGGTCGGGCCGCTGCTGCTGGGGCGGACGACGATCTTCTGCGACGGCCCCTACGACGTGCGGCAGGGCTACCGGATGCTGACCAAATACGGTGTCACCAACCTGACCGCCGCCCCGTCGCAGATCCGCGCGTGGCACGGCGCCGATCCGGCGGGCGAGCACCAGTTCGCGCTGCGCATCCTGTCGGTGGTGGGGGAGCCGCTGCCGGCCGACCTGATCGCCTGGGCCAACCGCACGGTGAAGGTGCCGCTGCTCGACCAGTACGGCCAGCGCGAGACCGGCATCTTCATCGTCAACCGCTACGACCCCGACGGCGGCGACCGGCCGGGCGACGGCTCGCTCGGGCGGCCGATGCCGGGCTTCCGCGTGGTGGTGCTGGACAACGGCGGCGCCGAGGCGCCGGTCGGCGGGGCCGGCGAGATCGCCATCGACGTGGAGAACTCGCCGCTCTTCTGGTTCGAGGCCTACGCCAACGATCCCGACCGCACCGCCCGGCGCTTCCGCCACGGGCGGCGCTACTACCTGACGGGCGACTGGGCCTTCCTGGACGGGGACGGCAGCATCCATTACCGGGGGCGGGCGTCCGACGCGATCCCGATGCAGGAAGGCGAATGACGGGGCGGCGAAGGGGGCGGGAAACGGGCGGCGACGCTGCCCAACCGGCTCCTTCTCGGCTATAGATCGTCCAGGGCGAGGAACGGTGAACGGCGGCGATGGAACCAAAAACGAAAACCCGCGACTCCTGGCTGACCGCCGCCTTTTCGGCGCTGGCCGAGGGCGGCGTCGATCAGGTGCGGATCGAATTGCTGGCGAAGAAGCTGAAGGTCACCAAGGGCAGCTTCTACTGGCATTTCCGCGACCGGACCGAGCTGCTCGACGCGCTGCTCGACAGTTGGAAGCAGGGGCGCATCGCCGCGATCAAGGAACAGACCCGGCTGGACGGCCGCGAGCCGACCAAGCAGTTGCACGACCTGCTGGCGCTCTACAACGGCAGCAACCCGCGCGGCATGGCGATCGAGCTGGCGGTGCGCGACTGGGCGCGCCGGGCGCCCGAGGCGGAAGGCATCATCGCGGAGGTGGACCGGGAACGGCTGCGCTGCGTCGGCGATCTGTTCGCGGCGCTGGGCCTGCCGCCCGACCAGTCCTTCGCCCGCGCCTACCTGTTCTACGCCTTCGCCTTCGGACAAGGGCTGCTGGCGAGCAATTCGGCGGCGGAGCGGGCCGAGACGGTGCGGACGATCTGCGGGGCCGTGCTGGTGCCGGAGCGGGTTGGGTCGTGAGGGGGGTGTCGGCTTCGACACCCCCTCCCTGACCCTCCCCCGCTTCGCGGGAGAGGGACCTGCCGCTGGCCCCTTGCAAAGCTCCAGCCCCCTCTCCCGCGAAGCGGGGGAGGGATGGGGAGGGGGCATCCGGAGCCGACACCCCCTTGCTTTTCACGCCCGATAGGCCAGCCGCAGGCTTCCCCAGTGACGGCCACGGACGACGATCGGGGCGTCGACCTCCTTCAGCCGCACCATCTGCCCGCCGCCCATGTCGCGTCGGTAGGATTGCAGCAGGAAGGGCCGCGTGTTGCGCGCCGCCGCCAGACCGGAGCGGTCGGCGAAGACCCGCCGGTTGCGGCTGTGCGCCGCGTTCCAGTCCGTCTCGCCCGGCCGCTGCGGTTCGGAATAGCGGGCGTTGTGGGTCGGCAGGTAGCCGATGCTGTTGACCGCCGCGCAGAACTGGAAGCGCGGGTTCGAGCCCAGAACCGATTCCTGGATCGCCGGGAACAGCCGGTCGGTCAGCTCGGTGAAGGGGGACAGGTGCTGCTCCGGCGCCGTGCCGGGGATCGTGGTCAGCTCGGTCGAGAACAGCGCCGCCTCGCTGATGGCGCCGGTCGCCAAGCCCGACTCCAGCGCCTTGGTCAGCGCCGCCGCCGCGTCCTGCGCGGTCTTGATGAAGGGGGTGTCGGCCTCGACCAGCTTGCGGTAATGCGTCTCCAACGCCTCGGTCTGCGGTTCGGACAGGTTGCGGAAGGCCAGATGCAGGCCGAGGTCGCTGTGCCCGGCGATGACGGCGGGCAGATCGCCCGCGTCGCGCAGGGACACCGTCACCCGCGTCTGCTCGGTCAGTTCCGGCAGCCCCTTGGGGTCGAGCAGCAGCCCGTCCAGCGACAGATCCAGCATGGTGGTGGACTTGCGCTCTCCGCCGATCGCCCTCCCAATCGCCAGGGTGACCGCCTCCTCGCAGGGGATGCGGTCGGAGGTCCGGCGGTCGCCGGCCACCGACTGGCGCAGCGCGATGACCAGGCGCCGCTTCAGGTCGGACACGGCGGTCTGCGTGTCGGTCATGCGGCGGCTGACGTCCATCGCGACGCCGGTGATCTCGTCGGCCTGGTCGCGGATGCGCAGCACGCTGCCCGACACCTGCGAGGCGCCGCCGGCCGAGTTGGTGGCGCTGCGGCCGATCTCGCCGTTGGCGGCCGATTGCTCCTCCACCGCGGCGGCGGTGGCGGTGGCGGCCTCGTCGATCTCCTGGATGACGGCGATGACGGTCCGGATGGACGACACGCTGCCGTCCACCGCCTGCTTGAGTTCCTGGATCTGGTGAGCGATGTCGCCGGTCGCCTTGGCGGTCTGCCCGGCCAGATTCTTCACCTCGCCAGCCACCACCGCGAAGCCCTTGCCGGCTTCCCCCGCGCGCGCCGCCTCGATGGTGGCGTTGAGCGCCAGCAGGTTGGTCTGGCCGGCGATCTCGTTGATCAGGCTGGCGACCTTGCCGATCTGCTCGGTCGCGACCTCCATCCGCTCGATGGCCGCCGCCGAATCCCGCGCGCTGTCCACCGCCTTGCGCGCCACCTCGCTGGAGCGCGCCGCCTGCCGGGCGATCTCGTGCCCGGCGGAGTTCAACTCCTCGGTCGCGGCGGCGACGGAGGCGGCGTTGGCGCTCGCCTGTTCCGAGGCGGCCGAGACGACCACGGTGTTCTCGCGGACCACGCCCAGCGAGTCCATCAGGGTCTGCAACCCGGCCCCGGCGCGCTGGCCCGCCTGCTCCACCCCGACCCAGGTGGCGTCGAGGTCGCTTTCGATGGCCTTGCAGGTCTCCAGCAGGGCCTGCCGGGTCAGATCCTTCTGCCGGGCCTCCATCTCCTGCTTCTCGTGCTGCCCGTAGGCGAGCTTGGCGCGCATCGCCCGCAACTCGGACGCCACGCGCTTGAACTCCGGCACGCCGATGGGCGCCAGCGGGCTGACGAGGTCGCCACGCGCGATCTGCCCGAAGCTGCCCTCCAGGCTGCGCAGCGGGCGCCGCACCGTGCGCAGCAGCACCAGCCCGAGCAGCCCGGCGCCGAGCGCCGCGACGACGGCCGCGATGGAGATCTCGACCACGCGGCTGTCGAAGTCGCTCTCGGCTTGCGCCGATTCGGCCTGCGCCGACGCCAGTTGGCGGGCCAGAAGCTCTCGGTTGGTCGCGTAGGCGAGGTCGAACAGCGGCAGCACCTTGCGGCGGACATGCGTCTCCAGCGGCAGGGCGTCGCCCGCCTTGGCGAAGTCCAGCGCCGGCTTCAGCCCGTCGCGCACGAAACGCCCGCGCTGGTCCTCGAAGCGCTGGGCGATGGCGGCCTGTTCGGGCGACTGCGCGGTCGCCTTGAACTCGCCCCACAGCCCGCCGATGCTCTCGATGTTGGCCTCGACCTGCCTGATCCGGTCGGCGACGATCTTCGGCTCGGCGCCGTCGCGGGTGTCGAGGATCAGGAAGGTCACGAGTTGCCGGGTCTCGGCCATGCGCGCCAGGATGTCGCCCAACTTGCCGGCGGCGACCGTGCGGTCGGCGTAGACGCGCTTCAGCGCGGAGTTGGACTCCGCCATGCCGCCCAGCCCCAGCCCGCCGACCAGCAGCATCGCCAGGATCAGCAGGGCGAAGATGGCGGACAGCCGCCCACCGATGCTCGACCCGGCGGCGGCGAGGCGACGGCGCATCCCGCGCGCGACCGGCTCGCCGCGCGACAGGTCGACCTTGGCCTTGCCCGCGCGCAGCGCGGCGTAGAGCGTCTCCGCCGCCGCGACCTCGTCGCGCGACGGCTTGGAGCGAATCGAGACGTAGCCCGTCACCGCCCCGTTCTCGACCACCGGCGTGACGTTGGCCCGCACCCAATAGAAATCGCCCCCCTTGGTCCGGTTCTTCACCAGACCCTCCCAGGGATCGCCCGCCTTGACCGTCGCCCACAAATCGGCGAAGGCCTCCTTGGGCATGTGGGGATGGCGCACGAGGTTGTGGGGAGCGCCCAGCAGTTCCTCCTCGGTGAAGCCGCTGATGGCCGCGAAGGCCGCGTTCACGAAGGTGATCCGGCCGCCGGTGTCGGTGCGGGAAACGAGCGGCACGCCATCGGTCAGAAGGATCTCGGTGTCGGTGATCGGTTCGTTGACGCGCATGATTCTGTCCTGCTTCCCCGTTTTCCCGCAAGCCTGTGCCGGGAGGCGGGATCGTATCGCGAAGCGTTTCCGACACGAACCATCCCCGGCACGACCGGTTCGGTCCAAATGCAAGCGCCATACCGTTGGGACCGCAACCATAAAGATATGGAAACGCACGGCGCGCGCCGGAAAATTTGGAACCGGGGGCGCTTCCTTCCCTCGCATTTTGCGTCTGGAAAGAACAAACCTCTGCAAAACGGGAATCGCTTCGGAGTCTATCGACCGCAGGAACGGCAGCGGGCAGACGGTCCGGAACGGCAAAACGCCCCGCGGACGGCACCGCAGGGCGTTTTCATCGGCCGGTTGCGGGGCCGCGTTATTTCGGAACGACGACCTGACCGAGGAACGAGGCCACATGGTCGTCGGGGCCGAGGCCATAGCCCTTGAACACCGCCTTGGGCAGGGCGAATTCGCCCTTGCCGTTCAACTGGCCGCCGACGCTGTAATGGGCGCCTTCCACGAAGGCCGGGCGTTCCCGGTCCACGTTGACCTTCACCGTGATCGCGCCGATGCTGGCGGTGATCACGACAGCGGTCGCGTTCGACACAAGAAGAAGGCCGTCTTCGGAGGCCACGTGAACGTCAACCGCGTTCGGAAGAGCAACTTCCACACCATCAGTCATTCGGCGCACTCTCTTTCGATGATTTCATGCGCGTTTTCTCGCGTCAAACAATCGTACTTTTGATGCAAACAGGCGGTCAAGGGCGTTTTCCGTACGGATTTGCAACGAGAAGAATCGCCGCCGTGGGCTGATCTTCCCATTGGCGGGAATATTCCTCTCCATGAAACGAGAGGCTCGTGCTTTTGAGGAGGGAAAAGGGCATTGTCCCGGCGTGGAACGGCCCCGCCTGTCTTGGACGCCGTCTTGGGGCTTGCGCCAGAGTCGGCGGGCCGGGGCCTCAGCGGATCAGCCCGTCGAGTGGGATGGCGGTGACGCTCTTGACCTCCTCCATCACCGCGTAGGTGTGGGTCTCGCGCACGCCGCGTGCGGTGGACAGCAGTTCGCCCAGAAACAGCCGATACTCGTTCATGTCGCGCACGCGGGCCTTGACCAGATAGTCGAAGCCGCCGGCCACCATGTGGCACTCCATGATCTGCGGCATGCGCAGGACCGTGCTCTTGAAGTCGTCGAAATTGTCCGGGGTGGTGCGGTCGAGCACGACCTCCACGAAGACCAGCATCCCGGCGTCGAGCCGGTGCGGGTCGAGCAGCGCCACGTAGCGCTGGATCACCCCGTCGTTCTGCAACCGCTTCACCCGCTCCAGGCAGGCGGCCGGGCTGAGGTTGATGCGGCGCGCCAGCTCGACGTTGCTGAGGCGCCCGTCCTCCTGCAATTCGCGCAGGATCTTCAGGTCGGTGGGGTCGAGGTTGCGGTCCACGGTGCGATCTGAACTTTCTTCGGCTGAATTCTTGCTATTAAGGAGTAAATTCCGTTCGTTCCCTTATCAAACGTACCATCATCGGCGTCGTTCTTTCTATACTGAATTATCTTCACCACATCCGCGATGGATCGCCCCCATGCCTGCACACGCCGAGTTCCCCGCCCTGCGTCCGGACCGCGCCGCCATCACCGCCGCCTACCGGGCCGACGAGGCGCGGGTGGTCGACGGGCTGATCCAGGCCGCCTCGCTGCCGCCCGAGGCGCGCCGCCGCGTGATGGACAGCGCCGCCCGGCTGGTGGAGAAGGTGCGGGAGACCCGGCCGCGCTTCGGCGCGCTCGACGCATTCTTGCAGGAGTTCGGGCTGTCCACCAAGGAGGGCGTGGCCCTGATGTGCCTCGCCGAGGCGCTGCTGCGCATCCCCGACGCCGAGACCGCCGACAGCCTGATCCGCGACAAGATCGGCGGCGCCGACTGGACCCGCCATCTCGGCAAGGCCGACAGCCTGTTCGTCAACGCTTCCACCTGGGCCTTGATGCTGACCGGCAAGGTGGTGCGGCTGGACGACACCGACCAGCGCCAGCCAGCCGGGCTGCTCGACCGGCTGGTGAGCCGGGCCGGCGAGCCGGTGATCCGGCAGGCGATGATGCAGGCGATGCGCATCCTCGGCCGCCAGTTCGTCATGGGCCGCACCATCGAGGAGGCGCTGGACCGCGCCCGCGAGCCCGAGAAGCTCGGCTACCGCTATTCCTACGACATGCTGGGCGAGGCGGCGCGCACCCAGGCCGACGCCGACCGCTACCAGGAGACCTACGCCCGCGCCATCGACTCCATCGGCAAGGCGCGCGGCACCCGCAGCATGCTCACCAGCCCCGGCATCTCGGTGAAGCTGTCGGCCATCCACCCGCGCTACGAGATCGCCCAGCAGGGCCGCGTGATGGCGGAGCTGTGCCCCCGCCTGCTCGTCCTCGCGCAGAAGGCCAAGGCGGCGGGCATCCACCTGACGGTGGACGCCGAGGAGGCCGACCGGCTCGACCTGTCGCTCGACGTGATCGAGGCGGTGTTCGCCGACCCGTCGCTCGACGGCTGGGAGGGCTTCGGGTTGGCGGTGCAGGCCTACCAGAAGCGCGCCCTGCCGGTGATCGACTGGCTGGGCAACCTCGCGGCGCGGGTCGGGCGCAAGCTGATGATCCGGCTGGTCAAGGGCGCCTATTGGGACAGCGAGATCAAGCGCGGGCAGGAGCGGGGCTTGGACGCCTACCCGGTGTTCACCCGCAAGGCCTCGACCGACGTGTCCTATCTGGCCTGCGCGCGCAAGCTGCTGGGCCGGCGGGACGTGTTCCACCCGATGTTCGCCACCCACAACGCCCACACCGTCGCCTCGGTGCTGGAGATGGCCGGCGACCGCACGGGCTTCGAGTTCCAGCGCCTGCACGGCATGGGCGAGCCGCTCTACCACCAGATCGTCGGGCCGGAGATGCCGGTGCGCGTCTACGCCCCCGTCGGCAGCCACGAGGATCTGCTGGCCTATCTGGTCCGCCGCCTGCTGGAGAACGGCGCCAACTCCTCCTTCGTCAACCGCATCCAGGACGAGCAGGTGCCGGTGGCCGACATCGTCGCCGACCCGGTCGCCCGCATCGCCGGTCTTTCGGTCAAGCCGCACCCGCGCATCCCGTTGCCCAAGGACCTCTACGGCGCCGAGCGGCTGAACAGCGAGGGCGCCGACCTCAGCGATCCCACCGTGGTCGGCCCGCTGCTGGCCGGCATGGAGACCGCCTTCGCCAAGTCCTGGACCGCCGGCCCGATCGTCGGCGGGCTGACGCCGGAGGGCAATGCCCGGTCCGTCGCCGACCCGTCCGACAACGCGCGCCGCGTCGGCACAGTGCTGGATTCCGGGGCCAACGACGTGGAGCGCGCGCTGGCGCTGGCCACCGCCGGTCACCGCGCCTGGGCCGCCCGGCCGGTCGTGCAGCGCGCCGACTGCCTGACCCGCGCCGCCGACCTGATGGAGCGCAACCGCAACGACCTGCTGGCCCTGCTGACCCGCGAGGGCGGAAAGGTGCTGCCCGACGCCATCGCCGAGCTGCGCGAGGCGGTGGACTTCTGCCGCTACTACGCCACCCGCGCCTGCGCCGATTTCGCGCCGATGACGATGCCCGGCCCGACCGGCGAGCGCAACGAGCTGCGCCTGACCGGGCGCGGGGTGTTCGTCTGCATCAGCCCGTGGAACTTCCCGCTGGCGATCTTCATGGGTCAGGTCGCCGCCGCGCTGGTCGCCGGCAACTCGGTCATCGCCAAGCCGGCCGAGCAGACCCCGCTGATCGCGGCGGCCGCCGTCCGCCTCCTGCTGGAAGCGGGCGTGCCGCCGGAGGTGCTGCACCTGCTGCCGGGCGACGGCGCCACGGTGGGCGGCAGGCTGGTGTCGGACCGCCGGGTCGCGGGCGTCGCCTTCACCGGCTCGACCGACACGGCGCACCTCATCAACCGGACGCTGGCGACGCGCGGCGGCCCCATCGTGCCCTTCATCGCCGAGACCGGCGGGCAGAACGCCATGCTGGTCGACAACTCCGCCCTGCCCGAGCAGGTGGTGGACGACGTGGTGACCAGCGCCTTCCGCTCCGCCGGGCAGCGCTGCTCGGCCTTGCGGGTGCTGTTCGTGCAGGACGGCATCGCGCCAAAGGTGATCGAGATGCTGAAGGGCGCCGCCGCCGAGCTGCGCGTCGGCGACCCGGCCCTGCTGACCACCGACGTCGGCCCGGTCATCGACCGCGAGGCGCTGGGCGTGCTGCGCCAGCATGTCGAGAAAATGAAGCGCGAGGCGACGACCCTGTTCGAGGGCGTTCTGCCCCCGTCTTGCGCCAATGGCAGCTTCCTCGCCCCGCACGCCTTCGAGATCGACCGGCTCGACCGGCTGGAGCGCGAGGTGTTCGGCCCGGTCCTGCACGTGATCCGCTTCAAGGGCGACAAGCTGGACAGCGTGCTGGAGGCCATCGAGACCACCGGCTACGGACTGACGCTGGGCGTCCACACCCGCATCGACCGCACCGCCCGCAAGGTGGCGGAGCGCATGCCGGTCGGCAACATCTACGTCAACCGCAACATGATCGGCGCGGTGGTGGGGGTGCAGCCCTTCGGCGGCGAGGGGCTGTCGGGGACCGGCCCGAAGGCCGGCGGCCCGCGCTACCTCACCCGCTTCGCGGCGGAGCGCACGCTGACCGTCAACACCACGGCGGCCGGCGGCAACACCTCGCTGGTGTCGCTCGAAGAGGATTGATCGGGGGGCGGGTGCCCCTCCCATACGCGCTTAGAAGCCCCTCTCCCCTTGCGGGAGAGGGGTTGGGGTGAGGGGTGCCGCAAATTCTTCCGCCTTCGGCGGAATACCCCTCATCCCAACCCTTCTCCCGCAAGGGGAGAAGGGCTCTTTTCCCCCTCAAGACGCCGCCGGCAGCGCGTCCCGCGCCTCCGCGTCGCGCTCGGCGTAGCGGCGGGCCAGCACGGCGCAGACCATCAGCTGGATCTGGTGGAAGATCATCACCGGCAGCAGCACCAGACCGGCGGTGGCGGGCGCGAACAGCACGCCCGCCATCGGCACGCCGCTGACCAGCGACTTCTTCGAGCCGCAGAACACGATGGCTGTCTCGTCGGCCGTCGAGAAGCCCAGACGGCGACTGAGCAGGGTCGTGCCGACCAGGAAGAGCGTTAGGATCGCGCTGTCGATCAGCACCACCATCGCCAGGGATTCCACTGGCACCTGGTGCCACAGCCCGCCGACCACCGCCTCGCTGAAGGCGATGTAGACGACCAGCAGGATCGAGCCCCGGTCGGTGGCCTTCAGCAGCGTCTTGTGCCGCGCCGCCCAGGCGCCGACCCAGCGGCGCAGCAACTGTCCGGCGACGAAGGGCAGCAGCAGTTGGACGACGATGGTCTGCACCGCATCCAGCGAGAATCCGCCGCCCTGCGCCTTCAGGAACAGCGCCACCAGCAGCGGCGTCATCAGGATGCCTCCGATGTTGGACAGGGTGGCGCTGCACACCGCCGCCGCGACGTTGCCCCGCGCCATCGAGGTGAAGGCGATGGAGGACTGCACCGTGGACGGCAGCAGGCAGAGGAACTGCACCCCGATGGCCAGCGCCGGGGGCAGCAGCCGTTCCGGCAAGGTCGCCACCACCAGCCAGCCGATCAGGGGGAAGGCGACGAAGGTCAGCGAGAAGATCAGCAGGTGCAGCCGCCAGTGGGACAGCCCCGCCGTCACCTCCTCGCGCGGCAGCCGGGCGCCGTGCAGGAAGAACAGCAGCGCGATGGCGGCCTCCGCGACCCAATGCACCCCCTCGGCGGCGGGACCCTGCACCGGCAGGACACTCGCCAGACCGACCGTCGCCAGCAGGGCCAGCGTGAAGCCGTCGAGGTTCGGGCGGGGGACGCGGATCATCGTTCATAGCTCCGGGATACAGCGATCCTGAGCCATGTAACGCGCGAAGCCGGTCATGGGAAGTGTGCGGCGCACAATCCAGCTATGGGTTGCGGGCGCGTGGGGTGTCGAGGCGGGTGGGTATTGGCTGGCGAATGCCCCCACCCCATCCCTCCCCCGCTGGGCGGGGGAGGGGATAGGAGCTTTGCAAAAGTCCAGCGGCAGTCCGCTCCCCCGCCCAGCGGGGGAGGAAGGGTGGGGGCATTCGTCAGCCGACGCTTCCCCCTACCTTCACCGCGCCTGCTGCAAAACCCCGACCGCGCTGCGCGCCACCTCGTGCAGGTCGGTGCCGTCGGCGTCCGCGTGGGCGAACAGGCTGGCGCGCATGCGCGGGTCCCAGAACTTGCGGATGTGGGTCGCCGTCTCGGCCACCGCCTCCTCACGCGGGTAGGTGGAGAAGTGGGTGGCGATTTGGTTCGCCATCCGGACCAGTTCCTTGGTGTGGTTCATCGGTTGTCTCCCGTGACGTCCAGCGTTCAGTAAGGTCTCAGCGGAACAGGACGACCCCGTCCCCCCGCGACAGCGAGCCCAGCGTCAGCCCCGCGTTGCGCGCCAGTTCCAGCGCCAACGCCGTCGGGGCCGAGATGGTCGCCAGCAGCGGAATCCCGACCGCCGCCGATTTCTGCACCAGCTCGAAGCTGCACCGGCTGGTCATGACGACGAAGCCGGACGCCGGATCGACGCCCGCCCCCACCACCGCGCCGATCAGCTTGTCGAGCGCGTTGTGGCGGCCGACGTCCTCGCGGGCGAAACGGATCGTCCCGTCCGGCTCGCACCACGCCGCCCCGTGGACCGACCGGTTGGCCCGGTTCATCGGCTGGTGGTCCGGCAGCGCGGCGAAGGCGGCGGCCACCGCCGCCGGTTCCACCGCCAGGGTGGACGTGACCCGCCGGGGCTCCCGGACGGCGTGGACGAGGCTGTCCACGCCGCACAGGCCGCAGCCGCTCCGCCCCTCCATGGAGCGGCTGCGCAGGCTGCCGCGCAGGAGCCGCAGGGGATCGACCGTCATGTTGACGACCCGGCCCAGCGGCGTCTCCTGCACCACGATCCGCTCGATGTCGGAGGATTCGCCGACAATCTCCTCGGCCAGGCTGAAGCCCAGCGCGAAGTCTTCCAGATCGGCGGGGGTCGCCATCATCACCGCGTGCGAGCGGCCGTTGTACTCGAAGGCGATCGCGACCTCCTCGGGGATCCGCCACGTCACGTCTCCGACACCACCGTCCGCCGCCGGAAAGCCGGTGCCGGTCACGGCGATGGAACAGAGATCCGGCGTGCCGGAACGGAGGGAACCCAAGGTCATCGCGGTCATGCCCTGTAGGCCTCCTTACTCGGCGGCCAACACGTTGGCGGCGCCGATGCGCTTGCGCTCGACGTCGTTCTTCGCGTAGTCCACCTGCCAGTCGGAGGGCTGGTTGCTGCGGGAGATCTGCACCGCCGTCACCTTATATTCGGGGCAGTTGGTCGCCCAGTCCGAATTTTCCGTGGTGATGACGTTGGCGCCGGTCACCGGGTGGTGGAAGGTGGTGTAGACGACGCCCGCCGGCATGCGGTCGGACAGGACGGCGCGCAGCGTGGTGGCGCCCATGCGGCTGGCCAGCGACACCATGTCGCCGTCCTTGACGCCCCGGATCTCGGCGTCCACCGGGTTGATCTCCAGCACGTCCTCCGGGTGCCAGGCCACGTTGGCGGTGCGGCGGGTCTGGGCGCCGACGTTGTAGTGGGCGAGGATGCGGCCGGTGGTCAGCACCAGCGGGTACATCCGCGTGGTCCGCTCGTCGGTCGGCACATACTCGGTGATCACGAAGCGGCCGAGACCGCGCATGAACTTCTCGCCGTGCATAATCGCCATGCCGGTGTCGTCGTCCTCCAGCCCGGTGCAGGGCCACTGCACGCTGCCGACGCGGTCGAGCTTCTCGAAGCTGACACCCCGGAAGGTCGGGGTCAGCGAGGCGATCTCGTCCATGATCTGCGACGTGCTGTCGTAGTGCATCGGGTAGCCCATCGCCGTCGCCAGCGCGCAGGCCACCCAATGCTCGTCCCGCCCGACCTTGGACGGCATCGCCTTGCGGACGCGGTTGATGCGGCGCTCGGCGTTGGTGAAGGTGCCGTCCTTCTCCAGGAAGGAGGTGCCGGGGAAGAAGACATGGGCGAAGGCCGCCGTCTCGTTCAGGAACAGGTCCTGCACGATGACGATGTCCAGCGCCTCCAGGGCGGAGGTGACGTGGTGGGTGTTGGGGTCGGACTGGACGATGTCCTCGCCCTGCACGAACAGGCCGCGGAAGCTGCCGTCATGCGCCGAGTCGAACATGTTGGGGATGCGCAGGCCGGGTTCCGGGTCCAGCGTGACGCCCCAGGCGGTTTCGAACTCGTGGCGGACGGTGTCGTCGGAGACGTGGCGGTAGCCCGGCAGCTCGTGCGGGAAGGAGCCCATGTCGCAGGAGCCCTGCACGTTGTTCTGGCCGCGCAGCGGGTTCACGCCCACGCCCTCGCGGCCGATGTTGCCGGTCGCCATCGCGAGGTTGGCGATCGCCATCACCGTGCTGGAGCCCTGGCTGTGCTCGGTCACGCCCAAGCCATAGTAGATCGCGGCGTTGCCGCCGGTGGCGTAGAGCCGGGCGGCGGCGCGGACCTGCTCGGCCGGGACGCCGGTGCGGGATTCCAGATACTCCGGCGAGTTGCGGTGCTCGGCGATGAACGCCTCCCACTTGGCGAACTCCTTGGGGTCGCAGCGCTCCTCGACGAAGGGACGGTCTACCAGCCCCTCGGTGACGATGGTGTGGGCGATGGCGTTGACCACGGCGACGTTGGTGCCGGGCTGGAGCTGGAGGTGGTAATCGGCCTGGACGTGCGGGCTGCGCACCAGATCGATGCGGCGCGGATCGATGACGATCAGCTTGGCCCCAGCGCGCAGACGCTTCTTCATGCGCGAGCCGAACACCGGGTGGCCGTCGGTCGGGTTGGCGCCGATGACCAGCATCACGTCGGATTTGTCGACGCTGCGGAAATCCTGCGTGCCGGCCGAGGTGCCGAAGGTCTGCGACAGCCCGTAGCCGGTCGGCGAATGGCAGACGCGGGCGCAGGTGTCGATGTTGTTGGTGCCGAAGGCCGCCCGGATCATCTTCTGGACGACGTAGACCTCCTCGTTGGTGCAGCGCGACGAGGTGATGCCGCCGATGGAGCCCCGGCCATGCTTGGCCTGCACCGCCTTCAGCCGCTCGGCGGCGTAGGCGATGGCCTCCTCCCACGACACCTCGCGCCACGGGTCGGAGATCCGCTCGCGCACCATGGGCTTCATGATGCGGTCCTTGTGGCTGGCGTAGCCCCAGGCGAAGCGGCCCTTGACGCAGGAATGCCCCTCGTTGGCGCCGCCGTTCTTCCAGGGGGTCATGCGGACCACGGTGGTGCCCTGCATTTCCGCCTTGAAGGAGCAGCCGACGCCGCAATAGGCGCAGGTGGTGATGACGCTGTGCTCGGGCTGGCCGTTCTCGATGATCGACTTCTCGGTCAGCGTCGCGGTCGGGCAGGCCTGGACGCAGGCGCCGCAGGACACGCACTCGCTGTCCATGAAGCCCTCGTTGGCGCCGGCCGCCACGAAGGAGGCGAAGCCGCGCCCGTCGATGGTCAGCGCGAAGGTGCCCTGGGTCTCCTGGCAGGCCCGCACGCAACGCGAGCAGACGATGCATTTGGACGCGTCGAAGGTGAAGTACGGGTTGCTCTCGTCCTTGCCGGCCTTGAGGTGACTTTCGCCGTCGAAACCGTACCGCACGTTGCGCAGACCGACCGCGCCGGCCATGTCCTGCAACTCGCAATCGCCGTTGGCCGGGCAGGTCAGGCAGTCGAGCGGGTGGTCGGAGATGTACAGCTCCATCACGCCGCGCCGCAGCCGGGCCAGCCGGTCGGTCTGGGTCGCCACCTTCATGCCGGGCGCCACCGGGGTGGTGCAGGAGGCGGGCGTGCCGCGCCGCCCCTCGATCTCCACCATGCACAGGCGGCAGGAGCCGAAGGCCTCCAGGCTGTCGGTGGCGCAGAGCTTCGGCACGGTGATGCCGGCGTCCATCGCCGCCCGCATGACCGAGGTGCCTTCGGGAACCGTGATGCTGCGGCCGTCGATCTCCAGCGTCACCAGAGTGGAGGAGAGGCGCGCCGGGGTGCCGTAATCGGTCTCATGGATGAGGGTCATGTCGGTGCTCCTGGTCGCGCTTATTCAGCCGCGATGTGGGTGACGCGCACGGCGGGGGTGCGGCGGAAATCCTCGGGGAAGTGCTTGACGGCGCTGCGCACCGGGTAGGGCGTCATGCCGCCCATGGCGCAGAGCGAGCCGTCCACCATCACCTCGCAGAGGTCGGCCAGCAGGGTCAGGTTGGCGTCCACGTTCTTGCCGGCGATGATCTTGTCGATCGTCTCCATCCCGCGCGTCGAGCCGATGCGGCAGGGCGTGCATTTCCCGCAGGATTCGGCGACGCAGAACTCCATGGCGAAGCGGGCCTGTTGCGCCATGTCGACGGTGTCGTCGAAGACGACGATGCCGCCATGGCCGACCATCGCCTCCTGCGCGGCGAAGGCTTCGTAATCCTTGGGCAGGTCGAACTGCGAGGGCGGCAGATAGGCGCCGAGCGGACCGCCGACCTGCACCGCGCGGATCGGCCGCCCGCTGATGGTGCCGCCGCCGAAATCGTAGAGCAGCTCGTGCAGGGTGATGCCGAAGGCCTTCTCGACGATGCCGCCATGCTTGAGGTTGCCGGCGAGCTGGAAGGGCAGAGTCCCGCGCGACCGGCCGACGCCGAAGTCGCGGTAATAGGCGCCGCCCTTGTCGAGGATGATCGGCACCGAGCAGAGCGACAGCACGTTGTTGACCACGGTCGGCTTGCCGAACAGCCCCTCCAGCGCCGGCAGCGGCGGCTTGGCACGGACCATGCCGCGCTTGCCTTCCAGGCTCTCCAGCATCGCGGTCTCCTCGCCGCAGATGTAGGCGCCGGCCCCGACGCGGACGTCGAGGTGGAAGGTGCGGCTGGTGCCGTGGATGTTGTCGCCGAGCCAGCCCTCGTCGTAGGCGAGCTTGATCGCGTGGCGCAGGGTTTCCGTGGCGTGCGGGTATTCCGAGCGCATGTAGACGTAGCCCGAGGTGGCGCCCACCGCGATGGCGGCGATGGTCATGCCTTCGATCAGGCAGAAGGGGTCGCCTTCGATGATCATGCGGTCGGCGAAGGTGCCGCTGTCGCCCTCGTCGGCGTTGCAGCAGACGAACTTCTCGTCCGCCTTGGCGCCCATCACCGTGTTCCATTTGATGCCGGTCGGGAAGCCGGCGCCGCCGCGACCGCGCAGGCCGGAATCCGTCACCGTCTTGACGATCTCCGCCTGGGTCATCGCCAGCGCGTTCTCAAGCCCCCGGAAGCCGCCATGGGCGCGGTAATCCTCGACCGACAGCGGGTCGATGACGCCGCAGCGCGCGAAGGTCAGGCGCTCCTGCTTCTTGAAATACGGGATCTCCTCGGTCAGTCCCTGGCCCAGCGGGTGGTCGCCGCCGGAGAGGAAACCGGCCTCGAACAGCGAGGGCACGTCGTCCGCCGTCACCGAGCCGTAGGCGACGCGGCCGTCGGGGGTCTCGACCTCGACCAGCGGTTCCATCCACAGCATGCCGCGCGAGCCGTTGCGCACGATGCGGAGCGGCAGTTCGCGCTTGGCGGCCTCGGCGCGGATGGCGGCGGCCACGGAATCGGCGCCCAGCGACAGGGCGGCGGCGTCGCGCGGGACGTAGACGGTGATCAGGTGGCCGCTCATTGCGCGCGCTCCTTCTGCCCGGCGGGCCGCGTGGTCGGGTGCGCCGTCTCGGCGGCGATGGCGTCGAAGCGGGCCGGGCTGACGCGGCCGTAGAGATGCTCGTCCACCATGACGGCGGGCGACAGGGCGCAGTTGCCCAGGCAGAAGACCTGCTCCAGGGTGAAGGCGCCGTCGGCGGTGGTGCCGTGGAAATCGACCTGGAGCTTCGCCTTGATGTGATCGACCAGCGCGTTGGCGCCCATCGCCTGGCAGGCTTCCGCGCGGCAGACCTTGATGACGTGGCGGCCCGGCTTCTCGCGGCGGAACTCGTGATAGAAGGACACCACACCGTGAACGTCGGCGCGCGACAGGTTCAGCTCGCCGGCCAGCAGCGGGATGGCCTGCTCGTCGATGTAGCCGAACTCCTCCTGCAGCGCGTGCAGGATCGGCAGCAGGGCGCCGCGCAGATGACGATTGTCGGCGACAATCGTTCGGGCGCGCTCCACGCTCCACGGTTGGCAGGCGTTCATCGGGGTCCCTCCTCGCTCTCGGCTGGCCTTGGTCGTTTTGGCCTGGGTTGCCTTGTCGTCCTGAACGGATCGTCCGTGCCGGCGCTCTCTCGGGCGCCCGGTACCGTCAGAATGCAGGAGTATATGGTATACCAGCAAATTTCATTTTTTGATGGGCTGATAGCTTTTCGCTATCAAGGCGTCAGCGGATCGCCAGCCGCCAGGGGGTCATCGCCTCGGCGGTGAGGACGGCGACGGTGTGGGCGATGTCGTCGTCCGACGCGGCGGCGGCCAGCGCCTTGGCCAGCTGCGAGGGCGGGTCGCGGTCGGCGTAGGCCAGCCCGACGACGTGGCTCAAGTCGGGATCGACCAGCGGCAGCGCCACCACCTCGGGCAGCGGCGGCACGAAGGTCAACAGTTGCCCCGGCACGATGCTGGCGCAGTTGCCGAAGCGCACGATGGTGTAGAGGGTGACGATGGAGTTGGTTTCCATCGCCGGCTCGACCGCCCGGCCGGTCATGCGGAAGGCGATCTCGGCGATGCGGCGGTTCTGCATGTCCGGCGTCAGCAGGCAGAGCCGCAGGGACGCGGCCTTCTCCCAACTGACGGCGCCCTGGGCGATGGTCTCCGGCGCCAGGTCGGCGCGGCGGGCCAGCAGGTAATAGCGTTCCGAGTAGAGCGGCAGGGTGCGGACGTTGTTCAGCGGCTCGTTGTCGAGGTAGGTGACGGCGGCGTCGAGCTCGAACTCGTCGAGCCCCCGCTGGATCTCGCGGGAACTCAGCGAGGTCACTGTGGCGCGGATGTGCGGGAAGCGCGTGCTGAAGGGCGCCAGCACATGGGGCATCACCGGCAGGGCGGTGGGGATGGCGCCGAGCCGCAGATGGCCGGTGACGCCCTGGGCCAGCGCCAGCAGCTCGTGGGTCAGGTTGTCCCGCTCGGCGACGATGCGGCGGGCGGATTCCAGCACCTTCAACCCCTCCGGAGTGAAGCCGCCGAACTTCTGGCCGCGCTCGACGATGGGGACCTGGAGGTCCTCCTCGAGCTGGCGGATCGCGTTGGACAGGGTCGGCTGCGAGACGTGGCAGCTCTCCGCCGCGCGCCCGAAATGCCGCTCGCGCGCCAGGGCCAGGAGATAGACGAACTTGCGGAACATCGCGGACTGCACCCGTTGTGACGGCCAACAGGATAGCCGGAAGGCGGGCCGGACCCTCAAACGAAAAAAGCGCGCCGCCCCAGAGGAAAGGCGGCGCGCCCGAGTTTGGCGATGGCCCTTACTCCATCGCCTTCACCACCTCTTCGGTGACCTTTTTCGCGTCGCCGAACAGCATCATCGTGTTGGGACGGAAGAACAGCTCGTTCTCGACCCCGGCGTAGCCGGCGGCCATGCCGCGCTTGATGAAGAACACCGTCTTGGCCTTTTCCACGTCGAGGATCGGCATCCCGTAGATCGCGCTCGACGGGTCGGTCTTGGCGGCCGGGTTGGTCACGTCGTTGGCGCCGATGACGAAAGCCACGTCCGCCGTGCCGAAGTCGCGGTTGATGTCCTCCAGCTCGAAGACCTCGTCGTAGGGGACGTTGGCCTCGGCCAGCAGCACGTTCATGTGGCCCGGCATGCGGCCCGCCACCGGGTGGATGGCGTATTTCACGTCCACGCCCTCGTGCTTGAGGGTGTCGGCCATCTCGCGCAGCGCGTGCTGCGCCTGCGCCACCGCCATGCCGTAGCCCGGCACGACGATCACCGACTGCGCGTTCTTCATGATGTAGGCGGCGTCCTCGGCCGAGCCGGCCTTGACGCTGCCCTGCGGGCCCTTGGC
>NZ_RZIJ01000028.1 GCF_003989665.1 Azospirillum doebereinerae | reverse complement strand
ATGGCGCGCCCGAAGAGATTCGAACTCCTGACCCTCAGATTCGTAGTCTGATGCTCTATCCAGCTGAGCTACGGGCGCATCCTGTACACGGCACTCTTCCCGGCACCGGCGGTAGGCCGTCGGCGTCGAGGCGCGCAACTTACTCAAAAGGCCCAAGCCCCGCAAGCGCTTTTTTCGGCCTTTTTTCACCCTGTGGCCATGCGTCCCGGCGCGGCGGGCCGGATTGCCGGAAAAGCCCGCCTGCGCTATACAGACCCCTTGTCGTTTTCCGGAGTTCATCCCGTGGCCGAAGCCTCATCGAACAAGCATTTCCCGGTGTCGTGGGAAGAGCTGCACCGCAACGCCAAGGCGCTCGCCTGGCGCCTGATCGACAAGGGCCCGTGGAAGGGCATCATCGCGATCACGCGCGGCGGCATGGTTCCCGCCGCGATCATCGCGCGTGAGCTGGAAATCCGCCTGATCGACACGGTCTGCGTCTCCAGCTACGACCACCAGAACCAGCGCGAGGCGGCGGTGCTCAAGGGCGTCGAGGGTTCCCACGCCGGCGACGGCGAGGGCTGGCTGATCATCGACGATCTGGTGGACACCGGGAAGACCGCGGTGATCGTGCGCAAGATGCTGCCCAAGGCGCATTTTGCCACCGTCTACGCCAAGCCCGCCGGCCGTCCCCTGGTCGATACCTTCATCACCGAGGTCAGCCAGGACACCTGGATCCATTTCCCCTGGGACATCGAGCTGCAATTCTCCCAGCCGATCGCCAAGCAGCGCAACGGCTGACGCTCCCGGACGGGATGCGGCGCGGGGCGGCCCCAAAGGCCACCCCGCGATCGCCCCGGAGCGAATCGTTACACCAAAATTAATCTCTTCGCCGCTACAACGGCGGGACAATCCGCGCATCGGCGCAACCACCTCCGCGTGATGTCCCGCGCATGACCGAAGCCACGCCCGACGACCTGCGCGCCAAGATCGACGATCTGGTGACGCGCCTGCCTTCCAGCCTCGTCTACAGCCTGCTGAGCGAGATCGAGAGCATGGACGACGAGTCGGCCGACCGGGTCCAGCTCGTGCGGCAATACGTCATCGAATACCTCAACCGCCAGCGCACCAACCGCGCCCGGCGCCTGTTCACCAGCCTGTTCGAAGCCTTCCTGATCGACGACGACGCGCTCTACCACGCGGGCGTCGCGGTTCCGGGCATGCTGCAGCGGGTGGACGCCGGTGCCCTGTGGGAACTGCTCAGCCGCGACGCCTTCCCCCTGCTGGCGGTTGAGGCGCAGGAACAACTCGACGAGATGGCGCGCGACGAGGTGATCGACCGCGTGCTGAAATCCCCCACCGCGACCGCCCTGAAGGAGCGGATGCGGGTGGCGGCGGTCAAGCACCTCGACGGGCTGCTCGCCTCCAAGAAGACCGCCGACGAGGCGCTGGCGACCATGTCGCGCAACCGGCAGCGCCGCACCCGCCTGATGTCTGGCTTCCTGGAAAAGCCCCCGCCGGTCGAGATCGGCACGCTGCGGCTGATGCACGCCGTGATGGCCGGGGCGAACGGCTCCATGGCGGAGGTCGCCGGGCGGCTGGAGGGCTTTTCCCCCGCCCCCGCCGGGGAGATGGAGCGCAGCCGCCGGGCCGACGCCCTGGTGGAGGCGACCGAGACCCTGCGCGAGCGCCACGGCGACGACGACGCCCTGCTGCTGCCGCTGTCGGTGCTGACGGTGAAGGGCAATTACGGCGTGATCGCGCTCTACATCCGGCAGAGCGGTGTCGATCCCGGACGCGGCGACGCGGTGACGGCGGCGCTGACCGGCCATTTCATCGGCGTCACCCGCGCGCTGACCGCCGCGCTCGGCGCCACCCTCCGGCTGAACGAACGGGTTCCCGGCTCCGCGATCCGGCCGAGCGCCAAGGAAAGGCTCCGGCTGGAGGCGCTGACCGGGCGTCTGGCCGCGCTGATCGACGCGGTGGCCGCCGCCGGGCTGATGGAGGACCGCCGCAGCGAGCCGGCCTTCCGCAACGCCTGGACTGCCGCCGGCAAGGTCATCGGTTCGCGCGTCGCGGCGGTGGCGCTGGAGCGCTCCTCCCAGGCGGCGGCGGCGCGGCGGCACCCGGTCGTCGACCAGGACGACGTGGTGTGGCTCGACCGGCTGCTCTGCCTGTGGCAGCGGATGTCCCGCGATTTCGGCTTCGAGACCTACGATCTGGTGAAGTGGCGCGAGACCCTGCTGGAGGAGTTGCGCGCCAACGTCGAGCGGGCGATGAAGTTCGAGGAGGGCGAGACGCTCGACGAGCGGATGGAGCATCTGCTGCGCATCAACACGCTGAGCGGCGTGTTCGGCCAGCGGATCAGCGCCTGGATCCCCAGCTTCAGCCACAACATGACCCGCCTGCTGTCGCACCGGCTGGAGCGTGGCGGCGACCTCGACCCGGAGGAGCGGGCGATCATCGACGAGCTGGTCGCCACCGCGCGGACCGAGGTCGGCAAGTCGCGCTATTGGAAGAGCAACGAGTTGATGGACCTGATCGAGTTGTCCGACCGGGCGCTCGCACCCCGCTGAGAACCGGCCGGGAACGGTTACAGGATTCCCGAGGTCCGGTGGCGGGGGTCGAGCCAGTCGCGCAGGCCGTCGCCCAGCAGAGTCAGCCCCAGAACGCTCAGCGCGATGGCCAGTCCGGGGAAGACCGCCTGCAGGGGGGCGGTGAACAGATGGGTCTGCGCGTCGCCCAGCATCTTACCCCAGCTGGGGCTGGGCGGCTGGATGCCGAGGCCGAGGTAGCTCAAGGCCGCCTCGTTCACGATGGCGACGGCGAACAGCACCGTCGCCTGCACCGTCACGATGCCGGCCACGTTCGGCAGCACATGCACCAGGGTCACCGACAGCGGCTCGCGCCCCAGCGCCAGCGCCGCGCGGACGAACTCGCGCCGCCACACCGCCTGGGCGGCGCCACGGGTGACGCGGGCCAGCACGGCGGCGTTGAACAGGCCGAGCGCCAGGACGACGTTGACGGCGCCGGCCCCCAGCACGGCGGTCAGCAGGATGGCCGACAGCACGGCCGGAAAGGCGAAGACCAGATCGCCGAGCCGGGCGAGGATCTCGTCCCCCCAGCGTCCGAGCGCGGCGGCGGCCAACCCCAGCGGCACGCCGAAGACCAGCCCCAACCCGACCGCCATCGCCCCGATGGACAGCGAGTTGCGGGCGCCGACCATGATCATCGACAGCACGTCGCGTCCGAAATGGTCGGTGCCGAGCCAGTGCTCGGCGCCGGGCGGGCGCAGCCGGGCGACGACGCGGATTTTGTCGGCCGGGAAGGGCGTCCACACCAGCGACAGCAGGGCGACGGCGAGCAAGAGCGCGACCAGGGTCAGGCCGAGCCAGAGCGAGAGGGGGAGCCGCCTCACGACGCCCTCGGCCTTGGGTCGACCATGGCGCAGGCGATGTCCACCAGCGCGTTGACCACCACCACGAAGACCGCCAGCACCACCACGACCCCCTGCACCACGATCAGATCCCGCTGCCCGAT
The DNA here is from genome assembly GCF_003989665.1 of Azospirillum doebereinerae. GTDB lineage: Bacteria > Pseudomonadota > Alphaproteobacteria > Azospirillales > Azospirillaceae > Azospirillum > Azospirillum doebereinerae. The sequence goes on along the minus strand of NZ_RZIJ01000028.1, from coordinate 70,943 downwards.
GGCTTGGTACAGCAGCCGCCCCAGCCCCGGCAGGGTGAAGACGTTCTCCACCACCACGGCGCCCGCGACCAGGAAGGAGAGTTGCAGCCCCAGCACCGTCGCCACCGGGATCAGCGCGTTGGGCAGGGCGTGGCGCAGCAGCACCGCCGCCCGGCCGACGCCCTTGGCGCGCGCGGTGCGGATGTGGTCCTCGCCCAGCGTGTCGAGCACCGCCGTGCGGGTGACCCGCGCCAGGATCGCGGCCTCCGGCACCGCCAGCGCCACGGCGGGCAGCAGCAGCGCCTTCAGCGCCGGTCCAACCCCGGCCTCCCAGCCCGGAAAGCCGCCGGCCGGGAACCAGCCCAGCGTCACCGAGAAGAGCAGGATCAGCAGGATGGCGATCCAGAAGCTCGGCATCGCCACGCCCAGCTGCGCGAAGCCCATCACCGCCCAGTCCCCGCCGCGCCCGCGCCGCGCCGCCGCCAGCAGACCCAGCGGGATGGCCGCGAGCGTGCTCATCGCCAGCGACAGCAGGGCCAGCGGCAGGGTGACCACCAGCCGCTCCGCCACCAGACCGGCGACCGGCCGGGCGTAGGTCAGGCTGACGCCGAGATCGCCGCGCAGCAGCCCGGCGGTCCAGCGCAGGTAGCGCTCGGCCATCGGCCGGTCGAGCCCCATTTGGGCGCGCAATGCGGCCAGCGTGTCGGGCTGGGCGTTGACGCCCAGCATCAGCAGCGCCGGGTCGCCCGGCACCGCCTCCAGCACGGCGAAGACCGCAACGGTGGCGAGCCACGCGGTCAGCAGCAGCGTCAGCAGCCGGCGCAGAAGAAAGGCGAGCACGCGGCCGTTCCCATCGGTCTCCGGAACCCAATCACTTCCACGACACACCGGTCACGTCGTTGGCCTGGATCGGGCGGTTCGCCCACATCCCCGCCAGCTTGGCGTTCTGCACCGTCACCGAGGGCAGCATGAACAGGAAGCCGTTCACCGCGTCCTCGGCCAGCAAGCGCTGCTGGTCGCCGTAGAGCGCGTTGCGCTTGGCGGGGTCCTGGGTGCGGTTCAACTCCTCGTCGAGCGCCTTGAAGCGGTCGTTCCTGTAATTGAAGTAGTAGTCGGCGCGGCCGTAGACGTCGATGTCCAGCGGCTCGGTGTGGGCGATCATGGAGAGGTCGTAGTCCTTGCCCTTGAACACCTTCTCCAGCCACGCGGCCCATTCCATCGGCTCGATTTTCACCCGGATGCCGACCTCGGCCAGCATCGCGGCGACCAACTCGCCGCCGCGCCGGGCATAGGGCGGCGGCGGCAGGCGCAGCGTGGTATCGAAGCCGTTGGGAAGCCCGGCCTCGGCCAGCAGCGCCTTCGCCTTGGCCGGGTCGTAGGGGTAGAGCCCCGTCAGATCGACGTAGCCGGCGCGGTGCGGCGGGAAATGGCTGCCGATGGCGGCGCCGTTGCCGTAGAGCACGCCTTCGATCAGCGTCTTGCGGTCGATGGCGTGGGCCATGGCGCGGCGGACGCGGACGTCGTCGAAGGGCTTGCGGGCGTTGTTGGTGGACAGGATGGTCTCGCCCTCCGTCGTGCCGACGGTGACGGTGAACTTCGGATCGTTGCGGAACTCGGGCAGCGCCTCGTAGGTGCTGAACAGGGTGAAGGCGTCCACGTCGCCGGCCTTCAGCGCCGCGACCTGTGCTGCCGGGTCGCTGATGAAGCGGAAGGACACGCGCTCCAGCGCCGGCTTCGGGCCGTCGTAATCGGGATTGCGGACCAGCACCACGCGGTCGCCGGCCACCCAGCGGTCGAACTTGAAGGGGCCGGTGCCGACCGGCTTCTGCTTGTTGGTCGAAGCGCTCTCCGGCGCCACGATGGCGGCGTCGCCGCTGGCCATGTGGAACAGGAACAGCCCGTCGGGGCGCGACAGCGTCACCACCACGGTGCCCGGATCGGGGGTCTCGACCGCGGCGATCGAGGCGAAATAGGCCTTCTGCGCGTTGACCGAATCCGTCGCCCGCGCGCGGTCGAGCGAGAACTTCACGTCCGCCGAATCGCAAACGCTGCCGTCGTGGAATTTGGCGCCCGACCGCAGGGTGAAGCGGTAGGTCAGCCCGTCCTCCGACACCGTCCAGGTCCGCGCCAGGGCGGGCACGACGTTGCCCTCGGCGTCGACGCGGGTCAGCGGCTCGTAGAGGTTGGCGTAGGTGACCTCTTTGATCGCCGCCGCCGCGCCCGCCGTGGGGTCGAGATGCGGCGGCTCCAGCGCCATGCCGACGACCACGTCGGCGCGGGTCTGCGCCAGGGCCGGCGCTCCCCCGAGCGCGCTTCCAAAGGCAAGGGCGGCCAGCAGCCCGGCGGCCAGTCCGGCAGCGGCGGCGGGGCGCGGCTTGCGGTTCGGCATGATGGTGTCACTCCCCCGTTTGTTCGTTGCCGCGATGATGCGGCGCAGCGGGGGAGAGCGCAAGCCGGCTTCCGCGTCGGGTTTAACGGTCGTGCGCCGGGGCCATCTGGTCCAGCCGGTGGGCGAAATCGACGTCGGCCTGGGTCACCCCGTCGGCGGAGCGGGTGTAGAGGATCACCTCGACCCGGCCCAGATCGTTGAACCATTCCGGGTGGTGGCCGGTCTTCTCGGCCAGCAGCGCCACCTGGTTCATGAAGCCCCAGGCCGCCGGGAAATCGGGAAAATGGTAGGTCTTGCGGAAGGCGTCGCGTTCCAGGACCTCGGCCCAGCCGTGCAGTTCCTTCAGCGCCGTCTGGCGATGCGCCCCGACCAGTCGTTCCGACATGTTGGCTTTCCTTCCTTGGTTTTGTTTCGGCGGCGCTCCTTGGCGGACGGGCCGCCCTTCGCTACCTTCTGGGCCATGATACGGAAACCCGCAGGTCCCCATACGGTTCCGCCCACGGTCCAAGACCTGGAACGGATGGCCGAAGACGCCCTCGACACCATCCCGGCGGAGCTGCTGGCCCCGGTCGGGAACATCCTGATCCGCATCGAGGATTTCCCCGACGAGGATACCGAGCGGGAGATGGAGCTGGAAAGCCCCTTCGACCTGCTGGGCCTGTACCGGGGGGTGGATCTGACGCGGCAAAGCGTCGCCGCCCCGCGCGCCGAGCCGGACATGATCTTCCTCTACCGCCGCCCGATCCTGGATTACTGGTGCGAGACCGGCGAGGATCTGCCGGCCATCGTCCGCCATGTGTTGATCCACGAGATCGGCCACCATTTCGGCCTCTCCGACGACGACATGGAGCGGATCGAGGCGATGGAATAGGCGGTCAGTCGGCGAGGATCTCGGCGACCCGGCGGCGCAGGACGGGGACCAACTCCTCGTCGAACCACGGGTTGCGGTTCAGCCAGGCCGTGTTGCGCCAGCTCGGGTGCGGCAGGGGCAGGAAGGCCGGGCCGTACTCGCGCCACGCCGCCACCGTCTCGGTCATGCTGGCCTTGCGCTTGGCGCCGAGGTAGCGCGCCTGGGCGTACTGCCCGATCAGCAGGGTCAGCCGCACCCCAGTGAGCGCGGCCAGCAGCGGCGGGTGCCACAGCGGCGCGCATTCCGGACGCGGCGGGTAGTCGCCGCCGCTCTTTCCTTGCGCGTTGGGCGGCGCGGTGCCCGGATAGCACAGCCCCATCGGCACCACGGCGATCCGCGATTCGTCGTAGAAGGCGTCGCGTCCCATGTCGAGCCAGCGCCGCAGCCGGTCTCCCGACGGGTCGTTCCACGGGATGCCGCTGGCGTGGACCCGCGCGCCGGGCGCCTGCCCGACGATCAGCAGGCGCGACGACGGCGTGCCGCGCATCACCGGACGGCAGCCATGCGGCAGCACGCCCGCGCACAGGGTGCAGGCACGGACCTCCGCGAACAGGCTCTCGATGTCGGACAAGGGGCGATGGATTCCGGTCTTGGGGTTGAGAAGCGGGAGATAGCGGTTCGGGTATGGCGATTCCAGCGTCGGCTCGGCCGGTTTCTCGGCGAAAACCGCAGGGCGCCCCCTCTGGCGGAAGCGTCCGCCCCTTGCTAGGGTGCCGGACCGTCATAGATCCAGGCCTTGGAGACCGCAGCCCCATGACTTCGCCCGCCTCGCGCATCTTCTGCGCCGTCGACACCACCGAGATCGACAGCGCCCGCCGGACCGCCGCGCAGGTGAACGGGGCGGTCGGCGGCATCAAGCTGGGGCTGGAGTTCTTCATCGCCCAAGGCCCCGCCGGCGTCCGCGCCGTGATCGGGGAGAACGGCCCGCCGCTGTTCCTGGACCTCAAGCTGCACGACATCCCCAACACCGTGGCGTCGGGCATCCGCTCCGCGCTGCCGTTGAAGCCGGCCTTCATGACCATCCACGCGTCAGGCGGCGGCGCCATGATGCGCGCGGCGGCCGACGCGGCGGCGGAGGGCGGGGCGGAGCGTCCCAAGATCCTCGCCGTCACCGTGCTGACCAGCCTCGACGAGGACGATCTGCGCGGGGTCGGGCAGGCGCTGCCGGTCGCCGATCAGGTCACCCGGCTGGCGCTGCTGGCCAAGGAGTCCGGGGTGGACGGCGTCGTCTGCTCCCCGGCCGAGGTGGCGCGGCTGCGCGCGGCCTGCGGGCCGGACTTCATCCTGATGGTGCCGGGCATCCGCCCGGTGTGGTCGGCCACCAACGACCAGAAGCGCTTCATGACCCCGGCCGAGGCGGTCGCCGCCGGCGCCGACCATCTGGTCATCGGCCGCCCGATCACCGCGTCCGCGGATCCCGCCGCCGCCGCCCGCCGCATCGTCGCCGAAATCGAGGAGGCCGCATGACCGTCCTGACCAAGATCTGCGGGCTCAGCGAGCCGGAAAGCCTGCGCGCCGCCGTCACCGGCGGAGCGCGCTACGTCGGCTTCGTCTTCTACCCGCCCAGCCCGCGCGCGGTCGCCCCGGCGCTGGCGGCCGATCTGGCGCGGCTGGTGCCGACCGGCATCCGCTCCGTCGGGTTGTTCGTCGATCCCGACGACGAGTTCCTGGAGCACGTCGTCGGACAGGTCCCGCTCGACCTGATCCAACTGCACGGCAAGGAGACGCCGCGCCGCGTCGCCGAAATCAAGGCGCGCTACGGCATGCCGGTGATGAAGGCGGTCAAGATCGGCGGGCCGGAGGATCTGGCCGCCGCCCTGGAGGCCGCCGAGACCGCCGACCGCCTGCTGTTCGACGCCAAGCCGCCGGCCAAGGTCGCGGCGCTGCCGGGCGGCAACGGCATCGCCTTCGACTGGACGCTGCTGGCCGGGCGGCGCTGGCCCAAGCCCTGGATGCTGTCCGGCGGCCTGACGCCCGAGAACGTCGCCGAGGCGGTGCGCGTCACCGGCGCCACCGAGATCGACGTGTCGTCGGGCGTCGAGGACCGGCCGGGCCACAAGGATCCGGCCCTGGTCCGCGCCTTCCTGGACGCCGCCGCCCGGCTGTGATCCTGGGCAAAACGACCTTGAACGGGTTGCCGGGGATTTGAGACGAAGTGTCGGGCTTATCTTGGTTGCATGGTCTTGATCCGCTTCGTCGGTTAGGATGGCGTCCATGAGCGAAACGACCTCTTCCACCCTGCCCGCGGTCGACATGCTGGGCGTCGTCCTTGACGAGCACCTGCGCTGGATCGGGCAGTGGCACCGCGCCGCCTTCTTCCGCGACGGGCAGGGAGGGGAGCGGGCCTCGGCTCCGGCCTCCTTCGCGGCGTGGTGCGGGGCGGCCAGCCGCGACGATCTGGTCCACCAGCCGGCGGTGCAGAAGCTGGCTTCCCTGCACGAGCAGATGCACCGGCAGGCCCGGCTGGTGCTGCTCAAGGCGTCGGGCGGCGACACCCCGAGCGAGGCCGAATACGAGTCGGTGATCGCCCGCTTCGAGGAGTTCACCCTGCATCTGCGACGTCTGGAGCGCGCCTTCGGCGCCGCCGCCTCCGGGCTCGACCCGTTGACCGGCCTGCGGACCCGGCGCGGCATGCTGGAGGCGCTGGAGCGCGAGCACAACCGCTACAGCCGCACCGGCCAGACCTTCTGCCTCGCGCTGGCCGACATCGACAAGTTCAAGGGCATCAACGACACCTACGGCCACGACATCGGCGACCGGGTGCTGGCGGCCACCGCCGCCGTCATCAGCCGGGGGGTGCGCAGCTTCGACGAGGCGTTCCGCATGGGCGGCGAGGAGTTCCTCGTCTGCCTCAAGGAAACCGACATGGCCGAGGGCTTCGCGGTGATCGAGCGGCTGCGGATCGACCTGATGGAATCGCCGGTGCCGCTGCCCGACGGCCGGCTGGTGCCGGTCACCGCCTCCTTCGGGCTGGTGGAGGTCCGGGCCGGGCTGTCGATCGACGAGCTGATCGTCTGCGCCGACCGCGCGCTCTACCAAGCCAAGCATTCCGGGCGCAACCGGGTGATCCGCCACGGCGTCGACCGCCCAGTGCCGCTCCCCACGGATTCCGCCGGGGTCAAGCCGTCACGGCCACAACGGGCATAAGCGCGTCTTGGTTTGCGGGCGGCGGGCGGTTAGGATCGGGGCCAACCTCCCGCCAGCCGGAAGCCGGATTCAATGCGCACCCAGCCCGATTTTCCCAATCTGTTCATCCTCGACCACCCGCTGATCCAGCACAAGCTGACCCACATGCGGGACAAGAAGCGCTCGACCGGCGGTTTCCGCACCCTGCTGCGCGAGATCTCGCTGCTGATGGGCTACGAGCTGACCCGCGACATCCCGCTGACCACCGAGCGCATCGACACGCCGATGCAGGCGATGGACGCCCCGGTGATCCTGGGCAAGAAGCTGGCCGTCGTGCCGGTGCTGCGCGCCGGGCTCGGCATGTCGGCGGGGCTGCTGGAGCTGGTGCCGTCGGCGCGCGAGGGCCACATCGGGCTCTACCGCGACCACGACACCAAGCAGCCGCACGAGTATCTGGTGAAGCTGCCGCCCGCCGAGGGCCGGCTGTTCATCGTCGTCGACCCGATGCTGGCGACCGGCAACTCCGCCGCCCACGCCTGCGACGTGCTGAACCGGCACGGGGTCGAGGACGCCGACATCCGCTTCATGGCGCTGGTCGCCGCCCCGGAAGGGGTCCGGCGCTTCCACGAGAAGCACCCGGACGTGAAGGTCTTCACCGCCGCGCTCGACAGCCATCTGGACGAGAACGCCTACATCGTGCCGGGCCTGGGCGACGCCGGCGACCGGATGTTCGGCACCAAGTAAGGACCGGACGTATCCCCTTCCCCTGCGCAAGCGGGGGAAGGGATGCGTCAGCGGGACCCGGACGGGTTTCAGAACCCCGTGCGCACCACCTCGAAGTCGCGGTCGTGGGTGAGCGCCGGAACCATGCGGCGGGCCTCCTCGACCCGCGCCATGTCCAGTTCGGCGACGACGAAGCCGACCTCCTCGCCCGCGTCGGCCAGCACCTCGCCCCAGGGGGCGACAATCAGGGAGTGGCCGTAGGTCTGCCGCCCCTCGTCGTGCGTGCCGGTCTGCGCCGCCGCGACGACGAAGCAGCCGGTCTCGATGGCGCGGGCGCGCAGCAGCGTGTGCCAATGCGCCCGGCCGGTCGGCACGGTGAAGGCGGCGGGCGCCGTGAGGATCGACGCCCCGGCCTTGGCCAGCGCCCGGTGCAGATAGGGAAAGCGCACGTCGTAGCAGATGGTCAGGCCGACGCCGCCCCACGGCGTGCCGGCGACCACCGCCCGCTCTCCCGGCCGGAAGGTGGCCGATTCGCGGTAGCTCTCGCCGCCCTTCAGATCCACGTCGAACATGTGGATCTTGTCGTAATGGGCGACCGCGCGGCCCTGCGGGTCGAACAGATAGCTGCGGTTGGCGACGCGCTCTCCGTCCAGCAGGACGTGCAGGGTGCCGGACAGGATCCACGCCCCCGTCTCTCGCGCCAGACCGGCGAAGAAGGCCACCCCGGGGTGCTCCGCCTCGCCGCGGACCCGCGCCATGATCTTGGCCCGGCCCTGGACCATCCAGCCGACGTTCTCCGGCAGCGTGATGAAATCGGCTCCGGCGTCGCGCGCCCGGCGGACCAGATCGCCCGCCGAAGCCAGATTGGCCTCCAGCTCGGTGCCCGCGTTCACCTGGACGCAGGCGGCCTTCAGCACGCCACTCATGCCGGCAGGCCCAGGATCGGGTCGAGCTTCCCGGCGCGGTCCAGCGCGTGGATATCGTCGCTGCCGCCGTAGGGCGTGCCGTCGACGAAGATCTGCGGGACGGTGGTCCGCCCCTCGGCGCGCTGCACCATCTCGGCGCGGCGGCCGGGATGGACGGTGAGGTCGATCTCCTCGTAGGAGACCCCCTTGCGGTCGAGCAGGCTCTTGGCCCGCGCGCAGTAGGGGCAGTAGGGCGTGGTGTAGATGACGATCTCGGCCATGCTTGGAACGCTCCTGGCGGGAATTGAAGGAATTATAGGATCAACATGGCGACCACACCAGATGTCGCGCCCGGCATCGCCGCGCTTCAGCCTTGCCGTGACGGCGCGGGCGTCAGCCCTTGACGACGCGGGCGAGCGTCAGCACGTCCACCCGCGCGGCGCCGGCCCTGGTCAGCACCCGCGCGCATTCGGCGAGCGTCGCGCCGGTGGTCAGCACGTCGTCCACCAGCACCACGCGCTTGCCGGCCACCGTCCCCGTCGCGCGCAGCCGGAAGGCGCCCTTGACGTTGCGGTGGCGGCCCTTGCGGTCCAGCCCACCCTGGGTCGGGGTGGCGCGCCGGCGGACCAGAAGGTCGGGGACGGTCGGGACGCCGGCCCGCTTGGAAAGGGCTTTGGCGAGCAGGGCCGCCTGGTTGTAGCGGCGGCGGAACAGGCGGCCCCAGTGCAGCGGCACCGGAGCCAGCACATCGGCGTCGCTCAGCAGCTCCGCCCCGGCGCGGGCGAGCCACCCGCCATAGGCGTCGGCGGCGTGGATGCGGTCGCCGTGCTTGAAGCCCAGCACCAAGGGGCGGCTGCCGTCGTCGTAGACCAGCACCGCGCGGGCGCGGGCGAAGGCGGGCGGTTCGGCCACACAGGCGCCGCAGACAGCGCCGTCCTGCGCCTCGTACTCGAAGGGCAGGCCGCAGCGGGCGCAGAAGGGCGGGGCGATGAAGCTCAGGCCCGTCCAGCAGGGCGGGCACAGGCCGCCCTGCCGGTCGACCGCCGTGCCACAGCACAGGCAGCGCGGCGGCAGCAGCGCGTCCAGCAGCGCCGTGGACGCGGCGGCGGCGAAACGGAACAGCGCGGGACGGGACGGCATCGCGACGGCCCCGCCCTAATGCAGCATGGCGATGCGTTCGAAGATCAGCAGGGTGTAGTCGCGCAGCGCGAGGTAGATCGCCGGGCCGGTGACGAACAGGATGGCCAGCGTCGAGAAGATCTTCAGATCCTGCTGGATCGAGGCTTCGTTGATGTTGGTCACCGACTGGAAGATCGTCAGGATGGCGCCCAGCGCCGTGGTGATCGCCAGGGCGGGGAAGGAGATCTTGATGATGACGATCAGCGCCTCGTAGGTGACGCCGATGGCTTCCTCCATGCCCATGCGGATCGGTGTCCTTGCCGGTCGGGCCGGGTGGAACCGTTCCATCCCGCGCACCCGTACCCTAGCACGGTTGTCGCGGCGCGGGGCTGCGGTATAGTGCGGCCATGACGACCTCCGACAGCATGATTGTCTTCGACCGCGCGCTCGTCCGCCGCCGCCGCGACCGCGCCGTCCCCGAATTCAACGACCACTCCTTCCTGTTCGACGAAATCGCCGAGCGGCTGGCCGACCGGCTGGAGGATGTCCGGCGTTCCTTCCCGACCGCGCTCGACCTCGGTTGCCACGACGGGGCCATGGGCCGGGTCCTGGCCGGGCGCAAGGGGATCGAGCGGCTGGTCGCCTGCGACCTGTCGCCGGAATTCGCGCGCGCCGCGCGCGGGATCGCCGCCGACGAGGAGTTCCTGCCCTTCGCCCCGGCCAGCTTCGATCTGGCGGTGAGCAACCTCAGCCTGCACTGGGTCAACGACCTGCCGGGCGCGCTGACGCAGATCCGCCAGACGCTGAAGCCCGACGGCTTCTTCTGCGCCGCGATGCTGGGCGGCGAGACCCTGTTCGAGCTGCGCCGCTGCCTGTACGAGGCCGAGATGGAAGCGTCGGGCGGCGTGTCGCCGCGCGTGTCGCCCTTCGCCGAGATCAAGGACGCCGGCAGCCTGCTGCAGCGCGCCGGCTTCGCCCTGCCGGTGGTGGACAGCGACACGCTGACCGTCACCTACTCCGACGCCTTCGCCCTGATGCGCGAACTGCGCGGCATGGGGGAGACCAACACGGTGCTGGCACGCCGCAAGGTTCCGGCGACGCGAGGCCTGCTGTTCGACGCCGCCCGCCGCTACGCCGAGTTGTATGCCGAGCCGGACGGGCGCATTCCGGTGACCTTCCAGGTGCTGTACCTCGCCGCCTGGGCGCCGCACGAAAGCCAGCAGCAGCCCCTGAAGCCCGGCAGCGGCGAAACCCCGCTGGGGCAGGCACTGAAGGGGCACTGACGCTTGGAAGGGACGCGGCTGTTCTACGCGGCCAGCGTCCACGCCATCCAGCCCAGCACGCCCGCGTTGACCAGCATGATCGCCGGTGCGACGCGGGCGACCACCCCACCCCAGGTGCGCCCGGCCAGATGCCCGGCGAGCCCGACCGCCAGCAGCGCCGGCACCGTGCCCGCCGTGAACGCGATCATGCCGAGCGCCCCGCTGAGCGCGCTGCCGCTCGCCGCCGCGACGGCGACCGCGCCGTAGAGCATTCCGCAGGGGATGAAGCCCAGCGCCAGGCCCAGCCCGTAGCCGCGCCAGCCGGTCGGGTTGCCGAACAGCGGGCGGGCGAGGCGCGACACCCGCTCGCTCCACCAGCGCTGGAACGAGCCGCCGCGCCGAGGCAGCCACGCCACGGCGCTCTTCGTTGCGTATCCGAAAAAGAAAAGCGCGGCGAACGCCAGAAGCGCCACCGACAGCCAGCGCAGACCGGGCAGCGCGCCGACATGGCCGGCGACCGAGGCGGCCACTGCGCCGATCAGCGCGTAGGTCGTTCCACGTCCGAAATGATAAGGCAGGACGGCGGCGCCGGTCAGCCGGTGGAACTCCGACATGCGCGCCGCCGGGACATGCTCCAGCCGGGCCGACACCTGCGCCAGCACGAAGGGGCCGCACATGCCGCTGCAATGGGTGGCGCCGCCGACCAGACCGGCCGATGCCAGGGCCAGGAACAGGCCGCCGTCGCGGCCGACGACCACGGCGCATTGGTTGAGGCCATCGTGCAGCAGACTCAGGGCGTCCACGGGTCGGATCTCCGGATGCGATCCCCGACCATAGCGCAAGGGCGCGCCCGGCGCCCATGACCTGCGTCAACGGGCAGCCCGGCGCGCCGTGCAAGGCATGGCCGAAGGGGCCGGGATCAGGAGGAGCCGGCTTGGGCGACCTCGTGCACCTCGGCTTGGCGGACGGCGTGGCGGTTCAGGATCTCCACGGCGACCTGTTCGCGCGCCGGCGAGGCGAGGTTGACCCACAGCAGGATGCCGCCCTTGTCGAGGTGCTGGAGCATCGGCTCGTTGCGCTTGTCGGTCAGCCATTGCGACAGGAAGGACCCGGCCGCCCCTCCGCCCATGCCGGCGGCGGCGGCCGCTGCGGCGGCGGCGAGCGCGGTGCCGCCGGTCGCCAGCACGGCGCCGGTCGCCAGGATCGCGCCGACATAGGCCGGGAAGCCCACCGCGACGCCCTTGGCGCTGCCGGCGTCCTCCGGCGAGATGAAGGACTGGCGCGGGGCGTCGGGGTCGTGGGCCATGTCCTCCACCCGGTCCGGAACGTGGCCCAGCCGGTCCTTGATGGTCTGGTCGTTGGCCAGCACGCTCAGCTCGTGGCGCTGGAAGCCGGCCATGGTCAGGTCGTCGATGGCGCTTTGCAGCGAATCGCGGCTGTCGAAGACCGCGACGGCCTCGCGGATGGTGCCACGGACGCCGCCGGTCCCGCCGCCGCTCCCCTCATCCGTTCCATTGCCCGTCCACGCGCTCGCGTCGACGATCGTCTGGTTCGTGCCGGTGTTGTCGATCATGGCTCCACCCCTCCGTTCGCGTACGTATTCCTTTGAACTGAATCCAACCCCGCGCGCGCGTGGAGGTTCCGTTGGGGAAAGGGGCCGTCAGCGAACCGCGCCGGCCGAAGCCGTGGGCGGCACGGCGCCGCGCGGCTGGGGCAGGGCGCCCAGGACCCACCACAGCCCCAGCCCGATCAGCACGGCCTTGACCAGCAGGAACAGCGCGATGTGGCGGGCGAGCGGGTTGCGGAGCATGGCGGGCGGCATCCGGACGTACAAAGGCCGAACTGGCAAAGGGCCGGCCGTTCTGGCTAGTATCCGCCGCACCATGCTGTCAAGGAAGGATGCCCGCCATGAAGCGGCTGCTGCTTGCGTGTCTGCTCGTCGTGGGGGCCGGAGCCCCGGCCCACGCCCAGATCAGCATATTCCAGGGCTCCAGCCTGCTGCAGTCCGTCACGCAGGGCGATGTCTCGGGCGCGAAGTCGCAGCTTTTGCGGGGTGAGAACCCCAACCAGACCGACATCCACGGCAAGACGGTCCTGTTGAGCGCCATCGGGTCGGGGAACCCGGCGATGGTCACGCTGCTGCTGGACGGCGGCGCCAACGTCAACCGGGCCGACAAGGCCGGCAACACGCCGCTGCTGATGGCGGTCGAGGGCGGCAACGCCGAGATCGTCGATCTTCTGCTGAAGAAGGGCGCCCGCGTCGACCAGGACAACCGCGAGGGCGTCACCCCGCTGATGACCGCCTCGCGCGCGGGGCAGGCCGAACTCGTGGACCGTCTGCTGAAGGCCGGGGCCAAGGTCGACCGTTCCGACTTCACCGGCCGCACCGCCATGAACTGGGCGCAGGAGGGGCGCAACGCCCGCGTGACCGCCCTGCTGCGCCAAGCCGGCGCGCGCTGAGAGACGGGAGAGGCGGCGGGAATGTTCGGCATGGCCTTCGGCGGTCCCGGCCCGCTGCTTCTGCTGCTCCTGGCGGTGACGGTCGACGCGGTGTTCGGCGATTGGCTGGACCGCGTTCTGCCCGATCCGGCGCGTCTCGCCTTCCGCTTCTGCAACGCGGCCGACGCCCGGCTGAACCGGATCCAGCGCGGGGCGACCGACCGGCTGCTGCGCGGGGCGCTGGTCGTGCTGGTGGTGATTCTGCTCGCCGCGCTGGCCGGGCTGGCGGTCGAATGGGTCGGCGGGCAGGGGCGCGGCTGGCTGCTGGAGCTGCTGGCGCTGCTGTGCGGCCTGCGCGGGCGCGCCGCCTGGACCAAGGTGCGGGCGGTGCGCCGCGCGCTGGAAAAGGGAGGCGCCTCCGCCGGTCAGGAGGCGATCCAGGGGCTGACCCGGCGCCACGTCTACGGCCTGGACGAACACGGCGTCGCCCGCGCGGCGGTGGAGGCGGCGGCCCGCGCCTTCGACCGCAAGCTGGTGGCGCCGGTCTTCGCCTACGCCCTGCTCGGCGTGCCGGGGATGCTGGTGTGGACGGCGATGGATGGGGCCGACGCGGCGCTGGGCAGCCCCGGAATCCGTCATGGGCGCTTCGGCCTGACCGCCGCGACGCTGGACGACGCGCTGAACGCGCTGCCGGCGCGGCTGGCCGGTCTGCTGCTGGCGGTGGCGGCGCCCTTCATCGGCACGGCCAAGGGCGGCGGCGCCTTCCGCGCCATGGCGCGGGACGCGCGCAAGCACCCGTCGCTGAACATGGGTTGGCCCATCGCGGCGATGGCCGGCGCGTTGGGTCTGTCGCTGGGCGGGCCGCACCGCGACGGCGGGGTGGTGATCACCGAAGCCTGGATCGGCGACGGCCGCGCCCGCGCGACCTCCGCCGACATCGGCCGGGCGCTGGCGCTCTACGCCGTCGCGGCGCTGATCCTCATCGGGCTGGTGGCGCTGCTGATGTGGGGCGTCGCGGGGGTGTAGAGAAAGCTTATCGCTTTTCCATGGAAAGACTCATTCAAAGCTCCTCGGTCCCGCTCCACAATCCCGCATCCTCGACCACATACAACGCCCCCCGCCGGTCGGACGCCGTGCGCAGGATGAAGCGGTTGCGGCCGCCGGCCTTGATCGTCCACAACCCGCCGTCCAGGGGGCGGAGATCCAGTTCCTCCGGGATCGGGCTTTCGCCCAGACGTTTCAGCGCGCGGTCGGCGCGGACGCGGTCGGCGGCGGACAGGCTCTGGAGGGCGCGGGCGTCGAACCGGTCGCTCTTCACGTAGCGGGTGCCGTAGCCCTGGACCGGGCTGGACGGGCCGCCGGGATCGGCCAGGGTCCGCGCCGCCATCAGCCGCCAGCGGGCCGCGCCGCAGTGAAGGGCGGCCTCGCCATGCGCGACGCGGATGCGGTCGAGCAGGGGAGGGAACAGCGGCATCAGCTCCCGCCGCTTGAAGGCCACGCGCCGCATGACGTCGTGAACCGCGCCGTCCGCCGCCCCGGCGGCCTGGGGAAACCCGTCGGTCTCCGCGCGCAGCAGTGGGGCGATGTGCGCCGGGTCGCCGGTCGCGCCCAGCGCCTCGGCATGGGCGCGCCACCCGGCGAGCGCCGCGTCGATCCGCGCAAGCGCCGCGTCGATTCCGGAGCGGGCGGCGTCGAGAGCCCGGTCGCGCGGCGTGTCGGCCGACAGATCGGCCAGCCACGCCTCCGCGAAGAGGCGGTGGGTGGTGGGCATGACCGGAACGGAAGCCTCAGCCGTCCGCGCGCATGCGGGCGACGATGGCCGCCAGCGCCTCGGCGGCCTGGTCGTTGGGAACCTGGCAGGTGCCGGCCGCCTGGTGGCCGCCGCCGCCGTATTCCAGCATCAGCGGGCCGATGTCGGTCTTCGACGAGCGGTTGATGATCGACTTGCCGCAGGCGAGCACGGTGTTCTGCTGCTTCAGGCCCCACAGCACGTGGATCGACACGTTGGTCTCGGGGAACAGCGCGTAGATCATGAAGCGGTTGCCGGCGAAGATCGTCTCCTCGTTGCGCAGGTCCAGCACCACGACGTTGCCGTGCAGGGTCGAGCAGCGCTTGAGCTGGTCGACGAAGGGTTCGGCGTGCTGGGCGTACAGCTCCGTCCGTTCCTTCACGTCGGGCAGGGCCAGAATCTGGTCGATGGAGTGGTTCCGGCAATAGTCGATGAGATCCATCATCAACTGGTAGTTCGACACGCGGAACTCGCGGAAGCGGCCGAGCCCGGTGCGCGCGTCCATGATAAAGTTCAGCAGGGTCCAGCCGGTGGGCGTCAGGATGTCGTCGCGGTCGTAGCGCGCCGAATCGGCCTGATCGACCGCCGTCATCATCTCCTCGGAGATGGTCGGGAACCGCTCCTTGCCGCCGTAATAGTCGTAGACGACGCGCGCCGCCGAGGGCGCCTTGGGGTCGATGACGTAGTTCGGCTTCTCGCCGACGCGGATGGTCTCCGACAGGTGATGGTCGAAGACGAGGTGGGCGCCGTCCACATAGGGAAGGTTGGTGGTGATGTCGCGGTCGGTGATCTCGATCTTGCCGTCCTGCATGTCCTTGGGATGGACGAACTTGATCTCGTCCAGGATGCCCAATTCCTTCAGCAGGACGGCGCAGACAAGCCCGTCGAAGTCGGAACGGGTGACGAGACGGTACTTCTCGGCGACGGACATTGCGGGCTTCCCTTGGCGGAGAGGACGGTTGCGCGGTGGCGGGAGGGTAGTCGCCAACCGCCGCGCCGCGCAATCCCCTAACCGTTTCCGGTCTCCGCCGCGCGAAACCGTCAACCCCAGGGGCCGCGCCGGGTTTCGCGCCGGGTCCAGGGACCCTGCGGCATGAAGCCGCCGCGCGGCTGCGCCGGCCCCGCGAAGGCCCCGGCCATGGCGCGCAGGCGCTGCACGCGCTCGCCCATGTCCGGGTGGGTGGAGAACAGGCTGCCCAGGCTGGCGCCGCGCAGCGGGTTGGCGATGAACAGGTGGGCGGTCGCCGGGTTGGCCTGCGCCGGGTGATTGGGGATGTGGTTGGCGGCGTTGTGGATGTTGGTCAGCGCGTCGGCCAGCCACAGCGGGCGCCCGCAGATCTCGGCGCCCAGGCGGTCGGCCTCGTACTCGCGGGTGCGGCTGATCGCCATCTGCACCAGCGAGGCCGCGATGGGGGCCAGGATCGCCGCCAGGAGGCCGCCGACCAGGCCCAGCGGATTGCCGCCGCGTTCGTCGTTGCCATGGGAACCGCCGAAGAACAGCCCGAAATTCGCCAGCATCGACAGCGCGCCGGCGATGGTCGCGGTGACCGTCATGATCAGGGTGTCGCGGTTCTTCACATGCGCCAGCTCGTGCGCCATCACCCCGGCGATCTCCTCCGGGCTCAGCATCCGCAGCAGGCCGGTGGTCGCGGCGACGGCGGCGTGCTCCGGGTCGCGGCCGGTGGCAAACGCGTTGGGCTGGTCGTTCTCGATGACGTACACGCGCGGCATCGGCAGGCCGGCGCGTTCGGCCAACCGGGCGACGATGCCGTGGAACTCGGGCGCCGACCAGGCATCCACCTCGCGGGCGCCGTACATGGACAGGACCATGTCGCCGGAGTTCCAGTAGCTGAACAGGTTCATGCCCAGCGCCGCGACGAAGGCGACGATCAGGCCGGTCTTGCCGCCCAGCAGAAAGCCGACCGTCATGAACAAGGCCGTCAGCGCGGCCAGGAGGATGGTGGTCTTCAGAGTGCTGGCCATGGTCGTTCCATCGGTTCAGGATGGGGATGCGGGATGTGTCCGTCCCGTTTCCCGGCAGATATGGGTTTGGCCGAAGCCCCCCTTCAAGATGGTTGCAAGCAGGTTGCCATGACCGAAAACACCCCCGCCGCCGCCCCGGAAGAGACCGGTGCCGACACCACCGCCGAAGCCGCCGCCCCGCCGTCCGCCGAGACCGTTCCCGAAGGCGGCACGCCCGGAAAGGGACCGGAGCAGAAGCCCGGCGAGATCGGCGGTCCGAACGGCCCGGAACCCACCCGCTACGGCGACTGGGAGTTCAAAGGCCGCTGCTCCGATTTCTGAGATCTCAAGGCTTAGGACTTTCAGCCTTGAAAAGCTGAGAAACCAAATGGAATACAAAAGTATTCAGGACTATAAGCCTAGTTTAAGCTTGTCCTGACGGAAGCGGCGGGGTAGCCTTGTGTCGTGGTCCGGGCACGCTGCCCGGTTTGGCTCAAGGCTTTCCCCATGCACGCGCTTCGCCGCCGGATGTCACCCGCCGCGCTGTCCGGCCTTGCCGTGGCGGTCTGCGGGGTCTTGGGCACGGCCCTGTGGGCGGTGGAAGCGGGCGGCGCTCCCGCCACGCTGCCCGGACCGATCCCGGCGGAGGTGGTCGCGGTGGTGGACGGCGACACGCTGACCGTCCGCGCGATCATCTGGCTCGGTCAATCGGTGGAGACCAACGTCCGGCTGGACGGCGTCGACGCGCCCGAGATGCGCGCCCACTGCCCGCGGGAGAAGGCGCTGGCCGAATCCGCGCGCGAGGCGGTGCGCGGGCTGGTCGGCGCCGGGCTGGTCCATCTGCTCGACGTGCAGCCCGACAAATACGGCGGCCGGGTCCGCGCCCGGATCCACGTGGCCGGGGGCGGCGACCTGACCGAGGCGCTGCTGCGCACCGGACTGGTCCGCCCCTACCACGGCGAACGCCGCCGCTCCTGGTGCGAGGAGGCGGACCCGAGCTGAGCCGCCGGTGGCCGTCCGGCGCCCCGCCCTGTTCGGTCTTCAGTGGCTCATCAGCACCGGCACGGTCATGTGCTGGAGCATGTAGCGGGTCATGCCGCCCAGCACCAACTCGCGCAGCCGCGAGCGGCCGTAGGCGCCCATCACCAGCAGGTCGCAGCCCTCGTCCGCCGCCGTGTTCAGGATCGTGTCGCCCGGCTCCACCACGTCGGTGGCGACGTGGGTCGCCTCGACCCTACAGCCGTGGCGGGACAGGTGGCGGGCGATGTCGGCGCAGGGCTCGTCGCCCAGGCCCTTCGGGCCGGGCTTGGGGTTGGCGGCCATCACCACCACCCGCTTGGCGCCGCGCAGCAGCGGCAGGGCGTCGCCGATGGCGCGGGCGGCCTCGCGGCTGCCGTTCCAGCCGACCAGCACCCGCTCGCCGATGGTGGCGAAGGTGCCGGCGTAGGGAACCACCAGCAGCGGGCGGCCGCTCTCGAACAGCAGGTCGGCGGGCTGGGCGACCAGTTCGTCGCGGTCGCGGTCCGGATCGGGCTGGCCGACGACGATCAGGTCGGCGTAGCGGCCGTGGACGGCGGCGGCGGTGGTCGGATCGCGCTCCACCGCCAGCCACTCCGACCGTTCGGTCCGGCCGTGCCGGCGCATCGCGTCGTCGAATCGCTGCGCGGCCCGCGCGACCCGCGCGTCGAGATCCTTGCGGCGGCCGGCGCGCAGGTCCGCTGGAATCTCGGCCTGGATGTAACCGGGCAGGGACACGTCGGTGTAGGCGTAGAGCGCGGTCAGATGGGCGTCGTCGCGGGCCGCCAGCCGGGCGGCCAGATCGAGTCGCGCCGCCGAAGCCGCGCCGTCGTCGACGACCACCAGCAGATCCTTGAGTGCCATGGCGTTGTTCTCCCCTGAACGGTCGTTGGGCGGGAGCTTGGTCTGGGCCGACACCCCCACCGGAGTTGGCAGTATAGGACGCGCCCAGCGTGGCCGCGACCGTCCGAATGGGAAGCGCTGGCATTCCGAGGTTGCGCGACTTTCCCCAAACGCGACCGGTGGGATAAAAGGGGACAACTCCGGGTTCAGGGCGTCCGGCACACTGGAGGATGTCTTTCGCAAGGCATTGAGGAAGAATGACCGCGAAAACGGCCGAGCATTGCGGTCAACCGCAACCCCGGCTTGCGTGAGTACTAGAGTATGAAGCGTTGTGTTCAGCAACAATCTCGTGGAAACAGCCAAGTTGCCGTCTTTTCGGGCGGCTTTGGTTTTGACGCGCCACCGACACATCGCGTAAGTGTTGGGCAACGATTTTCTGCCGAGTCCCTCGATCTTTGTTCGCCATGAATCCGGATCCCCACATCTCCGCGCTGGTCGAAGCGTTGTCCGGCACCGCCAGCGGTGCGCCGGCACTCGATACCCTGCGCCAGATTCTCGACGCGATGCCGGTCAAGGTGGGCCTCTTCGATCGCGACCGCCGCCACATCTACGCCAACCGCGCGTATCTGGAGATGATGGGCGCGACGCTGGAGCGGGCGCTGGGTTGCACCATCGGCGACCTGCTGGGGCCGGAGGTGCAGCGCAGCACCATGGGCCTCGCCAAGCGCGCGATGAACGGGGAGACGGTGTCCTCGGAAGGCTGGCTGACGCAGGCCGACGGGCAGCAGCGCTACATCCTGCGCCTGCACGCGCCGCACCGCATGCCCGACGGCGCCGTCGCCGGCTATTTCGTCATCATCCAGGACATGACGGAGCGGCGGCAGGTACAGGACGACCTGTTCCGGCTCGCCTACTACGACCCGGTGACCGGGATGGCCAACCGCCTGATGCTGCTCAAGCACATGGCGGATTACCGCAGCATGGGCGAGCCGTTCACGCTCGTCATCATGGACATCGACCGCTTCGCCGACATCCGCACCAGCCTGGGCCAAGCCTTCGCCAACGACCTGCTGGAGGATCTGGCCCACCGGATGGGCGCGCAGGGCGCCGCCTTCGACCTGATCGCGCGGGTCAGCGACCACGCCTTCGCGCTGCTGGTCGCCGGTCCCTGCGACCGACCGGCGGTGGAGCGGGCGCTGGAGGAGTTGTCCGGGGTGGTGCGCTCGGCGCGCTCCGGGTCGGGGGGCACGGTGTTCCTGTCGGCCAGCATCGGCGTGGCGGTGGCGCTGCCCGCCCACGAACGGCCCGAGGACGTGCTGCGCGACGCCGAGATCGCCACCGGCCGCGCCCGCGAGCAGGGCGGCGGACGGCAATCCTGGTTCGACCCGGCGATGCACGCCCATGTGGTCGAGCAGGTGCGGATGGAGCACGACCTGCGCGGCGCGCTCCAGGGCGGCACCGACCTGTGGGTCGCCTACCAGCCCATCGTCGAGATGGTGACCGGTGGCTTGGCCGGCTTCGAGGCGCTGGTCCGCTGGAACCACCCGGAGCGCGGCAACATCCCCCCCGGCGTCTTCATCCCCATCGCCGAGAGCACCGGGCTGGTGGTGACGCTCGGCACCTGGGTGCTGCGCGAGGCCTGCAAGCAGATCGCCGCCTGGCAGGACCAGCGCGAGCCGGGATCGGCGCCGTTGTTCATGAGCGTCAACCTGTCCACCCGGCAGCTTTCCGACCCCAACCTCGTCGACGTCGTGCGCGACGTGCTGCGCGAGACCGGGGTGGAGCCGTCCTGGCTGAAGCTGGAGCTGACCGAGAGCGCGGTGATGGACAAGGCGGAGCAGTCGATCCGCCTGTTGCAGGACTTGCGGACGCTGGGGATCAAGCTGTCCATCGACGATTTCGGCACCGGCTATTCCTCGCTGTCCTACCTGCACAAGCTGCCGATCGACAGCTTGAAGGTGGACCGCTCCTTCGTCTCGGCCATGCACCAGTCGGAGGAGAACCGCGCCATCGTCCGCATCATCATGGATCTGGCGCGGCTGCTCGGCTTCGACGTGATCGCCGAGGGCATCGAGACCAGCGCCGACGCCAACCTGCTGCGCGCGCTCGCCTGCGACTACGGGCAGGGCTACCACTTCGCCCGGCCGTTGGCACCGGAGGCCGCCGGCAAGCTGGTGGGCGGCGACCTGCCCTGGCGCCCGCTGGACTGAAGGTGTCGTAAGGGGCTGGGCTACCCGGCCAGCCCGGCCTCGATGGCGATGCGGATCAAGGCGCGCGGGCTGTCGGCGCCCAGCTTGTCCTTGATCTGGGTGCAGACGTTGGCGACCGTCTTGTGGCTGAGGCCCAGCGCGCCCGCGATGACCGCCGCCGTCCGGCCATGCCCGATCTGGGCCAGGATTTCGCGCTCGCGCCGGGTCAGCAGGGCCAGCGGGTCGGCGGCCGGCAGCAGCGCCTGCAGGGCGAGGGCTTGCGCCAGCCGTGGCCCCAGGAACACCGTCCCGGCCAGCGCGCTCTCCACCGCCGCCGCCAGCGTGCCGGCGGGGTCGCGGTCGCCGACGCAGCCGCGCACCCCGGCCCTTAGCGCCCGCGCCGCGAGGGCGGGATCGGTCCCGGCGCCGAACAGCACCACCGCCGTGGCCGGATCCTCCGCGAGGATGGCCTGGGCGGTCTCGAACCCGTCCTGATCGGGAAGGCCGATCACGGTGGCGGCGGGGCGGTCGCGGCGCCAGCGGGACAGGCCGGGCTCGCCGTGCTCCGCCTCCTGCACCGGACCGAAGCCGGCCTCGGCCAGCAGGACGCGGCAGCCGGCACGGATGACGGGCCGGTCGTCCAGGACGAGAACGCTCGCGTGCATGGCGATCCTCCGGTGGGGTGTGTCGGTTGCGGCTGCGCTTGCCCCCTCCCTAACCCTCCCCCGCTGCGCGGGAGAGGAAACTCCGCCGAACACCATCAAGGATCCGGCACCCTCTCCCGCCGAAGGCGGGGGAGGGATGGGGAGGGGGCCAACCATGGCTGGATAATCCCACTTGTCGGAATGTTAGTGCCGCGAAGCGATCGGGCGCCATTGGTCCATCGTCCGACCATGGTTGCAGTGGCCGGGAAAACTTCCCGTCGATCCCATGATCGCTTTCCCGCCCATGCCGGGCAATTCCTCATCCTCCCAACGTCGCATTGCGGTGATTGTGGTGTTTCCCAACAATGGGTCCTGCAAGACAACGGCGTCGGATCATGCGGGATTTCGACGCGATCTTCACTGACGAAGACTTGTCCGCACAGCGCCATTTCTTGACGCCCGAGCGCATCGGCGCGCCGGCCCGTGCATCGATGCTTCGCGTCGATTGGCCGGACGGCGCGCGGGTTCCCGCCCGTGCCCATCGCCCGGACACAACGGGCCAACCTCTTGGGGGAAACGCATGACACCTTGGTCTCATAAGGCGCGCTCGCGCCTCTCGCTCGGCGCCAGCGTCGCCGCCATCGTCGCAGGGCTGCTGGGCGCCGCCACCCTGGCCGCCCCGGCCGTGGCCGCCGACGTCACCTGGGACGACATCGCCAAGGACGGCAAGACGAACACCGACGTCCTGATGTACGGCATGGGCGTCGAGGGCAAGCGTTTCAGCACCCTCAAGCAGATCGACACCGCCAGCGTGTCGCGTCTGGTCCCGGCCTGGTCCTTCTCCTTCGGCGACGAGAAGCAGCGTGGGCAGGAGACGCAGGCGCTGGTGCACGACGGCATCATCTACGTCACCGGCTCCTACTCGCGCATGTTCGCGCTGGACGCCAAGACCGGCAAGCGGCTGTGGTCCTACGCCCACCGCCTGCCCGACGACATCCGCCCCTGCTGCGACGTGGTCAACCGCGGCGCGGCGATCTACGGCGACAAGGTGTTCATGGGCACGCTCGACGCCTCGATCGTCGCGCTGAACAAGAACACCGGCAAGGTGGTGTGGAAGCAGAAATTCGCCGACCACAAGGTCGGCTACACGATGACCGGCGCCCCCACCATCGTGAAGGACCAGAAGACCGGCAAGGTGCTGCTGATCCACGGCTCCTCGGGCGACGAGTTCGGCGTGGTCGGGCGGCTGTTCGCCCGCGATCCCGACACCGGCGAGGAGATCTGGATGCGCCCCATGGTCGAGGGGCACATGGGCCGGCTGAACGGCAAGGACAGCACCATCACCGGCAACAAGGAAGCCCCGTCCTGGCCGCGCGACAAGGAGGGCAAGCTGGTCGAGGCGTGGAACCACGGCGGCGGCGCGCCCTGGCAGAGCGCGACCTTCGACGTGGAGACCAACACCATCGTCATCGGCACCGGCAACCCGGCGCCGTGGAACGGCTGGGCGCGCTGGCCGGGCGACAGCCTCTACACCTCGGGGCAGGCCTACGTCGATCCAGCCACGGGCGAACTGAAGGGCTTCTACCAGCACACCCCCAACGACGCCTGGGACTTCTCCGGCAACAACGAGCTGGTGCTGTTCGACTACACCGACGCCACGGGCAAGGTGATCAAGGCGACGGCCCACGCCGACCGCAACGGCTTCTTCTACGTCACCGACCGCACCAAGCTGGCGACGGCCGGCGGCGAGCCCAACAAGCCGAACAGCGTGCTGGCCGCCTATCCCTTCGTCGACGGCATCACCTGGGCCAAGGGCATCGACCTGAAGACCGGCCGCCCCATCGAGAACGAGGGCCAGCGTCCGCCGCTGCCCGAGGGCGAGGAGAAGCGCGGCAAGGCGGTCGAGGTCTCCCCGCCCTTCCTGGGCGGCAAGAACTGGAACCCGATGTCCTACAGCGAGGACACCAAGCTGTTCTACATCGCCGCCAACCATTGGAAGGAGGACTACTGGACCGAGCACGTCGGCTACAACCCCGGCTCGGCCTATCTGGGCATGGGCTTCCGCATCCACAAGTTGTTCAACGACCATGTCGGGACGCTGCGCGCGCTCGACCCCTCGACCGGCAAGATCGCCTGGGAACACAAGGAGGAGCTGCCGTTGTGGGCCGGCACGCTGGCGACCGCCGGCAATCTGGTCTTCACCGGCACCGGCGACGGCTACGTCAAGGCGTTCAACGCCAAGACGGGCGAGGAGCTTTGGAAGTTCCAGACCGGCTCGGGCATCATCTCCTCCCCCGTCACCTGGGAGCAGGAGGGGGTGCAGTATGTCGGCATCACCACCGGCTACGGCGGCGCGGTGCCGCTGTGGGGCGGCGATCTGGCCGACCTGACCACCCGCGTGACCCAGGGCGGGTCCTTCTGGGTGTTCAAGCTGTCGGACGTGAAGGTGTCCAGCGCCAAGTGACGCGCTGACCAGCGGGTGGGGCGGCTAGTCGCCGTCCCGCCCATCCTGCCGGAATTGTGGAGAGCCTCTCATGAACGCGAGCCTGCGCGCGCTGTGCCTGATGACCGCCTTGGTCCTGCCCGTGATCCCGCCCGTCACCGGCGTGCTGGCGCTGGCGGCGGACAGCGAATCGACCGAGGCCCTGGTCGGCGGCGGGGAGGAGGAGCGCCCGACCGAGGTGGCCGGCTGCAAGCTGGTTCCCAAGGCCGTCTGCCCGAACCTCGACCTGCGCCACCGCAACCTGCGCAGCATCGACCTGGGCGGGGCCGACCTGCGCGGGGCCAACCTGATGCGGGCCGACCTGCGCCACGCCAACCTGCGCGGCGCGGACCTGCGCGGCGCCATCATGGACGGGGCCGACCTGAGCACCGCCTTCCTTCAGAACGCCAAGCTGGGGGGCGCCCGGCTGCGCGGCGCCAATCTGGAGCAGGCGCGGGCGACCGGCGCCGATTTCACCGGCAGCGACCTGACCGCCGCCAATCTGGAGGCGATCAAGGCCGACAAGGCCGACCTGACCGGTGCCAACCTGGAAGGGGCCGATCTCCAGGAGGCCAAGCTTGCCAGCACCAACCTGTCCAACGCGGTGATGGAGGGCACCAAGATCCGCTTCGCCATCTTCCAGGGCGCGCTGATGGACGGCTGCCGGGGTTGCCCGACCGACTGGTGAGGACGGCTTTCGAGGAAAATGCGGGCGGCTGCCTTTTTCCTCTTGCGGGAGCGGCCGGTTTTCCGTAGAAAGCCGCTCCCGGACGACGGGAACGCGGGCGTAGCTCAGGGGTAGAGCACAACCTTGCCAAGGTTGGGGTCGAGGGTTCGAATCCCTTCGCCCGCTCCAAGTCGCGGGACAGCACAGCGAAGCACAAAGGGCCGGGCGCAACAGCGCACCGGCCCTTCGCTTTTTCGGGCTTCCGGCGACGTTCTGTCTTTCGTGTTGGCAGGCCTCTTATTTCTCTTGCAAGCTTGGCCGTTTCTCCGTAAAAAGCCGCTCACCGACGACGGGAACGCGGGCGTAGCTCAGGGGTAGAGCACAACCTTGCCAAGGTTGGGGTCGAGGGTTCGAATCCCTTCGCCCGCTCCAAGTCGCGGGACAGCACAGCGAAGCACAAAGGGCCGGGCGCATCAGCGCACCGGCCCTTCGCTTTTTCGGGCTTATACTCCCTCTCCCGCCCCGGGAGAGGGAAGGGGCCCACGGCGGATGCCGTGGGAAGGGTGAGGGGCTAGAGGGACATGGATTAAGTCCCACGCCCGATAGCCCCTCACCCTCCCCGCTTCGCGGGTCCCCTCCCTCTCCCGGGACGGGAGAGGGCTTTACATCAACCCAGCTTCTGCTTGGCCATCGCGCCCAGGCGCAGGCGGAGCGCGTTCAGCTTGATGAAGCCTTCCGCGTCCTTCTGGTTGTAGACGCTGTCCTGCTCGAAGGTCACGTAGTCCATGCGGTAGAGCGAGTTCGGCGACTTGCGGCCGACCACCGACACCACGCCCTTGTAGAGCTTCAGCCGGACCGTGCCGTTCACCACGTCCTGGGTCTGGTCGATCAGCGCCTGGAGCGCCAGACGCTCCGGGCTCCACCAGTAGCCGCAGTAGATCAGCTCGGCGTAGCGCGGCATCAGCTCGTCCTTGAGGTGCCCGGCGCCGCGATCGAGCGTGATGCTCTCCATCGCGCGGTGCGCCACCAGCAGGATGCTGCCGCCCGGCGTCTCGTAGATGCCGCGCGACTTCATGCCGACATAGCGGTTCTCGACCAGATCGAGGCGGCCGATGCCGTTCTCGCCACCCAGCCGGTTCAGCTCGGTCAGGATCTGCGCCGGCGTCATGCCGACGCCGTTGATCGCCACCGCGTTGCCGTTCTGGAAATCGACCTCGATGTAGGTCGGGGTCTCCGGCGCCTTCTCCGGGGAGACCGAGCGGGTGAACATGTCCTCGTCCGGCTCGACCCACGGGTCTTCCAGCGCCTTGCCCTCGTACGAGATGTGCAGCAGGTTGGCGTCGGTCGAATAGGGCGCCTCGCCGCGCTTGTCCTTGGCGATCGGAATCTGGTTCTTCTCGGCGTAGTCCAGCAGCGTGGTGCGGCTGTTCAGGTCCCACTCGCGCCACGGCGCGATGATGGTGATGTCCGGACGCAGCGCGTAGTAGCCCAGCTCGAAGCGGACCTGGTCGTTGCCCTTGCCGGTGGCGCCGTGCGACACGGCGTCGGCGCCGACCATGTTGGCGATCTCGATCTGGCGCTTGGCGATCAGCGGCCGGGCGATCGAGGTGCCGAGCAGGTAGGTGCCCTCGTACAGCGTGTTGGCGCGGAACATCGGGAAGACGAAATCGCGGACGAACTCCTCGCGCAGATCGTCGATGAAGATGTTTTCCGGCTTGATGCCCAGCAGCTCGGCCTTCTTGCGGGCCGGCTCCAGCTCCTCGCCCTGGCCGAGGTCGGCGGTGAAGGTCACCACCTCGCAGGCGTAGGTTTCCTGAAGCCACTTCAGGATGACCGAGGTGTCGAGGCCGCCCGAATAGGCGAGCACCACTTTCTTGACCTGCTTCTTGGACGCGCCGCTCATGGGACTGCTCATTACGGATAAAGGGAGTGAGGCCGCGACCGTACGGCCTTTCCCACCCGCCTTCAAGTCCCGCACCCGCATCCGAGGCCCGGTTTCAGTCCTTGCCTTCGGCCGGATCCACGAAGGGCCAGCGCATGTAGGCGAAGACCCAGAAGGCGAGGACGTTCACGTAGGGGACCAGCAGCAGCAGCACCCACAGCGGGCTGCGCCCCGCCTTGGCCAGCACCCAGCCGCCCGCGACCATGCTGTAGGTCATGACCAGCGAGATGATGAGGTAGAACTGCCAGGGCTCCAGATCGTTGATGAAGGCCATCACACGCTCCTGCGGGCTTTGACGACGGGCTTCCGGCGCTCCGGCAGCACCGGCCAGCGGCTGTGGGCCAGCACGCCGATCACCGGTACCAGCCCGAAGGGGATCAGCGCCAGCAGCGCCCACCAGGGCGACAGCCCGGCCCGGCGCAGGATGCGCCACAGCGGCCAGACGATGGCCAGATCGAACAGCAGAAGCCCGAACAGCGGGCTGGCGACGATCTCCTGAAGGAACTCCGGCAACGAACCCTCTCCACCTGCGCGGCCGACCCCGGCCCAAGGACACCGCGCGAGAGAAGCGCGCCCACCGGCGTTTGTCGAGGCAAAGTTTGCATTCCCAACCGTCCGGCCCGAGCTTCCGCCGCCTGGGGGAATCCCCGATTCCGGGCGGAACGGCTGGATCGGGCGGGGACGCGTGCTACACTCCCCGCGCAAGCGATCCGGGCCGGAACCCGGCGCCATCGGTGGTGGAATTTTCTTGGCGGACACCCCTGAACACGGGCCCGAACACGGGATTGGAGCCTCCGGCGGACCGCCGCGGTCCGGACGGCGACCGTTCGGCCTGCCGGGCCGGGCCGTCGGGTTGCGGATCGCCCTGCTCGCGGCGGTGATCGGCGGCTTCGCGGCCGTCGCCTACCAGGATTTGGAGCGCGCCCGCACCCGCGCGGTCGAGGACGCCCTGCGCCAGACCCGCAATCTGGCCCTGACCCTGGAGGCCGACGCGGCCAACACCGTGCGCTCGGCCGACCAGGCGGTGCTGGCCCTGATGGACAGCGTCGGGGAACCGATGGCCGCGACGCCGCCGAACGGCCAGCCGGCGCTGGGGGAGACCCACCCGGCCGACGCGCTGCCCGCCGTGCGCAGCCTGCTGGTCGCCGACGCCACCGGGCTGGTGCGCTACGCCTCGGGCACCCTGTCGCTGGCCTCGGTCGCGGGGTTCGACCTGTTCGAGGCCCACCGCGACGGCGGAAACGGGGGGGTCCACTTGTCCACGCCTTTCCGCGACGGCCCGGATGGCGGCTGGCGGATCGCGGTCAGCCGGCGGCTGAACGAGCCGGGCGGCGGTTTCGGCGGCGTCGCGGCGGCCGTGATCGACCTGCGGCGCTTCGCCGGCTTCTACGCGTCGCTCGACGTCGGCGCCCATGGCTTCATCACGCTGTGGCGCAACGACGGCGCGGTCCTGGCCACGTCGCGGCGTTCCGAGAGGCTGGAAGCGGATCCCTACGCCATGGCGGCCGACATCCCGCGCTTCGACCCCGCCCTGCGCGCTCACACGCTGACCGGCCTCTCGCCCTTCGACGGCCGGAACCGCACCGGCACCGTGCGGCGGGTCGAGGGGCTGCCGCTCTTCGTCCTGGTCCGGCTGGGTGCCGACGACTATCTGGCGGATTGGCGGGCCGGCCTGTGGCAGCGCGGGCTGGAAACGGCGGCGCTGTCGGCCGTGCTGATCCTGCTGGCCGTCCTGCTGCTGCGCCATCTGGGCCGGCTGGAGCACGCCACCAAGGCTCTGCGCGCCAGCGAGCGCCAGTCCCAGGCGCTGTTCAACAGCAGCTTCCAAGTCATGGGGCTGCTGGCGCCCGACGGCACGGTGGTGGCGCTGAACCAGCCGGCCTGCGCGCTGGCCGGGCTGCCGCCCGCCCTGGTGATCGGGCGCCCGGCCTGGGAGTTCCGGGGCTGGGCGCGCGACGACGGGATCGCCGCGCAGTTCCGCCAATCCATCGAGACCGCCGCGTCGGGCCGCTTCGTGCGCTACGAGACCGACATCGTCACCGAGGACGGCGTCCGCGTCATGGACGTGTCGATCAAGCCGATCTTCGACGAGGCCGGCGCCGTCACGCTGATGGTGATCGAGGCGCGCGACATCACCGAGCGCAAGCGCGCCGAGGACAGCCTGCGCGACAGCGAGGCGCGGCTGCGCTCCTACCTCGACGCGGCGATGGAGGGGTTCTTCATCAGCGGCGAGCGCGGCCATTTCATCGACGTCAACCCGGCCGCCTGCCGGGCCCTGGGCTTCTCGCAGGCCGAGATCCTGGCGATGCGGGTGTCCGATCTGGTCGCCCGCGACCACCCGCTGAGCGCGGCCAGCCTCGCCGGCTTCCGCGCGGTCGAGGCCACCGGCCTGTTCCGGGGCGAGATGGCGCTGCGCCGGAAGGACGGCGCCATCGTCCGCGCCGAGGTCAACGCGGTGCGGCTCGACAACGGTCTGTATCTCGGCGTCACCCGCGACGTGACCAAGCGCCGTCTGGCCGAGGAGGCGCTGCGCGCCAGCACCAGCCGCCTGTCGGCGCTGGTCGACGCGCTGCCCGACTTGGTCTTCATCCTCGACGACGAGGGGCGCTACCGCGAGACCGTCGCCAGCGCCGCCCATCTGCTGGCCTGCCCGATCGAGGAGATGCTCGGCCGCCGGCTGGACGAGGTGCTGCCGGCCGAGGCCGCCGGCATCCTGCTCGCCGCGCTGCGGCAGACCCTGGAAAGCGGCCAGCCGCAACGGGTCGAGTACCCGCTGACGCTGGCCGGTGGGCCGCACTGGTTCGAGGGGCGCACCCGGACGTTGGCCCCCGATTTCGGCGACCGGCCGATGGTGCTGCTGCTGTCGCGCGACATCACCGACCGGGTCGAGGCCGCCGAGCGGCTGGCCGCCGCCAAGGAGCTGGCGGAGGCCGCCAACCAGGCCAAGGGCGCCTTCCTGGCGACCATGAGCCACGAGCTGCGCACCCCGCTGAACGCCATCATCGGCTTCTCGGAGATCATGCTGCACGAACTGTTCGGCCCGCTGGGCAGCCCGCGCTACCACGAATACGCCCGCCATGTGCAGAACAGCGGGCGCCATCTGCTCGACCTGATCAACGACGTGCTCGACATGTCGAAGCTGGAGGCCGGGCGGATGACGTTGGAGGAGGGCTGGATCGACGTGGCCGGCACGCTGGAAAGCTGCCGCGCGCTCTCGGCCCTGTCGGCGGAGCGCGGCGAGGTGTTCCTGACGGTGGCGACGCCGTTCGACCCACCGATGCTGTTCGGCGACGAACGCGCGCTGCGGCAGGTGCTGCTGAACCTGCTCTCCAACGCCGTGAAGTTCACTCCGCCGGGCGGACGGGTCGAGGT
This sequence comes from Azospirillum doebereinerae, assembly GCF_003989665.1. Taxonomy (GTDB): domain Bacteria; phylum Pseudomonadota; class Alphaproteobacteria; order Azospirillales; family Azospirillaceae; genus Azospirillum; species Azospirillum doebereinerae. The sequence continues at coordinate 41,184 of NZ_RZIJ01000028.1, read as the reverse complement.
GACCGCCGGTCTGCGCGCTTCCGGCGAGGAGGGCGGGAGAGAGTTCTTCATCGCCGTGCGCGACACCGGCATCGGCATCGCCCCGGAGGCGCTGGCGACCATCGCCCAGCCTTTCCATCAGGCTGACAGCTCCATCGCGCGGCGCTTCGGCGGCACCGGGCTCGGCCTGTCGATCAGCCGCGAGCTGGTCGGGCTGCATGGCGGATCGCTGAACGTCGTTAGCGAGCCGGGGCGGGGAACCACCGTGACGGTCCTGTTTCCGGCGTCACGGGTCGGGCGGCTGCCGGTTGCGGAAACCGCGCAACCGGCGTAACTCCTGGCGACCGACGCCACGCCAGCCACAGGGAACTCAGCCATGATCGGAAACGACGGGAAGCCGGTGTCCAAGGAGGCGCTGCGCCAGCACGTCGCCCATTACAACGGCCAGTCGCGCGGCTCCAAGGAGTTCGCCGCGATCCCGCGCGCGCTGGTGACGATCCTCGACGGGCTGAAGCCGGGCAAGACCGGCTACGTCAAATGCCTGGACGGTCAGGTGCAGCTCTCCCGCCGCAAGGACAACAGCGTGTCGGCCGGCTAGCCGCAGCCCCCCAGCACCGAAACGCAGGAGAGAGACCGCATGCCCGGCACCGTCACCCTGGACGTCGAGGGCGTCGTCGCGACGCTGACCCTGTCCAACCCGGACAAGCTGAACGCCTTCGACAAGCCGATGTGGCACGATCTGATCGGCCATCTGGAGACGCTGGAGGCCGACCCTTCGGTGCGCGTCGTCGTGCTGCGCGGGGCCGGCGGACGGTCCTTCAGCCCTGGCGCCGACATCTCCGAATTCGCGAGCGAGCGCAACAGCCCGGAGCAGGGCGCCGCCTACGGGCTGCTGATGGACGAGGGTCTGAACGGCCTGCGCGCCCTGCGCCATCCCACGCTGGCCGCGATCCAAGGGCCGTGCTGCGGCATCGGGCTGGCGGTGGCGCTGGCCTGCGACCTGAGGGTCTGCACCGCCGACAGCCGCTTCGGCGTGCCGGTCAGCCGGCTCGGCATCTCCATGGCGCTGCCGGAGCTGAAGCTGGTCCACGAGGTCGCGGGCGGCCCGGCGGCGCTGGAGATCCTGCTGGAGGGGCGCGTCTTCGGCGCCGGGGAGGCGAAGGAGAAGCGCCTCGTCCACCGCGTCGTGCCCGAGGAGGCCTTCCCCGCCGAGATCGCCGCGACCTGCGAGCGGATCGCCGCCGGGGCGCCGCTGGCGGCCACGCTGCACAAGCGCTTCGTCCGCCGCCTGTCCGACCCGGCTCCGCTGACCGAGGCCGAGATCGCCGAATGCTACCGCTGCTTCGGCACCGAGGATTTCCGCGAGGGCTACCGCGCCTTCCTCGACAAGCGCACCCCGATCTTCAAGGGCCACTGACCATGACGGACACCCCCTCTCCCCTGGCCCGCCCCCTGCCGCAGAAGACCATCGGCATCCTCGGCGGCATGAGCGACCAGGCCACCGCCGAGTATTACCGCCTGCTCAACGCCGGGCTGAACGCCCGCTACGGCGGCTGGGACAACGGCGAGATCGTCATCGTCAGCGTCAATTTCGGCAACATCCAGCACTTCATCCGCCAGGGCGACTGGGAGAGCGCCGAGCGCTACCTCGCCGGCAAGGTGGACGCGCTGGAGCGCGCCGGGGCCGACGTGATCCTGTGCATGTCCAACACCATGCACAAGGTGGTGGAGCCGATCATGGCGACGCGCAACACCCCCTTCATCCACATCGCCGACCCCACCGGCGAAGCGATCCGCGCCGCCGGGTTGACGCAAGTGGCCTTGCTCGGCACGCGGGCGACCATGCAATCGGACACGCTGCGCCGCCGGTTCCAGGACCGTTTCGGCGTGTCCCTGCTGACGCCGGACGAGGCCGATCAGACCGTCGTCGACCGCATCATCTTCGACGAGCTGGTCCGCCGCGACCTGCGCCCCGACTCCAAGGCCGAATACCTGCGCATCGTCGACGGGCTGCGCGACCGGGGCGCCCAGGGCGTGATCCTCGGCTGCACCGAGATCTTCCTGCTGATCGAACAGCCAGACCGGCCGGACTTCCCGTTCTTCGACACCACCGGCCTGCACACGGCCGCCGCCGTGGCCTTCGCCGCCCCGCAGGGGTGAGGGCGCGCCGGCCGGCGCGCGCATGACTGGGTTTTCGGATCGGCGGTGGTCAACGCGGCGAATCGCCTCACATTCGGGAGGCGGTCCCGTCTTGCGTCCGGTCCGATCCCCCAGCCCGCGGTCCCCATGCCCCCAAGCTTTTCCCGAATCGTTCCGCTCATCATCGCCTGCGCCCTGTTCATGGAGAATCTGGACGCGACGGTGATCTCCACCGCCCTGCCCAGCATCGCGCGGTCGATGGGCGAGGATCCCCTCCGGCTCAGCCTCGCCATGACCTCCTACATGCTGGCGCTGGCGGTGTTCCTGCCGGTCAGCGGCTGGGCGGCGGACCGCTTCGGGGCGCGGACGGTCTTCGCCTCGGCCATCGGGGTCTTCACCGTGGGCTCGGTGCTGTGCGGGCTGTCCAACGGCTTGCCCGAACTGGTCGGCGCCCGCATCGTCCAGGGCATCGGCGGGTCGATGATGGTCCCGGTCGGGCGCCTGATCCTGCTGCGCACCGTGCCCAAGGACCAACTGGTCCAGGCCATGGCGCGGATGACCCTGCCGGCGCTGATCGGGCCGGCGCTGGGGCCGCTGGTCGGCGGGGCGATCACCACCTACGCCTCGTGGCGCTGGATCTTCCTCATCAACGTGCCGATCGGGCTGATCGGCATCGCCCTGGTGCTGAAGCTGATCCCCAACCTGCGCGAGGAGCAGCGCGACCCCTTCGACGGCACCGGTTTCATGCTGAGCGCGGTGGCGCTCGCCGCCTTCATGTTCGGCTTCGAGAACGCCGGGCGCGACCTGATGCCGCCGCTGGCGGTGGCCGCCTTGCTGGGCGTCGCGCTGGGGGCGACGTGGCTGTACCTGCGCCACATCCGGGGGATGACGAGGCCGGTGCTGGACCCGTCGCTGTTCCGGCTGCCGACCTACCGGGCCTCGGTGCTGGGCGGGACGCTGTTCCGCATCGGCATCGGCGCCGTGCCCTTCCTGATGCCGGTGATGCTGCAGATCGGCTTCGGCTTGACCGCCTTCGAATCCGGCGCCCTGACCTTCGCCGGCGCCGCCGGCGCCCTGACCATGAAGGCGCTGGCCGGGCCGATCCTGCGCCGGGCCGGGTTCCGCCGGGTGCTGGCGATCAACGCGCTGGTCAGCGGGGCGGTGCTGGCCGGCTACGGCGCCTTCCGCCCCGACACGCCGCACGCGCTGATCCTGGGGGCGCTGCTGCTGGGCGGCTTCTTCCGCTCGCTCCAGTTCACCGGGCTGAACAGCCTCGCCTACGCCGAGGTGCCGCAGCCGGCGACCAGCCGCGCCAACACGCTGGCCAACGTCATGCAGCAGCTCTCGCTGAGCCTGGGCGTCGCGGTCGGCGCCACGGCGCTGCACCTGACCACGCAATGGACCGGCGGGGCGCTGACCGCGACCGACTTCGTCCCGGCCTTCCTGACGGTGGGGCTGATGGCCTGCGCGTCGAGCCTGTTCTTCCTGGGGCTGCCCGCCGACGCCGGATCGGAGATCAGCGGCCACCGCCGGGGAGCGGTGGCGGTGGAAGCGGTGGCGGCGCGGGACGCCGCCCACAAGGTCGCCTCGCTGTCCGACGCCGCCGATTGATCGCGGTGCCGCTCAGGCGGTGGTCGTCGCGCCTGCCGACGCCGCCGCACCGCCGCCGGGCGGCGCCAAGCTGCGCAGCAGCCCCATCAACGCGTCCACGAGATCGTCCGCGTGCTCGTGGACATAATCCGGTCGGCTCTTCGACTGGATCATCAGCATCGGCTGGCCGCCTTCCCCCTGTTCGGGGTCGAACAGGCCGTAGCGCGCCTTGGGTGACGCGTATTCCGGATGACGGTCGCCGTTCTCCGCGATGAACATGCCGAGCGTGCCGCCGCTCATCGCCGCGGTGCCGGCCCGTGCCGCGTCGGTGTCGGCCATCATGTCCACCAGCCCGGCCTTCACCGCGTCGGGTGTCATCGCCGCAAGCTTCGACATCGTCGCGTCGTCGAACAGGATATCGACCTGCTCGCTGCGGCTGCCCTGGGAGCCCGGCAGGAACAGCGTGATCATGGAGGTGTTCGCCGTGCCCTCCGGCATGGACGGGTCTTCGGCAAAGCCGATCTTCTCGCGCTCCAGCATCGACACCGGCTTCCCCTGTGCCGCGGCGGCGTCCATCTCCATGGTCCGGTCGATGACGCTCTCGATGTTTCCGGTCAGCATCAGGCCGCCGCCCGCTTCGACCGCCTTCGGCAACCCGAAGGTCGTCCGCAGCATCTCGTTGCGGGCAAAGGCGTGGATCGTCATGCTTCGCGTGTGGCTCACCGCCTCCGCATCGCGGCTCGGATCGAAGACGGGGCGATCCCCCTCGACCCCGAGCCTCGGCGGAGAGGGTTCCGATGACGCCGGTGCGCCGTGCCCGGCGGCGGCGGTCTTGGACTGGGAGGCCGCCGTCTGGCTCAAGCCCTGTGGCGCGGAGGCGGCTGGAGCGGAGGCAGCGGTCTTGAAAGCCGCCACTGCGGGTGCCGCCAGGGTGGGGGTGGGGCGGGAAGCCGCCGTGCCGGCGCCGCTCTTCAACGCCGCCAGCGCTTGGGAGGAGAAGGAGACCTCGTCCATCGGCTCCGCCTTCTTGCCAACCGACTTGAACAGCGCCATGGCCGCCTTCGTCTCCGCCGATTCGCCGGTCTTGCCGAACAGCGTGCCGGTGGTGAACAGCGATGGGATGCTCCCGGACAACGGCTTGACCGACATCGCAGCGCGCTCCCTTGGATGTGTATTTGTGTATCGGCGGGCTTGCGGGCATACCGATGCGCGAGGAGGATGCAGGAAAGACTGCCTCCGATATTCTTTATCAAGCCTTAATTGTGCAATCCTAGGTGACTAAGGGGGTTCGCCGCCCCGTCCTTCCCAGGCGGAACGCTGCCCGTTCGGATGAGATTAATTCGGGCGGTCATGATTAATTTTCGTGCGATCCCTATGCGGTAGGACGTGCGTTCGAGGCGCGTTCCCGTTATAAAGATGCATGGCGGCCATGCGTCGCCTTCAAGAAAGATGGGAGGCTCTCCGTCATCGCGCGAGAGAGCGGGACAGCATGATGGATTGGGACAAGCTTCGGGTTTTCCACGCTGTGGCCGAGGCCGGCAGCTTCACGCACGCCGGTGAGACCCTGAACCTCAGCCAGTCTGCCGTCAGCCGGCAGATCAGCGCCCTTGAGGAAAGTCTGGGCGTTCCGCTGTTCCACCGGCACGCGCGCGGCCTGATCCTGACCGAGCAGGGGGAGCTGCTTCACCGCACCGCCCGCGACGTCTTCGCCAAGCTGTCGATGACCGAGGCGATGCTGACCGAAAGCCGGGAGCATCCCAAGGGACCGCTGCGGGTGACGGCGACGGTCGCCTTCGGGTCGACCTGGCTGACGCCGCGCATCAACGAGTTCATGTCGATCTACCCTGATATTCAGTTGACGCTGCTGGTGGACGACGACGAGCTGGATCTGGCGATGCGCGAGGCGGACATCGCCATCCGCATGAACACGCCGCGCCAGCCGGACCTGATCCAGCGGCACCTGATGTCGATCCGTTTCCACCTCTACGCCAGCCCGGCCTATCTGAAGAAGCGCGGGGTGCCGAAGACGGTGAACGAATTGGACAACCACGACATCATCACCTATCCGCCGGATGTGCGGGCGCCGATCCCCAACGTGAACTGGATCATGGAGTTGGGCGAGCCCTCGCCCAACCGCCGTCCAATCCTTCAGGTGAACAGCGTCTATGCCATCTACCGGGCGGTGGAGAGCGGGCTCGGCATCGCCGCCCTGCCGGACTTCCTGGTGGACGGCCAGTCGAAGGACTTGGTGCGAATCATGCCCGACGTGGACGGGCCGAAGGTGGACGCCTATTTCGTCTACGCCGAGGAACTGCGCCATTCCAAGCGCATCGCGGTGTTCCGCGACTTCCTGGTCAAAAAAGTGGCAGAAACCTCGTTCTAAAGATTCCGCTCAGTTTTTCACCTTTCGACCTGTTTGCAACAGCATTGCCGAAATCGTCCAAACAACCTTCCTTTCGAAGGAACTTTGGACGGTTTCGGCATTTTTGTTAGCGATTCCATGGAACTCGAAGCCATGCGCGGCGCGCATGGTAGATTTATTATTTTATGCCTGGAAACTTGGCAGGGAAATGGTCAAATTTTGATCGTTGGATGTTGCGACGCAGCATTCGATGTTTCGTCCCGGGGGCATCCCCTCCGGGGTTGGGTCTCCGGACCCAGCGTCTCCCAGACGTGAAGCCTCCCTGTTCAACTCGCCGCTAATCCAACGGGTTAGCGGCGGTTTTTTTGTCGGGACAGGGGCTGGGGGAACTCAGGGGGGAACAATTAGCCCCGGCTTGGTGGTACACCGCTCGCATCGCCGCAGCCCGAAACCGTCCGGTCGTCCGTCCATTCTCTGGGTGCGCTCATGCCAGACACCCGCGACTTTCCCCATTATAGCGTCGGCGAACAGCGGGCGGATGCGCTGGTCCACGCCCTTGGTGTTGCCGCTGGATTCGCGGGCTTCGCCTGGATGCTGGGCACGGCTCTCCTGTCCGATGCCGTCCCGGCCCGCACCGCCTGGGCGCTGGCGGCCTACGGGCTCGGGCTGGTGGGCATGCTGACGGCGTCGGCCGCCTACAACCTCGTCCGTCCCGGCCCGCGCAAGGCGCTGCTGCGCCGGCTCGACCACGCCATGATCTTCGTGATGATCGCCGGCACCTACACGCCCTTCACGCTGGCCGGCGGCCAAGGCGTCGCCCTGGGAAGCGCGGTGTGGGGCGGGGCGGTCTTCGGCGCCGCGCTGAAGCTGAACTGGCCGGGGCGCTTCGAGCGGCTGGGGCTGGCGCTGTATCTTGGCTTGGGCTGGGCCATCGTGACCGCCGCCGAGCCGTTGCGCGCGACACTGCCCACCCCGTCCCTGTGGCTGCTGGTGACCGGCGGCGTGCTCTACACCGTCGGCGTGGTCTTCCACCTGATGGAGCGGCTGCCCTACCACAACGCGCTGTGGCACCTGCTGGTGCTGGCCGCCGCCGGATGCCATTTCGCGGCGATCACCGTGGCGTTCCTGCCTTGACACGCTTTGCGATGTTTGCGGATGCTCGCATGCCTGTCAAAAGGCCATGGCTGAAGCCGGACATCGACTCCCGAGCCTTGCCTCGTCATGATCCGGTCATCCGCCCGCGCCCCTCGCACCGATCTCCAAGCCCGCAGGTTGCCCACCGAATGAGCCACGACCCCGATTGCCTTGGCATGTGCGCGATAGACGACGATGTCTGCACCGGCTGCGGCCGGACGCTGGACCAGATCAACGCCGCGCTGGCCGGCGAGGGGGACGACGTTCCGGCGCGTCCGGCCGGCGGGACAAGCGTGCACGCACGCACGGCATCCGGAACGGCAGCGCCATGAAGCCGCCGTCCTCCTCCATCCAGGTCGACGAGGCCGGTCCCCGGACCTTCACGCTGGCGGTGACGTTCGACGGCCAGCGCTTCGACTGCGGCACCTACATCAGCCGCGTCGCCGCCCTGCAGGCCGGGCGCCTGTTCGTGCAGCGCAAGGAGGGCGAAGCCGCCGGCGGACGGACGAAGCGGAAGCCGGGCAAGGGCTGAGCGGCCCGTCGATGGAAGGCACCGGGGGAGGCTGGATGGCCGCCTCCCCCGGTGGGGAACTCAAACCGTCAGGAACCAGGAACTCGACACCGCCGTGGACGAGACCCCGAAGAGGGTCAGCGTGTCGGAGGTGGCGAAGGTGAGCACCGCGTCGCCGGACGCGTTGCTGCCGAGCGTGTAGGTCAAGCCGTCCGCCAGCCCGATCCGGTCGCCCTGGTCGGCGTTGAAATCCAGGATGCCGTCGTTGCCGTCCCAGGGGGCGACCACGAACAGGTCGGCCCCGGCCCCCCCGACCAGCGAATCCTCGCCGCTGCCGCCGGCCAGGGTGTCGTCACCATTGCCGCCGTCCAGAAAATCATGGCCGTTGCTGGCGACCAGGCTGTCGTTGCCGTTGCCACCGGACAGCAGGTCGTCGCCATAGCTGTAGCCGTTGCCACCGCCGAACAGCGTGTCGTCCCCCTCCTCTCCCCACAGGCTGTCACTGCCGACGCTGCCCGTCAGCCGGTCGTTGCCGGCGCCAGCGAACATCTCGATCCTACCAAACACTCCACCTGACGCCGTGACGGTGTCGTTGCCGATGCCGCCGATGAAGTGCTCGATGGAGGTGTCGGAAAGGTCCAGGGACACGCCGCCGGCATACCGTGCGTGGACGGTGTCGTCGCCACCGCCGCCGTCCACCAGCGCACTCGCCGTGTCGACGTACAGGAGGTCGTCGCCCATACCACCGAACAGCGTGTTGCTGCCGCCGCCGCCCGCCAGGATATCGTCGCCCCCTCCACCGTACAGCGTGTCGTCGCCCTCGTCGCCACACAGCGTGTCATTGAAGGCGCCGCCGCTAAGAATGTCATGGCCATCGCCACCGTGGATCTCGACCGCTGTTGTGGCGCTGATAAAACTTGCGGTGTTCACCGTGTCGTTGCCGCCCCCGCTGAACACCCGCTCGATGCCGTTGACGGCAAGCTCAAGGGTGAGGTCACCGTTTCCCTGCACATACACGGTGTCGAACCCATCTCCGCCGCTTACCTCGGTGTCGGCCGCGTCGATGTAGAGCACGTCGTCGCCGCCACCGCCCATCAGAGTGTCGCTGCCGTTGCCACCGATCAGCGTGTCGTTGAATTCGCTGCCCAGGATTCTGTCGTTGCCGTCACCACCGTCGAGGAACAGGCCGACGGAACCGCCGCCTCCCCACAACGTGTCATTGCCAGAGCCGCCATACGCTCTTTCGACGTTGCAAAAACCAAGGCTCAGGTTGACCCCAACGCCGCCTTGGATGAAGACGGTGTCGAAGCCGTCTCCCCCTTGGACGAAGAAGTCGGCGGCGTCGATGTAGAATTGGTCGTCACCATCGCCGCCAATCAGGGTGTCGGCCCCGTCGCCGCCGGTCAGGGTGTCGTTGCCGCTTCCTCCGACGATCAGGTTGTCCAGGGCGTTGCCCGTGCCGGTGAAATCGCCGGTTCCGATGAAGGTCAACCGTTCCAGGTTGGCGCCGAGTGTGTAGGTGCCAAGAGTGGTGCGGATCTCGTCGGTGCCTTCGTCGGCCAGTTCCCAGACAGCATCGGCCGCGCTGTCCACAAAATAGACGTCGTCGCCCATGCCGCCAATCAGGGTATCGTCGCCGGTGCTACCCTCGAGCGTATCGTTCCAAGGCGTTCCTATGAAAACAGGCATTGCGCACCTCTCCATTGAGTTGAAAAACCATCGATTGATGATGACAAAAATTTAAATTATTCGTAAAATACGCTTATTGAATCAGTGGAAAATCAGAAAACAAACTTAAGGTTATAAATCATTAGCTGCCTCATGAATCACCAGCCGGCTCATGACTGGCATGGCAATCGCCAGCCCATTCGGGAAACCCGCCTTGGGAGCTCCAGCGGCTTTTGCAGCGCTGGAGCGCGCCAAATCCATGATGTCCTGCATCGTCAGGTTGGCGAGCGACAGCCCGCCGCCGGCCACTCACGAGCCGCCGGTGTAGGCCCCGGCGTCGCTCGGCTCCTTCCACAGGACGTGCAGTGGCTTAGCCATGCCCGATCACTGTCAGCGTGTGTTCCTCGGCGAGCGCGTCGCGCTCGGTCTCCAGCATCAGCCCAAGCCAGCCGGCGGCCCTTTCTCTTTCCGCCGGGTTGACGGTCGGCCACGGCTGAAGCCGGGTATCGACTTGCAACGCTGGATCGGCTCATAGTTCAGTTGCGCTGATCCGCCTCGGTTCGCGCTCCAGGATGGGGGAATGGATGCGTCGTGCCTGGATGGTTGGGTTGTTGACGCGCGGTCTGCTCGCGGCGCCGGGGACCGGGGCCCATGGGCTGAACCTCACCGCAGGCGCCTGGACTCCAGCCAGTTCATGCGCCACGAGGCGGACGCGCATTTCGATCTGGCGCTCTTCGAGAACGGCAGCGGCTGGCCGGCGTTTCAGCGTGGCTTCGAGGATGGCCGCGTCGACCAGGGCTCCCCTCCTGCCGCTTGACGCTCTCGCCTTATGCCGGACGAGCGGCGGCGGGCGATTCTAGAGAAACTGTAAAAACTTCATCAAAGAAGATGTCATAAGCCCGGAGCACAAAGAGCATGGCGACGTTTTCCACCAATATTGCTATCGATCTTTCTGAGAATGGCAATGCGCCAAATATGGAATTCAATGGCTCTTCTCTGCTCTCGCAAAGCCAGAACCTAATTTCAGTCCGCTTCACGCTTGGCGGGAAGCCAGTGATGGATGTGAGCCTCGGTGGTTCATTTTCTATAACGTCCAGCAACGCATCAGGAGTTTTGTCTTACTTCATCGTGAGCGCTCCAGGTGGCGGCGTAACGTTCGCCTTCCAGGATTTGAATCTTTATTTCCCTACCTTGAATTCGTTGATCGGGACTGTCAGCCCCACAATTTGGTTGGGTAAAGCCGATAGAATTTCGGGCTCTTCATATTCGGATGTGCTGTATGGATACAGCGGCAACGACACCATCTATGGTGGAGACGGCAACGATACGATCGATGGCGGTTCGGGCGTCAACGACATCGACGGCGGGTCAGGGACCGATACATTGGTCCGAAGCACCCGGATGTCGTCCTCTACTGCGGTGGCCTACAACGGTTATGTCTACGTTGGCGATGGCGTCGGATACGACAAGACGGCGGGGATCGAGTACGTCCGCTACTACGATCAGACGGTTTCAACGGCCACCGTGGCAGGGTTCGACGCGCTTGCCTACTTGGCAGCCAACCGTGATCTGGCCGCTGCGTTCGGTACCAACGGCGATGCTGCCGTAACCCACTACATGAGTTCGGGCGCGCGAGAGCGCCGGCCGACCAGCTTCGATGGATTGTCCTACATCGCGGCCAACCCGGACTTGGCGGCGGTCTTCGGCACCAATGCGGCCGCGGCGACCACGCACTACATCACAAGCGGACGGATCGAGGGGCGCAGCACCAGCTTCAACGCCATGTCCTATCTGGCGGCCAACCCCGACCTGCTCGGCGTGTTCGGGACCAACACGGCGGCGGCAACCCAGCATTTCATTGCCAGCGGACGGCTTGAAGGGCGATCGACCACCTTCAATGCGACCGCCTATCTGGCGCGCAATCCCGACGTCCAGAAGGCGCTTGGCACCAGCCTGTTGGCGGCGGCGACCCATTACGTCACGTCCGGGTATCGCGAGGGGCGGTCGGCGGCACCGCTCACAGCGGCGACCCGGGTGGCCGACGCCTTGCCGGCAACGAACGAAGCGGGCGGGGTGCTCGCCTTTGGTGCGGTGTAATCTCCCACAGGGTGCCGTCTCCACCGGCCCGGGATGCCGATTTCGGGCATGGAGGCGAGCGATCTTGGGGAGTTTGTGAGACACGCCAAAATCGAGGGAAAACAATGAGACGAATTCCGGTTGCTTCTGCGATCTTACTGCTGAACGTCGCGATGATGGCGGTTCCGGCGCAGGCCGAGAAAAATAACTTATCGGCAACCTACACGAACTGCATGGACAACAGCGGTGGCGTTACTTTCGATATGATCGAATGCACCATAGAGGAGCATGAGAAGCAGGATAAGAGATTGAACTCAGCTTATAAGCAGGCGCTTAAGGCGGTTGGCGATCGCGCCAATACGCTGAAAGAGGTTCAGAGGGCTTGGCTGAAGTATCGTGATCTCACCTGTGGGTTTGCAGGCGGTGCCGAAGGAAGTTCAGCCCGCATCATCGGGTCCAGCTGTTTTCTGCAGATGACGGCTGAACGCGCGGACGAGCTTCAAGACATCGCCAAGAACCAGTAAGCGTCGAAGGCGTTTGTCGTCGGCAAGCTCAGCCCGCCCGCACCCGCCGGTGGGCTTTCTTGCGGGTGGCGGTCGCGCGATCAGGCCATCCGCTCGATCCGCTCCACCACCCGCCCCCATGGTCTCGACCAAGGCGGCCGCCACGCTCGGCGTCACCCGGCCGGAGGTGTCAGCCGCCCCTTTCACGCCGCCATATCGGGGATGCTCCCGAATTGGGCCAGGAACACCGGCTCGCTGTAGTCGCCGGCATCCTCGTCGACCTCGGTCTGCACAACGGCCACGCCCAGCACGCGCCCACCGTCCATCATCCGCTGCGCGCGGATCCGGCCGGCATCGGCGGTCTTCACGGCGATGGCGGGCGCGGCCTTGAGGCCACCCTTGGCGCCGCTGACGTAAGGTTGGACGATGATGTGCGTGGTGCTCGCCATGACGGCCTCCGGTGAATTCGTTCCCGCAACGTTCTCATCGGTCGCGCCGCGTGTCAACGGGCCGTCAAGCGGATCGCCCGCCATACCCGGTCGGCAGTCTTTCTTTGCTCCCGGGATTGCTCCCCTTGGCCGGGTAGCGCCTGCCTTGCCGCATCCCAATGCACCCGTCACTACGCCGTTGATCGGCAACCGGGCGATGCCCATCCGTCCGGCGCAGCGTGTGCGGCGTCTCGCACGCCGATCGCGACGGGGACTGCAACGTCTCCCGTGTCCACCGCATGAAGCGGCCGAGGGTATCCGGGGCTGGGCTCAAGAGGGTGTGAACCGCGCGCCCCTACCAGCCCCAGTCCATCTGGCTGTCGGCGGCGCTCTGGGGGCCGTTGGGACGGATGCCGTAGCCGCTTTGGTAGGACGTGCTTGGGATCGGCCCGCTGGTCGCGTAGCCAGAAAGATCGGCGCATCCTGCGACCAGGAGGCAGGCGGCAATGATGAGGAGGGGCATGCGCATGCTCCGATGATGGATGCGATCGCCCCAAATGAAAAGGCCTGTCGGTCCCGGTCGCTCGACGGGTCGGGGAGGGCGGTCGTTGGAATGGAGCGGCGGCGTTGCCGAACCCCAGACATGGCGAAGGCCGGAAACCCGTTGAGGTTCCGGCCTTCGAGGATGGTGGGCGTAACAGGGATTGAACCTGTGACCCCTACGATGTCAACGTAGTGCTCTCCCGCTGAGCTATACGCCCATCCTTGTTCCGTCGTTCGGTGCCGTGTTTGGCGGCGCTCCGTTCGGCGTGGGCGGGGTTGTACCCATATCCTGGCGGGCTGGCAAGCCCTTTGTTCGCTTTTTTTCGTGTGCCTGCATTTTTCTTGGACGGACGGCCCGACCGGGGCTGCGCGTCCGTGACAGAGGGACCTGCGTCCATTACATCAGAACCCAGCATGGACGCGCAGCACGACCCCATCGCCGGATCGATGCCGGCCTTCGAGATACTGGCTCCCACCCGCCGGATCCTGCCGCTCGTCCTGGCCTCGCCGCACAGCGGCAACCACTACCCCGACGAATTCCTCGCCGCCGCCCGGCTCGACGCGCGGGCGCTGCGCAAGTCGGAGGACTGCTTCGTCGACGAGATCTTCGGCTTCGCGCCGTCGCTCGGCGTGCCGCTGATCCGCGCCCTGTTCCCCCGCGCCTTCCTCGACGCCAACCGCGAGGCCTACGAGCTGGATCCGGAGATGTTCGCCGACCCGCTGCCGGCCTACGTCAACACCCGCTCGCCGCGCGTCGCCGCCGGGCTCGGCACCATCGCCCGCGTCGTCGCCAACGGCGAGGACATCTACAAGGGCAAGCTCCGCTTCGCCGAGGCGATGGAGCGGGTCGACCGCTGCTACACCCCCTACCACACCGCGCTGCGCCGGCTGGTCGAGGAGACCCGCGCCGCCTTCGGCCATGCGCTGCTGATCGATTGCCACTCCATGCCCTCGCCGGGGCCGGCGCCGGCCGGCGACCGGGGGCGCAACCGGCCCGACATCGTGCTGGGGGACTGCTACGGCAACGCCTGCGCCGCCGCCGTCATCAACGCGGCCGAGCAGTTCCTGCGCGGGCTGGGCTACAAGGTCAACCGCAACAACCCCTACGCCGGCGGCTACACCACCCGGCATTACGGCCGTCCGCGCCAGGGCATCCACGCGCTCCAGATCGAGATCGCCCGGAACCTCTACATGGACGAGACGGCGCTGACCCGTCTGCCCTTCCTCGACGTGCTGGCCCGCCACATGGGCGAACTGGTCGACACGCTGGGGCGCCTGCCCAGCGACGGGCTGGAGCCGCGCTGAACGCGCCCGAGGGGGCGGAACCGTCCCTTCGCCCACGGAATGCCACAGTTCACGCTTACCCCCGAAGAGGCCGATGGCCGGCGCGGTCGCGCGGACGTGCCGTCGCGGCCACAGAAAAAAGGCCGCGGGGCGAACCCGCGGCCTCAAGTCTAGGGAGGAAACGCCCAAGAAGTGCGTTACGCCAACGACCCCATCAGGGATGCGACCGTTGCCGCACTGCACAATATGATCCGGTGCGCAGCGGGCTTCAAGCCCTAATAATATATTTCATGCATTTCAGCGTGTTAACAACATTGGTTGTACGGCGAATCGTATAGGGGGCGGCATAGGTATGCTGCAATGCAGCATGAGTTTCGGCGAGGTGATGCACCGAAAGGTCAAGGGTGGGCGGCGCTTTCGGCGGTGCGGTCGGTCTTCGGAACCAACCCCGCCGGCCGTCGTTTCGTTCCCAGCGCCGCCTCGAACGGGCCGCCCCGAGGCAAGGGTGACTCAGGGACCAAGGACGATCCGGCCATCGGCTGAGAAACGGAGAATGGGAACGTGAGCAGACTCGTCGTCGTGTCCAACCGGGTCGCGCCCGTGGATGAGGGCAAGCAGGCCGCCGGCGGTCTGGCCGTCGCCGTCCTGGCGGCGCTGAAGAAGACCGGCGGCATCTGGTTCGGCTGGAGCGGCAACGTCGTGGACGGCGACTCCCAGGCCGAGCCGACGCGGACCGAGGTGGGCAAGCTGACCTACGCCACGCTCGACCTCGGGCGGCGCGACCACGACGAGTATTACAACGGCTTCGCCAACCAGACCCTGTGGCCGCTGTTCCATTACCGGCTGGGCCTGATCACGGTGAACCGGCGCACGCGCGAGGGCTACGAGCGGGTCAACGCCTATTTCGCCGACCGGCTGGAGCCGCTGCTCAAGCCCGACGACATGGTGTGGGTCCACGACTACCACCTGATCCCCTTCGCCGACGAGCTGCGGCGCAAGGGCTGCTCGCAGCGGATGGGCTTCTTCCTGCACACGCCCTTTCCGCCGCCGGAACTGCTGACCGCGCTGCCCAACCACCGCGACCTGATCCGCGAACTGTGCGCCTACGATCTGGTCGGCTTCCACACCCAGACCGATCTGCGCAGCTTCGTCGACTACATCCGCCTGCAGACCGACGGCACGGTCGAGCAGCGCGGCGCCTACGGCAGCGCCACCGTGCGGGCCTTCGGACGGACGCTGCGCGCCCAGGTCTTCCCCATCAGCATCGACACCGCCGCGCTGGAGAGCCTCGCCCGCACCGCCGGGCGCTCGCGCCAGACCGAACGGCTGCGCGAAAGCCTGGTCGGGCGCCGGCTGATCGTGGGCGTGGACCGGCTGGACTACTCCAAGGGCCTGCCGCAGCGCTTCGCCGCCTTCGAGCAGCTGCTGTCCGAATACCCGGAGCACCGCAACCGCGTCAGTTTCCTCCAGATCGCCCCGCCGAGCCGCGAGGACGTGCCCGAATACATCGCCATCCGGCGCGAGCTGTCGGAGATGGCCGGGCGCATCAACGGCCAGTTCGCCGAGTTCGACTGGCAGCCGATCCGCTACCTGAACCGCAGCTTCGGCCAGCGCGTGCTGGCGGGGTTCTACCGGCTGGCCAACGTCGGGCTGGTGACCCCGCTGCGCGACGGCATGAACCTCGTCGCCAAGGAATACGTCGCCTGCCAGGACTCCGACAATCCGGGCGTGCTGGTGCTCTCGCAGTTCGCCGGCGCCGCCCAGGAGATGGGGGAGGCGATGATCGTCAACCCCTTCGACGTCGAGGGGGTGGGCGACGCGCTGCAACGCGCCCTGACCATGCCGCTGGGCGAGCGCAAGGAGCGCCACGCCGCGCTGATGCGGACCCTGCGGTCCCATGATATCGGTTGGTGGCGCGAGGCCTACGTCGACGCGCTGACCCGCGCGCCCTATTCGTGATCCGCAAAGGCAGAGCGTCCAGACCATGACTCGTGACAGCGCCTCCCCCATCCTGGTCGCCGACATCGGCGCCACCAACGCCCGCTTCGGCCTGATCGACGGGCGCGTCATCCGCGAGGTGCGGATCCTGCGCTGCGCCGAGTATCCGTCGCTGGAGTCCGCCGCCTCGGCCTATCTGGCGGCGGTCGGGCTGGCGGAGACGGGGACGCCGGGCCGCCCTCGGCGCGGCGCCTTCGCCGTGGCCGGGCCGGTCACCGGCGACCACGTCGCCATGACCAACCTCGTCTGGGAGTTCTCGACCGGCCGGGTGCGCGACGCGCTGGGGCTGGACGGGCTGGCGGTGATCAACGACTTCACCGCCGTCGCGCTGTCGGTGCCCCGGCTGGACGCGGACGACCGCCGGCAGGTGGGCGAGGGCGCGCCCAGGCCGGGCGGGGTGATCGCGGTGCTGGGGCCGGGCAGCGGGCTGGGCATGTCCGGACTGATCCCCGGCGCGGACGGGCGCTGGTCGGCGCTGTCGGGGGAGGGCGGCCACGTCACCATGGCCCCGATCAGCGACCGCGAGAGCGCCGTGCTGGGCCAGCTCCGCAAGCGATTCCAGCACGTCTCGGCTGAGCGCGTGCTGTCGGGTCCGGGGCTGGTCAACCTGTTCGAGGCGCTGTCGATCCTCGACGGGCGGGAGCCGGCGGTGCTGACCCCGGCGCAGGTCACCGAGTCGGCCATCGCCGGCAACAACCCGCATTGTGTCGAGGCGGCGGAGATGTTCTGCGCCATGCTGGGCACGGTGGCCGGCAATCTGGCGCTGACGCTGGGCGCGCATGGCGGCGTCTACATCGCGGGCGGCGTGGTGCCGAAGCTGGGGCCGCTGTTCACCCATTCCCGCTTCCGCAAGCGCTTCCTGGAAAAGGGGCGGATGCACGACTTCCTGGCGCCGATCCCGACCTACGTCGTCACCCACGAGCTGCCGGCCTTCCTGGGTCTGGCCGAGGCGGCGGGGGCGGTGTGAGGCAGGGACGCCGACATAGCCCTCTCCCCCCCAGGGAGAGGGTTGGGTGAGGGGGACGCATGGCGACCGGCAAACATAGGAAATCGCTCAGCGTTTTTCTTCCGCCCTACCGGGCGTAACGCCCCCTCACCGGCCCTGCGGGCCACCCTCTCCCCGGGGGAGGAGAGGGTTATGCCCAGCACCTGCGCGGGGATGAGAATGGGAGCGGGGCTTCAGAACCTATCAAATGTTAGCGCTTTCACGCGATTGACAGGCCAACCTCCCATCTCCGCGAATTTCCATTCCGCCCGCGTAATATCAGGCATGATCCGGACAGAAGGCGTCCAACGCTTGTCTTAACGATCCGCCTGCGAAATCATCGGCTATGCGGTTTCGTCAGGACGGTTCCAAAGGTTGCGCTCCGTTATAGTCGCAAAGCGCGGTTGTCCTTAATGGCACGATAAGCCGTCCTAGACCACGCGACCGTCTTGTGTCCCAACGATTGGGACGATAGAAGGGCGCACCAGCGGCACGCCGGTCAAAAGCGTTGACCACGCCCGACCGGAGCCGGACGACCATGGGGCGAGCGAGGATGTCTGCGATGTCGAGCCAGGGCGAGAGCAAGTGGGTCTACACCTTCGGGGCCGGCGCCACCGAAGGGCGGGCCGATATGAAGAACCTGCTGGGCGGCAAGGGTGCCAACTTGGCCGAGATGGCCAATCTGGGCCTGCCGGTTCCCCCCGGCTTCACCATCACGACCGAACTCTGCACGCATTTCTATGCCAACGGCCGGGCCTATCCGCCCGAGCTGAAGACGCAGGTCGCCGATGCCGTGGCCCGTCTGGAGGCCGCGATGGACGCCAAGTTCGGCGAGCCGGCCAACCCGCTGCTGGTCTCGGTGCGCTCGGGCGCGCGGGCCTCGATGCCGGGCATGATGGACACGGTCCTCAACCTCGGCCTCAACGACGCCACGGCGCGCGGCCTGGCGCTGCGCTCGGGTGACGCGCGCTTCGCCTACGACAGCTACCGCCGCTTCATCCAGATGTACTCCAACGTCGTGCTCGACGTGGACCACCATCACTTCGAGGACATCCTCGACGGCCACAAGCGCGACAAGAACTACAGCCTGGACACCGACCTCACCGCCGCCGACTGGCAGAGCGTGATCGAGGACTACAAGAAGGCCGTCGAGCGCGAGCTGGGCACGCCCTTCCCGCAGGACGTCCAGGAGCAGCTGTGGGGCGCCATCGGCGCCGTCTTCGGCTCGTGGATGAACGCGCGCGCCATCACCTACCGCCGCCTGCACGACATCCCGGCCAGCTGGGGCACGGCGGTCAACGTGCAGTGCATGGTGTTCGGCAACATGGGCGAGGATTGCGCCACCGGCGTGGCCTTCACCCGCAACCCGTCGACCGGCGAGAACGCCTTCTACGGCGAATACCTCGTCAACGCCCAGGGCGAGGACGTGGTGGCCGGCATCCGCACGCCGCAGCACCTGACCGTCGCCGGCAAGATCGCCAACAAGTCCGACCTCCCCGCCATGGAGGAGGTCATGCCCGACGTGTTCAACCAGCTCAACGAGGTGCGCCTCAAGCTGGAGCTGCACTACCGCGACATGCAGGACATCGAGTTCACGGTCCAGCAGAACAAGCTGTTCATGCTCCAGACCCGCAACGGCAAGCGCACCGCCCCGGCGGCGCTGAAGATCGCCGTCGATCTGGCCAATGAAGGCGTGATCGACCGCAACGAGGCGATCAAGCGCATCGACCCGGCCTCGCTCGACCAGCTGCTCCACCCGACGCTCGACCCCAAGGCCGACCGCAAGGTGATCGCCAAGGGCCTGCCGGCCTCGCCGGGCGCCGCGTCGGGCAAGGTGGTGTTCACCGCCGACGAGGCCGAGCAGATGGCCGGCGTCGGCGACGCCGTCATCCTGTGCCGCATCGAGACCTCGCCCGAGGACATCCACGGCATGCACGCCGCCCGCGGCATCCTGACCAGCCGCGGCGGCATGACCAGCCACGCGGCCGTCGTGGCGCGCGGCATGGGCCGCGCCTGCGTGTCGGGCGCCGGCGACATCCGCATCGACTACAAGAACAAGCTGATGGCCGTGCGCGGCGTCACCGTCAAGGAAGGCGACATCGTCACCATCGACGGCTCGACCGGCGAGGTGATGCTGGGCGAGGTGCCGACGATCCAGCCGGAGCTGTCGGGCGACTTCGCCACGCTGATGGGCTGGGCCGACGGCATCCGCCGCATGAAGATCCGCACCAACGCCGAGACCCCGCTCGACGCCCGCACCGCGCGGAAGTTCGGCGCCGAGGGCATCGGCCTGTCGCGCACCGAGCACATGTTCTTCGACCCGGCCCGCATCCTCGCCGTCCGCGAGATGATCCTGGCCGAGAGCGAGGAGGGCCGCCGCACCGCGCTGGCCAAGCTGGAGCCCTTCCAGAAGAAGGACTTCGTCGACCTGTTCACGATCATGGCCGGGCTGCCGGTGACGATCCGCCTGCTCGACCCGCCGCTGCACGAGTTCCTGCCCAACACCGAGCAGGACATGGACGAGGTCGCCAAGGCCACCGGCACCGACCCGCTGCGGGTGCGCCACCGGACGATCCAGCTCCACGAGGCCAACCCGATGCTGGGGCATCGCGGCTGCCGCCTCGGCATCACCTACCCGGAAATCTACGAGATGCAGGCCCGCGCGATCTTCGCGGCGGCGGCCGAGGTCTCCAAGATCAGCGGCGAGACGGTGACTCCCGAGGTGATGATCCCGCTGATCATGACCAAGAAGGAGTTCGATATCCTCAAGGCCGTGATCGACAAGGCCGCCGCCGAGGTCAAGGCCGCGACCGGGCAGAGCTTCGAGTATCTGGTCGGCACGATGATCGAGCTGCCGCGCGCCGCGCTGCGGGCCGGCGACATCGCGGAGACGGCGGAGTTCTTCTCCTTCGGCACCAACGACCTGACGCAGACCACCTTCGGCCTGTCGCGCGACGACGCCGGCGCCTTCCTGCCGGAGTACCAGCGTCAGGGCATCCTGGAGCACGACCCGTTCCAGACGCTGGACGCCACCGGCGTCGGCGAGCTGATCGACCTCGCCGCCCAGCGCGGCCGCGCGGTGCGTCCGGACATCAAGCTCGGCATCTGCGGCGAGCATGGCGGCGACCCGGCCTCGATCTCCTTCTGCGAGTCGATCGGGCTGGATTACGTGTCCTGCTCGCCCTACCGCGTGCCGATCGCCCGTCTCGCCGCCGCCCAGGCCGCGCTGAACAGCGATACGGTCAAGCGGGACTGAGGACGGCGGCGTTTCTCTCCGTCATGCCCGCACCAAGCGCGGGCATGACGGAATTGAAACATTCGGACGCCGGGTTTTCCTTTAATTTCCTGGTGTGCGCAACACGCGCAAAGAAGCCCTTTCCCATTGCTGGGAAAGGGCTTTTTCGTTATCCGGCTCGACTTGAAAAGGTTAATCGGGACCTTATGTTTCCCCCTAATGTTACAACTTTGAAACTCGCCCATCTTGTCGTTGGAACCGGAACATCAGTGTTCGAGAATGGGAGAGGGATGAGGCGATGGTCGAGGTTTTGGACGATCCGGCCCGCGTCGCGGTGTTGACGGAGGCGCTGAAAAGCCTTCTGAACGACGACACCGGCGCGAAGGACGGGCAGCTCGCCGTACGCGCCGCCGTGGTGGCGGTCCACAGCGGGACCCGCAGCTGGAGCGTCGGTCTGGCGCGGTCCGGCTCCTCGGTGCTGAAGCCTCCGACGGCCCATCGCGGCCTCGTCTACAGCCTGACCAAGACGATCCTCGCCGCCGCCGTCCTGCGTCTGGCCGCGCGCGGCGTGGTGGAGCTGGACGCGCCGGTGGGGCGCTGGCTGCCCGAACTGGCCGCGCGTCCGGTTCCGGTGACCCTCGCGCAGATCCTGGCCCACCGGGCCGGGCTGCCGGATTACGGCGGGCGGGACGATTACCACTGGGCCGTCGCCGCCGCCCTGGAGCCGTGGAGCGACGACGAGTTCCTCGCACGCTGCGGCGTCGAGGGGGGACCGGTCGGTGGCTTCGCCTATTCCAACATCGGCTACCTGCTGCTGAAGCGGCTGCTGGAGCGGGCCGGCGGCCTGCCGCTGGCCGATCTGCTGCAAGCCGAGGTGTTCCGTCCGCTGGGGCTGGCCTCCGCGACGCTGCCGCAGGAGCGGGACGATCTGGCGAGCCTGCTGTTCGGGCCGAGCCCGCAATTCCCCGATCGGACCGTCGCCGAGCGCTACCACCCCGGCTGGGTCGCGCATGGCGTCGCCGCGATGACGGCGGCGGACGCCGCGCGCTTCGTCCATGGGCTGTCGATGCCGGGCTATTTGCCGGCCGAGTTGCTCGTCCGCATGCGCGACGGCCTGCCGGTCAACGCGCCGATGACCGGACGGCCCTGGGTCGAGCCGGGCTATGGGCTGGGGCTGATGGTGGAGCGCGACCCGCTGGCCGGTCCCTATTGGGGGCACAGCGGGGGCGGGCCGGGTGTCAGCGCCGCCGCCTATCACTTTCCCCAGGACCAGCCGCTGTCGGTCGCCGTGCTCACCGTGGGCGAGGACGTGGCGCTGGCCGAGTGGATGGCGGTGGAGGCCGCGCACCGCCTGCGCTGACGCCGGTTGCGTCCACGCCCATTGCGTCGACGCTTGTCCATGTCCGTCGCGTGCCCATTTCTCAGACAGGGGACAAGCCTGCCCCATGGGGTATAGGCTTGCCGCAAGTGCCGCCCGAGAGCGGCCGGCTGAAAAATGAGCATGGGAGCAACGCGCATGGGTGAAGCGGCCCGAAGACTGCCCGATTATCCGTGGATCTCGTCCTACCCGCCCGGCGTCGACTGGGCGATGCCGATCCCGGCGCTGCCCCTGCCGGCGCTGCTGGACGAGGCGGTGGCGCGGCATGGCGACAATCCCTGCCTGAACTTCCTGGGCAAGACCACCAGCTACCGCGAGGTCGGGCGGTTGGTGGAGCGCGCCGCGCGCGGCTTCCAGGCCGCCGGGGTCGGGAAAGGCACGCGGGTGGGGCTGTTCCTGCCCAACACGCCCTATTACGTCGTCTGCTTCTTCGCGATCCTGAAGGCCGGCGGCACGGTGGTGAACTTCAACCCGCTCTACGCCGAGCGCGAGCTGGCCCACCAGATCGAGGACAGCGCCATCGACCTGATGGTCACGCTGGACCTCAAGCTGCTCTATGGGAAGATGGAGCGGATGCTGGCCGAGACGCGGCTGAAGCGTCTGGTGGTCTGCCGCATGGCCGACATCCTGCCCTTCCCGAAGAACTGGCTGTTCCCCATCGCCAAGCGGGCGGAGATCGCCAAGATCCCGTCCGACGACCGCCATCTGTCGTTCTCGAGCCTGATCGCCGGGAGCGGGCACGCGACCCGCGTCTCCATCGACCCGACCCAGGACGTGGCGGTGCTGCAATACACCGGCGGCACCACCGGCGTGCCCAAGGGCGCCATGCTGACCCACGCCAACCTCTACGCCAACACGGTGCAGTGCGCCACGTGGTACGAGGCCAAGGAGCGCGCGCAGGGTCAGGACCACAGCGGCCAGGAAAAGCTGCTCGGCGTGCTGCCGCTGTTCCACGTCTTCGCGATGACGGCGGTGATGAACTTTGGCCTGCGGCTGGGGGCGGAGATCATCCTGCTGCCGCGCTTCGAGCTGGACCAGGTGATGGAGACGCTGGCGAAGGAACGCATCACCCTGTTCCCCGCCGTGCCGACGATCTACACCGCGATCAACCACCACAAGCGGCTGGCCGAGTACGATCTGTCCTCGATCCGCTTCTGCATGTCGGGCGGCGCGCCGCTGCCGCTGGAGGTCAAGGAGGCGTTCGAGCGCACCACCGGCTGCACGCTTGTGGAAGGCTACGGCCTGTCGGAATCCTCGCCGGTCGCCACCTGCAACCCGGCGGTCCTGCACCCGGCGAAGAAGGGCTCCATCGGCCTGCCGCTGCCCGGCACCGTGATCGAGATCGTCAGCCTGGAGGAACCGCGCCGCGTCCTGCCGCCCGGCGAAAAGGGCGAGGTCTGCATCCGCGGGCCGCAGGTGATGAAAGGCTATTGGAACAAGCCGTCGGAGACGGCGCAGGCCCTGGTGGACGGCCGCCTGCACACCGGCGACGTCGGCATCATGGACGCGGACGGCTACACCACCATCGTCGACCGCATCAAGGACATGATCCTGTGCAGCGGCTTCAACGTCTACCCGCGCAACGTCGAGGAGGCGATCTACCTGCACCCCGCCGTCGCCGAATGCGTGGTGGCCGGCGTTCCCGACGACTATCGCGGCCAGACGGTGAAGGCCTATGTCCGGGTGGACGACGGCAAGAGCCTGACCGCCGACGAGCTGATCGCCTTCCTCAAGGACAAGCTGTCCCCCATCGAGATGCCCAAGCAGGTGGAGTTCCGGGGCGAGCTGCCCAAGACGATGATCGGCAAGCTGTCGCGCAAGGCGCTGCTCGACGAGGAGGAGCGCAAGCGCGCCGGGGGGCAGGCATGACGGCCGCCGTTCCGCGCAAGGCGGTGCGCGCCTGGATCTCCGGCAAGGTGCAGGGGGTGTGGTACCGCGGCTGGACGGTGGAGACGGCGGGTGCGCTCGGCCTGTCGGGCTGGGTGCGCAACCGCTCCGACGGTTCGGTCGAGGCGCTGTTCGCCGGGCCGCCGGACGCCGTGGACCGCATGCTGGAAGCCTGCCGGCGCGGCCCCTCGGCGGCGGTGGTGCGCGCCGTGACGGCCGAACCCGCCAGCGACCCCGGCGAAGGGGGCTTCGAGCAGCGCGGGACCGTGTGAGGGGTGCGTTAGCGATCCACTAACCATAAGGGCGGCATGCTGAGCAGGCGTCTTCGCCAAGGCGGTGAAGACTGAAAACCAACAGGCCGGTTTCCATGTCCGCATCCGCCTCTTCCTTCCCGCTTTCTTCTCCCTCTCCCCCGGGGGGAGAGGGGGACGTTTCCCAGGCGCGCGCGCCGTTTTCACAACCCTCGCCCTTCTTCTCACCCTCCCCGCCGCCGCCGGGCCGATGGACCGCACGGAGCCGGGCCACCTGTCCCCGGTGCCGCCCGGCCGCGACCTGCCCATCGCGCCGCCGCTGGTCGCCTACCCGCTGCCGCCGCAATGGATGACGATCCGCTCCAACGAGGACTGGCGCAAGGCCGGGAAGTTCGAGAAGGATCTCAGCAAGGACTGCGCCGCCCGTCGCTTCCGCGAGCTGATACCGATGCGGTTCCGCGCCTATTTCAAGGGCGAGGTGCTGAGCGTCGCCTTCGGCCACGGCCTGAACCTGTACGATTCCGGCAAGAAGGCCGACCGCACGCTGATCTACCTGTTCCGCAACGGCAACTCGACCGCCTGCACCGTCCAGTCGATGACCAACCAGGACGCCCGTCTCCTGAACAACGCCCCGTCGGCGGGCGGCGCCAAGAAGTAGTCTAGACCTCCACCTTCACCTCCTCCTCCTCCTCTCCCCGCAGCGGCCCGCCGAACACGGAGGGCCACGCGGCGATCAGCGCCGAATCGACGTCTTCCATCGTCACCGGATGCCCGAGCGCCACCATCGACGTCACGCCGTGCTCGTTGATGCCGCAGGGCACGATGCCGCCGAAATGGCTCAGATCCGGCTCCACGTTGATCGCGATGCCGTGGAAGCTGACCCAGCGCCGCACCCGTACGCCGATGGCGGCGATCTTGTCCTCCTGCCCCTTGAGGCCGCCGTAGGGACCCTTGTCCACCCAGATGCCGACGCGGCCCTCGCGCCGCTCCCCCTTGATGGTGAAGGAGGCCAGCGTGGCGATGATCCAGGCCTCCAGGTCGCGGACATAGGCGCGGATGTCGGCGCCGCGCGCCTTCAGGTCCAGCATGACGTAGGCCACGCGCTGTCCCGGCCCGTGGTAAGTGAATTGTCCGCCGCGCCCGCTGCGGTAGACCGGGAAGCGGCCGGCGTCGAGCAGATCCTCGTCCCGCGCGCTGGTGCCGGCGGTGTAGAGGGGCGGGTGTTCCAGCAGCCAGACCAGTTCGGGCGCGGTGCCGGCGCGGATCGCCTCGACGCGGGCCTCCATCGCGGCCATCGCCTCGGGGTAGGGGACCGGGTCGTCGGAGATGAGCCACTCGACCGGTTGGCGGGCTGGTTGGCTGGCCGGTTGGTCGGGCGGCGGGTTGGCGGGCTGGCGGAGGGCGTCGCTGGCGGAGGGCGGAGTGGTCATCGCGGGAAAAATCAGCCTGTCGTCGTTTTTCTTCGATAAGGACGATTGTAACGCTTGATCGACCATCGGGAAGCTGATATCTACCCGCTCCACCCGATGAGGCGCGCGAGCGAGCGTCGGGGCTACCAAATGATGCGGTCATGGCGGAATTGGTAGACGCGCAGCGTTGAGGTCGCTGTGGGGCAACCCGTGGAAGTTCGAGTCTTCTTGACCGCACCATAATCCCAAGCGATTGGGACACTCCGAAAAGCCCGCAGGTCTCCGACCGAGCGGGCTTTTTCGTACCCGCGATCCGCCGGGCGCGTCGCCATGCGGCGTGGGCTGGAAAATCAAGGCCCGCCCGCCGCAACCGTCCCTTGACCATCGATCCGGCGTCTGCAAGAAAATTAAGACCCTGATCGAACTTGGTTCCGCCCGTGACCACGCCGACGACCGCGCAGACGGTTCCCTTCCGCCGCTTCTCGACGGATTTTCTCCCGGAAATGGACCGTTTCGGCGCGTGGCGGGAAGCCATGACGTCGGTCTACGAGATCGCTCCGCTGGAGGACGAGGCGCGCCGGCGCTTCGCGGGCACGGCGACCAGCGCCCATTTCGGGCCGCTGATCGTGGGCACGATGGACGTCGACGCGCTGGCCTATCACCGGTCGCCGGCAAAGATCCGCTCCGACCACATGGACCACTTCATCATACGGTTGGACGGGGCCGGCGCCGCCGGCAACGCGTCGGATGAAATCCTGGTCAAGGACATGGGGCAGCCGCTCGCCCTGCCCTCGATGCGGCTTCAGGGCGCCTGCGTGATCGTGCCCCGCGACGTCATGACCGGCCTGCTACCACGGGCCGACGCCCTGCACGGGACGCGGCTGGGCGGCGTCATGGGGCAACTGTTGGCCGACCACATGCGCGCGTTGGCCCGCGCCGCGCCGGCCGCGACGGTGGCCGACGCCCCGCATGTGGTGCACGCGATTCGCGGCATGCTCACCGCCTGTCTGGTCCCCACCCACGACCGCCTCGTGCAGGCGAGACCGCAGATCGCCGCGACCCTGATGATGCAGGCGCGGCGGTACATCGACGCGCATCTGACGGATCCGGGGCTTTCGCCGGAGCGCCTGTGTCTGGCGTTGGGGCTGTCGCGCTCGGCGCTCTACAAGCTGTTCGAGCCGCATCAGGGCATCGCGCGCTACATCCAGGGGCGGCGGTTGCTGCGGATCCGCGACCTCCTGTCCGATCCCACCGAGCGTCGGCGCATCGGCGAGATCGCCTTCGCCTTCGGCTTCACCAGCGAGGCGCATTTCAGCCGCAGCTTCCGTCGTGCCTTCGGCTGCGCGCCGTCGGAGACGCGTGAAGGGGCCGCGACCGCCCCCGCGAGAATCGGGCAGCCGGGGAATGGCCCGGTAACCGTCACCGGGCAGTTTCCGGACTGGCTGCGGCAGCTTCGCGCCTGAGGCGCGCAGGCATCGGCCGCCGGGCCGCGCCCGCCGCCCGTTCAGCGGAATTCGATGTAGGGATCCAGCGCGGCGCGGCGCAGGGACTTCATGACGTGCGGCGACGCGCCGATGGCGACGATGTGCCCGTTCGCCTCGCGGCAGCGGTTGGCCAGGATGAACAGCATCCCGATGGCCGCCGAATCGATGAAGGTCACGAAGCGCAGATCCAGCGGCACGATCGGGCGCGCGGCGAAGTTCCAGTCGCCCAGCATGGCGTGGAATCGCGGCCCGTCCTCGTAGGTGCAGCGGCCGGACAGCAGGATGCCGTCCTGTCCATCCACGTCGGTGAAGGCGTACTCCATGCGGGTTCCCGGAACGAAGACATGTGAATGCCCAAGATGGGAGCACGAAGCCTCCCGGCGGCGCAAGACCGCGATCCCATCAATTTGCAACGAATACCGATAAATTTGTTGGCTCATCCAAGCAGCGGATGCCGGGCCGGGCTGGACAAACGAAACGGGCGCCTATATCTGGTGGGCGCCTCCGGCCGGACCGTCCATACGTTCCACCGGGTTTGATCCGACAACCTCGCAGCCCCCGACGACGCCGCCCGTCCGTCCACATGGCAACGCCAGGGGACGAGCGCCATCGCCTCGGCGTTGCCATCGTTCCGAAGGGAGGGTGTCGCCATGCGCGCCGACCCCCAGAAGCCGAACCTTCCGCTCCCCGCCCCGGCGACCCGCGACGAGGCCGAGGACGAACGCCGCTACGGCGTCGAACCGGAGTTCGTGGACGAGATCGTCACGCTGCTGCGCGCCCGCGAACGGGACGCGGTGCGGGCGCTGCTGGACGACCTGCACGCCGCCGACATCGCCGACCTGATCGAGCAGGTCGATTCCGCCGAGCGCGACGAGCTGATCGAGATCCTGCGCCCCGGGTTCGACGGCGAGGTGCTGTCCTACCTGAACCCCGACCTGCGCGAATCGGTGGTCGAGCGGTTCGAGCCTCGCGAACTCGCCGCCGCCGTCGCCGAACTGGACACCGACGACGCCGTCGACCTGATCGAGGATCTCGACGAGGAGACCCGTGCCCAGATCCTGGCGAACCTGCCGGACGAAGACCGCGCGCTGGTTCAGGAGAACCTGACCTACGACGAGAACACCGCCGGCCGCATGATGCAGCGCGATCTGGTGGCGGTGCCGGAATTCTGGACGGTGGGCAAGACCATCGACCACATCCGCGCCGCCACCGACGACCTGCCGGAGGATTTCTACGACATCTTCGTCGTCGATCCGCTGCACCGTGTGGTGGGCGCGGTGCCGTTGTCGCGGATGCTGCGCCAGCGCCGCACCGTGCGCATCGCCGATCTGGTGACCGACGAGGTCGACACCATCCCCGCCACCATGGACCAGGAGGAGGTCGCCAACCTCTTCCGCCAATACGCGCTGGTCTCCGCCCCGGTGGTGGATTCCGCCGGGCGGCTGATCGGCGTCATCACCGTCGACGACGTCGTCCACATCATCGACGAGGAGGCCGAGGAGGATCTGCGCAAGTTCAGCGGCTCGGGCGACACCGGCGTGTTCAGCGGCATCGCCGACATCGCCCGCGCGCGGGTCGGCTGGCTGACCGTCAATCTGGCGACGGCCTTTCTCGCCTCGGCGGTCATCTCGCTGTTCGAGGGCACCATCGAGCAGATCGTCGCGCTGGCGGTGCTGATGCCCATCGTCGCCTCGATGGGCGGCAACGCTGGCACGCAGACGCTGACCGTCGTCGTCCGCGCGCTGGCGACGCACGAGCTGTCCTCGGCCAACGCCCTGCGGGTGGTGGGCAAGGAACTGCTGGTTGGCTTGACCAACGGCGCGATCTTCGCGGTGATGGTGGGGGTGATCGCGCTGATCTGGTTCGGGCCGATGATCGGCGTCGTGATCGCCTGCGCCATGATCATCAACATGGTGGTGGCCGGGCTGTGCGGGGCGCTGATCCCGCTGGGGCTGGACCGCGTCGGCGTCGATCCGGCGGTGGCGAGCGTGGTGTTCCTGACCACGGTCACCGACGTGGTCGGCTTCTTCGCCTTCCTGGGGCTGGCCTCGGCGATCCTTCTGTGATGCGGAAACGATCCGCCGGCTGAACGATTTTTCCTTGCAAAAACCGGAGCGGAGCGGAACTATCCGCGCATTGGCTTGGGGTGCCGCGCAACCGTCGCGCGGCTGAGATCAGACCCATCGAACCTGTCTGGGTAATGCCAGCGAAGGGAGCCGTTGCATGGTCCATGCACCGCATCCGCGTTCATCGCGTTCCGTTTTGCCGTCCGTCGCCATATTGGGGGCCGGCTGCATCGGCCTGTCCGTCGCCTGGAGGCTGGCCGCCGCCGGCTGCTCCGTCGACGTCTTCGATCCCGGCGAGGCCGGGCGCGGCGCCACGCACGCCGCCGGCGGCATGCTCGCCGCCTGCGTCGAGACCGAACCCGGCGAGGAGAGCCTGTTGCCGCTGACCCGCGCCTCGCAGGCGCTGTGGCCCGGCTTCGCGCAAGAGCTGGAGGAGGCCAGCGGCCTGTCCGTCGATCTTCGGACCGAAGGCACCATGGTCATCGCGCTGACCGCCGACGACGCCGCCAAGGTGCGTTTCCTGCACGGTTTCCAGCGCGACCTCGGCCTGCCGGTGGAATGGCTGGGCGGGGCGGAGGTGCGCCGCCGCGAGCCGTACCTGCAACCCGGCGTGGCCGGCGCGTTGTTCTGCCGCGAAGACCATCAGGTGGACAACCGCAAGCTGGCCGCCGCGCTGATCCGCGCCGCGCGGGCGGCGGGGGCGCGGATCCACGAGCGTTGCGACCGCCCCACCCTGGTGACCGCGCAGGGCCGCGCCGCCGGGGTCCGGGTCGGCGACGTCACCGTCTCCGCCGACCGGGTGGTGCTGGCGGCGGGCGCCTGGTCGGGCGGGGTGGAGGGCTTGCCACCCGTGGCGAAGCCGCCGGTGCGGCCGGTGAAGGGGCAGATGCTCTGCCTGCGCATGGACGCGCGGCTGCCGCTGCTGCGCCACGTCGTGTGGACGCCCGGCACCTACCTGATCCCGCGCCTGGACGGGCGCCTGCTGATCGGCGCCACCACCGAGGAGCGCGGCTTCGACGACCGGCTGACGGCGGGCGGCCAGTTCGCCCTGCTGGAGGGCGCGTGGCGCGCCCTGCCCGGAATCGCCGAGCTGCCCATCGAGGAGAGCTGGGCCGGCTTCCGCCCCGGCAGCCGCGACGACGCGCCGATCCTCGGCGAATCGGCGGTGGAGGGGCTGATCCACGCCACCGGCCACCACCGCAACGGCGTGCTTCTGACCCCGGTCACCGCCGACGGCATCGCCCGTCTGGTTCTGACCGGGGAGACCGACCCGGTGATGCGGCCCTTCGCCGCCGACCGCTTCGCCCCGCAGGGAGCCGCTGCGTGAGCGCCGCGTCGATCCGCGTCAACGGCCGCGAGGAGCCGCTGGCCGCCGGCTCCGTCGCGGAGCTTCTCGCCGGCCGGGGCATCGCGGAGGGCGCGCGCGGCGTGGCCGTGGCGCTGAACGGCGCCCTGCTGCCGCGCCGCCGCTGGACCGAGACCGGTCTCGCCCCCGGCGATTCCCTGGAAATCGTCCGCCCGATCCAGGGCGGCTGAGGACACACCCATCATGACCGACCGTTTGACCATCGCTGGGCGCGACTTCGACTCGCGCCTGTTCCTCGGCACCGCCGGCTACCCGAACCAGCAGGTCATGCTGGACTCGCTGGCGGCGAGCGGCACCGAACTCGCCACCGTGGCGATCCGCCGCATCAGCCTGGACGGCTATTCCGAAAGCCTCGTCGACGTGCTGGGAGACCGCGTCGCGCTGCTGCCCAACACCGCCGGCTGCCTGACCGCGAAGGAGGCCGTGCTGACCGCGCAGTTGTCGCGCGAGGCGCTGGACACCCCCTGGATCAAGCTGGAGGTCATCGGCGACCGTGAGCTGCTCTACCCCGACGTGGAGGAGCTTCTGCGCGCGACCGAGGAACTGGTGAACGACGGCTTCGTCGTGCTGCCCTACTGCAACGACGACCCCGTGACCTGCCGCAAGCTGGCCGATCTCGGAGCGGCGGCGGTGATGCCGCTGGGGGCCTTCATCGGGTCGGGGATGGGCATCCGCAACCCGCACGCCATCGAGACGATCTGCGCCCGCAGCCCGGTTCCGGTGGTGCTGGACGCCGGCATCGGCACCGCGTCGGACGCGGCCCGCGCGATGGAGCTGGGCTGCGCGGCGGTGCTGCTCAACACGGCGGTGTCGAAGGCGCGCGATCCGGTGCGGATGGCGGCGGCGATGCGCGACGCGGTGGCCGCCGGGCGCGGCGCCCATGGGGCCGGGCGCATGCCGGTGCGCGCTTTTGCCGAACCCTCCAGCCCGCAGCTTGGCTTGATCGGAACGTAAGCCTGTCGCAAGGTGTCGGCATATCAACACCTTGCGGAAGGACATCCCTTGAGC
Organism: Azospirillum doebereinerae; assembly: GCF_003989665.1. GTDB lineage: Bacteria > Pseudomonadota > Alphaproteobacteria > Azospirillales > Azospirillaceae > Azospirillum > Azospirillum doebereinerae. Next base: position 9,900 of record NZ_RZIJ01000028.1, on the reverse strand, counting down.
GCCACCTTCGAACCGCGCGATCCCGACTGGGAGGCGCGCTGCCTTGCGTCCTTCGAGAAGCAGCCGATCTGCAAGACGCTCGGGATCGAGCTGACGGGGGTGGAGCCGGGGTTCTGCGAGATGCGGATCCCGTTCCGTGCCGACCTGACCCAGCAGCATGGCTTCTTCCACGCCGGCATGGTGTCGATGCTGGCCGACAACGCCGGGGGCTACGCCGCCTACTCGCTGATGCCGGCGGGGGCAGAGGTCCTGGCCGTCGAGTTCAAGATCAACCTGATGGCGCCGGCCAAGGGCGACGTGATGGTCGCCCGCGCCCGCGTGGTGAAGTCGGGGCGCACCCTGACGGTCTGCCAGATCGAGGTTGCGATGATCGACGGCGGGGTGGAAAAGGACTGTGCGTTGATGCAGCAGACCACCATTTGCCTCCTGCCGACATGATCGGCCGCATCATCGGGGAAAAGGGGATCATCATGCCGTCGCCGCGTCTGTCCGCCGTGCTTGCCGCCGCTGCCGTTGCCGGCGTCGCCGCCATCGCCGCCGCCCCGGCGCAGGCGAAGGAGCCACCCGCCTGCGCCGCCGTTTCCTTCCGCACCATCGCCCCCGGCGGGCCGGACGGGCAGCAGGATGCCGGGCTCTACAAGTCCCGCTTCGGCAAGATCGAGATCAAGACCGACGTGAAGGGCGGGCAGGGCACCAACTACGTCATGGTGTTGAACGGCAAGACGATCGAAGGGCCGGCCAATCCGCCCAAGCTCTCCGAGAGCTGCCTGAAGTCCAAGCACGTCAAGCTCCCCTTCGCCAAGCAGCCGGCGGGAAGCTGCACCGGCAGCCGTTTCCGCGTGGTCATCGACCGTTCGGGCGGCAAGGCGGTCGCCGCCTTCTTCGGCCTGCAGGGCGAAGACTGGGCCTATTGCAGCGCCACGACGCTCTGAGGCTTTACGCAAGTCCAACCACGGTTGTCCCCTCTCCCGCTTCGTGGGAGAGGGGACAACCGTGGCTCCCTACAGCGCCAGCGCGCGGATGCCGTCGCGCAAGGTCTGGCGGGCGGTGTCCGCCTCGGCGCGGGCGACGGTCAGGTCGCGGGCCAGCGCGTCCAGCCGGTTCTCCGCCTCGCCCATCTTGGCGAGCGTCCGCTTGTGCAGGTCGCTGCCGGCGGGCAGGGCGGCCAAATTGGCGCGCAGGCGGTTCTGCTCGTCGATCTGGCCGGTGCGGTCGCGCTCCACCTCGGCGATGCGGCGCTCCTTCCCGGCGACGGCGGCGCGCAAACCCGCCAGCTTGGTCAGCGCCTCGCGCAGGTTTGCCGGCAATTCCTGGGACGCGGCCTGGACCGTCAACTGGTCGGCGGTCAGGTCGGACAGGGCGATCCGCTCCTGGCGCGGACGCTCCAGCGCCGCCGTCAGGGTCACCGTCTTCCCGGCGGGCACCGCCAGCGGCAAGCGGTAGGCGTTGGCCGTCGCGTCGGCGGCGGCACCGGCCGGTTCGGCCAGATCCCAGCCGGAACGGCGCGGGTGCTCGATCACCAGGGCGCGGTCGCCATCGGCGGCCCCCGACACGGTGTAGGTCGTGGTCTGCCGCTCGGTCACCGAGAGCAGCAGCACGCCGTCGGCGATGCTGGCGCGCGCCAGCCGCCGGCTCGGCTGCTCGGCGCGGTCGACGGTGACGGCCTGATCGACGGCGAAGGACAGCAGCCGGCTCTCCCCGGCCGGAAGCGTCGCCATGCGGGCGTCGCCGACATAGGCGGGCGCGTCGCCCACCGTCTCGTAGAAGGTCAGCAGGCCGGGCGGCAGCGCTGTGCCCGAATCGTTGCGCAGGCGCAACGACGCCAGCGGGTGGCGCGGCTGGGTGCCCGGCTGGTACAGCGCGACGCGCTCGGTCGGCAGCGCGCGGGCGGCGATGGGCATCATCAGCGTGCCGCCGTTGGGAACGGTGACCGGCTGCGGGTAGCGGAACAGCACCTGGGCGCTTTCCGCCGCGCTGGCCTCCGCGCTTTGCAAGGCGGCCGGCGGCGGGGGCGGGGCGTAGGGGGCGGCCTTCGCCAGCGGCGCCATAGCGCCGGCCATCGCCTCAGCCATCGGCGCCGGGGCCGCCGCCGGGCGGGGAGGCGCGGCTTCGTCCTGGACGGCGGCGCGCTGGCGGGCGAGTTCGACCGTGCCTTCGTCGGCGGTCGGCAGGACACGGCCCAGCACCTCCACCGGCACCTCCGGGCGATCGACGAAATAGGGGGTGTAGAGCGCTTGGCGCAGCGTGACCGGGTTGCCGGACACCACCGTCAGGTCGATGTCGCGCCATTCCTCCCCGCTGAGATTCTCCAGGACGGCCCAACCCTGCAAGGCACCGCTCGCCGCGCCGTTCGCCGCCCCGTCTTTTGCCGGAAGACTCAGCCGGTAGGTCGCCTTCCACAGCGGCGTCGCGGCGACGTAGGCGACGCGGATGGTGCGCTCTCCGGCGTTGCCGTTGCCCGAGGTGCGCACGGTCAGCCGCCGCCGCTCGCGCCGGCCCTCGTCGGCGACGGCGGTCAGCGCGGCGTCCAACTGCGCCTGCACGCGCGGATCGGTGAAGCGCAGCGCGTCGGCGTCCTCCAGCACCAGTTGACGCAACCCCTCGGCGGTCATCAGGCTGACGCGGTGGCGCGTCGTCGTGCCGCCGCCGTTGGGCAGTTGCACCGTCTCCTCGGTCACCGACAGCAGGCGCCCGGTCAGTTCGCGCGGGCCGCCGGCGCGGACCTCCGCCCCCTTCAGGGCGTTCAGCAGCGCGGCCGGCGAGGACAGGTCGCCGGGGGAAAAGGGCAACTCGCGGAAGGCGGTGTCCAGCGGCTCCGCCCCGGCCAGCCCAATGGTGCCGACGCCGCCACGGTCGTCGTAGACGACGACGCTCTTCAGCACGTCGTCCACCTGGTCGCGCCGCACCTCCAGGCTCAGGGCGGCGTCGCCGCTCACCCGCGCCTCGTACTCGAAATACCCGACGCCGCCGGTGGACAGCAGGACCCGCTTCAACACCAGGGCATCCTGGGCGAAGGCCGGGCCGGCGGCCAGCAGCAGGGCGGTGGAGGCGAGCAGGGCGGTGCGGGTCGTCATGGCGGCGTGTCTCCGTTTTGTTGAACCATCTGCGGTTGGATAGGCCCGGAATGGGGCGGGATTGGGGACGGGAGCAAAAACGAAAGGATTACCCCTCACGGGATGCCCCTATGACCTATGACCCCGCCCTGGGCGAAGGTGGTGCCGCCACTCTCCCTCCTCTCCCAATTTGGGCTTATGCGATTGTTAGAACGGTTTCCGACCTGATTTAACGGGGGTGGGCCATTGGGTGCGCTGCGGCACGAAAGAGAGATTCGTCCGGAACGCACCGCATCGAATGGTTCGCGGTGCGATCAATTGCGGAGCTGCTGCATCATGACTTGGTTTGCGAACCTGCCCATCGCACGAAAGCTGGCTCTGGCCTTCGCCAGTCTCATCGCGATCATTGCCATCGTCAGCGGTGTCACGGTGCAGACTCTCAGCACGATCCAGGCGAGCAACCGGGCAACATCCCACACGCTCGCGGTGATGGAGGCGGGACGCAACACGCTGGCCGCGATGATCGACCAGGAAACCGGTCTGCGCGGTTATCTGATCGCCGGGGACAAGGCGTTTCTCGGCCCCTTCACGCGCGGCCAGGAGCGCTTCACCCGCAACTTCGACGAGGCCAAGCGCCTGACCGCTGAAAATCCCGAACAGCAGCGCCGCCTCGACGAGCTGAAGCGCTCGGCCGATTCCTGGCGCACCCAGGTCGCCGAGAAGGAGATCGCCCTCATGGAGCGGCCGGAAACTCGCGCCAGCGCCAGCGAGTTGGAGGCCAAGGGGCTTGGCAAGGAGGCGATGGACAACGTCCGCAGCGTCGTCACCGATTTCCTGAAGGCCGAGAACACGCTGCTGGAGGAGCGCCGCGCGGAGCAGTCCGCCGCCTACACCACCGGTTACACCGTGACCATCGCCGGCGCGCTGCTGTCGGTGCTGGTCGCGCTCGTCGCCGGGGGGATGCTGACCCGCGCCATAGCCCGCCCGATCCGACTGATGACCGACTGCATGCGCCGTCTGGCCGGCGGCGACCGCGCCGTGACGGTTCCCGGCCTGGGCCGCCACGATGAAGTCGGCCAGATGGCTTCGGCGGTCGACGTCTTCAAGCAGAACGCCATCGAGGCCGACCGCCTGGCCGAACTCCAGCGCGCCGAGGACGCCGCGAAGGCGCGCCGCGCCCAGCGCCTGGAACAGGTGATGGCCGCCTTCGAAGGCAAGATCACCGGCGTCGTCCGCACCCTGACCGGCGCCGCGCAGGAGGTTCAGTCGGCCTCGGGCTCGCTGACCGCGACGGCGGACGCCACCAGCCGCCAGAGCACCGCCGTGGCCTCGGCCTCCGAGCAGGCCTCGGCCAACGTCCAGACGGTGGCGGCGGCGACGGAAGAGCTGTCCGCCTCCATCGTCGAGATCGGCAACCAGGTCCAGCAATCCACCCGCATCGCCGAACAGGCGGTCGAGGCGGCGGGCCGGGCCGGCGGCACCGTGCGCGGCCTGTCCGAGGCGGCGAACCGCATCGGCGAGGTGGTCGATCTCATCAACTCCATCGCCGGGCAGACCAATCTGCTGGCGCTGAACGCCACCATCGAGGCGGCGCGGGCCGGCGAGGCGGGCAAGGGCTTCGCGGTGGTGGCGAGCGAGGTGAAGGGCCTCGCCACCCAGACGGCGAAGGCCACCGGCGACATTTCGGCGCAGATCGCCTCGGTGCAGGACGCGACCCGCGACGCGGTGAGCGCCATCGTCGAGATCGACCGCGTCATCACCGAGATGAGCCAGATCGCCGCGACCATCGCCTCGGCCGTCGAGCAGCAGGGGGCCGCCACCCGCGAGATCAGCCGCAACGTCCAGGAAGCGGCGCGTGGCACCGAGGACGTGAACAGCAACATCACCGGCGTGACCCGCGCCGCCGTGGAGACCGGGGGCGCCGCCGCCCAGTTGAAGCAGACGGCCGAAGCCTTGGGCGCCGAATCGAGCCGTCTGAACCGCGAGGTCGATGGCTTCCTGGCTGACGTGAAGGCCGCCTGATTGGATTGTAGCGTTCCGGAGGGGGGGCCGAACACCGTCTCCGCTCGATCCGTCTGACCTCCTGTATGCCCAACGCAAAATGACCCGGCCGCCACCTTGGCGCCGGGTCATTCGCTTTTGGATCGTTCAGGCAAAACGGCGTGGGTTCAGCCACGGCTTCCCCACATGACTTTGCTCAGTGCCGGATCATCCCCGTTCGGGCAGCCAGAGTTCCATCATGTCCCGCCACAGGCTGGACGGCCGCATCGGATGGTGGGGCTCCGGCCGTGGATGGCATCCCCGCCCGGCCAAGGAACCCGCCAGCGGGCGCCGCCCGGCATCGGCGGCACGGTGCGACCGCTCCGGATGTGGCCGTTCCGCTCTCGCGGCCTCGCAGGGAGGCTTGCGCAACAGTCCGGACGACGGGGGCATGGCGGCGGATCGTCAGCCGCCGCGGCCGACCGAGTTGGCCGAATCGAGGTGGCGGCGCGCCTCCCCCAACAGCAGCCGGTGCCGCGCCAGAGTGTCGCGCATCGCCCCGTGATGGCCGTACACCCGCACCTCGTTCAGCAACCGGTCGGCCCGGTCCAACAGCGCCAGCCGTTCCAGGCAGTGATCGACGTTCGACATGACTCGCCTTGCCCCTCATGCATGGCGGGAGGCCGGATGGCTGTGGGCTTTCGCCCGCTCCCCTGATAGGAGGATTTAAACCACGGCGTGTGTCCGGTTAATGTCAGGGGAAGGATTGTTTGGTTTCACAAACCCGCTGGGACATTTCAGCCGATTCACGCGGGAAGGCGTTCCGGGCCGGCTGTTACGGAGTTGTAACGCATTGCGTGCCGTTTCCGCGTGGGCTAAGAAGAAAGGGGGAGGTATCACGCATGCATATTCTCGCGGTCGATGATGACGAGCCGGTACGGGAGCTGTTGGCGTCCTACCTGACGGCCGAAGGCTACCGCGTGACCACGGCCCCCGACACGGCCGCGGCGAAGCTGGCGCTCGACGGCGACCCGGTCGATCTGGTGGTGTGCGACCTGCGTCTCCCCGATGGCGACGGTCTGGGGCTGGTCCGCCAGATCCGCACCGAATCGCAGATCCCCGTCATCATCCTGTCCTCCAAGGACCAGGACGTCGACCGCATCGTCGGGCTGGAACTGGGCGCCGACGATTACCTGACCAAACCCTTCAACCCGCGCGAGCTCCTGGCGCGCATCAAGGCGGTGCTGCGCCGCGTCTCCGGCGAGGGGCGTCCGCCGCGCGGCGCCGACGAACTGCGCGCGGTGGTCCAGTTCGCCAACTGGGAACTCGACCTCACCGCCCAGCGCCTGCGTGGGCAGGAAGGACGCGAGGTCGAGCTGACCAAGGCCGAGTTCGGCCTGCTCGCCGCCTTCGTCAAGCGTCCCCAGCGGGTGCTGACCCGCGACCAGCTCCTCGATCTCACCCGCGCCGACGGGGCCGAGGTGTTCGACCGCTCCATCGACGTGCTGATCCTGCGCCTGCGCCGCAAGATCGAGGCGAATCCGAAGGAGCCGCGCATCATCAAGACCGAGCGCGGCGCCGGTTACGTGTTCGACGCCAAGGTCCGGGCGATCTGAGTCCCAAGCGGGCGGTCGACGGCCCGCCGCTGGACGCCATCCCCGCCGCGCGTTAGCCTTTCCGGAAAACCAGCCGGGAGGACACGCGCGTGCCGGACCCCATCGACTTTTATTTCGATTTCGCATCGCCCTACGGCTATTTCGCCAGCCTGCGCATCGACGAGCTGGCGGCGGCGCATGGCCGCACCGTCACATGGCGCCCGATCCTGCTCGGCGCGGTGTTCAAGGTGACGGGCATGAAGCCCAACCTGGAACAGCCGTTGCGCGGCGAATACCTGACGCTCGACGCCGGCCGGATTGCCCGGCTGCTCAATGCGCCCTTCACCTTCCCCGATTCCGCCCCGGTCAACGGGGTGGCCGCCTCGCGCGCCTTCTACTGGCTGGCGGACGAGCACCCGGAGCAGGCCAAGCTGCTGGCCCGTGCGCTCTACCACGCCCATTTCGCCGAGGGGCGGGACATCGGCCCGGCCGACACGGTGGCGGAGATCGCGGCGCGGAGTCTCGGCAGCCTGGGGATCGACCGCGCCGCCGTGTCCGCCGCCCTGCAGGACCAATCGGTGAAGGACCGCCTGCGCGCCGCGACCGACGAGGCGGTGGAGCGCGGTGTCTTCGGCTCCCCCTTCGTCATCGTCGACGACGAGCCCTTCTGGGGCTGGGACCGGCTCGAGATGGTGGACCGCTGGCTCGCCACCGGCGGCTGGTGACGCGGGGGGGCGGGGGCGGCCTTCCAATCCGCCCCCGCCGTTCATCGGCGCCTCAGTCCGGCCCGGAAGATCAATCCAGCCCAGAAAATCAATCCAGCAAAGTGTCGAGCCCGCGCCGCAGCCCCGGCTGTTCCCGCACCCGACGCACGGCCAGCAGCGTGCCGGCCACATAGGGCGCGGCGCTCGACCCGGCGTCGTGGCGGATCGACAGCCGTTCGTCCGGCGCGCCGAACAGCACCTCGCAGGACAGCACGAAGCCCGGCAGCCGCACCGCGTGGACCTGCGTGCGGCCGACCGTGGCGCCGCGCGCCTCCTGCGGGCCGATCAGGCTGCCGATGGGGCGGCTCGTCGGCTCCTGGCGGATGGCGGACAGCCGCTCGGCCAGTTCGCGGGCGGTGCCGCTCGGCACGTCTGGCTTCTTGGCCGAGGCGTAGTCGATGACCTCGACGTCCGGCACATGGCGCGCGGCGAGCAGGGCGAAGCGCTGCATCAGCGCCGCCGTGATCGAGTAGTTCCCCGCCGCGACCACCCCGACCCCGGCCGCCCGCGCGGCGGCGTCGATCTCCGCGTAATCCTCCCCGGTCATGCCGGAGGTGCCGACCACCACCGCCCGACCGGCGCCGATGGCGGCGAGCGTGTGCCCCTTCACGACGGTCGGGGCGGTGTAGTCGATCACCACATCGCTCGGCGTGGCGAGCGCCTCCTCCAGCGAAGCCACCAGCGTGACGCCCAGCGCCTCCGCGCCGACCGCGGGGCCGGCGTCCTGCCCGGCGTTCTGCCGTGCGACGGCGGCGGCGAGCGTCAGGTCGGGCGCGGCGGCGATGGCGCGCACCAGCTCCTTGCCCACCCATCCGGTGGCGCCGACCAGCGTGATGGAAATCGTCATGATCTTTCTCTCCCGTTGTCGAGGCGTTTTATCGAGGCGTCTGCGACGCTTTGCGACCCGGCAACCGGATCGCTCCGGTGCCGAGCGCGATGCCGACCAGTACGCAGGCAAGCCCCACGGCGTGGCCGACGGTGAAACTCTCGCCGAGAACGGCGACCGCCGCCAGCACCCCGGCGGCGGGAATCATGCCGGTGAACAGCCCGGCCCGGCTGGCCGGGACATGGGCGATGCCGCGCATCCACAGCACCACCGCGATCAGCCCGCCGGCCAGACCCGACACCAGGAACAGCGCCCAGATCCCCGCCGGCACCGCCGCCGGCTCGAACCCGCCGGCCGTCGCCCAGGCCGCCGGCCCCATCAGGACGGCGGAGATGACGTTGGCGAGAAAGGTCAGGGTCAGCGGCGCCACCCGGCCGCCCAGCCGACGCGCGAACACGCCGTACAGCCCCTCCGACACCACGGCGCCGAAGACCAGCGCGTTGCCGAGCACCGAATCGCTGGACGAGGCGGCGGCCTCCCCACCCGATTGCAGGTTCAGCGACAGGATGCCCAGCACCGCGAGCGCGATGGCGGCGAGGCTGCCTCCGCCGATCCGTTCGCGCAGGATCAGCGCGGCGCAGAGCGCGGTCATCGCCGGGATCGTGCTGGTCAGGATGCCGGCGGCGACCGCGCTGGTCTCCTTCAGGCCGAGCAGCAGGAAGACGTTGAACAGCACCATCCCGAACAGCGCCAGCAGAGTCAGGCTGGTCCAGTCCCGCTTGCCGCGTGGCCAGCCCGCCCAGCCGCCTTGGCGCAACGGCTTGGCCAGCACCATCGGCGCCAGCAGGATCGCGATCAGCATGAAGCGCAGCCACGCCGTCATCAGCGGCGGGATGTGGCCGATCACCAGCTTCGACGCCGGCAGCGACAGGCCGACGAGAATCATGGACAGGGCAAGCTGGGCGTAGGCGGCGCGCATGAAGACACTCGTGGGGCGGCGGTCGGGGAAAGGGTGGCAAGCCTCGACGCTCGTCAGGATTTCCGCAAGTGTGGCCTGCGCCGGCCCGGCATGCTGCGCTATGTTCGGGCCGATTCTCCTTCACCAACGCATCGATCATGCCCCTGCATCTCATCAAGCTCGCCGTCGGCGTCAACGATCTCGACCATCTGGCGGAGGTCCAGGACCGCCGCGCCGTCCTCGTGGACGGGCGCCCGCGCATTCCTCTCCACACTCGCCAGTTTCCCAAGCGCGCCGAGGAGATCCTGGCCGGCGGCTCCCTCTACTGGGTCGTCAAGGGCAGCGTCGCCGCACGCCAGCGGGTCCTGGCCATCGACAGCGGGGTCGACGGGGAAGGCCAAAGCTTCTGCACCCTCCAACTGGACGAGGAGCGGGTGCCGGTGGTGCCGACGGTCCACCGCCCGTTCCAGGGCTGGCGCTACCTCGCCCCGGACGCCGCGCCGCGCGATCTGTCGGAAGCCGGCGGGGCAGGGGATGAACTGCCCGCCCATCTCGCCGCCGAACTGCGGGCGCTCGGCCTTCTGTAGAGACCGCGCTTGACCGGCCGGATTGCCGCTTTCACGGAACCGACCAAAAAACTGAACAGGGACGCAAAAAAGGTGTTGCGCGGTTTGGGTTGGGGCGCCTATAACCCGCTCCACCGACGGGGCGGCGCTTCACGAAG
>NZ_RZIJ01000027.1 GCF_003989665.1 Azospirillum doebereinerae | reverse complement strand
GACAGTGATCGCAACTTCGCCACCCGTATTCCCTCCCCGCCGGGAAGGACCCGCGACCCCACCCCCTCGGGCCGGGCTGCTCAGACCGCCCCTGGCTGCCCGCAGGCTGCCCCGTGGCGCGGGTCTGCCGCGTCGGTGACGATGGAGGCGCCGCGAAGCTCAAGCCCATCGGCGGGCGGGAAACCGGGCTTCGGGATGACCGCCACCCAACCGTCCATAGCCCCGACGGCGATGTGACCGTCCGGGATGCTGTCCATTAGGGGCCGGACAATCTCGGTGGCCTGGGCGTAGGCGGCGCCCACGGCGTCGATCTGCGCGGTGGCCAGGGCGATGCGGTCGGCGGGGGTGTCCAGCATCAAGCCGGCTCCATCGTCTTGACCGGCAGGCGGGCGATGAGCGCGGCGTTCTGCTCGACGATGCGCTCGACCTGCTCGGCCAAGGCGTTCGTGGCCTTCGACTGCTCGTTCAGCGAGTTGATCACGAGCTGGAAGGTTTCCATCCCCGGACCGGAGGGCGGGCGGCGGGTCCAGACCCAGGCCAGCCCGATGAGCCCGATCATGATGACGGCGGCGACCTGGGCGTTGGGCGACAGGCCGGCGAGGCGAACGATGGTGTCCCCGACATCGGGGATCGGCAGGTTGTCCATGGTCATCCTCAGTTCAGGCAAGACAAACCCGCTCATCGCCCGAGCTGGGAGGCCGGGCAATTCAGGGGGATGGTTGGGGATCGGGGTGTGGTCCCAGCCTATGCAAACTGAGGCGGGCGGGGAAGGAATATAATCACAAATTGGTAGCCCGTGCGGGACCGCCCAGACGACGAAACCCCGCAGCGGATTTCTCCGGCGGGGTTTGGTTCGGTCGCAGTTTAGGCGCGGCGCTCTGTCAAATATTGATCAGGCTTCGTTACTTTTTCGTTAACGCAAAAAGGTCTTCCATCTCATGAGGCTTGGCCTTGCTAACCCTTAAGTGCTGAGGTTGACAGGATGTTCACGAGGCCCACTAGTTCTAACAGATATAAGAACGCTGGAATGGTGAAGCGTCATGCTCGCGCTCAAGGTCACGACCATCGGGAACTCCGTTGGCGTCGTGCTGCCGAAGGAAATGACCGCCAAGCTGAAGGTCAAAGAGGGTGACACCCTGTACCTGACCGAGACCCCTGACGGGTACAGGCTCACGCCCTACGACCCGGAGTTCGAGCGGCAGATGCAACTCGCCGAGGAACTGAGACGCGAGCGCCGGAACGTGCTGCACGAACTGGCGAAATGACATCCTGGCGGCTATCACCCATTTGTGGACGGCAACCAGCGAATAACCTTTGTCATCGCCCTGCTGTTCTTGCTGGACAACGGGTACAGGCTGACGGCTTCCGATTCCGACACTTATCAGGCCATGATGGGTGTCGCCGACGGTACCACTTCCGAGGAGGAGTTCGCGGCTTGGATCAGAACGAACATCCAGCCGGCATGAGCACTTCGGTCTCGGTCTTGGCATTGTCGAGAAGAATTGCACCCCTTGTTCAACACCAGGGCCTTAGGAGGGCTTATCCACCATGTCCACCGTGAAACTCTGGACCGACGCGGACGTCGAGCAGAACCCTCGCGTCAAAGCCGTCTTCGATGACATCCGGACGACCCGGAAAAGCGACTTCGTCAACAACATGTGGCGGGCGTTGGCGAACCAGCCGGACCTCCTTGAGGCCACCTGGAACCGCCTGAAGCAGGTGATGGTGGCACCCTCGGCGCTCGATCCGCTGACCAAGGAGCTGATCTACCTCGCCGTCTCGACGGTCAACTCCTGCTCCTACTGCCTTCATTCGCACACGGCCGCCGCGCGGGCCAAGGGGATGACCGACGAGCAGCATCAGGATTTCCTGTCCGTCCTCACCATGGCGATGCAGACCAACGCGTTGGCGACGGCCATGCAGGTGCCGGTCGATCCCGAATTCCAGGCTTGAGCGGACAAGGGAGGCTTGCCGGCCTCCCTTCTCCAGAAGCAGACCGATTTACCGCCACGGCTCGGCCGGCGCGTCGAAGCCGATGCAGCGATGGTCCCGCAGCACCACCCGCCGCAGCGCCCTCTCCAGCGCCAGCATGCCGGCGTGCCACGCGGCGTACAGCGCGTTCGTGTTCACGATCCAGGCGTCCGATGGGGATGGCTCCACTGGGCACCAGCGCACCGCCACCTGCCTCCGGCCGTCGTCGAGCGTCCGGTAGCTGAACCCGTCCTCGGCCGCCGGGAAACGATGCCGGCCGTAGGGGTCGAGGATCCGGTGCCCACGGGCGTGCAGGTCGCGCAGCAGCTCCGACCGGAGCGGCTGCGTCTCCCATTCCGCGACGATCATGTGCCGGACCGCACCGCGCTGGGTCTCCGGCACCGGCACCGGGACCAGCGTCTGGACACCGCTGGACCAGTCCGGCCGGTCCCCAAGCTGGGCGTACTCGAAGACCAGCCCGCGCTGACGCCAGTCCGGGATGGCGCGGATCGCGTCGACGACGGCCTCGGCGTCCGGGTGGACACGGGGCTGCACCCCCCGCATGGGGCCGCCGCCATCGACCCGGCAGCCACCGGTCTCCCGTCGGCGCATCAGCTCGGCAACACCGTCGCGGCTGCTGCCTCGCGGCTCCCAATCGGGCCGGTCGAGCGCCGCCTCCATCTCGAACAGCGCGCCGCCGGTGCGGTCGGCCTTCTGGTCGCGGATCGCCCAGACCGCCAGATCCTCCACGTCCATCGGCCGGCGCGCGTCAACCACGCCACCGTCGGCGGAGGCATCGTTGGCAAGCCGCAGCACCGGGACGGACGCGGCGGTTGCCTTGGTCATGCGGCCCACCTTCCGACCCCGTGCCACGCGTGGTCCACCGCCGTCGAGGCGTGCGGCCCGGCCGTCCGGTGGAGTTCGTCCCAGATGTCCACCATCGCCCCGGTGCCACCGAGCGCGTCGATCCGCTCGCCGAGGACGCGGATCTCCGCCCGAAGGCCAGCCTCGGTGGGATCGTCGCTGGTCATGCCCGGCCAGGACCGCGCTTCCAGACGCGCCCGGTTGGCCAGCAAGGCGCGGGCTTTGGCCTCCAAGGCTTCCCGCAGCCGGAACAGTTCGACCACGCCGTCGGCGTAATGGCCGGCCGACGCCAGCATGGAACGCTCAGGGGAGTTCGTCACGGCAATCGGTCCTCTCGTCGGTTGGTTCGGGCAGGGCGCGCCGATAGCGCCCTACGCCCGTATATCTCCCGCAGGGAGATAGGGGGTGCGAACAGGGGGGTGCGAACCCCTGTGAAGGGGGTACGAAGGGGGGTGCGAACCCCCTGCGAACCCCCCGTGCGAAGGGGGTGCGAAGGGGGTGAACAAGCAGCACTCCTGACCTATTTTCGGCACGAAGAGCACACGCCCGGACGGCCAAGGACACGTCGCGGTCGGCATGTGCGCGGTGAAACCCGGCAGCGGGAATCATGGAAGATCGGTCGGTCCTGCCGGAAGCGGGGATGCTCATCCGGTTTCCCCCGCTTGTTCCCCCGGATACTTGGTATCCAGGGTACGAAGGAAGGCGAAGCAGCGGGAGGGAGGGCCCATCTCCACCACGACGATCTTCCCTGCGTCGATGAGGCGAGTCTGCGCGTCGGCGATGAACTGCCATGTCAGATCCTTGCAGGATGGCAGGCGGCGCGCGAGGGTCGCGAAACTGTTGCGGCTGTTCGGGTCCATGGCGACCCGGTTGCCTTGCTTGACGAGGTAGCGCAGGGCGTCAACCAGCCGGTTGTCGGCGTCGATCCGGTCGATCAGGCTGCGCGCCGGCTGCGGGTGGTCCATCGGCGTGAACACGCCCTCCACCCAGCGCAGCTTCGCGCCGACCCCGGCCTTGCCGTAGTTCGACTTCATCGTCTTGAGCACGCGGTCGTCCGCCTGCTCCTCATCCTCCTCGTCCCAGCCCTTGGGGCGCTTCAGGTACATGTGGCAGCGCACGGTTGCCTTCCAAGCGGTCGAGCCCGACGAGCCGGTGCCGCTCTGCATGCCCTGGGTGCTGGGGTGCGAGGTGAGGATGACGGTGCCGTTGATCTCCATGGCGATGCGGGCCAGCGCGTTGACGAAGGTCGTCACCTGACCCCGGTTGATCTCGACGCCGTTGAACACCTGCGCCGCCGTATCGATGACGACGATCTGCGCCCCCTGGTCCAGCACATGGGTGCGGAGCTGGTCGTACAGCGGCGTGGTCTCGCCCTGGTCGGTGCGCCGGTTGAAAGTCATCAGCGCGTTGTCCTTGCCGACCCGCGAGGTGATCGCCATCCGCAGTTCCAGGTCGCCGGCATCGGCCCCCAGATGGCGGTTGATGTCCTCCTGGCGGCGCTGCAACTCGTCCATCGGGTCTTCGCAGAACATGCCGTAGGTCTTGCAGGGATCGACCCCCATCCCCAGCCAGTCCCGGCCCAGCGCCGCGCAGGTCAGCAACTGCTGCATCAGCAGCGACTTGCCCAACCCGCTGTCGCCGGAGAACAGGCACACCGTCCCGCGCAGCATGGCGCCGTCGACCACCCAGTCGCGCGGCGGCGCCTTCTTCCCCGCCCATTGCGACGGGTAGAAGACCTCGAACGGCTCGATGCGCGACCGCTTCGGCAGGGGCGTGACGTTGTTCATGCCGCCACCGCCATGCGCGCCATCACCACGTCGTTCCAGTCGCCCTCCGGCGGCGCCTCGATGTCCACCAGCAGCCCGCGCCCGGCGAAGTGATCGGCGGCGCGCCGGGCGGCGGCCAGCCCGGTCTCGCCCGCGTCGGCGAACAGCACGACGTGCTCCACCCCCTCGGGCAGCACAACGCTGTGCATCCGCCCGGCGCCGTTGGCCGACCAGACCGGCAGGCTGTAGATCTGGCGCGCCGACAGCGCCGTCTCGATCCCCTCGGCCAGCCCCAGCACCCGGCCCGGCCGCGCCAGACGCACCGCGCCGTCGCGCATCGGCCCCTTGCCCTTCTTGCGCGGCGCCACGTCCAGCTTCCCGCGCCCGTCCGGCGTCAGGTAGACGCGCTGCACCGCCGTGATGGTGCCGACGGAGTCCTGCAACGCGGCGACCAGCGCCGGAAACTCGCGCCGCGCGCCGCTGTGCCACATCGCCGGGGCGAAGCGCAGGGTCGGCGGCAGCGGCAGCCGGACGCCGCGCCAGCGCAGATAGGCCTCGCCCGCCGTGCCGCCGACCGGGCGGGCGTTGAACCAGATCGAGCGGGCGTGCTCCATGCGGGCGCGCTCCTCCTCGTCCGGTTCCCACCCCCGGCCCTCGGAGGCCGTGTATTCCTGCGACGCCTCCACCAGCCGCCGCTCGAAGTCGAGCGCGCCGTTGCGCCGGAGCGCCGGGCGCTCGCCCGCCAGCGTCTCGACGGCGGTGGCGAAGTCCAGCCCGTCCAGGCGGCGCAGCAGGTCGATCACGTCGCCGAAGGCGCCGCAACCGAAGCATTTGAAGATGCCCTTGCGGTCGTTGAGGAAGAAGCTCGGCGAGCTGTCCTCGTGGAAGGGGCAGCACGCCTTGAACTCGCGCCCGGCCTTGGTCAGCCGCAGGCGTTTCGCCGCCACCTGGGACAGCGGGACCGAGCGCGCGCGGTCGAGGACGGCGGTGTCGCGCATCATGCCTCCGCCAGCCCGAGCCGGGCGAACAGCGCCGTCGTCTCGTCCATCGACAGGATCCCGTCCTCGTACAGCGCGCAGACGAGCAACTTCCGCTGCTCCGGCGTGTCGGCGCGGCAGGCGTCGGTGATGACGCGCAGGCGCGCCTCATCCAGCGCCGGAGTGGCGGGCGCGGACTCGACGGACAGATCGGTGGGCGGGAGGAGGTGCATCAGCGGAGCACCCCCCGCCCGGTCAGCGCCGCTCCTGCTCCTTGCGCAGGCGCCGCCGCAGCCGGTTCAGCCTCCACCGCACCCAGGCTCGGTACAGCCGCAGCATCCAGGCGGGCGGTGATGGCGGCATCCAGGGTCTCCAGTCGGGCAATTTCGGCTTTCAGCCGGGCGATCCTCCGGGCCTTGCCGGCTTCGGCGCGGGCCTTCATCGATAGGTACTCGACAGCCCACAGCCTCTCAACCCGGCCGTAGTAGATGGCCCAGGCGCGGTTGAAGCTGATCCCCAGCTCCTTGGCCGCGCAGGCCAGCGACGCCTTGGTGGTCGGCGCGCCGTCCCCGGCGTCGCGCAGCCACCCCCGCGCCTCGTCGATGAGTGCCTGATCCGTCACAGACATTGGCGGATTGACCTCACGGTTGTGATGCATCCGACACGACTCCCCATGCCATGGTTTGCGGACGGGGAGGCGGACGCCTCGTCGTTGGAAATGGAGACCTCGCCCGTCTTCGGACGGGCGCCTTTTTCGAAGCCACCAGCCGCACCGGCCCAACCGGGATGGAGCCCCCCACGATGACCGACAGCCTGGGCACCGAGTTCACCCGGCACACCGAGGAAGTCCTGGCCAGCATGACGCTGATGGCCGAGCTGCTGCCGGCCGGCGAGCGCCGCGACCTGCTGGCGCTGAAGGGGCGCGTGAAGGTGCTGGCGGAGCGGGCGACCCGCAAGCCGGCCCCTCATTGACCACGCCCGTGCAAGAGGCTGTCTCAATGCCGGAAAATCCGGCAATGAGCCTTTCGCCCTCATCGACCGAGCCCGCGCAAGGGGATGCGCCGTTTGCCCCGGCGACACCACCATCGCGCGCGTTGCCCCGGAACCGGCCAAGCGGCAAATCTGGTCTGGGAAGGCACTCACCCGATCCTCCTTCCTCATGTGCCGGGACGGTTCGCACCCGCCGCCGGCACGGCTGATCAATCTGCGGCGCCTTGGGCTTCTGCCTCCCGAGGCGCCGCAGCGGTCTTGGCCCGGCGGCTGGCCCCCGTCCTCTTGCGGTAGGGCCGCCGAGGCCGCTTGATCCGCTGGGCGCCCCTCGGCCGGGCCGCCGCCGCCCACGCCAGAACCTCCAGCGTCACCGGCAGGCGTCGTTGCGCCGCCCCCCGCACCACCTCCAGCCAGCGGTTGGCCGGGATGCTGTTCCTGTGCCGCCAGACGATGACGAGCGAGGGCTTGACCCCGGCGTCCTCGGCGAGGGCTGCGTCGTTCGGCCATTGGGCAATGATGTCGATGAAGGTCTCCATGCATTCAAAAATCGCCCGGCGCAATTCATTTGTCAAGAGTGTGCAATGCGTAATGTAATTTATCGCTGCTTGCGTAAGCGTCGCTTACCCCTACGCTCCCCCTCATGAAGCGCGACATTGCACAACGTCTGCGCCTTGCGCGCACGGCGGCCGGCTATCGGACCGCCAAGGAGTTCGCCTCCAGCCACGGCGTGCCCCAGCCGACCTACGCCCTGCACGAGAGCGGCGAGCGCGGGCTGCGGCCCGACGTGGCCGAGCGCTACGCCACCCTCCTGGGCGTGTCCCCCGCCTGGTTGCTGACCGGGGAAGGCCAAGGGCCGCTCGGCACCGTGACGCGCCCGGAGCCGGTCTCCCCGGCCGACGCCCAAGGCACGACCGCGCCGGACGACGAGACCGACGGCGTCATCCCGGAGATCGACGTGCGCGCCGGCCTGGGCGCCGGTGGCGAAGCCCTGCTCGATGACCAGCCCGACGGCGACGGCGGTTCCAGCGAGTCCGACCGGATCACCGGCCTGTGGGAGCTGCCGCCGGACTACCTGCGGCAGGAGTTGCGCATCGCGAAGGGCGCGGCCCGGATCGTCGCGGTGCAGGGCGACAGCATGGAGCCGACCCTGCTCACCGGCGACCGGGTGATGATCCACCTCCCGGACCGCTTCCCGTCACCGCCCGGCGTCTTCGCCCTGTGGGACGGCTTCGGCGTGGTGGTGAAGCGGCTGGAGTTCGTCCCCAACAGCGATCCGCCGAGGATCACCATCTCCTCCGATAACCCCCGCCACGGCCGCTACGAGCGCACCGCCGGGGAGGTCAACATCATTGGCCGCGTCGTCTGGTTTGCGAGAAGGATGTAGAAGGCGTTGTGTTGGCGCTGAAAGACGCCAGCCTAGCCCTGCGGAGGCAGCATGGAAAAGAACCCGAAGAACTATGGCTTGAAGAGGTCGGGCATGCTCTTGAGTATCTCACAGAAGCAGAAGGCAGCTATCTATGCCGAGCCGCGACCCTTGACCGAATCCGAAATCAAATGGCTAAAGCGGCAGCGCGGCACGGTGGTGGCGGCTCACCGGAAGCGGCATGAGGCGGCATAGGGACTTCCTCTTTTCTTCTGAAGCCCAAGCATCAAGGCCGTCTCCTACCGGGCGGCCTTTTTCATGAGCGGGTGCGCCGTGTTCGCGCAAGGCCGGGAACGGATCGCCTCGGGCGTCAGAGCCCCGCGGCTTTCCGGAGGGCGTCGTTGATCCGGGACTGCCAGCCCGGCCCCTCGGCCTTGAAGCGCCCAATCACCTCGGCGTCCAGCCGCAAGGTGACCTGTTGCTTCGGGTTTTCGGCCGGCGGGCGCCCTCGGCCCCGCTTTATGCTCTCGGCGAATTGCGGGAACACCTCGGCGAAGGGCTTGGCCTTCTTGATGTCGTCCTCGGTCCATTCCGGGTTGTCCGAAACGGCATCCCAGTCCTCCCTCGTGTAGCCGTGCCCCGGCTCGAAATCGTCCAGTGGCTTCCGTTCCTCGGTCATCGCAGGAGGCTCCTTTCCTTCGTGCTGGCTGGCCGCATGCTGATGATGGAGATCCCCTCGGTGCCCAGCAGCGCGAACACGACGGAGATGGTCCCATCGGCAAGCCGGCCGATTGCCATGAAGCGCCCGTCCTTGGCAGGGCGGACCAAGGCGGTTTCGAAGAACACTCCGTCCTCCAGGTCGGCAAAGTCCAACCCGTGCTTATCCAGGTTGGCCGCGCGCTTGGGAGGGTCGTAAACGATCTTCATGGGAATTAGCGTAACGCCAAAAAATAGCGCGGTCAATATTCGTAGTTACAAAAATAGAGGAATGTCTTGGTCGCTTCTGAAGGCCCTCGACGGAGCGGGCGGTGTCGTCCGGGCCTACACCGTCACCAAGTTTCCGCATACCGACCGCCGATGACCACAGGGCCGTTCCTCACCGGGCGGCCCTTGCTCGTTCCGCTGGGTTGTCGGATCGAGATATTGAAGCTGGGTATCGACTTAGGAGTTACACTCTGGCATGGTTAGGGTTACGGATTGCAGCCTGCATTCACGCAAGAATAGGTCCTCAATGCTCTCTCTTGTCAGATATAATGGACTTGCCGCCAATCCTTCTGGAAATAATATTCGCGCCTGAGTATGTTAGTAATGTATTGAAATCCTCTGAATACCTCTGCGTTTGGGTTGTAATGGAAGCACCGAATCTCCTTGAGACAGGCATCTTCACCGTTGCTGAGGCTGCGGAGTTGGTTGGCGTCTCCGAACGGAAGATTCGGGGCTGGATTGCTGGCTATCCTAATGGGGCAGCACCGATCCTAAAAAACGATCTGGGATGGCTTGATGGACATTTAGCCTTCAGTTTTTCTAATCTTATGGAGCTTCGGTTCATAGCATTCTTTAATGATGCGGGCGTAAAGGTTCGTGAGATTAGAAATATTATGAATGAAGCGAGAAATACTATTGCACATCCGCACCCATTCGCGACCGACATCGTATTTAAAACTGACGGAAAGAAGATAGTTGCAGAGATTGCAAAAAATAATGGAATCCAAGATATTTATGATCTAAAGACAAAAAACTATGAAATGCAGATGATTGTTTTGGCATCACTTAAAGACGAAGTGATATTCGATCCTAACGGGGATGCTATGGCTTGGTACCCTCGGCCAAAAATTGCCCCGAATGTTATAGTGCATCCACGCTTCTCTTTTGGAAAACCCATCCTTAAGGATAGCCGTATTCCTACGAGAACAATTGCGGAAGCGGTTAAAGTTGAAGGAAGCCAAAAATCTGTAGCTGAGATTTATGAAATTAGTGAGCGGCGAGTTAGTGAAGCCGTTCGATTTGAAACCAAGGTTCGCGAGGCAGCTTGAAGATCGCATTCGACGAGAATGTGCCGGCGCCAATGGTTAGGGTGTTCTCCGCCTTAGCCAGCGAAAAGGGATTCCAACGGAAAGTTGGCGCCTTTGAGATTGTTAGCGCCAAAGATTATGCGCCAAATACAAACGACCTTGATTATCTAAGAAAAAATGATGTTCCTTGGCTTCAGAGATTTTCTGCTGATGGAGGAAAAGCGGTAATAACTGGAGACGTGGAAATGCGGTACGTCCCGCATGAGAGATTAGCGTTACAGCAATTGGGTTTTGTTGTTGTATTTTTTGAAAGAAACTGGGGTCAGTGGAATTTTTTCTCGAAGTCTGCTTTATTGCTTAAATGGTGGCCAAAGGTTGCGGTCAAGCTACAGAAATCAGAGCCCGGTACCATGTGGTGCATTCCTAATGATTGGCGAGACTCAGAAGACGTGGACTTGCGCAATGTAACGCCAAAGCAAGAGACAATATCCATTGTCGCTCCGAGCGTGCTCAATAAGGGAAGAAGGCATGGAAAAGCGGATGGGGAAAGCGGAAATATTGTATCTACGATAGAGGAAAGCAATTCTTCTAAAACAAAAACACGGAGGAATGGCAGAAATTCAGACGAAAGGCAACAGGAATTGACGTTAATAAGCAAGAAAGAACACGATTAAGCATTGTGTGAATTTTATTAACATCTGCCATAGTAATTGATTTTTAAATATAGAATAATTCGAGATATTTTTAACTAATAACTGCTGTTTCATGAATGATCGCCCACTAATCCCCTATGGCCTCGGCCCCCGCTGCGCGGCATTCCTGCGGACACGGTATCCGGAGGGCGAGGTCATCAAGGGGGCAATGCGGGATCTTCGGTGCGGGCGGTCGCGGGCGAAGGAGTTGCTGGCCGGACAGGCGCCAACCTCCTCTCAGCTTGAAGAGATGGTTGGCCTCTGGGGTGACGATCTTCTCCGAGCCGTGTTCGTGGAGGCCTGGGAACGGCAAGACAAGCGAATCGAGCTGGTGCAGCAGCGTGAGGAGGAGATGAGGCGCCGGGCAGAAGCTGCTGAAGCGCTGATCGAAGCCTACAAGCAGGGAATGAGATTCCGTATCCCGAAGCCAGAATATGCCCAGGCATTGGAGCAGTTAACCGACGAACTAACCCTCGATCAGCCACTTACCAGTTGGGCACGCTTCCGCATCTGGCTGCGTGGACTCCTTGTATCTGCATAGACCTGTCCTGGATGACCACCGTGTTGAAGGCCGCTTTTCCCGGCCACCGGAACGCTTCAGCTCACGCTGGATTGGCGGCATGATCTGGGTGTGCGGGCCGCCTCAGGCGGCCCTACTCGGTAGGGGGATTGGGATACTTGGCTCCAGTGCTGGCGCCTGAAATTTGCTCACCTTGCTTAGCGGCCTCGGCCTTCCGAAGGGCTTTGCGGTACTCATCATAAAAGCCAGCATCCGCAAAATCATTGACAGTTTTAGCTAGGGCTTTCACAAAATCAAGCATTAATTCACCAGTTTGTTTCTTGATTTCGTCTGGAACATCGGCAGAGGAAATTATTGCACCAAAGAGAGCCACCTCTTTGTTTGCCAGTTTTGCGTGATCTTCAAATCTTAGCCCATATTCTATTAGAACGCGCATAGCTTCTGCTTCTGTTTTTGCACGGCTTTCAAAGCGGTAGTTCTCAACCTTTTCCCAAAGGTCTTTGGGTAGGGTGAAGATCTTCCTGACTGTAGTTTCGGGATTGTGAGCCATATGGAAACTCCGCCGGTCAGGTGGCTAAAGAGGTTGAGGTGATAGCACTTTCCCACTTGCGCGCAAGAGGATACGGGGGATATGGTGATATCACCACAGTCACTCAGGAGGGAGCGTGCCGAGACCGAAGACGATGAGCGCAAGGAAGATCATCTGCTTCCCGCAGGGCATCATCGACGCTGTGAAGAAGTACCGGTTTGACAGCAAGATTGAGACGGAGTCCGAAGCCTATCGGACGCTGGTCAAGGCCGGGCTGGAGGCCGAAGCGGCAAAGGGCAATGCCCATGTGGGCGCCTGAAACGAAAAAAGCCGATCTCGGTGCCGCCCTAGGAAAGCACACCGAAACCGGCCTCTACACTCGAACCCATAGGAAGGACGAGCAATGAGTAACAATATGGGCCATGGCGGCAGCGATGGCAACGACCTGATCCCGATGGGAACCAGCGACATGGGCGGGCAGCCGGTACGCACAGTGAACCTGCGTGACCTGCACACCTTCCTGGAGGTGAAGTCCAACTTCCGAGATTGGGTCAAGAACCGGATCCAGGACTTCGGATTTTTGGAAAATCAGGATTTCGTGACCGCGATAGAAATTTATCGGGGTGGGGAGCGCCGGGACTATCACGGCACCCTCGACATGGCGAAGGAACTCGCCATGGTGGAGCGGAACGAGAAGGGCAAACAGGCCCGGCTCTACTTCATCGAATGCGAGCGCCGCGCGAAGGAAGGGCCGGCGCTCCCCGACCTGTCCGACCCTCTGGTCCTGCAACACCTGCTGGCCGACCACCTGTCCAAGCGGATCGAGGCGGAGCGCCGGGCCGTGACGGCGGAGAAGGTGGCCGAGGCGGCGACCGAGACCGTCGCGGCGTTCGACCGGATCGCCAACGCCGACGGCTCGATGTGCATCACCGACGCGGCGAAGGCGTTGCAGGTCCGGCCCTCGGACCTGTTCAAGTTCCTGCGTCAGAACGCCTGGATCTACAGCCGTCCCGGCAAGGCGGGCGACATCGCCCACCAGGACAAGATCAAGATCGGCTACCTGGAGCACAAGGTGACGACCGTCTCCCGGTCGGACGGATCGGAGAAGACGGTCGAACAGGTCCGCGTCACCCCGAAGGGCCTCGCCAAGCTGGCGAAGCTGCTGGGCGGTTCCGGCGGCGCGCCGGCCACCCTGCCTCTTCTCCGCCCCAACGGCCTGGGCGGCTCCTCCGTCCACCACGCTCCCGCGACGGAGTAACCGCCCATGCATCCTGACTTATCGACCCGCCGGGGCATCCTGGCGGGAACGGTGGCGGCTTGCCTGATGCCGGCGGCCCTCCTTCCGCACCCCCTCGTGATCGACCCTCCCCAGCCCGACGCCGAGCTTCTGGCGCTGGGGAACGAGATGGACGAGTTGGTCGCCGCTCTCTACAGCGCGGACACCGACGAGGCCCGCGACGCCCTGTCCGCCCGCTACGCGGCGGTGCAGGACCGCGTCGCGGTTCTGGTTCCCCACACGCCCGCCGGCCTCGCCGTGCGGCTCCGGCTGGCCTGGGACTTCTACGTCGAGCAGGACGAGACGGAACACCGCCACGGGCCGCAGCCCTACAGCGACGACCGCACCCGCCTGCTGTGGGCGCTGATCCGCGATGCCGAGCGGCTGGCGATCCCGCCCGCCGCCTGATTCATGCCGGGTGGGCGGCTCGGCTGCCCACCCCGTTCCCGCCCTGTCCCGTTCCGCCCGAGTCGGGCGCGCCGGACACGCCCTCGGCAGGAACGCAATTTATCGCTTCGCAACGCGATTTGCGTATTGACGCTTTAAATCGCTTATCGCAATATAACGCCACCCTCCACATGGAGGCGGGTCCGATCCTTCCCCGCCTCCCCCGAACCGGGAGCATGGGACGCATGGCTTCGTTCCTCGCGCACATCTTCGACAACGAGCGCTTCGTGCGCAGTCTCCTGGCTGCCAACGGGGAGCCGTGGTTCGTGGCGGCGGACTCCTGCCGCTGCCTCGACCTGAAGGACAACAAGGGCTCCTTCGGCCACCATCTGGACAAGCTGGACGAGGACGAGAAGCGCCTCGTGCCGCGCTCGGTCCTCGACGGCTCCACCCCCTTCCCGGACATGGGGGTACCCCCCGGTCAGGCCACGGGGTCGGAACTCTGGATGGTCAGCGAGTCCGGCCTCTACACCCTGATCCTGCGGTCCGACAAGGCGACGGCCAAACCCTTCCGCCGCTGGGTGACGCACAACGTCCTGCCCTCGCTGCGCAAGACCGGCGGCTTCACGCAGACCGAGGGGGCGGACCTCCGCACTCTCAAGGCCCGCACGGCGGCGGCCAACGCGATCAAGGGCCTGATGGGCGAACTCCGCCGGACGTTGGGATCGCGGGAGGCGGCGAAGGCCGCGCCGGGGCTCATGGCCTCCATCGGCGTGTCCATCGACAGCCGCAACGCCGACTGCCTGCGCCAGGGCGAACTCGACCTTCCGGCGGCTGCCGGCAACACCGAACAGAGGGCTTGAACGATGACTACGATCCAGAGCGGTTCCGACGACAGCAACGTCACCTTGTTGAACTTCACCGACGAATCCGCGACCGACGACGAGATCGTCGCCATCGACGGCGAAGCCCGCATCCGGGACCTCACCCTCGGGCGCGATCTGGAGTTCGACCGGCCGCGCGACATCCGCAAGCTGATCGAGCGCCACATCGAACCGCTCCGGCAGTTCGGGACGTGCGCCACGGTGGCGCGGGTGGTGCGCGGGAACGCCGTCACCGAGTATCTGCTGAACCGCAACCAAGCCATCTTCATCGCGGCGAAGTCCGAGACGCCCAAGGCCACCGAACTGGTGATCGGCGTCATCAAGAAGCTGGACGCCTACGAGAAGGGGTTGATCGCCCCGGCGGCTCCCGCCAAGGGCCTGACCCTCGCCGAACGCCGGGTGCAGGTGCATGAGTTGAACGCCGCCACGAAGGCGCTCGACCGGGTCGGCAAGGTCGGCGGCTCCCGCGCGATGCTGGTGAACATCCAGGAGGTCTACGGCAAGGTCGGCCTGCGCATCGACCTCTCCACCGCCCAGGTCCAGCACGAGATGAGCTTGGCCGGCACCGCCGAACGGAGTGCCTGAACGATGGCAACCACCGGGACCGTCACCCTTTCGCCGGAACTCCGCCTGTTCGCCCAGATGCTGGGCGCCAAGCTCGACCGGCTCGTCCCCGGAAGCTGGGTGTCGGAGGAATACACGGACATCGCCGAACTGCGCCTGTCGCAGACGCTGGGCAAGCCCCTCAAGGATCCCGAGTTCATCCGCATCTGGAGCGCCGTGTTCGACGAGGCGTGCACCCACATGCAGGACGACGACCCTGCCGACCCGTTGCCCAACGACACGGTTCCCACGGAAGCGGAAATGGCCGGCCTTCCGTTCCGGCAATGGCATGTCAGCGTCAACGACCTGCACGGCCGGGCCATTCCCGGCGTTCTGGTGAACGCCCGCACGATGGGCGAGGCATACCGGCTGGCCCAGGCGATGAACATCCCCGGCGCCATTGGCTACGGCTTCACCCCGGCCGAGAACATTCCGCGCTGCATCGTCCGCGACCTCCGGAAGACGTGGGACGACAAGGTGGTGCGGGAGATCGCCGCCAAGCTGGGCGTGGACTGCGACAGTCCGCCCACGCCGGACGGCAGCAAGACGCACTGACCGCCCGTCCGGCGCTCCACCGCTTTCCGTGACGACCGCCACCGCTCCGCCGCGCCCCATTTCGCGGTGACGCCCTCCCCTTGCCTGAAAGGACCCGACCATGATCGCCGGCACCCCGTCCTCCAGCCCACCGCCGGGCGGCATCCCGCCCCGGCCCGTCACGATCCACTTGGGCGACCGCTGCTCCGTCGCCTTCGAGGGCTACGGGACCGCCGAGATCTCCGGCCCGCGCCGTGGCGAACTCGCCGGCATGGTGTCGGCCCTGCCGATGGTGTTGAAGGCGCTGGTGTCGGTCGCGGCCGCGTTGCGGAGCGGGACGGCGTTGGACCTGTTCGAGTTGGAGACCGCCCTGGCCGAAGCCGGGATCGCGCCCGGCCCTTTCCCCCGTGAGGGCGACCGGGCGACGCTCCCGGAGCCCGCGCCGGCACCGAACCGGCTGGCCGACCTGCTGGCGGCGGTCGCCGTCGAGTTCAGCACCCTGCTTCAGGACCGGGCGAACTTCCGCGCCCCGCGCGCCCTGAAGGACGCCCTGCTGGTGACGGTGGACACCATCCGCAAGACCCTGATGGAGACCGGCCACGGCGATCCGCTGGCCCGCCCCATCGCCGACGAAGAACCGGCCGCCGCATAGCGCCGGCTCCCGCCTTCCTCATTTCCGGAGGCTGATGCCCATGAAGATGCTGACCGCCCCGCCCTTGGCGGATGATGCCCTGTCCACGCCGGTGACGGGGCTGCTGGAACAGGATGCCCGCTCGCTCACCGCGCGGATGTGCGCGCTGTGGAACCAATGCACGCCGGACCGCCAGCGCACCCTGCTTGAGGCCTGCGAATGGATCGTCGCGGAGGGGGAGACCATTCACTCCCTCCTCGCCGGCTCGTCCTTGCGCAACCCGACCGGCCTGCACGCCGACCGCCGGGCGCTCGCCAGGGCGTTCCCGGCCTGCTTCAACCGGCCGAAATCCAAGGCGCCCAAGCGCCCGCTCAAGGTCGGCATCGTCGCCGACGCGGTGTCGCGCGGCGTCATCGGCGAGGACGGCCACCCGCTGACGGCCAAGCGCATCGAGCGGGCCGTCGCCGACTACTGCACCGGCACGAAGTACGACTCGGCGCTGATCGCCGGGGCGGTCCGCATCGATCTGTACGGCAACCCGGCGGGCCGGGTCTCCGGCAACGCCACGCCTCACAGTCGGGAGGGAAAAGCATGAGCTACATCGCCCCCAACCCGGCGATCGCCGATCCGGCGGACGCTCTCCTCGCCACGCCGGTCGAGCCGGATCCCTACTGGCTGCGCGCCGCCAACGCCGCCGACCATCCGTCGGTGGGTCGCCTCTTCCGCCTGCTGGCGTTCGCCGGCCCCGACGACCGCGCCGACGCCATCGACCAGATCACCGACCACTGCCGCGCGCGCCTCGACGCCGACGCCGTGACCGCCATTTCCACCGGGAGGACCGACGCATGAGCCTGCTGCCCACCACCAAGCCCGTCGCCGAAGCGCCGCTGGTCACCACCGTGTCGGACTGGCGCCCCGCCTCCTTCCGCAACGCCCGTCTGCGGGAGCGCGACGCCGGCCCGCCGGAACTCCTCATCGAACTGGAAGACTGCAGCCTGCGTCCGGCCAGCGCCGACGAACTGCGCGGCTATCTCCAGGAGAACGCGGAGGAATTCCTGTCCGCCTACCACAACCTGTCCATTCCCGGCGCCGCCACGCTGGACCACGCGCCGCCCTGTGTGGTCGCCATGGGCTCGTCCTGGGTGGGGTACTGGCAGAACGAGCGCGAATGGGGCATGCGGCGCTTCATCGAAGAGCTGTGCGAGGGCTTGGCTCCGCTCGACCCGCACACGCAGCGCAAGTGCCTGAACGACATCGCGGCCAAGGCGCGGGAGATCGTCGGGGACGAGCGCGCGGAACGGCGGGTGGTCGAGGATGGTCCTTCGCTGCCGACCTCGCTGGTCACGCTCGACTGGGCCTTGGACTGCGCGAGCGGCCTCATCCTCCAGTCCGAAAGCTCCAAGCAAGCGCTGGGCGTCGCCATCCGCATGTTGCAGGTGGCGCGGCAGCGGTGGGAGGAGCCGGAACGGGAGGTGGCGAACACGAACGCCATGCTCTGCGCCGTTCCCATCGTCACCGGCCTGCTGCATCTGGCAGAACATCCGGACTTCACCGTTCCGACCCGCGCCCCGATGGCCCCGGTGCCGAGCTTCGGCCTCAATGATGAGCTGAGCCCTTCGCTGGTCGATGCCTATCTCGGCTGGCGGCGGATGAAGGTGATCGACGACTGGTCGGACAACGTCTATGGCGGGCTGCCGGGCGACAACGAGGAGGACGCGCTGGGCGATTTCCTGAGCGCCATCGCATCCGTCGAGCGGAAGCTGCGGGACGCCGTGCTCACCCACCCGGCCCCGACCGTCGCCGACAAGCTGCTGAAGCTCCGCTGCCGGCTGGAATACGACGAGGAAGCGTTCCGCGATGCCGGCGACTTCGTCGTCCCCGACCTGACCCACCTGACCGGCTTGGTGTCCGTCCCGGAGCCGGAGGTGGTCGAGCACCCGGAGACGGATGCGGATCGCCGGGACTTCCTGACCGCCAAGCCGGACGCCATCCTGCTCCAGCCGCCGGCCAACCTGCTGCGCCTGTTCACGCCGGAGGAGGGAAGCGAGGTGTTCGCCCTGGCCGCCGCCTATCGCGCCGCCAGGGAGGATGCGTCTTCCGGGCTTCTGCCGACGGTGCTCCAGTCCCTGGCGGTCTACGGCTCCTATGTGGTCGAGCACGACGGCTACAAGAGGGTCGATCCCGCCCATGTGCCCGGTCTGGTCCTGACGCAGGAGGAGCGCAACGGCCTCGGGCGTCTGGGGCATCTGAACGAGGCGGCGATTGTCCGGCTGGACCTCGCCACCGCCGACCGGTGGATCGAGAGCGAGGAACGGCAGAAGCAGGCCAAGGCGGAGGCCGAGGCGACCCGGCTCGCGGCCGAGCGCGCCAAGCACGGCCCGCCGACGCCCGAGCGGCTGATCCCTCTGCTTCCGTCCTTTTCGGAGGCGGCCCGCGAGACGGCGTCGAGCCTGCTGCACGGGGCCAGCATAGCGGTCACCGTTCACGAGATGATCGCCAAGCACGCGGCCACCCTTCAGACGCACGAGTTGGAAGCTCTCCGCACGCTTGATCTCGGAGCCTTGCAGGAGCGGTTCCAGAACGAGGCTCAGGACGTGCTGCGGCAGGAGATCGACCGGGCGCTCCACAGCCGGCAGACCGCCGCCGTGGCCTCGTGAACCCAAGCCCTCGGAGGATCATGCCATGGACGGAATGAACGCCCCTTGGTCGCTGACCGACGTTGCCGACCTCGTCTCCACAGCCGGCGAGTCGCGGACGGTCCGCGACCTCGCCACCGTGGAGACCATCGACACGGGCCCCAGCCATATCACGGAACTCGCGTTCCGGGACCTGGAGCCCTCCCGCGATCTCGGCACCATGCCGGTGTTCGCGTGGCTGCCCAAGGAGGCGCTGCGGATCGACCCCCGCTACCAGCGCAACCTCAGCGACAAGTCGAAGACGCAAATCCGGCGGATGGTCGAGCGGTGGCGCTGGGACAAATGCCAGCCCCTCACGGTGACGGAGATCGACGGGGTGCTGTTCGCCGTGGTGGACGGCCAGCACCGGGCGGCGGCCGCGCTCCTCCACCCGAAAGTCGAGGAACTGCCCTGCTGGATCATCACCACCACCGAGGTGAAGGAGCAGGCCAAGGTGTTCGTCGCGGTGAACGCCGAGCGTACGCCGATGACCACGCTCCAGCTGTTCCGGGGCAAGCTGATCGCCGGGGATCCCGACGCGGTGCAGGTGCTCAACGTCTGCACCCGCTCGGGCATCGAGATCGCCTATCACATCAGCAACACCACCAAGCGTCTGCCGCCGCGCCACACGCAGTCGGTGGCGACCATCCGCAAGCTGATCGCCAAGCACGGCGAGCGGCCGGTGGTGCGCGGGCTGTCCTCGCTGGCCTCGGCCTACCGGGAGGTGCCCGACCAGCTTCGCGGGCCAGTGATCGAGGCCGTCGTCACACTGGTGGCGACGTACCGGGACCGGCTGGACGAAGCCCGGCTGGAGAAAGCGCTCGCCGGAACGGACTGCACCGTGCTGTGCGAGCAAGCCAGCAAGATGCGCAAGCTGGTCGGCCTGTCCGTTCAGGACGCGCTGATCGCCTCGTTGGTGAAGGCCTACGACAGGGGCCTGCCCGACGCCAAGCGCCTCAACCCGCAGGTGGCCTGATGCAGACCCGCGAAGAGATGCTGAGCTTCATCCACGCGATGATCGCGGCCATCGACAACGCTCCCCCCTACCCGAAGCCGCCCGGGGGCTACGCCGTCACGCTGGAGAGCTACGAGGCCCAGTGGGCGCGCGGCATCGAGGTTCCGGTGACGGAACTGTGCGACCTCGCCCAGCTCGACAGCGCCGAGGTTCTGAAGGGCGCCCGCGCCGCCAAGGAGCCGAGCAGCGGCGAACCGGGGAAGGGCTTTTCACGCGCCTACTGGCACGGCTGGTGGACGGCCCGCATGGACGCGGACGATGAGCTGAGCGACGAGGCGCACCAGGAACTCAAGTTCCGGTGCTGGTGGTGGATGCTGCGCCACCATCCCGACGTTCTGCGCCGCATCGCCGCCATCATGCCCGACTGCGATTTCGCCAAGCCCGAGACCTACGCCGATCTGGAACGCGCCTTGGAGCGCGGGGAGGCGGTGTGATGGCTGCCACCGTCATCGCCTTCCCCGGACGCCGGGCGGTCACCGACGCCGAACGGGTGGAGGCCGCCCAGGCCAAGTGCGACGCCGCCCTGGCGTTCGACGGTGACCCGAACCCGGAGAACCGGGAACGCCTGATCGCCGCGCAGCGCCGTCTGGCCGAGGTCCGGCATGCCGGCGTGCCGGGGCTCGTGGAGCGCGACATGGTCGCCTTCCTGCGGATCATGACGCTGAACGAACAGGAGCCCGCGTGACCCGTCGTTCCGCACCGTCGACACCCTTTCCGATGAGATGAGGCATGGACAAGCTGATGACCCTGGAGGAGTGGGCGAGAGCGAACTACACCACCCCTCCGTCGCAAGGCACCCTGTGGCGGTGGGCGCGCGAGGCTCGGATCCATCCGGCGCCGGAAAAGCAGGGCCGCTCCTACTACGTGCGGCCGGACGCCCGCTACATCGACCCGGCGAAGCCGCTGTCCGTATCGTCGTCCCGCCCGCCGCTGCCGCGCCAACGGCGCCGGTCGGCGGCGAGCATCCCCCTGGTGGAAAGGATTGGGAATGGGAAGGCGACGTAGCACCCGCACGCGGGCGCTGCCTCCGAACTTGTATGACCGCAACGGCTACTTTTCATGGCGTGACCCTCGAAACGGCAAGGAGCACGGCCTTGGTCGAGACAAGCGGTCGGCTGTCGCGCAAGCCATCGAGGCGAACCACAAGATTGAGAAAACTCCGGAGAGACGCACACTCGTTGATCGCCTGGAAGAGGGAAACGACAGCAAGGTGACGGATTTCTGCGACATCTTCGAAAAGACTGCGGCGTCCCGACATGAGGCCGGAAAGTTGAGCCTGAACTCCATGAAAGCGGTCAGGCAGCGGACACGGCTCGTTCGGAACAAGTGGGGAAGCCGCCGCATCGATGCGATTTCCACACGCGATGTCGCTGAATATCTGCATCAATGGGAGGAACAGGGTAAGCCGAGAATGGCGCAAGCCATGCGATCATTCCTGCGGGACCTCTTCGCCGCCGCGTTGGCGAAGGGGTGGGTCGCGACAAACCCCGTCAATGCCACGAAAGTCGTGGATGCCGAGGTGCGGAGATCCCGCCTCACCTTGGATGATTTCCGAGCAATCCATGCCGTGGCCCTGAAAGAGTTTTCTCCTTGGCTCGTCCGCGCCATGGAGCTGGCTCTGGTCACAGGTCAGCGGCGAGAGGACATCATCAGCATGGGACCAGCACACATCCGCGACGGAAGGTTGTGGCTAATCCAGGGGAAAACCAAGACGAAGATTTCGATCCCCCTGGATCTCCGGCTCGATGCTGTCGGCTGGTCAATTGGGGACGTGATCGGCCGATGCAGGGACGCTTCGCTGTCCAAGCATCTCATCCACCATTCGAAGCCCATTGCTCAAACCAAGCCCGGCGATCCGGTGCGGCCGGCGACGCTCACGCGGACCTTTGCCGCCGCCCGCGATCTGGCCGGGATCAAATGGGAGAAAGGCGCCACTCCGCCTAGTTTTCATGAACTTCGGTCGTTGGCGGCCCGCCTCTACAGCACCCAAGGCGTGGACGCCCAGGCACTGCTGGGGCACAAATCGGCGGAGATGACGGCGCGGTATCGCGACAGCCGGGGGGCCGAATGGATTGAGGTGCGGCTATCTGTCATCGAACGCGCATCGGAAAATATTGAAACATCTCCGTCAAGTTATTGATACAGAACAATAATTTTTAACCCGCTCCTGCTGCGGCGGGATGTGCGGCTGAACGCCGCGTACCCCTCTTGACGGCCGTCAAGAAACGGTGCGGGGAAGTCTGGGATGCTCGAGTTCTACCAAGCATTCCGAATGGATTGTGCCATGAAGACCAGGACATTCCTCGTCACCGTCAGCGCGGCCGCTCTCTTGATCGTCTCGGGCGTCGGCGCGGCATCGGCCACCACCCTTTACGCGGATCCCAAGGTCAAGGAGCCGACGGTCAGCGTCGTCCAGGACCCGGCCGCGGTGCCCGCACCGGAAAAACCCGGCAAGCGCGCCCCCAAGACCCATCAGGTCGTCCTGACCACGACCGAGGTCGATTCCAAGCTGGACGACGGCACCACCTACACCTACTGGACCTTCAACAACACCATCCCCGGCCCGATGGTGCGGGTGCGGGTCGGCGACACGGTGGACGTCAAGATCTCCAACGCCAAGGAGTCGACGATGAACCACTCCGTCGACTTCCACGCGGCCACCGGCTTCCTCGGCGGCGGTCAGATCACCCAGGTCGAGCCGGGACAGACCAAGGAGTTCTCCTTCAAGGCCCTGACGCCGGGCGTCTATGTCTACCATTGCGCGACGCCGATGGTCGCCCATCACATCTCCAAGGGCATGTACGGGCTGATCGTGGTCGAACCCGAAGCCGGGTTGCCGGCCGTCGACCAGGAGTTCTACGTGATGCAGCAGGAGGTCTACGCGACCAAGGCCAAGAACATCCCCAACGCCGAAGACGATTACGACGGACTGGTCAACGAGCGTCCGAGCTATCTGGTGTTCAACGGCGCCGTCGGCGCGCTGTCCAAGGACAAGCCGCTGAAGGCCAAGGTCGGCGAGACGGTGCGCATCTGGTTCGGCGTCGGCGGCCCCAACCTGACCTCCTCCTTCCACGTCATCGGCGAGATCTTCGACCGCGTCTACAATCTGGGCAGCCTGGAATCGGAGCCGCTGAAGGGCGTGCAGACCGTCACCGTCGCGCCGGGCGGCGCCACCATGGTCGAGTTCAAGGTCGACTACCCCGGTCAATACGCCCTGGTCGACCACGCGCTGAGCCGCGCCACCAAGGGGCTGATTGGCATCCTGGCGGTGGAGGGCCAGGCGGACGACGCCATCATCCGCGACAAGAGCGGCGACTCCCGCAAGAAGATGGGCGAGATGGCCCACTGACCGCCCGCCCCGACCGACCGCAGCGATCCCGTCCGGTGGAGCGGCGCGCCCAGGCCCGCTCCACCACGAGGCTTTTCAAGGGATGCGGGACGCGGGTCCGGTCGATCCAGGCCACCGCGAGCCCGGCAAGCCGGCATTCCGCCGCCAGTTCGCGGCCGTTCTCGTAGCGGTGCTGGTCGAGCGTCGGCCACGCGTCCAGCATCCGGTAGTCGAAGGGACGGCCGAGCCGGAAATCGGTGAAGCCCTGGAAGAATTTGGGGTGCAGCACCACCGGTTTGGCCTGCCGCCACGAGCGCGCGCCGTGGATGCGGTTGTTGGTCACCCCGCCCGCCCCGTCGGCGTCGCCGCCGTTTCCGTTTCCGTTTCCGTTTCCGTTCCACCCCATCGACCGCCCCACTGCCCCTTCGTCAATATGTAACGATATAACGTATCATTTTATCGCTGCACAGCCGTCTTGTGACCCCGGGAATTCTCTTATAACGTTGCGCTTCCTTCGGACGGCACGGGCGGGGAGCGGGACATGGATGCGACGATGCGGCGCCGGGATGTTCTGTGCGGCCTCGCGGTGGCCGGGGCATGGCTGCTGTCGGGAACGGCGGCCCACGCGATCACGGTGCGGACCCGGTCGGATTATGGCGCGGTGCTGGACAACGCCTGCGGTGCCTCCCTCGACCACACCCGCCAGATCGCGGCGGTGGAGGAGGCGCTCGGCCTCGCCTTGCCCGACGACCGCCTGATCGGAGTGCTGCAACGGACGGTCTGCGCGACCTGCGGCTGCCCGCTGATGCCGCCGGCGACCGGTCCCGCCGCCTTCTGAACAAGGGGACGATCGGTCGGGCGCGGACGAGGCGGCACGCCTTACTTCCTATGCCGTCTTGCATAAATCGGTGGATTATCGGCGTTGGACAGGCCAAGCTTGGCGTCATTGTCTATGGCAAACGACCGGGCGACCGATGCTGCAACTAAACGTAGATGTATCGCCGGGTTTCATCGGGGAAATTTCCAGGACGCTGGTGTCGGCCCATACGGTCGGACAACTCACCCGTCCTTTGTTGGAACTGCTGGAATTGGTCACGGGGCTGGAAAGCACCTATCTGACCCGCATCGATGCGGAGGCGGGTTTGCAGACCATCCTTTTCTCCCGCAACAGCAAAACGATGCAGATCCCGGAAGGGCTGTCGGTCCCGTGGAACGACACGCTCTGCAAACGCGCGCTGGAGGAGGGGCGGCTTTACACGGACGACGTCGCCGCCTGCTGGGGGGATTCGGAAGCGGCCCGGAGCCTCGGCATCCAGACCTACGCCAGCACGCCGGTCTATCTGGACGACGACGTCCTGTACGGCACCCTGTGCGCCGCCAGCGCGCAGAGCCAACCGATCTCCCAGCACGGCCAGCAGGTTCTGCTGCTGTTTTCGACGCTGATCGCCCAGCAGATCCAGCGGGAGCATCTTCTTGAGCGCCTTCAGAAGGCGAACACGGCGCTGGAGGCGGAATCCTCGACCGACGCGCTGACGGGGCTGCCGAACCGGCGCTTCACCCTTGCCGCGTTGCAGCGCCTGTTCGCCCTGGCGCAGAGAACGCGCCAGCGCGTGCTGATCGCCTTCATCGACCTGGACGGCTTCAAGGGGATCAACGACACCTACGGTCACGAGGCCGGCGACGCGTTCCTCGTCGAGGTCGGCCGGCGCCTCGCCTCCGGGCTGAGGACCGGCGACGTGGTCGGCCGCCTGGGCGGCGACGAGTTCATCGTCATCGGACTGACGGAGGCGACGGAAGCCGACGAGCGATGGTGCGTGGAGATGACGCGCCAGCGCTTCGCTCCCCTGCTCGAAGGCCAGTTCGACCTGGGCGGCTGCATCATCGATTATCCCGGCGCCAGCGTCGGCGTGATCGCCGCCGATCCGTCGCGGACCTCTCCCGAAGAGGCCGTGCGAATGGCCGACGCGCGGATGTATCTCGAGAAGAGAAGGCGGCGCGAAGAAAGCGGGAGCGCGGAACGATAAGCCGCCTCCCGTTCTCCCGGATGCCGGGCCAACCCTGACGCGGGGCCCGGTCAGGCGCTCCAAGCACGCCCTAGCGCCGGTAGGCGATGGTGACGCCCGCCGCGTCGATCTGCGGGAAGACGTGCGGCTTCTCGATGGACACCTCGGCCTCGACCACGCGCGGGTCGGACAGGCAGAGGTCGCCGATGCGGTCGGCCAGGGATTCCAGAAGCTGGATGTGCGGCCCCTCGGACAAGGTTTCCAGCGCGGCCACCAGCCCTTCGTAGGACAACACCGTCGCCACGTCGTCCGTGAAGCGCGGGGCGGTGCGGCGCACGGTCAGCCGCAGGTCGATGCGCAACCGCTGCCGCCGTCCATGCTCATGGGCGTAGACGCCGATCTCGAAGGGCGCGACGAAGCCGCGGACGGCGATGACGTAGGTGCCGTAAGGGCTGCTGCTCGGTGTGTCCATGACGGTCGCTCCGGTGTGAAGGCTTGAACGGGAAACGCGGCGCGCCCGCCCGAAAGACACGAGGCGTACACGTTCGCCGGACCTTGGCAAGCCCGGCGATGCCTCGGGCTCTGCCAAGGGGGCGTCAGGGACCGGCGAAGGCCCGGCGGGCGACCTCGGGCGATCTTGTCCGGCCTGTCGGCTGGCTCACAGCGGACGAGGTCGCTCGCCGCCATGATGGGCACGTTGACACCGACCGCCCAACCCACCCATGGAGCCTCGACATGAAGACCATCGCCTGCGCCCTTCTGGCCCTGAGCTTCGCGAGTTCGGCCGCCCTGGCCGACACCTCGACCGGCACGATCAAGACCGGGCCGTACAAGCCGATCTGCTCGTCGAACCCGAAGGCGTGCGGCGCCGGGTACGATCCGCTGAAGCGCCCGCACATCCCGACGGTGCCGACCGCTCCCCCGCCCCGCTGACCGTGACGCTTTCGACCGGAGGTCCGCCATGTTCAAGCCGAGCGTCCTATCGACGGTGGTCCTCGGCGCCCTGGTGGTCGCCACCTCGACCGCGTCCAAGCCCGTGATGCCGCCCAGGCCGTGCCCGCCGATGTTCTGCAAGCCGGGGCCACCGCTGCCGATTCCGCGGCATGTCCCCAAGCCGCTCCCCTATTGAGCCCGACCGTCACGCCCGAGCGGACGGCCAGCCGGCATCGGGGTCGCCCCGGACAGGGTCGCACCCGACACGACAGGACAGGCCGAATGGGCGAGGATGGCGGCGAGACAGAACCCCTGTCGCGTTTCCTCCCTCAACTCGGGCGGCCGGCTCTCCGGCCGCCCGTTTTCTTTTGGGAAGGCCGGGCTCTCGCCGATCCGCCCGCGCACCGGCCAAGCCTGCGATAGCGCTTGACGCTTCCGCCGGCCATCTCTACCATATTTAGCGTTATGGTTCCCCGCGTTGCCAAGATGCGGGGCTAAGAGGGAAGCCGGTCAACCGCGTCACGATGCGGTCCCAAGCCGGCGCTGCCCCCGCAACTGTGAGCGGAGAGCGGTTTCGTCGTTTCAGCGTCACTGGTGCCTCATCAGCACCGGGAAGGCCGGACGAAGCCGCGACGACCCGCGAGCCAGGAGACCTGCCATGACCCGATGAACGTCCACGGGCGGGGTGCCCCGGTGGTGCGCTTGCCCTTGCGCGGCGTTTCGCCCGCATTCCCGCAAGTCGTGCTTTCCGTGCCCTCCCGCCGCACAAGAACAAGGGATCACGGATGCCGGCGCTCGCTCAAGACATCGCCCAGGACTTTGGCCGGGAACTCTCCCAGGGCTTCGACCGCCACGGGAATCTGCCGACCCTGCCCCGGACGACCCCGGAGCGCGGCGGCGACCGAAACGACGGTGACCGGAACGCCGTCAGCCGCGCGCCCGTGCAGAGCTGGACGCCGCCCGATCCCTCCGTCATCCGCATCGACCGCAGCCGCGACGCCCTGCTGACCGGCTTCGGCAAGGCGACGCTGACCGACCGCTATTTGATGCCGGGCGAGAGTTACCAGGACCTGTTCGCCCGCGTCGCCGCCGCCTACGCCGACGATGCCGCGCACGCTCAACGGATCTACGACGCCATCTCCCGGCTGTGGTTCATGCCGGCGACGCCGATCCTCAGCAACGGCGGCACCACGCGCGGCTTGCCGATCTCCTGCTTCCTCAACGCCGTACCCGATTCGCTCGACGGCATCGTCGATGTCTGGAACGAGAACGTCCGGCTGGCGTCGAACGGCGGCGGCATCGGCACCTATTGGGGCGGGGTGCGCTCCATCGGCGAACCGGTGAAGGGCAACGGCAGCACGTCGGGCATCATCCCCTTCATCCGGGTGATGGACAGCCTGACGCTGGCGATCAGCCAGGGCTCGCTGCGGCGCGGCTCGGCCGCCGTCTACCTCGACATCCACCACCCGGAGATCGAGGAGTTCCTGGAGATCCGCAAATCCTCGGGCGACTTCAACCGCAAGAGCCTGAACCTGCACCACGCGGTCGTCGTCACCGACGCCTTCATGGAGGCCGTGCGCGACGACAAGCCCTTCCCGCTGCGCAGCCCCAAGACCGGGGCCGTCCTGAAGCACGCCAACGCGCGTCAGGTCTGGCAGAAGATCCTGGAGGCCCGCATGCAGACCGGCGAGCCCTATCTGCTGTTCGGCGACACGGTGAACCGCGCGCTCCCCAAGCACCAGCGCGACCTCGGCCTGTCGGTGCGCTCCAGCAACCTGTGCAGCGAGATCACGCTGGCGACCGGCAAGGACCATCTGGGCAACGAGCGCACGGCGGTGTGCTGCCTCGCCTCGATGAACCTGGAGACCTGGGACGAGTGGAACCGCGAGGAGGGGCTGGTCGAGGACGTGCTGCGCTTCCTCGACAACGTGCTGACCCGCTTCATCGAATCGGCGCCGGAGGGGATGGGGAACGCCGTCTATTCGGCGATGCGCGAGCGCTCGGTGGGCTTGGGGGTGATGGGGTTCCACTCCTTCCTCCAGGCGCGCGGCGTGCCGTTCGAGAGCGCCATGGCGAAGGCGTGGAACCTGCGCTTCTTCCGCAAGATCCGCCGCGACGCCGACGCCGCCTCGGTCGCGCTGGCCCACGAGCGCGGCCCCTGCCCGGACGCCGCCGACCGCGGCATGACGGTGCGCTTCAGCCACAAGCTGGCGATCGCGCCGACCGCGTCCATCAGCATCATCTGCGGCGGCGCCAGCGCCTGCATCGAGCCGATCCCGGCCAACATCTACACCCACAAGACGCTGTCGGGCTCGATGTCGGTGCGCAACCCGCATCTGGAAAAACTGCTGATCGCCAAGGGCGCCGACCGCCCCGAGATCTGGCAGTCGATCATCGAGCATGAGGGCTCGGTCCAGCATCTCGACCTGCTCGACGAGGACGAGAAGGCCGTGTTCCGCACCGCCTTCGAGATCGATCAGCGCTGGATCGTCGAGTTCGCCGCCGACCGCACGCCCTTCGTCTGCCAGAGCCAGTCGATCAACCTCTATCTGCCGGGCGACATCGACAAGTGGGACCTGCACATGCTGCACTGGACCGCCTGGGAGAAGGGGTTGAAGAGCCTCTACTACTGCCGTTCCAAGTCGGTGCAGCGCGCCGCCTTCGCCGGCAAGGATCGCGCGGCCGGCAAGGCGGAGGTCCAGGCCCCGCGCACCGACTACGAGGAATGCCTCGCCTGCCAGTGAGTCGCCGTTCCTCCCCCGCCGCCATCCCGGATCCCCATCGCATGACCTCGCTTCTCCACCTCGACCCCATGAGCCTGATCGGCACCGGCCGCGTCGGGCTTCTCCAGGGCTCCGCCGCCTACAACGTGGACCGCTACCCCTGGGCCTACGCCTACTGGAAGAAGCAGCAGCAGGTCCATTGGATGGGCGAGGAGGTTCCGCTCGGCGAGGACATCAAGGACTGGACCTCCGACCGCGTCACCGAGGGCGAGCGGAACCTGCTGACGCAGATCTTCCGCTTCTTCACCCAGAGCGACGTGGAGGTCAGCGACAACTACCTGAAACGCTACATGCCGATCTTCCAGCCGCTGGAAGTGCAGATGATGATGGCCGCCTTCACCAACATGGAGACGATCCACATCGACGCCTACGCCCTGCTGCTGACCACCATCGGCATGCCGCAGACCGAGTTCGCCGCCTTCCGCGACTATGCGGAGATGCGCGACAAGGCCGACTACATGCACAGCTTCGGCGTCGGCACGGTGGCCGACGTGTCCCGCACGCTGGCGATGTTCGGCGCCTTCACCGAGGGCATGGCGCTGTTCGCCAGCTTCGCCATGCTGCTGAACTTTCCGCGCCACAACAAGATGAAGGGCATGGGCCAGATCGTCACCTGGTCGGTGCGCGACGAGAGCCTGCATTGCGAGGGCATCATCCGGCTGTTCCACGAGTGGAACCGCGAGACCGGCGCCATGACGCCCTCGGTGCGCGACGACATCCTCGACGTCTGCCGCACCATGGTCGGGCTGGAGGAGCGCTTCATCGAGCTGGCCTTCGGCCTCGGCCCGGTGCAGGGGATGCGGGCGGAGGACATCCGCGCCTACGTCCACTACATCGCCGACTGGCGGCTGACCCAGCTTCGGTTGCCGACGCTGTACGGGTATTTCAAGGCGACCGATGGCGGCTACGAGCCGGTCAAGCCGCACCCGCTACCCTGGCTGATCGAGATCCTGAACGGGGTCGAGCACGCCAACTTCTTCGAGCAGCGCTCCACCGAATACTCCAAGGCCGCCAGCCAGGGGAGTTGGGACGGGGCGGACGGCGTGTGGGCCAGCTTCGACCGGATGCGCGCCGCCGGCGCGTGAGGATGGTCAGCCCTGGAGCGTGAAGGCCTCGTGCACGGCGGATTGCACCGATCCGCCCAGCACGGCGCCGCCGCCGGCCACGTAAATCCAGTCGCCGATGGCGACGGCCCCCACCGCGTGGCGCGGGGTCGGCATCGGCGCGTGGCGCTGCCACGCGTCGGCCGCCGGGTCGTAGCTCTCCATCTGCCCGAACACCTTGGCCTGACGCGGCACCCCGCCGCTCAGGATGCCGCCCTCCCCGCCCATGGCGAAGAAACGCCCCCGGTAAACGACGAGGCCGTGCCCGGACCGCGCCGTCGGCAGCGGCGCCAGCGCCTCCCAGGTGTCGCGGTCCGGGCGGTAGACGTGGTGGAGGTCGGTGTTGTACTCGAAGGTGTTGAAACGCCCGCCGACGACGTGGATGGAGCCGTCATGGGCGACGCAGCCGACATGGTCGCGGGCGCCCGGCAGCGGCTTGCGGGCCGACCAGCGGTCCGCCGCCGGGTCGTAGACCTCGTGCCAGCCGACGCTCGCCCGCTCGCTGGCCGGTTCCGAGGCGCCGCCGATCAGGTGGAGGGCGCCGTTCAGCACCACGGCCGCCGCCGCCCCGCGCTGGCGCGGCAGCGGCGCGATGACCGTCCAGGCATCCATCGCCCCGTCGTAGACGTAGGCGTTGGCGTCGGAGCGCCGGTTCTGCTCCGTGAAGCCGCCGAAGGCGTAGACCCGCCCATCGATGGCGGCGACCGCGACGTGGTTGGCGCCGCGCGGCAGCGCCGCCGCCCCGTGCCAGCGGTCCGCCGCCGGGTCGTAGACGTGATGGTAGGCGCGGTTGACCGCCCCCTCGCCATAGCCGCCGACCACGTGCATCCGCCCGTTCGACACCGTGGCCCAGGCCATCTCGCTGCGCGGGATCGGCAGGGCGGCACGGCCGACCCAGCGTCCGGACGGCCCGGCCGGGGCGGGGCTGTCGGTGACGCGCTGGGCTTCCTGGTCCGGCGTCAGGTGGTGGGGAACGCCGCCCTGCAAGCGGGCGTAGGGATCGGCGGCGGGCGCCAGTTCGGGCAGCGGCGCCTGCGCGGCAGCCGGCCGGAGTCCGGCGATGCCCGCCGCCACGCCGCCGGCCAGGCTCAAAAGGACGGTCCTACGCTTCATGACGCTTCCTCCCGAGACTGGCCGATGGATGGAGTGGCGGTCAGAACGGCTTGACGGCCATCAGATAGGAAGCCACCAGCAGCATGACCACCTGGATCGCGACGGCGCCGGCCACCGTCTTGCGGCTCCCCGCGATCACCGCCCGCTTGGCCATGCCCCCGGCCACCCCATGCCCCGCGACGGCGGCGAGGCCCAGATAGGGGAACAGCATCGACGCCCACGGCCCCGCGAAGGTCACCGCGAGGCCGGTCAGCCCCGCGATCCCGGTGGAGGCCATCGCCGCGACGTACAGCCCCTT
Organism: Azospirillum doebereinerae; assembly: GCF_003989665.1. Lineage (GTDB taxonomy): Bacteria > Pseudomonadota > Alphaproteobacteria > Azospirillales > Azospirillaceae > Azospirillum > Azospirillum doebereinerae. Next base: position 55,000 of record NZ_RZIJ01000027.1, on the reverse strand, counting down.
CCGGCGGGCCGTCAGGCCGGGGGCGGCGCCGCGCAACGCCCCGAAGGCCCAGACCAGCGTGCCGAGAATCGCCAGCACGGCGGTGAGCCGGTGCAGCATCATGGCAACGTCGTACATGAACATCCCCTCTCGTCTCTGCTATCGGGTCCAACCGGACCGAACGAGCGGGGACCCTACCCTTTTGCGTTCCAGGCGTCGCGCACGATAACGCCGACGGCCTTCAATCGACGCCTTGCCCACCCCTCCACGTGACAACGGAAAAGACGGGTGGGGAGGAAACGTCGCCGCAGTCTTTGGTCTCAGTACGCCTGCCCGTAGATCGCCAGGGCGTCGTCGTAGGACACCTCGCGCGGGTTGTTGATCAGCAGCCGTTGCACCTTCATGGCGTCGGCGGCCAGCATGGGCAGATCCTCGCGCCGCACCCCGACCTCCTCCAGCCGCTGCTCCATCGGCATGGCGGCAACCAGATCCCGCATGGCGCCGATGAAGCCCACCGCCGCCTCGGCCGGGGTGGCGAAGGAGCGGCCGGGCAGGATCGCCGGGGCGAGTTCGGCGTAGAGCGTTTCGGCGGCCGGGCGGTTGAACTCCAGCACCGGAAGCAGCACCAGCGCGTTGCTCAGGCCGTGCGGCACATGGAAATGGCCGCCCAGCGGATAGGCCAGGGCGTGGACCGCCCCGACCGGCGCGTTGGCGAAGGCGATGCCGGCCAGCAGCGAGCCCTGGAGCATCGCCGCGCGGGCGGCGACGTTCCGCCCGTCCTCGATCACGGTGCGGATGTTGGCGCCCAGCAGGCTCAGCGCCCGCAGCGCGAGGCTGTCGGACAGCGGGTTCTTCTTGTGGCGGGTGGTGTAGGCCTCGATGGCGTGGACCATCGCGTCGATGCCGGTCATCGCGGTGACGCGCGGCGGCAACCCCAGCGTCAGACGGGCGTCCAGCACCGCCAGATCGGGGTAGAGCAGGCTGGAGACGACGCCCTTCTTCTCGCTGGTCGGCGTGGTGACGATGGCGATGGGCGTCACCTCCGACCCGGTGCCGGCGGTGGTCGGCACCTGGATCAACGGCAGGCGCGGCCCCTTGGCAAGGCCGATGCCGTAGATGTCCGGCAGATCCTGCGGCGTGCCGGCCAGCAGGGCGACCAGCTTCGCGGTGTCCAGCGAACTGCCGCCACCGAAACCGATCACGCCGTCGGCACCGGCGTCGCGCGCCGCCTGGACCGCCAGCGCGACCGACGCCTCGGGCGGGTCGGCCAGCACGTCGGAGAACAGGACGCAGGCGGAGCCCGCCGCCGCGAATCCGGCCTGGACCGGTTCCAGCAGCCCGGCGGCCACCAGCCCGGCGTCGGTGACGATCAGGGCGCGGCGGATGCCCAGCGCCTTCGCCATCTCGCCCAGCCGGGCCGCCGCCCCCGCCTCGCACACCAGCTTCGGGGTGGTCTCGAAAACGAAGTCCGTCATGTCTCTGGTCCTCGACGAGAAAGGGGGATCAGGCGGTTTGGGCGGGCGCGACCAGCCGTTCGAGCACGGCGCGAAGGGGAGCCGGCAGCGGCGCCGGACGGCGCGTCTCGCGGTCGACGTAGACATGCACGAAATGGCCGCAGGCCGCCGGGGTGGGATCGTCGTTGCGGAACAGCCCGACCTCGTAGCGGACGCTGCTGGTGCCCAGCCGCGCCACCCGCAGCCCGGCCTCGACCCGGTCGGGGAAGGTCACCGGCGCGTAGTAGCTGCACCCGGTGTCCACCACCAGCCCGATCACCGGGCTGGCCGCGATGTCGAGCGCGCCGGTCTCGATCAGGTACTGGTTCACCACCGTGTCGAAATAGCTGTAATAGACCACGTTGTTGACGTGGCCGTAGGCGTCGTTGTCCATCCAGCGGGTCGGGACCCTCTGGAAATGCGGGTAGCCGTCGCGGGTGTCGTTCTTGCGGTCCATGCGTGGATGTCCTCCCTGTTGATTCGTGGTTTCCGGAAACTTACCCTGCTTCCCTTCGGTCAGGGATGACATGGGCTGTTCAGGCGATGTCGAACAGACCGGCCGCGCCCATGCCGCCGCCGACGCACATGGTGACGACGACGTGGCGCACGCCCCGGCGCCGGCCCTCGATCAGGGCGTGCCCGACCAACCGGGCGCCCGACATGCCGTAGGGATGGCCGACCGCGATGGCGCCGCCGTTGACGTTCAGCCGCTCGTCGGGAATGCCGAGCCGGTCGCGGCAATGGATCACCTGCGCGGCGAAGGCCTCGTTGAGTTCCCACAGCCCGATGTCGTCGACGGTCAGGCCGTGCCGCTTCAGCAGCTTCGGCACCGAGTGGACCGGGCCGACGCCCATCTCGTCCGGGTCGCAGCCGGCGACCGCGATTCCCCGGTAGACGCCCAGCGGACGCAAGCCCCGCCGCTCGGCCTCCCCCGCCTCCATCAGGACGCTGGCCGAGGCGCCGTCCGAGAGCTGGGAGGCGTTGCCGGCGGTGACGAAACGCCCCTCGCGGATGCGCTGGCCGTCGCGGAACACCGGTTTCAGCGCCGACAGCCCGGCCAGCGTGGTGTCGGGCCGGTTGCTCTCGTCGCGCTCCAGCGTGACCGCGTGGTCGGTGGCCGCGCCGGTCGCCTTGTCGTAACGCTTCATGGTCGTCGTCACCGGCACGATCTCGTCGTCGAAGCGCCCGGCCGCCTGCGCCTGCGCGGTCCGCGCCTGGGAGCGGGCGGCGTAGGCGTCCTGCGCCTCGCGCGACACGCCGTAGCGCGCCGCCACGATCTCCGCCGTCTCGATCATCGCCATGTAGACGTCGGGTCGGTGCTCGACCAGCCAGGGGTCGCGCCAGCGCTCCACGTTCATGCGGTCGGTCTGCACCAGCGACAGCGATTCCAGCCCGCCGCCGACCGCGACGGTCATGCCGTCGACGACGATCTGCTTGGCGGCGATGGCGATGGCCATCAGCCCCGACGCGCATTGCCGGTCCACCGACTGCGCCGCCACCGAGGTCGGCAGCCCGGCGCGCAGCGCGCATTGGCGGGCCATGTTCATGTGGGTGGCGCCCTGCTGCAACGCCGCCCCCATCACCACGTCGTCGATCTCGGCGGGATGGATTCCGGCGCGGGCGACGGCGTGGGCGATGGCGTGGCCGCCCAGCGCCTGCGCCTGGGTGTCGTTGAAGGCCCCCCGGTAGGCCTTGCCGATGGGGGTGCGGGCGGTCGACACGATGACGGCTTCTCTCACCGTTTTTCTCCCCTTCTTGAACCGGCTCAGCCGGCGGCGTCCGCCGCGCGCTTCAGGATGCGGTCGACATGGGTCAGGCCGGCGTCGACCTCGTGCTGGCGGTCGAGCGTCGCGATGTCGGCGAAGCGGGCGGCCACGGCCTCCGGCGTCCGCTCGCCCTCGGGCAGGTAGACGCCGTCCGATTCGACGATGGCGAGCCGGGCGTAGGTGCCGGCGCCGGCCAGGATCACCGTGCGGCTCGGTGCCTGCTCCGACACCAGGAACAGCGCCGCCGGGGTGACGAAGTCCGGGTTCAGCCGCGCCAGCGCCGTCTCGTCGAGGATGTCCGAGGTCATGCGGGTCGCCGCCGTGGGGGCGACGGCGTTGACGTGGATGCCGTTGCGGATGCCCTCCAGATGCAGGACGTTCATCAGCCCGACCAGCCCGGCCTTCGCCGCGCCGTAGTTCGACTGGCCGAAATTGCCGTAGACGCCCGACGTCGAGGTCGTCATCAGGATGCGGCCATAATTCTGCGCCCGCATGATCGGCCAGACGGCGTGGGTGACGTTGGCCGCCCCCATCAGATGCACGTCCACCACCGACCGGAAATCCTCCAGTTCCATCTTGGCGAAGCTCTTGTCGCGCAGGATGCCGGCGTTGTTGATCAGGATGTCGATGCGGCCCCACAGCCCGTGGACGCGCCCGACCATCGCCGCGACCTGCGCGGCGTCGGTGACGTTCGCCCCGTCGGCGACGGCCTCGCCGCCCCGGCTGCGGATTTCCTCCACCACCGTCTCGGCCGCGCCCGAGGCGCCCCGGCCGTCGCGCCCGCCGCCCAGGTCGTTGACCACCACCTTGGCGCCGCGCGCCGCCAGTTCCAGCGCGTAGCCGCGTCCCAGGCCGTTCCCCGCCCCGGTGACGATGGCGACGCGCCCGTCGAATCGGATGCCGTCGGGTTGAGTGCTCATGCTGCTTCCACCTGTTCTTCCAGTAGGGTCAGGATGATCCAGTCGGCGGCCAACGCCGGCTTGCCGCCGCCCTCGACCTCGACCGTCACGGCGTAGCGCGCCACCAGTTCCCGCTCCGACCGGCGGTCCGCCCCGCTCAGGACGAAGCGGGCGCGGACCCGCGCGCCGGACTTGACCGGGGCGAGGAAGCGGACGCGGTCGAAACCGTAGTTGATAACCATCGCCTGTCCGGCGATCTCGGGCAAGACGCCCTCCCCCATCGCGGTCAGCAGCGACAGCGACAGGAAGCCGTGGGCGATGGTGCCGCCGAAGGGGCTGTCCCGGCGGGCGCGCTCGGGGTCGACGTGGATGAACTGGTGGTCGTCGATGACGTCGGCGAAGGAGTCGATGCGCGCCTGGTCGATGGCGAACCAGCGCGACACGCCGATCTCGCCGCCGACGCGCCGTTCCAGCTCCCCGACGGGAATGCGTGCGGTCATGGGGCGTCTTCCCGTTCATTGGGTGCGGCCACCGGGTGCGGCCGCCACCGAGTTTGCTTGCGTTGCGCACAAATAACATACCAAGTAGTATGTGAGCCTGCCCGCGCTGTCCAGGCAGAAATGTTGCCTGCCGGATGGATTGGTCCTAGCTTCGCGGAACCGGCCGGTGCCGTGGCGGGACGATGCGGGCGAAACGGGTTGATCGCCGACGAACGAATCGAGTTGGAACTGGACGATGAGTAGCGAAAAGAACCCGCTGTCACCCCGCATCGACAAGAACGGCAACCTCGACATCCTGATCGCCGCCGCCGAATGCTTCATGGAGCAGGGCTATCACGCGGCGAGCATCGACGACGTGGCGCGGCGTCTGGGCTCCACGAAGGGCCGCATCTATCATTACTACCGCTCGAAGACGGAACTGTTCTTCGACGTCCACCGCGAGGGGATGCGGCGCAACTTCGAGGCGGTCACCCCGGTGATGAAGGGGCCGGAACCGGCGGCGCAACGCCTCAGCGCCATGTTCCGCCGGCACGCCCTGTCGATGATGGAGAATCTCGCCCTGGAGGCGGTGGTCGTGCAGGGTGTGGAGATGCACCGTTTCAGCGCCACCACCCCCGAGCAGCGCCGCACGCTGGCCGAGTTGATGACCGTGCGGAACGACTTCGAGAGCCTGTTCAAGCGGGTCGCCTACGAGGGGGTCGAGGACGGCACGATCCGCACCAGCGACGTGTCGGTGGCGGTCAAGGTGGCGCTGGGCGCCATCAACTGGCTGTCGATCTGGTACCGCCCCCGCCCGTCCGAGACCCGCGACGACCGCGAGATCCTCGCCGACAAGATCGTGGAGTCGATCATGCAGGGGCTGAACGCGCCGGGGTGACTGGGGAGTTCTGAAAGCCCTTCTTCCCTTGTGGGAGGAGGGCTTTCAACCGGGATCGTAAACTCAACCGCCTCTTACCCAAGCCTTTCGCGCTTGAGCCGGATGCCCGCCGCCTCGCGGTCCCAGCAATCCTCGGTCAGCCCATCCGCCCGCAGCGTGTGCTTCTGGAGCTTGCCGCTGGCCGTCTTGGGCAATTCCTCCACCACGCGGACGTAGCGCGGCACCATGTAATGCGCCACGCGCGCGGCCAGGAAGCCGACCAGTTCCGCCGGATCGATGACCAGACCGGGAACCGGAGCGACGACGGCCAGCACCTCGTCCTCGCCGACCTCGCTGGGAACGGCGACGGTCACCGCCTCGCGCACGGCCGGGTGGGCGCAGATCTCCGCCTCCAACTCGAAGGACGAGATGTTCTCGCCCCGGCGGCGGATCACGTCCTTCAGGCGGTCGACGAAGAAGAAGCGCCCGTCCGCCTCCATGCGGAAGGCGTCGCCGGTGTGGAACCAGCCGTTGCGCGTGGCCGCCAGCGTGGCCTCCGGGTTGCGGTAATAGCCCGAACCGAGCGCCCAGGGCCGGTGGGAACGAATGATCAACTCACCAACGCTGCCCGGCGGCAGCTCCGCGTCGTTGGAATCCACCACGCGCAGTTCGAAGCAGGGGCGCGGACGGCCGCACAGGCCGGGCACCATGTCGTCCGGGCCGGCCGTCAGCGGGCTGGCGATCTCGGTCATGTTGTAGACGGTGTAAAGGGCGACGCCGAAGCGGGCGCCGAACCGGGGGGCATCCTCGCCGAAGGGAACGATGAAAACCTTCTTGAGGGTATGGTCGCGGTCCCGCGCGGTCGGCGGCGCCTTCAGCAGGAAGTTCGCCATGATGCCCAGCAGCAGGACCACCGTGCTGCCGGTGTCGCGGATCGAGTCCCAGAAATCCGCCGTGCGGAACTCCGGAACCATCGCCATGGAGCCGCCCTTGCCCAGCATGCAATAGACGTAAAGCGTGCTGCCGCAATGGAAAATCGGCCCGGCGATCATGCAGCGGTCGTCCGCCGAGATGCTCGTGAAGGCGTCCGGCCCCATCGTGTAAATCTGCACGTAGGAGGTCACGACGCCCTTGGCCGCCCCCGTGGTGCCCGACGAATACATGATCGCGTGGGGGTCCCAGGGCTGGATCGGCCGCTCAAGCTCCAGGCTCAGGTCCGACTCGGCCGGCGCGTCGGTCAGGGGCGCGATCGCGACTCCAGGCAGTTCGGGCAACTCCGAGTCCGCCGTGCCGACGGTCAGGATTTTCGCCAGCGGTCCCCGGTCGATCTCCGCCAGACGGCCGACCAGGGCGGCGTGGGCGATGAGGATCGAAGCCCCGGCGTTGTCCAGCGTGTGCGCCAACGGGCGGCCCCGGCTGGCCGTGTTGAGCGGCACATAGACCGCGCCAAGATAGTTGATGGCGAACCACGCGGTCAGCAGATCCGGCCCGTTCCCCATCCAGCACAGGACGTGGTCGCCCTGGCGGACACCCTGCGCCCGCAGGGCGGCGGCGCGGCGGCGGACGCGCTCCAGCGTTTCCCGGTAGCTCCAGGTCTCGCCCCGCCAGAAGGTGACGAACACCGCGTCGGGCTGCCGCCCCGCCTGCCCTTCCAGAAGATTGCGCAGCACGCATTCGTCCGCCGTGGGGATCCTCACCCAATCATCGCCGTGCATCGCCAAAACCCCTCTCTCTTCGTCCAACCCTTGGCGTCCTGCCATTGAGCCGCCCGCACCCGGCGGGGGCCGTCCTTCGTATGTTTGCACCACCAACCAAACCATTGCAACATACTCAGTAGAATGTTAGGCAAACGGAACCGGCGCGAACGGTCGCCGGGTCGGCAGGGAAAGGAGCGAACGGGATGAGCCTTGTTTCGATCGAGCAGACGGACGGGGTGGCGCTGGTCCGCTACGACCGGGGCGGGCGCGCCAACGCCCTGAACGCGGCGGCGATGGAGGCGCTGACGGAGACCGCCCACCGTCTGCGCGCCGACACCGCCGCGCGGGCGGTGGTGCTGACCGGCACCGCGACGGTGTTTTCCGGCGGCCTCGACCTGTCCGACCCGCTTCTCTGGCCGACCGGCGGGGATGCGCTGGAGCGGCACGCCGCCGTCGAACGCGGCCGCGCCCTGTGCGACGCCTGGGCCGCCCTGCCCCAACTCACCATCGCCGCCATCGAAGGGCCGGCCATCGGCGGCGGCGGCGTGCTGGCGATGGCCCTGGATCTGCGGGTCTTCGGAAAGGCCGCGCATCTGCGCCTGCCGGAGGCCCGGCTGGGCTTCAACCTCGCCTGGGGCGGGCTGCCGCGTCTGGTGTCGCTGATCGGCCCGGCGCGGGCCAAGCGCCTGCTGTTCACCGACCTGCGGGTCGATTCGGCGCTGGCGCTGGACTGGGGGCTGGCCGACCTCGTCGCCGGGGACGGCGCCGTGGTCGATGAAAGCCTGCGGCTGGCGCGCGAGGCGGCGGCGGTCCCGCCGCTGGCCCTGCGCATGACCAAGCGCGCCATCGACGCCCAGACCGACCAGACGCGGCTGGCCCACGGCGACAGCGACCAGTTCCTGCTGGGCCGCCTGATCCGCGACGCCGCCAGGACGGCCTGACCCGCCGCCGCCAAAGCGTCACCGAACGAACCATCATCAGAACCGGGAGGACAAACCTATGAAGACGCTCAAGACGGCCCTGCTTGCGGGCTTGGCCGGCATCGCGCTGACGGGCGCGCTGGCCGGCGCGGCGCAGGCGCAGATCTCCGACAACGTCGTGAAGATCGCCGTGCTCGACGACATGACGGGCATCTACGCCGACCTCGCCGGGCGCGGCTCGGTGGTCGCCGCGCAGATGGCGGTGGAGGATTTCGGCGGCACGGTCAAGGGCGCGCCGGTCCAGGTCGTCTTCGCCGACCACCAGAACAAGGCGGACATCGCCGCCAGCGTCTCGCGCCAGTGGATCGACCGGGAGCAGGTCGACGTGATCGTCGACGTCGGCAACTCCGCCGCCGCGCTGGCGGTGCAGGAGGTGACGCGGGAGACCGGCCGGGTCCACCTGAACTCCACCGCCGGCACCACCGAGCTGACCAACGAGAAATGCTCCCCCACCGGCGTGCACTGGACCTACGACACCTACGCGCTCGCCAACGGCGCCGGCCGCGCGCTGACCCAGCAGGGCAACAGGAAATGGTTCTTCATCACCGCCGACTACACCTTCGGCCGCAGCCTTGAGACCAACACGGCCAACGCGGTGAAGAAGGCCGGCGGGGAGGTCCTGGGGACGGTCCGGGCGCCGGTCGCCACGCCGGACTTCTCCTCCTTCCTGCTCCAGGCGCAGTCGTCGGGGGCGCAGGTGGTGGCGCTGGCCAACGCGGGCGGCGACTTCGTCAACGCGGTCAAGCAGGCCAACGAGTTCGGCCTGACCCAGGGCGGGCAGAAGATGGTCGGCATGCTGGTCTTCCTGACCGACATCGACAGCCTCGGCCTCGACGTGACCAAGGGGATGATCATCACCACCGGCTGGTACTGGGACACCGACGACCGGACGCGCGAGTTCGCCAGGCGCTTCGGGCAGCGGCACGAGGGCAAGATGCCGACCATGGCGCAGGCCGGCGTCTACTCGGCCGTGCTGAACTACCTGAAAGCCATCGACTCCACCGGCACCGACAAGGGGCTGACCGTGGTGGACCGGCTCAAATCCGTGCCCATCGAGGACATGTTCGCCCGCAACGGCAAGGTCCGCGCCGATGGCCGCATGGTCCACGACATGCATCTCGTCGAGGTCAAGAGCCCGGCCGAATCCAAGGGCCGCTGGGACTATTACAAGATCCTCAGCACCATCCCCGGCGACGACGCCTTCCTACCGCTGTCCGAAAGCAAGTGCCCTCTCGTGAAGGGCTGAGTCGCCGAGCGCCGAGGCCGGTCCGCCGGCGGACGGCTCCCGCCGCAGGCGTTCGCGGCTGGCGGCCAGCGCCGCCGGGTCGAGGGCGCCGCGCCGGCCGGATTCCAGCGCGCAGGCCATGGCGCGGTAGAACTGCCGGCCGTCGAAGGCGACCAGCAGCAGATCGACTCCGGCGTTGAGCGCCTCCTCGACGGCCCGGCACAGCCCGTACTGGTAGACGGGCGTCATCACCAGATCGTCCGTGACGACGAGGCCGTCATAGCCCCAGTCCCGGCGCAGCAGCCCGTCGATCACGCGGCGCGAATGGGAGGCCGGGCGGTCGGGGTCGACCGCGCCCAGCACCACATGGCCGACCATCAGGAGTGCCTGCGGGTTCTCCGCGAGCACGCGGCGGAACGGCCGCCAGTCCGTCGCCTCCAGCGTCTCCCGGGAATCGGGCAGGACGGCGCGGAAGTGATGGGTGTCCGAGGCGACGCGGCCGAGGCCGGGGAAATGCTTGAGCGTCGGGTGGATTCCGGCCTCGGCCAGCCCCCCGGCGTAGGCGGCGGCCACCTCCCCCACCACGGCCGGATCGCTGGAGATCGCCCGCTTGGCGATCAGGCTGTTGAAGTCCAGCGGGTTGGACGGGCGGTCGACCCGCAGGTCGAGCACCGGCGCGAAGTTGATCGTCACGCCGAGCGAGGCCAGATCGCGCCCCTGCTCGGCCCCCAGCCGGCGGGCGGCGGCGCGGCGTTCGGCGGGCGGCAGCTCGGCCAGCGCGGCGGGGGCGGGGCGTTGCGGCAACCAGGGCGACAGCCTGGACACGATCCCGCCCTCCTGGTCGGCCGCCACCCGCAGCGGCGGCAGTCCGGCGCGGCGCCGGATCTCCTGCAGACGGCCGATCTCGTCGCGCAGCTCCTCGGCGGAGCGGCCCTTCAGGTTGCGCCGCGAGACGAAGACACCGCCGATCAACCCGCGCGCGGCCAGAACCTCGACCTCCTCGAACCGCGTGTAGCCGACGATGAAGCGCGAACCAAGCTCCGCCGCCAGAGGCCCCCGCGCCGCGAGGACGGACGCCTTGCGCGTCTGGTACACGCCCTCCGCGCCCAAGGCCGACAGCGACACCGCCGCCCAGAGCAGCGCAAGCAACGGGCGGCGGGGAGCGCCTCGCAGATGGACCAGCAGGCCGCCCAGCCCGGCCAGGGCCAGCACCGGCACCGACCAGCCCCGCACCGGCGTCATGTAGGGGTCGTGGGCGTTGGCGCCGGCGAAGGCCAGCGCCAGACCGCACGGCCACCACAGCGCAATCTTCAAGGACGGGGGCTTTACGAACCGGGCTCTCACGATTCCTCCGCCCGCCAGTCGATGCGCTGGGTGACCGCCATGACCGCCGACAGCACCACGAACAGCGCGACCGACCCCGCCAGCAGCGCGTAGGTTTCCATGCTGAGCAGCACGTAGAGGAAGCCGAACAGGGTGGACAGCACGGCGCCGAAGATCACGGTGGGCAGTGCGCGCCGGGTGACGGCGGCGGTGTAGAGCGTCGCCTGGGTCAGGACCAGCGCCGTGCTGATCCCATAGCCGGCGGCGTAGCCTAGCGGCTCGGCGAAGGACACCAGCAGGAGGTTGAACAGCGTCATCGACAGCCCGAGCAGCCCGTACTGCACATTGTGGATCCGCACGGTGGAAAGCAGTTCGAACAGCGCGTAGACGGTGAAGGACAGGACGACGAAGAGGATCGTGTATTTCGAGGCACGGTTGATCATCCGGTAGGTGGGGACCGCCTCCAGCAGATCGACGCCGACCGACTCGCAGTCCTGGAGCGAAACGTTCTCCGACAGCGTGCCCGTGCTCCGGATCAGCCACTTGGCGTAATTCACGGTGAACCATTCCGCCTCGAAGCCATTGTCGCCGACACGCTGGCGCGACGGCAGCATCGTGCCCACGAAACTCGGCGTCGACCAGGGCGCCTTGATGATCGTCGTGCTCTCCCGTGCGTCCAGGATCTGCCGGAAGTCGCCGGTTCCGCGCAGCGTCACCATCGCCTTGAACGGGATGTCCGTCTCCGACGAGGGATCGGGGGGCATGTTTGGATTGGCGACGAGCACCGCCCCCTTGCAATCGGCGGAACTGCCGATCGCCTCGGCGCAACTGCGCCAAGGCAGCTTCACCCCGTTCCAGACGATGTGATCGTCGGTCGTCATGCCCCCCAGCTCCGTCGCCTGCATCATGACGACCGACTTCTTCCAGTCGATGGTGCTGCCCTCGCCGACGACCTGCTCGATGTTGGGCCAGAACGGGATCGAGACGCTGCCCGTCATCTCCACGGTCGCCGTATAGACGGTGGCGGAAAACAGGCCGCGCTTCTTCTGCTCGGGCACCAGCGTTACCTGCGTGGTCAGCTCCCGGGGGGCCAGCTTCAGGTAATACGGCCCACGGCCCGTGGCGGTGCGGTAGGGCACCGCCAGGGTCGGCGGGCGGACGACCTGCCTCAGCCCCCAGCTCCGCACGAACTCCTCCCGCAGCACGGATTGCCGCGCCTCGCGCTCCTCGACGATCCCCGCGATCGGCCAGCTCGCGGCCAGGGTCAGCAGCAGAAGCAGAATGATTTGCAGGAGCTTCAGGGACCAGCGTCGGCGGGGAACGGGTGGGGCCGGGGCTCTCGGCTTCGGGGGATCGGACGGCATGCTCATACGGGCTCTCCGCGTTGCGGGGTGTGGCCGGCGTTCCGCCAGGGGGCGGCGGACCGGGACCGGGTCATGCCCCACCGTGGCATCCCTCCGTGCCGTGGCGATGACGCGCCCGTGCAACCTTGGCGCAATGTCTGTGCAGAATCGGTGCAGCTTATCGGGTAGAGTGGCGCCGCCATGCCCAAGATCCTGCTGATCGACGACGATCCCCACATCCGCGACATCGTCCGCTTCGCCCTGGCGCGGGAGGGCTTCGCCGTCGTCGAGGCGGGGGACGGCGCCCAGGGGCTGGCGCTGGCGCAAGGGGAGACGCCCGACCTGATCCTGCTGGACATCACGATGCCCGAGCTGGACGGGACCGAGGTTTGCCGCCAACTGCGCCGCACCAGCCGGGTCCCGATCATCTTCCTGTCGTCGCGCGACGACGAGATCGACCGCATCCTCGGCCTGGAACTGGGGGGCGACGACTACGTCACCAAGCCCTTCTCCCCGCGCGAACTGGTGGCGCGGGTCAAGGCGGTGCTGCGCCGCATGGCCCCGCCCGAACCGGCGTCGCCGGCCCCGCCTTCCCCCATGCCGGAGGCTCCCCCGGAGCTTCGCCACAACCGCCTGCGCCTGGATCTCGACGGCGTCCGCGCCTTCTGGGACGCGGCGGAGGTGGTGCTGACCGCCACCGAGTTCGGACTGCTGCGCACCCTGGCCGAGCGTCCGGGCAAGGTGTTCAGCCGCGACGCCCTGATGGACGGCGCCTACGCCACGGAGCGCTACGTGGCCGACCGCACCGTCGACAGCCACATCCGGCGGGTGCGGTCGAAGTTCCAGGCCGTGGGCGGCGCGCCGGTCGAGACCGTCCACGGGCTGGGCTACAAGCTGTCGGACTGCCGCTGATGCGGCGCCGGGTGGCGCGGCGCCTGTCGATCGGGACGGTGCTGCTGGCGATGACCCTGGCGGCGCTGGTGCTGCCGTTGAGCGGCATCTGGTTTCTGCGCCTCTACGAAAGCGCCCTGATCCGCCAGACGGAGTCGGAACTGATCGCCCAGGCCGGCGTCGTCGCGGCCTTCTACCGCGAGGCTTGGCGCCGGTCCGGCGGGCGGCCGGACGACGGCGCCCCGCCGCTCGACCCGGCCTGGATGCGCCCGCCGGGGTTCGAGCCGCCCTGGACCCCACGCTTCGCCAGCCTGGATCTGGCCGACGACCCGATCCTGCCCTCCGCCCCCGACCCGTCGCCCGCCGCGACGCCGCCCGATCCGGCGGCCGTGCTGGCCGGCGCGTCGCTCGGGCCCGTCCTGCGCGAGGCGCAGCGCATCACCCTGGCCGGGATGCGGGTCACCGACCGCCACGGCATCGTCGTCGCCAGCACCGGCGAGGAGTTGGGCCTGTCGCTCGGCGATCAGGAGGAGGTCCGGCGCGCCCTGTCCGGCGAGCCGGCCAGCGTGCTGCGCGAACGCATCAGCCGCCACGCCCTGGCGAACGGCCAGAGCGTGCCGGCGCCCGGCCGTCCGCTGCGGATCTTCACCGCCCAGCCCGTGCTCGACGCCGGGCGTGTCGTCGGGGTGGTGCTGGTGTCGCGCACGCCGCGCAGCCTCGCCGACACCCTCTACGGCAAGCGGTGGCATCTGGCCGGGCTGGCGGCGCTGCTGCTGGTGTCGGTCGGCCTGCTGGCGCGGGTGGGGACCGTCGCCATCGGCCGCCCCCTGCGCGCGGTGACGGCGCTGGCCAAGCGCACGGCGGACGGCGAACGCGGGGTGATGACGCCGTTGCCGGGGCCGCTGGTGCGCGAGGTGGCCGAGCTGTCGGAGGCGCTGACCCGCATGGCCGGGACGCTGGAGCAGCGGGCGGACTACATCCGCGACTTCGCCGCCCATGTCTCGCACGAGTTCAAGACCCCGCTGACGACCATCCGCGGCACCGTCGAGCTGCTGCGCGACCATCTGGACAGCATGTCGCCCGAGGAGCGGGAGCGCTTCCTCGCCAACATGGACGCGGAGGCCGAACGCCTGTCCCGCCTCGTCCGCCGTCTGCTGGAACTGGCGCGGGCCGACGTCATGACGGTGGGCGGGGACGCCGTGACCGACGCCGTGCCGGTCGCGGCCCGGCTCGCCGAACACCACGGCGCTGAGACCTCGCTGCCGGCCTCGCTGCCGGTCGCCATGGGGCTGGAGGCGTTGGAAAGCGTCCTGGCGAACCTTGTCGGCAACGCCCGCCACCACGCGGGCCCGCACGCGCGGGTGGTCGTGACGCTGTCGGCCGTCACACCACCGAACGGGGACGACCGCGCGGTCCTGCGGGTCGAGGACGACGGGCCGGGCGTCTCGCCCGCCAACGCCGGGCGTGTCTTCACCCCGTTCTTCACCACCGCGCGCGGGAGCGGCGGCACCGGCCTCGGCCTTGCCATCGCGCGGGGGCTGGTCGAGGCGCATGGCGGGACCATCGCGCTGCTGCCATCGGAACGCGGTGCGCTGTTCGAGGTCTCGCTGCGCTTGGCCGGACCGGACCGGGGGGCGAACGCCAATGCGGGGATGGATCTTTCGCGCGGGCGGGTGTAGGAGAGCGTCATGACCGACCGCATCGCCTTCCTCGTCACCGTTCCGGTTTATTATCCGCCGCTCCCATAGCGCGGCGTCGATCGGTCATACCCGAAACCATGCCGCCGCACTCCGGCGGCCATGGTCTTCAACGAACAGGACAGTCTCCGGGGGCACGGCCCAACCGTCGAGACCCGTTCCAATGTCATCCTCTTCATCCGCCGCCGATTTCGTCCATGTCCTGCGCGAGCGCGGCTTCCTCCATCAATGCAGCGACCCGGACGCCAATCTGGCCGGGCTGACCGGCGCCGCGCTTGACGGCGCCCCCGGCGGTGCGCTGACCGCCTATGTCGGGTTCGACGCCACGGCGGACAGCCTGCATGTCGGGCATCTGCTGTCGATCATGGCGCTGCGCTGGCTCCAGAAGACCGGCAACCGCCCCATCGTGCTGATCGGCGGCGGCACCACCCGGATCGGGGATCCCAGCTTCCGCGACACCAGCCGGCCGATGCTGGACGACGCCCGGATATCCTCGAACGCCGCCGGGCTGGGCCGCGTGTTCGGCCAGTACCTGGACTTCGGCGAGGGGGCGGCCGACGCCCGCATGGTCGACAACGCCGACTGGCTGGACCGGCTGGACCACGTCCCCTTTCTGCGCGACATCGGCCGGCACTTCACCGTCAACCGCATGCTGAGCTTCGACTCCGTCAAGCAGCGGCTGGAGCGCGAGCAGCCGCTGACCTTCCTGGAGTTCAACTACATGATCCTCCAGGCCTATGATTTCCTGGAGCTGGCGCGCCGCCACGGCTGCCTGTTGCAGATGGGCGGGTCGGACCAATGGGGCAACATCGTCAACGGCATCGAGCTGGCCCGTCGGGTCGAGGGGCGCCAGCTCTTCGGGCTGACCACGCCGTTGCTGACCACCGCGTCGGGCACCAAGATGGGCAAGACGGCGGGCGGCGCCGTGTGGCTGAACGCCGACGCGCGCTCCCCCTTCGATTTCTGGCAGTTCTGGCGCAACACCGAGGACGCCGACGTCGGCCGCTTCCTACGGCTGTTCACCGAGCTGCCGCTCGGCGAGATCGCCCGGCTGGAAAGGCTCCAAGGCGCCGAGATCAACGAGGCGAAGATCGTGCTGGCGACCGAGGCCACCCGGCTCTGCCATGGTCCCGCCGAGGCGGACCGCGCGGCCGCGGCCGCGCGCGGCCTGTCCGGAGCCGGTGGCGGGGGGAATGGCCATGCCGGCGACGGCCTGCCGCAGACCCGGTTGAGCCGGGCTGAGCACCCCGGCGGGTTGCCGTTGGTCGATGCGCTGGTGGCAACCGGCCTGTCGCCGTCCAAGGGCGCCGCGCGGCGCCTGATCCGCGAGGGCGGCGCGCGCTTGGACGGAGAGCCCGTCAGCGATGAGGCGGCCATCGTCACCGTCGCGGAAGCCACGCTGTCGGCGGGACGCAAGAGGCACGCGCGCCTGATCCTGGTGCCGTGACCGGGGTCAGGATTTGGGAGCCGTTACGCACCCCGTCAGGCGTTCACGGTGAAATCGGTGCCGCGCGTCAGATCCTCCCAGGCGTCGATCTCCCCGATCACGGCGTCGAGCTTTTCGCGGGCGCGGCGCAGCGCGTCCGATCCGAGCAGCAGGTGGAGCGGCGGGTTGTCCGACCGCACGAGCGCGAGGATGGCCTGCGCCGCGCGGTCGGGATCGCCGAGCTGGCGGCCGGCCATGGCGTCGAAGGCGGCGGAGCTGCGCCCGACGCTGGCGGCGTAGGCCGGATCGGCGTCGCTCTTGCGGATCGAGTGGGCGGACAGGAAGTCGGTCCGGAACGCGCCGGGGGCCACCGCCGTCACCTTGATCCCGAACGGGGCGACCTCCTGCGCGAGGCTGGCCGACAGCCCTTCGAGCGCGTGCTTGGCCGCCGCGTAGAGGCCGGCACCGGCGCCCGGCGCGCGCCCGGCGATCGACGTGACGTTGACGATGTGACCGGAGCCCTGGGCGCGGAGATGGGGCAAGGCCGCCCGGATAATGCGGAAGGGGCCGAACACGTCGGTCGCGAACAGCCGCGCGACCTCCGCGTCGCTCGCCTGCTCGATGGCCCCCAGCAGGCCGTAGCCCGCGTTGTTGACGATCACGTCGATGCGCCCCGCCTGGGCGAAGGCCTGGGCGACCGCCGCCTCCGCCGCCGCCCCGTCGGACACGTCGAGCGTCACGACGTGCAGCGTGCCCCGGTCCGCCGGCAGGTCGGGGGTGCCGTTTCGGACCGTCCCGATGACCGTGTCGCCCTCCGCCAGCGCCGCCTTGGCCAGGGACAGGCCGAGCCCGCGCGAAATGCCCGTGATGAACCATGTGGTCATGAGTCGTCTCCTTGGTTGCGGAGACAGGGATACACCCGGCGAACTGGGTTCAGAATGCCCCCTCTTCTGACAGCGCTTGTAAGCTGGGCTGAAAAATCGTTTCCTGATCCGATGGAACCCTTGCTGTCGGGCAGCGACTACAACCAGCTCCGGGCCTTCGTGGCGGTCGGCGAGGCGTTGAGCTTCAGCCAGGCCGCGCACCGGCTGGGCGTCTCCCCCTCCGCTCTCAGCCAGCTGGTGCGCGGCTTCGAGGAGCGGGTTGGCGTGCGGCTCTTCAACCGCACCACGCGCAGCGTCGCGCTGACGGAGGCGGGCGAAACCCTGTTCCTGCGCGTGCGCCCCGCCGTGTCGGAACTGGGCGACGCCATCGGGCACGCGCAACGGCACCGCGAACGCCCCGCCGGGACCGTGCGCGTCCACAGCTTCCGGTCGGCGGCGGAGAGGTACATCGACCCCATCCTCCCGGCCTTCGCGCGGGATTATCCGGATGTCGTGCTCGACATCACGCTGGACGACGCGGTGGTCGATGTGGTGGCGGGCGGCTTCGACGCCGCTATCCGGATCGGCGAGGTGATCGAGCGCGACATGGTCGCGGTGCGGCTCGGCCCGGAGCTGCGTCAGATCGCCGTGGCCTCGCCCGCCTATCTCGCGGCGCACGGACGTCCGGACCACCCGCGCGATCTGGTGCACCACCGCTGCCTGCGCTGGCGCTGGCCGGGCCATGTGACGCCCTACGCCTGGGAGTTCTTCGAGAACGGGTCGTGGTTCGAGGTGGCGGTCGACGGACCGCTGATCGTCAACGACAAGGACATGGCGGTCCGCGCGGCGCTGGACGGCATCGGGATTGGTTTCGCGGTCGAGGACGCGGTGGCGCGCCCCATTGCCGAGGGACGGCTGGTCCCGCTGCTCGAGCCCTGGTCCGCGCCGTTTCCCGGGCGTTTCCTGTGCTACCCCCGGCAACGGCAGATGGCGCCCGCCCTGCGCGCCTTCATCGACGCCGTCCGCGCCGCGGCGTGAGAGCGGAGCGGCTTCCAGGAAGGGGTGTGGAGTCCATGCCACGCATGCCCCCACCCCTTCCCTCCCCCGCTGGGCGGGGGAGGGGATAGGAGCTTTGCCAAAATCCAGCGGCCGTCCCCTCCCCCGCTTAGCGGGGGAGGAAGGGTGGGGGCAAACGGGACTTGAACCTCCACAATCCTGCTTAAGCGACGATCCGCACCGGCACGCTCTTCGCCGCCGGGGTCTTCGACGCTTGGTCGTGGTACCAGAGCGGGATCAGGGGGTTCATCTCCGGGTAATAGGAACCGATGCAGCCGCGCGGCAATAGGAAGGGAGTGACGGTCAACCCGCCCACCCGGCGGTCCACCCCGTCCTCCGCGTCGCTCGCCAGCCCGACGACCTGACCTTCGGTCAGCCCCGCCGCCGCGATGTCCTCCGGGTTCATCAGCAGCACGTCGCGGGTGCCCTCGATGCCGCGCAGGCGGTCCGAATAGCCGTAGATCGTCGTGTTGAACTGGTCGTTGGAACGCATGGTGATCAGCCGCCAGCGCTCGGGCGCGTCGCCGACGCCCATCGCGTTCAGCCGCTCCGGCGCGGTGAACTGCGCCTTGCCGCTCTTGGTCTTCCAGATGCGCTCGCGCGCCGTGTTGCCCCGGTAGAAGCCGCCGGGCGTGAACAGGCGCTCGTTGAAGCGGTCGAACTGGTCCGGGTAGGTCTGCTGGATCCGGCTGCGGATCGTGGCGTAGTCGGCGGTCCAGGTCTCCCATGGTGCCTTCGGGTTGGGGGACAGCGTCGCCCTGGCCAGCCCGGCGACGATGGCGACCTCCGACTTGAGGTGTTCGCTCGCCGGTTCGTTCTTGCCGACCGAACCGTGGATGCAGCTCAGGCTGTCCTCGACCGTCACGGTCTGCGGCCCGCTTGCCTGCCGGTCCTCCTCCGAACGGCCAAGGCAGGGCAGCAGATAGGCGACCCTTCCGTTGATCAGGTGGCTGCGGTTCAGCTTGGTCGCGATCTGCACGGTCAGGCGCATCCGTGGCCAAGCCTCCTCCATCCGCTCCCGCTCGGGGATGGCGCGCAGGAAGTTGCCGCCGAGGCCGATGAAGGCCTTCACCTCGCCGGTCAGGATCTTCTCGCAGGCCTTGACGGTGTTCAGCCCTTCGTCGCGCGGCGGCTCGAAGCCGAACTGCTCGGCGATGCGGTCGAGCGGCACCAGTTCAGGCTTCTCGGAGATGCCGACGGTGCGCTGGCCCTGCACGTTGGAATGGCCGCGCACCGGAGAGATGCCGGCGCCGTCGCGGCCGATGTTGCCCTTCAGGAGCCATAGGTTGGTCAGGGCCGCGATGTTGTCGGAGCCGTGGACGTGCTGGGTCAGCCCCATGCCGTACATCGCGATGGAGCGGTCGGCCTCGATGTAGATCCGCGCGGCCTGTTCCAACTCATCGCGGGTCAAGCCCGATTCCTTCTCGATGGCCTCCCAGCCCGTCGCGTCGACCTTGGCCTTCATCGCCTCGAAGCCCGTGGTGTGCTGGGCGATGAAGTCGGTGTCGAGCACCCGCTTGCCGTGCGTGGCGTGGCTGTGCGCGTCGGCGGCGAGCACGTGCTTGATCAGGCCGGTGATGGCCGCGATGTCGCCGCCGGCCCTGACCTGGAAATACAGCGTCGAGATCCGGGTTTCCTGGCCCGTCAGCATCTCGGTCGGGGCCTGGGGGTTCTTGAAGACCTCCAGCCCGCGCTCGCGCACCGGGTTGAAGGTGACGATCTTCGCGCCGCGCTTGACCGCCTCCTGCAAGGGGTGCAGCAGGCGTGGGCTGTTCGAGCCCGTGTTCTGCCCGAAGAAGAAGATCGCGTCGCACTGGTCGAAGTCGGACAGCACGCAGGTCCCCACCGGCGAGCCGATCACGGTCTTGAGCCCGACCGAGGTGGTCTCGTGGCACATGTTGGAGCTGTCGGGCAGGTTGTTGTGCCCGTACATCCGCGCGAACAGCGCGTAGAGATAGGCGGTCTCCAGGCTGGCGCGGCCCGACGCGTAGAAGACCGCCGTCTTCGGATCGATGCCCTTGAGTTCGGCGCCGATGGCCGCGAACGCCTCCTCCCACGTACAGGGGACGTAGCGGTCGGTGCCGGCGTCGTAGCGCATCGGGTGGGTCAACCGCCCCTGCATCTCCAGGTCGTGGTCCTTCCACCCTTTGAGGTCGGTCACCGTGTGCTCGGCGAAGAAATCGGGGGTGCAGCGGCGCTTGGTCATCTCCGCGAAGGTCGCCTTGGCGCCGTTCTCGCAGAATTCGAAGGGGTGCGGCTTGGCGGGCTTGGTCCAGGCGCAGGACACGCACATGAAGCCGCCCGGCTTGTTCTGCCGCCGCAACGTGTCGGCCACCGCCGGCCCCGGCAGATCCCTGGCGAGCGCGTGGGCCAGCGAGCCGACCGATCCCCAGCCGCCCGCCGCACCGTCGTAATGGACGGTCTCGTCCTCCATCTCCGACAGCGGCCTGTGCGCTCCAGGCTGGCCGGGCTCTTCCGGGGCGTCGCTGCGCTGGGGATCGTTGGGGGCGGAGGCGTCGGAAGGCAAAGCGATCTCCGGAGCGTGGGAAAAGGAAGGGAACGGGTTCGATACGATCCCAACACCCGCCGTCCGGCCGGCGTTCCATGCGCACGGCCCATGCCACCCCACCCGCCCCACCCGCCGGACGGCGGAGCAACGGCCAAGCCAAAGGAACAACGGGCGTCCGTCCGGCGTTACGTTTCGACGCGGAACCGAGGGAGGGGGCGTGAGGATCATCGACGGCAAAGGCCCCCGACGGAGCGGCGCGGCATGAACACGGTTCCCTATTGCGGTCCCGCCCCCCTTCCGGACGGCCTGTGGTCCGCATGGAACCTCGATCCGGCCGTCCTGGCGGGGCTTGCCCTGGCGTCCCTGTTCGCCCTTTCCCAGCCCGACCGGTCCGCTCGCCGGGCCGGGATCGGGGCGGTGCTGCTGCTGGCGGTCGCCTTCGTCTCGCCACTCTGCGCGCTGGCCTCGGCGCTGTTCTCGGCGCGGGTCGCCCACCATCTCGTGATCGTCGCCGGGGCGGCGCCGCTGATCGCGCACACGCTGGTCCGCCGGTCGGTGACGCCGCGCGGCGGCGAGGCGGCCTTCGTGGTCCACACCGTCCTGCTGTGGCTGTGGCACACGCCCGGTCCCTACGGCTTCGCCCTGTCGAGCACGCCCGCCTATTGGCTGATGGAGGCGACGCTGACCGTCTCGGCGGTGTGGTTCTGGCACGCGCTGCTGTCGCCGCGCACGGCGCCGGGGACGACGATGGCGCTGGCGCTGGGGGCCATCGTGCAGATGGGGATGCTGGGCGCGCTGCTGACCTTCGCCGGCCGGCCGCTCTTCGCGGAACACGCCCTGACGACGGCCCCCTTCGGGCTGACGCCGCTGGAGGACCAGCAGCTGGCCGGGCTGCTGATGTGGGTGCCGGCGGCGCTGCCCTACCTCGCGGTGGCGCTCCACCGCCTGTTCGCCCTGCTGGGCGGAGCGGCGCGTGGAGACGCGCGTCCATGATCGAGGCCATGAAGTTCGTCCACATCGCCGCCATCGCCCTGTGGACCGCCGGCCTCGTCGGCCTGCCCAGCCTCTACGTGCAGCGCGCCGCCATCACCGACGACCAGTCGCTCTACCGGCTCCAGAAGACGGTCCGCTTCGCCTACACCAACATCCTGTCGCCGGCCGCCTTCACGGCGGTGGCGAGCGGCGTCGCGCTGATCTTCCTGCGCGAGGTCTTCGTTCCCTGGTTTTCCCTGAAGCTCGGATTCGTCGCGCTGCTGGGCGTGGCGCATGTCCTGACCGGCCTCGTCATCATCCGCCTGTTCCGCGAGGGCGAGGGCTATCCCGCCTGGCGCTGCGCCGCCGCCACGGTCCTGACCGCGCTGACGGTTCTGGCCATACTGCTTCTGGTCCTCGCCAAGCCGGCGACGTTGCCGCTGGAGCTTCCGGCGGCGCTGTCCGAGCCGGGCGGGTTGCGGCGCCTGCTCGACCCGCTCAATCCGTGGTCCGTCACCCCTTCGACGACACCATGAGGCCGACCCCGTGATGGAAGATCAGCTTTCCGCCATGCCAACCGGCCAGCACCGTCATGCCCGTCGCCAGCAGGGAGACCAGCAGCCCGTGCGGCAGCACCACCTCGGGATCCTGCAGCCGCAGGCCCCAGTTGAGACCGGCGATCGACAGCATGGTGAGGGCGGCGACGCCGTGCGCCCAACTCGCCACCCGCGCCCGGATGCCGGCGACGAGCAGCAGCTCCACCGTGCCGATGGCCCCGGCGACGAGCCCGGTGAGGAAGGCGGCGCCGGAGGCCCACAGCCCCGCCCGCAGCCAGAAGGAATCGCCCGACCACCAGTAGAAGACGTCGGCGGCCAGCGTGGCGAAGACCAGGGCGATCGGGAAATGCACCGACATCGCGTGGAGCGGATGGCCGGCCACCGCGATCATCGAGGTGGTGTCCTTCTCCTGGACCTTGACGATGACCGGGTTGTCGGCGTCGTCGGCTTCGTTCTTGGCGTCGCTCATGAGGGGACTCCTGTTTTCCCCATAACCCGGCGGGCGGGGGGCCTGTTCCGGAAAGCGCTTCCGTTTTCCGCCCTGCCGGCGTTGGCCGGCTGCGGCGGCGACCTGTCGGCGCTGGACCCGGCGGGGCCGTTCGCGGAGTCCATCGCCCGGCTGTGGTGGGCGATGCTGCTGGGGGCGATCCCGCTCTTCGCGCTGGTCGTCGGGCTGTTCCTGCTGACGGTGCTGCGTCCGGGCTTTGGGCGCCGCCTGTCGGCCAAGGGCTGGATCGTCGCCGGGGGGCTGGCGCTGCCGCTGCCGGTCCTGACGGCGCTGCTCGGCTACGCGCTGTTCCAGGGCGAGTATCGGCTCGGCCGGCCGGGATCCGAGGCGCTGCGCGTCGAGGCCCGCGCCCGCATGGGGCAGTGGAGCTTCGCCTACCCCGATACGCCCGGAGCGCCGGTGACGGTCGGGGTGCTGCACCTGCCCGCCGGGCGCCTCGTCGAAATCACGGTCACCAGCGAGGACGTGATCCACAGCTTCTGGGTGCCCCGGCTGGGCGGCAAGATCGACGCGATCCCCGGCCACGAGACCCGGCTGCGCCTTCTGGCCGAGGCCCCCGGCACCTTCGGCGGGGTCTGCGCCGAGTATTGCGGCGTCAGCCACACCGACATGCGCTTCACCGTGCGCGCCCACGAGGCCGGGCGCTACGCGGCGGAGCTGGCCAAAGCGGAGACGGGAGCCGAATGAGCAACGAGCCCGAACGTCACCCGAACGCGATCCACCGCCATCGCGCGCTCGACGCGATCTGGGCGACCGGCCCCGGCCTGCAACGGCTGGCGGCGGTCAACCACAACGTCATCGGCAAGCGCTTCATGCTGACGGCGCTGGTCTTCTTCTTCATCGGCGGCGTGCTGGCGATGCTGATCCGCACGCAGCTGGCCTCGGCGCAGAGCCCCTTCCTGGATCCGGGCGTCTACGCGCAGGTCTTCACCATGCACGGGACGATCATGATGTTCCTGTTCGCCATCCCCTTCTTCGAGGGCATGGCGATCTACCTGCTGCCCAAGATGCTGGGCGCGCGCGACCTCGCCTTTCCGCGCATGTCCGCCTACGGCTTCTGGTGCTACCTGTTCGGCGGGGGCATCGTCGTCGCGGCGCTGGTCGGTGGGGTGGCGCCCGACAGCGGCTGGTTCATGTACACGCCGCTGTCGTCCCGCCTCTACACGCCGGGCATCAACGCCGACGTCTGGCTGCTGGGGATCACCTTCGTCGAGATCTCCGCGATGACGGCGGCGGTCGAGATCCTGGTCACGGTGCTGAAGCTGCGCGCGCCCGGCATGTCGCTCGACCGCATGCCGATCTTCGCGTGGTACATGCTGGTGGTGGCCGGCATGATGCTGATCGGCTTTCCGCCGCTGATCCTCGGCTCGATCCTGCTGGAGGCCGAGCGCGCCTTCGGCCTGCCCTTCTTCGATCCGACGCGCGGTGGCGACCCGCTGCTGTGGCAGCATCTGTTCTGGCTGTTCGGCCATCCGGAGGTCTACATCATCTTCCTGCCGGCGGCGGGCGTCCTGTCCACCCTGGTGCCGGTCTTCGCCGGAACGCCGCTCGCCGGCTACCGGGTGGTGGTGGCGGCCATCGTCTCCATGGCCTTCCTGTCCTTCGGGCTGTGGGTCCACCACATGTACGCGGCCGGCATCCCGCATGTGGCGCTGTCCTTCTTCTCGGCGGCGAGCGCGCTGGTGGCGGTGCCCACGGCCGTGCAGATCTTCGCCTGGCTCGGCACGCTGGCCCATGGGCGCCCGCGCTTCTCGGTGCCGATGCTGCACGTCTTCGGTTTCTTCACCGTCTTTGTGATCGGCGGGCTGACCGGTGTCATGCTGGCGATGGTGCCCTTCGACTGGCAGGCCCACGACACCCATTTCGTCGTCGCCCATCTGCACTACGTGCTGGTCGGCGGCTTCGTCTTCCCGATGATGGCCGCCGCCTATTACTGGCTGCCGCACCTGACCGGCCGGCAGCCGGTGCACCACCTGTCCAAGATCGCCTTCTGGATGGTGTTCGCAGGCTTCAACCTGACCTTCTTCCTGATGCACCTGACGGGGCTGCGCGGCATGCCGCGCCGGGTCCACAGCTACCCAGCAGACGCCGGCTGGGAGGCGCTGAACTATCTCTCCTCCGTCGGCAGCTTCGTCATGGCGATGGGCTTCGCGCTGGTGGCGCTCGACCTGCTGCTGATCGCGCGGTTCGGCCGGGCCTTCCGCCGCAACCCGTGGAAGGCCGGCACGCTGGAATGGGCGATGCCGACGCCGCCGACCGCCTACGGCTTCGCCGCCCTGCCGGCCATCGACCGCCGGGCGGACACGCTCGACCCCGACCGGATCGGTCCGGAGCTGGCGGCGGGGAGGGGCTATCTCGGCGGAACCCGCAACGGCTGGATGGAGACGCTCGGCGTCGACATGGCGACCGGGCGGCCCGACCAGGTCGTCGTCCTGCCGCGACCGACGCATCTGCCGCTGGCCACCGCCCTGGCCACCGGGGGGTTCTTCCTGGCCCTGCTGTTCAAGGTCTACTGGGCTGCGCCGCTGTTCGCGGCGGTCGTGCTGGCCCTGTTCCTGCGCTGGACGCCGCAGACCGGCCTGACGGCGGATCTCGGCCCCCTGCCGATCGGCCGGGGCGAGGAGGCGCCGCATCACGCCGAGGCCGAAGCCCCGCCCTCGCAGTGGGCGATGGTCTTCACGCTGGCGGCGGACGGCACGCTCTACGTCTCGCTGCTGTTCGGCGCCTTCTTCCTGTGGCTGTCGGCGCCGAACTGGCCGCCGGAGCAGCTGGGCGGCACGGCCTACCCGGCGCAGGCGCTGGGCATGCTCGGCTTGCTGCTGGCGGCCGGGATGGGACGCCGGGCGGTGCGGAAGGCGGCGGGGGCGGTGCCGGCGCTGACCGCCGGCGCGCTCGGTTATGCGGCGGCGCTGGCGGGGATCGCCTGGATGGCCTGGACCGCCCTGCCCGACCCGACCGCCCACGCGGCGGCGGCGTCCATGGCCGCCGTGCTGGCCTATGCCGGGCTGCACGCCGGGATCGGCCTCGTCCTCGCCCTCTACGGGATCCACCGCGTTCGCCGGGGCTTCGTGTCCCCCCGCCGCACCCTCGACCTACGGATCGGGCGGCTGTGGCACGACTACACGGCGGTCGCGGGCGGCGTGGCGCTGGCCTTCCCGAGCCTGCTCGCCACCCTGGCGCGCCACGGGGCGGTCCCATGAGTGGACGCCCCGCGAGCCGGCCCGTCTTCCTCCCCATCCTCGCGGCGTTCACGATCTGGGCGGTCGGTTTCCTGGCCCTCTACGGCCTTCAGGCGACGGGCTGCCGGCTCGGTTGGCAGGACGCGGAGCTTTTGCCGGGGGTCACACACCTCCGGCTTGCGCTCTGCCTGCTGCTCGCCGGGCTCGCCGCCGCCGTCGTGGCGGTCGTCCTGCGGCTGAGGCGGCTGCCCGCCGGCTTCGCCCGCACGGTGGGACTCGCCGTGTCGCTGGCGGCGGCGGCATCGACGCTGTTCAGCTTTTCCGGCGTGTTCTGGCTGTCGCTCTGCTGAGAAGCGTCAGGACTGCTTGAGGAAAAGCGCCGCCGATTCGTTGTTGAGCGGCGCCCCGATCAGCGTCCAGCGTCCGGCGCGGAACTGGAGGGTGTCGAAGCGGGAGGTCGGCCGCCCGCTGCCGTGCAGGAAGTCGACGCCATGGTCCTTGATCCGCCATTTGGCTTCGCTTCCCCGCCCGCCCTCGACCCGTCCGTCGGCCAGCAGGCGCAGGACGCCAAGGCGGTTTCCGCCGTTGTCCTCCAGCGTCCAATCGCCGACCGTCAGGGTCACCGGCAGCGCGGCCTCCCCGGACGGCGCTTCCGCATCCCGCTGCTGCGCCTGCGGGCGAAGCGTGAAGCTCCGGTCCGGACGCGCCGGGTCGTGGCCCGGCAGCACCGGCGCGGTTGCTCCGGAGGCCGGAAGGGCGAAGGCCACCGAGGAACGGCCATCGGTGTCGTAGAAGGTCAGGGTCCCGTCCTCCGCCGACCAGTAGCGCACCCGCGCGTCCCCCCCGGCGATCCCCCCATCGGCCGCCAGGGTGAGCGTGGAGGCCGCGTCGCTGCCGGACTCCCCGAACGACCACACGGTGCCGGCGAACGACTCCGGCGACGGCGGCGCGGCGGTCGGGGGCGGGGCCGGGGCCGGGGCCGGTTCAGGCTCCGGAACGAATTCCGGGGCGGCCGGGGCCGAAGCAAGGGACGGCTGCGGCGACGGGGCTGGGCCGGCCGGGCGCAGGCCGCTGTCGACCACGCGCAGGGAGGACACCGGCACGGTGCCGTACTGGCTGGTGAAGGTGAGCGTCCAGCCGTTGCCCTGCTGCTGCGACACCCCGGAAATCCGGTGGTCGGCGGTGTCGTAGACGGTCAGCGCGCCCGCGATCTCGACCGCCAGACGGCGCGTGTCCTGGAAATAGGCGTAGCGCAGATCGTTCTGCGCGCCGCTGGAATTCGGCATCCCCAGCTCCGCCGGCCACCAGTTGTTGCCGCCGAAACCCGTGCCGAACGACGATCCGTCGCCTTGCCGCTGTTGCTGCCATGAGGAGTTGGCGGCCGGTTCCGCGTCCTGCCACGCGCCCATCGGCGGGTTCAGCAAAAAGTTGGAAAGGTCGTTGCAGAGGTTGTCGACCGTCGCCTTCAACGCGTTGTTGAAGAGGTCGCTGACCATGGTCATGCCGCCCCGCATCCATTGGCCCGACCCGCCGAACTCCGGGTGGCTGAACTGCGCCATGGTGCCGCCGCCGTTGCTCAGCGCCGTCAGCATGGAGCGCACGGCGTCCTCGCTGACGCCGTGGCGGCGGGCAATCTCCGAAAGGCGCTGCTGGCCGTCCGACGTCAAACTCCGCATGGCCATCGACCGGGTCTTTCAGGTTGTTCGGCACCGGGGGATTCTTATCACGACGCGCCCCCAAGCGTCAGCGGGAAGCAGGGGGCGGCCCCATGCCTTGCCGCCGGTCAATCCTGGCCGCGCGTCACGCGGAACCAGTGTTCGGCGTGCTGCCGGCAATTCTCCGCCTCGATGGTGTCGCCGGCCCGCTCCGCGTCGGCCATGCGACTCAGCCATTGCGTGTGCTTCTGCTGGGCGGAGCCGTTCACGCCGGAGGACGACCGGGACGCCGGCCTCGGGCCGTTGTTCTGCGGACGGGACTTGTTGTACTGGGGACGCGGCACGCGCGGACCCGAGGATTTTTCAAACGACATGCAAAGAGAACTTCCGTATGGGGAATCTTCGGCCAAATGACGGTCCCGGCCGATGCACCCAATATAACGGAGAAACCGCCGGAAGTCAGGCGGCATGGCGCTCCTCGCCAAAAGCCCGCAGCGGAATTCCACCAGAGCGCCGACGCCGGGCGCCGATGCCCCACCGTCCGGACAACGCCACCTTCGCGCGGGACGGGGATGGCGGACCGAGACTCGAGGCGCGCCACGCGGTTATCGGGAGGACACGCGGAATTGACGGGAGCGGAGCCATGGAACTCAAGCGCGGACGCCTGATCGACCACATCCATCTGCGCGCCAGGGACCTTGCGGCGACCAAACGCTTCTACAAGGCGGTGCTGGGCACGCTCGACATTCCGGTCGACGAGGACGACACCCACCTCGCGGCCGACGAGCTGTGGATCGACGCCGGAAAGCCGGGGACCCACGTCCATCTGGCCTTCCAGGCGCGCGACCACGACGCGGTGCGCCGTTTCCACGCGGCGGGCCTCGCCGCCGGGGGGCGCGACAACGGGGAGCCGGGCGAGCGCGCCTATCATCCCGGCTACTACGCCGCCTTCCTGTTCGACCCCGACGGCAACAACGTCGAGGCGGTCCACCACGGCCCCGCCCAGCGGTCGGCGGACGCCGTCACCCTGACCTTCGACGCGCCCGGCTGACGGATGGACGCGCTCCTCGCCGGTCCCGTTCGCCGCTGGTAACGCGCATCGGCGGCGGCCGGCTTGTGGAACCGCTTCATGGGCAATCCCAGGCTTTTTTCACGGCGTCGCGCAGGATGGCCCGCTTTCCGCCATCCAGGACCACCTCGCTGTCTCCGGCCGCCTCGCGGAGCATCCGCACCACCTCCCATTCGTCGTCGCTGACGACGCGGTCCATGAAATGCGCGAGCTTTTCCGTTTCGCCCGTCATGAACTGTTCGATTCCAAGGCGCAGCAGATAACCGAAATCGACTTCCAGGGATTTGGCGAGGGCCGGAATCTTGTCCAGCGGAACCTTGGTGTCGCCCTGCTTGAACATGGAGATGATGTTCGGCCGCTCGTAACCGAGATCGGCGGCGATTTCGCGCTGGTTCTTCACGCCCTTCAGATCTTCGATGCGCTTGCCGAGGAACCGGACCATCTCGTTCCTGGGCCGCTGGGCAGCGTCGTTCATGGCCAATTCCCCACCTTCTGCCACGGGCCGTGCCGGAAACCGTCACGCCCTGCCGGCACCATAGCGAAAACGCGGAGACCCGCAAATCGAAAATCAGTCACTTTTTAGTGAATGGTTCAATGTCGGGAACGCCGACCATCGACGAGATCGGACGCGTCGAGTGGTTTTCGACCGGAGCTGGACAAAAAGTCAATAATGACTTACTTTTGAGTCCAATGGTGCCGATCCGGAGCGCGTTCCTGTGGCGGACGCCGCAGCGTTCCGCAACTCCACCGCCATCGACCTTACTCAAGGAGCTCCACCGATGCGTCTCGAAGCCTTCCAAGACCGACTGCACGACGCCGGTCTCGGCACTGCCGGCATCGATCTCTTCACCTACGCGATGCCCTCCAGCGCCATCGAAGGCGTGATGCTGCGCGCCACCCAGACGCCGACCCCGATCAATCACGAGATGCCCGGCTATTTTCCGGCCGGAAGCTTTCAACTCGTCGTCCGCGCCCCCGACCCCGACAGCGGCTTCACCAAGGTCCAGGCCTGCACCGTCGCCCTCGACATCCGCTCCGA
The DNA here is from genome assembly GCF_003989665.1 of Azospirillum doebereinerae. Taxonomy (GTDB): domain Bacteria; phylum Pseudomonadota; class Alphaproteobacteria; order Azospirillales; family Azospirillaceae; genus Azospirillum; species Azospirillum doebereinerae. The sequence goes on along the minus strand of NZ_RZIJ01000027.1, from coordinate 25,518 downwards.
GACGGTCGGCGGCTATCATGTCCACCACTGCCGGCCGCGCCACCTGCCGCTGGTCTCGCCGCAGGCGGACGGCGCCGGCCTGGAGTTCGCGGTGACGTTCGATGTGAATTTTTCCCTAGACTAAACAGTCAATTTTGACTGATAAATGGCGACGCCGGGCCATCCGGCGCCGCGCGATCCTTTCCAAGCACAGCCTTCCATCACAAGGGAGTTTTTCCGTCATGGCGTCCGATACCAAGAACGTTAAGCTCGGCGTCTGCTCCGTCCTCTTCGACGGCGTCGACCTCGGCTACACCAAGGGCGGCGTCGAAGTCGCCGTCAGCACCGAAACGCACAAGGTGACGGTCGACCAGTTCGGCAACACCGAGATCAACGAATACGTGATGGGCCGCACGGTGAAGGTCACCTGCCCGCTCGCCGAGACGACGCTGGGCAATCTGGTCAAGGTGATGCCCGGCGCCACCCTGATCACCGACGGCGCCGACGCGACCAAGAAGAAGGTCGAGGTCACCAACGGCGTCGGCCGCGACCTGCTGTCGGTCGCCAAGACGCTGGTTCTCCACCCGGTCGCCCTGCCCGCCTCGGACAAGTCGGAGGACTTCACCGTGCCGCTGGCGGCGACCGCCGGCGCCATGACCTTCGCCTACAAGCTCGACGAGGAGCGCGTCTTCAAGGTCGAGTTCACCGGCTACCCCGACCCGGTCAGCAAGGTGCTGTTCGTCGTCGGCGACGAAACCGCCACGGTGTGACGACCAAGTGACGGCAGGCGGCCACGGCGCCGTGGCCGCCCCCTTTCCCCTCTCCGTCCGGCCCCTTTTCCGTTTGGAACGCCCCATGACCAAGCTTTTGAACCTGGACGAACTGCCCACCCGCGATCTCGGCAAGACCGTCGTGCTGAAGGGCCAGACCCACGTCATGCAGCCGATGAGCCTCGGCGCCTTCGTGGACACCCAGCGGCTGGCCCAGTCGATCGGCGAAGCCGGCGACGTCGGCGAGCAGCTGGACGCCGTGATCCGGCAGATCCGCGGCGTCTTCCCGACGATGCCGGAGGCCGACCTGCGCGAGCTGCGCATGGACCAGCTCCAGGCGCTGTTCACCTTCCTGGCCAACCAGGAGACCGACGCCGTGGGGGAGTCGCCCGCCGCGACGGTCGATCCGACGGCCCAGCGGCGCTAGACTTCGCCTATCTGGTCCACCGGGTCCAGGCCTTCTACGGCCTGGATCACTGGACCGTGATCGACACGCCGATCGCCGCCTTCTGGGGATTGCTGCGCGACATCGACCGCATCAGCGCCGAACGCGACAGCCGGGCCCTGCGGCTCCACCTGATCGCCGGGCGCGGCGACGTGGCGAACGTGCAGGACACCCAGCGCGCGCTGATGGCCGAGATGGGAATCCCGGCCTTCCCCGAAGCGAATCCCGAACGCGACCGCGCCGGCCTGCTGGCGTTGAAGTCGATGAACACCGACCCGTCGGCCAGAGCCTGGCGCGGGTAGACGAGGAGCTGCCCGATGGCCTCGGCCGCGACCATTTCCGTCGAGCTGAACCTCGACACCAAGAACTTCAGCACCCGCATCACCGCCGCGGCGAGCGCCATGACGCAGCTCGGCAACGCCGCGCGCGCCGCCGAGCCGCGTGTCTCCGGCCTCGGCCAGTCGATGCACCAATGGGTGCAGACGCTGGGCTCGCTGCAGGACGCGCTCGGCGTCGTCGGCGTGGCGACCGTCGGCTGGGTCGGCGGCATCGTCAAGGCCAACGCCGACCTCGAACGGACGAACAGCCTGCTGGTCGCCATGGCGACCGCCAGCACCCAGTTGGGGCGCGAGCAGGACGCGCTGGGCAAGATCAACGCCCTGGGCCAGATGGCCAAGACCGTTCCCTTCGACGCCAAGACGCTGACCGATGCCATGGTGTCGCTCTCCGGTGCCGGTCTCGATCCGATGAGCGGTTCGCTCCGGACCCTGGCCGACGCCGTGGCGGCCTTCGGCGGCACGTCGGGCCAGTTGGGGGGGGCCGCCACCGCCATCGGGGCCATGGCCGACAAGGGCGTCGTCTCGATGGATCTGCTGCGCGGCCGGTTGAGCGACGGCGTGCCAAACGCCGCCGACCTTATGGCGCGCGGCATGGGCCTGAGCATGGCCGAGTTCACCCGTGCCGTGTCGTCGGGTTCCGTCGAGGCCTCGGTCGCGCTGGAGAAGATGTTCAACGAGATGCGACGCAGCTACGGCGGCAGCGCGGCGGAGGCGATGGGGAATTTCAGCGGGCAGATGAGCCTGCTGAAGACCAACCTGAACGACCTGATGACGCAGAACACCGGCATGTCGGGATTCTTCGATCAGGTCATCCTGTCGCTGGGCGACGTGAACGCGCTGCTCGCCAGCCCGACGGGGAAAGCGTGGGCGACCGACCTCGGCGACGGCCTGCGCGACATCCTGCGCGGCGGAAGCGACACCCTGCTCTGGGTCGTGGATTTCCGCCACGAGCTGGCCGAGCTGGCGACGATCATGGCCAGCGTCTTCGTCGGCCGCACCGTCCTCGTCGGGCTGTTCGACATGATCGCCGCGATGCGCACGGCCACGCTGACCGCGCGGGGCCTCGGCGTCGCCGTCGGCGGCATGCTGGGGCCGATTTCCCTGGTCGTTTCGGTGCTCTACGAGCTGGCCAACGCCACCGGCGTCTTTTCGGGCAGCACCGAGAACGCCATCAAGGACATCGAGAACGGCATCATCACCGACCGTGCCGTGAAGCTGGTGTCCGAACGCCGGGCTCAGATCAGCGATGAAGTTGCCCGGTTGACCGCAGAAATCGAGCCCTTCCAGAAACGCCTCGATCAAGCGAACGCTGTGGATCCGACCAGCGGCCCCGCCCAGGCTTTTCAGCGTCAATTCGATATCCGAATGGGCGTTTTGAACGAACGTAAGAAAGAACTCGAAAAATACGACGGCCTCCTTAAAAAAGGCAACGATGAGCTAACCGAACGGAATGCCACGACGGCTTCGACGGGCGCCCTGCGTGTCACTGCGAATCTCTACGATGACCAGCGCGCTCAATTGGAGGTCAAGCAACTCGACTTCGCCAAACGTCGCGAAGGCTTGACGGCCGGCAGCGATGCGATGAAGAAGCTCGACGCCGAGGTGTTGAGCGAGATCAAGAAATTCTATGCGGATTACCTCGGCGAGCTGGATAAGCGAATCCAGGTTGCGCGCGAACAAGCCGATAGTGAGGACGCCGGCAAAATGGCTGCCGGCAAGAAGACGTTGCTGGCACTGACCCAACAGCGCAAGCAAACAGTGATGACGATGGAGGCCGACCTGCGCACGGTCGGCAAGCCCGTCGATACCAGCAAGCCCATCGACACCGGCAAGCCCGGCAATGGCGGGAATACGCCGCGTCTGGCACCACGGATCACCGCTGCAATCCCCACCGCCGAAAATCCGGAGGCCAAGAAGGCTGCCGACGCCGCTCAGGCGCTCAAGCAAATCGAAGACAAGAAAAACGAATTTGCCGCGCAAGCCGAAGAGGTGCGGCTGGCGCTGGTCTCGGGCATGGCGGCGGTCGATCCCAAGGGCTTCAAGGCGAAAATCGCCGAAATCGACGCGCCACTGTCCAAGCTGGCCAAGGGCACACCGGAATACGACAGGGCGGAAGCGGACACCAAGCGGACGCGGGCCGACGCCGCCAGCGTCCAGAGCGGCCAGCTGGGTCTCGATCTGCGCTCCAAGACCAAGGGAATCGACCTCGGTTTGATGGAGGACCAGCGCGCGGCGCGGGAGGCGACCCTTCAGAACGACATCGACGTTCTGGATCGGGAGCTGGCGCTCTATGCCGAGCATGGTGGCAACGTCAAGGCAATCGAGGCCGACGTCCAGGACTACAAGCGGGCGCTTCAGGACAAGGCGGCGCGCGACAACGAGTTCGCGTTCCAGAAAACGCTGCGCGACTGGCGCGACGTCACCACGCAGTTGGGCAACGCGGCGTCGGGTTGGCTGACCAGCGCCAGCGACGAGTTGACCACCTTTGTGATGACCGGCAAGGCGAACTTCACCAACCTCGCCCAGTCGATCATCAAGGACCTGATCCGGATCAGCATCCAGACGGCCATCGGCAACGCCGCCGGCGGTTCAGGGATCTTTGGTTTCTTGTCCAAAGGCGTCAGTCTCCTGGGAGGAGCGCTCGGCTTCGGCGGTGGAACGGCCCCGATCAATGACGCCAGCATAGGCACCCTTCCCAATGTGGATGTTGCCCACACCGGCGGCATCATCGGTCGCGACGGGCTGGAGATGCGCAGCGTGCTCTCCAGCGTTTTCGTCGGCGCCAAGCGCTTCCACACCGGCGGCATGCCGGGACTGTCCTCCGGCGAGGTGCCGGCCATCCTGAGACGCGGCGAAGGCGTCTTCACCGAGGGGCAGATGGCGGCGCTCGGCGCCGGGCTCGGCGGCGGTGCACCGGGCGTGACCGTTGCCAACACCTTCAACATCCAGGCCGGTGCCGGCAGCGGCGACACCGCCAAGGACCAGGCGCTGGCCCAGCAGATCGGCGCCCAGGTCACCAACCAGGTGCGCGGGCTGGTGGTCGACGAGCTGTACCGCCAGGGCCAGCCCGGCGGCCTGCTTTACGGCCGCTGATACCCAGTCAAAAATGACTTATCAAGAGGTCGTCATGGTTCTTCACACGCTGACCCCTCCCACCGGCCCGCTGATCGACTACACCTCGGAACCGACGGTCAAGGTGCTGACCGCCGAGTTCGGCGACGGCCACATCCAGGCCACGCCGGACGGCGTGAACAGCGTGCGCTACAGCCACGCCTTCAGCTGGACCCTGCCCAAGGCGGACATCGACGCGATGGACGATTTCCTGAAGGCGCGGGCCGGTGCCTTCCCCTTCCTGTTCCGTCCGCCCTGGGGGGCGGCGGGCACGACCCAGCGCTTCCTCTGCAAGAAATGGTCGCGCGCGCGCGTCAGCCCGCTGATCCACACCCTCACCGCCACCTTCGAGGAGGATTTCGGTTGACCACCCCCGCGCTGGCCAATGAGGCCCAAAGCCTGTCGCCGAGCGCCTACGTCACGCTGTTCCAGCTCGACGCCCTGGCCCTCGGAGGCGCCGTCTACGCCTTCACCCAATCCGCCGCCGAAGGAGGACCGCTGGTGTTCGGCGGGGTCACCTACACGCCGGTCGACATCGAGGCCGAAGGCTTCGAATGGACCGGGTCGGGGCCGCTGCCGCGCCCGAAGATCCGCATCACCAACGTCAACCGCGCCTTCTCGGCGCTGGTCGGCGCCTATGGCGACCTGCTCGGCGCGCAGCTCACCCGCATCCGCACCTTCCGCCGCTTCCTCGACGACCAGCCCGACGCCGACCCCTCGGCCCATTTCCCGCTCGACATCTACCGCTTCGACCGCAAGAGCGTGCAGAACAAGGTCTTCGTCGAGTGGGAGCTGGCGGCGGCCATCGACCAGCAGAACCGCATGCTGCCGGGCCGCCAGCTGCTGCGCGACAACTGCGACCGCAGCTACCGGCGCTGGACCGGTTCGGGCTTCGACTACAGTCAGGCGACCTGCCCCTATTCCGGCGCGGCCTGCTTCAACGCCTTCAACGAGCCGACCGGCAACCCGGCCGAGGACATGTGCTCGCAGTTCCTGTCGGGCTGCCGGAAGCGGTTCGGCGCCGAACCCCTGCCCTTCGGCGGCTTCCCCGGCGTCGCCAGCGTGAGGGGCAGCTGATGAAACCGACCGCACGCTGCATCGCCGCCATGCAGGCCCACGCCCTCCAGGACTACCCGCGCGAAAGCTGTGGCGTGATCGTGCGCGGGCGCTACATCCCGCTGGCGAACGCCGCCGCCGACCCCGAACGCGCCTTCCGCATCGCCGACGCCGATCTGGCGCGCCACCGCGCCGCCCTCCAGGCCATCGTCCACTCACACCCCCACCGCCGCGAATGGCCGGCGGCCGAGCGCTTCATGCCCTGGCCGAGCCGCGCGGACATGGAGGGGCAGGTCGCCACCGACGTTCCCTGGATCATCGTGCCGACCGACGGCGAGCAGGCCGGCGTCCCGGTGCAATGGGGGGACCGCGCCGACCTGCCCCCGCTGCTCGGCCGTCCCTTCGTCCACGGCGTCACCGATTGCTACAGCCTGATCCGCGACTACTACTGGCTGGAGCTGAAGATCGACCTTCCCGAGGGGCCGCGCGACGATTCGTGGTGGGCCGAGGGCGGCGACCTCTACCGCGACAACTTCCAGCGCGCCGGATTCCGCAACCTGGGCGGTTTCGACGCCCTGGCCACGGCCCGGCCCGGCGACGTCGCGCTGTTCGCGATCCGCGCGCCGGTGCCCAACCACGGCGCCGTCCTGCTCGCCGACGGCCAGATGCTTCATCACCTGCAACACCGCGTCTCCGGCCGCGATCCCCTGATCAACTGGCAGCGCAAGATCACCCATCTGCTGCGTCACAAGGAGATGGAGCATGCTTAGGACGGTTCATCTGCACGGCAGCCTGGGCCGCAGCTTCGGCCGCAGCTTCACGCTCAACGCCGACAGCGTCGTCGAGGTCGTGCGCCTGCTGGAAGCCAACTTCCCCGGCCGCTTCGGCAAGGCGATCGAGGCCGGCGCCTTCAAGCTGGTGCGCGGCGACCGCGCCAAGGGCCTGGCGCTCGGCGAGAGCATGCTGACCTTCAAGCTGGGCGCCGCCGACCTGCACATCACCCCGGTGGCGGCCGGCGCCGGCGGCAAGGGCAAGGGCGGCGTCAAGGCGGTGATCGGCGTCGCCATCATGGCCATCGCCATCATCGCCGCCCCGGTCACCGGCGGCACTTCACTCGGCGGCTTGGTGGCAGTCTCGGCCAGCGGTACCGTCACCGGCCTCACGGCCTATGGCAGCATCGCCATGATGGGCCTTTCCATGGCCCTGTCCGGCATCAGCCAGATCATCGCGCCGCAGCCGGGCGTCTCCGGCAGTCTGGAGAGCGCCGACAAGCAGCAATCCTTCCTGTTCAACGGCGCGGTCAACTCTGTGGAGCAGGGCGGCCCGGTGCCGCTGATCTACGGCCGCATGCGCGTCGGCTCGGTCGTCGGATCGGCCGGGCTGACCGTCGAGCAGGTGTTGCCGCCGCCGACCGACAACAGCGCGTCGAACGCCAGCGGCCCGATCGTCGGACTGATCGCGCCGACGCCGCTGGGCGGCATGAGCCCGGTCTTCACCATTCAGCCGAGCACCACCGAGGCGACGCACCTGTCCTTCGGCATCACCAGCGACGGCGGCCAGCTCTATCAGGCCGACGGCGTCACCGCGATCAAGCCGAACGATCTGATCGAGGTCGCGCGCGGCGTGCAGTACCGCTTCAAGCTGGCCGAGTCGCTGGGCGGCTCGTCCAACGGCGGCTTCACCGTGTCGAACGCCCGCATCACCAACAACACGGTCGAGCTGCTCGGGCGTACCATCACCGGCATCGTGATGGTCGCGGCGTCCGGCGATGGCGGTTACAGCGGCGGTGGCGACAGCGGCCATGGCGACGGCAGCGGCGAAGGCGCCCGCCGGGGGGCGCCTGCCGACACCGGCTGGATGGTCGCCGAAGGCCGGGGCGGCGGCGGCAAGGGCGGCGGCGAGGGCGGCGGCACCGGGGCTGTCGAGGATCCCAACACCCTGCAATCGAAATCGACCGCGCGCGTCCTCGACATCCTGGGCGAGGGCGAGATCGTCGGGCTGGTCGATGGCGGCAAGTCGATCTTCCTCAACGACACGCCGCTGATCGCGCAGGACGGGTCGGAGAACTTCAAGGGCGTCACCTGGGCGCAGCGCTTCGGCCTGCCGGTCCAGCCGCACATCGACGGCTTCGCGGCTGCCGAGACGGCGATCGGCGTCGGCATCGAGGTGACCGCCGACGCCCCGGTGACGCGCACGATCACCGACCCCGACGCCGACGCGGCGCGCATCATCATCCGCCTGCCGGCGCTGACCGAACAGGATCCCAAGACCGGCGATCTGCACGGCAGCCGGGTCGACATCGTCATCGCGGTGCGCGCGCAGGGCGGCGGCTGGTCGGACAAAGTGACCGACGGCATCGTCGGCAAGACGACCAGCCCCTACGAGCGCGCCTATTACGTGCCGCTGCCGGCCGGCGGCGCCCCCTGGGACATCCGGGTGACCCGCCGCACCGCCGACAGCGACAAGGCGACGGTGCAGAACCAGACCTATTTCCAGACCTGCATCGTCCTCACCGAGGGCAAGTTCATCCACCCCGACACGGCGACCATCGCGCTGACCGTCGACGCCGAGCGCTTCGGCAGCCAGATCCCGGCGCGCGCCTACGACGTCAAGGGGCTGAAGGTGCCGGTGCCGGCCAACTACGACCCGGTCAAGCGCACCTATTCCGGCTTCTGGGACGGCACCTTCAAGGAGGAATGGTCCGACAACCCGGTCTGGTGCCTGGTCGATCTGCTGACCCAGCGGCGCTACGGCCTGGGCAAGTACCTCGACCTGTCGCAGATCAATCTCGGCACCCTCTACACCATCGCGCGCTACTGCGACCAGCCGGTGCCGGCCGGCTACAAGGATCCGCAGGGCAACCCGGTCACCGAACCGCGCTACTCCTTCAACGCGGTGATCAACACCCGCGAGGACGCCTACAAGGTGATCCAGGCCTTCGCCTCGACGGTGCGCGGGCTGGTCTACTGGTCCTCGGGGCAGATCTACCTGCGCGCCGACATGCCGCGCGACGTCAAGAAGATCGTCGCCCCGGCCAACGTCATCGACGGCACCTTCACCTATTCGGGCACCGCCCTGAAGGCGCGCCATTCGGTGGTGAAGGTCCAGTGGAACGATCCGAACGACACCTACAAGGCCGCGATCGAGCGGGTCGAGGACCCGGCGCTGATCCGCAAATACGGCTACAACGAGACCAGCTTCACCGCCTACGGCTGCACCTCGCGCAGCCAGGCCCGGCGGATGGGCCGCTGGCTGCTTTACACCGAGGACCGCGAGACCGAGAGCGTCACCTACGAATGCGCCTTCGACCAGGCCGATGTCAGCCCCGGCGACCTGATCGCCATCGTCGATCCCAGCTATGTCGGCGGTGACGCCAACGACGTTTCCAGCGGGCGCTACGGCGGCCGGGTCATGGGGGCGACCGCCAGCGTGGTGACGCTCGACGCCCCGGTGCAGCTCAACCCCGGCCGGCGCTACACCCTGACCGTGGTGATCGATGGCGCGCTGGTCGAACGCGACGTGGTGAACGTCGACGGCCTCTACCCGACCCTGACCGTCAACCCGCCCTTCGACGCGCCGCCGCTGGCCAACGCCATGTGGGCGCTGACCGGAAGCGACGTGGCGCCCCGCCCCTTCAACGTCGAGGCGGTGCGCGAGCGCTCGCCCGGCCGCTTCGAAGTCACCGGCCTGTTCCACGACGCCACCAAGTTCGCGGCCATCGAGGACGGCCTTTTCATCGACCCGCCCAGCTTCCAACTGGTCGGCAGCGCCCTGCCCGCCCCGGAGAATCTGACGGCGCAGGAGACGACCTACTGGGTCAACGGCCTGCCGCAGAGCCGGATCACCGTCAGCTGGACACCGTCGCCGCTGCCCGAGGTGATGGGCTACATCGCGCGCGTGCTGACGCCCGGCGGGCAATGGCAGGACTGGCAGGTCCAGAGCCGCATGGGCTTCGACATCGAGCCGGCAGCCGAGGGGCGCTACCTCATCCGGGTCCAGGCCGCCAGCCGCGACGGCCGGCAGTCCGCCCCGGCGGAGCTCTCGATCGCCGCGCGGGGCAAGGGCACGCCGCCCGGCAAGCCGACGGGCCTGCGCGCCGTCGGCGGCATCCGCCAGATCACGCTCGACTGGTCCAACCCCGGCGACAGCGACCTCGACCACGTCGAGGTGCACGTGTCGGAGACCGAGGACATCGCCGCCGCCACCTATGTCGGCGAGGCCAAGGGCACCCATTTCGTCCACGCCGGACTCGGCGGGCTGGAGCACCGCTGGTACTGGGTGCGGGCCGTCGACATCGCCGGCAACGTCGGCGACTTCAACGCCAACCTCGGCACCGACGCCGAGACCGAGCTGGTCAGCGTCAACGACGTCGGCCGCGAACTGTACGAGATGTTCTACGCCGACCTGCCCAAGCGCATCCCGGCCATCGACTTCTCCTTCCTCGACGAGCAGGTCGAGAACGTCATCGGCGACGGCCCGCTCGGCCACGCCCTGCTGGAAACGGTGCGCCAAGGCTACGACCGCTTCGAGGAGATCAGGACCGAACGCGGCGTTTCCGACGCCCGCTTCGCCGCGGTCGACACCCAGATCACCGAACTGGTCACCGACACCGAGGCGACCGCCAGCCAATTGACCGTCGTCGGTTCCGAGTTCAACGCCAACAAGGCGCTGGTGCTCGACCGGCTGACCACGCTGGCCAACGCCGACAGCGCCATGGCCGAGCGCGTGCAGCTGGTCGACGCGCGCGTCGCCGGCAACAGCGCCTCGATCCTGACCGAGACCCGCGCGCGGGTCGACGCCGTGCAGTCGGTCGCCACCCAATCCCAGCTGCTGCGCACCGATTTCGAGAACAACAAGGCCGGTGTGGCGAGCGAGATCAAGGTGGTGTCCGACGCCGCCAGCGCCACCGCGCGCACCGTCAACACGCTGGTCAGCCGCGTCGGCGACAACGAGGGCGCCATCGCCAGCGAGGCGCGCACGCGGGCCGATCAGGACGGCGCGCTGTCCTGGCGCATCGACCAGCAGCGCTCCTACACCGACGGCGCCATCGCCGGCTACGACAGCCAGATCAAGACCTGGGTCAACAACTCCTCGTCCGTGGCGTCGAGCATTCAGACTCTGCAATCAACTGTCGGCCAACACAACACCTCGATCCAGCAATACGCCAGCGTCGTCGATGGGTTGAAGGGGCGCTGGGGCGTTTCGATCGACAACAACGGCCACGTCGTCGGCATCGCCTTGGTCAACGATGGCGTCTACCGCAACGCCTTCATCGTCTCGGCCGACAATTTCCTCGTGTCGAAGCCGGGCTTCAACAGCGAGGTGCCCTTCGCGGTCTCCAACGTCTACGGCCAGCCGCGCGTCACCATCACCCGCGCGATGATCGGCGACGCGCTGATCGACAACGCGGCCATCCAGGTGGCCGCCATTGACCGCGCCAACATCCGCGACCTGACCGTCAACGGCCAGAAGATCGAGGATTTCTCGTGCTCCAACATGAACGCCTCCAGCGGCGTCTTCGAGGCGCGGGTCGGGCTGGTCACCACCGGGAAGCGGGTGCTGATCACGGCGACGCGCGGTTGGAAGATTGACACCGTGGTCGGCTACGGCGGCGGCGAGAACGCCAGCGAACGCTACGAGCGAACCTGGAGCAGCGTCTCGGTCAGCGTCATCGAAACGCCGGGCGCCGGCTATCATGAGTGGGTCACCGCCAACAGCGACATCTACGGCCGCAACCCCAGCGATTTCTTCTGCACCATCTCAGTCGTGGAGCTGCGCAAATGATCGACACCATCGTCGGCATCACCCGCAAGACCCTTTACGAGACCCCATCCGAACTGCTGTATGAAACCGGCCCCGTCCACCAGAAGATCCCGGTGGTCCATTACGACCCGGCGACCGGCCGCATCGCCCAGGTCGCCCAGCTCGGACAGGTCGAGGCCGATTTCCTGAAAGTGCCGGGCTGCGCAGCGCTGCGCATGCCGGCCAACCCGCAGCGCGATTGGGTCAACATCACGCTGGCCGAGCCGGCGGTCGAACCACGGCCGACGCTGACCGGCTTCGATAGAACGACGATCGCCGCCGACGGTATGGAAAAGGCGAGCTTGAACGGTCTGCCGGTGCCCTGCGCCGTCACCATCGACGGCATCGTCCACACCGTCACCACCGGAGAGTTGGCGATCAGTGCCGCTTATCTCGGCGAATACCGGATCGAGATCGACCATTTCCCCTACTTCCCCTTCACCGAGACCGTGACATGCACCTGACCGTCAGGAAAACCCGTGAGCAGATCAAGGCGATGCGCCAAGCCGCCTATCTGAAAGCGTGGCCCGCCGCCCAGCAGCTGGAGGCCCAGATGGACCGGGTCAACGGCGACCCGACCAAATGGACCCGCATGCAGGCCGAGTTCGCCGCCATCCGCTCCGTTTACCCATGGCCCATTGAATAAGTCAGTTTTGACTGATATACCCATTCATCCCCTTCCGCGAGGTCAGCATCATGTCGCATCCTTGGTATCGCGCCGGCACCGTCGCCGTCGTCAATGGCTCCGACGCCGTGGTTGGCGACGGGACCCTGTGGACCAGCCAGACCCAGGCCGGCGACATCTTCACCGTCGACCGCGACCAGCTCTACATGGTGGTCCACGTCGCCGACAACACGCACCTGACGATCTGGCCGACCTACGCCGGCACGGACCACACGGCCGCTGCCTACGCGATCATCAACCAGTTCAACTCGACCACCCAGGGCGACCTCGCCAAGCGGTTGGCCGACCTGATCCGCCAGTGGCAGATCCGCGAGGACCAGTACGGCCGCTGGGTCGGCGGCGGCAGCACCGGCGGCAGCGGGGCGGACGGGACCGGGACCGGCGGCTATTACCCGCTGACCGACGCCAACGGCGTCGTCCGCTACGTGCGCTCCCCCCAGGCGCTGCTCGACTTCGTCGGCGACGGCGTGGTCCGGACGGCCGAGGAGATCGTCGCGCTGCTGACCGACGACGTCGACCGGGCGGAGGGCTACGCCGACACCGCCCAGGCCGCGCTGGACGGCATGACCGCGCTCGCCGAAACGACCCGGCAGAACATCGATGCCGCCGCCACGCTGGTCGTCACCGCCACCGCCCAGGCCAACCACGCGATCGCCGCCGCGTCCGACGCCGCCACCAGCGCCACGGGCATCGCGTCCGTGCTCGACAGCGTCACCGGCCTGAAGACCGAGGTCACCGTCCTGCGCGACACGACCCTGGTGGCCCAGGCCGACGTGACCGCCAAGCAGGCGCAGACCGCCGCGTCGCAGACCGCCGCCGCCGCCGCCCTGACCGCCGCCGAAACCGCGCGCGCCCTCGCCCGGGATTGGGCCGCGAAGACCGGCAGCCCGGTCGACGGGGTCGAGGTCTCGGCCAAGCAGCACGCGCTCAACGCCGCGCAGAGCGAGTCGGCGACGGCGCTTCTGCACGACGCCACCGAAGCCAAGCGGCAGGCGGTCTCCGCGCTGGCCGGCACCGTCGCCGGCTACGCCAACACGGTGACCCTGGCCCAGGGCGACGTCGCCGCCAAGCAGACGCAGGTCGCCGCCGCCGCCGCCACGGTGGCCAGCGACAAGGCGCTGGTGGCGATCGACCGCGGCGTCGTGGCCGAGGACCGCGCATCGGTCACGGCCGCCGCCGCCGCCGTCGCCGGCAACAAGACCGCCGTGGACGCCGCCAGGACCGCCGTGGACACCGTCAAAACGGCGGTGGACGCCGCGAAGTCCGCCGTGGAGACCGCCAGGACCGCCGCCGATCTGGCGCTGAGCGGCGCCCAACTGGCCCAAAGCAACGCCGCGTCCAGCGCCACCGAGGCCGCCCAGTCGGCAACCGCCGCCGCCGCCCAGGCCGGCATCGCCACGGAAAAAGCGACGGCGACCACCGCCGCGGCGACCAACGCCACCGAAAAGGCGGCCATCGCCACGACCGCCGCGGCCACGGCCGCCGCAGCCCAGGCCGAGGTCGCCGCCAACGCGGCGGCGGCGGCGGCGGCCGTCTCCACGGTGACGAACGCCGCAACCACCGCATCGACCGCCGCGACCACCGCCACTGACAAGGCGGCCATCGCCGCGAGCGCCGCCGCGACCGCCACGACCAAGGCGGCGAGCGCCGACAGCGCCTCGGTCAACAGCGCCAACAGCGCCCAGGCCGCCGCCGGCGCGGCGACCGACGCCATCAACGCCAAGACCGACACGGTCAACGCGCGCGACCTGACGGCGGGCTACCGCGACGCCGCCCTGACCCACATGAACAAGGCGCAGGGCTGGGCCGAGACCGCGCGCGGCACCGAGGTGGAGCCGGGTCTCTACTCGGCCAAGAACTACGCGCTGGAGGCCAAGGACCTGCGCGACCAGGCGGCGACCATCGTCGGCGGCAACAGCTTCGGGCTGATCGGCGACGGCACCTCCATGCGCATCACCGCCGCCGCCCCGGCCTCGATCGTCAACCTGGTCGGCGCCCAGGGCACCGGGCTCGACTACAACTCGGCCAGCCAGACCGTCACCTTCCGCACCGTCGCCACCGGCGTGCCGGTCACCCCGGCGGGCAATCTGACCGAAACGACGCTCCAGGCGACGCTCTACCAACTCGACACGCTCAAGGCCGACAAGGCGACGACCTACACCAGGACCGAGGTCGATACGGCGCTCAGCGGATTGTCGCCCAACGAGATACGGCAGAGTGGCGGCGCGGTCACCATCGACAGTCTGGGAGCCGTGGTCATCGCCCCAGCCGCCGGGCAGAGCGCCACCGTCAACGGCAGCCCGATCGTCACCGCCGCCGACGTGCCGTTGATCCCGGCCGGGCAAATCCTGGAGTTCGCCGGGACGACGCTGCCGCCCCGCGCGCTGTGGTGCGACGGCGCCTTGCACACGGTCGCTGCCTACCCGGAACTGTTCGCCGCGATCGGCTACGCCTACGGCGGCTCGGGCGAGGTCTTCGCCGTCCCCGATCTTCGCGGTCGCGTGCCGATGGGCGCCGGCCACGGCCCCGGTCTGACCGAGCGTCTGCTGGGGACCACCGGCGGCGTCGAAGGGACCACGCTGACCCCCGCTCAACTGGCGGCTCACAGCCACGGACTGACCAGCGTGCCGGTGACCGGCACGGTGACGGTGAAGCCCTTCACCGACGCCTTTACCGGCGGCGTCAACCTTCCCACCACTACCAACTACATCGCCGGGCGGGACTCGGCGGCCAGCGCCAACTTCTACCAGCCCACCCAGGGCACGCGCGTTGGTCCGTCCGACGCGACCGTCGACCTGCACGCCAGCGGCACCACCAGCGCCACCGCCGCGCCGACCGATCCGGTGCCGGTGGTTCAGCCCTTCCTGGCCGTCAACTACATCATCACCACCGGGGCGGGGATCGCCCACACCGGCAGCCCCGACGATCTGGCGGTGGTCGCGGTGTCGGGCAGCTACAACGACCTGGACAACAAGCCCGATCTGTCCGACGTGCTGCGCACCGGCGACATCGGCGGCAGCGACGGTCTGCTGCCGCTGGTCGATGGCAAGATCGCGGCCATGTATTTGCCGTCTTACGTTGACGATGTGATCGAGGTAGCAAGTTTTGCCGCGCTGCCGGTCGCGGGGGAAGGCGGCAAGATCTACGTCCTGCTCGACGGCGGTCCCGGCGGCAGCAAGCCGCAATACCGCTGGTCCGGCTCCGAGTACATCGCCATCGTGTCGTCGCCCGGCTCGACCGACGCCGTGCCCGAAGGCACGGCCAACCTCTATTTCACCGACGCCCGCGCCAGCGCCGCCGTGGCGTCGGCGTTGTCCGGCAAGCAGGCAAGCGACGCCACCTTGACCGCATTGAGCGGGCGCACCATCGGCTACAGCGCCGCCACCGACATTCCCGCCAAGAGCGACGTGGCGAGTGCCATCAATTCGGCGATCGCTGCGTCCAATCCGGCATGGAGCAGCATCGCCAGCAAGCCGACGACCATCGCCGGTTACGGGATCACGGACGCCTTGACCGCCAACGGCAATCACTCGGACCCTTCCGGCTTTGCGGCCGGGGGGGCCTCCAGCGTCCATTATGGCTGGAACGTCCGTTTGGACAATGGCGTGTGGAAGACGATCAACACCGGGGTGTCGGCCTACATGCGGCAGGACAACGATTCCGGCAAGATTGTCCTTGCTGTCGCTCCTTCGGCAACCGCCGGCTCGATCCCCTCGTTCACCAACGCCTACGACGTGACGTACTCGACCAAGGTGGTCGATTTCAAGGCGACGCCGACCGTTAACGGCAGCGCCATCTGGCACGCCGGCAACTTCACCCCTGCCTCCAAGCTCGACACCACCGCCACCGCGGCGGCTTCGACCAAGCTCTCCACCGCCCGGACCATCAACGGTGTTTCCTTCGACGGCAGCGCGAACATCAGCGTGCCCGCGTCTTCCACTCCTTTTACGGCTACAGGAAACATCGCCGCGACGAACGTGCAGGCCGCGCTTGTGGAGTTGGACTCGGAAAAGGCTTCCACCGCGGTGGCAACGGCTTCGGCAAACGGCTTGATGTCCTCTGCCGATAAGACGAAGCTGGACGGCCTGGGCTCCGGCAAAATGGAAGCGACGTATACCGCGGGAGCCGCCGTTGCGGCGAACACCTTTGTAACCCTTGATTCAAATGGAAACGTTGTTCCGATCACGGGTCGCATGACCAGCATCGTAAGTTCGATGGATATCTATGCGGGGAACGTGACCTTCTTGTGCCAGACCCAATACATGGACGCTACGCAGATTCTTATTGTTTACCATGAAACCGCCAGCAATAGGACTGTAGTTCAGGCTCTTGACATGAATTGGTCCGGAGGTTTTTCCAAAGGCGCTTCAGTTGTGTTGGATCCGGGAGGATTGATCTCGGATATCGACATCGCTTTTGACGGCACGACTTTTGTTGTGGCCTACCGTGACCGCACGACTGGCCAGGGTATTGCTGTCGCGGGGACCGTTTCGGGGACCACGATCACTCTCGGAACCCCCGCCGTCTTCCGGGCTTCCTCTGTGTTCTATGTCAATATCGAATTCGCACCCGACACCGTCCCCTTTGCGATTTGCTACAGCGACGTGGCGAATGGAAACAAAGGATATGTTGTTGCCCCGACGGTCTCTGGATTGACGCTTTCGTACGGAACCGCCGTGCAATTTTCCAACACAGCGGTGCGTCGACTGAAAATGATCGCGACCCCAGGGCAAATGGCGTATGTGATGGTCTATTGTGACCAAGGAAACTCAAACTACGGAACAATTACTGTCGTATCGGTTTCTCAGAGTGGTGTATTTTCTCCCAAAACACCTGTGGTTTTTGACAGTAGTGATTTTTCGTCTCGAACTGCCCTACTGACTTACACGGGAATCAATCCAACCCTTGTCCACATCTGTTACAACGGTTATGGGCTGGATGGGGACATAATTTATACCACAACAGTAAAAATTTCCACTGGATACCCAGTATCAATCTTTTCCACCACAAAATGCTTGACTAATACATCAATATCTAGTTATCCTACATTTATTACATGTGACAAGGCTAATTACCCAAGCCTATATTTGCTAACCTACTCTTCTATTGTTAGTGGAATGTGTTTACGTGAGATGAATTTTGATATCACCAACCACAGTTTTTCCCTTCGACCTATACAAAAGGTCCCCCTCTTCGCTAAAAGCTCTTCAGAGACTTTCAGCTTTTCCTTCCAACCGTACGTCAGAAAGTTGTTTTGTCTTTACCGGAACCAAAATACGAACTCTCTAGCCATTGCCTCTCTTCCTTCCAACCCTTCCACAGCCAATGCTTGGATTGGCCTGGCAAAATCTACCGCAAACGCAGGACAGTCTGTAACTGTTGTTCTCCCTGGAGGAATAGCAGATACAGGATACGGCTATATAGGGTTGGGAGGTAATACTTATATCGACGATACCGGAAATGTGGCCTACTACGGCTCTGGTGTGTGTGTTGGGGTTCCTCTGCAGTCCGGTACGCTTCTGCTTTCAAAGTAGAAGCAAAATAGGCCACATCCTCGTCACTCTGTTCTGCATTGCGGCGATGCTGGCCTGGATCGTGATGCGGGGGAGTGACACCCGGCTGAACGCACAGATCGCCCTGGCGCTGATCGGATTCGCCCACGCGATCATCCCGGTCTCTGCACCAGGCACCGTCCATGACGACAGGAACGAAGGAAGGGAGACGTAAGCTCTGCGTCACCGAGCATCATCCTCTTGAACCTTTGTTTCCAAGAAAACCCTGCTCTTCAACGCTCTGGTCAGCCGCCCTTCCCCAACCCACCGATGCGCCCAGGATGGATGCTGGGCGCATCGTTCAGGAGATGCCACGATGGCCATGAAAGACCTGCTCGACCGCTTCAGCAACGGCGGGAGACTGGACAGCAGCGAACTGGAACAACTCCGGATCTTCTACGAGACACTGGAACCGCGCATGCGGGACCTTGCCGCCTCTCTTCACCCGACACCGGCCGCGACGGAGGCCCACGCCGCGGTGATGGAGAAATTGCGCAGGATCACGGCGATGTCGCCTTCCGCGACGATGCCGCCACCGCCGTGATTTGGTCGGAGCGGTGGAACGGCGAACCAGCGGCGCTCCACCGCTCCACATCGACCGGGTCTGTCCTTTGCCGCACCGCCAGCGATGCGAAACCTTCGTCGGTCATGTCAACCACCCACGATGACGCGAACGTCCAGCACGGGCTGTTGCGCCCTGTGCCGCCGTCATCCGTCAAGGGACAGCGGCGATCCGGTCCATGGCGTCGAGGTCGTCGCGCACCCGTTGGGACCACAGTCCGGCTTCGGCGAGCACCCAGGCGGCGCGGTCGCGTCGATCCAACATCGGCCGCTCCTCGTCGAATTCCGGCAGTTTCGCTGCAAGTGCGGATGTCAGTGCATCGTAGACGTCGTTCGGAAGGTACAGGTCGGTCATGGCTTCCGCAATCAAGATAGAGGACAACGATCCTATAACCTCTTCTCCCACACGAGTCAGCGACCTTATGAAAAAACGCCTCCCGGACCTGCGCGACCGGAACGCCGACGCCGTCGCGACGGGGGCGGCGCCCGCCAACCCCTGTCCTGCCACGCCACACGGCGTTGCATCGGCAACCATCCTCGCGCAGGATGCGCCGCCGCGCGGCGGCCTCACGCGACCAGGGCAGGAGTCATGGGCATGCCAATCTACGATCTCGACGATTTCCACCCCGACATCGCGAGCGACGTCGCCTGGATCGCGCCGGACGCGGTCATCGCCGGCCATGTGCGCCTGCGCAGCGATTCCAGCGTCTGGTTCGGCGCCATCATCCGGGGCGACAACGAGCTGATCGACGTCGGCACCGGCAGCAACCTCCAGGACGGGGCCGTCCTGCACAGCGACCCCGGCTTCCCGCTGACCATCGCGGAGAATTGCACCATCGGCCACCGCGCCATCCTGCACGGCTGCACCATCGGGGCCACGACCACCATCGGCATGGGGGCGACGATCCTCAACGGCGCCGTCATCGGCCGGAACTGCATCGTCGGGGCGAACGCGCTGGTGACGGAAGGCAAGGTCATCCCGGACAACAGCCTCGTGGTCGGCGCGCCGGGAAAAGTCGTGCGCCAACTGGACGAGGCGGCCGTCGCCAAGCTGCTGGAGACGGCCCGGCACTACGTCCGCAACGGCCGCCGCTTCGCCACGGGACTCCAGCGCCGGGGATGAGCGGTCTCCCCCCTGCCCCTGCCGGGGAAGGCGGGAGACCACGCCGTCAGTGATGCGCGTGCGCGATCCCGCCCTTGCCGTCGGGAACGGAGATGCGGACGTTCTGCATCATGCCCTGGTCCTCATGGTCCAGGATGTGGCAGTGCAGCACGAACTCGCCGATGTAGCGCTGGTAGCGGGTGCGGACGACGACCGTGTACTTCCCCTTGTTCGGGGTGGACGACCCTGCGTTCTGCACCCACAGCGTGTCTTTCCAGGTTCCCTTGAGGCCGCGGTACTGCTCGTCGGCCGCGTTCGCCGGCAGGGCGTTGCCGCTGACGTCCACCCCTTCGTTGTTGCGGATCTCGACGATCTGGAACGGGTTGACGTGGATGTGGAAGGGATGGCTGGCGAGTTCGGAGGTCAGGGTCCACTGATCGACGCTGCCCAGCAGCAGATCGCGGTCGATCCGGTTCGGCTGGAAGGACTCGCCGTTGACCTGGAACACCGCGTTGCCGGACGGGTCGGTGGTGATGTTGAAGACCAGTTCCTGCGCGCCGGTCAGCTCCTTCTCCTCGACGGTCTTGTGCCAGACGAAGTTCTCCAGCCGCAGGTTGTTGGCCAGCCCGGCGACGACCTCCTCCAGCACGGCGCCGTCCAGGGTCCGGCGCGCCGCCTCGGTCATCTGGTCGCGCAGGAGCGCCGCCGGATCCGCCGAGGACGGCGCCGTCCCCTTGGTCGCCTGCACCACGCCCAGCAGGCGGGCCTCCTTGTCGGTGGCGCTGACGTTGGCGCTGCCGGTGCTGCTGGAATCGAGGACGCAGTAGCTCCCCTCGTCGGGGAAATAGGTCACGAGATCGACGCGGTAGCCCGGCTGCAGGATCGACCGCGCGGTCTGGCGCGCCTGGGCGCGGGTCAGGCCGTCCAGCGCGATTTCCCAGGACGGCAGCGGGGCGCCCTGGCAGTTGGCGGCGATCCAGGCCGGCTGGTCGGCGGCGGCCACGGTGCGGGCGTCGGGGGCGCCGGGCTTCAGGCGCTGGAACTGGACGTTCACCGTCTCGCGCACGCCGGCGTGGATCAGGCGCCAACGCTCGAACCGGCCGGCGGTGACGCCGTCGATCAGGGGCTGGACCCGCCCGTTGATCGAGGTGAAGCGGCCGGAGTTCTGCCACTGGGTGTTCGGGCCGAACTGGTCGTAGCTGGTGATCTGGCCGACCTGCCCCTTCTCGCAATCCCAGGGGGACAGGGTCACGCCCAGGCTCTTGTCCCAGGGCTCGATGTGCCCCTCGGCGTCGCGGCAGGCGTATTGGACCTGCTCGAACACGATGGCCTTGTCGGGGAACGCCTCGCCCTTCGAATCCTTCAGCAGGATGTCGATGTCGCCCGGCACCTTCCGTCCCTCCCCGGTGACGAAGGGCTTGCGCTCGTCCTTGATGATCAGGGCGCCGGCCATGCCGCTCGACACCTGGAGCGCGGTCGATCCGTGGTTGTGCGGGTGGTACCAGAAGGTGCCGGCCGGATGGTCGTTCGGCACGTTGTACTCATACTGGAAGCTGACCCCCGGCTTGATCGTGATCATCACGTTGTCGCTGTTGCCGGTGGGCGACACCCACAGCCCGTGGCTGTGCAGATTTGTGGTGTTGAAGCAGTGCGGGACGTTGACCGACAGGATGTTGCGCTCGCAGCCCGGCTCCGGCTCCAGCCTGTTGTTCAGCGTGATGCGGGCCGTCTGGTCGGGCTTCATGGTGATGGTCGGCGCCAGGAAGGGCACGGCCGGATCCACCATGGTGCCCTGGTAGGCCCGCAATTTCACCGTGTCGTCCGTCTTGGTCCAGGGGTTGTAGATCTTCCCCTCGACCATCCTGATGTCGAAATCATAGACGATGGTGCCGCGCGTGTCGGGAGCGGCGACGGCGCCGCGCTTCTGCTCCACCAGGGAGGACGGCGGCGGAACCCCCAACGACGCCTCCGGCAACGCCACCGGCGGGTTGGCGAAACGGCGAAGCGCGGCGTCCTGCGCCCCGGCCGGGGCGGCGGCCAGCAGCGCCGGCAGGGTCAGGGTCGCCAGCGCCGCCAAGCCGGCGCGGGACCGGCGGAGATCGGCCGGTCGTTTCGGAATGGGCATCGGGTCAGCCTCCGGGAAATCCCTGTTTTCGGGAAATTCATTCAATTCACTCATCTAATGAGAGATAACATTTCTTCTCAAGCAACTTGTCGAACTCGACCGCTCTTGCGGTCTCCCACGAAACGGAGCCCCGCGACGCAGCCTCCGCCGGGGCGCCGCCTCCGCACCCCGCGCATGACAGCCACGCCCAACCCTCACCACCACGTCGCCCGGCAACGCGGTTAAGCTTCGGCCTCTTAACCGTCCTCCGTCTCCCGAGCCAGCCATCCGCCCATGCGCCTGATCTTCCTCCTCGGCCTCGCCGGTTTCGCGAGCGCCTTCTCGCTGCGCACCACCGACCCGATGCTGACCATCATCGCCGCCGACCTCGACGTGACGGTGCGGCAGGCGGCGCTGCTGGCCTCGGCCTACACCCTGCCCTACGCGCTGATGCAGGTCGTGCTGGGCCCCGTCGGCGACGCCATCGGCAAGTCGCGGCTGGTGCGGCTGGCGCTGGCCATCCTGACCGTCGGGCTGGCGCTGTCGGCCATCGCCCCCAGCTACGCCACGGTGATGGCCGGGCGCATCCTGGCCGGCGCCTTCGCGGGCGGCATCATCCCGGCCTCGATGGCGCTGATCGGCGACCGCGTCGCCTACGAGGAGCGCCAGATCTCCATCAGCCGCTTCCTGCTGGCGGTCATCCTCGGCCAGATGTCGGGATCGGTGGTGGCGGGGATGATGGCGGAGGCCTTCGGCTGGCGCGCCGTCTTCGGGCTGGCCGCCGGGCTGACGGCGCTGATCTGCGCCGCCGCCATGATCGGCCTGCGCGGCGAGGTGGAGACCCGTTCCCCCCTGTCGGTCGCCGACGCCAAGCGCCGCTACGCCACCGTGCTGAGCAACCCGGCCTCGCTGTTCGTCTTCGCCACGGTGGCCGGCGAGGGGCTGCTGATCTTCGGCATCTTCCCCTTCGTCGCCCCGGTCCTGATGTCCCACGGCGCGGCCGGCGCCTTCGAGGCGGGGCTGACCATCGCCGCCTTCGCCATCGGCGGCGTCGCCTACAGCGCGGTGGTGCGCCGGCTGATCGCCTCGCTCGGCCAATGGGGCATGATGAAAGGCGGCGGTCTGCTGGCCGGGCTGGCCTATCTGGTGATCGCCTTCCCGGTGCCCTGGCCGGTGGTCAGCGCCGCCTTCCTGGTCGCCGGGTTCGGCTTCTACATGCTGCACAACACCATGCAGACCCAGGCGACGGAGCTGGCCCCGACCGCGCGCGGGTCGGCGCTGGCGCTGTTCGCCTCGTCCTTCTTCATCGGGCAGGGCATCGGGCCGGTGCTGTACGGCGCCATCTCCGACCACACCGGCTTCCCACCGCTGTTCCTGGGGGTCGGCGCGCTGACCGCGCTGCTGGGCTTCGCCTCGGTGCGGCTGATCCGGAAACGCCCCCGGCCGGCGTGACGCGGCGCGTTCTTTCCTCAACCCATGCGCTTCACCCCGGCCTCGATTCCCTGGTTGAAAAAGCAATCACCATGAAGTTTACTGGTTGCATGAGCCGTCAAAAAATCACTCATTGGTAATCATTGCAAATTCTGCCAAATGATTATCTCTCGGGAGACGCATGTATTCCGGGTGTGATTTTCGATCGCTCGAAAAAATCGGCAATAACTGATTGATCGGGGGAATCGATTTATGCAGGTCTCGTTGAACCAGTCCCAGAACGACCATTTGGCCCAGGTTCTGGATGCGTTGAAGACCGACGGCGCCCCGCCGGCGGGCGATCCGCTGCACACGGCGTTCCTGCAGGACAACGCCGAACGCAGCGGGCTGACCCCCGCGCGCTACCCGGGGCTGTTCAAGGCCATCGGGAGCGGAGGCACGGCGACGAGCAGAGCGACCGAGAGCAGCGGCGTTACCGACGGCCAGTATGTCGAGTTCATTTCGAGCCTTCAGAGCAACAAGGCGGTCACCGCCCGCGCCGTCCTGAGCCGGATCCGGCCGGTGGCCCAGGCCATCGTCTGGCTGAACGTCGTCAACGAGAACGGCGGCACCAGGACCTCGCTGGCCTCCGGTGTCGCGGTCAGCTTCGCCACCCAGACGATCTTCGTGGAGACCAACCCGGAAACCGCCCTGCCGGCGCTGCCGACGGGCACGATGACCGGCATCATCTCCTTCGCGATCACCTACCAGGACGGCACGGTCGAAGTGTCCTCGACGGCGGCTCCCTGGGCCTCCCAGGCGTCGCGCGACCCGGTCGTCGTCGATCCCACCATCCGCAGCGACCGCAAGACCGGCGACCTGAACGACATCGTCATCGGTCTGGCGCGCGGCTACGACAACAACCAAGGTACAAGGAATAAAACCGATATTGATTACTGGTATTGGCAAAATATGTCCAATCTTGGCAATAATCCTCTGCTTCTTCCGCTGGCCGGAAGTATGAAGTTTGACTACAAGCTGGCTCCGCTCGACAGCTACCCCCCGTTCTTGGAATTTTACCTGGCTCACAAGGAGGGCGGCATCTCCGAACTGACCGGCGGCGACGCTTCGCGCTACCTGCCGCACTTCCGAATCGACGATACCGATCCCGAAGGGCGGACGCTGACGTTCCTGCTGAGGGCGTCCTACGACAGTGCGGGCGACGCCATCGAATTCCCTTCCAAAAATTGGGCTGCGGACACGCAGGCCTTCTTCAGCGCCCGCGTCACCGTGACCTTCGAGGACTATGAAAGGCACGGATCGGGCTGGTCGAGCATCGTCAGCTCGCAATCGCCGGACACCGATTCGAAGGACGGCGTCGCCTTCATCAAGCCCATCGTCTATGTCTGGCACTGCCTGGTCGCCGGCACGCAGATCACGCTCGCCGATGGCACGACCAAGGCGGTGGAGGACTTCACGTCCGAGGACGTCGTCGTCAGCGGCGACGGTACCCGGCCGGTGCAGGCGACCCTGGCGCAGCCGCACAGCGGGCCGATCACCGTGCTGGAGTTCGCCGACGGCGCCACCCTCGCCGGATCGGCCACCCACCCGGTGGTGACGCCGGCCGGCACGGTCCAGGCGGGGGCGCTGGCGGTCGGCGACACGGTGCTGACCCGCGACGGCACGACGACGGTGACCGCCACCCGCCAGGAGACCCAGACCAACGGCGGCCTGTTCAACCTGTGGCTCGTTCCCGAGGGGGCCGGACCGACGACCATGATCGCCAACGGCATCGTGGTCGGCGACTACCAGATCCAGGTCCAGCTTCTGCGGGACGCCGCCCAGGACGACCGCGCCGTCCGGGCCAAGCTGCCGGAAAGCCTGCACGTGGACTTCGACAGCTGGGTGGCCGACCGGGTGGCGTCGGCCTGATCCAGGCTCACCGCATCCACGCTCACCGCGCGGCCCGGCGGCTCCAGAAGGGGGCGTCGGGCCAGCGGCCCCCGGCGGTGTAATGGTGGGTCCGCTCGGCCAGATAGCGGCGCAGCGTGTCCTCGGCGCGCCGGGCGTAGCCGATCGCGGCGTCGCGCGCCGCGGCGCCGTCGCCGGAGAACCAGCGCAGGATGGTGTCGGCGGCGGCCAGCGCGTCGTCGAGCGCCCCGGCGATGCCGGAGGAGGTCAGCGGGTCGAAGCCGATCAGCGCGTCGCCGACGGCGATCCAGCCGGCGCCGACCGCCCGGTCGACGTGCTGCGAGGCGGCCGAGAAGACCGCCGGGGCCGTTCCGGCGCCGGGGCCGTCTTCCGGCGGCGGAACCAGATCGCGCAGGCGCGCGGTGGCCGCCCAGGCGGAGCGGAAGGCGTCCGCGCCGGCCAGACCGCCGGCGCGGGCGATGTCGTCGTCGGTCATCAGCGTGACGATGGCCCGCCCGCCCGGCAGCACCGCCGCGTACCACCAGCCGATCTCCACCGCCTCCACGAAGGAGCGGCCGTGGAAGCCCCCGCCGGCGGGCCCGGCGGCCGGAGCGGCTTCGACCGCCAGGGCGATCAGGCGGTCGAGCCGCCGCCGCCGCGCGCCGAGCGCGGTCGCCAGCGGCGCCCGCCGG
>NZ_RZIJ01000026.1 GCF_003989665.1 Azospirillum doebereinerae | reverse complement strand
AAACGGTGAAACCCTCACCGCCGCCTGCGCATCCCTTCTCACAACACGGTATAAACTTGTCAAACATCCCGCAGCGCTGAAGCGCCGCCTTTGTCTCTGGCGAACCGTTCGTTTTGGTCCGCCGTTTGTCTTGACCTTTATTTAGTCGATCCGGTTTTTCGTGTCAAGCTTCTTTTTCAGAGGCTCTTTTCTACTTCACCGCGTCTTCCAAATCCCGCGCTTCGTTGCCGGCTTGTCGTCGGCGCCTCGCTGCGGGAGGCGGTGTATAGGACCTTTGGACGGAGCTTGGCAACGCCTTTTTTCAGCCCCCACGCATTTTTCCAGAACGCGTCTTTTGACGCACCCGCCACGAAGCGTTTGGACCGTCCGGCCGGATGGGCGTACATCTGGGGCCATTCAATCGCGACTAAGTCTTATTCCTGTCGAGTGCGCCCATGATCCCGACCGACATCGCCGCCGTCACCGATTACGAACCGCACGCGCGGGCGCGCATGGGGGAGAACGCCTGGGCCTACATCGCGGGCGGCTCGGCCGACGAGACGACGCTCCGCTGGAACGTCGAGGCGTTTTCCCGGCTGAAGCTCCAGGCCCAGGCATTGCCCGACCTGCGCGACGTGGACACCCGCGTGACGCTGTTCGGCCAGACCCTGGCCCACCCGATCCTGCTCGCCCCCACCGCCTATCACAAGCTGGTGCATCCCGAGGGCGAGCTGGCGACGGCGCTTGGCGCGGCGGCGCTGGAGGCGGCCATGGTCGTCAGCACCCAGGCCAGCGTGACGCTGGAGGACATCGCCGCCCAGTCCGGCGCGCACCCGCTGTGGTTCCAGCTCTACCTGCAGGCCGACCGCGCGCTGTCGGGCGCGCTGGTCCGGCGGGCGGAGGCGGCCGGCTACCGCGCGCTGGTGGTGACGGTGGACGCGCCGGTCAGCCTGCGCAACCGCGAGCAGCGCGCCGGCTTCGCCCTGCCGCCCGGCGTCGAGGCGGCGAATCTGCGCGGCCAGCCGCAGCCCCCGGTGCCCGAGGACGAGCGGGCGGCGCTGCGCGCCCTGCTGGCGTCGTCGGCCCGCTGGGCGGACATCGCGTGGCTGCGCGGCTTCACCCGGCTGCCCATCCTGCTGAAGGGGATCACCAACCCCGAGGACGCCGAGCGCGCCATCGCCCACGGCGCCGACGGCATCATCGTGTCGAACCATGGCGGGCGGGTGCTCGACACCGTGCCGGCGACCATCGAGGCGCTGCCCGCCGTCGCAGCGCGGGTGGGCGGGCGGGTGCCGCTGCTGCTGGACGGCGGCGTCCGGCGCGGGACCGACGCGCTGAAGGCGCTGGCGCTGGGCGCCTCGGCGGTGCTGATCGGCCGCCCCTACCTGCACGGGCTGGCGGTCGGCGGCGCGGTCGGGGTCGCGCATGTGCTGAAGATTCTGCGGACCGAGTTGGAGATCGCCATGATCCTGACCGGCCGCTCGACCCTGGCCGGCATCGACCGGACAGTGCTGTGGCCGGAAGCCTGAGGCCCAACGAACAGAAACCCCACCGGCGCGGCAGCGTCGGTGGGGTTTCTGTTCGTTGCGACGCGAGGCCTGTCGGTATCGACGGGTGTCTCGTGTGCCTGAGCGACCTGGCGGCGACCTACTCTCCCACGCCTTAAGACGCAGTACCATCGGCGCAGAGGCTTTTCACGGCCGAGTTCGGGATGGGATCGGGTGTTGGGCACCTCGCCATGACCACCAGGTCACCAAGGCACACGACCGACAACCACTGTTCGAAGGCTTTCTCAAACCGCCGAACCGAACCGACTTGCTTCGCGTTTCCGCAACGTGGCGAGTGTGTAACCGAGGCGCGGCTGCCAGGTCAAGCACAAAATCGCAACAAATCGACGGCGCGCGTCATTCCCCTCCGCCGACCCGTTCCGTCCGGTCGCTCCGCGCCCCGGCCTCGGGCTCCGCCGGAAGCGGGGCTTTGCCGAGCACCATCGAGCTGTTGTTCAGCGCGGCGACCATGCCGGCTTGGGCGGGGGCGCCCGGCCCGGTGACGCTGCCTTGCCACGCGTCGCGGTCGGCGCGCAGGTCGTTCTGCACGTGGGTGACGCCCGACACCGCCTCCGCGATGTCCTCCGCCACGCGCTTGTCGGCGCGATGCCCGACGGTGCCGGTCAGGGTGACCTCCCCCTGGGCGACGGACACGTCGATGCCGGTGGCGTCGAGACGCGGGTCGTCGGTCAAGCGGTCGCCGATGTCCTCGCGGATGCGCTCGTCGGAGCGGCGGTAGCCGCGTGGCCCGACACCCCGGTAGTTCCCCGGCGTCGGCCGGTCGTTCTGCCAATCGTAGCGTGCCATGGTGCCCGTCTCCCTCCAGTATCGGCGCCCCTTACCCGTGGGCGCGGTGCTCGGCGTTGCGCTTGCGGGTGACCGCCGCCTTCTTGGCGGAGGCGGAGCGTTCGGCCGCCGAACGCGAGGCCGAGGCTTCGCCGCCCTTCTCCCCACCCTTGTGGGCGGCGGGGTGGCCGGTGTGCGCGCCACGGCCGGAACCGCTCTTCTTGCCACCGCCGTCGTCCTTGTTGACGGTGGCCCAGGCGCGGCGCTCCGCCTCGTCGGCCGGAACCCCACGCTTTTCGTGGCTTTCCTCGATGTGCTCGGCCTTGCGGACCTGCTTGTCCGTGTAAGCCGATTTGTCGCCGCGCGGCATGGCATCCTCCTTTGTGGCTGCAACGGATTCAACAGGGGGTGCCACGGCGGGTTCCAGGCAACCTTGCGGTCTGCCGCGTGTTGCACCTCCGCACAAAGCGGGTCCTTGAGGGCAAGATGCAAAAAGCAAGACGAAGCGCCGCCCTTCTGGTGGCCGGCGCCGTGCTCGTGGTTCTTGGGCTGGCGGCGCTCGGCGGCGGGGTGTGGCTGATCGCGCTGGGTGGGTCCTGGTACTACGCCGTCTCGGGGCTGGCCCTGCTGCTGTCGGCGGCGCTGCTGATGCGGCGGAGCCCGGCGGCCCTGACGGTCTACGCCCTGCTGGTCGTCGGCACGCTGGCCTGGGCGCTGTGGGAGGTGGGGCTTGACTGGTGGCCGCTGTCGGCGCGCGGCGACGTTGTCGCGGTGGTCGGCTTCCTCCTGCTGACGCCCTGGGTCACCCGCGCGCTCGGCGGAGGAACGGAGCGCGACGGGTTCGGGCGTGTTCGGACAGACCAGGACGGGGAGACGCGTGGCCCCAGGCTGGCGCTGACGGCGGCGCTCGGCCTCGCCGTGGTGGTGGCGGCGGCCTCGTGGTTCGTCGATCCCCACCGGATCGAGGGCACCACCCCCGCCCCCCGCACCGTCGCCTCGACGGCGGCCAGCCCGCACCCCCCGGTGCCGGACGACGAATGGCACGCCTACGGGCGCACCGGCTTCGGCCAGCGCTACTCGCCGCTCGACCGCATCACCCCGGCGAACGCCAAGTCGCTGGAGGTCGCGTGGGACTACCAGACCGGCGACACGCGCGGCCAACCCGGCGACCCCGAGGAAACCACCTTCGAGGTCACGCCGCTCAAGGTCGGCAACCGGCTGTTCCTGTGCACGCCGCACCAGTCGGTCATCGCGCTGGACGCCACCACCGGCGCCCAGATCTGGCGGGTCACCCCCGAGATCAAGGGCGAGCTGGCGCTCCAGCACCTGACCTGCCGGGGGCTGTCCTACCGCCGCTCGGCGGCGGCGAACACCGCCTGCCCGGCCCAGCTGTTCATGCCCACGGCCGACGGACGGCTGCTCGCCCTCAACCCGGAGACCGGCGCGCCCTGCCCGGCCTTCGGCGGCAGCGGGCAGATCGATCTGTGGGCCGGCATGCCGAACGTCCGGCCGGGCTCGTATTATTCGACCTCGCCGGTGGTCGTCGCCGGGGACCGGGTGATCGTCGGCGGCACGGTGCTCGACAACGTGTCCACCGTCGAGGCGTCCGGCGTCATCCGCGCCTTCGACGCCGAGACCGGCGCGCTGCTGTGGAACTGGGATTCCGGCAACCCGGACGACACGGCGCCGCTGCCGCCCGGCCGGACCTACACCGCGAACTCGCCCAACAGCTGGTCGATCTCCAGCGTCGACGAGGCGCTGGGCATGGTCTACGTGCCGCTGGGCAACCAGCCGCCCGACCAATGGGGCGGCAACCGCAGCCCAGCGGTGGAGCGTTTCTCCTCCTCCGTGGTGGCGCTCGACCTCGCCAGCGGGCGGGTGCGCTGGAACTTCCAGACGGTGCACCACGATCTGTGGGACTACGACGTGCCGGCCCAGCCGAGCCTGATCGACCTCAACCTCGGCGGGCGGATCGTGCCGGCGCTGGTGCAGCCGACCAAGCAGGGCGAACTCTTCGTGCTGGACCGCCGCACCGGCGAGCCGCTGCTGCCGGTCACCGAGAAGCCGGCCCCCCAGGGCGCGGCCGAGGGCGACCGCAGCGCGCCGACCCAGCCGGTCTCGGCGCTGTCCTACGACCCGCCGCCGCTGATCGAGCGGGACATGTGGGGGGCGACGATGTTCGACCAGCTCGCCTGCCGCATCGCCTTCCACCGCATGCGCTACGAGGGGCGCTTCACCCCGCCGTCGACGCAGTCGTCGCTGATCTACCCCGGCAATTTCGGCGTCTTCAACTGGGGCGGCGTGGCGGTCGATCCGGCCCGGCAGATCGCCTTCACGACGCCGACCTATCTGGCCTTCGTGTCGCAGCTGGTGCCGCGCGGCGACGCGACCACGCTCTACGTCCAGGGCAAGAACCGGCCGGAGAAGAGCCTGCCGGCGTTGAACGAGAATTTCGGCGCGCCCTTCGCCGTGAAGCTCAAGCCTTTCACCTCGCCGCTCGGCCTGCCCTGCCAGTCGCCGCCCTGGGGCTACGTCGCGGCGGCCGATCTGACGACGGGCAAAATCCTGTGGAAGCACAAGAACGGGACGGTGCGCGACGCGTCGGCCCTGCCGCTGCCCTTCCGCATGGGGGTTCCCAACCTCGGCGGGCCGATCGTGACGGCGGGCGGCGTCGCCTTCCTGTCCGGCACCATCGACTATTACGTGCGGGCCTACGACGTGTCGAACGGCGATCAGCTGTGGGAAAGCCGGCTGCCCGCCGGGGGGCAGGCGACGCCGATGACCTACATGGGCGCCGACGGGCGACAATACGTCGTGGTCGTCGCCGGGGGGCACGGATCGCTGGGCACCAAGACCGGCGACCACGTGATCGCCTACGCCCTGCCGAAGTCCTGACGGGAGGGGGCGCCCTGCGCGCCCCCTCCTCTTACGGCAACGATGCCGTCGCTTTCATGCCGAGGAGCGAGGCGGCGATCTCCGCCTCGACGATCCGCGGGCAAGCGTGGCCGCACCCAACACAATCCCGCTCAAGCCACCAAAGCGCGGAGCTGCTCCCTTAGCGCCGCCAGAATCTCGCCCGACAGCTCCGGCGCGCCCTGCGCGGTGGCCCGCGCCAGCGCCATGCCGCCGACCAGCGCCGACACGATGGCGATGGCGCGGGCGCGGCGGGCCGCCGGATCGGCCAGCGTCTCCGGCAGCCGCTGCTCCACCGCCTCGAAGAAGCGCTCCGTCCCCTCGCCGAAGCGTGACTGCAACGCCGGGTCCAGCCGCGCGACCTCCATGGCGAAGACCGACATCGGGCAGCCCGCCGCCGGGCGCTCGCGGTGGATGTCGCGCAGATAGCGCTCCAGGAAGGCGTTCAGCGCGCCGCTCGTCGCCGTCTCGTCGGCCGGCAGCCGGTCCAGGCTCTCCGCGAAGGCGGCATCGCATGCCTCGACGGCCAGCGCGTCCTTCGACGGGAAATGGCCGTAGAAACCGCCATGGGTCAGCCCGGCCGCCTTGGTGATCTCCGCCACCCCGACCTTGTCGAAGCCGCGCTCGCGGAACAGCCGCCCCGCCGCCTTGACGATGGCGGCCCGGTTCTCCGCCGCCTTCTCCTTGGAAACCTTCACGTCCTCACCTCGCGCATGGCAGCCACGCCACCGGAAACGGAATGGGCGGCGTTATTCATGATGGACATCATCAATGACGACATTCATGATGGTCATCATCATAAACCCAAAGCGGGAGACGGACAATGGCGGACATGAGCGGCGGGGTGGCCCTGGTCACCGGTGGGACCTCGGGCATCGGGCGGGCGACGGCGCTGGCCTTCGCGAAGGCGGGCGCCACGGCGATCGTCACCGGACGGCGCGAGGCCGAAGGGCGGGAAACCGTGGAGTTGGCCGAGCGGGCCGGCGGGCGCGCGGTGTTCGTGCCGGCCGACGTCGCCGACGCCGCCGAGGTCGCGGCGCTGTTCGCCCGGATCGAGCGCGACCATGGCCGCCTGGACTTCGCCTTCAACAACGCCGGCGTCCACAGCGCTGGACCCTTGACCGAAATGACCGACGACGCGTTCGACCGGATGCTCGCCGTCAACGTCAAGGGCGTGTGGCTGTGCCTGAAGCACGAACTGCCGATCATGCTGCGGCAGGGCAAGGGCGCTATCGTGTCCACCGGATCGGTGCTGGGCCAGATCGGGCTGGCCGGCAACGCCGCCTACTCCGCCAGCAAGGCGGCGGTGGAGGGCATGACCCGCAGCGCCGCCATCGAGGTCGCCAAATCCGGTGTGCGGATCAACGCCGTCTGCCCGGCCATCATCCAGACGCCGATGAGCCAGGGGTCGTTCGGCGGCGCCGACCGCGTCGAGGCCGCGCTCGGCCCGCTCCACCCCGTCGGCCGCGTCGGCCAGCCGCGCGAGGTCGCTGAGACGGTGGTCTGGCTCTGCTCCGACGCCGCGTCCTTCATCACCGGCCAGTCGATCAACGTCGACGGCGGCCTGACGGTGCAGTGACCGCCCTCCCCCCTTCAGGAGTCCGTCCGTGATGGAAAGCAACGATCCCGTCGTCATCGTGTCCGCCGCGCGCACGCCGCTCGGCCGTTTCCAGGGGGAGCTGTCCGCCCTGCCCGCCCACGCGCTGGGCGCCCACGCCATCCGCGCGGCGCTGTCCCGCGCCGGCCTGACGCCCGACCGTGTCGACGAGGCGCTGGTCGGCTGCGTGCTGCCCGCCGGCCAGGGGCAGGCCCCCGCCCGGCAGGCGGCGCGCGGGGCAGGCCTGCCCGACGCCACCGGCGCCACCACGATCAACAAGGTCTGCGGCTCGGGCATGAAGGCGACGATGCTCGCCCACGACCTGATCCGCGCCGGTTCCGCCGGCAT
The DNA here is from genome assembly GCF_003989665.1 of Azospirillum doebereinerae. Lineage (GTDB taxonomy): Bacteria > Pseudomonadota > Alphaproteobacteria > Azospirillales > Azospirillaceae > Azospirillum > Azospirillum doebereinerae. The sequence goes on along the minus strand of NZ_RZIJ01000026.1, from coordinate 84,256 downwards.
CGTCGTGGCCGGCGGCATGGAGAGCATGTCGAACGCGCCCTATCTGCTGGCCAAGGCGCGCGGCGGTTACCGGATCGGGCACGACCGGCTGCTCGACCACATGATGCTCGACGGGCTGGAGGACGCCTACGAGGGCGGCCGCCCGATGGGCGATTTCGGCGAGGCGACCGCCGAACTCTACGGCTTCACCCGCGCCGAGCAGGATGCCTACGCCGTCGAGACGCTGACCCGCGCGCGCGCCGCCATCGAAAGCGGCGCCTTCGCCGCCGAGATCGCCCCCGTCACGCTGGCCGTCAAGGGCGGCGAGACGCTGGTGGCGAACGACGAGAACCCGCTGAAGGTCTCGCCCGGAAAGATTCCCGCCCTGAAGCCGGCCTTCCGCCCCAACGGGACGATCACGGCAGCCAGCTCCTCGGCCAACGCCGACGGCGCCGCCGCGCTGGTCCTGACCCGCCGCTCGCTGGCCGAGCGCGAGAGGCTGCCGGTGCTGGCGACGATCCTCGGCCACGCCACCCACAGCCAGGATCCCGCCTGGTTCACCACCGCGCCGATCCCGGCAATCCGCAAGCTGCTGGACCGCGTCGGCTGGGGCGTCGGCGACGTCGACCTGTTCGAGATCAACGAGGCCTTCGCCGTCGTCGCCATGGCGGCGCAGCGCGACCTCGGCATTCCCCGCGACGCGCTGAACGTCAACGGCGGCGCCTGCGCGCTCGGCCACCCCATCGGCGCCACCGGCGCGCGGCTGATCGTCACGCTGCTGCACGCGCTGGCCGCGCGGGGCCAGCGGCGCGGGATCGCGGCGCTGTGCATCGGTGGCGGCGAGGCCACCGCCATCGCCGTCGAACGGCCCTTCTGAGCGGAGTCGCGGTCATGCTGTCATCCCGTGTCGCCGCCTCCCTGGCGCGCCGCGACGTCCATTACGGCTGGGTCACGGTCGCCGTCACCTTCCTGACCATGCTGGTGTCGGCCGGCGCCGTGGGGGCGCCCGGCGTGCTGCTGCTCCCCCTCCAGCGCGAGTTCGGCTGGTCGACCGCCGACATCTCCATCGCGCTCGCCATCCGCCTGCTGCTGTTCGGGCTGATGGGGCCGTTTGCCGCCGCGCTGATCAACCGCTACGGGGTCAAGCGGATGGCGCTGTCCTCGCTGACGCTGGTGGGGAGCGGGCTGCTGCTGTCGCTGGCCATGCGCGAGCTGTGGCAGCTGATCCTGCTGTGGGGGATCGTCGTCGGCTTCGGCACCGGGCTGACCGCGCTGGTGCTGGGCGCCACCGTCGCCACGCGCTGGTTCACCACGCGGCGCGGGCTGGTCGTCGGGCTGCTGACCGCCAGCTCGGCCACCGGGCAGCTCGTCTTCATGCCGCTCTTGTCGATGCTGACCGACCAGTTCGGCTGGCGCACGGCGCTGGCGCTGCTGATCGGACTGCTGGGGGTGGCGACGCTGGCCGTGCTCGCCCTGATGCGGGACCGCCCGTCCGACCTCGGGCTGGCCGCCTACGGCGAGGAGGGCACGGCGCCGGCCGCCGCCGCGCCGCTGCCGCCGTCGGTGGCGGGGGCGGCGCTGGGCGCCCTGCGCGACGCGGCGCGGACGCGGGTGTTCTGGGTGCTGTTCGCCACCTTCTTCATCTGCGGGGCCTCCACCAACGGGCTGATCCAGATCCATTTGATCCCGCTCTGCGTCGATTTCGGCGTCCCGGAGGTGCGGGCCGCCGGGCTGCTGGCGGTGATGGGCATCTTCGACTTCATCGGCACGGTGGCGTCGGGCTGGCTGTCCGACCGCTACGACAACCGCTGGCTCCTGTTCTGGTATTACGGCCTGCGCGGGCTGTCGCTGCTGTACCTGCCCTATTCGGACTTCACGGTGTACGGGCTGTCCTTCTTCGCGGTGTTCTACGGGCTGGACTGGATCGCCACCGTTCCGCCGACCGTACGGTTGACCGCCGAGCGCTTCGGGCGGGAGCGCGCCAACCTCGTCTTCGGCTGGATCTTCGCCGGGCACCAGATCGGCGGCGCCTGCGCGGCCTTCGGCGCCGGCTATGCCCGCAGCACGCTGGACAGCTACCTGCCGGCCTTCTTCGTCGCCGGGGTGCTGTGCCTGGGCGCCGCCCTGCTGGTGCCGACGCTGGGCCGTCGCCCGGTTGCCGCGAAGCCGGTCACGGCGGGGGCTTGAGTTCAGCCACGGTTGCCCCCACCCCGGCCCTCCCCCGCTGGGCAGGGGAGGGGGACAGGACCTTTGCAAAAATCCGGCGGCAGTCCCCTCCCCCGCCCAGCGGGGGAGGAAGGGTGGGGGCAACCGGAGCCGCACTCCCCACAAATCCGAAAGGTCCCATCGATTTCGGCCCAGGGCATGCTTAGATAGGCCCCTCCGGCACCCCACAGTCGATGGACCGTCCCATGGACAAACTGCACGCGATGCGCGTCTTCGCCCGCGTCGTCGAGGTCAACAGCTTCACCAAGGCCGCCGACACGCTGGGCCTGCCCCGCGCCTCGGTGACGACGACCATCCAGAACCTGGAGGCGGCGCTGGGCGTCCGTCTGCTGCAGCGGACGACGCGCAAGCTGAGCCTGACGCTCGACGGCGCCGCCTATCTGGAGGGCGCCACCCGCATCCTGTCCGACGTCGAGGAGGTCGAGGCCTCCTTCACCAGCGCCCGCAAGACCCCGCGCGGCCGGCTGCGGGTGGACATGCCGGGCTCGCTCGGCCGGCTGGTCATCATCCCGGCCATCCACGAGTTCCACGCCCGCTACCCCGACATCGAGATCATGATCGGCATGAGCGACCGCCCCATCGACCTGATCCAGGAAGGGGTGGACTGCGTGCTGCGGGTCGGCGACCTCCAGGATTCCAGCCTGATCGCTAGGCGGGTCGGCGCCTTCCGCCCGGTCACCGTCGCCAGCCCGGCCTATTTCGCCAGGCACGGCACCCCCAAGACCATCGAGGATCTCGAGCGGCACATCGCCGTCAACTACTTCACCCGCACCGGCAAGCTCATGGAGTTCAGCTTCGAGCGCGACGGCGTCGTGCAGGAGGTGAAGATGGCCGGCAACGTCGCGGTCAACGACGCCGACGCCTACGTCACCTGCGCGCTGGAGGGGCTGGGCCTCGGCCAGACCGCCCGCTTCATGGTGCTGCCCCACCTGCGCAGCGGCGCGCTGGTGGAGGTGCTGGGGGAGTGGCGCCCGGCCCTGATGCCGCTCTCGGCGCTCTACCCGCACAACCGCCACCTGTCGCCCAAGGTCCGCGCCTTCGTCGACTGGGTCGCCGAGCTGTTCGAGGGCTGCCCGCTGATGCAGGGCGAGGACATCCCCGGCTACGATTGCGGGGCCGAGGCCAAACCGAAGACGGTCCCGGTGGCGGTGGACAGCGTCGCCATGGACCAGGACAGCGCCTGTCTCTGCGTGATGTAGGGGGGCACGGTTTCCCGCCAATCCGCCCCGATTGTTCATCCGATCCGAATTGTGTGGGCGCTGACGCGGTATTTATTCCGATCCTTCAAGCGCCCACACTCCCTCCTATCGCAATGCGGGAGGGGTGCCGAGGCACCGTTGGATCATGGGTCGGCCGTCACGTCCATCGAAGCCACAAAGGACCGCCTGTCCGCTCGCGGTCGATGACCGGACCATCGCCGGCCACGCCCAGGACATCCGGCTGCGGCTCTACCGGCCGCTGATCGGGCTGACGGTTCCGGCGCTGCTCTACCTGCACGGCGGCGGCTTCACCTCCGGCTCGCTGGAGGAGGCGGACACCGCCGCCGCCGCCATCGCCGAGGCGGTGCCGGCGGTGGTCGTGTCGGTCGGCTATTCGCTGGCCCCGGCCCACCGCTTCCCCACCGCCGCCCACGACGCCCACCGCGCCGCCCTGTGGACCGCCGCCGCCGCCCGCGAGTTGAACATCGCCAAGGGGGGTCTCGGCGTCGCCGGGCACGATTCCGGCGGCCACGTCGCCGCGTCGCTGACCTTCCTGGCCCGCGACCAGGGCGACGTGACCATCGCCGCCCAGGCCCTGCTCGGCCCGATGCTCGACCCCAGCCTGACCCGCGTCGGCGACGCCAAGGTGATGGGGTCGGACGTGTCGGCCGCCACCTGCGCGCCCTGCTACCGCGCCTATCTGCCCGAGGCCTCGCAACGGCTGCACCCCTACGCCGCCCCGCTGGATTCCCGCCGGCTGGCCGGGCTGCCGCCGGCCCTGATCGTCACCGCGCAGAACGACGCGCTGCGCATCGAGGCCGAGCATTACGCCGCCAGCCTGATCGAGGCCGGGGTGCCGACCGAGGTCACCCGCTTCCCCGCCCTGTCCCACGCCGCCCTGCCCGGCCACTGCCCGGCGCTGCTGGCGGTCGCCGACTTCTTCCGCCGCCGCCTGCCCGGCGCCACCGCCTGACGCTCTCCCCAGGAGATTTCCAATGCCGCTGTCCCGCTCCAAACTCGCTCTTCTGCTCGCCGCTGGCGCGGCGACCGCCGCCGTCACCGGCTTCGCCATCCCCCAGGGCCACGCCGACGCCCCCGCCACGGCCGCCGCCCCGCCGCCGCCCGAGGTCGACGTGGCCCCGGTCGTCGCCCGCAAGATCACCGACTGGCAGAGCTATTCCGGCCGGCTGGAGGCCGTTGACCGGGTGGAGGTCCGCCCGCAGGTGTCCGGCGCAATCACCGCCGTGCATTTCCGCAACGGCGCGCTGGTCAAGCAGGGCGACGTGCTGTTCACCATCGACCCACGCCCGCATCTGGCCGAGGTCGCCCGTGCCGAGGCCCAGGTCGCCGCCGCCCAGGCCCGCGTCCGCTACACCGCCGCCGACCTCGACCGTGCCCAGCGGTTGGTCCAGAACGCCACCATCTCCCGCCAGTCGCTCGACGAGAAGGAAAACGGCGCCCGCGAGGCCGCCGCCAACCTGAAGGCGGCGCAGGCGGCGCTCGACCTCGCCCGGCTCGACCTGGAGCACACCCAGGTGACCGCCCCGGTGTCGGGCCGCGTTTCGCGCGCCGAGGCGACGGTCGGCAACGTCGTCGCGTCCGGCGCCACGGCGGCGCCGCTGACCACGCTGGTCTCGGTCTCGCCGATCTACGCCTCCTTCGACGTGGACGAGCAGACCTACCTGCGCCACATCGCCAGCGTGAAGGACGCCTCCGACGTGCCGGTCCAGCTCGGCCTCGCCAACGAGACCGGCTATTCGCGCAACGGCACGGTGGAGCATGTCGACAACCGGCTCGACGCCGTGTCCGGCACCATCCGCGTGCGCGCCAAGTTCGACAACGCCGACGGCGTGATGGTTCCCGGCCTCTACGCCCGGCTCAAGGTCGGCGGCAGCGTGCCGCACGACGCGCTGATGGTCGAGGATCGCGCCATCAACACCGACCAGGACAAGAAGTTCGTCCTGGTGGTGGCCGGCGACGACACGGTGCAGTACCGCGCGATCACGCCCGGCCCGGCGCAGAACGGCCTGCGGGTGGTGACGAGCGGGCTTGCGGCCGGCGAGCGCATCGTCGTCAACGGCACCCAGCACGCCCGCCCCGGCGCCCGCATCAGCCCGAAGATCGTGGCGATGGGCGCGCCCAACGACGCCATCCAGACCGCTTCGACGAAACCCTGACCCCACCGGCGCCGATCCGGCGCGAATTTGCGGCCCCCTCCCTGACCCTCCCCCGCTGTCGCGGGAGAGGGAATGGGCGTTCTTTGCCCCTCCCTTTTCAGAAGGCTGGGGAGGGGGCCGCAAATCCACGCCCGCCCCGCCTTCCCGAACCCGATCCCCGCACGCCGGGAGAGCCATCATGAACATCTCGAAATTCTTCATCGACCGCCCGATCTTCGCGGGCGTCCTGTCGGTGGCCTTGTTCCTGGCGGGAGCGATCTCGCTGTTCCAACTGCCGATCTCCGAATACCCGGAGGTCGTTCCGCCGTCGGTCGTCGTCCGCGCGCAGTTTCCGGGCGCCAACCCCAAGGTCATCGCCGAGACCGTCGCCTCTCCGCTGGAGGAGCAGATCAACGGCGTCGAGAACATGCTCTACATGCAGTCGCAGGCCAACAGCGACGGCAACATGGCGCTGACCGTGACCTTCAAGCTGGGCACCGACCCGGACAAGGCGCAGCAGCTCGTGCAGAACCGGGTGTCGCAGGCGCTGCCGCGCCTCCCCTCCGACGTGCAGCGGCTGGGCGTGACGACGGTCAAGAGCTCGCCCACACTGACCATGGTCGTGCATCTGCTGTCGCCCAACGACCGCTACGACATGACCTACCTGCGCAACTACGCGGTCCTCAACGTCAAGGACCGGCTGAGCCGCATCCCCGGCGTCGGCGAGGTGCAGGTCTGGGGCTCGGGCGACTATTCGATGCGGGTTTGGCTCGACCCCGCCAAGGTCGCCCAGCGCGGCCTGACCGCGTCGGACGTGGTGGCGGCGATCCGCGAGCAGAACGTCCAGGTCGCGGCCGGCGTCATCGGCGCCTCGCCCTCGCTGCCGAACACCCCGCTGCAGCTCTCGATCAACGCGCAGGGCCGTCTGACCACGCCCGAGGAGTTCGGCGCCATCGTCCTGAAGGCCGGCGCGGAGGGCGGCGTCACCTATCTGCGCGACGTGGCGCGGGTGGAGATGGCGGCCTCGCAGTACGGCCTGCGCTCCCTGCTGGACAACAAGCCGGCGGTGGCGATGGCGATCAACCAGTCGCCGGGCGCCAACGCGCTGGCGATCTCCGATCAGGTCCGCGCGACGATGGCCGAACTGAAGGCCGACATGCCCGACGGCGTCGATTTCAGCATCGTCTACGACCCGACCCAGTTCGTCCGCTCCAGCATCGAGGCGGTGATCCACACCCTGCTCGAAGCCGTCGCGCTGGTGGTGCTGGTGGTCATCGTCTTCCTCCAGACTTGGCGCGCCTCGATCATCCCGCTGCTGGCGGTTCCGATCTCCATCGTCGGCACCTTCTCGCTGATGCTGGGGCTCGGCTATTCGATCAACGCGCTGTCGCTGTTCGGCATGGTGCTGGCCATCGGCATCGTGGTGGACGACGCCATCGTCGTCGTCGAGAACGTCGAGCGCAACATTGAGAACGGCCTGTCCGCCAAGGAAGCCACCTACCGCGCCATGCAGGAGGTGAGCGGCCCGATCATCGCCATCGCGCTGACGCTGGTCGCCGTCTTCGTGCCGCTCGCCGCCATGTCCGGCCTGACCGGCGAGTTCTACAAGCAGTTTGCGATGACCATCGCGATCTCCACCGTGATCTCCGCCTTCAACTCGCTGACCCTGTCGCCGGCCCTGGCGGCGGTGCTGCTGCGCGGCCACGACCAGCCGCAGGATTGGCTGACCCGTGGGATGAACCGCGTCTTCGGCGGCTTCTTCGGGCTGTTCAACCGGGTCTTCCACCGCGCCTCGACCGGCTACGGACGGGGCGTCGGCGGGGTGGTGCGGCGCAAGGGCCTGATGATGCTGGTCTATGTCGGGCTGCTCGGCGTCACCGTGCTGCTCGGCCGTGCCGTGCCGATGGGCTTCGTCCCGGCCCAGGACAAGGAGTACCTGATCAGCTTCGCCCAGCTTCCCAACGGCGCCTCGCTCGACCGGACGGAGGCGGTGATCCGCCAGATGACCGACATCGCCCTGGCCCGCCCCGGCGTGCAGAGCGCCGTCGCCTTCCCCGGCCTGTCGGTCAACGGCTTCACCAACAGCTCCAGCGCCGGCATCGTCTTCGTCACGCTGAAGCCCTTCGCCGAGCGCCACGACCCGTCGCTGTCGGCCCTCGCCATCGCCGGTGATTTGCAAAAACGCTACGCCGGGCTGAAGGAGGCCTTCGTCGCCATCTTCCCGCCCCCGCCGGTGATGGGGCTGGGCACGCTGGGCGGCTTCAAGATGCAGCTGGAGGACCGCGGCGCGCTGGGCTACGAGGCGCTGAACGCGGCGGTCAATTCCTTCATGGCCAAGGCGATGCAGACGCCGGAGCTGGGGCCGAGCTTCTCCAGCTATCAGATCAACGTGCCGCAGCTCGACGTCGACCTCGACCGGGTGAAGGCCAAGCAGCAGGGCGTCGCCATCGGCGAGGTGTTCGACACCATGCAGATCTACCTCGGCTCGCTCTACGTGAACGACTTCAACAGCTTCGGCCGCGTCTACCAGGTCCGCGTCCAGGCCGACGCGCCCTTCCGCGCCGATTCCGCCGACATCGGCCTGCTCAAGACCCGCAACGCCCAGGGCGACATGGTGCCGCTCTCCTCGCTGGTCACGGTCAAGCAGAGCTACGGGCCGGAGATGGTGGTCCGCTACAACGGCTACACCGCCGCCGACATCAACGGCGGGGCGGCGCCCGGCTTCTCCTCGGGCCAAGCCCAGGCGGCGGCCGAGCGCATCGCGCAGGAGACCCTGCCGCGCGGCGTGCGGTTCGAGTGGACCGACCTGACCTACCAGGAGATCCTGACCGGCAACGCCGCGCTGTGGATCTTCCCCATCAGCATCCTGCTGGTCTTCCTGGTGCTGGCCGCGCAGTACGAGAGCCTGACCCTGCCGCTCGCCATCCTGCTGATCGTGCCGATGAGCCTGGGGTCGGCGCTGGCCGGGGTGTGGCTGACGGGGGGCGACAACAACATCTTCACGCAGATCGGCTTCATGGTGCTGGTCGGCCTGTCGGCGAAGAACGCCATCCTGATCGTCGAGTTCGCCCGCGAACTGGAGCACCAGGGCCACGGCGTGGTGCAGGCGGCCGTCGAGGCCAGCCGGCTGCGGCTGCGTCCGATCCTGATGACGTCGATCGCCTTCATCATGGGCGTGGTGCCGCTGGTGACCTCCACCGGGGCCGGCGCGGAGATGCGCCACGCGATGGGCGTCGCGGTGTTCGCCGGGATGATCGGCGTCACCCTGTTCGGCCTGGTGCTGACGCCGGTGTTCTACGTGCTGCTGCGCAAGCTGGCCGGGGCCGGGAAGCCGGCGGCGGCGGTGCCCCATGGCGGTGCGCTGGCCCACGGGCACGGCGACGACTGAGGAGCCTGCGGGTTCTACGCCCCCGCTTCCTCCCTCACGGGACGGAGCGGGGGCTTCGTCGTGTCCGCCTCTGGGGTGCGGGCCGCCGCCACGCCTGCTTGGAACTTCAACGACTAAAACGCCGATTTCTGCTCCCGGCGCCGGTCCAGGGCGATATCGAATTGGCGCAGAAGGCGGTTCAGCGTTTCGAAATCGACATGGCGAGACGGAAAGTTCTTCATGCAACGGCTGTCCAGATGCACCACGCTGATCAATGCCGACACGCAATAGCCCAGAAGCCAGTAGCGTGCATGGATCGTGCGCAGGAAGTCGCGAAACAGGGACGGGTACCCGCTTATCAGCGCGTTGAAGCCCCTCTCGTATTCTCCGAGAATGTGGCGGATATCCAGCAGAGTGGCGTTGAGCATATGGCTCACACGCTCGATGTGCATCATCAGTTGCTCATCGTAGGGACGGTGATTCCTCAAGTCGGCCGGCACGCAGTCCTGGGATCGCAGCCACGCGTTGATGGTACGGATCCGCGGAGCAATGCGGCGAAGCTGGTATTCGTAGAAGGTAATGCCTTTCCAGGCGCTGAAAATCGCGTCCGCTTCCGAATGATCGATGCCGAAGGCCGACACGAAATGCCCGGCCTCCTCCATGTCCGGATTCCAGATGGCGTCCAGAAACCGCCCGACGATTGCCTCGCCGCCCAAACCATCGCTGACGGCCTTGCGCACAATCGGTTCCACTCGCCGGCTGATCATCCGGCGCAGCTGGGACTCCTCTTCTGCGGCAATCTGCCAATACCGCTGATCGACCCGAATCTTCTTGGCCTCGAAGTAGGTTTTCAGCAGAAAGGCGTCCAGAGACGGAATGTTGTCGATCAGGGACAGGAGGCTAAGGTCGTTGCAGACCGTCTCCTGCTCCACCGCCTCAGGGCCAAAATGCTCCTGCAACAGCACGGTGCTGTTGCGGGAACGCAGATAGATGGCAACCCCACCGGTTTCCCACTGGCATTCGTCATGGGGAATATAAATGCCGGTTTCGACCGGACGCTTGATGGCTACGCTCCCCGCGCCACAATTCAAGAAATCGTGGCCGTCGCCTTGGCTTTCATCAAAATTCGGATATTTGAAAAGGATAATGCGGTTCAAACCCCCATTCCGAAACAAATGGGCTGTCTCTGGCAAACTTCTCGTAATAGACAACAGATTCATCGATACGCTGGAACCACCGTATAGAATTTGCTCCAGTATCGGCGAGATTGCCTCCAAGCTACGTCGCGCCTGCATGAGTCTCCTTTACCAAAGTTTCCAGAAAAGGAACGATCCATCTTATAAAAAGAAAATCCTCCTTTCTGCGCACCAAAGAAAGTGCACACCACAGAAAGACAGCTGAATTGGACAATTTTCACCTGAAAGCGAATTTGGATTGATGCGAGATTCGCTTAAGGGATCTCACTTCAATGAGATTCGTTCTCTTGCGAATATTAAACACCGGAATCGTTAACATTTTTTCTACTATTTTCGGGAAGGGGTCGGTCATTTTGACGCACTGGTGGCGTGCATGGAAAAATGTTCCTTGCGTTTTGCGTGTTGTCCCGATTTTGCAACTTGCACCGCGCCTTCGCTCACCATGACGATGGCGACGGCGACCGCCCCGCTGGCCGGCACCGCCGGGTCGATGTCCAAGAGGCCGTCCACCGGCAAGGCCGGCGGAACCGGGCGCCGCGACCATCACGACAACCGGGCTGCGGGTTGAAAGCGCCATCGACGCCACCCCCTGCCCCGAACGCATGAGGCGACCAACGCCGGGATGGCCTGCCTCGACATTCAGAGCAACCGCTTCCAGTCGCCCGAAAGCCCCGCGCGGTTCTTCCGGCGCGGTTCACGCTGTCATCGTCGAGGCCGCCGCCGCTTACACCCGCTTGGCGATCAGCGGACCGCGCACCGGGGCCGTGTCGCCGATGATGAAGGCCCGCCGCACCCGCTCCGCCGCCTCGTCGGCCTGGGCCTCCGTCCGCGCGTGGACGAAGGCCAGCGGCCGGTCCGGCCCGGCCTCCGCCCCCAGCCCGGCGACGGCGTCGAAGCCGACCGCGAAGTCGATGGCGTCGGTCACCTTGGTCCGCCCGCCGCCCAGCGCCACCACCGCCATGCCGACCGCGCGGGTGTCGACGGCAGCGACCCAGCCCGTCCGCTCCGCGAAGACCGGGCGCACCACCGGCGCGATTTCCAGATGCGCATCGGGCCGGTCCAGGAGGTCGGACGGTCCGCCCAGCGCGTGGACCATGCGGGCGAAACGCTCGGCCGCCGCCCCGCTGCCCACCGCGCGGTCCGCCATCGCCCGCCCGGCCGCCGCGCCCGACGCCAGCCCGCAGCGCGCCAGCAACTCGCCGGCCAGCGCCACCGTCACCTCGCACAGGCGCGGCTCGGCCGGACCGCCGCGCAGGATGGCGAGGCATTCGCGCATCTCCAGCGAATTCCCGGCGCTGTGGCCCAGCACCTCGTTCATGTCGGTCAGCAGGGCCACCGCCGGCAGCCCGGCGCCCTCGGCGACGGTGACGATGCTGTCGGCCAGCGCCTCGGCGTCCTCGAAGCGCTGCATGAAGGCGCCGGAGCCGAACTTCACATCCATCACCAGCGCGTCCAGCCCGGCGGCGAGCTTCTTCGACAGGATCGACGCGGTGATGAGGTCGAGCGATTCCACCGTCGCCGTCACGTCGCGGATGGCGTAGAGCCGCCGGTCGGCCGGCGCGATGTCGTCGGTGGCGCCGATCACCGCGCAGCCGGCCTCCTTCACCACCCGGCGCAACAGCTCGCTGTCGGGTTTGGCCTGATAGCCGGGGATCGCCTCGAACTTGTCGAGCGTGCCGCCGGTGTGGCCCAACCCCCGCCCCGACACCATCGGCACGAAGCCGCCGCAGGCCGCCAGGATCGGCGCCAGGATCAGGCTGACCTTGTCGCCCACCCCGCCGGTGGAATGCTTGTCGATCACCGGGCCGGACAGGCCGAGCGAGCGCCATTCCATCACGCGGCCCGAATCCCGCATCGCGAGCGTCAGGGAGACCCGCTCGTCCAGGCTCATGCCCTGGAAGAACACAGCCATGGCGAAGGCCGAGGCCTGGCTTTCCGTGACGCTGCCGTCGGTGATGCCGCGCACGAAGGCCCGGATGGTCGCGTCGTCGAGCGTCCGGCCGTCGCGCTTGGCGCGGACGATCTCCTGCGGAAGCACCATCGGCTCAGTACCCCGCCGGGGCCGGCACCGGCGCCGCGTCCTGGCCGGTGCGGTGGCCGAGTTCGGCCAGCAGCGCGTCCAGCAGGCTCGACGCGCCGAAGCGGAAGGTCCGCGGCGTCGCCCAGCCCTCGCCCAGGATGTGGTCGGCCAGCGCCAGGAATCCCGCCGCGCCGGCCGCGTCGCGGATGCCGCCCGCCGCCTTGAAGCCGACCGGCTTGCCGGATTCGTAAATGCTGTCCAGCATCACCGCCGCCGCTTCCAGCGTCGCCGCCGGCTGGGTCTTGCCGGTGGAGGTCTTCAGGAAATCCGCGCCCGCCGCGATGGCGTCGCGCGACGCCCAGGCCAGCAGCTCGGCGTCCGGGAAGGCGCCCGATTCCAGGATGACCTTCAGCAGCGCCTTGTCGCCGCAGGCCTCGCGGCAGGCCTTCACCACGTTCATCGGCTGGGTGCGGGCGCCGTCGATGAAGGCGCGGTAGGGCAGCACCACGTCGATCTCGTCGGCCCCGTCCTCGATGGCGCGGCGGGTCTCGGCGGCGACGGCGGCGGCGTCGGCCTCCCCGGTCGGGAAATTGACCACGGTGGCGATCTTGACCGGCGTCCCGGCCAGCGCCTTGCGGGCGGTCGGCACGAAGCGCGGCCAGACGCAGACGGCGGCGACCGGCCCCTCCGGGGTGAGCGCGCGGGCGCAGAGCGCCTCAATGGTCCGGTCGCCGTCGTCGCCGTTCAGGCTGGTCAGGTCGAGCATCCCGATGGCCCGCCGCGCGACGGCCGGATCGGACGGGGCGGTGGCGCAGGCGTCGAGCGCGCCTTGCAGGTCGGCTGGCAATTTCATGACCGGGACCCGTCCTTTTCGTGGAGGCGTTCAAGGAAGCCGACCAGCAGCCGCTCCAGGTCGGAGGCGGCGGCCGAGGCGGCGCTCAAGGTCTGGTGATGGTCGACCGGCCCATCGCCGAGCCCCACCCCCAGGTTGGTCACCACCGCGCAGCCGACGACCCGCAGGCCGCAATGCCGCGCGACGATGCATTCGGGCACCGTGGACATGCCGACCGCGTCGGCGCCCAGCGTCTTCATCATCCGCACCTCGGCCGGCGTCTCGAAGGACGGGCCGGGGTAAGCGGCGTAGACGCCCTGGGCCAGATCGAGCCCGAGTCCGCCCGCCACGTCGGCCAGCATCGCGCGCAGGTCCGGGTCCCAGGCGTCGGTCATGCTGGGGAAGCGGTCGCCGAACGGGTCGTCGTTCGGGCCGGTCAGCGGGTTGCTGCCCAGCAGGTTCAGGTGGTCGGTGATTGCCATCAGCCGGCCGGGGCCGACCTCCAGCCGCAGCGAGCCGACGGCGGCGGTCAGGACCAGCGTGTCGCAACCGGCCAGCTTCAGCGCGCGGATCGCGGTCTTCAGCGCGTCGAAGCCGTTGCCCTCATAGGCGTGGACGCGGCCCTGCATGCAGGCGACCTCGACCCCGCCCAGCGTGCCGACCACCAGACGCCCGGCGTGGCCGGGCACGCTGGGCACCGGAAAGCCGGGGATCTCGGTGTAGGGAATGGCGACGGCGTCGGCGATCCGGTCGGCGATGCCGCCCAGACCCGACCCCAGCACGAGGCCGACCCGCGGCCGGTGGCCGGGGGCGCGGTGAAGGATGTCCGCGGCGGCGCGGGCTGCGGTCATGACGGCACTCCGGTCAGAAGGCTAAATTGGTGGGGCCGAACGACTGCGGCAACAGCTCATCCAGCGTAAAGCTCCGGCGCAGCCCCGACGGGTCGCCGACATGGATCGCGGTGCCGGGGGCGGCGAACTCGCGGATGCGCTGGCGGCAGCCGCCGCACGGCGTGCAGAGCGCGTCGCCCGGCCCATCGTCTGCGGCCCCGCCCACCACCGCGATCATCACGATGCGCCGGTCGCCCGCCGCCACCATCGCGCCGATGGCCGAGGACTCCGCGCATTGCCCCTGCGGGTAGGCGGCGTTCTCGACGTTGGCGCCGACGAAGACCCGGCCCGACTCGCCGAGGATGGCGGCGCCGACCTTGAAGCGGGAATAGGGCGCGTGGGCGTTGCCGCGCACCGCCGCCGCCGCCGCGATCAGATCCTCCGGTGTCGCCATCGCCTTAGCGCTCCTTGACGTAGGGGATGCCGCTCGCCTTGGGGGCGATGGCCTTGCCGACGAAGCCGGCCAGCAGAAGGACCGTCAGAAGATAGGGAATGGCCTGGATGAATTGCACGGGAATAACGCCGACCCCCGGCAGGGGCACCCCTTGCAAGCGCACCTGCACCGCGTCGGTGAAGGCGAAGAGCAGGCAGGCGAACAGCGTCGGCCCCGGCCGCCACTTGCCGAAAATCAGCGCCGCCAGCGCCAGATAGCCCTTGCCCGCCGTCATGTCCCGCACGAAGCCCGCCCCATGCCCGGTGGAGAGATAGGCGCCGGCCATCCCGGTCAGCACGCCCGTCACGATGAGCGCCTGATAGCGCAGCCGTGTGACGGAAATGCCGGCGGTCTCGACCGCCGCCGGATTTTCCCCGACCGCCCGCAGCCGCAGACCGAATCGCGAGCGGTGCAGCACCCATTGGGTCGCCACCACGATCAGCAGCGTCGCCCAGATCAGGATGTTGGTTCCGTCGAGCAGTTCACGGAACACCGGCCCCAGCACCGGCACGCCGGACAGCGCCTCGCCCCCCGGCAGGCCGACGGCCGGCAGGCGGGCGGAAGCGGGAAGCAGCGGCGTCTGTCCCCCTTGCGCGAACCACGCGTAAGCGAGCGTTGGCGCTAGCCCGGCGACCAGGATGTTGATTGCCATACCCGACACCACTTGGTTGCCGTGATGGGTGATGCAGGCGAAGCCGTGGACCAGCGCCAGCGCTACCCCGGCGGCGATAGCCGCCAGCAGGCCGAGCCATGGGCTGCCGCTGGCCGAGGCGGCGGCGGCGGCGAAGAAGGCGCCGGCCAGCATCTTGCCCTCCAGCCCGATGTCCACCACCCCGGCGCGCTCGCAGTACAGCCCGGCGAAGGCCGCCAGCACCAGCGGGGTCGCCACCCGCACCGTGGCGCCGAGCAGTTGCAGGACAAGCAGAAAAGCGTCCTCCATCGCGTCAGCCCCCCGTGCCGGTGGCGGTGGGCTTGGCGGCGGCGGGCGCGCGGCGGCGGAACAGCGCCTCGACCTGCGGCTTGAACAGGTTCTCCATGGCGCCCGCGAACAGGATGACCAGCCCCTGGATGACCATCACCAGCTCGCGGTTGATGCTGGGGTAGTCGAAGGACACCTGCCCGCCGCCCTGCGCCAGCACGCCGAACAGCAGCGCCGCCAGCACGATGCCGACCGGGTGGTTGCGCCCCATCAGCGCCACGGCGATGCCGACGAAGCCGACTCCGCCGGTCACGTTCAGGATGATGCGGTGCTGCACGCCCAAGATCTCGTTGACCCCGACGAAGCCGGCCAGCGCGCCGGAGATCAGCATGGCGAGGACGATGTTTCGCGACGGCGAGATGCCGGCGTAGACCGCCGCCCGCTCGTTGCGGCCGACGGTGCGCAGTTCGTAGCCCCATCGGGTGTGGCGCAGGAAGATCTGGAACAGGACGCAGCAGGCCAGCGCCCACAGGAAGGACAGGTTGAGCGGCGAGGCCGGAACCGTGACGCCGATCCAGCCCAGCGCTCGCTCCATCGAGGGCAGCCAGAGGCCGGGGTCGAACTCGCGGGTTTCCGGCGACTGACTGCCCGGCCGGATCAGCACGTCGACCAGCAGCCACGTCATCAGCGAGGCGGCGATGAAGTTGAACATGATCGTCGTGATGACGATGTGGCTGCCCCGCTTGGCCTGGAGCCAGCCCGGAATGAAGGCCCAGGCCGCCCCGAACAGCGCCGAGGCCAGGATCGCCAGCACCGCCACCACCGGCCAGGGCCAGCCGGTCAGCGCCAGCGCGACCAGACCGGCGCCCAGGCCGCCCAGCGTCGCCTGCCCCTCGCCGCCGATGTTGAACAGCCCGCAATGGAAGGCGATGGCGACCGCCAGCCCGGTGAAGATGTAGTCGGTGGTGTAGTACAGCGTGTAGCCGATGGCCTCGGGGTAGCCGAGCGCCTCGGACAGCATCAGCGACAGCACGTCGACCGGGTTCTCGCCGATGACCAGGATGACCAGCCCCGACAGCGCGAAGGCGGCGGCGAGGTTGAGAACCGGCAGCAGCGCGTACCCGACCCAGCCCGGAACGGCGCCCGGCTGCCCCCTACCCGACCCGCTCGACACCATGCGTCCCCCCGGACCTGTCTGGCCGCTCCCCCCGATCTTTAACCGCTCGGCCGCCGGATCACCAAGGGATTTCCAGCCCTTGGCGCCCGCCCGGACCTCTTGCGCCGGTCAGTCGGGATGCGTCTTGTCGATGTGGACCACCCCACCGCAATGCTTGCAGTGCACCGCGTCGAAATCATGCCGGCTCAGCCCGCAGGCCGGGCATTCGACATGGGCCTTGTTGGGGCGGAACAGACTCTGCGCGAATTTGAGGAAAAGCCCGCAGCCCAGCATCATCACCAGCACCGACAACAGTCGGCCATGCGTGCCGACCAGCGTGATGTCGCCAAAACCGGTGGTCGTCAGCGTGGTGACGGTGAAATAGAGCGCGTCGACGTAGGTGACGATCTTCTCGTTCACCCCGAGCTGGGTGACGTAGACGAAGGCGGACACGACGAAGACGAACACCACCAGATTGACCACCGCCAGCATCAGCTCGCCGCGCTCGGCGAACCAGCTGTTGCCCCGCCGCAGCGTGCGCAGGACGGCGTAGGAGCGCAGCACGCGCAGTGCCCGCACGACCCGCAGGAAGGCGTAATTGGAGATCAACATCGGCGCGAGCATCGACAGGATCACGACCAGATCGACCAGCGTCCAGACGCTCAACAGAAAGCGCCGACGATGGCGCGCGATCCAGAAACGCGCGCAGAAATCCGCCAGCAGGACGCCCCCCAGGCCGTAATCGACCCAGAGCAGCCAGTCATGCGGCGGCAGAACGGTGGTGACGAAGACGAACAGCACGGTGACGAGGTCGAACCCCGCCATGGAGAAGCGGAAGCCGCTGTGCGCCTCGTACAGGAAACGGACCCGCGCCCGCCCCGTCTTCAACTTGAAGAGGCGCTGGGTGTCCGAAAGTCCGTTGGATGCAGCCGGCACGCCCCAACCTCACACGGCTTTCCGTGGACGGCCCGCCTCCGGTTTCCGGAAACGGGGCCGTCCACGGTCGCGGTCACTCCGGCGTGGACGCCTCGGCGTCGGCTTCCGGCGTGCCCATCATGGCGTCGGCGACCAGCCCGGCGTTGCCGCGGATCTTCGCCTCGATGGCGTCGGCCATTTCCGGGTTGTTGCGCAGGAAGGTCTTGGCGTTCTCGCGGCCTTGGCCGATGCGGGTGCCCTCGTAGCTGAACCACGCGCCCGACTTGTCCACCACGCTGGCCTGGATGCCGAGGTCGAGCAGCTCGCCCACCTTCGACACGCCCTCGCCGTACATGATGTCGAACTCGACCACGCGGAAGGGCGGGGCCATCTTGTTCTTCACCACCTTCACGCGGGTCTGGTTGCCGACCACGGCGTCGCGGTCCTTGATCGCGCCGATGCGGCGGATGTCGAGACGGACCGAGGCGTAGAACTTCAGCGCGTTGCCGCCCGTCGTCGTCTCCGGGTTGCCGAACATCACGCCGATCTTCAGGCGGATCTGGTTGATGAAGATCACCAGACAGTTCGACTTGGAGATCGAGCCGGTCAGCTTGCGCAGCGCCTGGCTCATCAGGCGGGCGTGCAGGCCGACGTGGCTGTCGCCCATCTCGCCTTCCAGCTCGGCGCGCGGCACCAGGGCCGCAACCGAATCGACGACCAGGATGTCGATGGCGCCCGAGCGCACCAGCGTGTCGGCGATCTCCAGAGCCTGCTCGCCCGCGTCGGGCTGCGAGATCAGCAGATCGTCGATGTTCACGCCCAGCTTGCGGGCGTAGGACGGGTCGAGCGCGTGCTCGGCGTCCACGAAGGCGCAAGTGCCGCCGGCCTTCTGGGCCTGGGCGATGGCGTGCAGCGCGAGCGTGGTCTTGCCCGAGCTTTCCGGTCCGTAAATCTCCACGACGCGGCCCTTCGGCAGGCCGCCGATGCCGAGCGCGATGTCGAGGCCGAGCGAGCCGGTCGAGATGACCTCCGTCTCGGCGACGTTCGCGCGGGCACCCAGCTTCATGATCGAGCCCTTGCCGAACGCGCGTTCGATTTGGCTCAGCGCGGCGTCGAGCGCCTTCTGCTTGTCCATGGAATCCTTCTCAACCAAACGAAGCTGTGCGGACGACATGCCCGGAACCCCTCTCTTAGAACACACGGTCGGCGCTCTTGCAACGAAGGGAAATGTACTCTCTTCGTTCCCGTTTGCAAGGGGCAATGTTCGCGTGATGTTCTCATCGGACGGGTTCGGGCGGGTGAAAGATGGGCCCTGAAATGGGACCGCTCACTTGCCCTCGCGGATGACCTCCTTGACCTTGGTGGCGAGCTGTTTCAGCGAGAAGGGCTTGGGCAGGAAATGCGAGACCTCGACGCCGTCGATCTCTCCCAACCGGTCCTCGGCGTAGCCGGAAATGAAGATCACCCGCATCTCCGGGCGCAGCCGGCGGACGTGGCGGGCCAGCGTCGGCCCGTCCATCTGCGGCATCACCACGTCGGTGATCAGCAGGTCGATGCGGGCGCCGTCGGTCTCGATCTGCTGCAGCGCCGCCTCGCCGTTCTTGGCCTCCAGCACCTGATAGCCCTTGTTGCGCAGCGCGCGGGCGGAGAAGACGCGCACCGCGTCCTCGTCCTCCACCAGCAGGATGATGCCGGTGCCGGTCAGGTCGCTGCCGCGCCGCTCGCGCGGCTCGGCGGTGTCGATGGGGCGCAGTTCGCCCTGGTGGCGGGGCAGCAGGATGGTGAAGGTCGTCCCCTCCCCCACCGCCGAATCGACCAGAACGAAGCCGCCGGTCTGCCGCACGATGCCGTAGACGGTGGACAGCCCCAGCCCGGTGCCCGAGCCCACCTCCTTGGTCGTGTAAAACGGCTCGAAGATGCGCTGGAGGTTCTCCTTGGCGATGCCGCAGCCGGTGTCGATCACCTCGACCGAGACGTAGGCGCCGGCCGGGATCGTCTCGTGCCCGCGCCGCTCCGGCTGGGCGACGGTGTGGTTGGAGGTCACCACGGTCAGCCGCCCGCCGCCGGCCATCGCGTCGCGCGCGTTGACGACGAGGTTGATGATGACCTGCTCCAGCTGGTTCTGGTCCACCTTGACGAGGCCGAGGTCGCGGCCGTGGATCATCTTCAGTTCAATGTTCTCGCCGATCAGGCGGCGCAGCAGGTTCGCCAGCTCGGCCAGCACGTCGGTGACGGTGATGACGCGCGGCTGGAGCGTCTGCTGGCGCGAGAAGGCCAGGAGTTGCCGCACGAGGTTGGCGGCGCGGTTGGCATTCTGCTTGATCTGCATGATGTCGCTGAACGACTGGTCGCCCGGCTTGTGCCGCAGCAGCAGCAGGTCGCAGAAGCCGATCATCGCGGTCAGCAGGTTGTTGAAGTCGTGCGCCACGCCACCGGCCAGTTGGCCGACCGCCTGCATCTTCTGCGACTGGGCGAACTGGGCCTCCAGGCTTTTGCGCTCGGTCATGTCGATGAAGTGCAGGATCAGCCCGGCGCCGACCCCGACGCCGCCGAGCCGCCGGGCGTAAAGCTGCGCCGACAGCTCGCGCCCGCCCGACAATCGCACCTCCAACGGGGCGGCCGGGTCGCTGCCGCCCTGCACGGCGGCAAGCCGGGCAGCGACCGCCTCGCGCTCCGCCGGCACGATCAGCTCGGCCATCGGGCGGCCGATCACCGCCCCGGCCTCGCTGCCGATCAGGCCCAGGAAGGCCGCGTTGCACTCGGTCAGCAGCCCGCCCTCGTCCACCAGGGCGATGCCGATGGGGGCGTCCTCGAAGAAGCGCTGGAACCGCTGCTCGGACAGGCGCAGCGCCTCCTGCCATTCGTGCTCCGGGGTCAGGTCGCGCACCACCGAGCGGGTGTGGACCGAGCCGCCGTCGTCGGCGACCACGACGCTCTGCGCCACCGAGGCCTGGAAACGGCGCCCGCGCAGGCCCCGCATGGCGACCTCGCCGCGTTGTTCGCCCCCGCCACCCTCGAACAGGTCGTAGGGGGCGGCCCCCACCGGCGGGTTTTCCAGGATGTCGTGCAGCCGAGTCGCGCCGTCGGTCAGGTCGCCCGGCCCCCCGCCCAGCCAGGAGGCCAGTGTGGCGTTGACGAACAGGAACTGCCCGTCCTGGTCGACCGAGAAGAAACCGACCGGCGCGTGCTCCATGAAATCGGCGAGCTTGGACTGCTCGCGGAGCATCACCTGCTCCAGCTCGCGCCGCGCGGTGATGTCCTCGATCCGCCAATGGGCGGAGCCGGCAAAGCCGTCCACCGGCTGGCCCTGAACGCGGCGCCATTCCGGCGGGCGCCCGTCGATGCCGGGCACCGCCAGTTCCGCCGAGGCGGCCGCCCCGGCGCGCACCCGCTCGCGCAGGCGGCGGAACTCGCGCGCGCTGTCGGAGTCGGCCATGAACTGGCGTTCCAGCGCGTCGAGCGGCCGTTCGCCGGGTTGCCAGCCCGACAGGTCGCGGAAGGCGGCGTTGCTGTAGACCACCGCGCCGGTCCCGTCGCACAGCAGCTGCCCGGCCGGCATTCCTTCCATGGCGCCGCCCAGCAGCGCGCCGACACGGGCCGAACGGCGCGCAACGGTGACGGCGCGGCCGATGAGCAGCGCCACTCCGGCCGCCGCCACGAGGGCGCCGGCCCATAGCACGGGTTCGCGTTCGAGAAGCAGCCCGGCTGCGACCAGCGCCAGACCGGCCGGCGCCAGGCCGTAGCACAGCAGCGCCACCGCCAGGGAGCCCGAGGGGCGATCCGGCGTGTCGCGGCCGCGCGCGGAGTCGAGAAGGGAAGATGCGTCGTCCACCAAAACTCCAACCGGCCTGTGCCCGGCCGGCGGCGCCTCAGTTGCGCACCGCCCGCCCCTTGAGCTTGAAAACATAGGTAATGACTTCCGCGACCGCCCGATAATGCTCGGAAGGGACCTCCTCGTCGATATCGCATGCGGCATAGAGCGCACGGGCGAGGGGCGGGTTCTCTATCACCGGCACCTTGTTGGCCTCGGCGACCTCGCGAATCTTGAAGGCGACCTGATCGACGCCCTTGGCCAGCACCATCGGCGCGCCCATCTGGGCCGGGTCGTATTTCAGCGCGACCGCGAAGTGGGTCGGGTTGGTCACCACCACGTCGGCGTTGGGAACGGCGGCCATCATGCGCTTGCGCGCGCGCTCGAAGCGCAGCTGGCGGATGCGCCCCTTGACGTGGGGATCGCCCTCGGACTGCTTGTGTTCGTCCTTCACCTCCTGCTTGGTCATCTTCATCTTCTTGTCGAACTGCATCCGCTGCCAGAACAGATCCCCGGCGGCGATCAGCGTCAGCACCACCAGAACCCCCACCAGAAGGCGGTAGGCCAGCGCGTCCACGTGCTGGATCAGGGCGACGATGTCGATGCCGATGTAGTTCTCGATCCCCTTGAACATCGGTTGCAGGGCCAGATAGGCGACCCCGCCGACCACCGCCAGCTTGGCGAGGCTCTTGAGCAGCTCGATCCCCTGGTTGGCCGAGACCATGTTCATCAGCCCCGGCAGGGGGTTGAGCTTGGAGAATTTCGGCGAGACCAGCTGCCAGGACACGTGGAAGCCGGTCTGCCCGATGGTGGACATCACACCGGCGATGACGAAGAGCAGGATCGGCAGCCACAGCGCCCACATCGCGTCCATCATCACCCGGTACAGCAGGGCGCCGACGCCCGAGCGGTCGAAGGTGATCTGTTCGAGATTCTCGAAGTAGTAGTTCAGGCGGCGCATCAGCCCCTTCAGCGTGCCCGGCAGGATCGAGACCAGCACGATCATCATGGCGGCGACCATCAACCAGTTCGCCACCTCGCGCGTCATCGCGTAGTTGCCCTCCTTGTGGGCCTCGTCGAGCTTCTTTTGTGTCGGGTCCTCTGTTTTGGAGGACTCGTCCGCGTCTTCCGACACCGGCATCTCCCTTCGCGGTCAGGCCCCGATCCCCATGGCTTTCAGAGCGGCTTTCAGAGCGGCTTCAGGAACTCGATGAAGGTCGCCTCGAACCGGGACAACCAGAACACCATCATCGCCGCCAGCGTCAACGCGAACATGAACAGGCCCAGCAGGACCTGGATCGAGGTGAACAGCTGGAACACCTGCACCTGCGGCGCCAGCTTGTTCAGCAGCCCGAGCGCCAGGGCGAACAGCAGCCCGGTGATCAGGAAGGGCGCCGCCATCTGCACCCCCAGCAGGAAGGTCCGCGACACCAGCTGGCCGACCACGTTGGCCATGTCGTCGATGGGGATCGGTGCCCCCGGCACGAAGGTGGCGTAGCTGTCGACCACGGCCATGATCAGCAGATGATGCATGTCGGTGATGAACAGCAGCAGCAGCCCCAGCCAGCCCAGCAGCGCACCGGGCAGCGACCCCGTCGTGGCCATGGCCGGATTGAAGATCTGGGCGTTGGACAGGCCGGTTTCCAGGGCGATGATGGTCCCGGCGACCTCCAGCGTGCCCATCAGCAGCCGGCCGATGGATCCGAGGAAGATGCCGACCGTCATCTCCCCGACGATCAGCACGACCAGTTGGAACGCGTTTCCCGGCACTGGCGGCAGCTGCGCGCGCACGGCCGGCGCCACCACGACGCTGACCGCCAGCGCCAGCAGCAGCCGCGTGCGGGCCGACACGAAGGCGTCACCCACCGTCGGCATGATGGTGAAGGCCGTGCCGATGCGCACGAAGACGATCATCCAGACGAAGAGCTGGTCGCCGAGAAGCTGCTGGAGCGCGTTCATCCGCCGGTCGGCGTGGCGCCCGGCGTCACCCCGGTGCTGGGGGTGAAGGGCGCCCCGCCGTTCTGGGTGGCGCCGACCCCGACGGCGATGATGCGGTCGGCGATCTCGTGCTGGAAGAACTCGGTCAGCTGGCCCAGCATGAAGGGCATCAGCAGGATCGACAGGCCGAAGACCAGCAGCAGCTTCGGCACCATGGCGAGCGTCTGCTCGCTGATCTGGGTGACCGCCTGGAACACCGAGATGACGGTGCCGACGATCATCATAATGATCAGAATCGGTCCGGCCACGATCACCAGGGTGACGATCGAGGTCCTGCAGAGTTCGATGACTTCGGTTTCGTTCATGGCGGTGCGACCGAATCGGCGACCGGAAAACCGGGCGCCGCCGTCACATCGGCATGCGCAGGATTTCCTGATAGGCCGACAACACCTTGTCGCGCACCGCCGTCACGGTCTGCAGGGTGACTTCGGCGTTGGTGACCGCCTGGACCACGTCGTTCAGGTCGGCCTTGCCCACGGCGGCCTGGGCCGACATGGTCTCGCTCTTCTGCATGGTGCCGATGGCGCTCTTGGCCGCCTGCTCCAGAACGTCGCCGAAGGACGCGCCCTCGGTCGGCCCCAGGGCCTTCGGACCGGTCGCGCGGGCGGCGGTCGAGGCGTAGGCCGCGGCGGCGTTGACGGGGTTGATCATGGCGGCGTTTCCGTTTCTGGCGTTCGAGCGGCGGGGCGTCTAAAGGCGGGGCGCCTCGGGATCAGGCGCGCAGGATGTCGATGGTGCGCGTCAGCATCTGGCGCGCGGTGTCGATG
This sequence comes from Azospirillum doebereinerae, assembly GCF_003989665.1. Taxonomy (GTDB): domain Bacteria; phylum Pseudomonadota; class Alphaproteobacteria; order Azospirillales; family Azospirillaceae; genus Azospirillum; species Azospirillum doebereinerae. The sequence continues at coordinate 60,392 of NZ_RZIJ01000026.1, read as the reverse complement.
GCGGACAAATTGGCCTCGTAGCTGCGCTGGGCCTCGCGCATGTCCATCGCCTCGACCACCGAGTTGACGTTGGGCAGCAGGACGTAGCCGTCGGCGTCGGCCGAGGGGTGCGACGGATCGTAGCGACGCTGGAAATCGCCCTTGTCGACATCGACCTTTGCGACCCGCACCCGCTCCACGTCCATCACGCGGTCCATCGCGTTCTGGAAGGTCACCACCTTGCGGCGGTAGGGCAGGTCGCCCGGCGTCTCCGCCGTGGTGTTGGCGTTGGCCAGATTCTCCGAGATGACCTTCAGGCGCGTGCCCTGCGCCTTCATGCCCGAGGCGGACACCGCCATCGACTGGTAGAGATCCATACCGACACCTCCCTAAACGCTAACGAACCAAAAACAAACCCGCCCCTGATCAACCGCCGGTGCGGATCGCCGACTTGATCATGTTGACCTGTTTTTTGTACAGGTTGGTGATCGTCTGATAATCCATCGAGTTCTGGCTCATTTTCATCATCTGGTCTTCGAGGATGACGTTGTTGCCGTCGGGCGCCGTCTCGTAGGGGTCGCGCACCGTCTGCTCCTGCGCCATGCCGCCGGCCCCGCGCGTGCCGGCCAGATGCGACGCGTTGGTCGCGGTCGGCGTCAGGCGGCGGCTGTCGCTCAGCGCGTCCCGGAAGGTGAAGGATTTCAGATCCTTGGTCTTGTAGTCGGGCGTGTCGGCGTTGGCGATGTTCTGCGACAGGGCTTCCTGACGCTGGGTCAGCCAGTCCATCTTGCGCGACATCAGCTTGAAGAGGCCGAGATTTCCGAGGTCCATGGCCCGAATTCCGGATCGCGACGCCGTCCCACCCACGCCGGGATTGGGCGGATGCACCACGTCCCGACCATGGTCGCCTTTTTGCGTTAATGAAAGGTGAATCCCCGGGGATGGGGAGTCCGGCATCGGGGGGCGCGGCGCGGCAGGCCGGCGCTTTACCCGTGGCGAAGCCGTGCTAAGGTGCCGCCTCCCGTTTCCCAACAGCGACCGGTCCGTCATGACGATGCTCGCCCGCTTCGGCGCCGCCCTTCTCGCCCTTGCCGCCCTGTCCGGCCCGGCGCTGGCCGACGGCCCGGTGACGGTCACCGCCGCCTGGGCGCGGGCCGGGGCGCCCACCGCCAAGGCCGGCGCCGCCTTCCTGACCGTGACCAACACCGGCGCCGAGCCCGACCGGCTGGTGTCCGCCCAGACCCCCGTCGCCGACAAGGCCGAGTTGCACACCCATCTGATGGACAACGGCGTGATGAAGATGCGCGCGGTGGACTCCATCGACGTGGCGCCCGGCGCGCCGGTGACGCTGAAGCCGGGCGGGCTGCACGTCATGCTGATGGGGCTGAAGCAGCCGCTGACCGAGGGCAGCCGGTTCCCGGTGACGCTGACCTTCGACAAGGCCGGCGCCGTCACGGTGGAGGTGACGGTCCAGGGCGCCGCCGCCATGGGTCCCGCCCACTGAGCCCGAGCCGCTTTCACGCTTCGTTAAGCCTGCCGGTCCAGGATGCCGGCATCGTTCAGACCCTCGGTCCAGACCATCCGGCAGGTGTCCGCGTGTCCGCGCCTCCCCGCTCCCCGCATACGGTTCCGGCACCCAAGCCGCCCGCCGCCCGCCGCCCGGTGGCGGTCGCGCTGAAATACGAGCTGGGGACCCAGTCTCTGCCGCGCATCGTCGCCACCGGCAAGGGCACGGTAGCCGAGCAGATCCTGGAGCTGGCCTTCGCCAACGGCGTGAAGGTGCGCGAGGACGCCGATCTGGTCGAGGTGCTGTCGGCCATCGAGCTGGACAGCGACATCCCGGTCGAGGCCATCGCCGCCGTCGCCGAGATCCTGGCCCATGTCTACCGCGCCAACGGGACCGTGATCCCCCCCGCCCGGACCGACGACGACAGCGACGGAGAGGACGCGCCATGACCGAACCCTCCGCGACCGAACCCTCCGCCGCCGGAATCGCCTTGCTGGCCGGGGCGCTGGACGAGGCCCGCCGGCAGGCCGAGGCCGGCGCCACCATCGACCTCGCCGGGCTGGAGGAGCGGGTCGCCACCCTCTGCGCGGCGGCCGAGGCCCTGCCCCGCGCCGAGGCTCAAGCCCTGCTCGGCCCGCTCGGCGATCTGGTGGCCGCGCTCGACCCGCTGGCCGCCGCCCTGAAGACCCAGCACGCCGCGCGCGACGCCGCCCTGGAGGGCCGCGACGACCCGCACACGGCCCGCCACCGCGCCGCCGCCGCCTACGGGCGCGGCCCTGCCGCCGCGCCGCCGCCGGCCCCGCTTCCGCCCGCCCATTCCGCCTTGCCCGACGACGAGCCGACCTGAGCCATGGATCTCGACCAGTACATCAAGTTCATCATGGCGCTGCTGTTCGTCGTCGCGCTGATCGTCGCGGTGGCGTGGCTGATGCGGCGCATCGGGCTGGGCAGCGCGTCGGTCCGGGCATCGCGCCACCGCCGGCTGGGCGTGGTCGAGGTGCTGGCGCTCGACGCCAAGCGCCGGCTGGTGCTGGTGCGCCGCGACGACCGCGAGCATCTGATCCTGCTGAGCGCCACCGGCGATCTGGTGGTCGACACCACGCCCTCCGGCGATTTCCGCAGCGCCCTGACGGCGACCGCCGCCCCGGCCCCCAACGCCCCCGCCCCCACGGGGATCGCGCCTTGACCGCCCGCCGCCGCTGGGCGCGCCTCGCCGCCGCCCTGGCGCTGGCGCTGCTGGTCGGCGTCACCGCCGGGCTGACGGCCGGACCGGCGCTGGCGCAGAGCATGACCTTCGACCTGGGCGACGCCGGAGGCACCGCGACCGGCCGCATCGTCCAGTTGATCGGCGTCATCACGGTGCTGTCGCTGGCCCCGTCGATCCTGATCATGATGACCGCCTTCACCCGCATCGTCATCGTCCTGTCCTTCCTGCGCAACGCGCTGGGCGTCCAGCAGGTGCCGCCGACCACGGTGCTGATGTCGCTGGCGATGTTCCTGACCTTCTTCGTCATGGCCCCGGTGTTCGAGCGCTCCTACACCCAAGGCATCCAGCCGCTGATGAACCAGGAGATCGACGAGATCGAGGCGTTCCGCCGCGCCGTCGGCCCCTTGCGCGAGTTCATGCTGAACCACACCGGCGAGAAGGATCTGCGGCTCTTCATGGACATGGCCCGGCTCCAGAACGTTCCGGAGGCGGCGGACACACCCCTGCACGTGCTGGTCCCCGCCTTCATGATCTCGGAGATCAAGCGCGGCTTCGAGATCGGCTTCCTGCTGTTCCTGCCCTTCCTGATCATCGACATGGTGGTGTCGTCGATCCTGATGTCGATGGGCATGATGATGCTGCCGCCGACCATGGTGGCGATTCCGTTCAAGCTGATCTTCTTCGTGCTGGTCGACGGCTGGTACCTGATCGCCGGGTCGCTGGCCCGCAGCTTCGGCACCCTGTAGCCCGCCCGCGCACTTCGTCGCAGCCCGCCGCCCCCGATGCCGCACCGCAAGGCGGCGCTGGCGCGGCGGCGCGGAAACGCGTATGAGGGAGGCGACGGCAACCGATAAGCCAGCCTTGAGCGTTCACGGCGTCGGTCCCCCTGTTTGAGGCATCCTCGTCCCACGCACGGACCCTGTTCGGACCGAATTCCACGCATGTCAGACACGATCATGAAGACCGCGGCGCCCGACACGGGCAAGCTCGCGGGGCTGACGCTCGGCGCCATCGGCGTCGTGTTCGGCGACATCGGGACCAGCCCGCTCTACACCCTGCGCGAATGCTTCGGCGGCGAACACGGGCTGCCCCTGACCCCGGCCAACGTCATGGGCGTCATGTCGCTGGTGTTCTGGGCGCTGGTGATCGTGGTGACGGTCAAATACGTGATCTTCGTCATGCGTGCCGACAACAAGGGCGAGGGCGGCATCCTGTCGCTGCTGGCGCTGGCCTCGGTCCGGCGGCCGGATTCGTCGGGGCGGCTGACGCTGCTGACCGCGCTGGGGCTGTTCGGCGCCTCGCTGTTCTACGGCGATGGCATGATCACGCCGGCGATGTCGGTGCTGTCGGCGGTCGAGGGGTTGGAGGTCGCGGAACCGGCGCTGAAATCAATGGTCGTGCCGGTGACGGTCAGCATCCTGATCGCGCTGTTCGCCATCCAGAGCCATGGCACCGCGCGCGTCGGCACCCTGTTCGGCCCGATCATGATCGCGTGGTTCACCACGCTGGGCGTGCTGGGGCTGGTCGAGGTGGTGCGGGAGCCCGGCATTCTGGCGGCCTTCCATCCCGGCTATGCGGTCGATTTCTTCGCCGCCAACGGCGTGGTCGGCTTCCTGGTGCTGGGCGCCGTCGTGCTGGCGATCACCGGCGGCGAGGCGCTCTACGCCGACATGGGCCATTTCGGCCGCCGGCCGATCAAGCTGGCGTGGCTGCTCCTGGTGCTGCCGGCGCTGCTGCTGAATTATCTGGGCCAATGCGCCCTGCTGCTGTCCGATCCCGACGCGGTGCGCAGCCCCTTCTACCTGCTGGCGCCGGACTGGGCGCTCTACCCGATGATCGGGCTGTCCACCATGGCGGCGGTCATCGCCAGCCAGGCGGTGATCTCCGGGGTCTTCTCGCTGACCCGGCAGGCGGTGCAGCTCGGCCTCTGCCCGCGCCTGGACATCCGCCACACCTCCAACGAGGAGGAGGGGCAGATCTACATCCCGCGCGCCAACTGGGGCCTGCTGGCCGCGACCATCGGGCTGGTCGTGGTCTTCCAATCGTCGAGCCGGCTCGCCTCGGCCTACGGCATCGCCGTGACCGGTGACATGATCATCACCACCATCCTGGCCCTGGTCGTCGCGCACCGCCGCTGGAACTGGAGCCTGCCGCTCTGCCTCGCCGTCGGCGGGGCGTTCCTCAGCATCGACCTGTCTTTCTTCGCAGCCAACGCGGTGAAGATCCCGCATGGCGGCTGGGTGCCGCTGGTCATCGCGGCGGTCACGGTCGGGCTGATGGCGACGTGGCGGCGGGGCCGCGCGGTGCTCAGCGTCCGGCTGGCCGAGGAATCGCTGCCGCTCGACGCCTTCATCCAGCGTCAGGCCAAATCCTCGGACATCCACCGGGTGAAGGGGACGGCGGTCTTCATGACCTCCAGTTCCAACACCGTGCCGATCGCCCTGCTGCACAACCTCAAGCACAACCAAGTGATGCACGAGCGTGTGGTCTTCGTGACCGTCGTGGTGGACGACGTGCCGCGCGTACCGGCCAAGGACCGCGTTCTGGTGGAGGGGCTGGCCGAAGGCTTCTACCGCATCACCGTGCGCTACGGCTTCTCGCAGGAGCCGAACATCCCCAAGGCGCTGCGCCTGTGCAAGGCGTTCGGGCTGGAGTTCGACGTGATGGCGACCAGCTTCTTCCTGGGGCGCGAGACGTTGATTCCGAAGATGAACTCGCAGATGGCGCTGTGGCGGGAGAAGCTGTTCGTCGTCATGTCGCGCACCTCGGTCAGCGCCACCGACTTCTTCAAGCTGCCACCCAACCGGGTGGTGGAGCTGGGGACTCAGGTCCAGCTTTGAGGGCGGGCGTCCCTGTCTGAAATGGGTACCCCCTCGCGGCCAAGAAAAAATATGCGGCCTCGCTGATTTTCCGTGATCCGGATTGCGCATGCCTCCGTAACAACGCTGTGTCTGCAAAGAGCAGATCAGCCATCATACGAGGGATCGCTATGAAGAAGGTCGCAACCGTGGCCGTCGCCACTCTCCTTTTTGCCGGCTCCGCTTTCGCCGCGATGGAGAAGACTGTCGGCGGCGCACCGATGTACCCGAACAAGACCATCGTCGAGAACGCGTCCCAGTCCAAGGACCACACCACGCTGGTCGCCGCCGTCAAGGCCGCCGGTCTGGTCGACACCCTCAGCGGCAAGGGCCCCTTCACCGTCTTCGCCCCCACCAACACGGCTTTCGACGCCCTGCCCGCCGGCACCGTGGACACGCTGCTGAAGCCGGAAAACAAGGGCCAGCTGACCAAGGTCCTGACCTACCATGTCGTTCCCGGCACGCTGCACGCCAAGGATCTCGCCGCCGACATCAAGAAGGGCAACGGCAAGGCGATGCTGAAGACCGTGCAAGGTGAACAGCTGACCTTCATGGAGCAGGGTGGCAAGATCATGGTCGCCGACGCCGCCGGCAACAAATCGACCGTCACCATCGCCGACGTCGACCAGTCGAACGGCGTGGTCCACGTGATCGACAAGGTCCTGCTGCCGAAGTAAAGAGTCCTGCGAACACAAAACCGGCGGTCATGGACGCATGACCGCCGGTTTTCACGTTCTTGTTTTCCGTTGCGTCAGCTCGTCGGTTTCGCCGGGGTCTGCTTGCCCCGGTAGTTCTTGAGGAATTTCTGGAACATGTCGACCTCGGCCACGCGCGAACGGATCGTGCTGACGTCGATCAGCCCCAGCGCCTGTTCCGGGCGGGTCAGCACGCGGAAGGCGTCCTCGTTGGGACCGCCCTTCATGGCGCCCTCGAAATCCTTGCGCAGCAGCCCCAGCCCCGTGCCGTCGCCGGCCAGCGCCAGCGCCACGGCACGGTTCAGCACCAGCTGCGACACCCCGGCGTCCAGCGCCTGACCGGCCGGCGGGGGCGGACCGACCACCTTGTTCAACGCCAGCGCGGCGGCGTCCCATTTCTGGCCGCGCCACGCGATGTCCACCCGCAGCAGGTTGGCGTTGGTGCTGTCGTCCTCCGCCAGGATACGGAGCGCCTCGTCGCCCTTGTTGAGCTCGGCCAACGCCTTGGCCTGCATCAGCCGGCGTTCGGCCACCAGATCGGCCGGCATGCCGGCGACGTTGGACAGCTCCAGCGCCTGGAGCGCCTGCTCGGGCTTGTTGTCGAGCAGCCGGACCGAGGCCAGCCGCGTTCCCATCCGCGCCTTGTCCTGGCCGGACAGGCGGTATTCCACCTGATGCTGCAACAGGTCGGCGGCGCGGTTCAGCAGGTCGATGGAGATCAGGCGCTCGGCCAGTTGCCGGATGATCTCGTCGCCCTCCTCGCCCACCGGGGTCAGCTCGCGGAACTGGTCGTAGAGCTGCAAGGCGTCGAGCGTCGGCAACCGGGCGGCGCCGTCCTTGTAGAGGTCGGCGAAGATGCGCGACATGTCCTTGGTGATCGCCTCGGCGCGCGGGGTGTCGGCGACCAGCGCCGCCGTCTCCTTCATCGCGTTGAAGCCCTTGGCGTATTCGCCCCCGGCGATCAGCACCTCGCCCATGCGCGAGCGGATCTGCATCTCCAGGTCGTCACCGCGCCAGGTGAAGGTCAGACCGGCCAGCTGCTCGGCGGCGGCGGTCGGCGACATCTTGCCCTCCGCCAGCTCCAGATTGGTCAGGGCCAGCCCGGCCTTGGCGCGGTAGAGGCGGTCGAGGCTCTCGTAGGAGGCCTTCAGCTGCTCGCGGGCGCGGTCGGGCTCGCCGGTCCGGGCGTAGTAGAGGCCGCGCAGATACTGCACGTCCGGCTGCTCCTCGACATCCGGCCCGCTGTGCTCCAGCACGCGGTCGAGCAAGCGCTTGGCGTTGACGGTGTCGCCGGTCTCCAGCGCCGCCTCCGCCGCGCGCAGCCCGAGCTTGCCGATCATCGGGTCGGGGTAGCTGTTGAGGATCGCCGACCCGGCCTTGAACCCGGCCAGCGCCGCCGGCCAGTCGCGCTTGTCGGCCGCGATGGCGGCGCGCCACAGCGCGGCCTCCGGGTTGTTGGCGAGGCTGGGGATGCTCAGGTCGGCCTCGCCCCCCGCCAGATCGCCGCTCAGCACCCGCGCGGCGCCGCGCAGGGCGCGGAACTCCGGCCAGCCCTCCAGGTCGGGCTGGTTCTGCTGGAGCACGTCGAGCATACCCAGCGTCTCCTGCCCGAAGCCGTTGGCGAAGTAGAAATGCGCCAGATCGAGCTGCGCCTTGGCCCGTTCCGACTCCGGCGCGTTGACGACGGCGAGCTGAAGATCCTGGCGGGACTCGGTGTAATGGTCGAGGTCGCCGTGCTTCCAGGCCGGCAGGTTGAACAGGCGGCGGCCCTGGAGCGGCGCCTGCGGCGGCACCATCCCGGAAGAGGCGCCCCCTGTGGGCGTTGCCGGCTGCGGCGCGGCGGCCAGCTGCGAAGGCACCGGCTGCGGCGTCAGGGAGGGCGCCACGGCCCCGGCGTTGCCGGCATCCCCGGCGGGCGACATGTGCAGGCCGCCGGCGGTGGTCAGTTCCACCCCCTCCTTCACCGGGCGGACGGTGACGTTGTCGGAGATCGGCCGGATCACCACGCCCTGGTAGGAGGGCATGACCTCCAGATCGGGGTAGCGGTGCGACTCGGCGACGCCCTGGCCGGGGCCGGGCAGCGGCACCACCTGCACCCGGTCGCCGACGTCGGGGTCGGAGATCTGCACGACGTTCGCCGCGTCCGGCGCCCGCACCAGCAGCCGCGCGCCCAGCAGGAAGTCGGGCTCCGCGTCGATGCGCAGGTCGTTGACGCCGCTCATGCTGGCCGGGCGGGCGGAGGAGGTGATCGTCCAGACCGTCCCCTGCCGCTCGACCGAGGGCCACACCATCGGCCCGGTCTTGGTGCGGAAGGCGCTGCCGCCGGTCGCCGGGACCGGCTCGATGGCGCCCATCAGCTCGGCGCCCGGCCCGGAGATCTTGCCCGCCCCGATCGGCATCGGCCGGTCGAAGACGACGTAGAGCTGCCCGGCGCGCGGGTAGACGGCGATGGAGGCCGGACCGCCCGCGTTGAAGGTCAGCGTCGGCCCCTTGGGACCGGCCGGGGGCTGCGGCTTGGCCTCGGCCGTCGCGGCCGGCTTCGTTTCGGCGGGGGGAGCCGCCGCGTTGGCGGCCGCGGCCGAGCTGCCGGACTTGGCCGTGGCCACCGTCGCGTCCTTGGGGGCTGGCGGCGCGGCGGGGGGGACCGGGGTGGCCGGAGCCGGTGCCGGCGTGGGCGGTCCGGCGGGCGGAGCCGGAGCCGCGTCGGGCCGCGCGTCGGGCCGCACGGTGGTCACCGTGCCGGCCGGGGCGTCCGGCGCCTTGCGCGTGCCGGCGTTCATCACGTCCAGCACGACGGTCTTGCCGGCCTTGCTGTCCTTGACCTCGGCGTCCTGCGGCACAGCGAAGGTCACGGCCAGCGCGCCGTTGGGCTGGCGGTACTGCTCGATGTTGCGGACGTTGCGAAGATTGGCCTTCGCCGCCTGGGTCAGATCGGCCGAACCGCCCTTGTCGAAGGTCACGGTCACCGCCGCGCCGTCGCGCTTGACCGAATAATCGACCGGCGCCGGCCATTCGAAGGCGACGCGGCTGAGGTCGGGCTGGTCGCCCGCCTTCACCGCGACCCGGCCCGCCGAGGGCACCGGCTTGTCGGCGGCCGGCTTCTCGGGAGCCGGCGTTCCCCGCAGCTGGTCCTGCAACTGCGCCTGGGTCGGAGCGGACGGAGTGGGCGTCGGCGGAGTCGCGGCGGCCTGCTTGGCGGCGGCCTCGGCGCTGGCGGGGCTCAAGTCGATGGCGACCGACTTGCCGTTGCGGAAACTCTTCAGCGTCACCGGACGCTTGAGGTCGAAGGAGACCGTCTTGCCGTCCGCCTCGACCCGCCCGGCCGACAGATAACCGGACAGCGCCGCAACCGTGCGGTCGAGCGACGCCTCGATGGGCTGGGTGAAGGAAACCACCAGCCGCTCGCCCTCGACCCGCGCGGTGAAGTCCACCGCCGCCGGCCAATCGAAGACCATGCGGCCGAAATCCTTGTGGGCGGCGGCGCGGATCGGCACGCTGGCGGCCAGGGCGGACGAGAACGGCGCGGACGCGATGGGCGCGGCCAGCAGCACCGCCACGGCCAACAAGCCGCGGATTCGACGCCACCTCCCGTATGCCGACCGTCCCGTCACCTCAATCCGCTCCTTCCTCGCGCACCACGATGTCCACCCGCGCCCGCCCGGCCAAGCCCGGCCCTTCGCCAAGCTCCAGCGCCGGCCCCATCACCGCCCGCGCCACCAGATCGCGCTGGTAGCCGGTTTCCCGCAGCGCGGCGGCGATCGCCACCGCGCGGGTCAGCGCCCGATCCCAGGCGGCGCCCCCGGTCGGATCCTCGCGCTCGGCGTGGCCGACCACCTCGATCCGGTTGCCGATGCGGCCGACCACGGCGCCCAGCAGGAACAGCATCCGCCGCCCCGGATCGGTGAAGGCGGCGCCGGTCTCGTCGAACATCCGCTCGCCCGGCAGGCCGATCACCACCCGGTCGTCCTCCCGCCGGACCTCCACCGCCGCCAGTTCGGCGTTGGCGCTGATCTGGCCGCGCAGCAGCGCCCCCAGATAGTTCAGGTCGATCGCCGCCCGCGCCTCCACCGCCTGCGCGTTGAAGGCCGCGCGCGGATCGGCCGGACGGTCCGAGGGCGACGACGCGGTGGACCGCGCCGCCGGGACCGTCGCCGCCAGCCCTTGGGCCAGCTTGGTCCACCGCTGCGATTCCGGCTCGCTCATCGAATACATCAGAACGAAGAAGGCCAGCATCAAGGAAATCAAGTCGGTGAAGCTGATCAGCCACATCGTCTTGCGATGCCCACCCGGATCGTGCTCCCGCTTTCCTCCGATGGTCGGAACCCGGATCATCGCCGTTCACTCCGCCCGCCCGCCGGGCCGCCCGTCTGCACGCCCGCCTTGTGGGCCGGCGGCTCTCCGGCCAGCCTCAGGGAGAACAACAGCCGGACGCCGCCGGGGTCCCCGCGTTCGATGCCGACCGTGACGTTTTGCGCGGGCGCGCCGTTGGCGATCAGCGCGCGGGCCAGAGTTCCAGCGCGCGCCACCGGCCCCGGCGGCTGGCTCGGCGCGCCGGTCGGACCGATGCCGAGCAGCGCGTCCAACTCCATCCGCTCGCCCCGGCGGGTCTCGCGCAGCGCGTCCACCACGCGGTCGAGCAGCCCCTGGCGGTCCGGCCGCAGCGTCATCGTGCCGGGCAGGAACAGATCGTCGGCCGGCAGCCGCACCTCCAGCAGGCGGCCCGGCGACAGCGTCTCCACCTTGGCGACCGCGACGGCGGTGGCGAACAGGCTGCCGACACCGTCCAGCCATTCCACCGCGTAGACCGTGCCGGCGCGCGACGCCACCGTCTCCGTGCCCTCACGCAGGCGCGGGTCGATGACGAAGCTCGGGAAGCTCTTCTCCAGCGAGGCGGCGACCGCCTTGACCTTCTGCACCGTCTGCACCGACTGGGCGTTCAGGACGATGAAGAAGACCAGCAGCAGCAGGAACAGCGACAGCAGCAGGACGATGCTGCCGTTGTTCGGATTCACATGGGAGCCCGCGCCTCGGGCGACGCGGGGAACGGACGGGCCGGGCGAACCGGTGCTGGGTTTGCCGGCCAGCATGGCGTCAGTCGAAGCTGGCCAGCAGGCGGTCGATCTCGTCCTGGTCCATGGCGTTGCCCGGCAGCTGCGGCCCGTGCAGCAGCTTGCTGTCGGCTTCCGGCGTTCCGGCCGGCGGGGCGGCGGGCTCCGGGTTGGCGGCGGCCTCCTCGGCGGCCAGCTTGGCCAGACGCGGGGCGTGGTTCTGGCGGACCTCGCTGCCGAAGGCGGCGACGATCATGTCCACCTTGGACTCGATGTGCTTGAGGGTGCGGACCACCTTGGTGATGCGCTGCCCGGTGATGTCCTGGAAGTTGCAGGCCTCGAAGATCTTGGTGATCTGGTCGTTCAGCTTGGCGCCGGTCGCGGGATCGGTCGTGTTGGCAACCGCGCCGATGGCGTCGCAGGCGTCGAAGATCGCGAAGGTCGCCTTTTCGGTGGCGCCCACCACCGCGTCCAGCTCGTCGGTCGCGCTGCGGATGTGCTCGTCGCGGATTTCCTCGGGCTGGAGCGCCGCCAGCTCCTGCTTGGCGTTCTCGATGAACTTGGCGAGGTCGACGACCTCCTTGTACAGGCGCAGGTCGGTCGCCGAGATGTCGCCGTCCATGCTGCCCAGGATCGAGCGGACGATCTCCGTCACCTCGTCGCGCGACAGCGGCTGCGCCGCCTCGGCGAAGGCGGTGTCGATGCGCTGGCGGAGGAGCTTCTGCTCCGTCACGGAGGCGGGGGCGGAAAAGGTCATGGGCGTGTCCAGCGAGAGGGCGTGCCGGCGACGGTCACGATACGGGTGCCGGAGTCTCCCCGAGCGACCCGAGCACCACCCCGGAAGCCCCCCTCGGGAACCAATGGCTCCCGCGTTCCGGCCGCGTGGCGACGCTCACCGCCTCAGGATCCGTCCAAGCGATCTTAACCTAGTTTGCGAGGGTTAAGAGCCCGTAAAGACGGATGGAACAGACGAAAAGCGTGGCTTGCTCACAACAGTCCGGCGGTGACCGGCGCGCCCAGCAAAGCGGCCAGCGCGACCAACGCCGTCAGCGCGATCATCTTTTCCGCCGCCGACCAGCGCTGCCAGTCCTTCTTGAAGCTCTTCAGTTCGTTGGTCATGACAACCTTCCGATCCTGCAAACATTCTTGCCTTGAATCCAAACTGCGCGCCGGCCGGTTTCCGCATGGTTAACGCGCAGCATAGGGTGAGTCATCACGGCCGACTGGCACAGAAATGCCACAGTTGCCGCCGCTTTGAGGATGATGCGACTCAAAGATCGGCAAAATGAACGGCGTTTCCCATCCTCTGTGCGGAGGAGGCCGTTCGCGCGCCCGGCTTGCTCCAAAAAGCATCTTTCGTTCGTAGACGGCGCTTCCTAGATACCACCCTCAAGGTCAAGCCGGAGGACATCGTCGATGCTCGGCCAGAACATAGGAAACCGGAACGCGGAAAGCCGGAACGGAAGCGGGTTGAAGATCGGGTTGGCGCTGGGCAGCGGCGCCGCGCGCGGCTGGGCGCACATCGGCGTGTTGCGCGCGCTGGAGGAAAGCGGGATCGAGCCGGACATCATCTGCGGCACCTCCATCGGGGCGGCGGTGGGCGCCGCCTACCTGACCGACCAGTTGGACGAGTTGCAGGCCTGGGCGCTCAAGATGGGCTGGCTCGGCATGCTGGGGATCATCGACCTGACCTTCCGGCGCGGTGGCCTCGTCGCCTCGGAAAAGGCGTTCGAGCGGTTCCACAACGAACGCACCGACGTGAGGATCGAGGATCTGCCGCTGGGCTTCGCCTCGGTCGCCACGGACCTGTCGACGGGGCGCGAGATCTGGCTGCGCGAGGGGCCGCTGCTGCCGGCGGTGCTGGCCTCCGCCGCGATGCCCGGCCTGTTCCCGGCGGTGCGGCACGAGGGCCGCTGGCTGGTCGACGGGGCGCTGGTCAACCCGGTGCCGGTGTCGCTGTGCCGGGCGCTGGGGGCCGACGTGGTGGTCGCGGTGAACCTCAACAGCGAGCTGTCGCCGCTCGGCCGCCCCGGCAACGCCAAGGCCGAGGCCAAGCGCGAGCCGGTGACCGCCGGGGGCGATGCCGGATCGCCGACCTTCTCGCACCTGACCGGACAGATCTCGACGTGGCTGGGGCGCAAGCCGAACCGGCGCACCCGCTTCCTGGCCGACCAACTCGACCATTCCCGCGCCCAGATCCCCAACGCGCTGGAGGTGATGGCCGGGTCGATCGACATCATGCAGGACCGCATCACCCGCTCGCGGCTGGCCGGCGAGCCGCCGGACGTGCTGATCGCCCCGCGCCTCGCCCACATCGGCATCCTGGAGTTCGACCGCGCCGCCGAGGCGGTGGAGATCGGCCACGCCGCCGCGTCGATGCTGCGCCCATCCATCGAGCTGGCTCTGCGACGAGCGTGAGGACGCGTCATTATTTCCATGCGCGCCCTATGACAAGCGCGCTGGAGCTTTCGCGCGCGCACGTAATATCCGTTCAGGGGCGCTGCACAAGGCTTCGTCCTGTCTCCAGCCGCCATTCGAACCAGCATAGAGACCGCGCCGATGAGTGACGACGAGGTTGCGACCGGCAGCGCCGCAAGCATCGCCTACTACATCTCCGACCTGCTGGCGACGGGAGCGCCGCATTGGGGCGCCGGCAACACGGTGCTCGGCGCCTCCTCGGTCGGCGGCGCGGTCACCGTCACCTTCGCCTTCATGACCAGCTCCCAACAGGCCTCGCGGACCGACTCCACCGGCTTCGCGGCGATGAGCGCCACTCAGAAGGCCGCCGTCCGGCAGGCGTTGGCGACGTGGAGCGCGGTCGCCAACGTCACCTTCGTGGAAACCGCCGACGTCGCCAACGCGACCGTCACCTTCGCCACCAACCGGCAGCGCGGCCAATCCTCGGCCTACGCCTATTACCCGTCGACCGCCGCCACCGGAGGCGCCGTCTTCGTCGCCAACGACGCCACCACCAACACCACCCCCACGACCGGCAGCTACGGCTTCATGACGCTGGTGCACGAGATCGGCCACGCGCTCGGCCTCAAGCACCCCGGCGACTACAACGCCGCCTCGTCGAGCGGCGGGGAGGAGCCCTATCTGCCGACCGCCGAGGACAATTACGCCTACAGCGTGATGTCCTACACCAACAACGCGTCGCTGCCGTCCGGCGTCTACCCGACCGGCCCCAGCCTCTACGACATCGCCGCGATCCAGTACCTCTACGGCGCCAACAGGGGCGCGGCGCCCGGCAACGACACTTACACGATAAGCGCCGACGCCTTCGTGACGCTGTGGGATCCCAACGGCATCAACACGCTGGACGGCGGCGCGCAGACCGCCGCCCTCTCCGTCGATCTGCGCGCCGGCACCTTCAGCAGCGTCGGCGGCGTCACTTCCATCGCGCTGGCCTACGGCACCCGTGTCCAGAAGGCGGTCGGCGGCAGCGGCAACGACGTCTTCATCGTCAACAGCCTGGGCAACCGCATCGACGGCGGCGCCGGGGACGACACCGTCGTCCTCAGCGGGTCCCGTTCTCAATACACGATCCAGGCAACCACCACCGGCAGCTACATCGTCAGCGGCGTCGAGGGCGGGGACGTGCTGACCGGCATCCAGCACCTCCGCTTCTCCGACACCACCCTCGCGCTGACCGGCAGCGTGGCCACCAGCTTCGACGCGCTGCGCTACGTCGCCTCCAACGCCGACCTGATGACCGCCTTCGGCGCCAACGCCGACGCGGGCACCAGCCACTACCTGAACCTCGGCGTGTTCGAGGGGCGCAGCCTGACCGGCTTCGACCCCTACAATTATCTGGCCGGCTACGCCGACCTGCTGGCCGCCTTCGGCAGCGACGCCACGGCGGCGACCCAGCACTACATCGCGTCGGGCCGCCGCGAGGGGCGCAACGCCTCGTCCTTCGACGCGTTGTCCTACGAGAGCAGCAACCCCGACCTGATCGCCGCCTTCGGCACCGACACCGAGGCGGTCGAGCGGCATTACCTGACCACCGGCCGGTTCGAGGGGCGCTCGCTGACACGGTTCAACGCCGCCGCCTATCTGGCGGCCAACGCCGACCTGACCGCCGCCTTCGGCAGCGACGCCACGGCGGCCAAGCGCCACTACATCCAGTTCGGCTACGCGGAGGGCCGGGCGATCGCCTGACGGGCGGGCGAAAGCGAAGGCGGCGGCGTCAAGCCGCCGGCCACATCCAAGTCAGTTCGTGCTTGTTCTGGCTCAGGTGCAGCACCCGCCCGCCGGGGATGGCGGCGAAGGCGCGGGCGGTCTCGTGGTCGGTCTCGGCCTGGAACTTCAGCGTGCAGATGAAGCGCTTGGCCAGACCGCTGTCCATCCAGTCGCGCACCAAGCGCAGCAGCCGCGTCGGGTAGCAGATCACGTCGCAGCACAGCCAGTCCACCGGCCCGACATCCTGCGGCTTCAGGCCGAAAGCGCTCTCCTGGCGAATCTCCACGCGCGGCAGCCGGGCGATGGCCGGATCCAACGGCGCCTTGTCGACGCTGACCACCGACGCGCCCAGTTCGTGCAGCACCCAGGTCCAGCCGCCGGGGCAGGCGCCGAGGTCGAGGCAGCGGTCGCCCGGCCCCGGCTGCTCGCCGAACAGGGTCAGCGCCTCCCACAGCTTCAGATAGGCGCGGTTGGGCGGGGCGGTGCGGTTCTCGATGAAGGGCACCTCGCCGTGGCGGTAGGGGCTGGAACAGCGCGCCGCCGCGACGATGGTGTTTTCGTCCAGCAGCGTCCACGACCCCAGCGGCGCGGTCGGCAGCGGTGACGGGAAGACCACCGGCTTGGACGAGACGTGCGGCAGGTTCTCCTGGATCAGCGAGGCGCGGCGGTGGTGGCGCTGCGACCAGAGCGCCCAGTTGCGTTGGATGCCACGCAGCGCCTTGGCGCCGCCCTTGATCGAGGCGATCTCAATGCGCACCGGGTCGAACCAAATGTTCTGCGCCCAGGCGGCCGGCCGCGCCGGGCCGTCGGCGAAGACCAGCCGGCCATCCACGGCGGCGACGTCGCCCAACTCCGCCACCAGATCGTCGATGAATCCGTCGGCGGCCAGATAGACCGTCTGCCCCAGCGGGGCGGCGGAGGGAACGGAGGCGGCGTCGGGGGAAGGGAGGGTGTCGTCCATCCCCACGGGCTACCGCCGCCGCGCCGGGATTGCAAGCGCAAGAGACAGGCCGCTCATTCCCCTACCCTCTTCGCGCGGGCGTGTGACAAAGAGGTGCACCCCGCCAGCGTATGCGAGGCGTTCGCATTTGGTTGATTGACAACGATTCGCAGTCTCAGTACATCTCAAGTCAGGAAACGCGCCCAGCCGACACCGGCGCCCAAGACACCGAACGATGCCGGGGACACATGTACGTCTGCATCTGCCATGGGCTGAACGATAAGAAGGTCAAAGCAGCCCTCACCAACGGCGCGAAGACGCCGGCGTCGGTTTTCCGCCACCACGGATGCCAAGTGCAATGCGGCAAATGTGTGCCGACGATGCGCGAGATGGCGGCCGACCACTGTGCCCATCAACCGGCCAACAGCGACTTGGTTCCCGCCTACGGCGTCGCGGCGGAATAATCCTCCTCCTCCACCTCCTCCCTTTCGTTCGAGTCCATTCGAGTCGCGAAGTCATCGACCAGTCGTATCGCACGACTTTCGGCTGCGACAAAATGGTCGACGGCTATGATTTTTGGTCGGATTGACCGCAGAGCGGCGTTCAGGCACAAAACCGTCAACAAACAACAATCATAACGTCAACAAAACGGCGTAGCCAATAAGTCGGCCGGACGAACCGGCCAAAGAGGAAGCGCACTTAAACCAGGAAGAACTCTTCGGGGACCGGGCCTTGCTTTTCCCATGATGGGATAAGGCGGCCCGGCCGGTTTTCATTTCGGCATAGCGGCCATCTCCCATCGGGGATGCCCAACCTGCGCTTCTGGTGTGTTCAACACCGGGCTCCAGCGTGGCTATCGTGCCGACCGGATCACTCGGCCAACGGATCGCCCGACCGGTTCACCGTCCTAAGGGAGGGACTTCATGATCACGCGCGAACGGCAGGCTTTCGAGACGCTCAGCCGCGATTTCATCCAGCACGCCGCCAACCGCATGGAACGCCTGCGCTCGATTGTCGAACGCGCCGAGATCGATGGGCGCGAGCGGTGGGAGCACACGCTCGACGGCCTGCGGGGCCTGCGCAACCGCGCCACCGCCCACATCGAGGCCGCCCATCGCGCCGACGACGACGCGTGGCCCTTCGCCCGCGCCCGCGCCGATCAGGTCATCGTCGAACTGATGCGCGCGCTGGACGACATCGACCGCCGCATGCAGCGGCTGGCGGCGTAGGCCCAAGCGCCCTCCGCCCTCTTCTCTTTTCCGTCTTCCCGAAAAACCACACACAGCCATGCAGGCATCGTCATGCCTCCGCCAAGCGCGGGCATGGCGCGGTGGCGCGCCGACATGCGAAAACGGGACAGCGGCTTTAACCGCGTCCCGTTTGTCCGCTTCAGTTCGCCTTCATCGGTACCCGGCGCTCGATCAGCGCCGAGGTCACTTCCTTGGCCTTGACCGGGTCCATCGCCGCCAGGATCGGCGCGGTCTTCTGTTCCTTCATCTTCTGGATGACGCCCAGCAGCACGGGCATGTCCATCTCCTCGAAGATGCGGGCGGCTTCCTTGGGCTTCATCGTCTCGTAGATCTTCACGAGACTTTCCAACTGCGCCGACTGCTTCTCGTCGCCCTGGTTCATCAGCTTCTGGATGTCGGTGCGGACCTTCTCCATCTCCGCGACCTTCTGGTCGATCCGCTTCTCGGCGGCGGCCAGCAGGGCCTCGCGCTGCTCCATCTCCTTGGTGCGCCGCTCGATCTCGGCGCGGCGCTCGGCGAAATGCTGGAGCAGTTCCTGGTTGTCGATGGGGCCGAGCGGGGCCAAGGGGGTCAGCGGCGCCGCGCCGGCGGCCGGGGCCGGGGCGCCGTTCATGCCGCCCTGGGCCGGCGGGGCGTCCTTCGGCGGAGTCGAGGCGGTCTGCTGGGGCACGGGCTTGGGCGCGGCGGGCTTGGTGGTGGCCGCCGGGGCCGGGGCGGCGGCCTGGGCCAGCATCTGCGGCCCCTGCGCCAGCGTCACCGGGAAGTCGGGCAGCTTGGCGTCGCGCGTGGTGATGCGCCACAGATCGCCGACGCGGACCCCCAGCATCAGCACCGCGACGAAGATGGTCAGCGGCAACAGGCGGAAGCGGAAGTCCCGCATCCCCCCGCGCAGGCGCGCCAGCAGCGAGGGACGGGTCGAGGCCGGCTTGCGCGGCTTGCCCTTCGCCTTGCCCTTCCCGGCGGGCCGGGCTCCGGCGGCGGCGCGAGGCTGGGGCTTGTTGACCACGACGGGCGGGTTCGCCAGCGTGGGCGAGACGCGAACGCCGGTCGGCGCCGCCCCGGCCGGGCGGATGACCACCCGCTCCTCGGCGGCGGCCGCGGCCGGTCGTGGCGGCGCGGACCTGGGCTCCGTCGATTTCGCGGCCAGTTGGGCGGCGAAATCCGCGATGAACTTCTGTGCGTCGCTCATCCGATCCCCTTCCCGGCGTTTTCGATCGCCTGAAGCAGTTCGCGTTCGGCCCTCGACAGGCTCTCGCCGTCACGGGTCATCGGGTCGCGGGCAAACTCGCGCGGCGCGCTCCGCGTTTCGACCGGCGGCGGCGCCGGCGCGAAGCGGCGGGGCGGCGTCTCCAGCCGGACCGGCGGCGGCGCGTCGTGCTCGTCGTCGTGCGGCTCGACCGGCATCGGTCGGGCCAGCGGGCGCGGGGCCAGCACCGGACGGACCGGCGTGCGGGCGGCGGAGCCGCGCCCGTTGTCGCGCTCGCTGACGCTGCCCAGCCGGTTCGCCAGCGCGTCAGCCGCCTCGATCATGAACTCCAGTTCGTCGCGCAGCCCCTGCGCCTTGGCGACGGTGCGCTGGAGATCCTCGCCGGTGTCGCTCGCGGTCTTCTTCAGGCCGCGCACGCCGGTCTCGGCCTTGACCATGGCCTCGTTCAGGCCCTGGATCAACTCGGCCATCTCGCCGCGGCTCTCGCGCAGCTTGACGATCTGCTTGTTGAGGATGATCGCGTAGGCGATGGTCGCGGCCAGCAGGGCGACGATCACCAGATCGAGGATCAGGGAGATCATTGGACTCACAGCCGCATGACCTCCTGCTTGGGCAATTCCTTCTCCAGCCGCACCGCGATGTGCCCGCCCTTGCGGCCCATGCGTCCCTGGAACATCGACACGTCGCCGCAGCGCAGCTCGATGGCGCCGTCGGGGGTGGCGTTCAGCAGGATGCGGGTGCCGACGCGCCAGTTCAGCACGTCGTGCAGCGTCATCGTCACCTCGTCGAGCACGGCGGACAGATCGACGTCCGTCACCATCAGCTCCGAGGCCAAGTGGGTTTCCCAGATCGAGTCGCGGCCGAACTTCTCGCCCATGAACATCTGGAGCAACAGCTCGCGGACCGGTTCCAGCGTCGCGTAGGGGATCATCAGCTCCAGCCGGCCGCCGCGATCCTCCATGTCGATGCGCAGCTTGACCAGCACCGCCGCGTTGGCGGGGCGCGCGATGGTCGCGAAGCGCGGGTTGGTCTCCAGCCGGTCGAAGCGGAAGGTGACGGGCGACAGCGGGTCGAAGGCGGCGGACAGGTCGGACAGCACCACATGGACCATGCGCTCCACGAGGTTGCGTTCGATGGTGGTGTAGGGCCGCCCCTCGATGCGCATCGCCGCCGTTCCGCGCCGGCCGCCGAGCAGCACGTCGACGATGGAGTAGATCAGCGCCGAGTCCACGACCATCAGGCCGTAGTTGTCCCATTCCTCCGCCTTGAAGACCGACAGCATCGCCGGCAGCGGGATCGAGTTCAGGTAGTCGCCGAAACGCACCGACGAGATCTGGTCGAGGCTGACCTCGACGTTGTCCGACGTGAAGTTGCGCAGGGAGGTCGACATCATGCGGACGAGGCGGTCGAAGACCACCTCCAGCATGGGCAGGCGTTCGTAGTTGACCAGCGCCGAGTTGACCAGCGCCATGATGCCGGAATTCTCGCCGTCGCCGGCCCCGCCCTGGTCGAAGCCCAGAAGGCTGTCGATCTCGTCCTGGTTCAGGACGCGGGTGGAGCCGCCACCGCCGCCCATGTCGCCGACGTCGCCGCTGTCCTCGGCCAGCGCCGCCCATTCGGCGGCGAGCCGTTCTTCCTCGCTGAGTTCCTCGGTGTCGCTCATGGCCCCGTCCCGCCCTTTACGCCCTTACTGGACCAGCATTTCCTTGAACAGCACGTCCTTCACCTTCACCGGGTGCGCGGCGGCGGTGATCCTAAGCAACAACTCCTGGCGCAGGCGATACATTCCCGCCGACCCGCGCAAATCCTCCAGACGAAGCTCGCGCAGGTAGACCTGGAAATTGTCGATGATGCGCGGCAGCACGTGCTCGATGGCCGGCACGTCCTCGGGCTTGGAGACCTGGATCGAGATCTTGATCTTCAGGAAGGCGGGCCGCTTGCCGGCGCTGTTCAGGTTCACCAGCATGTCAGGCAGATCGTAGAAGATCGGCGCCGCGTGCGGGTCGGGCTGGGCCGGTTCGGCGGGATGCTCTTCCGCCGCGGCGTGCTCCTCGGCGTTCTTGCCGAGCAGGCTGTCCAGCAGGCCGGAGAAATAGACGCCCGCCCCGGCGCCGATCAGCAGCACCAGCGGCAGGATGACGAAGAGAACCAGCTTCTTGCCGCTGAATTTCTTTCGCGGCAGTCCGTCGGAAAGTTCGCCAGCATCGGCTTCGGCGGCCATGGACATCCTGGGGCTGTTCGGGAGGCGACGGGAACCGTCCCGCCGACCGCACCCAACCTAGCTTTGGCTTAGTTAATAAGTTCTTTCGACACCCTTGCGGAGTTCCCGGCCAAGCCCGGATTCCACAGGCTGTGCCCGAATCGGCACGGTTCTTGATTGGGACAACCCGGACCTCCGCGCGCTTGGCGCCCGGACTCCGCGCATCCACCCGCATGGCCCCCGGCCGTGGCGGGAACGGGCGGGTGTTGCCGGAATCGCCCCGGCAAGACTGGGTCCACCCCCGGCAGTTTCTGCCCGGCACCCCCTGCCCTGCCCGGCCGGACCGCCCCCGCCTTGTCCGGATTCCGCGGAAAGCCGGGCCGTGCGGGACTTGGCACGCACCCTGCAATACTCCCTTCGCCGGTCGGACGGTTCAGCCCGACCCCGTGTGAGGAAGACCGCCAGATGGAAAATTCGATCTACGTCGCCCTGTCGCGCCAGATGTCGCTTCAGCGCCAGCTCGATGTGACGTCGAACAACATCGCGAACATGAACACGACCGGCTACAAGAACCAGCGCATGCTGTTCACCGAATTCTTGGAGAAGCCCGGCCTTCACGAGAAGGTCAGCTTCGTCCAGGACCGCGCCGTGGTCCGCGACCTTTCGGTCGGTGCGATGACGCAGACCGGGAACCCGATGGATCTGGCGCTGACCGGCCACGGTTACTTCACGGTCGATACCGCCAGCGGCCCCCGCTACACCCGCGCCGGCAACTTCAAGCTCAACGACCAGCGCCAGATGGTGGACGGCGGCGGCCTACCGGTCCTGGCCGACAACGGCCAGCCGATCACCATCCCGGCCGGCACGTCCGACGTGAAGGTCAGCGGCGATGGCACCGTGTCCACCGAACTCGGCCCGGTCGGCAAGCTGAACGTCGTCACCTTCAAGAACGAGCAACTGATGACCGAGGTCGGCTCCGGCCTCTACGTCTCCGACGAGCAGCCGCAGCCGGCCCCCGCCGACACGAAAGTGGCACAGGGCTTGCTTGAGGGTTCCAACGTGAAGCCCGTCGTGGAGATGACGCAGATGATCGAAGTCCAGCGCAGCTACATGTCGGCGCAGAAGGTGATCGAGAACGAGCATGAACGCATCCGTTCGATGATCCAGAAGCTTGGCCGTTCCGCCTAACCCCGCCCGAGACGAGAGGAAAACCCACCATGCGCAGCCTCGCCATCGGCGCCACCGGCATGATCGCCCAGCAGCTGAACGTCGAAACCATCTCGAACAACATCGCGAACGCGACGACGACCGGCTTCAAGAAGCAGCGGGCCGAGTTCCAGGACCTGCTCTACCAGAACTTCCGCCGCATCGGCTCGACCTCGTCGGACGCCGGCACCGTGGTGCCGACCGGCGTGCAGATCGGCGCCGGCGTCCGCGTCGCCGCCGTGGCCCGCGTGCTGGAGCAGGGCAACCTGAACATCACCGACAACAAGCTGGACGTCGCCATCAACGGCTCTGGCTATTTCCAGGTGACGCTGCCCAGCGGCGACACCAGCTACACCCGCGCCGGCAACTTCAAGCTGTCGCCGGAAGGCGTGATCGTCACCGCCGACGGCTACCCGGTGCAGCCGGCCATCACCATCCCGACCAACGCGGTCGATGTCGCCATCAACCCGTCGGGCGAGGTGCTGGTGAAGCTGGACGGCCAGACCACGACCCAGAACGTCGGCCAACTCCAGCTCGCCACCTTCGCCAACGCCGCCGGCCTGGAAGCCATCGGCGACAACCTGTTCCTGGAAAGCGGCGCGTCGGGCCAGGCCGTCACCGGCAATCCCGGCAACCCCGGCTTCGGCCGCCTGACCCAGGGCGCCCTGGAGACCTCGAACGTCAACGTGGTGCAGGAGATCACGACCCTGATCACCGCGCAGCGCGCCTACGAGATGAACTCCAAGATCATCAAGACGACCGACGAGATGATGCAGCAAGCCAGCCAGATGAAGTAACGCCGCCCTCCAGGCCCTTCTCCAGGAACCGCCGCCATGACGCGCATTCTCTCCATCCTCCTCCTCGGCACCGCCCTGCTGGCCGCCCCCGGCGCCGCGTTCGGCGCCGCCGCCCCGGTCAACCCGGATGCGCCGCCGGCCGTGGTCTACGGCACCTCGCATGTGGAGGCCGTCCTTTCCGACGCGCTGTCGCGTTTTGTGACGGTCGGCCGCCTGCAGATGGAGCTGGACACCCGCGCCGTGGAGCTGCGCGCGCCCCAGGGCGCCGGCGGCCTGACGGTGGAGAACCTCTATTACAGCCCGGTGCAGGGCCGTTTCGCGGCGGAGATCGTGGTGTCCAACACCCAGCCGACGGTCCGCCTGCCGGTCGCCGGCCGCGCCTTCGGGGTGGTGCAGGTGCCGGTGCTGTCGCGCCGCGTCGTTCCCGGCGACGTCATCGGCCCCGCCGACGTGGACTGGCAGGACGTGCGCGCCGACCAGACCAGCAGCGACACCGCCGCCACCGACGCCCAGCTGATCGGAATGACGCCCAAACGCGGCGTGCCGACCAACCAGCAGGTCCGGCTGCGCGACCTGCAATCGCCGCGCATGATCGACAAGGGCGCGCTCGTCACCATCACGCTGGCGACCGACAGCCTGTCGCTGACCACCCAGGGCAAGGCCCTGCAGGACGGCGGGCGCGGCGACGTGATCCGCGTGGTCAACACCCAATCCAACCGAATCGTCGAAGCGACGGTCGCCGGCCCCAACATCGTCGCCGTGGCAAAGCCCGGCTTCACCGCGAAGTAAGGAGAAACCTCCCATGACCGCCCTCCACGCCGCTGGCCAGACCGCCCTCCGCTTCGCGCCCCGCCTGCTGCTGATCGCCGCCGCCGCGGTTTCGCTGACCGCCTGCAACGCCGCCTCGCGCATCGGCGACATCGGCAAGGCCCCCGAATTGAGCGGCATCCAGGACCCGCACGCCCAGCCGGGCTACCAGCCGGTCAGCCTGCCGATGCCGACCCCGCTGCCGACCGAGCGCAACCCCAACTCGCTGTGGCGGACCGGCGCCAAGGCCTTCTTCAAGGACCAGCGCGCCAACAAGGTCGGCGACATCCTGACGGTCAACATCTCCATCGACGACCAGGCCAAGCTGGCCAACGAGAGCAAGCGGTCGCGCGCCAACGGTGAGAAGGCCGGCATGCCCAACCTGTTCGGCCTGGAGGTCGGCACGCTGAGCCGGGTCCTTCCGGCCGGGGCCAACGCCTCCAGCCTCGTCGATCTGAGCAGCAGCACGAACAACGACGGCAAGGGCTCGGTCGACCGCAACGAGAAGATCGTCCTGAAGGTGGCGGCGCTGGTGTCGCAGTCGCTGCCCAACGGCAACCTCGTCATCCAGGGCCGCCAGGAGGTCCGCGTGAACTACGAGGCGCGCGACCTCCAGATCACCGGCGTGATCCGGCCGGAAGACATCACCGCGCAGAACACCATCAGCTACGAGAAGATCGCCGAGGCCCGCATCTCCTACGGCGGCCGCGGCCAGATCACCGACGTCCAGCAGCCGCGCTACGGCCAGCAGCTCTACGACATCATCATGCCGTTCTGATCCACCGGCGGACGGCCGAGCGCCGAAGGCAGGCGGGAGTCTCCGGACTCCCGCCTGCCTTCCGGCGTTGCCGTCCGTCCCGGACGCCATGGAAGATTCTGCCGGTCGGCGGGTTCTGCCCTGCCCTTCTTGCCCATGCCCCTCGGTGCCTGTCCGACGGCACCGGACGCCTCCGCGCCGGGGACGGCGTGTTGACGCGCCCGCTCCCGGTCGTCATCCTGAATTCCGATCCAGCGTTTTGCCATCCGGGGTATGACCCGGCCGCCATCAAACAAGGATCACGGCGTCGGATTTTGCTCTCTTCAACCCCGCCAAAGCGCGAGGAGCGCGCGGCACGACAGAGAAAACATCGGGTGCGGATGAACACCAGCGATCTTTCCACCAAGCACACCATCAAGGTTTATGGGTCCGGAGACCGAACGCTGGTCTTTTCCCATGGGTTCGGCCTCGACCAGACCTCCTGGCACGGCATCGCCATGCGGTTGGCGCGGACGCACCGGGTCGTGCTGTTCGATCTGGTCGGCTTCACCGGCGCCAGCTCCGAGCATTACGATCATCACAAATACCGGGATTTGGAGAGCTACGCGGACGACCTTCTGAATGTTCTCGGCCACGCCCGGGTGCGGCGCTGCACCTTCATCGGCCATTCGGTCAGCGGAATGATCGGCCTCCTGGCGTCCATCCAGGAGCCCGCCCTGTTCGAGAAGCTCATCCTGGTCGGCGCCTCTCCCCGCTACCGGAACGGCGAAGGCTACAACGGGGGCTTCGAGGAGCAGGATCTCAACGACCTGTTCGACAGCATGTCGGAGAACTACGTCCTGTGGACGCAGAACTTCGCCCCGGCGGCGGTCTCCAAGCCGACCGGCCACCCGGCGGTTCGGAAATTCGCCGAGGGGCTGTTGGCGATGCGCCCCGACGTCGCGCTCTCCATCGCCCTGATGATCTTTTCGTCGGACTGCCGGGACCGGCTGGCACAGGTCACCGTCCCCTGCACGCTCATCCAATCGCGCAATGACATCGCCGTGCCCCTGTCGGTCGCCGAATATCTGACGGCGATGATCCCGGACAGCGAGCTGATGGTGATCGACGCG
Source organism: Azospirillum doebereinerae (assembly GCF_003989665.1). Taxonomy (GTDB): domain Bacteria; phylum Pseudomonadota; class Alphaproteobacteria; order Azospirillales; family Azospirillaceae; genus Azospirillum; species Azospirillum doebereinerae. The sequence continues at coordinate 34,637 of NZ_RZIJ01000026.1, read as the reverse complement.
GACGGGCACATGCCCCAGTTGAGCGCGCCCGACATCCTGCACGACGCGATTCAGCGGGCCTTGACGGCTTAGCGCGGCGGCAGCAAAGCCGCCACGCCGGGGCGCGCGGCGGCGTTTCCCCCGGTTCAGACGGCCGGCTGCTGCTGGGTGATGCAGTGGATGCCGCCGCCGCCGCGCACGATGTCGAGCGCCGCGATCTGGGTCACCTCGCGGTCGGGGAAGGCCTTGCGCACCGCGCGGTAAGCCTCGTCGTCGGCCGGATCCTCGAAGGCCGGCATGACGATGCCGCCGTTGGCGATGTACAGGTTCGTGTAGGACAGGGTCAGCCGGACGCCGTTCTCGTCGCGCCGGGCCGGCTGCTGGACGGTGATGACCTCCAGCGCGCGCCCCTTGGCGTCGCGGGCGCGTTTCAGCCGGTCGAGGTTGTCTTGGAAGGCCTTGAAATTCGCGTCGCCGGGATCGTCGGTGGTGATCGCCATCACCACGCCCGGCCGCACGAACAGCGCGATCTCGTCGATGTGCCCATCGGTCTCGTCGTCCTGGTAGCCCTGGCCGAGCCAGATCACCGACGACACGCCGAGATGGTCCATCAACTGGCGCTCGATCTCCGCCTTGCCCAGGCCGGGGTTGCGGTTGGGGTTCAGCAGGCACTGCTCGGTGGTCAGCAGCGTCCCTTCCCCGTCGACGTGGAAGGAGCCGCCCTCCATCACCAGCGGCGCGGCGAAGCGCGGCAGCTTCAGGTGCTCCAGCACCAGCCGGCCGACCTCGCGGTCCTTGGCGCAGTCGTCGTAATTGCCGCCCCAGGCGTTGAAGCCCCAATGGACGCCGCCCAGGCCACCCTTGCCGTCGACGACGAAGCTGGGGCCGGTGTCGCGGATCCACGAATCGCTGATCGGCAGCGGCAGAATCTGGATGCCGGGGCCGCAGGCCAGCGAGGCGTCGGCCACGGTCGCCGGGTCGCAGACCATCGTCACCGGCTCGAAGCGGGAAATGGCCTGGGCGACCTCGGCGTAGGCGTCGCACGCGGCGTCGAAGCCGTCCTCGGGCCAGGTTTCCGGCCGGCAGGGCCACGCCATCCAGCAACCGCTGTGGTGCGCCCATTCCCCCGGCATGTACAGCCCTTGGGCGGTCGGTGTCGTCATGCGTCGATCCCTCTACCCCGATGAAATCCAGCAATGGGACGTGAAACATCCCACCTCACCCTAACCACGAGATCAGGATTTTGGCAACGCTGCCAAACTGCCGAAGCGGCGTCGCGGAATCGGGGGGAGTGGATGGACGGCGCGTCGATGGACGCGCAAACGGCCGCTAACGGCCGGACGGCGGGCGCAGGGCGCGGCGGGCCGTGAGGGTACGCGAAGACGAATAACCGGTCGAAACGGGACTGAAGAAACCGAGCCTCAGAAGGGGGAACCACAAGAGCGCGCGCATGGCACAACCTCATTTGCTGTTGACGATACCTTCACACTAGCAAAAGCGGTGCTGGAAAGCCATCCGTCGCGTCGCGGATCTGCAACGCGCGGATGGACAGGGGGCATCCTTCGTCGCCCACGCCGCCGGATTACCCCGTCTGGAGGGCCATCTGCTCGTCCCGCTTCCTCTGCCGGTCCTGCCGGGTCATGACGATGCTGGCGACGAAGATGCCGGCCGCGACCAACAGAATCATCAGCGTCGCCAGCGCGTTGATCTGTGGGCTGATGCCGAACTTGACGCTGGAGAAGATCACCATCGGCAGCGTCGTCGATCCCGGCCCCGAGACGAAGCTCGCCACCACCACGTCGTCCAGCGACAGGGTGAAGGCCAGCAGCCAGCCGGCGACCAGGGCCGGCGCGATGATCGGCAGGGTGATGACGAAGAACACCTTGGCCGGGCGCGCGCCCAGATCCATCGCCGCCTCCTCCAGGCTGCCGTCCATGCCGGCCAGCCGCGACTGCACGACGACCGCGACGTAGGAGGCGGTGAAGGTGGTGTGCGCGATGGTGATCGTCGTCACGCCGCGCCCGTCGGGCCAGCCGATCAGTTGCTCCATCGCCACGAACAGCAGCAGCAGCGACAGGCCGGTGATGACCTCCGGCATGACCAGCGGCGCCGTGATCAGCCCGCCGAACAGGGTCCGCCCGCGAAAGCGCCCGAAGCGCGACATCGCCATGCCGGCGCAGGTGCCCAGGATGACCGACAGCGTCGCCGACACCGCCGCGACCTGCAACGACAGCCCGGCCGCCGACAGCAGCGCGTCGTTGTTCATCAGCTCCCCGTACCATTTGGTCGAGAAGCCGCCCCACACGGTGACCAGCCGCGACTCGTTGAACGAGTAGACGACCAGCAGGACGATCGGCACGTAGAGGAAGGCGTAGCCGAACCACAGCGCCCAGGACAGGAAACCGATGCGCTTCATCACCGCTCCTCCGCCTCGCGGGCCTGGACGTACTGGAAGATCATGATCGGCACCACCAGCACCAGCAGCAGCGCGATCGCCACCGCCGAGGCCACCGGCCAGTCGCGGTTGGCGAAGAACTCGTTCCACAGCACGCGCCCGATCATCAGCGTGTCCGGCCCGCCCAGCAGCTCCGGCGTCACGAACTCGCCGACCGACGGGATGAAGACCAGCAGCGAGCCGGCGACGATGCCGGGGATCGACAGCGGCAGGGTGACGGTGAGGAACGCCTTGAAGGGCCGGCAGCCCAGATCGGCCGCCGCCTCCAGCAGGGTCGGGTCCATCTTCTCCAGCGTGGAGTAGAGCGGCAGCACCATGAAAGGCAGGTAGCAATAGGACATGCCGATGTAGACCGCCCAGTCCGAATAGAGAATCTCGACCGGCCCGCTGGTGATCCCGGCCCATTCCAGCAGGTTGCTGACGACGCCATTGCCCTTGAGGATGCCGATCCAGGCGTAGATGCGGATCAGGAAGCTCGTCCAGAAGGGCAGGATGACCAGCATCATCAACGGTCCGCGCCGGGCCGGCGGCGCCTTGGCGATGGCGTAGGCCATCGGGTAGCCGATGAACAGGCAGAGCAGCGTCGTCACCAGCGCGATCTTGACCGAGTTCAGATAGGCCAGGATGTAGAGGTCGTCGCCGGTCAGCCGCAGATAGTTGGTCAGATTCAGCAGGAGCTGGAGCTTGGTCGTCCCGGCGTCCTCGTCGGTCAGCCATTCGACCAGCGGCGCGTAGGGCGGCTGGGCGATGACCGATTCGGAGAAGCTGATGCCGAAGACGATCAGGAAGGGCACCAGGAAGAACAGCATCAGCCACAGATAGGGCACGGCGACGACCACGCCGCGCCCCCACAGCCCCAGCCGGCCCAGAACCGCCGCGAGGGCCGAGACGGCGCCCCTCATTGCGCCAGCACCACGCCGGCGAAGGGCCGCCAGCTCAGATACACCTCGTCCTCCCAGGTGATCGGCATCTCGGTGCGCCGGGTGACGTTGGGGGCGGTCACCCGCACCGTCTTGCCGGTGGGAAGCTGCACCAGATAGATCGACACGTCGCCGAGATAGGCGATCTCGCGCACGATGCCCTTGGTGGCGTTGCGCGCGGGCGTGCCGTCGGCGCCGGAGGGGGGCGGCTCCTTCGACAGGGCGATCTTCTCCGGCCGGATGGCGACGGCCACCGGGGAGCCGGCCGGGGCCGGGGTGGCGTGGCTGATGTGCAGCTCGCAGCCGGCCTCCTCGGACGCCACCAGCACATGGTCGGCGGTGGCCTCGACGACGCGGCCCTCGAACATGTTGATCGAGCCGATGAACTCGGCGACGAAGCGGTTGTGCGGGTATTCGTAAATCTCGGTCGGCGTGCCCACCTGCGCGATGACGCCGTGGTTCATCACGGCGATGCGAGAAGACATCGTCATCGCCTCCTCCTGGTCGTGGGTGACCACGATGAAGGTGACGCCCAGCTTCTCCTGGATGTTGACCAGTTCGAACTGGGTCTTCTCGCGCAGCTTCTTGTCGAGCGCGCCCAGCGGCTCGTCCAGCAGCAGCAGCTTGGGACGCTTGACCAGCGAGCGGGCCAGCGCCACGCGCTGCCGCTGGCCGCCCGACAGCTGGTGCGGGCGCCGCTTGCCGAAGGCCGACAGTTGGACCATCCCCAGCATCTCCTCGACCCGGTCGCGGATCTCGGCCTTGGGGACGTTGTCCTGTTTCAGGCCGAAGGCGACGTTCTGCTCGACGCTCATGTGCGGGAACAGGGCGTAGGACTGGAACATCATGTTGACCGGCCGCTCGTAGGGCGGGATGCCGGCCATGTCGACGCCGTCGATGAAGATCCTGCCCTCGGTCGGCTGCTCGAACCCCGCCAGCATGCGCAGCAGCGTGGTCTTGCCGGAGCCCGAGCCGCCCAGCAGGGCGAAGAACTCGTTCCGGTAGATCGACAGGCTGACCTCGTCCACCGCGACGAAATCGCCGAAGGTCTTGGTGACCTTCTCGATCCGGACATAGGGCGTCTGCCCGGCATCCTGCCAGGGTTCCAGGCGCGTGGGCTTGCGAATCGGCTGACCGGCCATCCGGGGTCCTTCAATCAAGGCAACGCCCCGGCCGTTCCCCGTCACGGGGGATCGGCCGGGGCGCGAACGCGCGTCACGCGGGGCGGCTTACTTGCCGGTCTTGACCTTGGTCCACACGCGGGTGCGGGCGCGGTCGGTGGCCTGCTTGATCGACTTCAGGGCGAACAGCTTCACGCTGCTGTCGGCCGGCAGGAAGATGCCGGGGTTGCCCTTGATGTCGTCGGCGACCGTGGCCAGCGAGGCCGGGACCGCGTTGGCGTAGCGCACTGTATTGGAGATGTTGGCGGTGTTCGCCGGATCCAGCGCGAAGTTGATGAAGGCGTGGGCGCCGTCCTTGTTGGGGGCGTCGGCCGGCACGGCCAGCGTGTCCCACCAGACCTGCACGCCTTCCTTGGGCGTGATGAACTCCACCTTGGCGCTCTTGGCCTCGGCGGCGCGGGCGGCGCCCTGGATGGCGTCGCCGTTGTAAGCCATGACGACGCAGGCGTCGCCGCCCGCCAGGATGTTGATGTTCTGGCCGGTGACGAACTGCTTGATGTAGGGGCGGACCGCCATCAGCGTCTTCTCGGCCTTGTCCAGATCCTCCTTCTTCTCGGAGTTCGGGTCGAGGCCGAGGTAGTTCAGCACCGACGGGATGACGTCGATGGCCGAATCCATCACCGTGATGCCGCAGGCGGCGACCTTCTTGGCGACTTCCGGCTTGAAGATCAGGTCCCAGCTGTCGAGCGCCACGTCGGGGGCGACGGCCTTGATCTTCTCCGGGATGATGGCGATGCCGACCGTGCCGCCCAGATAGGGCACGGCGAACTTGTTGCCGGGGTCGGAGTTCTCCAGCAGCTTCAGGACCTTCGGGTCGAGGTTCTTGAAGTTGGGGATCTTCGACTTGTCGAGCGGGCCGACGACCTTGGCCTGGATCAGGCGCGACAGGGTCGGCTCGGCGGTGGGGACGATCACGTCGTAGCCCGACTTGCCGACCAGGACCTTCTGCTCCAGCAGCTCCAGGCTGTCGTAGAGATCGACCTTCGTCTCGGCCCCCGTCGCCTTGGTGAAGTCGGCGAGTGTCGTCTCACCCAGATAATCGTTCCAGATGTAGATGTTGACCGGCTTCTTGGCCTGGGCCAGCGCCGGACCGGCGATGGCGACCGCCGCGACCGCACCGAGGAGGCTGAGAGCGAGTTTTTTCATTGAGAAGCCCCGACCTGTTCGTTGTCATTCAGGGTGGCGCCGCGTTCCCCACGGCCGACCCAGCGCGGTCGCTATTGCACCCACACAAGGGTGCGTTGTCAACGCTTTGCGCGGCTTGGGCGTGACGGTTTCATGGCCGGGGCATTTTCTATTCGCCCTTTGAAAATCCCCATGACGGACATGGGTTGCGATGATTTGCGCAACCTGTCGAGCCATCGTCACGCACTCACGCCGGGCGAAGCAACCGCTTTACGCCCGAGCCAAAACTGCGTTCCGGCCGCCGGGATGAGTCACTCCAGCGTTTAGGAAAATTTTCTTTGCAGGAGGATGGTAGGTCTATAATCCTTTTATCCAGCAGTCACATGCTGGACCACAGCCATGCCCCTCCGCCTGCCTCAACCGGTAACACTGGACGCCTTACAAGAAATGATGAAGGATCCGCGTTACTGGAACGTCAACCATCCAGAGCGCTCGTCTTGGTCTTCTATGGTAAGCGAAGGCTTCCAGACTCTTTTTCCCAACCCGATCCAGCGAGACGAGACCGGTAGGCAAACCGATGGCGCTGATGGTGAGGGGGTTGTTCATGTCCGCGCATACATCCGTACTGTCAGCCGGCAACCGGTCGATGTCTCTGAATATGATCGCTCAGCCCCAACCGATAACGAACATTCCGCTCAGTCAACAGCAACGACGTTATCGGAAGAAAATAAAGTGCCGGCGGCACCTCCCGGCGTCGACATTGATACCAACATAAATGAAGCTCTGCGCCATACGGCAATTTCTCCTTAGGACAATTGGTGGTTCTTTGAACAGGTCAGAAATAAGGGGCCATGGGATTATAAGCAGCAGGGATCTATATACCAGAGTTTTGGAAATTTTAATTATGGAGCAACAGGCGCCGCAATGGGTTATTCAGAAGACATTCTGCTGCTCATGGCTGGGTGGGCGCAAGTTCAAGCTGGCACCAGCAGCCCGGATTGGGGGTCCGCTCCCAGTAAAATTGAGGCAATTTTAGGAATTGGTGGCAAACCGCCTTTTGGCGACGATCCCGACGATCAAATTCTTATCAAACGTGGTATTGAATATTTTATGAGAAATAAAAAATGAGAGATTTGAATATTTCCAAAATTCGGCATATACTCTTCTTCATCATCTTCATATTAGCCGTGCTTGGCTACATGGCACTCACAGACGAGAGCATTCTTGACCCTTGCGATGCTACCGTTCTCAGCTCCTCAACCGCTCCCGATGGACGAACATCCGTCATCGTCTTCGAAAGGGAATGTGGAGCGACGACGCCGTTCAATACCCAAGCAAGTCTTGTGCCGGTCGGCAAAGCATTCTCACTCCAAAAAAACCCGCCCTTTCTCATCTTGAGCGGCAAACATACGCTGGGCATCACTTGGGCGACGCCCTCCGCCGTTGAGATTGGTATCCCCAATGAGGTCAAGTCCTTCAAGAAAGACCAGAGCGTCGGAGACTTCACCATTGTGTACAAATGATGTTCGGCGAGTCTACGGCCGAAATGTTCTGGCGTTGAAAAGGGAGAAGCCGGCCCAGATACGGTCCGTGTCCGTCTCGGCATCACCGGCCAGACGGTCCCTAGGCTCCTCCCCATTCGGCCAAGTTACACGTTCAGCAGCAGATTCTCGCGCTCCCACGAGCTGATGACACGGTTGTACGCCTCGTACTCCGCTTCCTTCACACAGGTGACCGCGTCGATGAAGCGTTCGCCCAGGATCTCCTTCAGCGGCTTGCAGGCGTTGAACTTGCTAAGCGCCTCGTTCTGGTGGCGCGGCAGGGTGAAGGCCAGCCGGTAGGCCGAGCCCTTGATCGGGTCGTTCGGCTCCATGTTCTGGGTCATGCCGATGTAGCCGCAGGCCAGCGACGCCGCCATGGCGAGGTAGGGGTTGGCGTCGGCCCCGGCGACGCGGTTCTCCACCCGGCGGGCGTCGCCCGGCGAGACCGGCACGCGCAGGCCCGTGGTGCGGTTGTCGCGCCCCCAATGCACGTTGATCGGCGCGTCGGAGTTCGGGACCAGCCGGCGGTAGGAGTTCACGTTGGGCGCCAGCAGCGGCATCGCGTAGGGCAGGTATTTCTGCAAGCCCGCGATGTGCGCCATGAACAGGGCGCTGTCGCTGCCGTCGGGGTTGGAGAACAGGTTCTGGCCGGTCCTGCTGTCCACCACCGACTGGTGGATGTGCATGGCGCTGCCCGGCTCGCCCTGCATCGGCTTGGCCATGAAGGTGGCGTAGATGTTGTGGCGGATCGCCGCCTCGCGCGCCGTCCGCTTGAACAGGAAGGCCTGATCGGCCAGCTCCAGCGGGTCGCCGTGGTTGAAGTTGATCTCGATCTGGGCGGCCCCGGCCTCGTGGGTCAGGGTGTCGATGTCGATGTCCTGCGCCTCGCAGAAATCGTAGACCGCCTCGAAGATCGGGTCGAACTCGTTGACCGCGTCGATGCCGAAGGCCTGCCGGCCGCTCTCCATCCGGCCGTTGCGCCCGATCGGCGGGAGCAGCGGGTAGTCGGGATCCTTGTTGACCTGGACCAGGAAGAACTCCAGCTCCGGCGCCACCAGCGGCTTCCAGCCGCGCTCCTCGTAGAGCGCCAGCACGCGCTTGAGCACATGGCGGGGCGAGATGTCCACCGGGCTGCCGTCGGCGTAGACGCAGTCGGTGATGACCTGGGCGGTCGGCTCCTCGTACCAGGGGACGAAGCGGATCGTGCGCTCGTCGGGAATGACGTAGACGTCGGAATTCTCGTCCGAGGTGACGTCGTCGTCGTCGGGGAACTCGCCGGTCACGGTCTGGACGAAGATCGCCTCGGGCAGGCGCAGGCCACGATCACGCAAAATACGGAGAAATTTATCGGCGGGAACGATCTTGCCCCGCGCGATGCCCGACATGTCGGGCACCAGACATTCGACTTCGGTAATGCGGTTCTTCTTGATGAAGTCTTCCATAAAACCCATGAGATTGGTGGACCGCACCGGGCGATGGGCAGCCCCCTCCGTGCTGTGATCGACAGCGACACTATGACGCCGTTCCGCGCGGGCGCGCCAGAGGGTTCGGATGACGGTTTTGTGGATCCCGACGCCGGACCCTCGCTTTCCGTTGACCGGAGCGGGGCGGCGCGCCTAACTGCCGCCATGCCGAAAGCCTCCTACCTGAACAGCTGGTACGCCGCGAGCGCCACCGCCCACCCCGTCCACCCGCCGCTGGAAGGGGAGTTGCGCTGCGACGTCTGCGTCGTCGGCGGCGGCTACACCGGCCTGACCACGGCGCTGGAACTGGCCGAGCGTGGCTTCGACGTGGTCCTGCTGGAGGCGCAGACCTGCGGCTGGGGCGCGTCGGGGCGCAACGGCGGCCAGATCATCACCGGCTACAACAAGCCAATGTCGACCATCGCGCGCTGGGTCGGACCCGAGGATGCGCAACGCCTGTGGGAGTTCGGGGAGGAGGCCAAGGACCAGCTGGCCGAACGGGTCGCGCGCCACGCCATCGCCTGCGACCTGACCTGGGGTTTCGCCTACGCCGCCGTGAAGCCCCGCCAGATGGAGGACGTCGCCGCGCTGGAACGCGACATGCGCGACGGCTGCGGCTACGCCAGGACGCGGCGGCTGGACCGCGAGGCGATGCGGGCGCAGGTCAACAGCGACCTCTACGTCGGCGGGCTGCTGGACGAGGGCAGCGGGCATCTCCACCCGCTGAACTACGCGCTGGGTCTGGCCCGCGCCGCGACGTCCGCCGGGGTGCGCATCTTCGAGACCAGCCCGGTCACCGCCATCGACAGCGGGGCGGAACCCTGGGCGCGGACCGCGCGCGGCCTCGTGCGCGCCAAGCACATGGTGCTGGCCGGCAACGCCTATCTCGGTGGGCTGTCGCCGGCCTTGTCGCGCACCATCATGCCGGTGGCGACCTACCTGATCGCCACCGAGCCCTTGGGGGCGGAGCGGGCGGCCAGCCTGATCCCCAACAACATCGCCATCACCGACATGAATTTCGCGCTGAACTACTTCCGCCGCTCGGCCGACCACCGGCTGCTGTTTGGCGGCGGTGTCAGCTATTCCGGCGTCGACGCGCCGGGGTTGAAGCTGGCGATGCGCGGCAAGATGCTGGGGGTCTTCCCGCAGCTCCGCGACGCGCAGGTGGCCTATTTCTGGGGCGGGCGCGTGGCCATCACGATGAACCGCATGCCGCATCTGGGCCGGCTGTCGCCGACCACCCTGTTCGCCCATGGCTATTCCGGCCACGGCGTGGCGCTGGCCGGCATGGCCGGGCGGGTGATGGCCGAGGCGATCCGCGGCACCGCCGAGCGTTTCGACGTGTTTGCCCGCGTTCCGCACCTGCCCTTCCCCGGCGGACGGCGCTTCCGCACCCCGGCGCTGGTCCTCGCAATGCTCTGGTTCCGCCTGCGCGATCTGCTGTAGGGTGTCCGATGCGGCAATCCAGCCGCCTCAGGGGCCAAAACCGACGTGTCAAGCAGCGACGACCAGAACGCTCCCGCTCCGACCAACTCCGCCGGGGAGATCGGCGCCGACGCGGCCGCCAAGGCCGCCGAGGAGGACAAGCAAGTCCAACCAATGCGCGACACGCATTTCGACTTCCAGCACAAGGTCTTCAGCCTGCCGAGCGCCTTCTTCTGCGTCGACCCGACCAGCAAGGACCCGGTGCTGAACATCCTGCTGGGCGATTTGAAGGCGGCGTTGGCCTTCCCGACCCTGCTGGAATCCTTCCACATCGAAGAGGGCAGCCACGACGAACGGCTCCTCGAAGTGGTCGAGCAGGGCTTGGCTTACGTCAAGCAGATCCGCCCCGGCGAGCAGATTCCGGGCGAACTGCTGGACGGCCGCGCCTCCTGGTCGGTGGAGACCCGGCATCTCAAGCTCGCCAAGGGGCGGCTGACGATGCAGGTGGCCTCGGCGGCCAAGGGCAACGAAATCATCGTCTCGGACGCCGACCAGTTGGAGCAACTGATCGAGGATCCGCAGACCCAGGCGCGGATGAAGGCCGGCTTCCAGCGCATCGCGGAACGGCTGAAGATCACCGAGAACGCCGAGCAGCTTCTGACCGACCGCATCGACGATCTGGCGCAGGAGCTGTCCTACATCGAGGCGCTTCGCGACCGCTTCAAGCACATCCGCAAGATCGAGACGAAGCTGGGTAAGCTGGTCACGATCTATCGGACGGATCGCACCTTCTGCAGCGAGGTTAACCGGATGCAGGGGCTGATCCGCAAGCCGCTGCGTGAATACGACCTGATCTTCGATCAGGCCGACGCCCAGACCGGCGACATCGTCGGGGCGTTGAAGGACTTCCACGCGACGGTCCAGTTCATTCGCAAGATCCGTGACGACCTGCGCACCAAGCTGCTGGAGTGGGAAGACCTGCTGCACGGGTGGGACGTGGTCGGGCTGGAACGGTCGGCCCAGATCGAACAATTGCAGAAGCAGACCTACCGCTTCCTCGCCAGCCGCTACATCGAGACGACGGTATGGAAGCGTGGCGGTTAAGGCGAAGCCGTCAGGGACCGGGCTTTCCTATGCCTCTCGTTGACAAAACGTATTTAAACGCCATTAAACGCTCCTCGCCAAGCTCGCAGCCATCTGCTATGCGAAGTTTGTTACGATCAAGGAGTGTTTAAATGCGTTTAAAATCGCTTAAATAAGCCTTTACGCCACCCCGCGCAGCTCTTCGGCACCTGTAAGATCGACGCTGACCAACTGCGACACCCCACGCTCCACCATCGTCACACCGAACAGGCGATCGACCCGCGCCATGGTCAGGCGGTGGTGGGTGATGATGAGGAAGCGGGTGTCGCCCTGCCGCGCGATGTCCTCGACCAGATCGCAGAAGCGCCCGACATTCGCCTCGTCCAGCGGGGCGTCCACCTCGTCCAGCACGCAGATCGGTGCCGGGTTGGAGCGGAAGACCGCGAACAGCAGCGACAGCGCCGTCAACGCCTGCTCACCGCCCGAGAGCAGCGACAGGACTTGCAGCTTCTTGCCAGGCGGGCTGGCGTAGATCTCCAGCCCGGCGCTCAAGGGATCCTCGGCGTTGACCAGCTCCAGATAGGCCTTGCCGCCGCCGAACAGGCGGGTGAACAGATCTTGGAAATTGCGGTTCACCGTGTCGAAGCTGGCGACCAGCCGCTCGCGCGCCTCCCGGTTCAGGCCGGCGATGCCCTGACGCAGCCGGGCGATGGCGGCGGTCAGATCGGCGCGCTCGGTGTGCAGCCCGGCGATCTGAGCTTCCAGCTCCGTCGCCTCGATCTCGGCGCGCAGGTTCACCGGCCCCATGGCCTCGCGCTCGCGCGTCAGCTTGTCGAGCCGCGCCTCGACGCCGGCGGCCTCGGGCAGTTCCTCGCCGAGGGTCAGCTCGGCGGCGGCGCGGGTGCCGTCCGGCGTGCAATCCAGACGTTCGGCGATGCGCTCGGTCAGGGTCTGGGCCTGCTGCATCGCCGCCGACACCGCCGCCTCGGCGCGGGCGCGGGCCTCGCGGGAATCGGCCAGCCCGGCTTCGGCGGTTCGCAGGGCTTCCTCGGTCTCGGCCAGCCGTCCCTCGGCTTCGGCCAGAGCCTCGGCGGACCGCTTGCGGCCGCGCTCCGCTTCGGCGATCCGGTCGAGCAGATCCCGTCGTTCCTCCGCGATCCGCGCCGGCCGGTCGGCCAGTTGGGCGGTCTCGGTCTCGGCCGCCTCGGCGCGCTCGCGCAGTTCCGACACCCGCCCGCCGGCCCCGGTGGAGCGCGTGCCCCAGGAGGAGGTTTCGGCTTCGATGGCGGCCAGCCTTTGCCGGCGCCCCTGCGCCTCACGGTTCAACCGCTCCAGAGCGTTCTGCCTTTCGGCCAGAGCGGTGCGGCGCTCGGCCAGGGCGGCGCGCCGTTCGTTGACCCGTTCCCGCCCCTCGCGGCTGTCGGGCAGCGCGTCGAGCAGTTCCTGCGCCTCGTCGCGTTGCCCGGCGGCCTCGCGCCAATCGGCGTCCAGGCGCTCGATTCCGTCGGTCAGCGCGGACAGGCGCGACACGGCGGCGTCGGCCTCGCGGGCGAGCTTGGCGTGGCGGTCGCGGGCGGCGTTGACGGCGGCGAAGCACTCCCGCACCGCGTCGCGGGCGCGGCGGTCGGCCTGCGCGGCGGCCTCGACCACGCGCTTGGCCTCGTCCAAGGCCTCGCGCGCCGTCTCGACCCGCTCGTCGGCGAGGTCCAGCTCGCCGCGCAGCTCCGCCAGACGGTTGCGCTGCTTCAGGCGGACGGCGGCGGCTGTGGGCGCGCCGGCCTGCACGGTGAAGCCGTCCCAACGCCACGCCCCGCCGTCGCGGCTGACCAGGATCTGCCCCGGCGCCAGCGACGGCGCCAGCGCCGCGCCCATGCCGGCGTCGGCGACCACCCCGACATGCGCCAAGGCCCGGTGCACGGCGGCGGGGCCGGCGACGTGGCCGGCCATCGGATCCACCCCGCCGGGCAGCGGCGCCACCGCGTCGAAGAACGGAAGCCGGCGCCAGTGGACCGGCGCGGCCTCGTCCAGCGGCGCGGTCAGGGCGTCGCCCAGGGCGGCGGCGAGCGCGCCCTCGTAGCCGGGGGCCACCGTCACCGCGTCCACCAGAGGCGGGAATTCGCCGCTCGATCCGGCGGTGAGCAGCTCGGCCAGCGCACGTTCTTCCGCGCGCAGCTTGGCGCGGGCGGACTCGGCGGCGGACAGCGCCTCGCGGGCGCGGGACTGGGCCGGCTCGGCGTCGGATTTGGCGCGTTCGGCGGCCTCGGCGGCCTCGCGGGCGTCCTCCAGCCGTTGTTCGGCCAGTTCGACCGCCAGTTCGGCCTCCGCCACGTCGGGGCGGGCGGCGATTTCGGCCTCCAGCGCGGCGCGCTGGGTCTTCTGCTCGTCCAGGCGCTTGGACAGTCCGGCGGCGCGGGCTTCCAGTTCGGACGCCCGGCGCTGGGTGGCGGCGCGGCGGGCCTCGTCGGTGGCGACGGCCTCGGTCAGGCGGGTCAGCTCGCGGTCGAGCGTCTCCACCGCCTCGCGCGCGTCGGCCAGGGCGTCGCGGGCGGCCTCCTCCAGCGTCTCCTCGTCGGCCTGGGCGGCGGTCAGGCGATCGCGCTCGGCTTCCAGCCGGGACAGCGCCTCTCCGGCGTCGGCGGCGAGCGCCTCCTCGCGGCCGAGGTCGCCGGCGATCTGGCGCAGCCGGGCCTGCAGGACGCGCTGCTGCTCGGCGACACGGCGCTCCTCGGCGTCGAGCTGCTCGCGGGCGATCACCAGCCGCTGCAGGGCGGCGGCGGCCTGCGCCTCGTCGCGGCGCTTTTCGGGCAGGCATGAGGCCGCCTCGGTGCGCTTGGCCGCCAGTTGGGTGGCGGACAGCATCAGCGCCTGCACGGCGGCCTCGGCCTTGGTGAAGGCGGCGCGGGCGCGCTCCAGCTCGGCCTGGGAGGCGATCCAGCGCAGGTGCCACAGCACCGCCTCGGCCTTGCGGATGTGTTCGGACAGGTTGCGGTAGCGGGCCGCCTGCCGCGCCTGCTTCTTCAGGCTTTGCAGCTGGGTGTCCATCGCCCCGATGATGTCGTCGAGGCGAGTCAGGTTGCCGTCCGCCGCCTTCAGCCGCAGCTCCGCCTCGTGCCGGCGGGAGTGCAGGCCGGTGATGCCGGCCGCCTCCTCCAGCAGCGCGCGGCGCTCCTGCGGCTTGGCGCCGATGATCTGCGCGACCTTGCCCTGACTGACCAGGGCCGGCGAGGCGGCGCCCGACGCGTTGTCGGCGAACAACAACTGCACGTCGCGCGCCCGCACCAGCTTGCCGTTGACGCGGTAGTCGGAGCCCGAACCGCGCTCGATCCGCCGGACCACCTCCAGCTCGTCGTGCTCGTTGAGGCCGGCGGGGGCGGTGCGCGTGCGGTTGTCGATGGCGAGCGACACCTCGCCCAGGTTGCGCGCCGGCCGGTTGGACGTGCCGCCGAAGATGACGTCGTCCATGTCGTCGCCGCGCATCCGCTTGGCCGAGGTCTCCCCCATCACCCAGCGCAGCGCCTCCACCAGATTCGACTTGCCGCAGCCATTGGGGCCGACGATGCCGGTCATGCCGGGTTCGATCACCAGTTCGGTGGAATCGACGAAGGATTTGAAGCCGGAAAGACGGAGACGCGTGAACTGCACCGGAACGACCTTGAGTTTGACGGAAAAGACGATATCTGCGCGTGCGCAGACTTGCCCCTCTCTCCCCTTGCGGGAGAGGGGTGGGGGTGAGGGGCCGCGAATCTGTTCGTCTCTGGCGAATACCCCTCATCCCAACCCTTCTTCCACAAGGGGAGAAGGGCTTTCATAAGGTGACCGCGCCTTGTTACTTCAGCAGCTTGTCGATCGCCTTGGCGAAGACCTCGAAGGACTGCGCGCCCTCGACCCGCTCGGCGCCGTCGTTCAGGATGAAGGTCGGCGTGGCTTCGATCTTGTGCTGGTTCTGGCCGATCATGCGGCTGTTCAGGATGCCGTCGGCCAGGGCCGTGTTGGCGAAGCAGGCGTCGATGGTGTCCTGGGTCATGCCGGCCAGCTTGCCGTACTGGGCCAGCGCCTTGTTCGGGTCGGCGGCGCGCGCCCACTGGGCCTGGCTCTTGAACAGAACGTCGGTCAACGGGAAGAAGCGCTCGGTCGGCGCGCAATGCGCCAGCATGCTGGCGCCCAGCGCCGCCTTGTCGAAGGGGAAGTCGCGGAAGACCAGCTTCACCTTGCCGGTGTCGATGTAGGCCTCCTTGATCTTCGGCAGCACCTCGGTGTGGAAGACCGCGCAGTGCGGGCAGGTCATCGACGAATAGTCGAGGATCGTCACCGGGGCCTTCGGGTCGCCCATCACGCGCTCGGCCAGCAGCTGCTCAACCGGTGGCAACGAGGCCGGCGGCAGCGGCGCGGCGGCCTGCGCCGCGGCGGGGGCGGCGCCCAGCCCGGCGATCCCAAGGCCGGTGGTCAGTCCGACGGCGAGAAGCCCGGCGAGTCCCAGAATTTTACGGTTCACGATGCCCTCATCCCTACCAGATGTTGTCGATGTATAGTCAATGACCGGCCGCCCCGGCAAGCGCGGGGCCGGTCCGGCACGTTCCCTCAGCGCCCCGGCCGCTTGGCCGGGCGCGCCAGCAACGAGCGGCCGAAGCGCTCCAGCGTGGCGCGCAGCTCCTCGTCCTCCACCGTGGCGGTGGCGGTGGTGACGGAGATCTCCTCGTCCATCGTCAGCGTGCGCTGCCGCACCATCGGCGACGGGGCCGGCGGCAACGCGGCGTGGATCAGCTTGATCCGCGCCACCGCGCGGTAGCCGAAGAAGCTGTTGATGCGCTCGACGATCTGCGGCTCCAGATGCTGGAGCTCCAGCGCGATGGCGCCCATCGCGCGGATGTGCAGAGTCGCCTCCTCGCGCTTGCCGCGCGGGAAGCTCAACTTATCGGGGGCGGTGCGCAGCGCCATCTGCTGGCCGACGATGGCCGGCCAGTCGGTGATCAACGCGCCGAAGGCGAGGCCGCGCTTGCCAAGCACCTTGCCCGCCACGTCCGGCACGGTCTGTCCGATGCGCCGGGGTCCGCTCATTGGCGTCCGCTCATTCCTGCCGTCACTCCGTTGGCGCCCCGGCCTTGTCCGGGGTCATGTGGGGTCGCGGCACCGTAGCGCAAGCAGGACCGCTTTCCCAGCGCCGCCGGGCCGGCAACCGCGCGCCCTCTTCTCCAGACGGCCGGACCGCTCTATCTATTCCCCATGATTCGCGATTCCGCCGAGGCCGCCGCGCGGCTCCTGTCCTGGTACGACCGTCACCGCCGCGACCTGCCCTGGCGCGCCAAGCCCGGCGAGACCGCCGACCCCTACCGGGTCTGGCTGTCGGAGATCATGCTGCAGCAGACCACCGTCCCCGCCGCCGGCCCGTATTTCCGCCGCTTCACCGAACGCTGGCCCACCGTGCGCGCCCTGGCGGACTCACCCCTGGACGACCTGCTGGTCGCCTGGGCGGGGCTCGGCTACTACGCGCGGGCGCGCAACCTGCACAAATGCGCGCAGGTGGTGGCGAACCAGCACGGCGGGCGCTTTCCGGAGACTGAGGCGGAACTGCTGGAGCTTCCCGGCATCGGCGCCTACACCGCCGCCGCGATCAGTTCCATCGCCTTCGGCCGCAAGGCGACGGTGGTGGACGGCAACGTCGAGCGCGTCGTGTCCCGAATCTTCGCGGTCGAGACCCCGATGCCGGCCGCCAAGCCGGCCCTGCGCAGGCTGACCGCCACCCTGACCCCGGAGGATCGGGCCGGCGACTTCGCGCAGGCGATGATGGATCTGGGAGCCACCGTCTGCACGCCGCGCAAGCCAAAATGCATGCTCTGCCCCTGGGCGGAGTTCTGCGACGGCCGCGCCGCCGGCATCGCCGAGACCCTGCCGCGCAAGGCCGCGAAGGCGGACAAGCCGACCCGGCGCGGCGTCGCCTACTGGCTGCTGAACCCGGAGGGCGCGGTGCTGCTGCGCCGCCGGGCGGAGGAGGGGTTGCTGGGCGGCATGACCGAGGTTCCCTCCACAGCCTGGGGGCCGGAGGCGCCGGGCGACGCGGCGGTGGCGACGGAACAGCCGCTGCCGGCACCGTGGCGCCGCCTGCCCGGCGTGGTCCGCCACACTTTCAGCCATTTTCACCTGGAACTTGGGGTGGTCGCGGCGCAGGCCGGCGACGGCTGGCGGGCGGTCGAAGGGCTGTGGGTGCCCATCGACCGGCTGGGCGATCAGGCCCTTCCGTCGGTGATGGTCAAGGTGGTGCGCCACGCGCTGTCCAACGCCTAGAGCCTGCCGTCTGAAAGCCCGAATCCCGCCCGGTCTCCGGAGTGCCCATGCCGCGTTTCCTGCTGTCTCTTCTCGCCGCCCTGACGATGCTGGCGGGAGGCGCCGCCGCCACGCCGAAGCCGGCACCGGAGGCCGGCGTCGCGCTGGTGCTGGCGCTCGACGGGTCGGCCTCGATCACCCAGGGCGACCTGGAGTTCCAGTTGCAGGGCCACGCCGCCGCCTTCCGCGACCCTTCGGTCGCCGACGCCCTGTCGACGGGGGGCGTGCTGGTGACGCTGGCCGCCTATTCCGGCCCGCGTTCCCTCAAGGTGCTGATCCCCTGGACGCTGCTGAAAAACGCCGGGGACGCCACACGCTTCGCCGACCGGATCGACGCCCTGCCGCGCGGCTTCCAGGGCGATTCCACCGCCCTCGGCAGCGCGATCGAGGAGGCGTCCAAGCTGTTCGACCAGGGGGGCGCCGCGCCCAACCGCGTCATCGACCTCGTGTCGAACGGCTTCTCCAACAGCGGGATCGACCCCGCCTTGGCGCGCGACCGCGCCACCGCGCGCGGCATCACCGTCAACGGTCTGGCGATCCTCGACGAGTTCCCGTGGTTGGAGGAGTATTTCGAGGAGAGCGTCATCGGCGGGCCGGGCAGCTTCGTCAAATCGGCGATGGACCGCGCCAGCTTCGTCGAGGCCTTGCGGCAGAAGCTGATCCTTGAAATGGTGGGGGCACCCGACCATCTGCCGTGGCAAAGCGCGGGCTTTCCCTGAGCGGAACGACCAACGGGAAGAACGGACAACCGCGCCCGAGAGGAGCGACCAAGCCTTGGAACAGGCGGATTTCCTGGTGATCGGCGCCGGCATGGCCGGCGCGTCGGCGGCCTACGAGCTGGCCGTCCATGGCAAGGTTGTGGTGATCGAGCGCGAATCGCAGCCGGGCTACCATTCGACCGGCCGTTCGGCGGCGCTCTACACCCAGACCTACGGCCCGCCGGTGATCCGCGCCATGACCGTGGCGAGCTGGGGCTTCTACACCGAGCCACCGGACGGCTTCACCGACCACGCGATGCTGACCCCGCGCGGCGTGCTGATCGTCGGTCGCGACGGCCAGACCGACCGGCTGGACGCGGAATTCGCCAACGGCCGCCGCCTGACCCCCTCGGTCGAACGCTTCGACCGCGCCCGCACGCTGGCGATGGCCCCCTTCCTGCGCCCCGACTACCCGGCCGGCGCGGTGTGGGAGCCCGACGCGCGCGACATCGACGTCCACGCCCTGCACCAGGGCTATCTGCGCGGGCTGAAGGCGCGCGGCGGCCGCGTCGTCACCGACGCCGGGGTGTCGGCCCTGGCCCGGCGCGACGGGCTGTGGGTGGCGCGGACGGCGGCCGGAGTCTTCGCCGCCCCGGTGGTGGTCGACGCGGCGGGCGCCTGGGCCGACGCGCTGGCGGAACTGGCCGGGGTGCGCCCGGTCGGGCTGGTGCCCAAGCGGCGCACCGCGATCACCTTCGACCCGGTCTTCGCCGATCCGGCCGACAAGGCCGGGCTGGACGGCTGGCCGATGGTCTGCGACCTCGACGAGACCTTCTACGTGAAGCCCGACGCCGGGCGGCTGCTCGCCTCCCCCGCCGACGAGACTCCGGTGGCTCCCTGCGACGTGCAGCCGGAGGAGCTGGATGTCGCCGAAACGGTCGAGCGGCTGGAACAAGCGTCGCGTTTCAGCGTTCGTAGATTCGCGCACAGTTGGGCCGGACTGCGCAGCTTCGTGGCCGACAAGACTCCGGTGGTCGGGTTCGACGACCGGGCCGAGGGGTTCTTCTGGCTGTGCGGGCAGGGCGGCTACGGCATCCAGACGGCGCCGGCCATGGGGCGCACGGCGGCGGCGCTCGCCACCGGCGGCGACCTGCCCGAGGACGTCCGGAAGCTGGGCGTGAGCGCGCGGGATCTGTCGCCGGCCCGCCTGCGCTGACGCGCTGTCAGACGCGCTGTCAATCGGCGGTTGTCGTTCGGGACCAGGGAGGTTCGTCATGACCATGCGTCGCCGTCTGTTGCGTTGGGCCTTCGTCGGCGCGGGCGCGGCCTTGGGCCTCGCGTCCTGCGCCAACGTGGCCGCCGACCGGGCGCTATTCGCGCAGAGCGCGCTGGTCGGCATGCCGAAGGGAACCCTGCTGTCCTGCGCCGGGGTCCCCGACCGGCAGGCGGTGGTCGACAACCGCGAATACTTCACCTACCGCAGTTCCCGTCTCGTATCCTACCCGAGCCCGACGGTGGGGCTGTACGGCGGCGGCTGGGGGCCGCATTACGGCTATGGCTGGGGCGGCTGGCCGGCCTACGGCTCGGAGATCGCCAGCTTCGACTGCGACGCCACCTTCAGCCTGCGCAACGGCGTGGTCGAGCGTGTGGTCTACGGCGGAACCTCCGGCGGGGCGACGCGACTTGGCCAGTGCTACGCCATCGTCCAGAACTGCCTGCCACAGACTCCGGTGGCCTCGGCGCAACCAAACCCTTGATTTCGTTGTCCATGTGACAACTCGTCACTGTTGCAAAGCTGCTGCGCCGCCACCGCAAGAGGGTGCGTTGGTGTGCCCAAGTCTAGAAGCCCCACTGGGAGTCTGGTAATACCTCCATCGGCTGATGCCACAAATCAGAAACAACGCATTCCGCCTGGAGCAGACCCCATGAGCATCCTGTCGCGCGCCGCCGCCGCCCTGCTGGCGACTTCGGCTCTTGTCGCCATCTCGTCCCCGTCGCTCGCTCAGGATTTCAAGGGCAAGTCGGCCGGCGACATCGTCGTCCGCGCGCGCGCCCTGGCCGTGATCCCGCAGGAGAAGGGCACGCTGCACGCTCCGGCGCTCAACGCCGACATCGGTGATGCCAAGATCGGCAACGACTACATCCCCGAAGTCGATTTCACCTATTTCTTCACCGACAACATCGCCGCCGAGCTGATCGCCGGCACCACCCGCCACCGCGTGAAGGGCAACCTGAACGGCCTGGGCGGCAGCGTCGAAGCCGGCAAGGTCTCCCTGCTGCCGCCGACCCTGACGGTGCAGTACCACTTCCTGCCGAAGGAGCGCGTCAGCCCCTACGTCGGCGCCGGTGTGAACTACACCCTGTTCTACAACAAGAAGGCCGCCAACACCCCGAACCCCATCGGGCTGGCCGTCACCGACACCGACTATGAGAACCGCTTCGGCTGGGCGCTCCAGGCCGGTGTCGACGTTGCCATCGCCGGCAACTGGTCGCTGAACTTCGACGTCAAGAAGATCTTCCTGAAGACCGACTGGAAGGCCAAGACCAACCTCGGCGTCGACGTGAACTCCAAGGTCACCATCGACCCGTGGCTGATCGGCGTCGGCGTCGGCTACCGCTTCTAATCGATCCTTCGGGGTTGAAAAGGCCGGGCCGGCTACCCCTTTCGGGGTGGCCGGCCTTTTCCTTTGTGTGGTCTCCTTGCAACCCGGCTGCGAAGGCCCAAGGTCTTTCCAAAGAGGAAAACCAAAGCAAGGGAGGCCGCACCGTCATGCATGTCGCCGCCGTTTTGAAACGCAAGGGCAATCGGATCGTCGCCGCCGCCCAGGCCGACACCGTGTCCGCCATCGCGCAGTTGCTGACCGAGCACCGGATCGGCGCCGTCCTGGTCCTGGAGGAGGATGGGAGCCCGGTGGGCATCCTGTCGGAACGCGACATCGTGCGCGCCATCGCCCGCGACGGCGCCGCCGCCCTGTCCCGCCCCGCCGCCGAACTGATGACACGCGAACTCATCACGGGCCAACCGACGGACACCGTGGCCGATCTGATGGCGGTGATGACCGACCGCCGCATCCGTCACATCCCGATCCTGGAGGATGGCAGGATCGTCGGCGTCATCAGCATCGGCGACGTGGTGAAGGCGCGAATCGACGACGCGGAGCTGGAGGTCGAATCGCTGCGCGGCTTTGTGGCGGGAATCGGCTGAGCAAACAAAAAGGACCGGCGTGGCACGCCGGTCCTTTTCCGAAGATACCTTATGCCCGTCAGGCGGAGTGCTGCGGGAAGGCCATCGCCGCCTGGGTGCGGTTGCGCACGCCCAGCGACTTGAAGATCGCCGTCATGTGGATCTTCACCGTGCCTTCGGACAGGCCCAGCTCATGGGCGATCTGCTTGTTCGACTTGCCCTCGCGCAGGCGGTCGAGGACCTCGCGCTGGCGCTGGGTCAGCAACTGCTCCAACTGCGGGTCGGCCGGGGGAACGACGACGCGGGCCTCCGGCTCGTTGCCTTCGCGCAGGACCGTGGCCGGGACGTAGACGCCGCCGGAAAAGATCAGGTCGAGCGCGCTCAGCATGATCTTCACGCTCGACGATTTCGGGATGTAGCCGGCCGCGCCGTTCTCCAGCGCGTCGCGCACGTCGCTGTGCGCCTCCGAAGCGGAGATGACGACGACCTTGGCGCCCGGCTGCTTCTCGCGCAGCGCCCCGATGCCGCTGAAACCCGGCCAACCCGGCATGCGCAGATCGGTCAGGACGAGGTCGTAGGCCTCGCCCGCTCCCGCCATCGCCAGCAGCTCGTCGAAGTTGCTCGCTTCCCCGAAGTCGGCGCCGTCCTTGAGCTGCTCCAGCAGCCGGCGCAGTCCTTCCCGGAAAAGGACATGATCGTCACCGATCAGGATCTTCATCGATCAAACTCCTGCACACACTGCTGCTTTTACGGGCATGACGAAGCCATGAAAAGGGTGAGGCCTTTCTCAACCGCATATTCGTAAAATCCAAAGGATATAGCGGACCCCGGCCAAACGTAATGCCTGTTAAGATGTAACACGCTCCACCAATTGCCCACAACCCAAAATTAACTTTTGTCACATGCCTAGCCCGTCGGACATCGGCCACGTGCAAATGGCGGCCGGCCTTCGCCGGGTAAAGCCATACCATTGTCTGACGCTTGTGTTCTTAAGTGAACTCGGACTCAACCCTATTGCAATGCAAAAAGGTCGACCCCGGCGTCTTGCGACGCCGGGGTCGACCCGGTGTGAAACTTATGCTCCGCTGGGCGAAACGAAGGTTCAGAACATCGCGTCTTCCATTTCCATCAGCGGGGCAGCGCCGGCGGTGATGGTGATGAACAACGAGTTCACCTGCGGCAGCAGCTTGGTCATGTAGAAGCGCGCGGTCTTAATCTTGGCCTCGTAGAAGGCGGCGTTGCCCTCGCCAGCCTCCAGCTTGGCCTTGGCCTTCTTGACCATGGTCAGCCACATCCAGCCGAGCGCCACGAGACCGAACAGGCGCAAATAGTCGGTCGCCGCCGCTCCCGCCTCTTCCGGATCCTTCATACCCTTCTGGGCGATCAGGGCCGTCGCCTGCTGAAGCTTGGCGAAGGCCTTGGCCAGCGGCATGACGAACTCGCCCAACTCGTCATTCTCCATGTCGGCCTCGATGGCGCGACCGACCGGGTGGAAGAAGTGACGCAGCAGCCGCCCCATGTCCTGCGGCAGCTTGCGCCCGACGAGGTCGAGCGCCTGGATGCCGTTGGTGCCCTCGTAGATCTGGCAGATGCGGGCGTCGCGGACATACTGCTCGACGCCGGTCTCCCAGATGAAGCCGTGGCCGCCATGGACCTGCACCGCGATGTTGCCGGCCTCGAAGCCGATGTCGGTGAACAGCGCCTTGGCGATCGGCGTCATCAGCTGCACGAACTCGTCGGCGTCGCGGCGGGCGCGGGGATCGGCGTGCTTTTCCGCCACGTCCAGGTGATAGGCCACCAAAGCGCCGAGCGCGCGGGCGCCCTCGGTGTAGGCGCGGGCGGTGAGCAGGTTCTTGCGCACGTCGGGGTGGACGATGATCGGGTCGGCCGGCTTGTCCGGCGCCTTCACCCCCGACAGCGAGCGGCCCTGGAGCCGCTCCCTGGCGTAGGCGACGGCGTTCTGGTAGCTGACCTCGGCCAGCCCCAGCCCCTGGATGCCCACGGCCAGACGGGCCGCGTTCATCATCACGAACATGGCGCGCATGCCCTTGTGCGGCTCGCCGACCAGCCAGCCGGTGGCGTCCTCGAAGTTCATCACGCAGGTCGAGGAGGCCTTGATGCCCATCTTGTGCTCGATGGAGCCGCAGGCGACGCCGTTGCGCGGGCCGGGCGTGCCGTCCGCGTTGGGCATGAACTTCGGCACCAGGAACAGGCTGATGCCCCGCGTCCCGGCTGGGGCGTCGGGCAGGCGGGCCAGCACCAGATGCAGGATGTTCTCGGTCAGGTCATGCTCGCCGGCCGAGATGAAGATCTTGGTGCCGGTGATCTTGTACGAGTCGCCCTCGTCCGGCACCGCCCTGGTGCGGATGATGCCGAGGTCGGTGCCGCAATGCGGCTCGGTCAGGCACATGGTGCCCGACCACGTTCCGTCGACCAGACGCGGCAGGAAGCGGGTCTTCAGGTCGTCCGAGCCGTACATCGCCAGCGCGTTGTAGGCGCCGAGCGACAGGCCGGGGTACATGCCGAAGCTGAGGTTGGCGGAGCAGATGAACTCCTCCAGCATGATGTTGACCAGCTTCGGCAGCCCCTGCCCGCCATAGGCCGGGTCGCAGGCCAGCCCCTGCCAGCCGGCCTCGATGTAGGTGGTGTAGGCCTCCTTGAAGCCCTGAGGCGTGCGGACCTCGCCGTTCTCGAAATGGCAGCCCTCGCCGTCGCCGGACTGGTTCAGCGGGAACAGCACCTCCTCGCAGAGCTTGGCGCCTTCTTCCAGCACCTGCCCGACCAGTTCGGGGGTGGCGTCCTCGTAGCCCGGCAGCGCCGACAGCTTGTCCAGCCCGACGATCTCGTCGAGAACGAAGCGCACGTCCTCAAGCGGAGCCTTGTAGATCGGCATCTCTCAATCCCCCCTCAATTCCGCAGCGGCTTGCCGGTGAGCAGCATGTGCTCGATCCGGTCGATGGTGCCGTTCGTGTGGACCAGTTTCATGAAGGCGCTGCGTTCCAGCTCCAGCACCGCGTCCTCGCCGACCGGCTTGGAGGCGTCGGCGTCGGGACCGCCGCTCAGCACGTCCGCCAGCGCGGCGCAGACCACCTTGTCGTGCTCCGTCACCTTGCCCTGAAGGGCGAAGCCCTCCACCGCCAGTTCCAGCGCGGCGCGCGCGGTCGGGCCGGGCAGCACGAAGCTGTCCTTCTCGGGCGGGGTGTAGTTTTCCGCCAGTTGCAGGGCCTTGGCCTTGGCGTCGGCCAGCAGGCGGTCGCGGTTCATGGTGACGCCGTCGGAGCTGCGGAAATACAGCAGCTCCTTGGCCTCGGCCGCCGATTTGGCGACGGTGGCGGTGCTGATGATCTCGAAGGCCTTGGCGACGGCGGGCATCGGGCCGCGCGGCGCGCGGGGGTTCTTGGCGTGGCGGGCCAGCATCTCGGTGCAGCCGCCCCAGGCCGGGATCAACCCGACGCCGACCTCGACGAGGCCGACATAGGTCTCGGCGTGGGCCTGGACGTGGTCGGAATGCAGCAGGATCTCGCAGCCGCCGCCAAGCGCCATGCCGCTGGGCGCCGCCACCACCGGGAAGGGGGCGTAGCGCAGCGCGCGGTAGGTGCGCTGGCCGGCCTCCACCATCTCCTCGATCTGCGGCCACAGGCCGATGTTCAGCGCGAACAGGGCGAGGCCGAGGTTGGCGCCGACCGAGAAGTTGTCGGCCTCGTTGTGGATGACCAGCGCCTTCCAATCGCCCTTGCCGTCGCCGATCAGCTTCATGGCCCGGCCGTAGGCGGCCATGATGTCGCCGTCCACCGCGTTCATCTTGCTGGTGAACTCGACGCAGAGCACGCCGTCGCCGATGTCCCACAGGCTGGCCGAGGCGTTCTTCCACACCGGCTTGCCGGCCGCCCGCTTCACGTCGGACAGCAGCAGCACGCCGTCCGGGCGCACCACCGTGTCGTAGACCCCGGCGGTGGTCAGGTGCTGGAGCTTGCCGTCCTCGACCCGGTAGAAGGGCCGCCCGGCGGCGGTCTCGACCAGGGCCGGGACGGGGATGCCTTCCGATTTGCAGAGATCGGCGAACCACGCGGTGCCGAGGCGGTCGATCAGCTCGAACGGCCCCTGCTTCCAGGCGTAGCCGAGCCGCATGCCCTCATCGACCGCGACGATGCTGTCGGCGATCTGCGGCACGAGGCTGGCGGCGTAGGCCAGGGTCTGGGCCAGCACCCGGCGCGCGAATTGCCCGCCCTTGTCGGGATGTTCGCACAGCTTGCGCAGGTCACGGCCGGCGGACGAGACGCTCTCCAGCCGGGCTTTCTCCGAGGGCGCGTAGGCCCCGGTGCGCAGGTCGACCGACTCCTTGACCTTGCCGCCGCCGGCCTTGTTGATGCGGTAGAAGCCGCCCTTGCCCTTGCGGCCAGTGTAGCCCTCCGCGATCATCTTGGTGATGACCGGGTGCTCGCGCATCACGCCCCGGTAGGCGTCGTCGGCCGGCAGGGTCGCCAGCATGCTCTTGGCGATGTGCGGCATCAGGTCGAGCCCGACCAGATCCATCAGGCCGAAGACGCCGGTCTTGGGAATCCCCATCGGACGGCCGCCGACGGCGTCCGCCTCCTCCACCGTCAGGCCGAGGTCGATGGCGGCGTTGACCGCCGCCTGGATCCACAGCACGCCGATGCGGTTGGCGATGAAGCCCGGCGTGTCCTTGCAATGGACGACGCCCTTGCCGAGCCGCCGGTCGCCGATCCCGGCGACGGCCGCCAGCGCGTCGGCGCGGGTCTGCGGCCCGCCGACGATCTCCAGCAGGCGCATGTAGCGCGGCGGGTTGAAGAAGTGGGTGATCAGGAAGTCGCTCTTGAACCGGTCGCTCTGGCCCTCGGTCAGCACCGCCAGCGGGATGGTCGAGGTGTTGGACGACACCACCGAGCCCGCCTTGCGCACCGGGTCGATGCGTTTGTAGAGGTCGGCCTTGATCGCCGGGTTCTCGATGATCGCCTCGACGATCCAGTCGACGTCGGCCAGAAGATGGAGGTCGTCCTCCAGATTGCCGGTGGTGACCAGCTTGGCGGCGCCGCGGTGCATGAAGGGGGCCGGGTCGGTCTTCAGCATCTTCGCCACCGCCCCCTTGGCGATGGCGCTGCGGTCACCCTCCTTGGCGGGGATGTCGAGCAGGACGACGGGGATGCCGGCGTTGGCGAAATGGGCGGCGATGCCGGCGCCCATCACACCGGCGCCGATCACGGCGGCGCGTTCGATCTTCATCGTGTCTTCCTCCCTGATGCCGCCGTCAGACCGCTTCCAGGATCGTGGCGATGCCCTGGCCGCCGCCGATGCACTGGGTGGCGAGCGCGAACTGCTTGCCCTCGCGCTTGAGCAGCGCCGCCGCCTTGCCGGTGATGCGGGCGCCGGTGGCCCCCAGCGGGTGGCCGAGCGCCAGCGCGCCGCCGTCGAGGTTGATCCTCGACGGGTCGATGTCGAGGTCGCGCATGCAGGCGATGGCCTGGGACGAGAAGGCCTCGTTGATCTCGATGAGGTCGATGTCGGCGATCGACAGGCCGGCGCGGGCCAGCGCCTTGCGGGTCGCGGGCACGGGTCCCAGGCCCATCAGCTCCGGCTCGCAGCCGGCGACGGCGACCGAGCGGATCTTGGCGAGGATCGGCAGGCCGTTGGCGCGCGCGTACTCCTCCGTCGTCACCAGCACGGCGGACGCGCCGTCGGTCAGCGGCGAGGAGGTGCCGGCGGTGACCGAGCCGTCGGCGGTGAACGCCGGCTTCAAGCCACTCAAGCCCTCGACGGTGGTGCCGGGGCGGATGCAGCCGTCGCGCTCGACCAGACCGGCCGGCGACTGGATGGCGACGATCTCGTCCGACAGGCGGCCCTGGCTTTGCGCCTCGGCGGCCTTGGCGTGGGAGGTGACGGCCAGCGCTTCCTGGTCGGCGCGGGCGATGCCGTATTTGCGGGCGACGTTCTCGGCGGTGACGCCCATCGAGCAGTAGGCGTCCGGGTAGGCGTCCTTCAGGCCCGGATTTGGCATCGGGTTGAAGCCCATGATCGGCACCCGGGTCATCGACTCGACGCCGCCGCAGACGAAGACCTCGCCGGCCCCCATGGCGATGGCGCCCGCCGCTTGGTGGATCGCCTGCATCGACGAGCCGCAGTAGCGGTTCACCGTGGTGGCGGCGGCGGTCAGCGGCAGTTTGGCCAGGAAGGAGACGGTGCGGGCGACGTTCAGCCCCTGCTCGCCCTCGGGGAAGGAGCAGCCGACGACCACGTCCTCGACGTCCTTCGGGTTCAGGCCGGTGCGCTCGACCAGCGCCGCGATGACGCGGGCCAGCAGGTCGTCGGGGCGGACCTTGGTCAGTTCGCCCTTATGGGCGAAGGCGAAGGGCGAACGGGCGTAGCCTGCGATGACGACCGACTTCATGAGCGATTCTCCTCCATGGGATGCGTCTCCGTTGAGCCTGCGCGGCGCAGATGCTCGGAGATCTGGGTGTCG
The DNA here is from genome assembly GCF_003989665.1 of Azospirillum doebereinerae. Taxonomy (GTDB): domain Bacteria; phylum Pseudomonadota; class Alphaproteobacteria; order Azospirillales; family Azospirillaceae; genus Azospirillum; species Azospirillum doebereinerae. The sequence continues at coordinate 6,790 of NZ_RZIJ01000026.1, read as the reverse complement.
AGGGTGCGCAGCTCCAGCAAGGTCTGCTGGACGTCCTGGAGCTGCCGTTCCAGAGCCTGGACCCGGCCTCGGGCGAGATTTTGCAAGTAGCGCATCTGCTCGATCTGGGCGTCGTCGGCGTCGTAGAGGGTGAGGAAATCCTTGATCTCGGCGAGGCTGAAGCCAAGCCGCTTGCCTCGGCAGATCAGGGCCAGCCGGGCGCGATCGCGGTGGGTGTAGATTCGGGCCTGACCGTCGCGCGCAGGCGCCAGCAGCCCCTCCTCCTCGTAATGGCGGATGGTGCGGTGGGTCAGCCCGAACTCGCCGGCCAGCTCGCCGATGGACCGGTTGCGGTCCTCCGCCCCCCAGCCCGCCGCTCCGTTGCCGATTGCCGCTGCCGTCACGCTTGCCGCCCCTTTGCTGCCGAACGCCGTTCCTTGACGTTTACGTAAAGGTAAGGTCCATTCCGCATGCTGTCAATGATCTTGTTGGCTGGGCGAACCAGTTCCTGCTTGGCCGAACGGGTGCGGCGCGCCCGCGCAGTGACAGGATGCCACGCCGGTCCGTCGGCGGCGGCTGTGGCAGGCTCGGCGGATTGGACGGCCAAACCGATCGACGGGTCTGTTTTCAAATAGGGATCGGACGCGCCCATGCACAGCGGAGTCGGGGCCAGGGAACGGAGACACCCCATGTCGTCGCGCGCCATCGTATCGCTGGGCGTCTGGATTCTCGCCGTGGTGCTGGTCGGCACGATGACGGTGGGGGCCGCGCTGTTTTTCTACGTCGGTCTGACCGCGTTCTTCGCGCTGGTGGCCGTCGTATTGAGCGTCGTCTCCCGCCGACGGGCGGAACGGCGGGAGCGGAGTTGTCTGTAAGGGGGCCTAGAAGGGGATGACGAGCGGTTGAGGGGTTGTCTCGATCTGGCGTTTTCACAAGAGAGGGTGGAGCCAAACACCTCCCTCCTTAAGCCAACGCCCCCGCCATGACCGCGTCCGGCGACCGCCCGACGATCCGCGCGTAGACCTCCGGATCGGTCGCCCCCTCCGTCCCGAACACCAGCACGCGCGCGTCCGGCGCCAGACCCAGCGAGCGGCGGACGTCCTCGTGCGCGGCGGCGCAGAGCAGCCCCGCCAGACCCGCCACCCCGGATTCCCCGGCCAGGATCGGCCGCCCGCCATGCTCGCCGTCGGCCAGCTTGCGCATGGTGCGGATGGCGCCCTCGTCGGGGATGGTCAGGAAATCGTCGGCCCCGCGCTCCAGGATCGCCCAGGCCAGAAGCGAGACCTCGCCGCAGGCCAGACCTGCCATCACGGTGTCGAGGTCACCCTCGGACTTCACCGGGCGTCCGGCGACGGCGCTCTGGTAGAGGCAGTCGGCGTTGTGCGGCTCGACCACCACCAGGCGCGGGCGCTGGCGGCCCCAGGTCTCCCACAGATGGCCGCAGACGGCGGCGGGCAAGGCCCCCACCCCGCCCTGGACGAACACATGGGTCGGCCGCTCGCTGGCGGGAAGCTGCGAGATCGCCTCCTCCACCATCACGCCGTAGCCCTGCATCACGTCGCGCGGGATGTCCATGTAGCCGGTGTAGGAGGTGTCGGACACCACGAACCAGCCGTTCTCCGCCGCGTCCGCCGCCGCCCGGCGCACCGCGTCGTCGTACAGCCCGTCCACCACCACGACCTTGGCGCCGTAGGCCGCGATGGCCGCGCGCCGGCCAGCCGAACAGGCCGCCGGAACGTAGATCACGCCATTGCAGCCGAAGACCTGCGCGCCCCACGCCACCGAACGGCCGTGGTTGCCGTCGGTCGCCGTGGCGACGGTCAGCGCGCGCGTCACCTTGGCGTAGCGCCCGACCACCAGATCCAGCGCCGTCACCGGCACGCCGGGCACCCGCGCCGTCACCTCGCGCGCCAGCAGCCGCAGCACCGCGTAGGCCCCGCCCAGCGCCTTGAAGCTGCCGAGCGCGAAGCGGGCGCTCTCGTCCTTGTACCAGAGGCGGTCGATCCCGGCCTCGCGCGCCAGACCGGTCAGCGAGCGCAGCGGCGTCGGCGCGTAGCCGGGCCAGGCGCCGATCTCGGTCATCGCCTCCTCGAAGGCGGCGCGGCTCAGGATCGCGCGCTCGGAGGGGCCGTAGGGGCGCTCGCGGTCGGCGCGGGGGTTGGAGAACAGGCGCGGGACGCAGGACGACAGGGGCTCGGGCATCGGGTGCGTTCTCCAGACCGCCGGTTCGGAAACCATGGGGAACGAGAACAGAGGAGGCGGCCCGCCGTCAAGACGGGTCGCGCGCCGGGACGGCCACACGCACCGGACAAAGGGTCGCAACGGGATTCAAGCGACGGGACTTATCGGATCGGCAGGGCGCCGCTCAGCGCTTCCACTCGCGGCTGGACTTGATGAAGTCGGTCAGCGTCACGCCGATCTTGTCGTCGATGATCGCCACCTCGCCGCGCGCCACCAGCACGCCCTCGACGTAGACGTCGGTCGGGTCCTTCAACTGGCGGTCCAGTTCCACGACGGCGCCGCGGCCGAGCTTCAGCAGGTCGCGCACGCGGAGCATCGCCGTGCCGATGACCACCTTGATCTCCACCGGCGCGTCGCCGATGGCGAAGGACGACGCGTCGCCGTCGTGGGGGTCGGGCGCGCCGAGCAGGTCGTCGATGTTGGCCATGGGAATGCTCCTCCGCCGCGCATCGGCGTGTAAGCCGTCACACTACACCCGGCGGCGGGGGCGGGGCAACGCCGGCCCCACGGGCGTCTTGCGACAAGAATCGGCTTCGCCCACACTGGCTCCACAACCGGGGCCGCATGACGAAGCCCCACAGACGGGAAGCCGCCACATGACCAACCACTCCGCCGCGCCGCTGGTTCCGCCCGACTGGCTGAACGCGCATCTGGGCGACGCCGATCTCGTCGTGCTCGACGTCCGCACCCCGCCGGCCGGGGGCTTCGTTCCGGGATCGCTGCATTCCGACTACGCGACCGGCTGGCGCGCCTCGGCCGGGGGCGGGGCCGGCGTGCTGCCCGACGCGGCGGCGCTGGAGCGCCTGATCGGCGCCCTCGGCATCGGCAACGGCGACCATGTGGTGCTGGTGGCGTCCGGCGCCAGCGCCGGCGACATGGGCAACGCCACCCGCGTCTACTGGACCTTCAAGACGCTGGGCCACGACGCGGTGTCGGTGCTCGACGGCGGGTTCAAGGCGTGGACCGCCGCCGGGCTGCCGGTGGAGCCCGCCCCGGCGACCCGCCCGGCCGCGACCTTCACGGCCAGCCCGCGCGCCGATCTGCGCGCCACCCTGCCCCAGGTCGAGGCCGCCGTCGCCGCCGGGACCACCCCGCTGCACGACGCCCGTTCCGCCGAGCAGTTCGCCGGCAAGGCCAAGAGCCCGCAGGCGCGCGCCGCCGGCACCCTGCCCGGCGCGGTGAACATCGACAACGGCGCCTTCTATTCGGCCGCCGACGCCCGCTTCGCCACGCCCGACGCGGTGCGGGCGCTGGCCGGTCAGGCGGGGCTGCCGCTGGAGGGCCAGCCGATCACCTTCTGCAACACCGGCCATCTGGCCTCGGTGTCGTGGTTCGCGCTGAGCGAGGTCGCCGGGGTGCCGGGGGTGCGGCTCTACGACGGCTCCATGTCGGAATGGAGCGCCGACCCGGCGCGTCCGCTCAAGAACGCGGACTGACCTTAAATGCCCCTCTCCCCTTGCGGGAGAGGGGTTGGGGTGAGGGGTACCGGCACCAGCCGGCCGCAATCCTTCCTCTTCGCCTGCGGCGAATACCCCTCATCCCAACCCTTCTCCCGCAAGGGGAGAAGGGCTTTAACCCGCCCACCTACGCGCGGCGGCGGCGCAGGCGGGACAGGTCCGAGCGGCGGACCAGCCCCAGCACCACCGCCGCCACCGCGTAGACCAGCAGCCCGGCCGCGCCCAGCAGGGTCAGCGCGACCAGCCGCTCGAACAGGCCGCTCGCGGTCAGCCAGGGCGACAGCCGGTCCTGCGCGACCCACAGCGCCGCCCCCATCGCCAGGGCGGCCACGGCCATGCGCGGCAGGTTGCGGGCGAGCCGGGCGTCGGCCTTGAACAGCCCGCGCCGGGTCAGCAGCCACGCCAGCAGCAGGGCGTTGACCCAGGCCGACACCGAGGTCGCCACCGCCAGCCCGACTTGGGCCAGCGGCCCCATCAGCGCCAGCTTCAGCGCGACGTTCACCGCCACGGCGGCCAGCGCCACCCGCACCGGCGTCGCCGTGTCGTGCCGCGCGTAGAAGCCGTTGACGAGGCTACGGATCACCACGAAGGCCGGCAGGCCCAGCGCGTAGGCCTGGAGCGTGGCGGCCGAGGCCGCCGCGTCGCTCGGCCCGAAGGCGCCGTGCTGGAACAGCACCGCGACGATGGGCAGCCCGGCGACCAGGAAGGCGACGGCGGCCGGCAGGGTCAGCACCAGCGACAGCTCCACCGCGCGGTTCTGGCTGTCCACCGCCCCGGCCTCGTCGCCGCCCTTGATGCGCTTGGCCATCTCCGGCAGCAGCACGGTGCCGACCGCGATGCCGATGACGCCCAGCGGCAACTGGTTCAGCCGGTCGGCGTAGTAGAGATACGAGACCGCCCCGGTGGGCAGCGCCGAGGCGATCAGCGTGTCGGCGAACAGGCTGATCTGCGTCAGCCCCGAGCCCAGCGCCGCCGGCCCCAGCACGGTCAGGAACCGCTTCACGTCGGCCGACCAGCGCGGGCGCACCAGCCGCAGCCCCATCCCGGCCTTATGCGCGTCCCAGGCGAGATAGACGAACTGCGCGACGCCCGAGACGAAGACGCCCCAGGACAGCGCGTGGCCGGCCGTGGGCAGCAGTGGAGTCGCCAGCACCAGCGCCGCGATCAGGCAAAGGTTCATCACGATGGGCGCCGCCGCTGCCGCGCCGAAGCGGCCCATGCTGTTCAGCACCCCGCCGTAGAGCGAGACCAGCGAAATGAACAGCAGGTAGGGGAAGGTGATGCTGGTGAACAGCACGGCCAGCCGGAACTTCTCCGGCTCGTCGGCGAAGCCCGGCGCGAAGACCGTCATGAACTGCGGCATCACCGCCAGCACGGCCAGCAGGAACACCACCTGCACCGCCAGCAGCAGCGCCATCACCCGCTCGGCGAAGCGCTTGGCGGCCTCCGGGCCGTCCTGCACCAGCGTGGCCGAGAACAGCGGCACGAAGGCCGAATTGAAGGCCCCCTCGGCGAACAGCGCGCGGAAATGGTTGGGCAGCCGGAAGGCGACGAAGAAGGCGTCGGCGACCGGACCGGCGCCCAGCAGCGCCGCGGTCAGCACGTCGCGCAGGAAGCCCAGCGCCCGGCTGGCCAGCGTCAGGCCGCCGACGGACAGGATGTGACGGAACACGATGAGGGGGACCTTTTGGAAAAAATCGGCGGCATTCTAGCGACGCCGCCGCAATCGTCATAGGATCGCGGCCCTGTCCCGTCCAGCACATCGGATAAGCCTGATGCCGCAGCAGCCGTCCACCCCCCTGCCCCTGACCTATCTGGAAGCCGGCGAAGCCAACGGCGGCACCCCGCTGCTGGTCCTGCACGGCCTGTTCGGGTCGGCCCGCAACTGGCAGACGCTGGCCCGCCGCTTCGCCGAGTCCCGCCGGGTCTACGCGCTGGATCTGCGCAACCACGGTGGCGCGCCCTGGGCCGACTCCATGAGCTACGAGGCGATGGCCGACGACGTGCTGCGCTTCCTCGACGACCGGGGGTTCGCGCGGGCCGCCGTGATCGGCCATTCGATGGGCGGCAAGGTGGCGATGACGCTGGCGCTCAGGCACCCCGACCGGGTCGAGCGGCTGGTGGTGGTCGACATCGCGCCGACCGCCTACACCCACACCCACGCCCCCTTTGTCGCCGCGATGAAGGCCGCCGATCTGGAGGGCCGCACCCGCCGGCCGGAGATCGAGTCCCAACTGGTGGACGCCGTGCCGGAGGCGCCGCTACGCTCCTTCCTGATGCAGAACCTCGTGCTGGAGGAGGGGAAATTCTCCTGGCGGATCAACCTCGACGCCATTGGCGGGGCGATGGCCGACCTGATCGGCTTCCCGGATCCGGGCGACGTGCGCTACGCCGGTCCCACCCTGTTCATCGGCGGAACCAAGTCCGACTACATCCTGCCCGAGCACCACGATCTCATCCGCCGCCGCTTTCCCAAGGCCGAGATCGCGATGATCGAGGGCGCCGGCCATTGGCTGCACGCCGAGCGGCCGCAGGAGTTTGCCGGGCTGGTCGAACGATTCGTGTAAGGCGATTCGTGTGAGGAATTAGGCGCTTTTGGGGATAAACCCCGCCGAAGCGGACCTTGCATCACCCGGACGGCGGGGCTATCAAGCCTGCGCGCCCCAAAACGCGGCCGGCGACGCAAGACGGCCGCTTTGTTCGAAGGATCGACCGACCATGAGCGTCATCACCGAGATTCACGCCCGCGAGATTCTGGACAGCCGCGGCAACCCGACCGTCGAAGTGGACGTGACGCTGGAAAGCGGCGCCTTCGGCCGCGCCGCCGTGCCCTCGGGCGCCTCGACCGGCGCCCACGAGGCGGTCGAGCTGCGCGACGGCGACAAGGGCCGCTACGGCGGCAAGGGTGTGCTGAAGGCCGTCGAGGCCGTCAACGGCGAGCTGTACGACGCACTCGCCGGGCTCGAGGCCGCCGACCAGCGCGGCATCGACCTCGCCATGATCGAGGTGGACGGCACCGCCAACAAGGCCCGCCTCGGCGCCAACGCCATCCTGGGCGTGTCGCTGGCGGTCGCCAAGGCGTCCGCCGAGGAAGCCGGCCTGCCGCTCTACCG
>NZ_RZIJ01000025.1 GCF_003989665.1 Azospirillum doebereinerae | reverse complement strand
CACCTCCAACTACGGTGAATCACGCCCACAAACCAAGCGCAAGCTCTCAGATTCGGATTTCAGGCGCGATGCTCTAAGGTCCGCCGACCTTCAGGCGGTCAACTCGTCCAGGCAGCGGTCGAGCAGGGCGAGATCCACCGGGCGGCGCAGGACCGGGAAGGCGCCGTCGCCCGCCGTGCCGACGGCGGCCATGACGATGATCCGGGTCTGCGGGTAGAGCATCGCGGCGAGCGCCACGGCGCGGCCGCCGTCGTCGCCGGTCTCCTCGCTGTGCAGCAGCGCCACGTTCGGCGCCTCCGCCCCGATGATCGCCAGCGCGTCCAGCGCGCCGTTGGCGTGGGACACGTGGAAACCCCGGCCGGCGAGATGCCGGCTCAATGCGTCGCGATGGTCGGCGTCCGCGTCGGACACCAGGGCGCGGCGTCCGCCATGGCTGGGCGGTTCGATCTTGGCATCGATGCTGAACACCGCCCGTCTCCATCGTTTATGATGGATCGATTATGGAGCGCTGCGTCAGGGTTGTAAACGGTACTACTGTTGAGCGTGGCGCCGCCGGATCGTGACCACCTCGCCCCGCTGCATCAGGGCCAGCATCGGCAGGTCGCTCGGCCGGTTGCCGTAGCCCCAGGTCGGGCCGACCGGGCCGTTGCGCCGGATCCAGTCGCTCACCCGCTCGGCCTTGTCCTGCCGCACGCAGTTGCCGGTGGCGAGCCGCCCGGTCAGGATCCCGTCCACGGCTTCCATCCCGGTGGCCAGCAGGTCGTCCACCCCCAGCCCTCGCAGCAGCGCCGGCATGTAGAGGTCGAGCGCGCCGGTCGCGACCACGACCCGGCGCCCCTGGTCGCGGTGCGCCTTCAGGGTGTCGAGCAGTGGCGCGTGCCAGCGGATGCGGGGGATCATCCGCTCGGCGGCGGCCAGCGCGTCGGCGACGGGCACGCCGCGCAGGGTGCGCTTGAGGAAGATCGCCTTGACCGAGCCGGGAAAATCGGCGCCCGGCCCCCGCCCGCGCAGATGGCGGTGCAGGCCCGAGCGGATGGCGTCGGCCAAGGCCAACGCGGCGCGGCGGCGCCCGATCACTTCGCCGACGAACATCGGCAGGCTGTCGCCGTGGATCAGCGTCCCGTCGAAATCGAAGAAGGCGACGCCGGGGCCGTCACCGGGGTTTTCCGTCGTCTGGATCGGGGCGGGGTCGACCGGGCGCGTGTCGATGGTCTGCATGAGCGCGTTTATCCGGCCGTGCCGGCCGATCCGGCAAGGGATTTCCTTGGGGCATCGCTTGGTGAAGCGCCACGGTGATGTCCGGGAAGCCTCAGTGCAGCATCGGGCCGGGCTGGCCGCCGCCGTTGCCGCCGTGCGACTGGTCGTCGGGTCCCTCGTCGCCCGGGATCGGTGCCTCGTCCCCCTGGAACTCCTCCAGTTGGGCCAGCAGGTCGCCGGAGGCTTCCTCCAGACCGGCCTTGACGGCGATCAGCAGGTTGATGATCTCGCCATTGTCCTGCTCCAACCCGCGCACGCGCTGTTCCAGGCGGTCCAGGCGGCGGATGAGCAGTTCGGACAGGCGGTCCAAACGGGCGAGCACGGGATCGGGTTTGTTGTCGTCCATGGGCGGCCGGTTCCGGTCGGTGGTGTGCGTCCTGACCTAACTTGGGATGCCGAACCGATAAGAGCCAGACCCGCGCCCGGCGCACCTCGCAAGTACTGCGTGTCCCGCTCCGCCCGTGAAGGTGTTGGAGATTCCGGGGGATGCCCGGCCGACGGGCACCCCTTGCGCGCGGATGGACAGGGCGCGCGGATGGTCAGGGCACGCGGACGATCAGGAGTCCTTGTCCTGGTCGTTGCGGCGGTTGTGCGGCACGCCGTAGAGTTCGAGACGATGGCCGATCAGGTCATAGCCGAGGTCGCGGGCGATGGTTTCCTTCAGCCGCTCCATCTCGTCGTTGGTGAACTCGATCACCTCGCCGGAATCGACGTCGATCAGGTGATGGTGGTGATCGCTGCGGGTTTCCTCGTAGCGCGCGCGGCCGTCGCCGAAATCGAGCCGGTCGATGACGTGCGCCTCCTCGAACAGCCGCATGGTGCGGTACACCGTCGCGATGGAGATGCGCGGATCGATGGCCGAGGCGCGGCGGTGGACCTCCTCCACGTCGGGGTGGTCGGTCGCATCCGACAGGACGCGCGAAATCACACGCCGCTGGTCGGTCATCTTCAACCCCTTCTGCGTGCACAGCTCTTCGAGGCGCGAAGGCATGGAGAATCCCCTGTTGTCATGTCTCTGACGGCTTGTTGGGGCGGAGGTCCGCCGCGCCGGCTGCGGGTGTCGGGCCCGTGTTTTCACGCTCCGGCACCCGAATATCCCATCATTATACTGTGTCTCGGAACTATTCTCAAATGTCCCCGTTGGGCCTTCGCGACAAGGGCGGGACGGGCCGGAATCCGCCCGGTGCGGCGGTTCGGCGAGGCGTGAACTGGCCTTTTGGATTAGCCCCGATGGCCGGATGGAAGGGGTGCTCGGAAAGGAATTGCTCATAAACGGCTGTTACCGTCGAAGGAAGGCACGGATCCAGCGCTTCGGCGCGCTGGTCCGCGTGACGTTCCCATCGTGAGGGGAAAAAACGGAGACCGTCGTGGCGCCACCCGATTCGACCGATCCGACGCCCGATGCGGGCGGCGAGGGGGCGGCCTACACCGCCGCCGGATTGGCGGTGCCCGTGGCGCCGGTCGATGGCGGCAGCCCCTGTGCCGACGCGCTCGACCGTTTCCGCCGGCACGCGGACCTGCCGGCGCTGGCGGTGGTGGACGGCGAAGGGCGGCCGGTCGGGCTGATCGACCGCAACAGCCTGCTGGCCTGTGCGGCGGCGGTGTGCCAGGTCTCCGATGTGATGGACCCCGCGCCTTTGACGGTGGAGGCGGATGTCAGCCTGGGCGAGATCGGGCGGCGGATGGCGCGGCTGAAGCCGGCGGCCCTGGTGACCGGTTTCATCGTGGCGCGCAACGGCCGTTACCTCGGCCTCGGCACCGCCACCGGGCTGATGGCGCGCTCGGCCGAGCAGGGCGAGCTGCGCAGCCGGCAGCTCGAGGCGGCGCGGCGGCAGGCCGAGCAGGCCAACCGGGCCAAGACCGCCTTCCTCGCCAACATGAGCCACGAAATCCGCACGCCGCTGAACGCCATGATGGGCTTCGCCGAGATTCTGGAGCAGGAGGTGCTGGGGCCGCACGCCATCCCGCTCTACCGCGAATACGCCCGCGACATCGCGGAGAGCGGCCGGCATCTGCTGGACCTCGTCAACGACCTGCTGGATCTGTCGAAGGCCGAGGCCGAGCGGCTCGATCTGGTCGAGGCGGCGGTGGACGTGCCGCGCGTGGTCAACGGCATCGCCCGGCTTCTGGCGGAGCGCGCCGCGCGCAACGGCGTGCGCATCGCCGCCAGCGTCCCGGCCGACCTGCCGCCCCTGTGGGCGGACGAGCGCAAGCTGCGGCAGATGCTGCTGAACCTGCTGTCCAACGGGGTGAAGTTCACCCCGGCCGACGGGGTGGTGACGGTGGAGGCCCGAGTCGCGGCGAACGGCGTGCTCTGGCTGTCGGTGCACGACACCGGCATCGGCATGTCGGGCGAGGAGCTGTCCAAGGCGCTGGAGCCCTGGGGCCAGATCGACAGCGCGCTGGGGCGCGGTCATGTCGGGACCGGGTTGGGCTTGCCGCTGACCAAATGCCTGATCGAACTGCACGGCGGCCGGCTGGACGTGGTCAGCACGCCGGATCGCGGCACGACCATGGCGCTGGTGTTCCCGGCGGAGCGGGTGGGGCGGACGTAGGGCAGAGGTTGCCGTGCCCCCTCCCTAACCCTCCCCCGCCTTTGGCGGGAGAGGGAACTCCGCCGCGCTCCGACAAGTGTCCTGCCCCCTCTCCCGCGCCAGCGGGGGAGGGTCGGGGAGGGGGCAGGAAGCTTGCGTTTCTTACGCCAGCCCCTTCTCCATCGCGCTCGCCAGACGGCGGGCGAAGGCGGCGGGGTCGGGCAGGGACTCGCCCTCGACGATGCGGGCCTGGTCGAGCAGCAGCCACGCCGCGTCCTCCAGGTTCACCGCCGCGCCCTCGGCCTTGGCCCGGTCGGCCAGCCGCTTGATCAGCGGGTGGGACGGGTTGATCTCCAGGATGCGCTTGGCCCCGGCGGCGTCGGCGCCCAGCTGCTTGTGCTGCTTGAGCAGCCGCTCCAGGTGCATGTCCATGTCGTTGTCGTCCGACACGAGGCAGACGGCGCTGTCGGTCAGGCGCTCGGACTTGCGGACGTCCTTCACGGCGTCGCTCAGGGTCAGCTTCAGCAGGGCCAGCAGGTCGACCAGCTCGCCTTCCGGCGCCTTGTCCTCCGGCTTCTCCTCCTCGCCGCCCTTGATCTTGCCGAGGTCGGCACCGCTGCGGGTCACCGACTTGAAGGGCTTGCCGTCATAGACGCCGACCGAGGGCATCCAGAACTCGTCCACCGGGTCGGTCAGCAGCAGCACCTCGACGCCCTTGGCGCGGAAGCCTTCGAGCTGTGGGCTGCGCAGCAGGCTGTCCACATCCTCGCCCGACAGGGTGAAGATGGCGTCCTGACCGTCCTTCATGCGGCCGACATACTCCTCCAGCGACACCAGACCGTCGCCGGCGGTGCTGCGGAAACGGAGCAACTTCAGCAGCTCGTCGCGGTGCTCGTAATCCTCGTAGAGGCCTTCCTTGAGGACCGCGCCGAAGTTTTCCCAGAAGGTCGCGTATTCGGCGGCGTTCTCCGTGTCCTTGGCCTTCTTGTTCAGTTCCGACAGGACGCGGCGGGTCAGGCCGGCTCGGATCTTCGCCAGCATCGGGTTGTGCTGGAGCATCTCGCGGCTGATGTTCAGCGGCAGATCCTCGCTGTCCACCACGCCGCGCAGGAAGCGCAGGTAGGGCGGGATCAGCCCCTCGGCCGCGTCGGTGATGAAGACGCGCTTGACGTAGAGCTTCACCCGGTGGGCGCGCTTGGGATCGAACAGGTCGAAGGGCTTGGTCGAGGGGACGAACAGCAGGTTGGTGTATTCCAGCGCCCCTTCCGCCCGCCAATGCAGCGTCAGCCACGGCTCGTCGAAGGCGTGGCCGACGTGGTGGTAGAATTCCTTGTACTGCTCGGCCGTGATCTCGTTCTTGGAGCGGGTCCACAGGGCCGAGGCGCTGTTCAGCGCCTTGGCGTCCTCGCCCTCGCCGAAGACGATAGGGATGGCGATGTGGTCGGAGTATTTGCGGACGATAGCGCCGAGGCGGTGCTCTTCCAGATACTCATCGTCACCCTCGCGCAGGTGCAGCACGATCTTCGTGCCGCGCGGCAGGTCGGCGGCTTCCGCGATGGTGAACTCGCCCTTGCCGTCGGACAGCCAGCGCCAGCCCTGGGCCTCGCCGGCCTTGCGGGTCAGCACCTCGACCCGGTCGGCGGCCATGAAGGCGGAGTAGAAGCCGACGCCGAACTGGCCGATCAGGTTGACGTCCTTCTTGCCCTCGGTGTTGGCCTCCTTCAGCGACTTCATGAAGGCGGCGGTGCCCGAGCGCGCGATGGTGCCCAGATTCTCGATCAGATCCTCGCGGTTCATGCCGATGCCGTTGTCGGCGACGGTCAGGGTCCGCGCCTCCTTGTCGGCCAGCAGGCGGACCTGAAGGTTCGGGTCCTCGGCCGACAGCTCCGGCTGGGTCAGCGCCGCGTAGCGCAGGCGGTCGCAGGCGTCCGACGCGTTGGACACCAGCTCGCGCAGGAAGACCTCCTTCTCGCTGTAGAGCGAGTGGGCGACGATGTCGAGCAGACGGCTGACCTCGGCCTGGAAACTGAGCCGTTCTTCGGTCATGGGAGGCACCTTGTCGTGTCGTGTTGCGGGTAAGGGTTCCGAACGGCGGAGATAGGCGAAACCACCCCCCCGGTTCAAGAGGCGGACACGGCAAAACACCACCGCGACCCGGCCGCCCGAAAGGTTTTCTCAACCCGGCGGAGTCGCGGTGGTGCGATGGCGTGAAGTCGGAGCCCCTCTCCCCTTGCGGGAGAGGGGGTGGGATGAGGGGGCGCAACTCTTCTTTCCGCCTTGCGGCGGAACACCCCTCATCCCAACCAGCAGTGCTTGCGGTCGCCTTTGGCGCCCTTCAGCCCTGCCCCTCAAGGGGAGAAGGGCTCTTTTCCGATGCAGTTGTGGTGTTCTCCGACTGCCTTCGGAGTCCGCGCGGAAGGTTACTTCTTCTTCTTGGGCGGCTCCGCGGCCGGCGGCGGCGGGTTGCCGGCGGCCAGCAGCGGGGCCATGTCGGCGCCGTTCAGCAGCAGCTGGCCGGTCTCCGTCATGTCGATCTTGTAGCTGCGGATTTCGGCGCCGGTGTCGTCCTTGCTCACCTGCCCCAGGGCCTGGAGCATCCCGACCATGCCCAGCATGTTCTGGGTGTCCGGGTCGGGCTGGGTGCCGGGGGCGGGCTGCATGGCCTTCACGGCGGCGTCGAGGCCGCGCAGCAGGATGACGGCGCCGCCGGTCACGCCCTGCGGGGCGTTGGCCGCGACGCGCAGCGCGCCGGTGGCGTTGCCGGCGGTGGCCGGGGTGTCGACCTTCATCGAGTCGAGCCGCAGCTCCGTGCCCGCCTCGATCAGGGCGGCCATCGTCTTCTGCATGGCGACGTCGGCGGCGGACGGAGCCGGGGGCGGCGGCGGGGTCTTGGCCTTCTTGTCCTTGGCGGCGGGCTTCGCCTCCTTGGCCTCCTTGGCCTTTTCCTCGGCCTCGGCGGCGACGATCAGGTCGCTGAAGGTCTGCCACAGCGCCGCGTTGGGCAGCTTGGCGGCCGACAGTTCCAGGTTCATCGCCGTCGGCGTGAAGGCCGGTGGGGTCATCGACGGCGTCATGGCGAAATCGCGCGCCTCCATCCCGAAGCGAACGGTCGACAGCGCCTGGTCCAGATCCTCGACGCCGCCCTGGAAGGACATCTGGCCGAGCGAGACGTTGGGGGTCTCGCCGCCGCCCAGCACCGACAGGCCGGTCAGCCGGACCTTGCCGGAGAAGCCGCCGATCAGGCCGTGCAGCATGGGGAGGATTTCCTGCGCGGTCGGCGTCTTGCCGGCGGCGGAGTACTTCTGGGATAGCTTCTGCAGGGCGCCGATCTTGGCGAGGTCGGCGCGGACGTAGCTGTTCTCGACCGCGAGGCCGGCCAGCTTGAACATCTCCTGCTTCTTGTCGTTGGTCGCGGCGACGGCGCCGATGGCCAGCGCGACCGGGCCGCTGAAGGTGGTGGCGCCATCGGGCTTGAGATCCTGCACCAGCGTCAGCGAGCCGATGGTGACCTTGCCGGCGTCGCCGGCGGCGGTGACGGTCAGGTCGTTGTAGGCGGCGTCGACCGTCAGCAGGTTTTCCAGCGGGGCCGACCACGTGCCGGTGAAGCTCTGGCGCCCCAGCGTCAGGTTCGCGACCTCGGCGTAGTCCTCCTCCTCCTCGTCCAGATGCTGGACGGCGATCTTCGAGGGCATGGTGACGGCGATGCCGAACAGGCCGGCGTCGCGTGGCGTGACGGTCAGCAGCACCGTGCCGAACTCGATTCGCGTGCCTTCGGAATCCTCGGCCGACAGGCGGGGCAGGGCGACGTCGTAATGGTCGCCGGCCGGCTTGACGGTGGGCTCGCCCTCCCACTCGAAGCCCAGCCCCTCGCCGTCCTCGGCGGCGGGCGGGAACCAGCGGGTCAGGCCGCTCTTCAGCGTGGCGGCGAGCGCGCGGGCGCCGGCATCGTCGACCGGGGGAACCTCGGCCCGCACCGGGGACCATGCGGCGGCGACCAGCGCGAACAGGCCGCCGGCCAGCAGGCCGGGGTGAAGGGGACGAACGGGCGAACGGCGCATCAAGGACTCTCCCAAGGATTGATTGGCCTCAGTTAAGCGTGATACGCGACGCCGGTCCATCGTCCGAATGGCGTCGTCTGAACGACCGGGCCGGGGTGCGCACCTGTTCTTTCGGGAGAGGCCGGCTCGGGAGGCCGGGCGGGCCGTCAGAAATCCAGGTCGGCGTAATGCTTGGACGGCGGGCAGCCGGCGATGTTGTCGGCCAGCAGGGCGCGGAAGCTGGGGCGCGACTTGATGCGGGCGTACCAGTCCTTGGCTTCCGGGTGCTTGTCCCACGGCACGTTGTCGATGTAGTCCAGGCAGGACAGCTCCGTCGCCGCCGCGATGTCGGCCAGCGTGAAGGTCGATCCGGCCAACCAAGGGCGCCGTTCCGACAGGAAGGCGATGTAGTCCAGGTGGTAGTGGATGTTCGCCAGCCCGGCGCGGATCGCCTGCGGGACGGGGTGGCCCTGTCCGGACAGCCGCTTGATCAGCTTTTCGCCGACGAGGTTCTCGGTGACCTCGCGGGCGAATTTGTAGGCGAACCAATCGACCAGCCGCCGCACCTCGGCCCTATGCGCCACCTCGCGCGGCAGCAGGACCACGTCGGGGTAGGCCTCCTCCAGATACTCCAGCACGGCCAACCCGCCCGCCACGACGGTGCCGTCCTCCTCGACCAGGACCGGGACCTCGCCGGCTGGGTTGAGCTTGAGGAAGTCGGTGCGCCGTTCCCATGGCTTCTCGATCACCGAGTCGAAGGGGATGCCCTTCTCGGCGAGCATGACGCGCGCGATGCGCGACAGGGAATGGACGGGGTGGTGGTACAGGGTCCGCATGGCGGCGGGACTGTAGCGCAACGCATCCTGGGAAAACAGCCCGCGCGACGACGCGGCTGCGCTCCCGTTTGGGGGAGGCCTTAACCCGCTTGCGACATCCGGTAGAGCACCAGCGGTTCCGGTTGGTCGGACGGCGGCGGGACCGGGGTCCAGCCCTTGTGCTCGTAGAAGGCGCGGGCCGCCGCGTTGCGCGCCGCGCAAGCCAGCTGGGCCGAGCCTTGCAGCCGCGACAGCGCCTCGCGCAGCAGGGCGGAGCCGATGCCGCGCTTGTGCCACGCCCCGTCGATGAACAGGTTGTGGATGAAGCGCTCCGACTCGTCGATGGACACGAAGCCGACCACCGCCCCGTTCACCTCGGCGACCAGCACCGCGTCCTCGCGGACGCAGTCGTAGTAATCGTCGAGGCCGAAGCGGTCGGCGGGGTGCCAGGAGAAGGCCGTGCGGCGGCCGTGCAGGAAGATCTCGGCGCAGCGCGGCGCGTCGGCCGCGCCGGCCCTGCGGATCGCGATGGGAAAGCTGTCGCCTGCCGGCATGCGCCCTCCTTTCGTCGAGTGCTGGGCGGTTTTCGGACCCGCCAGCATCAACCCTTCCGGCTCCAGAGTATTCCGGACACGCGAAGGGGGAAACGCTCCTTTGGTCGCGAGAGGGGCGGGGTACGCCCAAAGAAAAAGGGCGGCCCGGATGGGGCCGCCCTTTGGAAAACTGGTCGTTGCCGGCCCCCTCCCTAACCCTCCCCCGCTTTCGCGAGAGAGGGGACTGCCGCTGGAGCTTCGCAAAGCTCCGGCCCCCTCTCCCGCCAAAGGCGGGGGAGGGATGGGGAGGGGGCCTGCGCTTAGGCCCCGCTCACTCCGCCGGGATCGCCCTCGGCAGGGTCACCGGGACGGCCAGACGGTTCAGCATCTCCTTGGGCACGATCTGCCAGAACTTGGTCAGCTCGCGCTCCCAGTCGTTCAGGATCTCGGCGGCGAAGCGGCTGTGGGTCTCCGCGACGTGCTCCTCGATCAGGCCGCGCAGCTGGGCCTCGTAATGCGTGACCTCGACGCGCTGGAAGATGACGCTCTCGTCGTTGATGTAGAGCGGCAGCGAGTCGTCGGCGTCGTAGATGTAGGCCATGCCCCCGGTCATGCCGGCGCCGAAATTGTCGCCGACCTTGCCCAGGATCACCGCCGTGCCGCCGGTCATGTACTCGCAGCCGTTGGAGCCGCAGCCCTCGACCACCACTGTGGCGCCGGAGTTGCGGACCGCGAACCGCTCGCCCGCCTGACCCGCCGCGAACAGCTTGCCGGCGGTGGCGCCGTACAGCACCGTGTTGCCGATGATGGTGTTCTCGTTCGACAGCAGTGGGCTGCTGGTCGGCGGGCGCACCACGATCATGCCGCCCGACAGGCCCTTGCCGACGTAGTCGTTGGCGTCGCCCATCACCTCCAGCTTGATGCCCTGCACCGCGAAGGCGCCCAGCGACTGGCCGGCGGTGCCGCGCAGGCGGACGGTGATGTGGCCGGGCTGGAGCCCGAACATCCCGAACTTCCGCGTGATCATCGAGGACAGCCGCGTGCCGATGGCGCGCTGCGTGTTGCGCGCGTTGTAGGCGAGCTGCATCTTCTCGCCCTCCTCGAACAGCGGGCGGGCGTCGGCGACGATGCGGGCGTCGAGCGTGTCCGGCACCTCGTTGCGGCCCTGGAGCGTGCAGTAGCGGGCGTTCTCGCCGGGATCGACCTGGGCCAGCAGCGGGTTCAGGTCGAGGTCGTCGAGATGCTCGGCGCCACGGCTGACCTGATGCAGCAGGTCGGTGCGGCCGATCACCTCGTTCAACGTGCGGAAGCCCAGCTTGGCCAGGATCTCGCGGACCTCCTCGGCGAGGAAGGTGAACAGGTTGACGACCTTCTCCGGCGAGCCGACGAACTTCTCGCGCAGCGCCTCGTCCTGCACGCAGACGCCGACCGGGCAGGTGTTGGAGTGGCACTGGCGGACCATGATGCAGCCCATGGCGATCAGGCTGGCGGTGCCGATGCCGTACTCCTCGGCGCCCAGCATGGCGGCGATGACGATGTCGCGGCCGGTCTTCAGGCCGCCGTCGGTGCGCAGCCGCACGCGGTGGCGCAGGCGGTTCAGCGTCAGGACCTGATGGACCTCCGACAGGCCCATCTCCCAGGGCAGGCCGGCGAACTTGATCGAGGTCTGCGGCGAGGCGCCCGTGCCGCCCGAATGGCCCGAGATCAGGATGATGTCGGCGTTGGCCTTGGCGACGCCGGCGGCGATGGTGCCGATGCCGGAGCGGCTCACCAGCTTCACCGTCACCTTCGCGTCCGGGTTGATCTGCTTCAGGTCGTAGATGAGCTGGGCCAGATCCTCGATCGAGTAGATGTCGTGGTGCGGCGGCGGGCTGATCAGCATCACGCCGGGGGTGGCGTGGCGCAGCTTGGCGATCATCTCCGTCACCTTGAAGCCGGGCAGTTGCCCGCCCTCGCCGGGCTTGGCGCCCTGGGCGACCTTGATCTCAAGCTCGCGGCACTGGTTCAGGTACTCGGCGGTGACGCCGAAGCGGCCCGAGGCGACCTGCTTGATGGCGGAGTTCCAGTTGTCGCCGTTCTTGTCGGGACGGAAGCGCGCCGGATCCTCGCCGCCCTCGCCCGAGTCGGACTTGGCGCCGATGCGGTTCATCGCGACGTTCAGCGTGCCGTGCGCCTCGGGCGACAGCGCGCCCATCGACATGCCGGGCGTGATGAAGCGCTTGCGGATCGCGGTGATGCTCTCGACCTCGTCCACCGGCACGGCCGCCTTGGTCGAGCGGAACTCCAGCAGGTCGCGCAGCTGCATCGGCGGCCGCTTGTTCACCTGCTCGGAGTACTTCTTGAAGGTGGTGTAGCTGTCGTTGGTGACGGCCTGCTGGAGGGTGTGGATCACGCCGCCCTCCCAGCCGTGGCGGTCGCCCGACTTGCGGAAGCGGTAGAAGCCGCCGACCGGCAGCGCGACGACCGCGTTGTCGTAGGCCACCGCGTGCTGCTCCAGCACCTTCTTCTGGATGCCGTTCAGGCCGATGCCGGAGATGCGGCTGACCATCGCCGGGAAATGCTCGGCGACCAGCGCGCGGCTCAGGCCGATGGCTTCGAAGTTGCAGCCGCCGCGGTAGCTGCTGATGACCGAGATGCCCATCTTGGACATGATCTTCAGCAGGCCGTCGTCGATCGACTTCTTGACGTTGGCCATCGCCTTTTCCAGCGGCAGCGACCCCAGCAGGCCGCGACGGTGACGCTCGGCCACCGCCTCCTGCGCCAGATAGGCGTTGACGGTGGTGGCGCCGACGCCGATCAGCACGGCGTAGTAATGGGTGTCCAGGCACTCGGCCGTGCGCACGTTCAGCGAGGTGAAGGTGCGCAGGTTGCTGCGGATCAGGTGGGTGTGGACCGCGCCCGTCGCCAGGATCGCCGGGATGGCGGCGCGCTCGGCGCCCATCGCCTCGTCGGTCAGCACGACGTGGCTGGCGCCGCCGCGCACCGCGTCCTCGGCCTCCAGCCGGATGCGGCGGAGCGCGTCGCGCAGCGCGTCGGGGCCGCCGTCCACCGGGAAGGTGGCGTCGATCTGGGCCAGCGTGTCGCCCATGTAGCCGCGCATGGCGCGGAACTCGGCGGTCGTCAGCACCGGGCTGTCGAGCTGGAGCAGCCGGGTCTGGCTCTCGTCCTCGTCCAGGATGTTGCCGAGGTTGCCGAGCCGCGTCTTCAGGCTCATCACGCGGCGTTCGCGCAAGCTGTCGATGGGCGGGTTGGTGACCTGGGAGAAGTTCTGGCGGAAGAAGTTGTGCAGGCCGCGGTACTTCTCGGACAGCACGGCGATGGGGCTGTCGTCGCCCATCGAGCCGATGGCCTCCTTGCCGTCCTCGGCCATGGGATGGAGAATCAGCTCCATGTCCTCCATGGTCAGGCCGAAGGCCATCTGGCGGCGGCGCAGCTCGGCCTTGTCCATCTCGGACGGCTCACCCTTCAGGGCGGCGTCCTTGACCAGCTCGTCGAGGTGGGTGGTGTTCTTGACCCACTGGCCCCACGGCTTCTGGGCCGACAGATGGTCCTTCAGCGCGCGGTCGTGGTAGAGCTTGCCCTCCAGCAGGTCGACGGCGATCATCTCCCCCGGCCCGAGGCGGCCCTTCTCGACCACCTGGGTCTCGTCGATCTTCACCATGCCGGTCTCGGACCCGCCGATGATCAGGCCGTCCGTCGTGATGGTGTAGCGCATCGGGCGCAGGCCGTTGCGGTCCATGCCGCCGACGACCCAGCGGCCGTCGGTCATGGCGAGCGCGGCCGGGCCGTCCCACGGCTCCATCACCGAGTTGCAGTAGGCGATCAGCGCCTTGTGGTTGTCGGGCGTGGTCTTGGAGCTGGTCAGCGCCTGGGGCACCAGCATCATCTTGACCATCGGCGCCGTGCGGCCGGCGCGGACCATCACCTCGAACACCGAGTCGAAGGCGCCCGAATCGGACAGGCCGACGCCGATGATGGGCTTCAAGTCCTGCATGTGCGCCCCGAAGGCCGGGTGCTCCATGCGGGTCTCGTGCGCCTTCATCCAGTTGACGTTGCCCTTGAGCGTGTTGATCTCGCCGTTGTGGGCGAGCATGCGGAAGGGCTGGGCCAGCGGCCAGGTCGGGAAAGTGTTGGTCGAGTAGCGCTGGTGGTAGATGGCGAAGCTCGACTCGAACCGCTCGTCGGTCAGGTCGGGGTAGAAGGTGGTCAGCTGCTCGGCCAGGAACATGCCCTTGTAGATCAGCGAGCGGGCCGACAGGGAGCAGATGTAGAAGTCGTTGATCTGCTCGCCGCGCACCGCCTTCTCGATGCGGTTGCGGATGATGTAGAGGTCCAGCTCGAACTGCTCGTCGGACACGCCCTTGGTGTTGCCGACGATGATCTGCTCGATCTCCGGCCGGGTCGCGTTGGCCTTCTCGCCGATGATGTCGACGTTGATCGGCACCTGGCGCCAGCCGTAGATGTAGTAGCCGAAGCCAAGGATCTCGGTCTCGACGATGCAGCGGCAGGCTTCCTGGGCGTCCAGGCTGACGCGCGGCAGGAACACCTGGCCGACGGCGAGGTTGTTGTCGGGCGCGCGGTGGCCGATGATCTTGACGTGGTCCTTGAAGAACTTCTGCGGGACCTGGACGTGGATGCCGGCGCCGTCGCCGGTCTTGCCGTCCGCGTCCACGGCGCCACGGTGCCAGACCGCCTTCAGCGCCTCGATGCCTTTCTCGACCACCGAACGGCGGGGCTTGCCGTCGATCGCGGCGATGAAGCCGACGCCGCAGGCGTCGTGCTCATCCTCCGGGTTGTAGGCGTTGGCAGTGGTCAGCGCCGCGGCGTTGGCGCGGAAATCGGCGACGAACTGCTCACCCTGGTTCAACTCGGTGGTCATGGAACGACCCTTTCACAGTCTGAACGTGGACCTGGGGGTTGGACCCCTGGGGTAGAGGAGGGCGCGTCTGCCCCCTCCCTAACCCTCCCCCGCCTACGGCGGTGGAGGGGACTGCCGCCGCCTTCCCACAAGGCCCCCTCTCCCGCGAAGCGGGGGAGGGCCGGGGAGGGGGCCGGCGCCTGAACCTATTCCGCCGCGACGGCCAGCGCGACGCGCTCCGTCTCGGCCTGCGCGTAGGCGTGCATGGCTTCGGCCGCGTCGCGCCCGTCGCGGATGGCCCAGACCACCAGCGAGGCGCCGCGCACGATGTCGCCGGCGGCGAAGACGCCGTCCAGGCTGGTCATCTTGGTGCGGTGGTCGACCAGCAGCGTGCCCCAGCGGGTGACCGTCAGGTCGGGCGACCCGAAGGCGCCCGGCAGGTCCTCCGGCTCGAAGCCCAGCGCCTTGATGACCAGATCGGCCTCCTCGGTGAACTCGGAGCCCTCGATCACCTGCGGGGTCTGGCGGCCGGTGGCGTCGGCCACGCCCAGATGGATGCGCACGGCGCGCACGCCGGTCACCACGTCGTCGCCGGTGAAGCCCTCGGGCGCCGCCTGCCAGACGAACTCGACGCCCTCCTCCTCGGCGTGCGCCACCTCGCGCTGCGAGCCCGGCATGTTCTTGCGGTCGCGGCGGTACAGGCACTTCACCGAGGTGGCGCCCTGGCGGATCGCCGTGCGCACGCAGTCCATGGCGGTGTCGCCGCCGCCCAGCACGACGACCTTCTTGCCGTCGGCGTTCAGCGAGCCGTTCTCGAACGCCTCGACGCTGTCGCCCAGGCTCACCTTGTTGGAGGTGGTCAGGTAGTCCAGCGCCGGCACGATGTTCTTCAGGCCGCAGCCCGGCGCCTTGATGTCGCGCGCCTTGTAGACGCCGGTCGCGATCAGCACGGTGACGTGGCGCTTGCGCAGCTCGCTCAGCTCGGCGTCGCGGCCGACCTCGAAGTTCGGGTGGAAGACCACGCCGGCGTCGGCCAGAAGCTGCACCCGGCGGCCGACGACGTCCTTCTCCAGCTTGAAGCCGGGGATGCCGTAGACCAGCAGGCCGCCCATGCGGTCGTGGCGGTCGTAGACATGCACCTCGTAGCCCTTGGCGCGCAGCTCCTCGGCGGCGGCCAGACCGGCGGGGCCGGCGCCGACGATGCCGACCGACAGGCCCAGCTCGCGGACCGGCGTGCGCGGCTTGACCCAGCCCTGCTCCCAGGCGGTGTCGTTGATGTACTTCTCGACCGAGCCGATGGTCACGGCGCCGTGGGTCGACTGCTCGATGACGCAGTTGCCCTCGCACAGCCGGTCCTGCGGGCAGATGCGGCCGCAGATTTCCGGGAAGTTGTTGGTCGACTGCGAGACCTCGTAGGCCTCCTCCAGCCGGCCCTCGGCGGTCAGCTTCAGCCAGTCGGGGATGTTGTTGGAGACCGGGCAGTGGACCTGGCAGAAGGGAACGCCGCACTGCGAGCAGCGGTTGGCCTGCTCGTTGGCGCGCTCGTCGGTGAAGCGGGCGTAGATCTCGGCGAAGTCCTGGCGGCGCTCCTCGGCGGTGCGCTTGTCGGGCATCTTCTGCGCGGTGTGCACGAAGCCCAACATCTTCTGGCTCGCCATGACTTCTGCTCCTTCTACGCGGCACCGCGCCGTGAGGGGCGACCGCCTGACCGGGGACACCTTGGCACCGCCTAAGGCCACCGGCTGGGTTGAAACCGAACGTCCGCGTACGGGCGGACACTCGTCATATATCGCATGCTGCGGCGCGGTGGAAGCACAAAACAGACGATAGGTATTGTTTGTTGACCTTTTCATTCGTAATTCAGACCGGATTGGTACGCATGCCGGCGGTTTCATAAATTCGGAAAGAAAATTAGTCCCGAAACGGACCTTTACCCCAAAGAGGGGTACCGACCCCACGACATCGCAAAGCCCGGCCATGGCTGCTATAAGCCCGGACAGCGATCTCCCATTCCGTCGAAGGCGCCGTGCCGCATGCTGATCGATCAATATCTGGACGCCATCCTGATGGGCCTCCTGGAGGGGCTGACCGAGTTCCTGCCGGTGTCCTCGACCGGCCATCTCATCCTGCTGGACACCTTCCTGGGATTCCAGGGACCGCCCGGCAAGGTGTTCGAGGTGGTGATCCAGCTCGGCGCCATCCTGGCGATCTGCGTGGTCTACTTCGCCCGGCTTTGGAAGGTCGCGACCGGTCTGAAGGACGATCCGGGCGCGCGCCGCTTCGTGATCGCGGTGCTGCTGGCCTTCCTGCCGGCGATGGTGCTGGGGGCCGGGCTGCACGGCATCATCAAGACCCTGCTGTTCAACCCGACCGTGGTCAGCGTCGCGCTGATCGTCGGCGGCGTCGCCATTCTGATCGTCGAGCGCTACGTGCCGGAGCCGCGCTACCACCAGATCGAGCGCTTCCCGGCGCCGCTGGCGCTGAAGATCGGGCTGTGCCAGTGCCTGGCGCTGGTGCCCGGCGTGTCGCGGTCGGGGGCGAGCATCCTGGGCGCGCTGCTGATGGGGGTGGACCGCAAGGCGGCGGCCGAGTTCTCGTTCTTCCTGGCGGTGCCGACCATGGCCGGGGCGACGGCCTACGACCTGTACAAGAACTGGGGCGTGATGAACCTCGACGACGCGGCGCTGATCGCGGTCGGCTTCCTCACCGCCTTCATCGCGGCGGCGCTGGTGGTCAAGACGCTGGTGGATTTCGTCGGCCGCTACGGCTTCACGCCGTTCGGCTGGTACCGCATCGCCATCGGCAGCGGGATGCTGGCGTTCCTCTACCTCTGACGGGCAGCCCGTCGGACAGCAAAAAGCCCCGGTCGCGAGACCGGGGCTTTTTCATGGGATGCTTTTATTGGAAGTGCGCGGCGCTCAATGCGCGTTGCCGGGGACCGTCGGGTTGCGGCCGCCGACGATGAAGCGGGCGAGGTAGGTCGGCACGATCACCTCGCAGGAGGCCAGCGTGTCGATGCCCAGTTCCTTGAACCCGGCGGCGCCCGGCGACACCACGTTGTCGCGCTTGAGCAGCTCCACCTGGTCGCGGGTCAGCGCCGGGGCCAGCACCGGCACCTTCTCCAGCACGCCGCCCAGCGTCTCCGCCGCGCCCCACGGCACCGGCAGCAGGTAGCGCTTGCGCTGCACGGTCTTCAGCGTCAGTTGCAGCAGCTCCTTGAAGCTGTAGACGCGCGGGCCGCCCAGCTCGAAGGTCCGGCCCTTGGCGCTGTCGAGGTCGAGCGAGGCGACGATGGCGTCGGCCAGATCCCCGACATAGACCGGCTGGAAGCGGGTCTTGCCGCCGCCGATCAGCGGCAGCGCCGGGGCGATCTGCGCCATCGCGGCGAACTTGTTGAAGAACTGGTCCTCCGGCCCGAAGACGATGCTCGGGCGCAGGATGGTGGCCTGGGGGAAGGCGTCCAGCACGGCCTGCTCGCCCGCCGCCTTGGAACGCGCGTAGGAAGCCGGCGACGACGCGTCGGCGCCCAGCGCCGAGACGTGGACCAGGCGCGTCACCCCGTTCAGGGAGGCGATGCGGGCGATGCGGGCGGCGGACTCGACATGCGCGCCCTGGAAGCTCTGGCGGCCCTGCTCGTACAGCACGCCGATCAGGTTGATGGCGATGTCGGCGCCCTGGAGCGCGCGGGCGACCGATTCGTCCTTGGTCACGTCGGTGGCGAAGGGGACGATCTGGCCGACGGCGCCGGCGGTCTTCAGGAAACCGGCCTTGGTCGGGTTGCGCGTCGCGATGCGCACGACGGCGCCCGACTTGGCGAGGCGCCGGATCAGGTGGCGGCCGATGAAGCCCGACCCGCCGAACACCGTGATTACCTGAGTGCGATAGGACATCGACCGTCTCCCCAACGTAAGCCGTGAAGCCCCTGTGGCGCCCCTATGGCGCCCGGGCGTCATCCGTATCCTGCCTGGGC
Source organism: Azospirillum doebereinerae (assembly GCF_003989665.1). Classification (GTDB taxonomy): domain Bacteria; phylum Pseudomonadota; class Alphaproteobacteria; order Azospirillales; family Azospirillaceae; genus Azospirillum; species Azospirillum doebereinerae. The sequence goes on along the minus strand of NZ_RZIJ01000025.1, from coordinate 77,260 downwards.
ATGAATGCGCCGACGCTTATAGCGAAAGCGCCGCCCTCAAGCTAGGCCCTCCCGCCCGAGGGGAAAAGCGGACCTTTCCCGAGAAAAAGCGAAAGCGTGAAAAAAGCTGTTGACGGCCCCCGGTCCGGTCACTAAAAACGCCTCCACACACCGAGCACCGAGCCCAGGTGGCGGAATTGGTAGACGCGCAGGTTTCAGGTACCTGTGGCAGAAATGTCGTGGAAGTTCGAGTCTTCTCCTGGGCACCATTTCTTTCTACCCGGCTGCGCCGCATGCACCACTCCTCAACAGAGGGACCGTGCAGAGCGGCGTTCGTCGTTTCTAGGGTCCGTGGCCGGGGGCCTTACCCTTCGGGAACGCGACCATGACCATCACCCTTCATGACGGCGACCTGCCGGACGGCCTCGACCTCGCCGCCTCGGCCCGCGACAACGCGGTCGCCATCGACACCGAGACCATGGGGCTCAACCCCCACCGCGACCGTCTGTGCCTGGTCCAACTGTCGGCCGGCGACGGGGCGGTGCATCTGGTCCAGTTCCCCAAGGGCCGCTACGACGCGCCGAACCTCAAGCGCCTGCTGACCGATCCCGGCGTGACCAAGCTGTTCCACTTCGGCCGCTTCGACGTGGCGGTGATGCACGCCTATCTCGGCGTCTCCTGCCGGCCGGTCTACTGCACCAAGATCGCCTCCAAGCTGGTCCGCACCTTCACCGACCGCCACGGCCTCAAGGATCTGTCCAAGGACCTGCTGGGCGTCGAGCTGTCCAAGCAGCAGCAATCCTCCGACTGGGGGGCGGCCGAGCTGACGCCTGAGCAGATGAAATACGCCGCCTCCGACGTGCTGCACCTGCACGACCTGAAGGCCAAGCTGGACGTCATGCTGGCGCGCGAGGGGCGGACCCATCTGGCGCAGGCCTGCTTCGACTTCCTGCCGGCGCGCGGCGAGCTGGATCTGGGCGGCTGGGAAACGCCGGACATCCTGGCGCACTGACGTCCAAACACGGAGTCCCGGGCAGGGACATCCTGACGCACGAACGGATTGGCGCACCCATCGGGCGCCAAACCTGGGATAACCCCTATCCGTTCGGGCGTGGGTTTGACCCGGACCCCGCCGGTGGGCATACTGCCTTCCGCGCGGGCGCGCCCGGTTTCTGGTTCGGGCGCACCCGTCGCCCGCATTTTCGCGAAAGGCCCGACGCCTTGAACAGCGTGACCGACAGCAGCCTGATCGACCGGACCGGTGACGGCTCGGATTCCAGCGCGGTGGAAAACCGCGATCTCGCCTGCGCCGCCCGCGTCCTGCGGACGGAAGCGCAGGCGCTGACCGCGCTGGCCGACGGCTTGGACGAGACCTTCCTGCGCGCGCTCGACCTCCTGCACGGCATCCAGGGCCGGGTGGTCGTCACCGGCATGGGCAAGTCGGGCCATATCGCCCGCAAGATCGCGGCGACCATGGCCTCGACCGGCACGCCGGCCTTCTTCGTCCATCCGGGCGAGGCCAGCCACGGCGATCTCGGCATGATCGCCAGGACCGACGCGGTGGTGGCGCTGTCCAATTCGGGCGACACGCACGAGCTGTCGGACATCATCGCCTACACCCGCCGCTTCGACATCCCGCTGATCGGCATGACCCGCAAGGCGGCCTCCGCGCTGGCCGAGCAGTCGGACGTGGCGCTAATCCTGCCGCCGGTGCCCGAAGCCTGCCCGCTGGGGCTGGCGCCGACCACCTCGACCACCATGATGCTGGGGCTGGGCGACGCGCTGGCCGTGGCGCTGCTGGAGCGCCGGGGCTTCTCCGCTGCCGATTTCCGCGAGTTCCACCCCGGCGGGCAGCTCGGCCGCGCGCTGCTGAAGGTGACGGACATCATGCACGCGGGCGACGGCCTGCCGCTCTGCCGTCTTGATTCCCCGCTGTCCGAGGTCATCTTTGAGATGACCGCCAAGCGCCTGGGCTGCGTCGGGGTCACCGACGGCGAGGGCGCGCTGGTCGGCATCATCACCGACGGCGACCTCCGCCGTCACCTGGCGCCGGAGCTTCTGGCCGAGCGCGCCGACAGCATCATGTCGCCGCGCCCCAAGTCGATCCGTCCGAAGGCGCTGATCGCCGAGGCGCTGCGGGTGATGAACGAGAAACAGATCACCACCTTGTTCGTGGTCGAGGCCGACCGGCCGCTGGGGATCGTGCACATCCACGATTGCCTGCGGGCGGGCGCCGCCTGATCCACGAAGCGAGCGGAGAACCGTTCATGAGCATCGACGATGGCATCACGGAGTTGCGGGCCGAGCGCCGCCCTGGCGCCCGACCGGCTGCGACTCCGGAGCCTGCTCCGGCAACGCCGATCCTGGTTCCTCCCACCCTGGTGCCCCCCGCCATGCGCGCCCACCGCCGCCGCGACACGCGGCCGGTGAGCCGCGTCTACAGCCGCTTCGTCTCCGCCATGAAGTTCGCGCTGCCCGCCGCCGCCCTGGCGATGGTGGCGCTGCTGGCGGCGTGGCCGTCGCTGAACAGCCTGCCGACCCCGCGCATCGCCGCCGACAAGGGGCAGAGCGAGATGCTCAAGCCGCGCTACTTCAGCGCGGACGAGCGGAACCAGCCCTTCTCGCTGGTCGCGCTCCAGGCCGACAAGTCGACCGACCAGCCGGACATCATCCTGCTCGACCAGCCGGAAGCCGAGATGACGGAGAGTGCCGGCACCTGGGTGACGATCCGATCCGACAAGGGCTGGTACAACCAGGTCACCGGCATCCTGCTGATGCGCGGCAACGTCCGCGTGATGCGCGACGACGGCAACGAGTTCACGACCGAGGAAGCGGAGACCGACATCCGCAAGGGCAACGCCTGGGGCGAGGCCGCGGTGACGGGGCAGGGACCGCAGGGCGAGATCAACGCCAAGGGCTTCCGCATGACCGATCGCGGCAAGACCGTGGTCTTCCTCAACCAGTCCAAGGCCGAGGTCCAGGCCGCCGAAACTCCGGGAGGTAAGAAGCGGTGATGCATCGTTCGCGCAGGCGGTCCGGCACCGGTCTCGCTGTTCTCGCCGCCGCGTTCGGCCTCGCCGCTGCCACGCCGGTTCTCGCCCAGGGGCTGCCCGGCATGGGCGGCGGCAAGATCCCGGTCGAGGTCAACGCCGACCAGGCCATCGAGTGGCACCAGGACGTCCACGCCTATGTGGCGCGCGGCAACGCCTCGGCCAAGCGCGGGGAATCGACCGTCTTCGCCGACGTGCTGACCGCCTATTACCGCGAGGTCCCCGGCAAGGGGAACGAGGTCTTCCAGCTCGTCGCCGATGGCGCCGTCCGCGTGGTCAGCCCCAACCAGCAGGTCTTCGGCGACCACGGCGTCTACGACGTGGACAAGCAGGTCGCCGTGGTGACCGGCAAGGATCTGAAGCTGATCACCGCCAAGGACGTGGTGACCGCCCGCGACAGCCTGGAATACTACGAGGCGCGCGAGCTGACCGTGGCGCGCGGCGACGCGGTGGCGGTGCGCGGCGCCGACCGGCTGCGCGCCGACGTGCTGATCGGCCAGCTCAAGAAGATGCCGGACGGCTCCACCCAGATGGAGCGGATCGACGGCTCGGGCAGCGTCGTGGTGACGACCGCGACCGACGTCGCGCTGTCCGACAAGATGGTCTATTCGGTCGCCGACAACGTCGCGGTGCTGATCGGCAACGTGAAGATCACGCGCGGCGACAACCAATTGAACGGCGAAGCCGCCGAGATGAACATGACCACCAAGATCAACCGCGTCATCGCCGGCCCCGCCGCCGGCCGGGTCAGCGGGTTGCTGATCCCCGGCCAGAACGGCCAACCGGGCGGCCTGTCCGCCGCGCCGGCCCCCAGCTCGGCGGCAACGGCCAAGCCGGCGGCCAAGCCGTGAGCAGTCTGACCGCCAACGGCCCGAGCGCTCCCGCAGCGCCCGCGCCGACCGAGGGGCTGGTCGCCCGCCACCTCGGTAAGTCCTTCAAGAAGCGTCCCGTCGTGCGCGACGTGACGGTCAGCGTCCAGCGCGGCGAGGCGGTCGGGCTGCTCGGCCCCAACGGCGCCGGCAAGACGACCTGCTTCTACATGATCACCGGGCTGATCGCCGCCGATTCCGGCACCATCACGCTGGACGGGCAGGACATCACCGCGCTGCCGATGTACCGGCGGGCGCGGCTGGGCATCGGCTACCTGCCGCAGGAGGCCTCGATCTTCCGGGGCATGACGGTGGAGAACAACATCCGCTCGGTGCTGGAGGTCGTGGAGAGCGACCGCGACGCGCGCGAGGCGATGCTGGACGAACTGCTGGCCGAATTCTCCGTCACCCACCTGCGCCGCGCGCCCGCGCTGGCGCTGTCGGGCGGCGAGCGGCGGCGCGTGGAGATCGCCCGCGCGCTGGCCGGCCAACCGCATTTCATCCTGCTCGACGAGCCGCTGGCCGGCATCGATCCGATCGCGGTGAACGACATCCGGGAGTTGGTCGGGCACCTGCGCGACCGGGGCATCGGCGTGCTCATCACCGACCACAACGTGCGAGAAACTTTAGACCTAGTCGATCGGGCATACATTTTGCACGATGGTGTGGTACTAATGGAGGGCGGGCCGGCGGAGATCGTGGCGCACGAGGATGTGCGCCGGGTCTACCTCGGCGACCGGTTCAGCCTCTAGCACGCGGTTTCCTGTCCATGGCGCTTGCTCAACGTCTCGACCTCCGACAAGCCCAAACACTGGTGATGACGCCGCAGTTGCAGCAGGCGATCAAGCTGCTGCAACTGTCGAACATCGAGCTGTCGGACTTCGTGGACCGCGAGATCGAGCAGAACCCCTTGCTGGAGCGCGACAGCGGCCCCAGCGACGGTGGCAGCGACCCTGTCGTCAACGGCGAGGCGGCCGGCGGCCTGGACGGGCCGGGCGGGGCGGAGCCGGGCAGCTCACTGGCCGACAGCTTCAACGGGCGCGACGACGGACCGGCCCCGCCGCCGTCGGACGGGCGCACCCGCGACACGGTCGAGCTGACCTCCTCGGACACCATGGGCGCCTCGTCGGAGTCGCCGCTCGACACCGATTTCGAGAACGTCTATTCCGACGACCGCTTTTCCGACGGCTCGGACGGCGGCAACGAGGTCTACGGCTCCTACAACGAGCGCGGCGGGCGCAGCGGCTTCGAGGACGACGACTCCAACCTGGAGGCGACGCTCACCGGCCAGATCAGCCTGCGCGACCACCTGACCGAACAGCTCAAGATCGATCTTCCCGAGCATGGCGACCAGCTCATCGGGCTGGCGCTCATCGACATGCTGGACGAGGCCGGCTGGCTGACCGGCTTCGACGCCGCGGCGCTGGCCGAACAGCTCGGCTGCGACGCGGAACGGGTGGAGCGGGTGCTGGCGGCCTGCCAGCGCTTCGACCCACCGGGCATCTTCGCCCGCTCGCTGAAGGAATGCTTGGGCATCCAACTGCGCGAGAAGAACCGGCTGGACCCGGCGATGCAGGCGCTGCTCGACAATCTGGAGCTTCTGGCGGCACGCAACCTGCCGGCCATCATGAAGGTCTGCGGCGTCGACGCCGAGGACGTCGCCGACATGGTGTCGGACATCCGCAAGCTGAACCCGAAGCCGGCCCTGCTGTTCGACCACACCCCGGCGCAGTTGGTCACCCCCGACATCCTGATGCGCGCCAACCCCGGCGGCGGCTGGCTGATCGACCTCAACCCCGACACGCTGCCGCGCGTGCTGGTCAACCAGCGCTATTTCGCGCGGATCTCCGACGTCGCCCGCAACAAGGCCGACAAGGACTACCTGTCGGAAAAGTTCCAGTCGGCCAACTGGCTGGTGAAGTCGCTGCACCAGCGCGCGACCACCATCCTGAAGGTCGCCAGCGAGATCATCCGCCAGCAGGACGCCTTCTTCATCCACGGCGTCTCGCACCTGAAGCCGCTGATTCTGCGCGACATCGCCGAGGCCATCGGCATGCACGAAAGCACGGTCAGCCGGGTCACCACCAACAAGTTCATGGCGACGCAGCGCGGCGTGTTCGAGCTGAAATATTTCTTCACCTCGGCCATCCAGGGCGCCGACGGGCAGGCCGCCCATTCGGCGGAGGCGGTTCGGCACCGCATCAAGGCGATGATCGACGCCGAAAAGGCGGAAGATGTCCTTTCCGACGATAAATTGGTCGATATCCTTCGCGCCGAGGGGATCGACATTGCGCGGCGGACGGTCGCGAAGTATCGTGAGGCGATGAAAATACCGTCTTCGGTGCAGCGGCGCCGTGCCAAGATGTCACGCATGTAGCCGGAACTCGAAGGGGCGGGCTTCGTTGACAGCCTATGGACCCCTGACTATGGTTCCCGACCCGCATGCGGCGGCACGCCGTCTCCACACCGTCCCCAGCGGACCAATTATTGGAAACGTTCCAACATGCAACTGACTGTCAAAGGCAAGCAGCTGGACGTGGGTGACGCTCTGCGCACCCATGTGGCCGACAGCCTGACCGCCGTGGTCGGCAAGTACTTCAACAAGCCGATCGAGGCCAACGTCGTCCTGACGAAGGACGCCCATCTCTACAAGGCCGACATCCAGGTCCATGTGGGCCGGGGGATCGTCCTGCAGAGCACGGCCGACGCGACGGAGCCGTACCCGGCCTTCGACACCGCTTGCGACAAGCTGGCCAAGCGCCTGCGCCGCTACAAGGGCCGCCTGCGCGACCACCACACCGCCGAGAACGGCGCCGAGGCGCTGCCGGCCCGCTACCAGATCCTGGAGGCCGAGGCCGAGGATCACCGCGACGAGGCCGAGGCCCCGGCGGAGAGCAACGCCGACGGTGCCCACCAGCCGATGGTCGTGGCCGAGATGGAGACCTCGATCGCGACGCTCTCGGTCAGCGAGGCGGTGATGCGGCTGGAGTTGGCGCAGGCTCCGGCGCTGATGTTCCACAACGGCGTGCACGGCCGTCTGAACATGGTCTACCGCCGCGTCGACGGGAACATCGGCTGGGTCGATCCGACGGAGAAGGCCGGCGCCTGACCCCAGGCGCCGACCCCTCCCCCGGTCCGACGCGTCATGCTCGACCTCATCACGCCGCTCGCCATCCTCCCGAACCTCAAGGCCGGCAACAAGAAGCAGGCCTTGCAGGAGCTGGCGCGCAAAGCGTCCGAGCTGACCGGTCAGCACGAGCGGGCGATCTTCGACGTCCTCCTGGAACGCGAACGGCTGGGCACGACCGGCGTGGGGCATGGCATCGCCATCCCCCACGGCAAGCTGTCCAGCCTCGACCGCGTCCACGGCGTCTTCGCCCGCTTGGAGCGGCCCATCGATTTCGATGCCATCGATGAGCAGCCGGTCGATCTGATCTTTCTTCTGCTGGCCCCGGAACAGGCGGGTGCCGATCATCTGAAGGCGCTGGCCCGCGTGTCGCGGCTGCTGCGCGACCAGTCGATGTGCGAGAAACTGCGCGGCGCCCAATCGGGCGACGCGATCTACGCCTTGCTGACCCAGCACGAGGCCAGCCCCACCGCCTGACGGGTGCTTCACGCAACCGACAAGGGCCGCCGCATCCGTTGCGCGGCCCTTTTTCTTTTGGGGCGGTGGCGGGGGCTGTGCAGGCGCGTTATGATCAGTTCATGCCGAACGCTCCGCGCAAGCCGTGGATTTCGCCCGAGGACTACCTTTCCATGGAAAGGGTGGCCGAGGTTCGCCACGAGTATGTCGACGGCGAGATCTTTGCCATGGTGGGCGCGAGCCGTCGGCATGCGGGGATCGTCGGGAATGTGTTTGTGGCTTTGCGGCAGGCTGCGCGAGGGCGTGGATGCAGCGCCTACGCGAACGACGTGAAGGTGCGCGTCGAGGCGGCGAACGCCTATTATTATCCCGATCTGGTGGTGACGTGTCATCCGGGCGACGACGACCCTTATGTCGTCCAGGCCCCTTCGCTGGTCGTGGAGGTGCTGTCGGACAGCACCGAGGCCGTCGACCGCCGCGAGAAGCGGGTGAACTACCAGACCATCCCATCCCTGCGCGAGATCGTGCTGGTGGCGCAGAACGAACGCCGGATTGAGATCTACCGCCGTGATGGTGCCCATTGGATGGCCGACATCGTCACGGAGGGGATGGTCATGCTGGAGTCCTTGGGGTTGAGCGTGCCTCTGGAAGCCGTTTACGAGGATTGACCAACTCCCTCTCCCGCCCCGGGAGAGGGAAGGGGCCCGCGATAGCGGGAAGGGTGAGGGGCTATCGGGACATGGATTTCGTACCACGCCCGATAGCCCCTCACCCTCCCCATGCTGCCGCATGGGTCCCCTCCCTCTCCCGGGGCGGGAGAGGGCTTTTCCTCACACCCGTTCCGCCCACCCCATGTAGTTCACCTCCAGATCCCGCGCGTTCAGTCGGAACTCGTCGGTCAACGGGTTGTACGTCACGCCGGTCAGGTCGCGTACGGCCAGCCCGTACGCGCGTACGGCGGCGTTGAGTTCGGACGGGCGCAGGAACTGGCGCCAGTTGTGGGTGCCGCGCGGCATCCAGCGCAGGATGTACTCCGCGCCGACGATGGCGAGCGCGAAGGATTTCGGCGTCCGGTTCAGCGTGGAGAGGAACAGCGCGCCGCCCGGCGCCAGCAGGTCGGTGCAGGACTTCACGAACAGGTCCACGTCGGCGACGTGCTCGATCACCTCCATCGCCAGCACCGCGTCGAAGCGCTCGCCGCCAGCCGCAAGCGCCTCGGCCGTGGTGGCGCGGTAATCGACCGTCGTGCCGGTCTCGGCGGCGTGGGTGGCCGCCGTCCCGATGTTCTTCTCCGAGGCGTCGACCCCGACCACCGTGGCGCCCATGCGGGCCATCGGCTCGGCCAGCAACCCGCCGCCGCAGCCGATGTCCACCACCCTCACCCCCTCCAGCGGCCGGGGCGCCAGCGGGTCGCGGCCCAGGCGCCGGCACAGCGCGTCGCGGATGTAGGCGAGGCGCAGCGGGTTCAGGCGGTGCAGCGGGCGGAACTTGCCGGCGGGATCCCACCATTCGGCGGCGATGGCGGAAAAGCGGGCGACGTCCTCGGGATCGATCGTGCTGGCCGTGCCGTGGATCGTTCCGGCGGTCGTGGCGTGCGGGGTTCCGGCGGTCGCGGTCATGGGGTGGGATTTCCGTGGGCTGGTTGGCAATCGGCACGCGGGGCAACTTGCCTCGCTGCGGTCGAGGGAGTATGGATACGCCGCCCCGCGCCGGCAACGGTAGAGCGGGGGTGCCGCACGCCGCCCTTTTTCGAGCTTTCGCTCGGGCGGCCAGAGATTGGTGTGAGGTATGGCGCGGATCGTCCTGAAATTCGGAGGCACGTCGGTCGGCGACATCGACCGCATCAAGAACGTGGCCCGGAAGGTCGAGCAGGAAGTCAAGGCGGGGCATCAGGTCGCCGTCGTCGTGTCGGCGATGTCCGGCGTGACCAACCAGCTCGTCAAGTACTGCAACGAGATCGACAAGCTGCACGACGCCCGCGAATACGACGCCATCGTCGCGTCGGGCGAGCAGGTGACCTCGGGTCTCCTGGCCATCGCGCTGCAGTCCATCGGCATTCCGGCGCGCTCGTGGGCCGGCTGGCAGATTCCGATCCGCACCGACGACACGCACGGGAAGGCGCGCATCGTCTCCATCGACACCACGCAAATGGAAACCTCCATGCAGACCGGCGAAGTCGCCGTGGTCGCCGGGTTCCAGGGCGTGACGACGGAGGGGCGCATCACCACGCTGGGCCGTGGCGGCTCCGACACCTCGGCGGTGGCGCTGGCGGCGGCGGTGAAGGCCGACCGCTGCGACATCTACACCGACGTGGACGGCGTCTACACCACCGACCCGCGCATCGTCAGCAAGGCCCGCAAGCTCGACAAGATCACCTACGAGGAGATGCTGGAGCTGGCTTCGCAAGGCGCCAAGGTGCTCCAGACGCGCTCGGTCGAGATGGCGATGAACCACCGCGTGCGCGTGCAGGTGCTGTCGAGCTTCGAGGCGGCGGCGGGCAGCGCGCTTCCCGGAACCCTGGTTGTTGACGAGGACGAGATCGTGGAAAAGGAAGTTGTGAGCGGCATCGCCTACAGCCGCGACGAGGCGAAGATCACCCTGGTCGGCGTCGCCGACAGCCCGGGCGTGGCCGCCGCCATCTTCGGTCCGCTGACCGACAACGCCGTCAACGTCGACATGATCGTCCAGAACGTGTCGGAGGACGGCAAGTCCACCGACATGACCTTCACCGTCGGCAAGGCGGATCTCGCCCGCGGCGTGAAGGTGCTGGAGGACGCGAAGGAGACGCTGAACTACAAGCGCATCGTCTCGGACGCCAACGTCGTCAAGGTGTCGGTCATCGGGGTCGGCATGCGCAGCCACGCGGGCGTCGCGCAGCGCATGTTCAAGGCGCTGGCCGACAAGGGCATCAACATCCAGGTCATTTCCACCTCGGAGATCAAGATTTCGGTCCTGATCGCCGAGGAGTACGCGGAGCTGGCGCTGCGCGCCCTGCACACCGCCTATGGTCTGGACGCCGCCTGATCGCGGCGTCGAGGAAGAGGGGAAGGGCCGTATGACCACGGCGTCAAGGGCACGGGCACGGGCACGGCTCGACCGGCTTTGGGCGCGCGGCTGCGCCTTCCTCGGCACGCGCACCGCCGTGATGGGCGGTGCGATGAGCTGGGTGTCGGAGCGGCATCTGGTTTCGGCGATCTCGAACGCGGGCGGTTTCGGCGTGCTGGCCTGCGGGTCGATGGCGCCGGACCAGCTTGCGGCGGAAATCGCCGGCACCAAGGCGCTGACGGCCGAGCCGTTCGGCGTCAACCTGATCAACATGCACCCCGAGCTCGACCGGCTGCTCGACGTCTGCCGCGAGCAGGCGGTCGGCCACGTCGTGATCGCGGGCGGCTTTCCGTCCGGCGCCACGCTGCGCCGCATCAAGGACGGCGGCGCCAAGGCGATGGCCTTCGCGCCGACGCTGGTCAGCGGCCGGCGCATGGTCAAGCAGGGCGCCGACGCCCTGGTGATCGAGGGGACGGAGGCCGGCGGCCACATTGGCCCGGTTTCCACCACCGTGCTGGCGCAGGAGATCCTGCCCGACCTGCGCGAGGTCCCGGTCTTCGTGGCCGGCGGCATCGGGCGCGGCGAGGCCATCGTCGCCGCGCTGGAGCTGGGGGCGGCGGGGGTGCAGATCGGCACGCGTTTCGTCTGCGCCACCGAATCCATCGCGCACCCGGCCTTCAAGCAGACCTTCATCCGCGCGTCGGCGCGGGACGCTCAGGCGTCGGTGCAGATCGACCCGCGTTTCCCGGTGATCCCCGTCCGCGCCCTTGCCAACGCCGGCAGCAAGGCGTTCATGGACCTCCAGCGCGCCGTCATCGCCAAGGTCGACGCCGGCGCCCTGACCCGCGACGAGGGGCTGCTGGAGATCGAGCATTTCTGGGCCGGCGCGCTGCGCCGCGCGGTGATCGACGGCGACGTCGAAATGGGGTCGCTGATGGCCGGGCAGAGCGTCGGCCTCGTCACCCGCGAGCAGCCGGTGGCCGACATCCTGGCCGAATTGATCGCCCAGGCCGAAACGGCGCTGGCGCGGCGCGGCGGCGATGGGGCATCGTTGGGGGTGGCGGCGGAAACGCCCCCGGCACTGGGAGTCTTGTAGCGATGACCAGCACCCTCGACCTGACGGCGGGACCCAGCTTCGACGGCGCCAGCTCGCGCCGGCTTCTGGCCCATCTCCGCGACATCATGGCCGGGTCGGGGTCGGGGCAGGATCGTCTGGACAAGATCGTCACGCTGATCGCGGCGGAGATGCGGGCCGACGTCTGCTCCTGCTACGTCATGCGCGCGGGCGAGGTGCTGGAACTCTTCTCCACCGAGGGGCTGAACAAGACCGCCGTCCACAACACCCGCCTGCGGGTGGGGGAGGGCATCGTCGGCTACATCGCCGGCCACGCCCGCCCGGTGGCGCTCGACAACGCGCCCTCGCACCCCAGCTTCGCCTATCGGCCCGAGACCGGCGAGGATCCCTTCCTGTCGATGGCCGGCGTCCCGGTGCTGCGCGGCGGCAAGGTGCGCGGCGTGCTGGTGATCCAGCACAAGGATCGCCGTCCCTACGTCGAGGAGGAGGTCGAGACCCTCCAGACCATCGCCATGGTCGTCGCCGAGCTGGTGGCCCAGAGCGAGCTGGTCAACCCGGCGGAGGTCTCCACCACCGGCGACCCCGTCCTGCTGCCGGCCCGGCTCTCGGGCGTGGCGATGAGCCCCGGCCTGGCGATGGGGCTGGCGGTGATCCACCGCCCGCAGCTCACCGTCCGCCAGATGGTCGCCGAGGACGCGGAAGCCGAGCTGGAGCGCTTCAACGCCGCGCTCTCCACCATGCACAGCGCCATCGACGACCTGCTGGAGGCGGCGACGCTGGCCGGCCTGGGCGAGCCGCGCGACATCCTGGAGACCTACCGGATGTTCGCCGAGGATCGCGGCTGGCTGTCGCGCATCCGCGAGGCGATCCGCGTCGGCCTGACGGCGGAGGCGGCGGTGCAGCAGGTGCAGAACGACACCCGCGCCCGCATGAGCCACCTGACGGACCCCTACATCCGCGAACGCCTGCTCGATTTCGAGGATCTGACCAACCGGCTGATGCAGCATCTGGCCGGCAAGACCTCGGGCGCCGACGGGGCGACGCAGCCGGACGACATGATCCTGGTCGCGCGCTCCATGGGGCCGGCGGAGCTGCTCGACTACGACCGCTCCCGCCTGCGCGGGTTGCTGCTGGAGGAGGGCTCGCCGTCGAGCCATGTCTGCATCGTCGCCCGCGCGCTCAACATCCCGGTGGTGCAGGCCGCCGACGCGCTGAACCGGATCGAGCCGCTCGACCAGCTGATCGTCGACGGCGACCACGGCAAGGTGTTCATCCGCCCGGCCGAAGACATCCAGATGGCCTTCGCCGACAGCGTCGCGCTCCAGCACCAGAAGGAGCAGCTCTACGCGGAGATCCGCAACCTGCCCTCGGTAACGCGCGACGGCGTGCCGATCTCCATGCAGCTGAACTGCGGGCTGCTGATCGACCTGCCGCACCTCCACGCCAGCGGGGCGGAGGGCATCGGGCTCTACCGCACCGAGATCCCCTTCATGGTGCGGTCGTCCTACCCGGACGTCCAGGCGCAGACCGACCTCTACAGCCGCATCATGGACGAGGCCGGCGACAAGCCGGTGATCTTCCGCACGCTGGACGTCGGCGGCGACAAGATGCTGCCCTACATGACCGGCGGCGAGGAGGAGAACCCGGCGCTCGGCTGGCGGGCGGTGCGCATCGGGCTCGACCACCCGTCGCTGCTGCGCCAGCAGCTGCGCGCGCTGCTGCTGGCGGCGGCCGGGCGGTCGCTGTCGGTGATGTTCCCGATGATCGCCGAGGTCGCCGAGTTCGACGCCGCCCGCCGCCTGCTCGACATGGAGCTGAAGCGGCTGGCCGTCCAAGGCGTCGCGCCGCCGGAACGCCTGCGCGTCGGCACGATGATCGAGGTCCCGGCGCTGCTGTGGCAGCTGCCGGCGCTTCTGCCCCGGCTGGACTTCCTGTCGGTCGGCTCCAACGACCTGACGCAGTACCTGTTCGCCGCCGACCGGGGCAACCCGCGCACCTCGAACCGCTACGACCCGCTGTCGCCGGCGATGCTCTGCCTGCTGCGCCGTCTGGTCGACGAATGCGGCAAGCACCGGGTGTCGCTCAGCCTGTGCGGCGAGATGGCCGGGCGGCCGCTCGACGCCATGGCGCTGATCGGCCTCGGCTTCCGCACGCTGTCGATGTCGCCGCCCTCGGTCGGGCCGGTGAAGACGATGCTGCGCTCGCTGGAGGTGGCGGCGTTGCGGCAGTACATGTCGGGGCTGTATCTGGGCGCCGACCACAGCCTGCGCGACAAGCTGAGGAGCTTCGCCAAGGACCACGGCGTCTCCATCTGACGCTTTCTCCCGCGCCCGCACCAGGGCGGGTCCGGGACCGGAGAGGGTGCCGCGACGTTCCGGGTTGCGTCGGCGGGGTGGCTGTCGTACCCATTCCGCCTGTGCGTCCCCGGAGGATGCCACAGTCAGGCAGGCGGCGGTTCCATGGTCAAGCGCAAGGTTTTCGACGATTACGAACCGGTCGCGGCCGGTCCCACCGTGTCCGAGACGTTGCGCGACACGCGCATCGCCCTGGGGCACGAGCTGCGCGACGTGGCCTCGATGCTGCGCATCCGCTACCCCTATCTCCAGGCCATCGAGGACGGGCGCTTCTCGGACCTGCCGGGCGCGGCCTACGCCGCCGGCTTCCTGCGCTCCTACGCCGAGTATCTCGGCCTCGATCCCGACGGCATCGTCGCCCGCTACAAGGAGGAGGTGGCCGGGGGCCTGCGCCAGCAGCAGCTTTACCTGCCGACTCCGGCGACCGAGGAGCGCATCCCCGGCGGCACCCTGCTGCTGGTGACGCTGGTGCTGGCCGGCATCGTCTACGGCGGCTGGTATTATCTGTCGGCGACCGACCGTTCGGTGGCCGATCTGGTGCCGGCCCTGCCGGACCGTCTGGTGTCGCTGCTCGACACGGTGCCGCGCAAGAACGGCGCGCCACCCACGGCCGAGCCGGCGCCGCAGCAGACCGCCGCGCTGCCGTCCTCCCCGGTGCCCGCTGCGCCGACCGCTCCGTCCCCCGCCGCCAGCCCGGCGCCGACGCCCACGCCTTCCGCCCCGGCGCCGGCCCAGACCGCGACTCCGGCCAGCCCGCCGGCGGGCGTTCCGGCCCCCGCCGGGACCCCGCTTCCGCCGGCCAAGCCGCCCATGGCCGCCACGCTGTCGACGCCCGCCGTTCCGGCGCCGCCCGCGTCCGCCATGACCAACGTCGCCCCGCCGCCGGCGGAGGACGACGACACCGAAGGCTCGCCGCAGGAGCCGACGCCGCTCTCCCCGGCCGCCGTTCCCGCCGCCCCGGCCCCGCGCCCAGCGGAGGCCGCCCCGGCCAACCCGAACGCCAAGGTCTACGGGTTGCAGTACCAGAACGTTCGGCTCGTGCTGAAGGCGACGCAGGAAAGCTGGCTGCAGATCCGCGACGGCAGCGAGATCATCTTCACCCGTGTGCTGAAGGCCGGCGACACCTACCGCGTTCCCGACAAGGCCGGCGTGAAGATCCGCACCGGCAACGCCGGCGGTCTGGTCGTCGTCGCCGATGGGGCGGACAGCGCGCCGCTCGGCACGGTCGGGCAGGTGCTGCGCGACGTGCCCATCGACGCCCACGGCGTGGTGCGCCCCGCCGCGCGTTGAGGGCAGGGTCCCGGAAGCGGCGCTTGAATCCGCCGCGCCGGACCGTACCTCTGACGTGACCCCGGCCGTGTCGCAGCGGCCGGATCTCCGCCATCGCCCCTCGCCGTTGCCTTGAGGCCCCTGTCATGACCGTGCGCGCCTACCGTCAGATCCTTCGCCGCAAGTCCCGCCAGATCCGGGTCGGCAACGTGCTTGTCGGCGGCGATGCGCCGATCTCCGTGCAGACGATGACCAACACGCCGACCACCGACGTGGCGGCGACGGTCGCGCAGATCCAGGCGGCCGAGCGGGTCGGGGTGGACATCGTCCGCGTCTCCTGCCCCGACCGCGAGTCGGCGCTGGCGCTGAAGGACATCGTCAAACAGGTCTCGGTGCCGGTCGTCGCCGACATCCATTTCCATTACAAGCGCGCCATCGAGGCGGCGGAGAGCGGCGCCGCCTGCCTGCGCATCAACCCCGGCAACATCGGCTCGGCCGAGCGGGTGCGCGAGGTGGTGAAGGCCGCCAAGGACCACGGCTGCTCGATGCGGATCGGTGTCAACGCCGGCTCGCTGGAGCAGGACCTGCTGGAGAAATACGGCGAGCCCTGCCCCGAGGCGATGGTCGAGAGCGCGCTGAACCACGCGAAGATCCTGGAAGACAACGACTTCCGCGAGTTCAAGATCTCGGTCAAGGCGTCCGACACCTTCCTGGCCGTGGCCGCCTACCAGGCGCTGGCCGAGGCCTGCGACTACCCGCTGCACATCGGCATCACCGAGGCCGGCGGCCTGCGCGCCGGGACGGTGAAGTCCTCCATCGGGCTCGGGATGCTGCTGTGGTCGGGCATCGGCGACACGCTGCGCGTCTCCCTGTCCGCCGAGCCGGCCGAAGAGGTGCAGGTCGGCTACGAGATGCTGAAGTCGCTCGGCCTGCGGCGGCGCGGCGTGACGGTGATCTCCTGTCCCAGCTGCGCGCGGCAGAACTTCAACGTCATCAAGACGGTGGAGCTTCTGGAGGAGCGCCTGTCGCACATCACGACGCCGCTGACGCTGTCGGTGATCGGTTGCGTGGTGAACGGCCCCGGCGAGGCGCGCGAGACCGACATCGGCCTGACCGGCGGCGGCAACAACACCCACCAGATCTACCTGTCGGGCGTCACCGACCACCGCCTGAAGGACAAGGACATCGTCGAGCATCTCGTTGGGCTGGTCGAGAAGAAGGCCGCCGAGATCGAGGCGGAAAAGGCCGCCAGCGAAACGGCGGTGGTGGCGGCGGAGTGAATTTTCACACGGATGAACACGGATTCAGACACGGATGAACACGGATAGAAAACAATAATCCCGGGACGGTCCTGGCCGAACGGTTTAAAGCTGCGTCATTTTTCTGTTCTTTATCCGTGTTCATCCGTGTCTAAATCCGTGTTCATCCGTGTCTCAAACAACACCCGTCCCTTGAGCGGTCTTCCGCGGCGGGCAGGGGCGAAACGACCACCGGCGTGACCACCACATCCTACCTCGTCATCGGCGCCAGCCACCGGACCTGTTCCGGAGCCATCCGCGACGGTCTTGCGACCGACGAGGCCGAGGTTCCGGCCATGCTGGAGCGTCTGCGCGCCGCCGGGGTGTCGCAGGCGGTGTGGCTCAGCACCTGCGACCGGGTGGAGGTGCAGGCCGTCCACGAGCGCCCCAACGAGGCGGCGCTCGCCATCGCCGAGCTGATGGCCGAGCGGGTCGGTCTGCCGACGCCGGACCTCGCCGATCAGCTCTACACCCGCACCGGGCTGGACGCGGTGCGCCACCTGTTCTCGGTGGCCTGCTCCCTCGACAGCCAGATCATCGGCGAGCCGCACATCCTGGGCCAACTCAAGGCCGCCCATCGCGGCGCCGCGTCGGCCGGGCTGACCGGGCCGGAGCTGGAGGCGGCGTTGCAGGCCGCCTACACCGCCGCCAAGCGGGTGCGCAGCGAGACGCCGATCGCCGAGGGCGCCACCTCGCTGGCCGCCGCCGCCGTCCAGGTGGCGCGCGACCTGCACGGCGATCCCAAGCGCTGCTCGGCCCTGCTGATCGGGGTCGGCGACATGGGCGCGCTGGTGCTGGACGGCCTGCGCGAGGCCGGGCTGTCGCGGCTGACCATCGCCGCCCCGGTGGACCGCCGGGCCGAAGCGGCGGCGCGGCGGCTCGACGGGCATTTCGCGCCCTGGGCCGATCTCGATTCCGCGCTGGCCGGCGCCGATATCGTGGTGACCGCGGCGGGGTTGGGGCGCTATATCCTCACCGCCGGGATGATGGAGGTGGCGCTGAAGCGCCGCCGCCGCCGTCCGGTCTTCGTGGTGGACGCCGCGATCCCGTCCGACGTCGATCCGGCGGTGGCGCGGATGGACGGCGCCTTCGTCTACGACCTCGCCGATCTGGAGCGGGTGGCCCTGCAGGGCCGTGTCGGGCGCGAGGCGGCGACCCAGGCCGCCTGGACCATCGTGGACGAGGCGCTGGCCGCCTTCGCCCGCGACCGGGCCGAACGCGCCGCCGTGCCCGCCGTGGCGGCGCTGCGGACGCATTTCGAGGCGGAGCGGCGGCGCCTGCTGGTCGAGCACGGCGATCTGGACGCGGCGTCGGCGACGCGGCTGCTGGTGAACCGGCTGCTGCACCGCCCGTCGGAGGTGCTGCGGGCGCTGGCGGCGGAGCAGGACGGGGTGGGGTTGGCCGAACGGGCCGCGGCCGAACGGCTGCTGTTCCGGCTGTTCCGGCTGGACGGGATGGCCGTTGACGAACGGGATGAGGACGAGCGACGTGAACCTGGACGAGAAGTTCGATAAGGTCTTGGCCCGCCACGACGAGCTGCGCGACGCGCTCGCCGCCGGGCTGTCGGACTCGGGCGCCTTCACGCGCCTGTCGAAGGAATACGCCGACCTCACCCCCATCGCCGAGGCCATCGGCGAGCTGAAGAAGGTGAAGGCCGAGGCCGCCGACCTCGCCCAGATGATCGCCGACCCCGACGGCGATCCCGAGATGAAGGCGATGGCCGAGGACGAGTTCCGCGAGCTGTCCAAGCGCATCCCCGATTTCGAGCGGCGCGTGCAGGTCTCGCTGCTGCCCAAGGACGAGGCGGACGAGAAGAACGCCATCCTGGAGGTGCGCGCCGGCACCGGCGGCGACGAGGCGGCGCTGTTCGCCGCCGAGCTGTTCGAGATGTACCGGCGTTACGCGGGCCTGCGCGGCTGGCGGTTCGAAGCGATGGACGTCAGCGAGACCGGCATCGGCGGCTACAAGGAGGCGACGGCCAACATCACCGGCCGCAACGTCTTCGCCCGGCTGAAGTTCGAATCGGGCGTCCACCGCGTGCAGCGCGTGCCGGCGACCGAGGCGCAGGGCCGCATCCACACCTCGGCCGCGACGGTCGCCGTGTTGCCCGAGGCCGAGGAGGTCGACATCCACATCGACGAGAAGGATCTGCGCATCGACGTGTTCCGCTCGTCGGGACCCGGCGGCCAGTCGGTCAACACGACGGACAGCGCGGTGCGCATCACGCATCTGCCGACCGGCCTCGTGGTGATCCAGCAGGACGAGAAGTCGCAGCACAAGAACAAGGCCAAGGCGCTGAAGGTGCTGCGCGCCCGGCTCTACGACCGCGAGCGCGCGGAAAAGGACGCGGTCCGCGCCGCCGACCGCAAGAACCAGGTGGGCAGCGGCGACCGCTCCGAACGCATCCGCACCTACAACTTCCCGCAGGGCCGGGTGACCGACCACCGCATCAACCTGACGCTCTACAAGATCGACAAGATGATGACCGGCGAGGCGCTCGACGAGTTCGTGGACGCCTTGATGTCCGAAGACGAAGCCGCCCGCCTGGCGGAGCTGGGGTGACGCCGACCTATTCTCCCTCTCCCGCCGCAGGCGGGGGAGGGGCGGGGAGGGGGCCGAGGGCTTCCCAGATCATGCGCGCGACACCTTCTGGGTGACGCAGCACATCGTTGTTCCAGAACCGCAGAATCCGCCAACCCTGCGTGTTCAGCCAACCGTCGCGGGCCGTGTCGTAAGCGGAGTCGGCGTGCTGGCCGCCGTCGGCCTCCACGATCAGACGGGCTTCGAGACAGGCGAAGTCGGCGATGTAAGGAGGAATCGGGTGTTGCCTTCGGAAATACCAGCCGTTCAGTTGTCGGCGTCGGACGAGGCTCCACAGTTTGCGTTCCGCATCGGTGGGAATATGGCGCATGACGCGCGCGTGGGATTGGGTTTCCTTGCTGGCGCGTGGCATGGTTGGTTTGTGGTTGCCCCCTCCCTAACCCTCCCCCGCTGCGCGGGAGAGGGAATGCGCGACGCAGTGTAGAGGAGGAGTTTCTCGTGAAAAGTGCAAAAAGGTCGCGGCGATGAACCTCCACAGCCTGCGCCGTCTCGCCGAAAGCCGTCTGCGCGAAGCCGGCATCGACACGCCCGATCTTGACGCCCGCTACCTGCTGGAACACGCGCTCGGCCTTACCCGGACGGACTTCATTACGAAGTCGGAACAAACCGTCTCCGAAACGGATGCTGCCCGCGCTCTGGCCCTGATCGACCGCCGCGTCGCGCGCGAGCCGGTCGGCCGCATCCTTGGCCACCGGGAGTTCTGGACCATCGACCTCGCGCTCAACCCCGACACGCTCGAACCGCGCCCGGACACCGAGACCGTGGTCGAGGCCGTGTTGAAGGCTCTTCCCGACACCAAGGCCCCGCTGTCCCTGCTCGATCTCGGCACCGGAACGGGCTGCATCCTGCTGGCCCTGCTGGCGGAACTGCCCAACGCCCGTGGCCTTGGCGTCGATCTCAGCCCCTTGGCGGTCGAGGCCGCCGCCGGGAACGCCGAACGCAACGGGCTGGCTGGCCGCGCGCGCTTCCAGACCGGCAATTGGGCAAACGGTATCAGGGATCGTTTCGATATCGTTGTTTCCAATCCCCCCTACATTCCCAGCGCGGAGATCGCCACCCTCGCCCCGGAGGTGCGCGACCACGATCCCCGGCGGGCGCTCGACGGCGGTCCCGACGGGCTGGAGCCCTACCGGATCATCGCGGCCCAGCTTTCAACCCTGCTGGTCCCCGGCGGGCTGGCCGCCTTCGAGGTGGGGCAGGGTCAAGCCCCGGACGTGACGCGGCTGCTGGCCGCACAGGGCTTCCACGAGATCGAACAACTCCGTGATCTTGGCGGGATCGAACGATGCGTCCGGGGACGAAACGGACTTACACCGCGCGAATAACCAAAAAAAAGATTGGATTGCCGGGCGTTGGCGTTTAGTGTCCGATGTACGACCGCGAACACAAGGATCTGCGGGGTTCCGAGTCTCGGACTGCTTTTCCGCCGAGCCCCGACCGCCGCAGCCCGCCGCACTCGATGCGGACGCGTCGTTTGATCCCCGTGACCCATCCGTGGCGGACGTCCATGGCAGGCTTGGCGGCCGGAC
Source organism: Azospirillum doebereinerae (assembly GCF_003989665.1). Classification (GTDB taxonomy): domain Bacteria; phylum Pseudomonadota; class Alphaproteobacteria; order Azospirillales; family Azospirillaceae; genus Azospirillum; species Azospirillum doebereinerae. The sequence continues at coordinate 56,608 of NZ_RZIJ01000025.1, read as the reverse complement.
CGGCCGCCCGAACGTTCCGGGGAATCCGCTTCTCTTGCATGGGGCCTTAAGAGCCGAATGAGACAGGGACCGAACTCCAGGCGTTCGCGTGGTCGTGGCAACAACGGCGGCGGGGGCGGAGGCGGTGGTGGCAACGGCGGTGGCGGTGGGGGCGGCAACGCCAACCGGCGCCAGAACGTCCCGTTGCGTCACCAGAACTTCGACAGCAACGGCCCGGACGTGCGCATTCGCGGCAACGCGTGGCAGGTCCAGGAAAAATACCAGACCCTGGCGCGCGACGCGATGACGGCGGGCGACCGGGTGCAGGCCGAGAACTACCTTCAGCACGCGGAGCATTACCTCCGCATCACCAACCAGATCCAGGAATCGGAAAACCGCCAGCGCGGCGGTCAGCCCCAGCCCAACGGCGGGCACACTTCCGTTCCGGGTCCGGTCCAGTCCTTCGACGAGGACGAGTCCCAGCAGCCGGACGAGGACGAGGCCGACGACGCCGAGGAGCGGGCGGCGGTCAACGCCTGACCCTCTCCGGGGCTTGTCAGGCTTGTTTGGGTGGTGAGACCGGGTCGCCCTGCGCGATCCGGCCGCCGCCGGTGACGCGGGCGCGGACCGCGATCTGGCAATGGCCGTAGCCGCGCTCCATGATCGGCAGCAGGTTCAGGTCGGTCGCCCCGTTGTCAGGGTTCACGTCGTTGGCCGGACGTCCGTCGACCGGCCCGACGATCTCCAGCGTCGCGCCGCCGACGCTCAGGCTCTGGCCGGTCCAGGACCGTTCCACCCACGGATCCAGCCCGTCGATCCACAGATTGGCCCGGAAGCGGCGCGGATCGACCGGCTGCTTGGCGACCCGCTCCTCCAGGTCGCGCAGGCTGGCGAGGTTGAGGAGGACCAGCGACGGCTCCTCGTGGTCGCCGAAGGCGCCCGACGCCGCCTCGACCAGTCGCGGCATGCCGGGCACGGTGCCGGCCAGATAGGCGGCGAAGAACTGCTCCAGCAGGGTGCGGCCCATCGGCTGGTCCAGCCGCCCGCGCGACACCTGCCGCCCGCCGCGCCGCACGATCAGCGACGTGGTCGCCTCGTCGAACTCGGTGTCGAGGGTGGCGAGCTTTTCCACGCGGTCCAGCGTGAAGAAATCGGTCGGAAGCCGCCACCCGTCGCTCCCGGACTCCAGCGCCGCCGTTCCGTTCAGCAGGCCGTAGCGGCGGTCGAAGGGGAGCGCCCGGCCGGCGGTCAGTTCGACGGCGGGAAGCTCCTGGCCGCTCAGCCCCTTGACGGGATGGCGGCGGATGGCGGCGAGAATCGGGTTCATTGCACTGCACAATGAGTGGGGCGGATCGGCCCTGTCAACAGGCCCGATCACGGCCCGATCGACGGTTTCGACGCGCTACCCCATCAGATGTTCCCGCTACCACCGTTCGGCCAGGGGCTTGCGCCCGAGAAACTCCTCCAGCCGCCGCCGTGTCGCCGGGCTGAGGTCCGCGGGCAGGTGGCTGAGGGCGAAGAACCGCGCCTCGACGATCTCCACCCCGTCGGCCTTCGGGGTGCCGCTCCAGCCGCGCACGGCGAAGACCGCGACGTGGTCGCTCGCTCCATGGCGGAAGCGGGCGTAGACGCCCAGCGGCTGGACGTCGCTCTCCACGATCAGCCCGACCTCCTCACGCACCTCGCGGCGCATCGCCTCGCACAGGGTCTCGCCCCGTCCCACGCCGCCGCCCGGCATGTGCCAGCCTCCGACGTAGCTGTGGCGGATCAGCAGGACGCGGTGGTCCTCGGGGTCGGAGTCGTCGACGATCAGCGCCCGCACGCCCATGGTCAGCGGCCGCGCGACACGATGCCACAGGCCGCGCCCGATCCAGGCCAGCCGCAGCAGGCGGGCGAGCAGCGGCCGAGGCGTCGGCTGGGCGGCGGGTTGGATCCGCCGCTCGGCGTCCGGCTCCGGCTTGCGGGGGGTGACGATGGCCGTCATGGGGTCCGTCCGTTGGGGGCGCCGTTGGCTCTGCGGCCGACACTGTAGCCGCCGCGCCGGGCGCCGCGTAAGCGGGTCAATCGGCGGAGGACTAAGGCGGAAAAGCGCCAGGCCACGCATACCCCGTTCGGCCGGGAAAAGGCCGCAGGCCGATGGTCTTGCATGGCCTTGGGCGATGCCTACATCTTCGGCATCATCCTTGCGGATCGCACGGTTTCATGTGGATCGGAACGACCGGGCTGCCTTGCGGACGGTCGTCGGAGATAAGGGAGCACGCTCTATGGACTTCGAGAAATACACCGAGCGCAGCCGGGGCTTCGTCCAGGCCGCGCAGACCCTCGCCACGCGCCGGGGCCACCAGCGCCTGACGCCCGAACATTTGCTCAAGACCCTGCTCGACGACAAGGAGGGCTTGGCCGCCAACCTGATCCGCGCCGCCGGCGGGGATCCGGCGCTGGCGCTGTCCGCCGTGGACGCCGAGCTGGACAAGCAGCCCAAGGTCGAGGGCAGCGGGGCGGGGCAGCTCTACCTGTCGCCCGAACTCTCCCGCCTGTTCGGCGAGGCCGAGAAGATCGCGGAGAAGGCCGGCGACAGCTTCGTCACCGCCGAACGCATCCTGCTGGCGCTCGCCATGGCCGAGGGCACGCCGTCCGCCAAGCTGCTGAAGGCGGCGGGCGTCACCCCGCAGGGCCTCAACACCGCCATCAACGACGTCCGCAAGGGCCGCACCGCCGACAGCGCCAGCGCCGAGCAGGGCTACGACGCGCTCAAGAAATACGCGCGCGACCTGACCGCGTCGGCGCGCGAGGGCAAGCTCGATCCGGTGATCGGCCGCGACGAGGAGATCCGCCGCACCATCCAGGTTCTGGCGCGGCGCACCAAGAACAACCCCGTCCTGATCGGCGAGCCCGGCGTCGGCAAGACCGCCATCGTCGAGGGGCTGGCCCAGCGCATCGTCAAGGGCGACGTGCCGGAGGGCCTGAAGAACAAGCGGCTGATGTCGCTCGACCTCGGCGCGCTGGTCGCCGGCGCCAAGTTCCGCGGCGAGTTCGAGGAGCGGCTGAAGGCCGTGCTGTCGGAGATCCAGGCGGCGGCCGGCGAGATCGTCGTCTTCATCGACGAACTGCACACGCTGGTCGGCGCCGGCAAGGCGGACGGCGCGATGGACGCCTCGAACATGCTCAAGCCCGCTTTGGCGCGCGGCGAGCTGCACTGCGTCGGCGCCACCACGCTGGACGAGTTCCGCAAGCACATCGAGAAGGACGCGGCGCTGGCCCGGCGCTTCCAGCCGGTCTTCGTGCCCGAGCCGACGGTGGAGGACACCATCTCCATCCTGCGCGGCCTGAAGGAGCGCTACGAGGTCCACCACGGCGTGCGCATCACCGACAGCGCCATCGTGGCGGCGGCGACGCTGTCCAACCGCTACATCACCGACCGCTTCCTGCCCGACAAGGCCATCGACCTGATCGACGAGGCGGCCAGCCGCCTGCGCATGGCGGTGGACAGCAAGCCCGAGAGCATCGACGAGCTCGACCGCCGCATCATCCAGCTCAAGATCGAGCGCGAGGCGCTGAAACGCGAGTCCGATCAGGCCTCCCGCGACCGGCTGGTCAACCTGGAGCGCGAGCTGGCCGACCTGGAGCAGGAGTCGGCCGAACTCACCGCCAAATGGCAGGCGGAAAAGGACCAGCTCCAGGGCGCCCAGAAGATCAAGGAGGAGCTGGAGAAGGCCCGCACCGAGCTTGAGTCCGCGCAGCGCGAGGGCAACTGGGGCCGGGCGGGCGAGCTGGCCTACGGCGTCGTCCCCGGCCTGGAAAAGGCGCTGAAGGACGCCGAGGAGCACGCGGCCAACCGCATGCTGAACGAGGAGGTGCGCGACAGCGACATCGCCGGCGTGGTCAGCCGCTGGACCGGCGTGCCGGTCGATAAGATGCTGGCGGGCGAGCGCGAGAAGCTGCTGGCGATGGAGAACCGCCTGCGCGGCCGGGTGATCGGCCAGGACGAGGCCATCGTCGCGGTGTCCAACGCGGTGCGCCGGGCGCGCGCCGGGTTGCAGGATCCCAACCGTCCGATCGGCTCCTTCCTGTTCCTAGGGCCGACCGGCGTCGGCAAGACCGAGCTGACCAAGGCGCTGGCCGAGTTCCTGTTCGACGACGAGACCGCGATGGTCCGGCTCGACATGTCGGAATACATGGAGAAGCACTCCGTCGCCCGCATGATCGGCGCGCCTCCGGGCTATGTCGGCTACGAGGAGGGCGGGGCGCTGACCGAGGCGGTGCGCCGACGGCCCTATCAGGTCGTGCTGTTCGACGAGGTGGAGAAGGCCCACCCGGATGTCTTCAACGTGCTGCTCCAGGTGCTCGACGACGGGCGGCTGACCGACGGGCAGGGGCGGACGGTGGATTTCCGCAACGTGGTCATCATCATGACCTCGAATCTCGGCTCGGAGGCTCTGGCCCACCAGCCGGAAGGCGAGGACAGCGGCGCCGTCCGCGATCTGGTGATGGAGGCGGTCCGCGCCCATTTCCGGCCGGAGTTCCTGAACCGCCTGGACGAGATCCTGCTGTTCCACCGGCTCGACCGCCGGCACATGGGCGGCATCGTCACCATCCAGCTCGGGCGCCTGACGAAGATGCTCGCCGAGCGCGACATCACCCTGTCGCTCGACGAGGCGGCGACGCTTTGGCTGGCCGAGGCGGGTTACGATCCGGTCTACGGGGCGCGGCCGTTGAAGCGGGTGATCCAGCGCGCGCTGCAGAACCCGCTGGCGACGATGATTCTGGAAGGCCGAGTCAAGGACGGCCAGACGGTCCATGTCGGGGCGGAGAACGGCGCGCTGACCATCGATGGGGTTGCGGTAGGGTAAGGCGCGCGTTGCCCCCTCCCTGACCCTCCCCCGCCTTTGGCGGGAGAGGGAACTCCGCCGAACGCCGACAAGGGTCCGGCCCCCTCTCCCGCGAAGCGGGGGAGGGATGGGGAGGGGGCCAAGGAGGCTTCTTGCCCCCGGCCCAACACCGCCATCGACACGCCCCGCCGGGCGCGCTAGATCAACGGCATGACCGACACCACCCTCGCCGCCCGCGGCGTCGCGCTCGACTTGCTGCGCGACGTGCTGCGCAAGTCCGTTCCCTTCGACGACGCGTTCGACGCGCACCCCGACCTTGCGGGGCTGGAGCCGCGCGACCGCGGCTTCGTCCGCGTGCTGGTCGCCACGGTGCTGCGCCGGTTGGGCCAGATCGACGAGCTGATCCAGGCCTGCCTCGCCAAGCCGGGCCTGCCCAAGGCGGCGATCCACGACATGCTGCGGCTGGGCACGGCGCAGCTGGTCTTCCTCAACACCCCCGCCCACGCCGCCGTCGACACGGCGGTGGAACTGGCCGCCGCGCGAAACTGCGCGCCCTACAAGGGGCTGATCAACGCCGTGCTGCGCCGCGTCGGTCGGGAAGGCATCGCGCTGGCCGCCCAGCAGGACGCCGGCCGGCTGAACACCCCGGACTGGATGTGGCTGTCCTGGCGCACCGCCTACGGCACGGCCAAGGCGCGCGGGATCGTCGAGGCGCATCTGCACGAGGCCCCGCTCGACCTGACGGCCAAGGCCGACCCGTCCTCCTGGGCCGGGCGGCTCGACGCCACGGTGCTGCCGACCGGGACGTTGCGCCGGGCGTCCGGCGGGTCGGTCACCGAGCTGCCGGGCTTCGACGCCGGCGGCTGGTGGGTGCAGGATCTGGCGGCCTCGCTGCCGGCCAAGCTGTTCGGCGACCTGCGCGGCAAGCGCGTCTTCGACCTCTGCGCCGCCCCCGGCGGCAAGACCGCGCAGTTGGTGGCGCAGGGCGCCCGCGTCGTCGCGCTCGACCGCTCGGCCAAGCGGCTGGAGCGGGTGACCGAGAACCTCAAGCGCCTGGATCTCGAAGCCGAGCTGGTCGCCACCGACGCCGCCACCTGGGAGCCGGGCGAGCTGGCCGACGCGGTGCTGCTCGACGCGCCCTGCTCGGCGACCGGGGCGATCCGCCGCCACCCCGACATCCTGCGCGTCAAGACCCCCGACGACATCGCCAAACTGGCCAAGGCGCAGGGCCGCCTGCTGGCGCGCGCGCTCGATCTGGTGAGGCCTGGCGGCACGCTGATCTACTGCACCTGCTCGATCCAGCCCGAGGAGGGCGAGGCGCAGATCACCCGCCTGCTCGCCCGCGACAACCGGATGGAGCGATGGCCGGTGAAGCCCGCCGAGCTTGGCGGGTTGTCGGAACTGATCAACGAGAAGGGCGAGGTCCGCTCGCTGCCCGGCATGCTGTCCGAGCTGGGCGGCATCGACGGTTTCTTCGTGGCCCGGCTGCGCCGCCGTCCTTAACGGGACTCCACCGCCTTGCGGTAGAGCCGTCGAATTGATACGACACTGTCATGCTTTCGCCCGAGCCCGTCCACATCGCACATTTTCCGTCCGCCGGCTTCTTTTGCCGTTCGCGGGCCTGAGGGGGTTCGGGCGATGGGGGACGGCTTCGGACGGCTTCGCGGCGGGATGGCGCGGCTCGCCTATGGCAACCCGCTCTATTCGCTGATGCTGGGCGGCCGCTCGCCGGGGGCGCTGGCGGTGATCCCACCCGATCCCTGGCCGGGCGATTCCGGCGACGGCTCGGCCATTCTGGCCGGGGTGCTGCGCTTCGCTGGACAGACCATTCTCATCGACCCGGCGGGGGAGCCGAGCTGGCGGCCCCACGGCGCCGGCCCCGGCTGGCTGCGGGCGCTGCACGGCTTCGACTGGATGCGCGACCTGCGCGCGGTCGGCGGCGACATGGCGCGGCGGCGCTCGCGGGTGTTGGTCTGGTCCTGGCTGGACCACAACGGCGGCTGGAACGCGCAGAGCTGGTCGCCCGACGTGCTGGGCGCTCGGGTCGCCAACTGGATCGGGCTGCACGACTTCTACTGCGCCTCGGCCGACGACGAGTTCCGCGCGCGGGTGTTCGAGAGCCTCGCCCGGCAGGTCCGCCATCTGGCCCGCGTGCTGCCGGCCGCGCTCGACGGCGAGCGGCTGGTGGTGGCGCTCAAGGGGCTGGTCTACGGCGGCTTCTGCCTGCCCGACCACGAGAAGGCCGGCTACGAGGCCCTGCGCCTGCTCGACCGCGAACTGCCGCGCCAGATCCTGCCCGACGGCGGCCATGTGGAGCGCAACCCCTCGGTCCAGATGCGGGTGCTGCGCGACCTGATCGACATGCGCGCCGTGCTGCGCGTCGCCCGCGTCGAGGTGCCGGAATCGCTCCAGCACGCCATCGACCGCATGACCCCGACCCTGCGCTTCTTCCGCCACGCCGATGGCGGGCTCGCCCTGTTCAACGGCGGGCGCGAGGAGGACACGGCGCTGGTCGACACCGTGCTGGCCCAGGCCGACGCCCGCGGCCGCCCGCTGAAGAGCGCGCCGCACAGCGGCTTCGAGCGGCTGATCGCCGGGCGCACCCTGGCGCTGCTCGACACCGGCTCGCCGCCGCCCTCCGGGCTGGACCGCACCGCCCACGCCGGGACGCTGTCGATGGAGGTCTCGGTCGGCAAGGAGCGGCTGATCGTCAATTGCGGCAGCCACCCGTCGCAGCGCGGGCGCTGGCGCGCGGCGCTGGCCGGGTCGGCGGCGCATTCGACCGTGGTCATCGCCGACACCAATTCGGCCGAGGTGCTGGAGAACGGCGGTCTCGGCCGCCGCCCCTCGCATGTCGGCTGCGAGCGCCAGGAATCGGACGGCGCCGTGCTGGTCGTCGCCACCCACAACGGCTACAGCAAGGGCTTCGGCTTCCTGCACCGGCGCCGGGTCTATCTGGCCGACAACGGCGAGGATCTGCGCGGCGAGGACACGCTGGAGCCCGTGATCGGCGCCACCCCGACCGACCAGCCCTTCGCCATCCGCTTCCACCTGCACCCCAACGTCGAGCCCCTGCTGATCCAGGGCGGCGCCCAGGTGGAGCTGCGCCTGCCCAGCGGCAACGTCTGGCGCATGCGCGCGACCGGGGCGGTGCTGGAACTGGCCGAGAGCATCTACATGGGCAGCGGCGACGAACCGCGCCGCACCAGCCAGATCGTGATGCAGGGACAGAGCAGCCCCGAGGGAATCACGGTGAAATGGGCCTTGCGCCGCGAACGCAAGGCGGCGTAAATCCCGCCCATCCGCGGTGGCCAAGCTCTTTCCGTGTAGGAAGGGGCATGGGAACACGGATGAACACGGATTGGGCACGGATGAACACGGATTTTTCTATCTGTGTTTATCTGTGTTCGTCTGTGTCAGATCCTGCTGTGCAGAACGAGGATTCGACACGGATGAACACAGATAAACACGGATGAATTCAATATCCGTGTTCATCCGTGCCTTTCTTCATCCGTGTTCATCCGTGTCTTCCTGACCACGCGCGGCTTGCCGCAACGCCAGCGATCAGGATGACGCCATGAGCCCGCCGAAAGCCAACCACGCCCCCGCCCCCGACAAGGTCCGCATTTCCCGCGCGCTGATTTCCGTGTCCGACAAGACCGGCCTCGTCGCGCTGGGCCAGGCGCTGGCCGCCAAGGGCGTCGAGATCCTGTCCACCGGCGGCTCGGCGCAGCGTCTGGCCGAGGCCGGCGTGCCGGTCAAGGAGGTCTCCGAGCACACCGGCTTCCCGGAGATCATGGACGGCCGCGTCAAGACGCTGCACCCGCGCATCCACGGCGGCATCCTGGCCCGCCGCGACATCCACGCCGACGCGATGGCGCAGCACGACATCCCCGGCATCGACCTCGTGGTCGTCAACCTCTACCCGTTCGAGGCGACGGTCGCCAAGGGTGCCGCCTACGACGACTGCGTCGAGAACATCGACATCGGCGGGCCGGCGATGATCCGCGCCGCCGCCAAGAACCATGATTTCGTCGCCATCGTCACCGAGCCGTCCGACTACGAGGCGGTGATGGACGAGCTGGCGACCAACGACGGCTGCGTCACGCTGGCCCTGCGCCGCCGCCTCGCCCAACGCGCCTACGCCCGCACCGCCGCCTACGACGCCGCGATCTCGACCTGGCTGGCCGGTCAGTTGGACGAGACCTTCCCGCCGCGCGTCACCCTGTCGGGCTCGCTGGCGCAGACGCTGCGCTATGGCGAGAACCCGCACCAGCAGGCCGCCTTCTACGTCACCGGCGAGCAGCGCCCCGGCGTGGCGACCGCCATCCAGCTCCAGGGCAAGGAGTTGTCCTACAACAACCTGAACGACACCGACGCCGCCTTCGAGCTGGTCGCCGAGTTCGAGCAACCCGCCGTCGCCATCATCAAGCACGCCAACCCTTGCGGCGTGGCGCAAGGGGCGAACCTGCTCGACGCCTACCGCTCGGCCCTGCTGTGCGATCCGGTCAGCGCGTTCGGCGGCATCATCGCGGTGAACCGGTCGCTCGACGCCGCGACCGCCGAGGAGATCGCCAAGCTGTTCGCCGAGGTGGTGATCGCCCCGGACGCCGACGACGCGGCCCGCGCCCTGCTGGCGACCAAGAAGAACCTGCGCGTCCTGCTGACCAAGGACGTGCCGAACCCGGCCGACGCCGGCATGACGATCAAGCAGCTTGCCGGCGGCTTCCTGCTGCAGAACCGCGACGCCGGCCGCGTCAACCCGGCCGAGCTGAAGGTCGTCACCAAGCGCGCGCCGATCGAGCAGGAGCTGGCCGACCTGCTCTTCGCCTTCCGCGTCGCCAAGCACGTCAAGTCGAACGCCATCGTCTACGCCAAGAACGGCGCCACGGTCGGCGTCGGCGCCGGCCAGATGAGCCGCGTCGACAGCGCCCGCATCGCCGCGATCAAGTCGGCCGAGGCCGCCAAGGCCGCCGGCCTGGCGGAGCCGCTGACCAAGGGCTCGGTGGTCGCCTCGGACGCCTTCTTCCCCTTCGCCGACGGTCTGTTGGCGGCGGCGGAGGCCGGCGTGACGGCGGTGATCCAGCCGGGCGGCTCGATCCGCGACGCCGACGTCATCGCGGCGGCGGACGAGAAGGGTCTGGCGATGGTGCTGACCGGGATGCGCCACTTCCGGCACTGAGTTGGATGGAGGCCGGTTTCTTGAAAAGGGGACCGGCCCTCCGTTACGGCTTCCGGACCGGACGGTTCCAGGGCGGAGACGGCGACGCGCCGGGCGCCGCCTTGGGCAGGGCCGACAGCGGCAGGCGCCCGGTCGCCACCATCGCCAGCAGCAGGGCGGGGTGCGCGGCCGTCCCGGCGGTGCCGGTGTCCTCGGTGGATGCGATGTCGGCTTCGTCGCTCAACGCCTCGTTGATGCGGGCGAAGGCCTCGATGTCCTTGATGTGCAGCATGGCTGGTTCCTCGGCCTCGACATTTGTGCGTCGCAGCAATCGCGACGTTAACAGCGTCGAACCGGAAAAGCTCTCAGGATGCGGCGTTCCGACGCGGCATGGCTGGTTCGCGCACGGTCAGCATAAGCCCGAACCCGACCACGAAGAAAGCCAGAACCGTCGCCATGCCGGCCCGCTGGCTGGCGAAGGCCTCGGTCGCCAGCCCGAACAGCAGCGGCCCGAAGAAGCCGACGAAGCGACCGGTCAGCCCGTACAGCCCGAACATCTCGGTGGTCATGCCCGGCGGGGCGAGCCGCGCCATCATCGACCGCCCCGCCGCCTGCGCCGGTCCGAAGAAGGCGCCCAAGCCCAGCGCCAGGATCCAGAACCACGCCTTGTCGGTCGCCAGCAGCAGCGGCACGCCGAAGGCGGTCATCCCGGCCAGCGCCAGCAGGATCACCGTCTTGGCCCCCGCCCGGTCGTCCATCCAGGCGAAGCCGACGGCGCCGGTCCCCGCCACCACGTTCAGCGCGATGGCGAAGAGGACGATCTCCTCGAAGCTCATGCCGAAGCTGCCGGCGGCGAAGAGGCCGCCGAAGGCCGTGATGGTGTTGATCCCGTCGCGGTAGAAGGCGCTGGCGATCAGGAAGCGGAAGGCTTGGCCGTAGCGCGGCGCCTCGCGCAGGGTGCGGCCGAGCATGCCGATCCCCTCGCGCACCGCTTGCCCCAGCGGGCGCCCGCTCGACGGCTCGTCCGGCACCCACAGGAAATAGGGCAGGGCGAACAGCCCGTACCAGACCGCGACCAGCAGCGCCGTGGCGCGGATGTTGGCTTGCGGCCCCCAGTCGCTCCAGGCGAGCCCGAACAGGCCGAACAGCGGGGCCTCGGCCTTCACGAAGCCGAACAGCGCCACCACCAGACAGGCCAGCCCGCCGAAATACCCGACGCCCCAGCCCCAGCCGGAGACGCGGCCCAGCAGGCGCGGCGGCACCAGACCGGGCAGGGTGGCGTTGTAGAAGACGTTCGCCAGTTCGAAGGCGACTGTCGCGACGACGACGCAGACCAGCGCGAAGAGGGCGAAGGACGGATCCGGCTCCACCCACCACAGCGCGGCGCTGCCCAGCACGGTGAGGCCGGTGAAGAACCCCATCCATGGCTTGCGCCGCCCGCTGCGGTCGGCGATGGCGCCCAGCACCGGGCTGAGCAGGGCGATGGCGACCCCGGCGACGGTCATCGCCGCGCTCCAGCGCGCGGTTCCCGCCACCGGGTCGCCGATCACGCCGTTGGCGAAATAGACCGCGAAGACGAAGGTCGTGATGATGGTGTTGTAGGCGGAGTTCGCCCAGTCGTAGAGGCACCAGGAGGCGATGGCGCGCCGGTCGATGGGCGGTTCCGCCGTCCGCACGCCGCGTCCCGCCACCGGCGCGCTCACCCGCCGATCCCGAAGGAAATCTGGTTGTTGTCGTAACGCGCCACGACGCGCAGCGTGTCCCCCGGCAGCACCTGGATCGGCGCGTCGAGGAAGGTCATCGCCTGCTTCCAATGGTTGGTGCGCGACCGGCTTTCCGACTTGTAGACGACCTCCTCGTCCATGAAGAGGTCGAACCAGAAGGCGACGCCGTGGCAGGTGCCCCCCTTGGTCACCGTCACCGCGATCTCGCGCTCGCCGTCCTCGGGCATGTTGCGGGTGAAGTCGAAGTCCAGCGCGGTGAAGCTGTCGGACAGCGCGGTGTGGGCGTCGGCGCCGAGGTCGAGCTGCTGGTAGCCGGGGGAGCGGAAAACGTCGAAGGTCGACATGTCGAAGCCGTCGATCCGCTTGACCGGGTTGATGCGGGCCAGTTCCGGCGTCTCGATCAGCATGGCGTAGACGGTGGAGGCGCGCGGGATGATGGCGCCGCCCGGCTTCACCAGATGGGTGCGGGCGTGCTGCAGCACCGACAGCATGCGCGGCGCCAGCATGCCGATGTTGATCAGCTCCGACACGAAGACGTCGGCCTTCTCGGGGAGATCGCCGCCCGCGCCGACGGTCAGCTGGGTGGACAGGCGCGGCACCACGGTGACGCGGTCGGCGTAACCGTTGTTGGCGACGGTCTCCTTGGCGACGCGGGCCAGGATCGGGTTGACCTCGCAGGTCACGACCTGTTTCGCCCCGGCGCGCGCCGCCATCATGGCGACGATTCCCGACCCGGTGCCGATCTCCAGCACCAGCGAGTCCGGCTTGACCGCGCGCTCCAGCGATTGCTTGTAGGCCTCGTTGCGCTCGAAGTCGTTGATCATCGGCAGGTGCCAGCCGGGCACCGCGTTGGAGTAGATCAGTCGGCGGGTGAACTGGACCAGCGGGTGGTCGGGGGCCTGCTCGCGCGCCGCCTCGATCGCCTCGATGGCGTCGGACGCGCGGTCGAGGCTTTGCAGCACATGGGCCAACCCGACCTGCGCCGGGACGAAGCGCGGCGCCGCCGCCAGCACGACGCGAAAGGCGTCCTCCGCCTCCTTCAGCCGGCCGCGGGTGGACAGCAGTTCGGCGAGGTTGTAATGGGCCTCCAGATAGTCCGGCGCGAGGTCCAGCGCCTTGCGCAGATGCGCCTCCGCCGCTTCCAGCTCGCCCAGTTCGCGCAGGGTGGTCGCCAGGAAGTGATGCATCTCCGGCGCCTCGGGGCGCAAATCCAGCGCGGCCCGGAAGGACTCCGCCGCCTCCTCCAGCCGTCCCAGCGCCTTCAGCGCGTTGCCGAGGTTGCCGTGAAGCTCCGGGTATTTGGCGTTGACCGACAGTCCGGCGCGGAACGATTCCTCCGCCTCCGCCGCGCGGCCGAGCTGGAAGAGCAGGCTGCCCCGGCTGTTGTGGAAGGAGGCGTCGCTGCCACCCTCGGCGATGGCCTGGGCGAACAGCGACAGCGCGTCGTCGGGGTGGCCGGTGTGCGCGGCGATCAGCCCCAGCAGATGCAGCGCTTGCGCGTGGTGCGGGTCGGCGGCGAGCAGCGCCCGGCACATCGCCTCGGCGCCCGGCAGGTCGTTGGCCCGGAACAGGCGGGCCGCGTCGAGCAGGGTGGGGGCGGGCGTGTCGGTCATCGCGGCGGCTCCGAATCGGCTGGAACACGAAAAGATGCCGCACCATACCGGAATTGCGCGGCCGCTACAGCCTTTCGCGGGGTTTTGGCGCAGAGGGGCGGATCAAGGCGACGAAGCGTCGGCGGTTGACTTGGGAAGCGTCCGTCACCATCATTGGGCGTAGCGGGTGGGAGTGTCAGCTCCCGCCCGCCGACCCGATCCTAATGACGGAACTCAAGCAACCGCTTGATGATCTCCAGGATCAGGAGAGTGAGGAACTTCGTCATCCTCAACACCTCCTTGAAGCGGCGGGGGTGGTGGCCGATCCGCCACCCCGTCCGCACCCACCGCTGCACACCATGACGGTTGAACAACCAAAGCAAGACGCATTCTTTCGGATGCAATTTCCGGCCGTCGCCGCCGTTCACGCTCCGCGCTTGACCGGAAGCTGAAGCGCGGAGAATTTTGTTCGAACGACAAGCGGTTCGAACGGAAGGACACGGCATGGCTCTGGTGGCGAACGCGCTCGTGGCGCTGGTGGCGTTTCTGCACCTCTGGTTCCTGGTGCTGGAGATGGTGCTGTGGACCAAGCCGCTGGGGCTGAAGACCTTCCGGCAATCGCCGGAGAAGGCGCGGGCCACCGCCGTGCTGGCGGCCAACCAGGGACTCTACAACGGCTTCCTGGCGGCCGGGTTGCTCTGGGGGCTGGTCTATCCCGACCCGGCGCCCGCCCTGCACATCAAGAGCTTCTTCCTGGCCTGCGTCGTGGTGGCCGGGGCTTATGGCGCGTGGTCGGTCAGCCGCCGCATCCTGATGGTGCAGGCCCTGCCGGCGTTGCTGGCGCTTGCTGCTTTGTGGCTGGCGTAAAAAGAAACCGGGGGCCGTGAAGCCCCCGGTTCCGTCACCGTGTTCCGTATGAAGCGTGCCGGATCAGGCGCCGTTCATGCGGTTGTCGATCAGGTCGGTCACGACGCCCGGATCGGCGAGCGTCGAGGTGTCGCCCAGGCTGTCGTGCTCGTTCGCGGCGATCTTGCGCAGGATGCGGCGCATGATCTTGCCCGAGCGGGTCTTCGGCAGGCCGGGCGCCCACTGGATCAGGTCGGGCGAGGCGATCGGGCCGATCTCCTTGCGGACCCAGGCCACCAGCTCCTTGCGCAGCTCTTCCGTCGGCGTCTCGCCGGCGTTGAGCGTCACGTAGGCGTAGATGCCTTGGCCCTTCAGGTCGTGCGGGTAGCCGACGACGGCGGCCTCGGCGACCTTCGGGTGGGCGACCAGCGCGCTTTCGACCTCGGCCGTGCCCATGCGGTGGCCGGACACGTTGATGACGTCGTCGACGCGGCCGGTGATCCAGTAATAGCCGTCGGCGTCGCGGCGGCAGCCGTCGCCGGTGAAGTACTTGCCGGCGAAGGTCGAGAAGTAGGTCTGGATGAAGCGCTCATGGTCGCCGTAGACCGTGCGCATCATGCCCGGCCACGCGTCGGCGATGCAGAGGTTGCCTTCGGTCTCGCCGTCCAGAACCGTGCCCTCGTTGTCGACGACGACCGGCTGGACGCCGAAGAAGGGCTTGGTCGCCGAACCCGGCTTCTGGCCGATGGCGCCGATCAGCGGGGTGATCAGGATGCCGCCGGTCTCGGTCTGCCACCACGTGTCGACGATCGGGCAGCGGCCCTCGCCGACGACGTTGTAGTACCAGAGCCACGCCTCCGGGTTGATCGGCTCGCCGACCGAGCCCAGCACGCGGAGGCTCGCCCGCGAGGTCTTCTTCACCGGCCCCTCGCCCTCGCGCATCAGCGAACGGATGGCGGTCGGCGCGGTGTAGAAGATGTTGACCTTGTGCTTGTCGATGACCTGCCAGAAGCGCGAGACGTCCGGGTAGGTCGGGATGCCTTCGAACATCAGTGTGGTGGCGCCGTTGGCGAGCGGGCCGTAGACGATGTAGCTGTGGCCGGTGACCCAGCCCACGTCGGCCGTGCACCAGTAGACCTCGCCGTCCTTGTAGTCGAAGACGTACTGGTGCGTCATCGACGCGTAGACCAGATAGCCGCCGGTGGTGTGCAGCACGCCCTTGGGCTTGCCGGTCGAGCCCGAGGTGTAGAGGATGAACAGCGGATCCTCCGCGCTCATCTCCTCCGGCGGGCAGTCGGCGGAGACCGACGCGATCTCCTCGTGGTACCAGAGGTCGCGGCCCTCGGTCCAGTTGACGGCGCCGCCGGTGTGCTTGACCACCAGCACGTGCTTGACGCAAGCGGCCGCCGCCACCGCCTTGTCGGCGTTGGCCTTCAGCGCGACCTTGCGGCCGCCGCGCAGGCCCTCGTCCGAGGTGATGACGAAGTGGCTGTCGCAGTCGACGATGCGGTCCTTCAGGCTGTCCGGCGAGAAGCCGCCGAACACGATGGAGTGGATCGCGCCGACGCGGGTGCAGGCCAGCATCGCGTAGGCCGCTTCCGGGATCATCGGCAGGTAGATGGTGACGCGGTCGCCCTTCTTGACGCCGTTCTTCTTCAGGACGTTGGCCAGCCGGCAGACCTGCTCGTGCAGTTCCTTGTAGGTGATGGCCTTGGAGACGCCCGGATCGTCGCCCTCGAACAGGATCGCGGTCTGGTCGCCGCGCGTGGCGAGGTGGCGGTCGATGCAGTTGGCCGAGACGTTCAGCGTGCCGTCGTGGAACCAGCGGATGTGGACGTCGTTGTTGAAATCGACGTCCTTCACCTTGGTGTAGGGCTTGATCCAGTCCAGGCGCTTGCCTTGCTCGCCCCAGAAGGCCTCGGGGTCCGCGACCGACTGCTCGTAGAGACGGGCGTAGCCGGCCTCGTCCACATGCGCGGCCTTGGCGATTTCGGGTTTCACCGGAAAGAAGCTGTTGTCGGTCATAGCTGCGCGGTTCCCCCGTGATGCTTCCGATTGCCCGGAAGATGTTTGAGGGCGGCGGGCCGCCCGTGTTGCGCGCATTATCCACACAAATTGCAGGACGAACAAGCAGAAGGGCCTTTTAAACCCCCCCGACCAAAGGAGGATTGTGTCGCGTTTTCCATCGCGCGAGACTTATTATTCCTGGCGACTCGCCGTTTCCCCGACGTCACCCATCCTTGATGACGGCTGCGGCGCCATGCCGCGACTCCCGCGCCGCGTGCAGCGGCGGCGTCTATGCTTAACCGGCCTTTAACAGGTCTGTCCGTAAATTGCCTGCATCGGCAACGATACGGGCGGCAAGGACTTCCAATGGCCAGCACCACCAGCACGGGCGACAGCACCGACACCGCCGTTTCCAAAGCCGCCGATATCACCGACCGATTGACCCAGATGGCCGACCGCAGCAGCCTGATGGCGCTCGACGCGACGCTGCGCGCCGCCCATGACAACGGCGTCAAGTCCCTGGTGGGGATCGGTAATTTCAGCGCGGCGGCGGAAGTACGGGCGATGGCCCGCCAGATGCTCCAGGCCACCCGGGATTTCCGGGCGGCCCTTCACGAAGCGGCGGAATAACGCGTTACGCCGTCCGGGTTACGGCTCAATTCCCGCGAGTTCGCAGACCCGCGCCCATTCGTTGTCCGCGACCGGGCAAACCGACAGACGCGACTGGCGGATCAGCGCCATGCCCTGCAACAGCGGGTCGCTCTTCATCTGCTTCAGCGTCACCGGCGTCCTGACCGGCTTCACCGGCTGGACGTCGACCATCCCGAAACGGCCCGCCGGATCGCTGGGGTCGGGGTAGTAGGTGCGGGCGATCTCCACGATGCCGACCACCTCCAGCCCTTCGTTGGAGTGGTAGAAGAAGGCTTGGTCGCCGACCTGCATGGCCTTCAGGTTGTTCGCCGCCTGGTAATTGCGGACGCCGTCCCAATGGGTGCGCCCGTCGGCGACCATGCGGTCCCAGGAATACTTGAACGGTTCCGACTTCAGCAGCCAATGGGCCATCGCCGACGCTCTCCCGCTCAGGCCTTCGGGTAGACGCGGCGCCACGGCCGGATCGTCACCGATTCGAACAGGCCGGCCTTGGCGTAGGGGTCGTTGTCGGCGAAGGCCTGGGCGTCCGCCGCATCGGCGCAGTCCACGATCAGCAGGCTGCCGACCATGCCCTGGCCGTCCTCGGACAGCAGCGGGCCGGCGACGAACAGGCGCTCGGCGCTGGCTTCCAGATAGGCCAGATGGGTGGCGCGGTTGGACGCGCGGATCTCGGCGGCGCCCGCCTTGTCGGTGCAATGGAACATGTACAGCATCGGGGAACTCCCTAAAATCGCGGGCCGGGTCGGGCCTCGGGTCGGGCGGAAGCCTAGCGCAGCCGGCCGGCGCGGGAAAGCTCCGGCGCGGCCGTGGAAGCGGCCGGGTGGTTCAGACGCCCTCGCCCCGGAAGGGCCGGGCCAGCAGCCCGTCGATGGTCTCGTCCAGCCCGGCGCCCCGGTTGAGGATGGCGTCCACCGCCGCGCAGATCGGCATGTCCACGCCCAGCCGCCTGGCCAGCCCGGTCACGGCGGCGGCGGTGTAGACGCCCTCCGCCACCGAGCGGCGCGCGGCCAGGATGTCGGCCAGCGCCTGACCCTCGCCCAGCGCCGCGCCCAGCGACATGTTGCGCGATTGCAGGCTGGAGCAGGTCAGCGTCAAATCGCCCAGCCCCGACAGCCCCATCAGCGTCTCCGCCCGCCCGCCGAGCGCCAGCGCCAGCCGGGTGATCTCGGCCAGCCCCCGCGTGATCAGCGCCGCCCGCGCGTTGTCGCCGAGCCTCCGCCCCTCGACCACGCCGCAGGCGATGGCCAGCACGTTCTTCACCGCCCCGCCGATCTGCGAGCCGACCACGTCGTCCGACCGGTAGGGCCGGAAGGTGCGGCTGCCCAGCGCCTCCACCAGCGCGGCGCCGATGTCGCGGTCGGCGCAGGCCAGCGTCACCGCCGTCGGCAGGCCGCGCGCCACCTCGATCGCGAAGGTCGGGCCGGACAGGATCGCCACCGGCGTGCCGGCGGGCAGGGCGGCCGCCACCGCGTCGCTCATCAGGGCGAAGCTGTCCAGCTCGATGCCCTTGGCGCAGACGATGACCGGGGCGCCGGGCTTCAGCACCGGGGCCAGCCGGGCGCAGACGCCGCGCGCGTGCTGGGCCGGGGAGACCAGCAGAACCGCGTCGCGGTCGGCGAGGCCGGCGAGGTCGCCGGTGACGGAGAGGTCGGCCGGCAGCGCCACGCCGGGCAGATAGTCGCGGTTCTCGCGGTGGAGGGTCATCGCCTCGACCACCGCCGGCTCGCGCGCCCACAGCCGCGTGTCGCGCCCGGCGCGGAGCGCCGCCAGGGCCAGGGCCGTGCCCCACGCGCCGCCGCCGACGACGCCGATGCGTTGGAAGGGGGAGGCGGGGGTGGTCATGGGGCGTTCCTTGTGGCGTGTTGGTGGGTTGCTGAACGGTGCCCCCTCCCCATCCCTCCCCCGCTTCGCGGGAGAGGGGGCTGGAGGCTTGTCGGCGTTCGGCGGTAATCCCCTCTCCCGCCAAAGGCGGGGGAGGGTTAGGGAGGGGGCCGATGCACCCCCTACGCCTTCACCCCCGACCCGACGCCCGCGCGCCCGATGGCCGGGGCCGCCGTGGGGTCCAGCGGCCAGCGCGGGCGCGGGGCGAAGCTCAGGGGATCGCTTTCGCCCAGACGGAACCGCTCGATCCCGGCCCAGGCGATCATCGCCGCGTTGTCGGTGCACAGCCGCAGCGGCGGCGCCACGAAGGGCATGCCCTCCCTGGCGGCCAGCGTCGCCAGCCGCGCGCGCAGGGTCTTGTTCGCCGCCACGCCCCCGGCCACCACCAGGGCGCCGCCCTGCGGGTGCTCCTCCTTGAAGCGGCGGATGGCGCGGGCGCAGCGGTCGGCCATCACCTCGGCCACCGTCGCCTGGAAGGCGGCGGCGAGGTCGTCGCGGTCGGCGTCCGTCAGCGGCGCGCCCGACGCCTTGGCCAGTTCCTCGACGTGCCGCCGCACGGCGGTCTTCAGCCCGGAGAAGGAGAAATCGCAGCCCGGCCGCCCGACCAGCGGGCGCGGCAGGTCGAAGCGTCCCGGATCGGTCGCCCGCGCCGCCGCCTTCTCCACCAGCGGCCCGCCGGGATAGCCGAGGCCCAGCAGCTTGGCGGTCTTGTCGAAGGCCTCGCCCACCGCGTCGTCGATGGTGGTGCCGAGCCGGCGGTAGCGGCCAACCCCCTCGACCACCAGCAGCTGGCAATGCCCGCCCGAGACCAGCAGCAGCAGATAGGGGAAGGCGACGTCGTCGGTCAGCCGCGCGGTCAGCGCGTGGCCTTCCAGATGGTTGACCGCGACGAAGGGCAGGTTGCGCGCCGCCGCGATGGCCTTGGCGGTCATCACGCCGACGATCACCCCGCCGATCAGCCCCGGTCCACCGGTCGCCGCCACCGCGTCGAGGTCGCCGAAACCGATCCCGGCCTCGGCCATGGCGCGGCGGATCAGCCCGTCCAGATGCTCCAGATGGGCGCGCGCGGCGATTTCCGGGACCACGCCGCCATAGGGGGTGTGGTCGTCCAGTTGCGACAGGACCACGTCGGCGCGGATCTCGCGCGCGTCGGTGACCACGGCGGCGGCCGTCTCGTCGCAGCTTGTCTCGATTCCAAGAACGATCATGCCGCCAAACTAGCCGCCTTGCGCGCGCCGGTATAGGATTTTGCGGGTATAGGGTTTTGGCCCCGACGAAAGCCCCGCCCGATGAATTCCGACACCCCGGCCGACGACGCCAGCATCCTCTACTACGACGCGGACTACCCGTCGCTGGAGCTCGGCCCGGCGCGTGGCGAGGACGCGGCGGCGCTGGCCCGCATGGGTATGCTGGGCGACGTGGCCTTCTACGCCGAGCAGGCGCGGGCGGCCGGCGGGCCGGTGCTGGAGATCGGCTGCGGCACCGGGCGCCTGACCATCCCGCTGGCCAGAGCCGGGGTGGACATCCATGCGGTGGACGTGTCCGAGGCCATGCTCGGGCAACTGCGCGCCAAGCTGGCGGCCGAGCCGCCGGAGGTCCGGGCGCGGGTCCACGTCCTGCGGCAGGACGCCGCAGCGCTGGAGCTTCCGGGCGTTACCGCCCGTCTGGCGATCCTGCCCTTCAACCTCCTCATGCTGCTTCCCGACCGGGAGGAGGCGCTGCGGGTGGTGGAGGCCGCCGCCCGGCATCTGGCGCCCGGCGGCGCCTTTGCCCTGGACGTGATGAACCCGGCGACCCTGCCCTGGGAGGCCGATCCCGCCCCGGTCCCGTCGCGGCCCCGGCTGAACCCGCGCAGCGGAAACCCCTACATCCGCCACGCCCAGGCCTCGGCGGTGGATTCGCGCAAGGTCCAGCGCCTCGCCGGCTGGTACGACGAGCTGCTGCCCGACGGCGGCCTCCGCACCACCCGCTTCGCCTTCGACTGGCGGATGGTCGACCGGGCGGAGCTGGAGGGCCTGCTGCGCGACGCCGGGCTGACGCTCGACGGGCTGGCCGGCGACTTCGACGGCGCGGCCTGGACGCCCGACAGCCGGCGGATCGTCGCCACCGGGCACCGAAACCTTGCCGGGCACCGCTGACAAGGAGTCCTTGCAAAGCCGCGCGGATCCCCTAGAACTCGGAGCATGACGACCCAACCGCTCCGCATCGGGACGCGCGGCAGCCCGCTGGCGCTGGCGCAGGCCCATGAGACGCGCGATCGCCTGATCGCCGCCCATCCCCATCTGGCGGCGCCCGGCGCCATCGAGATCGTCGCCTTCAAGACCACCGGCGACCGCATCCTCGACCGCACGCTGGCCGAGGCCGGCGGCAAGGGCCTGTTCACCAAGGAGCTGGAGGAGGCGCTGTTCGACGGCCGCGCTGACCTCGCCGTCCATTCCATGAAGGACGTGCCGACCCAGCTTCCCGACGGGCTGGAGATCGCCACCCTGCTGCCGCGCGAGGATCCGCGCGACGCCTTCTTCTCGCGCTCCGGCGGCGGTCTGGCCGATCTGCCGCCCGGCGCCGTCGTCGGCACGGCGGGGCTCCGCCGTCAGGCCCAGGTTCTGGAACTGCGGCCCGATCTGAAAATCTTCCCCCTGCGCGGCAACGTGCAAACCCGCCTGTCGAAGCTCGACGCCGGGGAGGTGGACGCCACCCTGCTGGCGCTGGCCGGCCTGCGCCGTCTTGGCCTGACCGAGCGGATCACCGCCGTGCTGGAGCCGGAGACCATGCTGCCGGCGGTTGCCCAAGGCGCCATCGGCATCGAGATCCGCAGCGCCGACGACGCCACCCGCGCGCTGCTCGCCCCGCTAAACTGCGCGGAGACCGCGACCCGCGTGACCGCCGAGCGCGCGCTGCTGGCCGCGCTAGACGGCTCCTGCCGCACCCCCATCGCCGCCTTGGCGCTGCTGGACGGCGACGCGCTGCATCTGCGGGTCAAGGTGCTGTCCACCGACGGCGCGCGCGTCTTCCACGCCGAACGGCGGGGCGCTGCCGCCGAGGCCCAGGCGCTCGGCGCCGACGCCGGCGCCGAGATCAAGGCGCAGCTGCCGCCGGATTTTTTCGCCCTGTGAAAAACAGCCCCTCCGCCGGGCGGCCACGCCTTCTCGTGACCCGCCCGATGGAGGATGCTGAGCCTCTGGTCCGCCGGCTGGACGCGCTGGGCTTCGCCTGCGCGCTGGAGCCGATGCTGTCGCTCGTCTGGCTCGACGGGCCGGAACCCGACCTGACCGACGTACAGGCCCTGCTGTTCACCAGTGCGAACGGCGTACGCGGCTATGCCCGACGTACAGGGCGCCGCGACCGACCCGTCTATGCCGTCGGCGATGCCACCGCGACCGCCGCCCGCGAGGCCGGCTTCACCCAGGTCGAGAGCGCGTCCGGCGACGTGTACGCGCTGGCGGAGCTGGTGCGCGCCCGCCTCGATCCGGCGGGCGGCGGTCTGCTGCACGTGGCCGGCAGCAAGGTCGCGGGCGACCTCGCCGGGCTGCTGGGCGGGGCCGGTTTCGCCCTGCGGCGGGAAGCCCTGTACGACGCCTTGCCCGCCGGGCGCCTGTCGGAGGAGACCGCGACAATTTTCCGTACGTCTGATCTTAACGGGGTGTTGTTTTTCTCTCCCCGGACCGCGCGTTCCTTTGTTAAGTTGCTGGCCGAGGCCGGACTGGTCGACCGTTGTCGTACGGTCGACGCGTTCTGCCTCAGCCCCGCGGTCGCGGAGGCTGCCCGCGCGTACGGCGACCAGGGAGTGACGCCATGGCGAAGCGTACGGGTGGCGCCACGGCCGGAGCAGGACGCCTTGCTCGGCCTGCTGCCGAAGACCGACTGACCAGAAAGTCGGGCACCGGCGGCGAGGGAGGGTGAGGGAGCCGGTTTGGGGGCTGTGGCGTTAAGACGTACAACAGCGAACAAAAGGCACACCCTCCATGACCTCTCGCCCAGGCTCGGACCGTCCGACAAACGAACAGGACGGCGACTCGAACGCCGCTTCGCCCGGCAATGCCGGCGCCCCCGGTAACACCGGCGCTGTCGACCGCATCGTCGAACGGTTCGGCGGCATCCGCCCGATGGCCAACAAGCTGGACACGCCGGTCACCACGGTGCAGGGCTGGAAGAAGCGCGGCGCGATCCCGCTGGCCCGCCACGCCGACCTGCGCGCCGCCGCCGCGAAGCACCGCATCAAGATCGACGAAGCCGACCTGGACGCCGCCACGCCCTCCGAGGACCGCACGGTCGTCGTCGAGGGCATCATCCCGGCCTCCGCGCCCGTGGACGCGCTGACCACGGACGCGGTGATCGTGCCGCCGGTCGCCGCCGCGCCCGACGCCTCGCCGGCCGACACCATTCCGGGAGACGCCGTCCCGGTCGCCATCACCCCCGTCGAGGGCGCTCCCATCCTTGGCGAGCCGACCGCCACCGACACCCCGAAGCTCGACCCGGCGGCGGACGCGGTGACCGATCCGGCCGCGCCGAAGCTCGATCCCGAGGCCCCGGCGGTGGACGGCGCGACCTCCGGCACCACGCTCGGCGGGACCATCCCGCTCGACGCCACGCCCGCGACCGACACCGAGGCTGCGGCCAGGAGCGCCGCCGACAAGGACGACGGACCCTCCCTCTACTCCACCGTTTACCCCGCGACGGCCGACGACGCGGCGCCGGGCTACACCAAGCCCGCGAGCGCCGAGCCGCCCCGGATCGAAACCACGACGGTTCCGCCGGCCTCCTCCTACATCGACGAGCCGCGCTCGGGCGCCGGTTTCGCCACGTCGCTGTCCATCGTCGCCCTGCTGGTCGGCGCCGCCGCCCTGGCCGAGCCGTGGTGGGGACCGCGCCTGCCGGGCTGGCCCGGCGCCTCCGGCGCCCCGGCGGCGGTCGCGACCCCCGCCGATCCCGCGCTGCGCACTCAGGTGCAGCAGCTCACCGAGCGCCTCGCCCGTCTGGAGCAGCGCCCGGCCCCGGCCGCTGCCGCCCCCGTCGTGGTGAACGGCACGGCTCCCACCGACAGCGCCGCCACTCCGGCCGCCGACACCTCCGGGCTGGAGGCGTCGCTGCGCCAGCTGGCCGAGCGCATCGACGGGCTCGAGAAGCGCCCCGTCGCCCCGGCCGAAGCCCCGGCCCCCGAGCCCGATCCGCGCGTCGCCGAACTGACCGAACGCTTCGGCGGCATCGAGCAGAAGCTGACCGCCGTCGCCGGCAACAGCCAGGCCGCCCAGGATCTGCGCCGCGACCTCGACGCCGTGAAGCAGCAGGTCGCCACGGTCAACCAGGCCGTCGAGACCCGCCGCGACGCCGCCACCGCCGCGCAGGCGCTGGTGCTCGCCGCCGGGCAACTGCGGTTGGCGCTGAACGCCGGGCTGCCCTTCCAGCAGGATCTCCAGGCCGTCCGCGCGCTCGGCATCGGCGACGCCGGGGTGACGCAGCCGCTCGACGCGGTGGCGCCCTTTGCCGCCAAGGGCATCCCGACCCAGGCGCAGATGATCGACCGCTTCCGGCCGCTCGCCACCGAGATCGTGCAGGCGGCCAACCGCGGCCCCGGCACCACCTGGGTCGATCAGGTGACCGGCAAGCTCGCCACGCTGGTCACCGTCCGCCGTCAGGGCGGCGGCGTGGTCGGCACCAGCGCCGACGCCATCGTCGCCCGCACCGAGGCGGCCGTGAACGAGAACAACCTCGCCAAGGCGGTCGAGGAGCTGTCGACCCTCCAGGGTCCGGGCTCCGAGGTCGCGGCGCCGTGGCTGGCCGACGCCAAGGCCCGGCTCGCCGCCGACCAGTCCGGCCGGAACCTGACCGAACGCGCCATCGCTCTGCTGACCACCGCCGCCGGCGGGAAGGGAGCGGCCCAATGATCCGCGCCCTCTGGTTCTTCCTGAAGCTGGCGGTCGTCATCGCGGCGGCCATCTGGCTGGTCGAGCATCCCGGCAGCGTCCGCGTCAACATGCTGGGCTACGCCATCGAGACCTCCTTCACCGTCGCCCTGCTGATCGGGCTGGTGGCGCTGGGCGTCGCGGCGCTGGGCTATCGGCTGATCCGCTCGGTCCTGCGCACGCCGTCGCGCATCCGTCGCCATTCGCGCGCGCGCAAGCGGGAACGCGGTTACCGCGCCCTGACCCAGGGCATGGTGGCGGTGGCGGCCGGCGACGCGCCGACCGCGCGCAAGATGGCGCGCAAGGCCGACGGCCTGCTGAACGAGCCGCCGCTGACCATGCTGCTGTCGGCCCAGGCCGCCCAGTTGCAAGGCGACGACCGCGCCGCCAACGAGTATTTCACCGCGATGCTGGAGCGGCCGGAGACGGCCTTCCTTGGCCTGCGCGGCCTGCTGACCCAGGCCATCAAGACCGGTGACCGGGTGGAGGCGTTGCAACTGGCCCGCCGGGCGCGGGCGTTGCAGCCCAACACGCCCTGGCTGCTCGCGACTCTGTACGACCTGGAGGCCCGCGCGGGCGATTGGGCGTCGGCGGAGGGCACGCTGCAACAGGCGATCCAGGCCGGGGCGATCCCGACCGAGGACGGCCGCCGCCACCGCACGGTCCTGCTGCTGGAGCGCAGCTTCGAGGCCGAGCGCCGTGGGCGCAGCGACAACGCCCTGTCGCACGCGCAGTCGGCGCACGACCTGTCGCCCGGCTTCGTCCCGGCGGCGGCGCGTCTGGCCCGTCTGATGGTGGCCGCCGGCAAGCAGAAGGCCGCCGCCAAGGTGGTGGAGCGGACGTGGCGCCAGTCGCCGCACCCCGATCTGGCCGACGCCTACCGCGAGGTTCTCGGCAGCTACGACCCGCTGACCCGTGTGAAGCTGTTCGAGAAGCTGCTGACCCAGGCGCCGAACCACGTCGAGTCGCACATCGCGCTCGCCCGCATCGCGCTGGAGGCCCAACTGTGGGGCGAGGCGCGCGACCATCTGAACCGCGCGCTGGCGATCGAGCCGTCGCGCCGGCTCTACCGCCTGTTCGCCGAGCTGGAGCGCAGCGAGCGCCACGACGAGGCGGCGGCGCGTGACTGGATGGCGAAGGCCGCCGCCGCCCCGGCCGACCCGGCCTGGACCTGCGCCCCCTGCCACGCCGTCAGCCAAGCCTGGGGCGGGCTGTGCGGCCATTGCGGGGCCTTCGACAGCCTGGACTGGAAGGCGCCGACTTTGGCGGTGTCGCTGATGGAGCCGGGGCACGGCCACGCCCACGCGGCCATCGCGAAGTCGCCGGTGGCGTAAAAAAAGGGGGCGCTTGGCCCCCTCCCTAACCCTCCCCCGCCTTTCGGGAGAGGGAACTCCGCTGAACGCCGGCAAGCATCCCACCCCCTCTCCCGCCAAAGGCGGGGGAGGGATGGGGAGGGGGCCAGCCCCTCACACCTTCCCCTCTCCCACCTCCCGCTCGAAGCGCCGCAGTGCCTCCTCCAGCCTCCACTGGACCCGCGCCTTCTCGCTGCGCTCCAGCACCGCCCGGCAGGCGTCCGACGCTGCCGTCCCGCAGCCCTCCTCCCACAGGCTGCCGCCCGGCAAAAAGCTGTGCTCCAGGCTGGCGCGGGCCAAGCCGACCAGATCGGCGTAGCCGAGGCCGAACTCCGTCACCGCGCGTTGCAGCTCGTGGGTCAGGTCGATGCGGCTGACGCCCTCGTCGTCGGTCGCGATCACCGTCGGCACCCCGGCCACCCGGTAGAGCGGGAAGGGGTGCTCCTTGCCGGCGACGCCCAGGATAAGGTCGTTGCTGGTCAGGTTGATCTCCACCGCCACCTTGCGGGCGGCCATGCCGCGCAGCAGGCCGCGCGGGTCGTCTTCCAGCATCAGGTCGACGCCGTGGCCGATGCGCGTGGCCCCGGCGATCTCCACCGCCTTGCGGATGTGGTTGCGCAGTTCCTCCGGCGGGACGAGGCCCAGCGTCAATTCACCCGCGTGCAGCGCGACGTTGGTGCCGGGAAAGCGGCGGCGGGTCTCCGCGATCATGCGCATGTGGCGGTCGTAATCGGCCAGCGCGGTCGGGTTGTCCTCCGGCGCGACGAAGTTCAGGCCGACGACGCGCGGCTCCTGTACCGCCAGCAACGCGTTGAACAGGGTCGCCGCGAAGACCGCCCCCGGCCCTTGCGTGCGCGAGACCTGCTGGAGGTAGCGGACCGACACCGCGCAGCCCGGCTTGGCCGCCGGGGTGCCGCAGCCGAGCAACGACCGCATCCACGACTCCGCCGCGTCGATGTCCGCACGGGCCTGCGGGATCACGTCCGCCAGCCCGGCGGCGATCAGCCGGTCGGCCATCGCCGGGAGGTCGTCGGTCCAGGGCTGTGACTTGCCGATGCCGGCGGCGGTGCGGGTCTGGAAGGACACCATCAGCTCAATGTGCTGCTCGCC
The DNA here is from genome assembly GCF_003989665.1 of Azospirillum doebereinerae. Classification (GTDB taxonomy): domain Bacteria; phylum Pseudomonadota; class Alphaproteobacteria; order Azospirillales; family Azospirillaceae; genus Azospirillum; species Azospirillum doebereinerae. The sequence continues at coordinate 29,576 of NZ_RZIJ01000025.1, read as the reverse complement.
CTGCCGGCCGGCGCGGTCCACCACCTCGGCCAGCAGGTCGCCCACGGCGCCGTCGGCGGCGGCGAAGCGGCCGAAGGTGGAAAAGAACTGGTCGTGCAGGCTGTAGCCCGACAGCGGCAAAGCGTCGCGGGTGGACAGCGCGTCCAAGGCGACCGGGTAGAGGGTCGGGTCGGCGATCACCACCCCGGCCGCCGGGCGGGGCGACCCGGTGGTGTCGCCGCAGGGTGCGGCCTTGGTCGGGAGCACCAGGAACTTCGTCCCGGTCTCGAAGCACAGCCCCTGCGCCGCCGCCAGCCGCAGATAGGTTTCGGCGTAGACCGCGCCGGTCAGGTGGCTGTGGAGATCGGCCCCCTTCGGCATCCGGTACAGAAAGGCCCGCAACGCCGGCGGGCTGTGGCGCACCGCCTCGAAGCGCTTGGCCGCCGTCGGTCCCACGCCGTCAAGCGCCGCGCCGGAAGAGTCGCCGGTTCCCATCGCGGCGCATCCCACCAGCGCAAGGGCCGCCAAGGCGGACGCCAATAAGCCGAATTTCTCCCCAGCCATGTCGATAGTCCCGCTTGTTCGTCTTTTGCGGGAAATCTAGGCTTGATAATCGCGCGTCTGCAATTGCCCGACGAAAGGGTGCTCAGGCGCGGCGTGGTGCCGTCACGCCGCCGCCTGCTTGGCGGCGCGCTTCACCGGCTGGATCGGCAGGGTCATGGTGAAGACGGTGCCGCCCTCCCGCTCGATGGCCAGCGCGGCGCCCGCCTGATGGGACAGCGCCTGGACCAGCGCCAGACCCAACCCGCTGCTGGCGCCGCCGCTGCTGCTGGCGCCACGCTTGGACTGGCCGGGCATCTCCGGGGGCAGGCCGACGCCGTCGTCGCGCACGATCAGGCGCATGTTGGTGTCCACCGCCTCCAGGATGACGCGGACGGTGCCGGGATGGCCGCCGGGGTAGGCGTGGAGCAGGGCGTTGGACACCAGTTCGCTGGTGGCGATGGCCAGCGGGGTGGCGCGGTCGGCGTCGACGATCCAGTCCTGGGCCTCGACCTCCAACCGGGCGGCGGTCGGGTTGTCGGAGCGCACCAGCCCGTCGCACATCTGCCGCAGCGCGTCGGCGAAGTTCAGGTGCGCCGGCTCGTTGGAGCGGTGCAGCAGCTCGTGCAGCAGGCTCATGGTCTGGATGCGGCGCAGGCTTTCGTCGAAGCCCCGGCGGGCGCGGTCGTCGATGCGCGCGGCCTGCAGGCGCAGCAGGCTGCAGATGACCTGGAGGTTGTTCTTCACCCGGTGCTGGACCTCCTTCAGCAGGACCTCCTTGTCGGTCAGGGCGCCTTCCAGCCGGGCGTTGGCGTTCTCCAACTGGGTGGTGCGCTGGTGGACGTGCTCCTCCAGCGTGTCGTAGGCGTGCTGGAGGGCGTCCTCGGCCTCGCGCTGGCGGCGGGTGCGCTCCAGGGCGAGCGCGCCGATGCAGCCCACCGCGGCGCAGCCGGCCAGCGCGAAGGCGGCGTAGGTCCACAACTGGTCGCGCCAACGCACCAGGACGCTGCCGGTGGCGATGGTCACCCGCGCGCTGAGGCCGGTGTTGCCGACCGGCCGGGTGGCGGCGATGTCCTCGGCCTGCGACGGATTGCCGCCGGTACCGGCGCCATCCGGCTCACGCAGCAGCGTGCGGCCGTCGGCGGCGAGCAGCGCGATGGTGTGGCCGTAGCCGACGTCGAGCGCGCGGTAGACGTCGCGCAACGACGCCGCGTCGATCCCGGCGACGGCGTAGCCGCGCGGCGGACCGCCGGGTCCCGCCAGCGGGCGGGTGACGCGCAGCACCGGCCGGCCGTCCATGGTGCCGTCGGCGATGCCGCGCCCGGCCGGGTTGAGGCCGCTGGCGGCGGGCGGCTGCGCGTTCGTGGCGGGATTGTCGCTCAGGCTGGACAGGACCGGCTGGCCTTCGGCGTCGCGGATCTCCAGCCCGACCACATGCGGCGCGCTGGCGGCCAGCATCGACAGGCGTTCCCGCGCCTCCTCGCCGGTCGGTAGGGGCTGGTTCGGCGCGCCGGCCAGCGCGGTGGCCTGGGTCAGCAGCAGGTCGCCCGATTCGATCATCCGCGCCGCGTGCTCGGCGACCAGCAGCCCGACGTTGCCGGCGACTCCGGCGGCTTGGCGCACCGATTCGTCGCGGTCGCGCCACGCGAAGAAGGCCGACAGCCCGACCGTCGCCAGCACCGCGACCGCGCACGCCATCAGCACCAGCGCCGATCCGGGCAGCCGGTACAGGGGGGAGGGGTGGGATCGCAGCGCGCGGAGCGGCATCGTTTGGGCTACCATGAGGACATCAGGCCTGTTCGGGCTAGGCCGGGAACGGTAACACCGGCCGCGGGTGACGGTTCCACGGGACGCTAGCCGCGTTGAAGGGAAACCGGCCACCACCTATTCTGGGGTGCCGATTCCGGCATCGGGCGTTGGGAGGAGGGTGCTATGCGGATCGACGGGACGGCCTACCGGACCATCTGGGCGGAAGAGGACGGCAGTGTCGCGATCATCGACCAGACCCGCCTGCCGCACGACTTCGCGGTCGTCCGGCTGGGCAGCCTGGAGGAGGCCGCCCACGCCATCCGCGCCATGCTGGTGCGCGGCGCCCCGCTGATCGGCGCCACCGCCGCCCACGGAGTCGCGCTGGCGATGCGCGCCGATCCGTCCGACTCGGGGCTGGAGCGCGCCTGCGCCGTCCTGCTGGCGACCCGCCCGACGGCGGTCAACCTGCGTTGGGCGCTGGAGCGGGTGTCCGGCCGGCTGGCCGCCCTGCCGGCGGTGGAGCGGGCCGGAGCGGCGGCGGCGGCGGCGGCGGCCATCGGCGACGAGGACGTCGCCATCAACCGCGCCATCGGCGAACACGGCGCCGCCCTGATCCGCGCGGTGGCGGAGCGCAAGGGGGCGGGGGAGCCGGTCAACGTGCTGACCCATTGCAACGCCGGCTGGCTCGCCACGGTCGATTGGGGAACGGCGCTGGCCCCGGTCTACGTGGCGTTCGAGCAGGGGATCCGCCTGCATGTCTGGGTGGACGAGACCCGCCCGCGCAACCAGGGCGCCAGCCTGACCGCCTGGGAGCTGAACCGCCACGGCGTGCCGCACACCGTCATCGCCGACAACGTCGGCGGCCACCTGATGCAACACGGCCGGGTCGACCTCTGCATCGTCGGCACCGACCGGACGACCGCGACCGGCGACGTCTGCAACAAGATCGGCACCTATCTGAAGGCGCTGGCCGCCGCCGACAACGGCGTGCCCTTCTACGTCGGGCTGCCGTCGCCGACCATCGACTGGGGGATGAGCGACGGGGTGCGCCAGATCCCCATCGAGGAGCGCGACGGCCGCGAGGTCACCGACCTGACCGGCCGGACCGCCGACGGGCGGATCGAGACCGTCCGCGTGACGCCCGAGGGCAGCCCGGTCGCCAATTTCGGTTTCGACGTGACTCCCGCCCGGCTGGTGACCGGGCTGATCACCGAGCGCGGCGTCTGTCCCGCGACCCGCGAGGGGCTGCTCGGCCTGTTTCCGGAGCGGCGCTGAGCTGTTGGAGACGGGGGACCGTCAGCGGCCGGGACGCAGGCGGCGCCACAGGGTGCGGGAACCGTTCTCCGCCTCCTTGGCGTCGAGCCACTGGTCGGCCAGTTCCCGGACCTGCCATCCCCCCAGAAAACGCTCGCAGTCGATGGCGGCGTAAAGGCGCACACGCTCCTTCCCCAGCCGTTCGAAATACTCCAGCGTTCTTTGACGGTCGATGTCTTCCATGGCCCATTGTTGGTCTGGCAACGCACGCAGTGTGGGTGAACGCACCGCACGGTGCAACTGTTCCCTTGCTGGAGGCGGTACCGCCTTCGGCGTCCCTCAGTCTCCGCAAGGCCGAGCGGGCGAGGGGATTCTTGGGATTATGGAAACTTTGACGCCGCCGCCGGGTTGTTGAGGGCAGGTCCGCGCGGTCACGCGCCGGCCCATCATCACGGTTCAACGCCCGCGAATCCGGAGGACGACGCCATGACCGCCGACACGCCCGAGAAACCCGACCCGGCCGCCCAGAACCAAGGCGAGGGCAACCGCACCGCCGACGCCCAGTATCGCCGGGGCGTCGAGGACCATGTCCGCAACCACGACGTCCAGGGCGACGCCGACCGCGCCCGCAAGGCGGTGGACGGTCCGGAAGGCGAGGAACTGCGGCGCGCCGAGGAGGAGGGGAAACGCCACGCCAAGGGCGAGGACCCCCAACTGAAGCGCTGACGCGGCGCCCACCCCGCGTTCCCGCCCGAAGGGGGACATTTACCCCGAAATAGCCACAGCACAGGATCCCGGTTCTTCCCAATCATAAGCGTGGCTGTTCGGGGCGCACCCGATCCGCCACGCTTATGATGTGAGGAACAGAGACCATGACCAAGACGACGCGCAACGCTTCCGCCGCCCTGTTCGCCCTGCTGGTCGGGGCCGGCGCGCTGGGCGGCTGCTCCAACCTGAATCAGCGCGAGAACCGCGCCCTGGCCGGTGGCGCCATCGGCGCCGCGGGCGGCGCCACGATCGGCGCCGTCACCGGCGGCAGCCCCGTCTACGGCGGCCTGCTGGGCGGCGCGGCGGGCGCGGCGGTGGGGGCGCTCAGCGCCGACGAGGGCGGTGGCCGCCGCCGCCGCTGATCCGCGCCACGTTCAATCCTCCTCGTCGTCCTCGAACTGGTCGAGGCTGAGCGACCGGACCTCCGGCGGCGGCCTCGGCGGTTCCGGGGGCAGGGCCGGGGGCCGCCCCCCCGGACGGGCCGGGCGGGGCAGCCCGGCCCCCGGCCCCTTCAACGGGCTGTTCAGCGCGCCCTTCGGGCCGATGCTGGGCTCCTCGCCGAAATCGGGCAGCGGCGGGATGCGGTCCATCACCACGCGGATCAGCTTGACGATGCGGTCGGCCTCGGCGCGCAGGGCCTGCCCGCGCTCCCCGTCGTAGAGCGGGTCGTCGAGGAACTTGCGGATCTCCACCACGCCGCGCAGCTCCACCCCGCACATCTCGTGGGTGCCGATGGGCAGCGCCTTGACCCGCGCGAAGCCGGCGAAGAAGCCGGCGCTGCCCTCCACGAACAGGATCACCATGCGGGTGTGCAGGCGCTCCAGCGCGGTGGTCATCGGGCCGATCAGGTCCTCCATTTCCCCCGGCGCGGCGTCCAGCCGCTCCTGCGCCACGGCGGCCAGCGCGAAGAAGTCGCGGACCCGCCGGCTGAACCGCCGGTAGCGTGTCAGCCCGCCGACCGAGATGCGCTCGCGCGCCGCCAGCCCCATCTCGCCGGTCTGCTTGAGCATGGCGTCGAGCCGCATCAGCAGCGTGGCGATCTCGCGCTGGCGCTGCGCCGGGCTCTTCTGGGCCGGCGACGGGGCGGGGCGGCGGGGCGCGTTGGGGCGGGGAGCGGTGGGACGGACCATGCGGCTGCGGCTTCGCCCCCTATTTCGCGGTGCGGACGGTCAGCGACTTCTGCCCGCCGTTGCGCACCACGGTCACCTGCACCGGGGTGCCGACGCGCAGCAGGCCGATGCGGTTGCGGAAGTCGGTGGCGCTGCGGATCGGCCGGCCGTCCACCGCAACCACCACGTCGCCGCTGCGCAGTCCGGCGCCGTCGGCGGGCGAGCCGGATTCGATCTTGGCGATCAGCGCGCCCTCGTCGCCGGTCAGGCTCAGGCTCTCGGCGAGGTCGGGCGTCAGGTCCTGGATGGCGACGCCGAGCCGGCCGCGCCGCACCTCGCCGTAATCCCCCAACTGCTCGATCACCGAGCGGACGATGCTGACCGGCACCGCGAAGCCGATGCCGACCGAGCCGCCGGCCGGGCCGATGATGGCGGTGTTGATGCCGATCAGCTCGCCGCTGAAATTGACCAGCGCGCCGCCGGAATTGCCGGGGTTGATCGAGGCGTCGGTCTGGATGAAGTCCTCGTAGCCCTCGATCTTCAGCCCGCTGCGGCCCAGCGCCGAGATGATGCCCGAGGTCACCGTCTGCCCCAGCCCGAACGGGTTGCCGATGGCGACGACGAAATCGCCGACCTTCAGATGGTCCGAATCGCCCATCGGCAGGGCGGTCAGCCCCTTGGCCTCGATCTTCAGCAGGGCGATGTCGGTGGCGGCGTCGCGCCCGACCAGCTTGGCGCGCAGGCGGCGGCGGTCCTTCAGGGTGACGGCGATCTCCTGCGCGTTCTCCACCACGTGGTTGTTGGTGATGACGTAGCCGCGCGCGGCGTCGACGATCACGCCCGAGCCGGCGCTGACCTGCGGCTTGGCCTGGACCTGCTGGTCGGGGATGTTGAAGAAGCGGCGGAAGAAGGGGTCGCGCAGCAGCGGGTTCTCCGACTGCGGGGCGCGCGACAGGACCGAGATGTTGACCACCGCCGGGGTCACCTGCTCCAGCATCGGGGCGATGGTGGTGACGCCGGTCACGCCGGCCGGCAGCGCGGCCGAGGCGGGCGCCGCCGCCGGTCCGACCAGGGCGCCGCAGGCCAGCGCCATCATCACACCAACCGTCGCCAAGCGCGCAACCGCCGTCATGGGTTCGTCCTCTCCGTTGTGGGCCGGGCAGATTTGGGAGAAAAACAAAACGTCTTCAAGCCCGTTGCCCGCGATCATAGCCGACCGCCGCCGCCGCCGCGAGGGGGCGGACGCGCCATCGGCGCCGCGTTTCGCCGCCAGGGCCGGAAACCCTCGGTAAATCATTTCGGTGATACACAGGCAAAGGCCCGGCGCCGCCTTTGCCCCAGGGACGTCGTCGGGTTATGGTCGGCCTATGACTTTGGGCAGTTTTGCGACTTTGGGCAGTTTTGCCGGGCGCGTTGTCGGGATGGATTGGCGGGCATGAGCGGGCCGTTGCTCGAATTGACCGAGCAGGAGTATCTGCAGATGGAGGAGGCCCTGTCGCAATCGGCGCGGGGCCGGGCCTTCCTGCGCATGCGCGACCGGCGCTGCCGCGTCGTGGCGTCGGACGAGTTCCACCGGCTGGTGGGGCAGCTCGAACGGCAGGTCGACCGTCTGAACGGCGCCGCCCCGGCGGCGTCCCCGGCCGGATTCGCGCTGGGCGACGGGCGCTTCCAGCAGGAGTTGACCGCCATCACCCAGGTGGTGCAGGAGGCGCGCAGCGACATCGCCGCCCTGAAGGCGACCGACACCGGATCCAACCGCATCGAGGCCGCGACCGGCGAGCTGGACGAGATCGTCGCGGCGACCGAGCGGGCGACCACCGACATCCTGAACGCGGCGGAGAAGATCCAGGAAATCACCATGTCGATCCCGCGCGGCGATCCCGATCTGGCCGAGCGGATCGACGCGATCGAGGCGTGGTGCATCGAGGTGATGACCGCCTGCTCCTTCCAGGACATCACCGGACAGCGGACCACCAAGGTCGTGAACACGCTGCGCTACATCGAAGAGCGCGTGAACACGATGATCGAGATCTGGGGCGTCGAGCGGCTGGCCGTCGGCGGCGCCGGGAACGGCCCCGGAAATGGTGACGTGTCCTCCCACCGCAAGAGCGGCGACACGCGGCCCGACGCGCATCTGCTGAACGGGCCGCAGTTGGGCGGGCCGGAGGTCAGCCAGGACGCCATCGACGCGCTGTTCGACAGCATGCCCGACGTGCTGGAACGGGCGGAGCCGGCTTTCGAGACGGCGCCCCCACCACCGCCTCCTCCGCCACCACCGCCTCCCCCCCCGCCGGCACGCAAGGCGGCCCCTCCTCCACCGCCTCCGCCCCCGGCGGACGCGGCGGACGGCGGCGGCCCGTCGATCTCGCAAGCCGACATCGACGCCCTGTTCGCGTGACCGGCTGATGGCGCAAGACGGCAAATCCAGGGTCCGGCTGAATCAGGAGCAGCTCGACCGCGTGTGCGAGCGGCACGTCCGCTTCACCGAGGGTCGGCCGAACGGCGCCCGCGCCAACCTGCCCTTCTTCGACCTGTCGGGCCTGAGCCTGGCGGGGCGCGACCTGACCGGCGCGCATCTGTCGGGCGCCATCCTGCGCGACGCCAACCTGATGGGCACCATCCTCGACCACGCCGACCTCTACGGCGCCGATTTGCGCGGGGCCGATTTGTCGGGGGCGCGGCTGTTCCGCACCGACCTGCGCGGCGCCAACGTGCGCGGCGCCACGCTGGACGGCGCCGCCATGGTCGAGGTCGACCTGCGCGACGGCAGCATGGTCAGCCGCAACAGCGACGGCGAGCTGAAGGTGGTCGGCTTCGACCCCGGCCCGGCCGACATGGCGTCGGCCCGGCTGACCAACGCCGACATGGCGCGGGCCAAGCTGTCGGGCAGCTTCGCGCGCTCCGCCGACTTCACCAACACCAAGCTGTCGGGCGCCCGGCTCGACCGCACCGATCTGCGCGGCGCCAACTTCTCCGGCGCCGACCTGCGCGGCGCCGACCTGAACGGGTCCGACCTGCGCGGCGCCCGGCTGGAGGGCGCGCAGGTCGACGCGGAGGGGCTGGAGCAGGCGATTCGCACCGACGACGACGCCCGCGCCGCCAGTCAAGCACCGCCTCCGCCGCCACCGCCCGCGCCGGAAGAGGAGGAGCCGGCCGCCGCCGAGATGCCGGCGCTGCCCGCCGACCAGCTCGACAGCATGCTGAAGCAGCACATGATCTGGCTCGGCACCAGCGGCAAGCAGGGTAACCAGCTCGACCTCAGCGGGCTGAACCTGGAGGGCGCCGACCTGTCGGGGAAGATCCTGACGCTCGCCAAGGGGTCGGGGGTCCGGCTGCGCCACGCCCGGCTGCACGGCGCGCAGCTCCAGGCCGCGCAGTTCGACGGGGCCGATTTCCGTTCCGCCGACCTGCGCAGCGCCGATCTGCGCGGGGTCAAGCTCGACCGGGCGATCCTGATCGACTGCCAGCTCGACGGCGCCAATCTGGGCCTGCTGCTGGTCAGCGCCGGGGCCAAGGTGATGCGGGCCTCGCTGGTGCGGGCGCGGCTGGCGGGGGCCTCGTTGCTGCGCACCAACCTGAAGGGCAGCGACCTGACCCTGGCCGACCTGACCGGCTGCGACCGCAGCACGGCGGTGCTGGACGACGCCATCCTGGAAGGAACCCGGCTGGGGCAGGCGTGACTTTGTGGAGGCCGGGCCTCGCCCCGGATCGCATGCTTTCAAAAGCCCATTGATATCCTTGGCGAAAATTTCAGGCCCGCAGGCCCCCCGATCCGTGGCACGGCCTCGCCAACCCCCTGCCGCGATGCGGAAAAGACGTTGTTCCATAACGGCTTAGCTTGACGGGGAGGGGGCTTGGTGGCACGCTTGAGGCCAAGCGGCGCACAATCAACCGAGGCGTCCGCAAGAGCCAAGGGGAAACGTCGACGGCCATGACAAAATCGGAATTGATCCAGAGGCTGGCGGAGCGGAATCCGCATCTGTACCAGCGCGACATCGAAAAGATCGTGGGCACCATCTTCGACGAGATCACCGAGGCGCTGGCCCGCGGCGACCGGGTCGAGCTGCGGGGATTCGGCGCCTTTTCGATCAAGCGGCGCGACGCGCGCACCGGCCGCAACCCCCGCACCGGAGAATCGGTTGACGTGGGCGAGAAATGCATCCCTTTCTTCAAGACCGGGAAACAGCTCCGGGAACGGCTGAACACGGATTGACCGCCGGCCACCGATGGCCCGCCGGTCCCTCCGTCCTTGTTGAGGAATCGTCGCTTTGCGTTACCTGACCTGGATCGTCACCCTGCCCATCGCCCTGATCGCGGTTCTGTTCGCGGTGTCCAACCGCGACGTCGTGACCTGGGCGCTGTGGCCGCTGCCCTTCACGCTGGAGGCGCCGCTCTACCTCGCCGCCCTGCTGGCCCTGCTGGCCGGCTTCCTGGCCGGCGGTTTCATCGTGTGGAACGCCCAGCGCCGCCACCGCCGCCGCGCCCGGCGCGAGAGCGACCGCGTCCTGTTCCTGGAGCGCGAGGTGAAGGAGGCGCAGGCCCGCGCCACCGCCGCCGAGAAGCGTCTGGCCGAACTGTCGCGCCCGGTCTCCGGCGCCGGCACCGGCCTGCCGGTTCCCGCCGCCTCCGCCACCACGGCGACGACGGTTCATTGATCGCACGCGCCGTCCGGCGCCGTCGGACGGCACCGGGCGGCGCCTTCGTCGGGAGGCGCCCATGCGCACCATCACCGGTGCCGAGCTGAGGTCCGTTCTGCACCACCGCATGCTGATCGAGCGCATGCGGCAGACCTTCCGGGCCGGGGTGGAGGTGCCGATGCGCCACCACCACACGGTCGGGACCTACGGGGAGCACGACGCCACGCTGTTGCTGATGCCGGCGTGGCAGGTCAACCAGTCGATCGGCGTCAAGATCGTCACCGTCTTCCCCGACAACGGCGCGCAGGACCTGCCGGCGGTGCAGGGCGTCTACCTGCTGATGGACGGCAAGACCGGCATTCCGCAGGCCTTGCTGGACGGCTCGGCCCTGACCAAGCGGCGCACGGCGGCGGCCTCGGCGCTGGCCGCCTCCTATTTGGCGCGGGCCGACGCGGAGCGGCTGCTGGTGGTCGGCACCGGCGCGCTGGCCCCCGAACTGATCGAGGCCTACGCGGCGGTTCGCCCGATCAAGCAGGTGCTGGTCTGGGGCCGCAGCCTGGAGAAGGCGAAGAAGGTCGCCGGCCGTTTCCACCGTCCGAAGTTCAAGATCGAGGCGACCGACGATCTGGAGGGCGCCGTGCGCGGCGCCCACATCGTGACCTGCGCCACCCTGGCCAAGGAGCCGATCATCAGGGGGGACTGGCTGCAACCGGGCCAGCACCTCGACCTGATCGGCGGCTTCACGCCGGAGATGCGCGAGGCCGACGACGACTGCATCCGCCGCTCCCGCGTCTTCGTGGACACCCGCGAGGGCGCCTGCAAGGAGGCCGGCGACATCGTGCAGCCGATGCGGGCCGGCATCCTGAGCGAGGACGACATCGCGGGCGATCTCTACGACCTGACGCGCGGCGAGCGGGCCGGGCGGCGCTTCTACGACCAGATCACTCTTTTCAAGTCGGTCGGCACCGCGCTGGAGGATCTCTGCGCCGCGCAGTTGGCGGTGGAGATGGTGCTGCACAACGACTCGATCCGCTGAGACGAAGCGGCCCCGGACTCCGCGGCGCGGGCTCCGGGGACCGGCTTTCGGTCTCAGGCCGGCGCGTAGCCGACGACGCCCTTGATTTCGAGGAACTCCTCCAGGCCGAAATCGGCGTATTCCCGCCCGTTGCCGGATTGCTTGTAGCCGCCGAAGGGCGCTCCCGCGTCCCAGGCCGGGTAGTTGATGTAGACGTTGCCGCTGCGCATCCGCGCCGCGACCTTGCGGGCGCGCTCCAGCGAGCCCGACTGGACGTAGGAGGCGAGGCCATAGGGCGTGTCGTTCGCGCGCTCGATCGCCTCCTCCTCGCTGCCGTAGGGCAGGATGACCAGCACCGGCCCGAAGATCTCCTCGCGCGCGACGGTCATGCCGTCGGTGACGTTGGCGAAGATCGTCGGGCGCACGTAGTAGCCACGGTCGAGGCCGTCCGGACGGCCGGGGCCGCCGGTGACCAGCTCGGCGCCCTCCTCGATCCCGGCCGCGATCAGCCGCTGGATCTTGTCGTACTGGGCCTGGCTGACCACGGGGCCGAGCCACGTCCCTTCCGAGGCGGGCGCGCCGACCGTCAGGCGTTCCGCCGTGGCCTTGGCCACCGCCACCGCCTCGCCGTGCAGGGCGGCCGGGACGAACATGCGGGTCGGCGCGTTGCAGGACTGGCCGCTGTTGCGCATGCAGCCCTCGACGCCCAGCTTCACCGCGCGCTTGAGGTCGGCGTCGTCGAGGATGATGTTGGCGGATTTGCCGCCCAGTTCCTGGTGGACGCGCTTGACCGTGTCGGCCGCCGCCTTGGCGACGAGGATCCCGGCCCGCGTCGAGCCGGTGAAGGACACCATGTCGACGCCCGGATGGCGCGCGATGGCCTCGCCCACCGTCGGGCCGTCGCCGTTGACCAGATTGAACACGCCCTTGGGGAGGCCGGCGGCGTGGACGGCCTCGGCGAAGAGGATGGCGTTGAGCGGCGCGATCTCGCTCGGCTTCAGCACCATGGTGCAGCCGGCGGCCAGCGCCGGCGCGACCTTGCACATGATCTGGTTGATCGGCCAGTTCCACGGCGTGATCATGCCGACCACCCCGATGGGCTCCTTGGCGATCAGGGTCGAGCCGCGCAGCTCCTCGAAGGCGAACCCTTCCAGCGCCTCGATCGTCCGGGCCAGATGCGCGGTGCCCATCGCGGCCTGCGAGCGCTGGGCCAGCGTCCGGGGCGCGCCCATTTCCCGCGACAGCGCGTCGGCGACCTCGTCGTAGCGGTCCTTGTAGGCCTCCAGCAGGCGCCGCATCAGGACCAGCCGCTCCTCGCGCGAGGTCGCGGCGAAGGCCGGGAAGGCCGCGCGCGCGGCGGCGACCGCCCGGTCGACGTCCGCCGCGCCGCCGCGCGCGATGGTGGCGAAGACCTCTTCGGTCGAGGGATCGACCACGTCGATCGTCGCGGGCTCCGCCGGATCCACCCACGCGCCGTCAATGTAGAATTTGAGGTTGTTCGACATCGGATCATCTCCTTGATCCACCGACGTTAACGGGGAAGCTGGAGCCTTGTCGATTGCGAACTCCAGCTTGGCTTCGGGCGCTGCCGGCGCCCGAGGCGGACAAGGGAGGAACGGACCGATGACTGAACTCTGACCATCATCATGGTCCGGACATGGAAAGGCCCCGAAACGCGTCGGCGTTTCAGGGCCTTAGAGTGGTGCCGCAACAGGGATTTGAACCCCGGACCTACTGATTACGAATCAGTTGCTCTACCCCTGAGCTACTGCGGCGTCGTTGTGGCGGGGAACATAGCGGCGTGCTTTGCCGGATGCAAGCGAACAATTTGGGAAAATCACCCGCTCAACCGTGCTCCCGGATCACCTCCAGGAAGGCGTCGGCGTAGCGCTCCAGCTTGCGCGCGCCCACGCCCGGCAGATGGGCGAAGGCCTCGCGGTTGCGCGGGCGCTGGTTCACCATCTCCAGCAGCGTGCTGTCGTGGAAGATCACGTAGGGCGGCACGCTCTGCTCCTTGGCGAGGCCCGTGCGGCAGTCGCGCAGCGCGTGCCACAGCGCGTCGTCGGCCGCCGACAGCGTCCCCCGGGCACTGCCGCGCGACACGCCGTCGCTTGCCGACCCGCCGCGCCCGCTCTGGCGGCGCAGCGCGTCGCGGACGCCGCGTCGGCGCTCCAGCACCGGGTCCTTGCGCAGGCCGACCGTCCGTTGGCCCTTGATCACCGCGACCCCGGCGTCGGTCAGGCGGAAGCCACCGTATTCCAGATCCACCGTCAGAAAGCCGTTCGCCACCAATTGCCGGTAGACCGACTGCCATTCCGTCTTGGACAGATCCTTGCCGACGCCGAAGGTCTTCAGCGTGTCGTGCGCCTGCTGGGCCACCTTCTCCGTCGTGTTGCCCAGCAGCACGTCGATCAGATGCCCGGCGCCGTAGCGCTGCCCCGTGCGGTAGACCGCCGACAGGGCCTTCTGCGCCGCGACGGTGCCGTCCCAGATCTCGACCGGGTCGAGGCAGGTGTCGCAGTTGCCGCAGGGCTCGGCCAGCGTCTCGTTGAAATAGTTCAGCAGCACCTGACGGCGGCAGCCCGAGGTCTCGCAGAAGCCCAGCAGGGCGTCCAGCTTGCCGCGCTCGACCCGGCGGTGGCTGTCGCCGGCCTCCGACTGCTCCAGCATCTGGCGCAGCATCACCACGTCGGCCATGCCGTAGGACATCCAGGCGTTGGCCGGCAACCCGTCGCGCCCGGCGCGGCCGGTCTCCTGATAGTAGGCTTCCAGGCTCTTGGGCGGGTCGAGGTGGCAGACGAAGCGCACGTTGGGCTTGTCGATGCCCATGCCGAAGGCGACGGTCGCCACCATCACCAGACCCTCGCTCTTGATGAAGCGGTCCTGGTTGGCCTCGCGCACGGCCGCCGGAAGGCCGGCGTGGTAGGGCAGGGCCTCGCGCCCCTGGGCGTTCAGCCAAGCGGCGGTGTCCTCCACCTTCGCGCGCGACATGCAATAGACGATGCCGGCGTCCTCCGGGTGGTTCTCGTTGAGGAAGGCCAGCATCTGCTGGCGCTCGCTCTTCTTCGGGACCACGCGGTAGGTGATGTTGGGGCGGTCGAAGCTGGACAGGAAGACGCGGGCCTCGGTCAGGCCCAGCTTCTCCTTGATCTCGTTGCGGGTCTGCACGTCGGCGGTCGCGGTCAGCGCGACGCGCGGCACCGTCGGATGGCGCTCGTGCAGGATCGACAATTGCAGATATTCGGGGCGGAAGTCGTGGCCCCACTGCGACACGCAATGCGCCTCGTCCAGCGCGAAGAGCGCGAGCTTGGTGCGGTCGAGCAGGTCGAGGAAGCGCGGCGTCACCAGCCGTTCCGGCGCCACGTAGACGAGGTCGATCTCGCCCTGCACCATGTCGCGCTCGACCTCGCGCGCCTCGGCGGCGCCCAGCGAGGAGTTCAGGAAGGCGGCGCGGACGCCCAGTTCCTTCAGCGCGGTGACCTGGTCGCGCATCAGGGCGATCAGCGGCGAGACCACCACCGTCACGCCGTCGCGGACCAGCGCCGGGATCTGATAGCACAGCGACTTGCCGCCGCCGGTGGGCATCAGCACCAGCGCGTCGTTGCCCCGCACCACATGGTCGATGATCTCGGCCTGCTGGCCCCGGAAGGAATCATAGCCGAACACCGATTGCAGCGCGTCGAGCGCGGCCTCGGGACCATCGCCGAAGCTCCCGTTGGAGGCCCGGCGGGAAAATGTGAACAACGAATCCACGCCCATGCGGTTCAGTTGGTGGGGCCGGGGGCCGGCTTGCGTTTCAGAGTCCATGATGTGGCACAGATCGCCCCACCGGCAAAGCCGCAATCGGGGATCGGCCGGGCGGGCAGGTGGGACAAGCGGTGGTCCTCCACGCAGGCGTGTGAAGCCATGACGCCGATTCCTTTCCTGCGTGCAAACTGAAAACGGCGGATGGGTGGTCCATCCGCCGTTTCAGAAGGAGAAAAAAAGGCATGAAAACGATGCCCTTCTTCCTGGTGCTCCAGTGGCAGAGATGGCGGATCGAGATCCGCCTGATACGGCGCCAAGCATCAGGAGTGGTCGGCGGGTGTCGCGAGCATCCGCCGGCTATCTCCGTGCAACATACTCCCGACGAAGAGCCTTTTCAACGCAGGGTCACAGAAGGTCCCGCAGCATCGCCACCAGCGGCACGTCGGCCGGCGGCATCGGGTAGTCGCCCATGCGGTTGGGCCGGACCCAGGCCAGCCGCTGCCCCTCGCGCGCGGTGACGTCGCCTTCCCAGATCCGGCAAACGTAGAGCGGCATCAGCAGATGGAAGCTCTCGTAGCTGTGCGAGGCGAAGGTGAAGGGGGCGAGGCAGCTCGCCGCCGTGTCGATCCCCAGCTCCTCCTTCAGCTCGCGCACCAGCGCGGCCTCCGGGGTCTCCCCGGCGTCGACCTTGCCGCCGGGGAACTCCCACAGACCGGCCAGCGACTTGCCGGGCGGGCGCTGGGCCAGCAGCACGCGGCCGTCGGCGTCCACCAGGGCCACCGCGACCACGAACAGCACCGGCAGCGAGCCGGGCGCCGGGGTGGAGCTGGGATCGAAACAGGCGGTCATCCGCGTCAGCTCCGGTAGCTGCCGTTGATGTCGATGTAGCCGTGGGTCAGGTCGCAGGTCCACACCTTGGCGGTGCCCTGGCCGAGGCCCAGCTCGATCAGCACTTCGATCTCCTTGCCCTTCATGTGGGCGGCGACCGGGGTCTCGTCGTAGCCGGGGACTTCCATCCCCTCGGCGCAGATCAGCGTGCCGCCGACGGTGATCTTGATCAGGTCGCGGTCGGCGCGCTCGCCGGCCCGCCCGATGGCGGCGACGATGCGGCCCCAGTTGGCGTCCTCGCCGGCCAGCGCGGTCTTGACCAGCGGCGAGTTCGCCACCGTCAGCGCGATGCGCTTGGCCGCGACGTCGTTGTCGGCGCCGTTGACGGTGATGGCGACGAACTTGGTCGCCCCCTCGCCGTCGCGCACGACCTGGAGCGCCAGATCGAGCAGCAGATCCTCCAGCGCGGCGCGGAACTCGGCCAGCTCAGGGGCGTCGGCGCTGGTGACCGGGGCGTTGCCGGCCTTGCCCGTCGCGAACAGCAGCAGCGTGTCGCTGGTCGAGGTGTCGCCGTCCACCGTGATGGCGTTGAAGGTGCGCTCGTTGAACTCCGACAGCATGGCCTGGAGCGCGGGGGCGGCGATGGCGGCGTCGGTGAAGACGAAGCCCAGCATCGTCGCCATGTCCGGCGCGATCATGCCCGACCCCTTGGCGAAGCCGGCGATCGTCACCGGCGTGCCGCCGATGGTGACGGTGCGCACGGACCCCTTGGGGAAGGTGTCGGTGGTCATGATGGCGCGCGCCGCCTTCTCCCAGGCGGCGGAGTCGGCGGCCAGAGCCGGCTCCATGCCGGGCAGGCACTTGCCGATGGCGTCGGGGGCGAGCGGGATGCCGATCACGCCGGTGGACGCGATGTAGACCTCGTCGGGCGCGCATCCGGCGATGGAGGCGGCGGCCTGGACGGTGGCCTGGACGGTGGCGTCGCCCGCCTTGCCGGTGAAGGCGTTGGCGTTGCCGGCGTTGACCACGACGGCGCGGGCCGACCCCTTGGGCAGACTGTCGCGGCACCAGATCACCGGGGCCGAGCAGGTCAGCGAGCGGGTCAGCACGCCCGCGACGGCGGTGCCGGGATCCAGCACGGCCAGCAGCAGATCGTCGCGGCCCTTGTATCGGATGCCGCTGTTCGCCGTGGCGATGCGCACGCCCGCGATGGGCGGCAGCGTCGGGAAGCTGGCGGGAGCCAAGGGGGAGAGGGTCGTGGCCATGGGGGGAGTCCCGTCGTGGGCGTGGGGTGGGCGGTGGAAAGACTTGAGGCCGGGGAAGCTGGCCCCCTCCCTAACCCTCCCCCGCCTTGCGGCGGGAGAGGGGACTGCCGCTGAACGCCCCCGAAGCTCCGGCCCCCTCTCCCGCGAAGCGGGGGAGGGATGGGGAGGGGGCAACGGGCTTCGGGAGGGAGCCCGCGTCCTTACTTGGCCGGCGCCGGCGTGGCCGCCGGAGCGTCGGCCGGGGCCGCCGGGGCGGCCGGCATCGGCGAGCCGTCCATCTGGAAGGTCTCGACCTTGGCGCCGGCGCGCAGCTCGTCGACCAGGGCGGTGACGATGTCCTTGGACAGCGTCTGCTCCAGCTGCGGCTTCACCTCGTCGAGCGTCGGGGCGGGCTGGGTGCGCTTCTCCTCGACCTTGATGATGTGGTAGCCGAACTGGGTCTTCACCGGCTCCTTGCTCACCTCGCCCGGCTTCATGGCGAAGGCGGCGTTGGCGAAGGGCTCGACCATCGCGTCCTTGGTGAAGTAGCCCAGATCCCCGCCCTGCGCGGCGGCGGCGGCGTCCTTCGACTTCTCCTTGGCCAGCTTGGCGAAATCGCCGCCCTTCTTGAGCTGGGCGATGATGGCCTTGGCCTCGTCCTCCTTCTCGACCAGGATGTGGGCGGCCTTGACCTCCTCCTGCGGCGGGTTCTGCTTCAGGAAGGCCTGATAGGCGTCGTCCAGAGCCTTCTGCGTGATGCGGGCCTTCACTTCCTTCTGGATGTAGGCGCGCTGCACGGCGCGCTCCTCGGCGCGCTTGATCTCGTCCTTGACCTCGGCCGAATCGGCCAGCTTGTCCTTGTAGCCGGCCGCCGCGACCAGCTTGCCGCTGACCAGCTGGTCGATCACCGCCGGATAGATCATCTCGACCGGCATCTGCTGCACCTGGGGCGGCAGCTGGGCGATCATGCGGCTGACGTCGGAGCGGTGCAGCTCCTCGCCGTTGACGCGCGCGACGACCGGGTCGGCCTGAGCGGGGGTGGCGGCGGGGGTTGCCGCAGGGGCGGCCGTGGTGGCCGGGGCCGCAGGGGTCGCCGGAGCCGGGGTCTGGGCGTGCGCCGCCAGCGCGATCCCGCAGGCCGCCATCGACAGAAGCGCGGTGCGGAACATACGATTCACCATGACGTGTCTTTTCCTTCCGCGGATGGTCTCGAAGCAAGCCCCTGCGGCACCGGAGCCATCCGCCGCTCCGTGCCCGATTCCGCGAGGATTAAGCATGGCTCGCGCGTGGCGGGCAAGCGGTCCCTCGATCCGTCACACAACTGTGATTGCCGGTCCCCCAATACCAGCCCCACACCGGCCCCCGCCCCCTGATTTCGCGCCGTGTTCCAACGCCGCAAAGGGGCGGGGCTCGTTGACAGCGCCTTGCCATAGTCCTATGTCAGACCCGTCGATTAGGCTGGCCCACACTCCGTTTTACTTCCGAGGTTTTCATGTTCGGCGCTCTCGCCCGCAAGATTTTCGGCACCGCCAACACGCGCGCGGTCAAGGCGCTGCACAAAACCGTCCAGCAGATCAACGACTTGGAACCGTCGCTGATCGCGCTGTCGGACGCGGATCTGAAGGCCCGCACGCCCTGGCTGCGCGAGCGCCTGGCCAAGGGCGAGTCGCTGGACGACATCCTGCCCGACGCCTTCGCCACCGTGCGCGAGGCGGCCAAGCGCGTGCTCGGCCAGCGGCATTTCGACGTGCAGCTTCTGGGCGGCATGGTCCTGCACCAGGGCAAGATCTCGGAGATGCGGACCGGCGAGGGCAAGACGCTGGTCGCCACGCTGGCCGTCTACCTGAACGCGCTGGAAGGCAAGGGCGTCCACGTCGTCACCGTCAACGACTATCTGGCCAGCCGCGACAGTGGGTGGATGAGCCGGGTCTACGGATTCCTGGGTCTCTCCACCGGCGTCATCGTGCACGGCCTGGACGACGACGAGCGCCGCCTCGCCTACGCCGCCGACATCACCTACGGCACGAACAACGAGTTCGGCTTCGACTACCTGCGCGACAACATGAAGTTCCGCCTGGAGGAGATGGTCCAGCGGCCCTTCAACTACGCCATCGTCGACGAGGTCGACTCGATCCTGATCGACGAGGCGCGCACGCCGCTGATCATCTCCGGTCCGTCGACGGACGCCGGCGAGATGTACATGCAGGTCAACGCGCTGATCCCCAGCCTGGTCCCGGAGGATTACGAGAAGGACGAGAAGCACCGCTCCGTCAGCTTCTCCGAGATCGGCCAGGAGCACATGGAGCAGCTGCTGACCCAGGCCGGGCTGCTGAAGACCGGCGGGCTCTACGACATCCAGAACGTGGCGCTGGTCCACCACGCCCAGCAGGCGTTGCGCGCCCACACGCTGTTCCAGCGCGACAAGGACTACATCGTCAAGGATGACAAGGTCATCATCATCGACGAGTTCACCGGGCGCATGATGGACGGCCGCCGCTTCTCCGAGGGGCTGCACCAGGCGCTGGAGGCCAAGGAGCAGGTGACGATCCAGCGCGAGAACCAGACTCTCGCCTCGATCACCTTCCAGAACTACTTCCGCATCTACCCCAAGCTGGCCGGCATGACCGGCACCGCGCTGACCGAGGCCGCCGAGTTCGGCGAGATCTACGGCCTCGAAGTGGTGGACATCCCGACCAACGTCGCGGTCAAGCGCATCGACCACGACGACGAGGTCTACCGGTCGGCGACCGAGAAGTACCACGCGATGATCGACCTGATCGAGGACGCGCGCAAGCGCGGCCAGCCGGTCCTGGTCGGCACCACCTCGATCGAGAAGTCGGAGCTGCTGGCCGAGCTGCTGACCAAGCGCGGCATCCCGCACAACGTGCTGAACGCCCGCCACCACGAGCAGGAGGCCTACATCGTAGCGCAAGCCGGCCGCGCCGGCGCGGTGACGGTCGCCACCAACATGGCCGGGCGCGGCACCGACATCCAGCTCGGCGGCAATCTCCAGATGCGCATCGAGGTCGAGCTGGCCGACATGCCCGAGGGTCCGGAGCGCGAGGCCGCGATCAAGCGGATCGAGGCCGAGATCGCCGTGGCCCGCGAGCAGGTGAAGGAGGCCGGCGGCCTCTACGTCGTCGGCACCGAGCGGCACGAGAGCCGCCGCATCGACAACCAGCTGCGCGGCCGGTCGGGGCGCCAGGGCGATCCCGGCACCTCGAAGTTCTTCCTCTCGCTGGAAGACGACCTGATGCGCATCTTCGGGTCGGAGCGTATGGACAGCATGCTCCAGCGCCTCGGCCTGAAGGAGGGGGAGGCGATCATCCACCCCTGGATCAACAAGGCGTTGGAGAAGGCGCAGCAGAAGGTCGAGGCGCACCACTTCGAGGTCCGCAAGAACCTGCTGAAGTTCGACAACGTCATGAACGACCAGCGCAAGGTCGTCTACGAGCAGCGCCGCGAGGTGATGGAGAGCGCCGACATCGCCGAGGAAATCCAGGAGATGCGCCACCAGATCGTCGCCAACATGGTGGCGACGGCGATCCCGGCGAACAGCTACTCCGAGCAGTGGGACATCGCCGGTCTGCACGAGGGCGTCAACCGCCTGCTCGGCCTGGACCTGCCGGTCCATGACTGGGCCAAGGAGGAAGGCATCGCCGAGCCGGAGATCGAGGAGCGCGTGCAGCAGGCCGCCGACCGCAAATACGCGGAGAAGGAGGAGGCCTACGGCGCCGAGACGATGCGGCACGTCGAGAAGAGCCTGCTGTTGCAGATCCTCGACCAGGAATGGAAGGACCACCTGCTCCAGCTCGACCATCTGCGCCAGGGCATTTCCCTGCGGGCCTACGCCCAGAAGGATCCGCTGAACGAGTACAAGCGCGAGGCGTTCGAGCTGTTCGACACCATGCTGATGGCGCTGCGCGAGCAGGTCACCTCGGTGCTGATGCACGTCGAGATCCGCATGCAGCCCTCGCCGGAGGAGCTGTTCGCCCGCCAGATGCAGGAGATGCACGAGGGCCGCAGCGACCCGGCGCTGGCGCTGGCCGGCGGCGAGGAGCTTCCCGACGGCATGGTCCGCGCCCCGGCCCCGGCGGGCGTGATTCCGGAGGACCAGCCGCTCCCGGCCGACGTGATGGCGACCACCCAGCGCAACGCCGCCTGCCCCTGCGGCTCGGGCAAGAAGTTCAAGCACTGCCACGGCCGTCTGGCGTAAGGACGAGCGAATAAAGCCCTTCTCCCCTTGTGGGAGAAGGGTTGGGATGAGGGGTATTCCGCCAAAGGCGGAAGCTTGCCCCCTCACCCCAACCCCTCTCCCGCGAGGGGAGAGGGGCTTGTCTTTGGCCCTATGGAGGGGCCGTGTTACCCCCCATAACCGCGCCCAAGGCGCCGCCCCGTTGAAACCATGGCACCCTTGAGACCGTTTCCGTCCTTCGGAACGGCAAGGGACCCCCCGACCATGCTCAACGAGTTCAAGAAATTCGTCAGCCGCGGCAACGTCGTGGAACTGGCGGTCGGCATCATCATCGGCGCGGCCTTCACCGGGATCGTCAACTCCCTGGTCAAGGACATGCTGATGCCGCCCATCGGCTGGCTGATGGGCGGGATCGACTTCTCCAACTACTTCATCAGCCTGTCCGGCGGGCGCTTCGACAGCATCGCGGCGGCCGAGGCCGCCGGGGCGGCGACCATCAATTACGGGCGCTTCATCAACACGGTCATCAACTTCCTGATCGTCTCGGGCGCGCTGTTCCTGATCGTGCGCCAAGTGAACCGCCTGCACTTCATGCACAAGGCCGAGGCCGGTCCGTCCCGCCAGGAAATCCTGCTGACCGAGATCCGCGACGCGCTCCGCGCCCACCATCCGGCCGTCCCGCCCGACGTCGCGCCCGGCCATCCGACACCCCCCGCCACGACGCGCATGGGTAGCCCGTGAGGAGCGCAGGGCTTAACGTTCGGAAAGATCTTGGTTTGTGCAACGCGATAGACTATGTACTGCATCCTTGATCGCTGGAGGCTCGCGCGTCTCTTGAGCGAGACGCGCTTTGATATCGCAGGGCGTCCACCCCAAACAATGGCGGGGTTGGGCGGTTCGTGCTTCGGATAGACGCCTCTCCCTCTCGACCTCCTCCCGGCGAAACCGCCGGCTTCTCCCACGTTCGTCATCCGGACGCGCGTGGGCGTGCCGACTTGTCTTGAGAAGGTTGAATCCTTTGTCGTTTTCCGAACTCGGTCTGCACCCGCTCGTCCTGAAGGCCCTTGAGTCCTTCGAATACATCACCGCCACCCCGGTCCAGTCCGCCGCCATCCCGCCGGCGCTCGAAGGCCGCGACATCCTCGCCACCGCCGAGACCGGCACCGGCAAGACCGCCGCCTTCATGCTGCCGGCCCTGACCCGCATCGCCGAAATGCCGCGCCTGGGCGTCGCCGCCCCCCGCGTGCTGGTGCTGGCCCCGACCCGCGAACTGGCCAAGCAGGTCACCGACGCCGCCCGCAAATACGCGAAGTTCATGAAGCTGAACATCGTGGACGTGGTCGGCGGCATGCCCTACCGCGAGCAGCTCCGCCTGCTGTCGCGTCCGGTCGACGTCGTCGTCGCCACGCCGGGCCGCCTGATCGACCACGTGTCGCGCCGCCGCCTCGACCTGGACTACGTCGAGGTGCTGATCCTCGACGAGGCCGACCGCATGCTGGACATGGGCTTCCACGACGACGTGGAAACCATCGCCAAGTGCTGCCCGCCGACCCGCCAGACCATGCTGTTCACCGCCACGCTGGACCGCCGCATGGCCGGCCTCGCCGGCAACCTGCTGCGCAACCCCGAGCGGGTCGCGGTGGAGACCGAGGCGACGGCGATCAACGTCGAGCAGCGCCTGCACCACGCCGACGACCTCGACCACAAGCGCCGTCTGCTGCAGCACATCGCGATGCAGCCGGAAGTGGGCAAGGCCATCATCTTCGCCGCGACCAAGCGCGACGCCGACACGCTGGCCGAGGAACTGAGCCTCGCCGGCCACGCCGCCGCCGCCCTGCACGGCGACATGGACCAGGGCAAGCGCAACCGCACGCTCCAGCGTCTGCGCACCGGGCAGGTCCGCCTGCTGGTGGCGACCGACGTCGCCGCGCGCGGCATCGACGTGCGCGACATCACCCACGTCATCAACTTCGACCTGCCGCGTTCGGCGGAGGACTACGTCCACCGCATCGGCCGCACCGGCCGCGCCGGCGCCTCGGGCATCGCGATCTCCTTCGCCTCGCGCGCCGACCGCGAGACGCTGTTCCGCATCGAGCGCTACACCAACGCCACGCTGGCGATCCACACGATCCCCGGCCTGGAGCCGCAGCGTCCGTTCACCGCCGGCAGCGGCCGTCCCCCCGCCCGCAACGGCAGCGGCCGTCCCAGCGGCAACGGCGGTCCGAAGCCGTGGCACCGCAACGGCAACGGCGGCGGCGAGAACAAGCCCGGCGGTTACGCCGGCCGTGGCGGCCGTCCGGAGCACGCCCGCTCGGACAACCACCGTTCGGACGCCGGCCCGCGCCCGGACCACGCCCGCCGCGAGTCGCACGGCAACGGCAAGCCGGCCCCGGCCCGCGCCAAGTCCTGGTAACACGCTGACGCCTTCACCGGCGTGACGACGGCGCGGCTCTCTCCGGAGGGCCGCGCCGTTTTCGTTTGGGCGCGCGGATTGGCGTGATCTTGATGGATGTTGGCAAGCGCGCCAATGTCGGGACGGTCCGCCGTCGGCTATCCTTCGTGCCGTCGCCACCCTCCACGAAGGACCGCGCCCCATGCTGGAACTCCGCCCCAACTGCGAATGCTGCGACCGCGACCTGCCGCCCGCGTCGCCCAACGCCTACATCTGCTCGTTCGAATGCACCTTCTGCGGCGATTGCCGCAGCCGGCTGCCGGGCGAGCGCTGCCCCAACTGCGGCGGCGAGCTGGTCCGCCGCCCGATCCGCCCAACGGAAAAGCTGGCC
Organism: Azospirillum doebereinerae; assembly: GCF_003989665.1. Classification (GTDB taxonomy): domain Bacteria; phylum Pseudomonadota; class Alphaproteobacteria; order Azospirillales; family Azospirillaceae; genus Azospirillum; species Azospirillum doebereinerae. Next base: position 5,728 of record NZ_RZIJ01000025.1, on the reverse strand, counting down.
GCCAACCCGCCGGCGAGCGCCCGCACCCTGAAGCCCGGCGGCTGCCCGCCCGCCTTCTGAGCGAAGCGCGGTCCTGCCCCAAAAAGCGCATAGCCCCTGTGGGTGCGCTGCGGTGGCGAAGGGCGGCGTTCCTCCTGTATGGTCGCGCCAACGGTTGAGCGTTTCCCTAGGGTGTCCGATGATCCGGCCTGCGCATCTTGTCCCCTTGGCCTTGGCCCTGACCACGCTGTTGGTCCCCGGCTGCACGACGCGCGAGCGCATCCCCAACCCGCCCGACGTGCGCAGCGCGCCCAGCGGCGGAACCGGGTTGGAGAAGGTCTACGGCGAGTGGGAGGCGGACAAGCCCACCTCCTTGCTGGCCCAGCCCACGCCCGGCGGCGGCGTCGTCGCCACCATCGGCGCGGGTCAGGCGGTGACCGTGCTGGGCCGCGTGCGCAACAGCGACTGGATCGCGGTCAAGGCCGCCGGGTCGACCGCCTATGTGCGGCTGCACCTGCTGCGGCTGAAGGGCAGCACGCCGGCCGGCACGCGCGGCACGACGACGACCATCTCCAAGCCGGCGGACAACGCCGGCCCGTCGATCAAGGCCGCCCCGCGCGGCAAGGTCGGGGCGACCGCCATTCCGGGGTGAGTAGGATCTCTACGGCGAAGGGAGCCCTTCTCCCCTTGCGGGGCGAATCCCGGAGGACGCCAAAGGCGTCCGATGGGTTCGCGGGTTGGGATGAGGGGTATTCGCCGAAGGCGAAAGTTAGGGGACTTGCGCCCCCTCACCCCAACCCCTCTCCCACAAGGGGAGAGGGGCTTCAAACGGGCCTCAGCCCAGATTGTGCTTGGCGACCACCGCCGCGAAATCGTCGCCGAAATGCTCGCCGACGCGGATGACCGACACGCCGTGGGGAATTTCCTTCAGCGACGGGTGGTCGAGGTTCAGCGAGGTCAGCAGCGCCATCGGCACGCTCTGCGTGACGCTCATGGCGTGCAGGCCACGGATCAGGTCCAGCCCCGACAGACCGTCCATCACCATCGACGCGATGACCATGTCCGGCGGCACGCGGACCGCGAGGCTGATCGACTCGATGGGGTCGGTCACCGTCACGGTGCGGAAACCGCAGGCCGCCAGCTCCGCCCCCAGCTTCTTGGCGATCACCTTCGACGGGGTCACCAGCATGATCTCGACGTTGCGAACCTCGACGTCGGTGACCTGGAACTCGTAGCGGACCGGCAGGGCGCGGATGATGCGGTTGGTCTCGGCCAGCAGCGGCTGCTCGGCGCGGTCCACCAGTTCGGCGATGCGGTCGATGAAGGTCTGCGCGTCGGTGAGCTGCTTGGCGTCGAGCTGCTTCAGGCCGCTGAGGTAATCCTCCATCCGGTGCGCCACGAGGCTGACCGTGGGGTACCCGAAGCTCGTGCCCATGCCCTTGAAATTGTGGGCTTCCAGCCGCAGCACGCCGATCACTTCGGCGTCGGTGCGCTGGCCCTTGGCCTTGCCGTTCAACGCCGCGTTCATGACCTCCATGCGGTCGCGCGCGTCGTCGACGAACTCCATGCGAAGGCGGTCTTCAAGATCGTCGGTCGACAGGAGCGAAGCCATGAGCGGTCATTCCGGCAGGTTGGGGTAAGCCGTTAGGCTACACAAAATCCGGGTCCGAAACAAACCCCGGCGCGACCCCAGGAGAAAAGGTCGCGTCCCCGCAACACGGCCGAAACGGAACGGTAACGCTTACAGCTTGGTCAGCCGGTCCTGGAACCACGCCAGCCGGTCCTCGGCCTGGGCGATGTCCTGGTCGAGCCACGCGGCGAAATGGCCGCTGTCGGCGGTGTTGGCGCGCTTCAGGTCGCCCAGCCGCGCCAGCTCCGACTCGCAGAGCATGGCGAGGTTGTCGACCTGCTCGCGCTGCGACTCGGCATCGAGCAGGTGCAGGAAGCGCAGCTTCAGCGCGATGACCAGCTTGTTCAGGCCCTCGGCCGAGGGCGCGCGGACGTTGGCGCGCATCAGCGTCTCGAACTCCGCCCGGCCGGCGTCGGTCGGGCCGAGGAGCGCGTTGTCCTCCATCCCGCTGCCGTCCAGCGCCTCGATCAGCCCCTCGTAACGCAGCATCTCCAGCGAGGTGCCCATCAGGTCGAGCGACGGCCCGACGATGCGGTCGAGGAAATGACGCACCGACCCGGCCAGCTCGGCGTAGCGCAGCGGCCCGCCCTGGATCAGCGTGCCCAGGACGACGAGGCGCACGGCCTCCTTCGGCATCAGCGAGTTGTCACGGTACATGGCAAACCCCTGGACAGTCGGTTGGGACAGGCGGGTGGGACGAGACGAGAGCGCTGCGAGTCAATCGCAACACTCCCGTCAAGTTAGGGCCGCACACCGCGTCTGTCCAGGGGGCAAAATGTCGGTACCGCCCAAGAGCCTGTTTCGCGCAGGGATTTTTCAGGCGGCCAGACGCAGGTCCAGCCGGCTCCACACGTCGAGCAGGGCCTCGACCAGACGCTCCATCTCGGCGTCGCCGTGCAGCGGGGTCGGGGTGAAGCGCAGGCGTTCGGTCCCGCGCGGGACGGTCGGGTAGTTGATCGGCTGCACGTAGATGCCGTGCCGCTCCAGCAGCTCGTCCGAGGCGCGCTTGCAGCGGTGGGCGTCGCCGACCATCAGCGGCACGATGTGGCTGACCGAGGGCATCACCGGCAAACCGGCCTCGGCGAACAGGCGCTTGAGCCTGGCCGCGCGCTCCTGGTGGCGCTCGCGCTCGGTCTGGCTGGACTTCAGGTGGCGGATGCTGGCCAGCGCGCCCGCCGCCAGCACCGGGGCCAGCGAGGTCGAGAAGATGAAGCCGGCGGCGAAGCTGCGCACGCAATCGACCAGCGCCGAGGAGCCGGTGATGTAGCCGCCCTGGACGCCGAACGCCTTGCCCAGCGTCGCCTCGATGATGGTGCAGCGGTCCATCGCGCCGTCGCGCTCGGCCACGCCGGCGCCGCGCGGACCGTACATGCCGACCGCGTGGACCTCGTCGATGTAGGTCATCGCGCCGTGCTTGTCGGCCACGTCGCAGATGTCATGGATGGGGGCGATGTCGCCGTCCATCGAATAGACGCTCTCGAAGGCCACCACCTTGGGACGGCCGGGCGCGATGCCCGACAGCAGCTCGTCCAGGTGCTTGGGGTCGTTGTGGCGGAAGACGTGCTTCTCGGCGCCGGAGTTGCGGATGCCGGTGATCATCGAGTTGTGGTTCAGCGCGTCCGACAGGATCACGGCGTTGGGCAGGATCTTGCCCAGCGTGGTCAGCGTCGCGTCGTTCGACACGTAGCCCGAGGTGAAGAGCAGCGCCGCGTCCTTGCCGTGCAGGTCGGCCAGTTCCTTCTCCAGCAGCACGTGGTAGCGGTTGGTCCCGGAGATGTTGCGGGTGCCGCCGGCCCCGGCCCCGACCTCGTCCAGCGCGTCGTGCATGGCCTTCAGAACGGCGGGGTGCTGGCCCATGCCGAGGTAGTCGTTGGAGCACCAGACCGTCACGCTCCGCTCGCGCCCCTGGGAGTCGCGGAAGGTCGCGGTCGGGAAATTCCCCGCCTGCCGCGCCAGATCGGCGAAGAACCGGTAGCGGCCGTCCTGCTTGAGGGTGGCGATCTGGGTGCGGAAGAAGCTCTCGTAATCCATCGCGCGGGTTCCGTTCGCGGCCATACCAACGATGTGTCGCGCCGGTCCCAAGCGGTGTAACGCGTCCGCCCCAACCTCACGCAACGGCATGATGGCATCATCGTCGTGAAAGTTCCATCCGGCATTGACCGAAATCAAGCGTGTGCGAATGAGACATTGGCACAACGCGCACCACCCCGGCGCCACGCCTTCGCTTGGGGTGTGCCAAGTCGTTTCCAAGATGCGGATGGACTGTTTAGTGGTGGTGGACCGGCCATGCCCGTGTGCGGGATTGGGCGGGGGAGCGGCGCGCCTGCCCCCTCCCTGACCCTCCCCCGCTTCGCGGGAGAGGGAACTGCCGCTGGACTTCCGCAAAGCTCCGGTCCCCTCTCCCGCCGGAGGCGGGGGAGGGATGGGGAGGGGGCGAGCCCCTACCCGCGCAGGACCGGGATCGCGGCGTCCAGCGCCGTGGTCAGGCGGTCGAACACCTGATGAACGTCGTCCTCGCCGATGACCAGCGGCGGGCAGAGCGCGATGGAATCGCCCATGGCGCGGACGATCAGGCCGTTCTCCTGGGCAAGGGTGTTCACCACCGCCCCGGCCCGGCCGACCGGGTCGAAGTTCGCCTTGGTCGCCTTGTCGGCGACCAGTTCGAGGGCGCCGATCAGGCCGGTGCCTCGGACCTCGCCGACCAGCGGGTGGTCGGCCAGCGCCTTCAGCCGCTTCTGGAACGGCACGGCGACGTCGCGCACATGGCCCAGGATGTCGCGCTCCTCGTAGATCGCCAGGGTCTCCAGCGCCACCGCCGCCGCCACCGGATGGGCGGAGTAGGTGTAGCCGTGGCCGAAGGTGCCGATCTTCTTGCTCTCGTCGACGCAGGCCCGATAGACGGCCTCGGACACCATCACCGCCGAGATCGGCAGGTAGCCCGAGGAGAGCTGCTTGGCGCAGGTCAGGATGTCCGGACGCATCCCCAGGGTCTGGCTGCCCCAGAAAGTCCCGGTCCGGCCGAACCCGCAGATGACCTCGTCGGCGACCAGCAGGATGTCGTATTTCTTCAACACCGCCTGGATTTTCTCATAGTAGGTCGCGGGCGGAACCACCACGCCGCCGGCCCCCATGATCGGCTCCGCGAAGAACGCGGCGACGGTGTCCGGCCCCTCGGCCAGGATCTGCGCCTCAAGCTGCTCGGCCAGACGGGTCGCGAAATCCTCCTCGCTCTCGCCCGGATGGGCGTTGCGGTAGTGGTGCGGGCAGTCGGCGTGCAGGATGCGGGCGATCGGCAGGTCGAAGTCGCGGTGGTTGTTGGGCAGGCCGGTCAGGCTGGCCGACGCCACCGTCACGCCGTGGTAGCCGCGCGTCCGCGCCAGGATCTTCTTCTTCTCGGGCCGGCCGAGCGCGTTGTTGTAGTACCAGATCAGCTTGACCGCCGTGTCGTTGGCTTCCGAGCCCGAATTGGCGAAGAACACCTTCGACATCGGCACGGGCGCCAGCTTGATCAGCTTTTCGGCGAGGTCGATGCCCGGCTCGTGCGACTTGTGGCCGAAGATGTGGTAGCTGGACAACTGGCGCATCTGCTTGGCCGCCGCCTGGACCAGACGCTCCTCCCCCCAGCCCAGCGAGACGCACCACAGGCTCGCCATGGCCTCGATGTAGGCGTTGCCGGCGTCGTCGTAGACGCGCACGCCCTCGCCGCGCTCGATGATCAGCGGGCCTTGCGTCTCGTGGGCGTGCAGGTTGGTGTAGGGGTGGAGAACGAAAGCCTTGTCGCGGCTCGCCGCCGAGTTGCCGGTCGCGGTCATCTTGCCCATCCTGTCAATGGATTATACCCGCATTTTTCATACGGGTGTTCGATTTGTTAAACACCTTGGGGATCATACCCACAGTTCAGTCCGTCGACAAACCCGCGCTTCGATCAATCGTGCCATGCGCCGGACGGGCATCGGCGAGGGCTGGCGGGGGGGCGGCCAATGGAAAACGGCCCCGCGAAGGGGCCGTTTCCGAAACCAAGCTGCGCGCGTCCGGTTACTGCGGCGCCATGCGGATGGCGCCGTCGAGGCGGATGGTCTCGCCGTTCAGCATCTCGTTCTCCACGATGTGCTTTCTGTA
>NZ_RZIJ01000024.1 GCF_003989665.1 Azospirillum doebereinerae | reverse complement strand
GTGCCCCCGCATCCGGAAAGAAAGACGTAGCTATGCTCATACGCTCAACGACGTCATTCCTTCGAAACGGTATGAGGCACCGCGACGCCCCCGCACACCCGCCGCGCCCGACGGCATCGCTCCGCCATCGACGGCGCCGTGCTGTCGATCGCGCCCAGGTCAAGCGCGAGCTGCTGCACCATGGCGTCGCCAGCCCGCGCCGGATCCGGGATTCGCCCGGCCCTCACGCGGCACCCGCCGTGCCCGAAGGCCGCGCGACACCGCCCCGGCCCGTCACCCGCAGCTCGCCCACCGCGCCGGCCGCGAAGCGCTTCAGCTCGCTGCTGAACACGTAGCCGGGCTGCCGGCCGGGATGCCCCGGCGGCGCGCAGGACGGGCGCAGGAACTCCCACTCCACGAACACCCGGTCGCACCGCAGCACGCGCCGGATGCTGTCGGGGAAGCGGTAGACGCCGAGTTCCCAAATGTCCTCGGGGGGCAGGGGCATGGCTCAGGCCCTCCCCTCGGCCGGGGACCACAGGTCGCGAACGCCCGGTGGTAACGCCTTGGCCACCCGCACCTCGACGGCGCGGACCGGGAACAGCCCCCGCAGTTCGTCGGCGTAGTTCTGGCGGATCGTGTCGGCCTGGAATCGGGTGGGCGCGGTGACGATCAGTGCCCGGTCGCTGGTCAGCGTCAGCTGGCAGTTGCGGAACCAGTTGGCGTGCTGAACCTTGCCGATGCGCTGGGCGATCTGGGCGTGCAGGTCCAGCCCGCCGGCCGCCGCGCCGCTCGCACGCGCGCCCTCGCGCGTAGGTTCACGGGTTATATCACAAGGTTTGGGCGACTCCCGTGTCGGGCAAAAAGCCCGAGTCGTGTCGGCCAAAGACGAAGGTTCCGTCGCCAAATCCGGATTTTGCCCGACACCCGCGTCGGCGACTCCCGTGTCGGCGAAAGCGTCCTCCCGCTCCAGCCAGTCGAGGCGGAAGCGCATCCGTGTCGCCTGCCCCCGTCCGCCCGGCCGGTCGCGCTCGATGACGCCGACCGCCAACAGCGCGCTGCGCGCCCGCTCCACGTCGCGGGTGGACAGGCGGCACCGGCCGGCAACGGATTCGACGCTGGCCCAGGTCAGCAGTTCGCCCAGGCCCCGGAACATCTCCCGGTTGACCCGGCCGAGCATCACCAGCGCGACCACCTTGTCGCGCGGCTTCAGCGCCGGGCTGGCCAGCACGGCATCCTGGAACCGTCCCACGGTCTCTCGAAAGTCACTGTGCGATTTTGCGGTCATGGCACACACCTGTCCTGTCCCCGGCGGCGTCCGAGCCGACCGGTGGCAACGCCGTTTCCTGCGGGCGCACGAGTCCGTGGCTGCAAAAAACAGCGGAATTAATTCCTTTTCGGTGATACCCTTCGGCCCGCACACCATCGCTTGCCCGCTGCGTCAACAGCGGGCGGCGCCGAGCCTGCGATGATTCGAACCGGGAAGGGGCGGCCTCTGCGGGGCCGTCCTTTTCTATGGCGGGGCGCGCGGCATCACGACAAAGCTCCAGGGTTCACCGCCACGAAGACCGCGACGGTGGGAACAGGGAAGGCGCGGCCCGACCATCGGAGACGGCCGGCGTGGACGCGCGAGCTGGCGGACGGTCCAGGGCGGACCGGACGGATTCAGGGCGGCGCGCGTGCCGAGGCCGTCATGGCAAGGCTCCAGGGTTCACCGGCGCGAAGGACGCGCGGCGTCGGGGGATGAAGACGCCCATCGCTTCCGACCGGGGTGCGGTCGAAAGCGATGTGGGCCTCGATGTCGTGGGGCGGCCGATGAGAGGCCCGAAAGGCGCGGGGGCGGGCCGCGCGCCATCATCCAACAGGCAGGACGGCGCGTTGGCTTCTGGAAGCCTCTGGTTTTCAACAGGATAGATCTGGGATCTGGTCGCGAGCGGGGCTTCGGGCTGCGCCCGGTCATGCTTGCCCTGCGAACGGCGCCGGCCGTGGCCGTGCCGAGGTCGGCGCCAGCAGGCGCAACCGCGTGGTCGCGGTCCGCATCATCGCCGCCAGCTCGACCGCCTCATCGTCGGGCAGATCGGCCAGGGAATCGACGCGGCGGAACAGCCGCACGAGCGCGTCCAGGCTGCACCACTTGACCGCCACCGCCTCCTCGAACTCCGGCCACGCGGCCAGGACGGCGCGTTGGGCGGGGGACAGGGCGGCGGGATCGAGCGGTTGGCCCATCACAGCACCGGGGCGGCGAGTTGCTGGCCCAGCTGGGCGAGGTGCGGCCGGAGCTGTGGGGCAGCTCCGGCCGCGCTCGATCCACCGGCACGGACAAGGACACCGGCGGAGCGAAGGGAAGGGAAACAGGGCTGCCGAGTCGCTGCCCACGGTCGCGCTCGCGCGGGCTGCGGCACAGCCGAGGCGATAATTTCCGAGTTCTGACTCGTCAGAGTTGTTGTGTTTTGGCCGTGTTGGGATGGGAAAGAATGGAACGGGAACGCGCCGTCGTGACGGCGCGTTCCCGCCTTCGCTATGCTGGTGTTGCGGACAAGAACAGCATAGGAACCAAGAAAATGGAAAACAGTCAGCGCCTTGTCGAGCTTCTGGAAGGCATTGCAGCAGATCTCAGCGCTATCCGCAAAGACGTTGCGGAAACCGCCGAGGTTGCGCGCTACTTCAAAGAAGCGAATGAAGATCAACTTGATAACCTCGAAGCTATGCGAGAGAAGGTGGAACGTCTGAGGAATTTTCGTGCAAAAATTCCTGAATAATATCTGCGTACGTTTTGACCCTTTCATCCACTGTTCCAGAGAAAGTGGCGAAAGGGACTGCCGTTAGGACAGCGTGCGTTGCAAGCAACCTGACTGCCTGATTTGGCGAAAGGGTTAGGGCGGCCTGCGCCGGCTGAAGCCGGCGCAGTTCCGCTGTCATGCCTTGCACGCCGTTGACCAGTTCGCGCAGCAGGGCGTTCGTCTCGCCCAGGCTGCCGGGCGCCGGGGCGGCCTCGGCGGTCTGGCTGGGGGCCGCTGCCCCCGAATCGCTATCACCTTTCACCGATCCAACTCCCCTGGCTTGGTTGTTGCGCGGGACGCGCAGAACGAGCGATGCTTCCTGCTGCGACAACTCAGGATGAATGTTGATGCCGCATCTCGAAGCCCGTCGTCAGGCAGAGTCGAAGAAATCGGCTGCCGTAACGGCTCCGCGTGTCTGCGCCGCGATCCTGGTCATGACCGCGCGCCGCGGAAGCCGCTCGCCAGCAGCATACCGATGAACCGTTCGGCCGTCGGCAACCTCAATGAGTGCCGCGAACTCGCGGAAGGTCAGGCCATTCCTGTCCAGATACTCTTTGAGCTTCATGCCCCAACTCCAGAAACGGACGATAGTATGGCCATTTTGGCCCTGATCCTGTCAAGCCATTTCATGGCCACCCTGGCCCTTCCTGCTGATGGCCATATCGGCCATATTTATGGGATGCCTAATCGAATCGCAGAATGGCGCAAAGCAAAGCGTCTATCGTATAAAGGTCTGTCCGACTTGGTTGGATGCGACCCCAAAACGATTGAGCGTCTTGAAAAGGGTTATCGGCGCCTGACTGTTGATTGGATGGCGCGAGTCGCCAGTGCTTTGGGCGTTGAGCCAAAAGACCTTCTTCCTCAAGGGGAAGGCTCTAAAGGGCATAGCAATAACCAATCGCCAAATCTAACGCGCTCGCGCTCCAAGGACTTGCTTATTGATTTGATTGATACAATGACTGAGGAAGAAGCCCAGAAGGCGCTTCAGATCATTAATCTTGCTAAAGAATTTAATAGGACGAAAGACGCCGGCCGAGATGGCGGCGATGATAGCGAAGGAAATATTTCGCGATTAGCTGGATAGGCCGGCCCAGCAATTTTTCCTTTTCTGTAGAACCAGCTGCCCAATGATCGAAGCGCCTGTACCCGAACGCTTTCGCCAGCGGCCGAAGCGCAATCGCTGTGCATACGCATATCGAGATCGGGCATGGCCAAATAGGCCCTAAAACGGCTTGACGAACTAACGGCCAATATGGCCATGATTGTCCTTCTTCGGCATGACCGCGAAGGACCGAGCCTCATGGCCAAAGGGCATCAACAGCGGACAGTGAAGCGACGGCTCGTCGACACCATACTTCAACCTGGCCGAGAAACCTCAGTCCACGAGGCCCGCTCGGTTCGCCGGCCACCAGTCACGATCAAGCACTTGGTCAACCGTGTAGGTACTATCGGATGGCAAGCCCTCGGCCCATGGCTGCCCGGCATAGCGGGCGCGCAGTTCCGCGACTGCATCGTCCGTCAACTCGGCCAGATCGAGCCGGCCCAGAGCCGTGGGCGAGCGCTTCGCCCGACGGCGCACCGTGTTTTGCGCCACGCTGTGATTTCACCGCGCCAGTGCTGCCGTGGGTTGGCGTCGGGGCAGTGCTCCAGCCGCAGAAGGTGCGCAACGATCTGGGCGACAAGACCCTCGATCTTCTCCAGAGTGTCGTTGCCCATGTCCTCGATTTCCTCCGCGACATGCGCCCAGTCGATGCCGGCGCCGACGTTGGGGCGCTCGTCCGCAAGCCGCCGCAAAGCCGCCGCTTGGTCCTGGGTCCAGCCGTAGAAGTCGGAGTCGTAGAGCGTCATCGGGGTGCCCTCCTGCCGCAGAATATGGCCCGTTGTGGGGCGTTCCTTCAAGGCACTCCCACACATCCAGGCATGGGGAGTGCCCGCCCATGAAAGAGCCGTCATCCCAAGCGGTCGGACAGGTCCGGAGCTGGGCGCCCGCCCCGAACAGCTGGCATCTGACCTGCTCCGTCACCCCCGACGATCCAAAGCCCGCCGATCCCTACACCGGCGATTGGTGGAGCGGTTGGCGTGCCGAGGTGAAGCGGGTCGGTAAGGGCGAATGGGAGTGGCGCGTCTGGCGCCCCCTGCGCCATGCGTCCGGACAGGCGGCGGATTGGGGCACCGCCTCCTCCGCCAAGGCCGCCCAGCTCGCTGCCTCTTTCCGTCTCATCGAGCTGATGGTCGAGGCCGGCGCCGACGTGCTGCCGGCGATCGACGTCGCCATCGGCCAGGGGTGACCCATGGACCACGCCCGCATCGCCCAGCGCTGCCAGCAGATCGGCCGCGTCTACGTGCCCAGCCCCGAGCCGTCCGAGGAGACGCTGGTCGCCGCGCTCCGCCACGCCATCGAGGCGGGCGGCGCCCTCACCCTGACGGGATTCGATTGCCCGGCCGAGCTGGTGCCGGTGATCCAGCGGAAATGGCTCCAACGTGGTTGGGCGCGCGGCACCTGGATCACCGCCGCCGGCCGTGAAGCCGCCAGAAATGGGGGAGGACCATGGACGCTCTGACCCTGCACCGCCCGGTCAACGACAATCACAGCGGCGCCACCCTTGCCCACTCCCTCGCACGCTGGCACGCCGAGGAGGCCGAGAAAGCCGAGCGCGAGGCCAAGCGGACCGAGTCCCCCGGCCGGCGTACCCGCCTGCTGCTGTCCGCCCAGATGCACCGCGATTGCGCCGGGCTGGCGCTGAAGGAGGTGTGACGTGGCCCAAGTTTGGACCGGCCCTATCCCTCTCACCACGAAGCAGCTGGAAGCCCTCCAGGTGCTGCACGAGCTGGTGGACCAGCAGGGCATGCAGCCGACCTACAGTCAGCTCGCCAACGAGCTGGAGCTGACCGCGAAAAGCAGCGTGTGCCGGGTGCTGCACCAGCTCTGTGAGAAAGGCTGGATCACCTTGGAACCGCACGCCAACCGGATCCGCATCCTCCACCCGCCGCCGATCCTGCCGGATTGTGAGATGGCCTTTGTAGGATGCTTCGAGGACGCCCGGCTGCTGGCCGAGTTTCTTGCCAGCCTGGATGAACACGCCATGGAAGCCACAGCATGAACGCCACCAACTGGCAGAGCTGCCGCGCGGTCCGCTTCGATGAGCCGACCGATGTCCGCACCATCGAGCTGCGCCGTGGCGAGTGGGTGGTGATCCTCGCCGTCGGCGAGAAACCCCAGGCTTCGCCCGTGGGCGGGCCGGGCACCTACACCGTGGACCTTCCGAGAACGCTCCACAGCGCCCCTTTCCCGATCCTGGTGGTTGCCATGCCGATGGCATTCGCCGTGCTGCTGGGGACGCAGGGCAAGCCCGTGTGCGAGCTGCCGAGCGTGCCCGGCGACACCACCCCCAAGGAGGCGACATGCGGCGCGCCGTAGACCCCGCCCTCGCCGACCTCCTTCCGGATGGTCCATCCTGCACCGTCGCCGAGGCCGCAGCGCTGCTCAGCATGCCGCGCAGCGAGGTGTATGATGCGGTCCATGGTGGCGACCTCCGCAGCCATCGAGTCGGCAAGCGTGGTATCCGCATCTACCTGCGCTCGATTGACGAATACCGCCGAAGCCGCGCCATCGTGCCGGTGAAGAGGACGCGCGACTCGGCTCCGGCTACCAAGGAGAACAAGGCAAAGCCCGCGAAGACGGGGTCCGGCCACCGTGAAGCACTCGCCTACTTGCAGCAGCTCGGCGTTGTGAGCCAGCCTTCGGGCCGGAGGTGACGACATGAGCGTCTATTACAACAACACCCGCGAGCGGTGGCTCTACGATTTCGAATGCGGCGGCAAGCGTCATGCCGGCTATTGCCGTGATCCGAAAACAGGGGAGCTGGCCAAGAACAAGACCCAGGCCAAACGCTTCGAGGAGGCCATGCGAGCCACGGCCTTGGCGGAGCTGAAGGCTGACGGCAAGCCCACCACCAAGCCCAGCGCCTACACGGTCGCCCAGATGGTTGCGGAGTTCGCCAGCCGCAAGCACGCGGGTAAGAACTGGATCAACGAACAGGTCTATGTGCGGGAGTTGCTGGAGTTCTTCGGCGCCGATACCCCGGTCGCCGAGGTGACGGAGGCGCGGATTTGGGAATACGTCGCATGGTCGCGCAAGCAACCGCTGCGGGTCTACATGGGCGCCGGGAAGACCAAGGCCCAGGTTGCCGAAGGGCCGCGCGCCAAGGCCCCGCTCTTCAAGGAGTCGTGCCGCACCCGCTCCGACGCGACCACGAACCGCTACCTCATCTGTCTAGGATCGGCTCTGCGCATCACCCATACGCTTCGCGACAGCGCCGGCAACCTGTTGCTGCCCGAGCTGCCCAAGGTCCCCCGCCTGAACGAGCCGCAGCACCTGCCCCGCCCGATTTCCGACGACAACCTGATGGCCATCATCAACCACCCGGAGGTCCCGGCTCATCTGGCCGATGCTGCCCTACTGGTGCGCCTCATGGGCTTCCGGAAGGCCGAGGTCTTCGGCCTGCGCGTGCAGCAGGTCGATTTCAGCGTGCGCGGCGTCTGGCTGGAGGCGGAACAGACCAAGGGGGGGCGGGCCGAGTGCGTGCCAGCGAGCGACGAAGCCATTGAGCTGCTGCGGCGACTCGTGGACCAAGCGCGCGAATGGAAGACCGACCACCTGTTTACCTACCAACACGGCCAGAAGGGCGAGCGGCGGCCGGTGAAGGACCCACGGCGGGCCTGGAGGACGGTCCTGAAGAAACTGGGCATCAAGCACCGCTGGCACGACACCAAGGCCAGCTTCGTCACCGCCGTGGCCCAGGTCGCCTCGGCCGCGACGACGAAGGCTCTGGCGCGGCACAAGGACCACCGGACCACTGAACGGTACATCGAAGTGGCGGACCCCGTCCGCCGCCAAGCCGTGGAAGCCATCTCGTTTGGGGGCCAGCAGCCGGCGCGTCGGAAAAGTCCCAAACGCGAGTCCCAAACGGGCGCCGCATCAGACCTCGACTCGCTCGCTGGCCTGGAAAACGAAAAAGCCTTGGAACCGTTGGGTTCCAAGGCTTTTCCGATCCATCCGGAACTGGTCGGAGCGACAGGATTTGAACCTGCGACCCCCAGACCCCCAGTCTGATGCGCTACCAAGCTGCGCTACGCTCCGTCAACAAACCACAGCGGACTGTGGCTTGGTTCCGGACGGAACACCATGGCGGGACCATGGTCATGGCGGAGGGGATGGGATTCGAACCCACGATACGGTTTAACCCGTATGACGGTTTAGCAAACCGTTGCCTTCAGCCACTCGGCCACCCCTCCAGCCTTGCCCGCATCCTTGCGGTGCGGGCGGCGTGGGAAGGGTTCTAGCGGCACGGCCGCACCCTGTCAACGCCTACGGATCACAAAGCGTGAATATAGTATCTATGGCTAAAGTGAGATAAATCTGTGTAAAATTTTATCCATTTTTTAACTGGCCGATCTCAGACTGTCAGGATGAGCAACGAACCCTTGGGGTGACTCAACCGTCACCCGCCTGTCGCGGAGGATGCCATGAGCCTGTCACGGCGCTGCGCCGAAACGCTGATCGATCTGGTCGAGATCAAGCTGAGCTGCCTGGAGATCACCGACCGCGAGGACATGCGGGAAAAGGAACTCCTGATGCGCTGCGTGCAGGAGCTGAACGCCGAACTGCGCGGCGAGAACGGCAGCGCCGCCGCCTTCGCCGCCCCGAAGAAGCGCGGCCGGCGTCCCAAGCACCTGCAACTGCACGAACTCCACAGCGCCTGACGCCGCCCCTCAGGGCGCCGCCGCCGCCTCCGCCGGGGTTGGCAGGACGAGAGGGGCCTCGCGCGGCAGCTGCAGGGTGAAGCGCGTGCCCTGCCCCGGCCAGGACTGCACCGCCACGGTGCCGCCCAGCGGCCCGGTGACGGTGTTGAAGACGATGTGCAGGCCGAGCCCGGAGCCGCCCTGCCCGCGCTTGGTGGTGAAGAACGGCTCGAACACCTTCGACAGGTTCTCCGGCGGGATGCCGGCGCCGTCGTCCATGAAGTCGATGCGGACGCGGTCGGCGCCGTCCGGCTGCGCCGCGATGCGGATCGTGCCGGTCCCGCCATCGGGGTAGGCGTGGAGGACGGCGTTGATCACCAGATTGGTCAGAACCTGGCCCAGCGCGCCGGGGTAGCTGTCCATCGTCAGATCCTCGGCGCAGTCCAGCGCCACGGTCAGCCGCGTGCGCTTCAGCCGGGGGCGCAGCGAGAACAGGATCTCCGCGACGTAGCCGCCCAGGTCGAAGACCCGACGGTCGCCCGACGACTGGTCGACCGCCACCTGCTTGAAGCTCTGCACCAGGGCCGCCGCGCGGTCGATGTTGGCCATCAGCAGCCGCACCCCCTCCCCCAGCCCGGCCAGGAAATCGGTGAAGTCGGATTTGCGCAGCGTGCCGCCGGCGAATCGGTCGCACAGCATCTGCGACTGCTCGCCGATGTGGCTCGCGGCGGTGAGCGCAATGCCGATGGGGGTGTTGATCTCGTGCGCGACCCCGGCGACCAGCTGGCCCAGCGAGGCCATGGTCTCGGCCTGGATCAGGCTTTCCTGCGCGGCGCGCAACTCGCTCAGCGCCCGCTCCGCCTCCTCGCGCGCGCGAATCGAGGTGGCCTCGGCGCATTTGCGATCGGTGATGTCGTAGAGCCAGGTCAGCAGCGCCGATTCGCCGTCCAGCTCGATCTGGTCCCAGGAGGACAAGGTCCAGACGATGCTGCCGTCGGGCCGGCGGAAGCGGATCTCGGCGTCGCGGAACGGGCCCTCGCGGTCGAAGCGGGCGATCAGCGCGGTGCGCTCGGCCGGATCGGCGTAGAGCTGCGGGGTCGGCGTGCGCACCAGCTCGGCGTGCTCGCGACCGAGCAGGCGGACGGACTGCGCGTTGCAGAACAGCCAGCGCCCGTCCCGCGTCGTCACGTTCACCGCGATGGGCGTCGCCTCCATGATCTTCAGCAGCCGCTCCTCGCTGGCGCGCAGGCGCTCGGCCTGGCGGCGGGCCTCGGTGATGTCGGTCATGATGCCGGCGTAGCGGACGACACGGCCGGTGCCGTCGCGGAAAGCCCGGCCCTTGGCGGCCAACCACATCCACGCGCCGTCCTCCCGGCGCATCCGGTAATCGTAGTCGTAGCTGGTCGTCTCCCCGGCGAGATGGGCGGCGATGTGGGCCAGCACCCGCTCGCGGTCGTCGGGGTGCAGGCGCTTCTCCCAGAAATCGAAAGGCATCGGCGGGGTTTCGGCGTAGCCCAGCATGCGCGGGAAGGTGTCCGACCACCAGCAGGTGCCGGCGACCAGATCGGCGTCCCACACCGCGGCGCCGGTGGCGTCCAGCGCCATCTCCAGCCGTTCGCCGATGTCGGCGACGATGCCCGGCAGGGGCAGCTCCAGCGGAGTCGCGCCGCTCGATGGCACCCCGTTGCTGCGCGGCGCGGCGCGGCGGCCCAGCCGGTGCACGAACGCGCCGCCCAGCCCGGCCCCGACACCCAGCGCCACCAACGCGACGATCACCAGCTCGGCCGTCATATCTTCTCCCCCACCGCGCGATACTGGCGGCGTCGGCGCGAAAAAGCCAAGTCCGGTGTGACCCGAAGATGCGGAGCCGGCAACAAAAAAGCCTCCCCGTTCCGGGGAGGCTTTTTCCTTTCGTCGGCAAGGGCCGGAGTCTCAGCCCTTCAGCTTGGCCGTCAGGATCTCGTTCACCAGGGCCGGGTTGGCCTTGCCCTGGGTGGCCTTCATCACCTGACCGACGAAGAAGCCGAACAGCTTGTCCTTGCCGCCCCGGAACTCCGCCACTTTGTCGCCATTGGCCGCCATCACCGCGTCGATCGCGCCCTCGATGGCGCCGGTGTCGGTGACCTGGCGCAGGCCCTTCTGCTCGACGATGTCGGCGGCCTTGCCGCCGGTCTCGAACATCGCCTCGAAGACCTCCTTGGCGATGCGGCCGGAGATGGTGTTGTCGGCGATCAGGTCGATCAGCCCGCCGAGATTCTCGGCGCTGACCGGGCTCTGCTCGATCTCCTTGCCGGCCTTGTTCAGGTAGCCGAACAGCTCGCCGGTGACCCAGTTCGACGCCAGCTTGGGATCGCGCCCCTTGGCGACGGCCTCGAAATACTCGGCCTTGGCCTGCTCCGACACCAGCACGCCGGCGTCGTAGACCGACAGCTTGTAATCGTCGATGAAGCGGGCCTTCTTCTCGTCGGGCAGCTCCGGCAGGCTCTTGCGGATCGCCTCGACCCAGTCGGCGTCGAGTTCCAGAGGCAGCAGGTCGGGGTCGGGGAAGTAGCGGTAGTCGTGCGCCTCCTCCTTCGACCGCATGGAGCGGGTCACGAACTTGGTCGTGTCCCACAGCCGGGTCTCCTGGCGGATGACGCCGCCCTCCTCGATCACCTCGATCTGGCGGCGCGCCTCGTACTCGATGGCGGCCTGGACGAAGCGGATGGAGTTGACGTTCTTGATCTCGCAGCGCGTGCCGAAGGGCTGGCCCGGCTTGCGCACCGACACGTTCACGTCGCAGCGCATGGAGCCTTCCTCCATGTTGCCGTCGCAGGTGCCCAGGTAGCGCAGGATCGAGCGCAGCTTGCGCACGTAGGCCCCGGCCTCCTCCGACGTGCGCATGTCGGGTTCCGACACGATCTCCATCAGCGCCACGCCCGACCGGTTCAGGTCGATGTAGGTCTTGGCCGGGTGCTGGTCGTGCAGCGACTTGCCGGCGTCCTGCTCCAGATGCAGGCGGGTGATGCCGACGGTGCGGCTGGTGCCGTCCGGCAGGTCGAGCACGATCTCGCCGGCGCCGACGATCGGCTGGAGGAACTGGCTGATCTGGTAGCCCTGCGGCAGGTCGGCGTAGAAGTAGTTCTTGCGGTCGAAGACCGAGTGCAGGTTGATCTGCGCCTTCAGCCCCAGCCCGGTGCGCACCGCCTGCTCGACGCAGACCTCGTTGATGACGGGCAGCATGCCGGGGAACGCGGCGTCCACGAAGCTGACCTGGCTGTTCGGCGCCGATCCGAAATCGGTGGCCGAGCCGGAGAACAGCTTCGCGTTCGAAATCACCTGGGCATGAACCTCAAGCCCGATCACGATTTCCCAATCGCCCGTTTCACCCTGGATGTACGACATCGTTCCGCTCTTCGACGTTCTGGCGAGAGCCCGCCCGGAAAGCCCGGCAGGCCCTTGGAATCCCGCTTTCTTCTAACGCCGTTTGGGCCACGGCGCACGCTTTATCGCGCCGCGCCGGGTTTTACTCGATTTCGCAAGTGTGATGTTAACCATAGCGCAAGCTTTGACCGCCACGCTAGGTTCCGGAAGCGAGGAGGTCGGCATGACGGTTCGGACGCTGGTGCGGTGGGTCGGTCTGGGTGCTCTGCTGATGGCGGGCGCCGCCGGTGCCGCCGGGACGCACGGGACCATCCACGGTGCCCCCGCCGACGGCATGGCCGCCACGGCGATCCCGGTCGCCCCCCCGTCCGCCCCCGAATTCCCCGACGCGGCCCTGGCCCGCTCCGAGCAGGGCAACGCCACCGTGCTGCGGGTCGACGGCATCATCACCGCCGGGGTCGAGCAGCGCTTCGCCGAGACCCTGCGCGGCCTGCCCGCCGGGCGCCCGCTGGTGGTCGAGCTGTCCAGCCCGGGCGGCTTCACCTCGGCCGGCTACAAGATGATCGACGCGGTGCTGGCCGAACGCCAGTCGGGCCGCCCGATCGCCACGCGGGTGCGCGGCGGCGAGTCCTGCGAGAGCATGTGCGTCGGGCTGTATCTGGCCGGCTACCCGCGCTACGCCGCGCCCAGCGCCGAATTCATGGTCCACGCCCCGCGCATGGCCGAGAACGGCCGGATGACGATGCGCTCGACCCAGGCGATGGTGCAGCGGCTGGTGTCGCTCGGCGCCTCGCCGGTGTGGATCGACCGGGTCAAGGCGGCGGGCGGCTTTTCCGGCGCGGTCGACTACCGCGAAAAGGCCGACCGCCTGACCGCCGACGGCGCCAACATCGTCACCGATCTGATCCGCTGAGAGCCCATCCGCGGAACGGGGGCCGGAAGGCCCCCTACTCCGCCAGCACCCGCAGCCGCGACGCCGCCGTGCGGGCCGACAGGTTGGGGCGCTGGAGATCCTCCACCGTCGCCCCCGGCAGGGCGAAGTCGCCCGGCGTCACCGCGCGGACCAGATAGACCAGCCGGAAGCGCGGCGCCGCCTTGGGCAGATCCACCGCCGCCAGAAAGCGGTCGTCGCGGAACTCGACGTGGCGCGCCGCCGACAGCTCGCCCAGCCAGGACAAATTGCCGAGCTGCCCGCTGTTGGCGAGCCGGACGTTCTCGATCTCGAAGCCGGCCGGCAGCGGGTCGCTGACCAGCACGGAATGGTCGAGCGGGTCGGTCGCCTCGCCCTCCAGGATCACCACCAGCAGATCGTTGTGGCGCACCCCGGCCAGATCGACCGGCCGCCCGGCCATGTCGAAGACGCGCCGCGCGATGGTCATCCCCTGCTCGTCCGCCGCCGGAAGCTGGTCGGGCACGCCGACCACCGACACGGTCTGCCGCACCTCGCCGCCGGCGTTCCTCACCGCCGGCACCGCCGCCGGGTCGACGCGCTGGAACAGCGGCTTGGCGTTCTCGACCACCTGCTCGCCGACCACCAGCTTCATCGGCTGGGCGCGGTCGATCAGCGCCTTGGAGGCCTGCAACAGCCACGCCTGCTCCTGCGGGTTGGTGGTCCGCACGGTGGCCAGCGTCTTGGCGACGCGGTCGGCGGCCTGGAACAGCCGGTCGCGCTCCACCGCGCCGCTCTCCGCCATCAGGGCGACGACGCCGGCCTCGTCGCGCAACGACGAGCCGTGGTCGCGCAGGCTGGCCGACACCATGCGGGCGCCGCTGAGCTTGGAGAACGCCTCGGTCGCGCGCGGCGCGTCGCCCAGCAAGGCGGCGGCGGCGGCGATCTGGGCGCGGCCGAAATCGGTCTGCAGGCGGTCCCAGTAGGTCTCCTGAAAATAGCGCACCGCGCCCGCGTCGGTCATCTTCGCCCGCGCCAGCACGTAGAGCGCGTAGGCCCGGCCCGGCAGGTCGGGGGTCTCGACCCAGGCGTTGTCGATGGCCTGCTTCAGCCAGTCCAAGCCCTTGCGGTAGGGCTGGTCGGGAACGCGGTAGCCCGCCGCCTTGGCGCGGCCCAGCACGTCCACCGCGTAGGCGGTCAGCCAGGGGTCGAGATCCCCCTTGGGCGACCAGGGCGCGAAGGCGCCGTCGAGCCGCTGGAAGGTCAGCAGCCGGTCGATGCCGCGCTGGACGCGCGCCTTGATGCGGTCCTCCGACGCGATGCCGAGCCCGGCGGCGACGTCGCTCAGCGACAGCAGCGGCAGGATGCGGCTGGCGGTCTGCTCCGCCCCGCCGACCCCGGCGCGGTCGAGCGCGAAGAGCTGCCCCGGAATGTCGAGGTCGGGCAGGGGCGCCACCGCCGCCCCCACCGCCACGGTTTCCGGCCGCAGGCCGGCGGTGGCGTCGGCGGGGACCGACAGGCTCTTGTCGGTGGGAAGCGCGGCGAAGCCGCGGCGCGAGACCGAGGCCACCGCCGGGCGCACGGCGACGTCCCAGCTCCGGGTGACGCGCAGGCCGTTCGGCCCGGTGACGTCGAGCGTGACGTGCCCGGTCCCGACGGCGGTCGCGGTCAGCACCCGCCCGGCCGAGGCCCGCTTGCCGCGCGCCAGGTTCGGAACCGTCAGCGTGCCGTTGGCGAGCGCCACCGCGCCCCCGGCGGTCAGCACCGCCTGGTAGTCGCCGGCCGGGCCGTTCAGGTTGTCGAGAGTCAGCAGGACCTGCGCCGTGTCGCCCGGCGCCAGGAAGCGCGGCAGCACGGCGTCGGCCAGCAGCGGGTCGTGGACCAGCACGTTGGCGTCGGCGCGGCCGAGCTTGCCGCCGCTCCACGCCACCGCCATCAGGCGCAGGCGTCCCTGGAAATCGGGCAGGTCGAAGGGCACCGACAGCTTGCCGTCGGCGCCGACCGGGAGGATGCCGGAGAACAGCGAGACCACCCGCTCCGACTTGGGCGGGACGAGGCCGGCGATCTGGCGCAGGCGCGGCGCCGCCGGGCCGCGCGGGCGGGCGGCGTCGGGTCCGGCCGGGTCGATCAGGCGTCCGTAGGAATCGCGCAGTTCCACCCCCAGCCGGCGGCGGCCGAGGTAGTGGTCGGCCGGGTCGGGGGTCGGCTGGTCGGTCAGTTGCAGCACCGATTCGTCCACCGCCGCCAGCGTGACGAAGGCCGGCTGGCCTTCCGCCACGCCGGTCACCACCACCTCGGCGGTCAGGCCGCGGCGCGGCTCGCTCTCGGGCGGGGCGGTCAGGCGGACGTCGAGCGTGCGCGGCGCCGGGTCCATCGCCAGCCAGGAGCGGCCGACCGCGCGGCGCGGCGGCCCCTTGGCCTGCGGGTCGGGGGTCGAGAAGGCGGTCGCCAGCACGTAGACGCCGCCGGTCCAGCTCGGATCGACCGGGATTTCGAGGAAGGCGCCCTCCGGACCGATCTCGCGGGTCACCGCGTGGCGGACGGCGCGGTCGGTCACCGCGACCAGCACCTGGCTGCGGTAGGGCGGCTTGACGTGGACCCAGGCGGTCTCCCCGCCCTTGTAGGCCGGCATCATGACGGTGACGTCGACCTCGTCGGGGCGGTCGCCCGCCGTGGGCGTCATCCACCAGCCGGCCGCGAAGCGCAGGCTGCTCGCCACGCCGGTCTTGGGATCGAACACCTCCAGCCGGTAGCGTCCGACCGTCACCGGGGCCTCGACCGCGCCCGGCGCCGAAGCCTGCACGGCCAGCGTGCCGCCGGTCAAGCGGCGGTCGCGCACGGTGACCTTGTAGTCCCAGCGGCCGTTCGCCTCGAACCAGGCGTAGTCGTACTCCTCCTCGAACAGCTCGTAGGAGAGGTCGGCGCGGTCGGACGGCTTGCCGTCCGCCCCGACCGCGATCACGTCGAAGCCGGCGGTGGCGCCTTCCGGCACGCCGTCGCCCTCGAAGCGCGGCTTGATGCCGATGGCGAAGGGCTGGTGGCGCACCGGCAGGACGAGGTCGCGGCCGACCGGGCGCCCGCCGATGTCGAACAGGGTGGCGCGCACCACCGCCTCCAGCGGGCGGGTGCTGTCCGGCGGCTTGGGAAGCTGCACGGTCAGCGCGGCGGCCCCGGCGGCGTCGGTGATGAAGCCCGGCAGCTCGGTGCGGACCGGGGCGACCTCCTCCTGGGTCAGGCCGAAGCGGTAGCCCGGCAGCTCCGGGTAGGGGTTGGAGGCGGCGCGCAGCGTGACGGCCAGCTCGCCCGGCAGGCCGGCGGCGGGGGCGCCGTACAGGTAATGGCCGTCCAGCGACACGGCGGCGGGGCCGTCCGTGGTCAGCTCGGGCGTCCGCGAGGCGAGCGTCACGTCGATGCGCGGCGGAACGAAATCCTCCAGCAGGAACTCGGCGCGGCCCAGCACGGGACCCAAGCCGCCGTTGGAGCCCCCGTTGGGGGCGCCGTTCTCGCCCTCGGCGTGGGCGGTGACGCTCCAGGTGCCGGGATAGGCGTTCATCGGCAGGTCAATGCGGGTGGCGTAGCCGCCGGCCCCGGCGTCGGTCAGGCTGCGGCGCTCGGCCTCGAAGCCGTCGGGACGCAGGATGCGCAGGGTCAGGGGCTTGGAGCCGGCGGGCGGCGGGTTGAGGTCGGCGTCGCGCAGCAACGCGGTCAGCTGCACCGATTCGCCGGGACGGTAGATCCCCCGCTCGGTGTAGAGGAAGGCGTCGGCCTGTCCCGGCGTGGGCTGGACCAGGGCCGGCTTGTCCGGCGCATCGGCGGTGGGGGCGGCGGCGGGCGCCCCGGCGGTCAGGTCCAGCACGCCGAAATCCCCGGCGCCGCGCGCGGCGAACAGCGCCTGCGCCGGCTCGGTCCCGGCGGCGCGGAGGGCGGCGAGGTCGAAGCGGCCGAGGCCATCCTCGCCGGTCTGCACCTTGCCCAGCTCCGACCCGTTGCGGGCGACCAGACGCAGTTCGACCCCGGCGGCGGGCGCCGCCGACTGGACGGAACGCGCGAAGACCACCAACGAATCCTCGCCCAGGATGGTGTTCAGGCCGAGGTCGGAGACGACGAACCACTGGGTCGCCTTCTGCTCCCAGCCGCCGGGCTTGATCTCCTCGGCGCCGGCCACGGCGACGTAGACGCCCGGCTCCAGCTTGCCCAGCACGCCGTCGATGGGGAAGGCGGTGGTGACGGCCTTGTTGGGCTGGTTGCCGATGCCCATCTCGCCGCGCCAGACCTCCTGGCCGGAGCGGTCGAGGATCTCGCCGATGTCGTAATCGGTCATCTGCTGGGTGATGCGGCCGAAATAGATCTTCTCGACCAGCGCCCGGTCGGCGATGCGCAGGACCTGGAGCTTCGCGCGGTCGAGGTTGATCGAGCGCAGCGGCAGCCCGTCGCCGCCGACGCGCGGCAGGATGTAGCCGGCCCCCCGGAAGGCCAGCGACGGCTTGCGGTTGGGAACCGCCACGTCGCGGGCGTCGGGGGCGGGCAGGCGCTTGCCGTCGGCGCCGGGCAGCCCGTCGCGCAGCGTGATGCGGTAGGTCTGGCCGTGCTGGAGCCCCTCGACGCACAGCGTGCGGTCGCGCGCCACGGCGGCGCCGTCGACCGGCGGCTGGACCTCCACGTAGTCGCGGAAGTTGGCGGCGCGGGAGCGCTCCAACCGGTCGGTGAAGGTGAAGCAGGCCTGGGGCACGTCGCGTTCGGCCACCACCTCGACCCCGGCGACGCCGAAGGGCACCGGTTCGGCCGGCGGATCGGCCGCGAGGAGGGGACTTGTGGACGCGACCAGAACGGCACAGACACGCGCCAGCGCACGCAGCATACGAGACAAGCCCCAATTCCCCGGAACGGGCCGGCGCGGCGCGATGGCGGAAAGCCCTGGCGTCGGCTCGGACCTCTTACGAAAACCGGCGCGAGTATGCCCAACCGTCCGGCGTTTCGCCATGGCTTTGCGGGGGGCCGACGGGAAACGAAGTCAAGCCGGCGCTGTCGATCTGGACCGTCGCCCGGCGGATGGCGGAAAAACTCAAGGAGGCGCCGAACTCAGGCGGCGAATTCCAGGGTCACTTGGCTGCCCTGGCCGGGACGGCTGTCGATCCTCATGTGGCCGCCATGGGCCTCGATCAGCGATTTCACGATGGACAGGCCCAGCCCCGTGCCCTGCCCCGGCCGGGTCGTCTGGGCGGAAGTCTGGCCGAAGGGCACCACCGCCTGGCGCAGTTGCTCGGCCGTCATGCCCACCCCGGTGTCGGTGATGCGCAGGACGCAGCGCCCGCCCATCCCCCGCGCGACGGTGATGTGGATGCGCCCGCCGGCCGGCGTGAACTTCACCGCGTTGCTCAACAGATTCAGCAGCATCTGCTTGAGCGCCCGCTCGTCGGCGACGATGGGCGCCGGAACGGGCGGGCGGTGGATGTCCATGCGGATGGCCTTCTGCTCGGCCTGGGGGGCGACGATGCGCATGGCCCATTCGGCGGCGGCGACCGGATCGACCGGCTCCAGATGCAGCGCCATCTTGCCGGCCTGGAGCCGGGAGAGGTCGAGGATGTCGTCGATCAGCGTCAGCAGATGCTGGCCGGAGACGTGGATGTCCTTGGCGTAGTCGGCGTAGCGCGCGCCGGCCTGCGGCCCCAGCAACTGGTCCTTGATGATCTCGGAAAAGCCCAGGATGGCGTTGAGCGGGGTGCGCAGCTCGTGGCTGACGCGGGCGAGGAAATCGCGGTTGACCGCCAGCGCCGCCTCCAGCCGCTCGGCGTTGCGGTGCTGGACCAGAAGGAAGGCGGCGACGATGGCGATGGACAGGCTGACCAGCGCGGCGATGGCCAGCAGATGGCGGCGCAGGCCGCCGACCGCCGCCTCCATGTCGACCAGCGCGGCACCGACGGCGATGACCAGCGGGTAGCCCTGGACCTGCCGGTAGGCGTAGGCGCGGCGCAGCCCGTCGGCCTTGCTGTCCTGCCAATAGACGCCGATCAGCGCCTTTCGCATCGCCGGCCACAGCGCCGAGTCGGCGTTGGACATGCCGATGCCGTCGTTCCCCGTCTTGGCCCCCCGCGCCCGGACGACGGCGTCCAGCCCGACCAGGGTCACCACCCCGTGCGGGCCGGTGTCGGCCTGACGGTAGAAGTCGGAGAGATGGTCGGGATCGATGTTGGCGGCGACGATGCCGGCGAAACGCCCCTCCGCGTCGTCGAGCCGCCGGGAGAAGCGCAGCAGCGGCCGCCCCGAATTGGTGCCGGCGTAGGGCACGCCGATGTGCATCAGCGTCCGCCCCTCCCCCTGGTGGAAGGCGAGTTCCGCGGCGTCGCCCAGGGGTTCGGCCAAGCCCTGCCCCTCGCTGCGGAAGGTCTGGACGCCGTTGGCGTCGAAGACGCTGAAATGATGGATCAGGTTGACGTCGAACAACCCGTCGTCGAGGACCTGACGGGCGCGGCCGAGGCCGCCCTCGCCGTATTTGACGGCGAAGTTCCGCAGCGTGATGTCGATCTCGTGCAGCATGCGGTTGGTGCTGCTCTCGTAGGCCCGCGCGGTGGTCTCGGCGCCGGCGATGGCGTCGCGCTGCTGGCCGGCGAGCAGCGCGTCGACCATCTGCGTGTAGCCGGCCCACACCGCCGCCAGCGCGACGAGCGCCAGCGCCACCACGCTGGAGCGGAAGGACAGGGGCCTCCTCATGCCGTGCGCTCCAACGCCCCACGCCTGCTCATCGGCCTCCTCGTCGGGTTGCTGGAATCGGGCCTCGGCGGCCTCGACGCGTGGACAACAGCGGCGCGTCCGTTTCATTACGAACCGCTTGAGGATCCAACAATTCGAAACCGATGTAAAGCCGGCTTCCCGGCTATGGCGTCAGGCGAAGCGCGCCCTCAACCTCTCGATGGCGGCGTCGAGGACCTCTTCGCGCTTGGAGAAGCAGAACCGGACGCAGGTCGTCGGCGCGTCCTGGACGAAGAAGGCGCTGACCGGGATGGCGGTGACCCTGGCCTCCGCCGTCAGGCGGCGGCAGAACTCCTGGTCGTCGCCCGCAAAGCCGAAACGGGCCACGTCGGCCACCACGAAATAAGTCCCGGCCGAGGGCAGAACGTCGAAGCCGACCGAGCGCAAGCCCTCGGCCAGCCGATCGCGCTTCGCCTGGAGCCCGCCGGCCAGCCCGGTGAAATAGGCCTCGTCCTTGCCCAGCCCGTAGGCCACGGCGGTCTGGAGGTTCGGCGCGGTGGTGAAGGTCAGGAACTGGTGGGCCTTGGCGACCGGCTGCAGCAGATGCGGGGCCGCCGTGACGTAGCCGACCTTCCAGCCGGTCAGCGAGAAGGTCTTCCCCGCCGAGCCGATCTTCAGGCAGCGGTCGCGCATCCCCGGCAGCGTCATCAGCGGGATGTGGACGCGGCCGTCGAAGACGAGGTGCTCGTAGACCTCGTCGCACACCGCCAGCGTGTCGAAGCGCTGCACGAACTCGGCGATCAGCTCCAGCTCGGGACGGGTGAAGACCTTCGCCGCCGGATTGAGCGGGTCGTTGATCAGCACCAGCTTGGTCTTCGCCGAGAAGGCGGCTTCCAGATCGGCGCGGGTGAAGCTCCAGTCCGGAGCCTTCAGCGAGACGAAGCGCGGCACGCCGCCGGCCAGACGCACGATGGGCAGGTAGCTGTCGTACATCGGCTGGAACAGCACCACCTCGTCGCCGGGGTTGATGAGGCCCAGCAGGCAGGCGGTCAGCGCCTCGGTGGCGCCGGAGGTCACCATCGTCTCGGTCTTCCAGTCGACGTCGAGGTCGTAGAAGCGCTTGGCGTGGCCGGCCAGCGCTTGGCGCAGCTCCGGCGTGCCCATCATCGACGGGTACTGGTTCCAGCCGTTCAGCAGGGCGTCCGAGGCCACCGCCAGCACGTCGGCCGGTCCGCGGTCGTCCGGGAAGCCCTGGCCGAGATTGATCGCGCCATGCTCCTCCGACAGACGGGACATGACCTCGAAGATCGTGGTCGGCAGATCGAAGACCCGGTTCCCACGGACGGCCCGCGCCCCGTTGCTGGTGGTGTCCATTGCGCATCGCTCCACAGGGCCCGGACCACCGGGACGCTCGGTTGGGTTGGTCGACATCGGGCCGGCGTCCGCGCAAGCCCCGGATCTCCGTTACCCCATTTCAGCCACGCGGGGCAAGCGGCAGTCCTTGGGCGGCGTAGGAAAGGCAGCAATGCGTTTCGCGTTATAAGCAAGAATGGGACATACAAAATTCGTTGAATTCCTTTCCTCCACTTTCGTCAACGGGGCTCCCTTCTGGGCGCAACGCCACTACGATTTCCCCAAACACCTTGCGGCTCTGCGGTGATCACCATGGACACAGCCTTGCAGGCCGCCGTCGCCCTGCACCGGTCCGGCCGGCTCGCCGAGGCGGAGCAGGCCTACACCGCCCTGGCGGCGCAGCACCCGGACCTGCTGCATCTGATCGGCGTGGTCCACGCCCAGACCGGCCGCAACGGGACAGCGATCCGGTTCATGGCCGAGGCGGCGCCCTCAACCCCGCCTCGGCCGCCTATCGCGGAAACCTCCAGGCGGCGTTGCGCCGGGCCGGCGACGGCGAACAGGCGGACGCCTTCGCCGAGGCCGCCGACGCGCTTCTCGACAAGGGCCGGGCGGAGGCGGTGCCGCTCGCCCGGACGGCGCTCGCCCGGCGCCCGGACCCGCTGGCGCGGTGGTTCAACCTCGGGATCGCCCTGCGCGACCACGGCCACGCCGGGCAAAGCGCTCTCCGCCTTCCGCCACGCCCGCGCGCTGGCGCCCGACCTGGGCCTCGTCTGGTCGGGGGAGCCGAGAGCCGAGGCCCGAGGACCGGCGCTGGAGCTTCGCCGACCGCCGGCGCAGCGTTCCGTTGCGGGGCTTCGCGCCGCTGCTCGGCACGGCGGGGTTGCGCTTCTACAGCCTCCAGAAGGGCGTCGCGGCCGAACAGGCGCGGGAAGCCCCCTTCGACCGGCTCGTCGTCGATCCGATGGGCGAGGTCCGGGACTTCGCGGACACGGCGTCCATCGTCGACCGCCTGGATCTGGTCATCAGCGTCGACACCTCGGTGGCGCATCTGGCCGGCGCGCTGGGGAAACCGGTGTGGCTGCTGTCGCGTTTCGACGGCTGCTGGCGCTGGCTGGCCGGGCGGGAGGATTCGCCGTGGTACCCCGGCCTGCGGGTGTTCCGCCAGCTGCGTCTCGAGGACTGGGCACCGGCGCTGGAGCGCGTCGGCGGGGAGCTGCGGCGTTGGGCGGCGGTCTGAGACCGAGGGCGTGGAAAACGGGCGTCACGCGCCCATGCGGCGCTGGCGGCGCAGGCGCAGCTTGACGCGGAAGCGCTCGATGGGCCCGAGGATGCGGGGGTAGCGGCGCTTGGTGCGCACGAACAGGCGGCGCGCGTCGGCGGAGTTGCGCAGCACCAGGATCCCGCCGAGGATCATCACCGGCAGCCCGCCCGGCCCCGGAAGCGGGGCGATCAGCAGGCCCAGCGCGATGATCACGCAGCCGGTGCCGATCAGCGCCAGCTGCCGGGCGCGGGCGAAGGAGCCACGGGCGAAGGGCGGGGAGGACGGATCGGGATCGCTGGGACTCATCGCGGGTTCAGGCGCTCCAAATGACCGGTAGTCGCCATATGGGGAGAGTCGCCCGCGGAAAAAGAGCCCTCCCCCGTCAGTGGAGGGGTCAGTGGAAGGTGCGGCCCCCCGCCGGGGAGGCCCCGTCCAGCCGCGCCGGATCGAGCCGGCTCAGCACGGCGTCGCGTTCGGACGGCTTCGGATCCCAGCCGAACTCCCGCATCAACTGGTCGCGCGCGGCCCCGGCGCGGCTCCGATCACCCTCGGCCCGATCACCATCCGATGGGCGACCGGATGGCCGACCACGCCGGTCGGCGCAGCTTTCCAGCATCAGCCGGATCATGCGCTCCCGCTTGGCGGCGTCGACGTAGCCGGACTGGTCGAAATAGAGCTTGGTGAACTCCATCTCCGCCACGCGCGGCGGGGCGCCCCGGTCGCCGACCAGCACGGCGGCCACCATCTCGACGCAGCGGCCGGCGTAGGCGGGCAGCGGCGCGGTGCCGTCGTCCGCGCGATCGAGCAGCCGGCTCGGCAGATCGACGAGCCGCCCCGAAAAATCCTTCACCAGATAGCGGCGCCACACCGACATGCCAGCCCTCCGTCCGGTTGAACCGTCCCCCGAGGCACAGGTCCAATCCGGAAAGGGTACACCAGACGGCGAAGCGACGGAACCGCGCAATCGTGCGGCGCGAATCCGGCATTAACCCGCCCGAAACCGTCAGCGCGGCACCAGCGGCCAGAACAGCGCGATGGCGGCGGTCCCCAGCACCACGACCATGATCGACAGCGGCAGGCCGAGCCGCCAGTAATCGCCGAAGCGGTAGCCGCCCGGCCCCATCACCAGCGTGTTGCACTGGTGCCCGATGGGGGTCAGGAAATCGCAGCCGGCCCCGACCGCGACCGCCATCAGGAAGGCGTCGGGGCGCAAGCCCAGATGCTCGGCGAGGCTGGCGCCGATGGGCGCCATCACCAGCACGGTCGCCGCGTTGTTCAGGAAGGGCGTGACCGCCATCGCCGTCACCAGGATGAGCGCCAGCGCACCGACCGGCGGCAGCCCCTGCGCCGCGTCGGACAGGGCGCTCGCGATCAGCTCGGTGCCGCCGGTGCTTCGCAGGGTCTCGCTGACCGGGATGAGCGCGCCGAGCAGCACCAGGATCGGCCATTCCACCGCGTCGTAGGCCTCCTTCAGGGTGACGACCTTCAGCGCGGTCATGGCGACGGCGGCGCCGAAGAAGGCCAGGGCGACCGGCACCGTCCCGGTGGCGACCAGCGCCACGGTGACGGCCAGCACGGCCAGCGCGATGGTGCGCTTGGGCGTGCGGCCGATGGCCAGATCCCGCTCGGCCAGCGGCAGGCAGCCCAGCTCCGCCAGCGTGTCCGGCAGGCCCGAGGCGCGGCCCTGCAACACCACGAGGTCGCCGGGCTGGAGCCGCACCCGACGCAGCCGCTGCCGGATCGGGCGGCCCCGGCGGCTGAGCGCCAGCAGGTTGACGCCGTGGCGCTCGCGCAGCGCGATCTCCTCGATGTTGCGGCCGATCAGGGGGGAGCGCTGCTCGACCACCGCCTCGATGACGGCGATGTCCTCCTCGTTCTCGACGCCCTGCAGCTCCTTGTCGTGCATCATGCGCAGCGCGGCGCGCTTGACCAGACCGGCCAGCGCCTGGGTGTCGGCCTCCAGCACCAGGATGTCGTTCTCGTACAGCGTCCAATGGCCGGACGGCACGTAGCGGCGGTGGTTCTCGCGGATCACGGCGGCGACGGTGACCTCGCCCTCGCCGAACGCCTCCAACTCGGCGACGGTCTTGCCGACGAAGGGCGTCCCGGCCGGAAGCCGGACCTCCGCCGTGTAGTCGTCGATGGAGAAGGCCGGGCCGGCGGCGGTCGCCCGCCCCTTGGGCAGAAGCCGGTAGCCGACCGTCAGGAAGGCGACGCCGGCCGCCGCGATCACCGCCCCGACCGGCGTGAAGTCGAACATGCCGAAGGGCTCGCCCATGATCTCGGTGCGGACGCGCGAGACGATGATGTTGGGCGAGGTGCCGACCAGCGTCATCAGCCCGCCCAGCAGGGACCCGAAGGCCATCGGCATCAGCAGCAGCGACACCGGCGTGCCGGTGCGCCGCGCGATCTGCAGCGCGATCGGCATGAAGATCGCCAGCGCCCCGATGTTCTTGACCACCGCCGACAGCAGCGTCACCGCCCCGGTCAGGATGACGACCTGCGCCCAGACGGTCCCCATGCGCGGGGCCAGCGGCCGCATCGCCGCCTCCACCACGCCCGACCGGCCGACCGCCGCGCTGACCACCAGCGCCGAGCCGACGATGACGACGATGTCGTCGGAAAAGCCCAGGAACGCCTCCTTGGGCTTGACGATGCCGACCGCCACCGCCGCCAGCAGGGCCAGCAGGGCGACGAGGTCGTAGCGCAGCCGGTCCCAGATCAGCAGCGCGATCACCGCGCCGATGATGCCGAACGAAAACATCTGGTCGAGGGTCATGGGGCGTTCGGCCGTCCTTCTTGTCCCGCCGGGTGGCGGGGTTTCCCGTTCGTTACTTCGCGCTGCCGCTCGGCTTGGCGGCGGGCGCCGACCCGCCGGACGCCTTGCCGGCGTTGCCCGGCTTGCGGGCGTCGCGCACCAGTTGGCCGCAGTGTGGCTGCTCGTCGCTGCCCGGGTCAAGGAAGGGCAGCACGCTGGCCAGCGGCGTCAGGAACACGCCCAGCGCCACCGCCGCGCCGCCGCGCACCGCCGATTCGGTCGGATCGACGCCGATGGAGGGGTCGCCCAGCTTGCCGCCGATCAGCACCGGAACGTGGGTGGCGAAGAACTGCGGGGACTTGGCGTTGCCGACGACGCGCAGATCCAGCTTCTCGTCGCGCAGGCTGATGGTGCCCTGCCCCGCCACCACCGTCTCCGGCGTGTCGAGCACCAGGGCCTCGGCGCGGGCGATCCCCTTCTCCACCGCCAGGTTGGCGACGAGGCAGGTGAAGGGCAGCGGCTCCGACCCCGACAGCACGACGCCCAGCGTCTCCAGGATGTTGGTCTTCAGCCCCTTGACCGCGAGGCTGGAGATCTTGCCGCCGTCCACCGCCGCGCCGATCTTGCCGTCCGACGAGGCCAGCAGGTCGGCCACCGTCTTGCCGGTGCCGGTGAGCTGGATGCGCCCCGACACCGTGCCGCCCATCTGCCCGGCAAACGAGGTCTCGCGGAAGAAGGCCGAGAGCTGCATCTTGCGGATGTCCAGGTTGGTGCGCAGGACGGGCACGTTGCGGCTGCCGTCCACCTGCACCGTCCCGGCGATGCGCCCGCCGCCGATGCCCAGCGACAGCGGGTCGAAGCGCAGGTCGCCGTTGTCGAGCCGGATCCGCAGGTCGAGGTCGTCGAGCGGCGCGAAGGGCGCCTCGACCCGCTGGCCCTTCAGCCGGACGTCCATGTCGGTGTTGCGCAGCTTCTCGACGTTGACCGGCGTCGTGGGGATCACCCGGTCCCTGGCCTTCGTCGGATAGTCGCCGTTGCCGCGCGGCGAGGCGCCGATCAGGCCGGCCAGATCCTGCGCGGCCAGCCGCTTGGACATCAGCGTGGCGGTCACGCGGGGGCGCTCGCCGCCGGTCTCCACCTCCACGTCGCCGGACAGGTCGCTCTCGCCGACCTTGCCGTGCATGCCCTGGAACGACCAGCGGGTGCCCTCGTAGCCGAGATGCCCGGAGATGGCGTAGGGCCGCGTCTTGGGTGTGGGAATGCCGAGGATCGGGAAGATCTCGGCCAGATCGTCGCCGCGCAGGTCGACCGACAGGTCGATGCCGCGCATCGCCACCGGTTCGGCGACCGAGCCCTCGATCTTGCCCTTGGTCTTGCCGACCGCCGCCTCGATCCTGATCGGGTAGGGCTTGGGGTCGTCGCGCAGGGTGAGGAGCGAGCCGCCCTCCGCCGCCAGGGTGAAGGGCTTGCCGGCGAAGCTGCCCTTGCCGTCCAGCTTCACCGTGTCGGTGTCGTTGTCGCCGGTCGCGGTGTTGATGGTGTTGGCGATGTCGATGTCGCTGGTCGGGTCGCGGTAGCGGATGGCGCCGTCGGCGATGGCGAGCCGGCCGATCACCGGGATGTCGCCGCGCTTGTCGGGGGTGACGGCCTCCTTGGCGACCTCCTTCGTCGCGGTCGGCGCGAAGGTCCAGTTGTTCTCGCCCTTGTCGTTCGTCTCCAGCACGATCTTCGGGCCGTCGAAGCGCAGTTCCGGCAGCTCCCAGTTGCCCTTCAGGATCGGCCAGGGCAGCAGCGTGGCGTCGAGCGCGCGGATGGCGACCATGTCCTTCTCGTCGCTCCAGGGCTGGTTGGCGATGCGCAGCCCCTCGACGTGGATGTGGATCGGGTTGCCGAGCTTGACCCGCAGGTCGCCGTCGATGGCGACCTCGCGGCCGAGCGCGGCGGTGGCGCGGCGGGCGACGAAGCCGCGCGCGTCGTTCCAGTCGAAGAGCAGCACGAAGGCCCCCACCCCGACCACGACGAGGCCGAGCAGCCCCAGCACCCCGTACCCGACCCATTTCAGCACCGCCATCGCCGCAACCCCCGTCCGTAGCGCCCCTGTTCCTGGACGTAAACGGCGCAGCGGAGGATCCGGCCGATCGTGCGGCGCCGGGGTACTCCCAAGGCGCCGGAGCCTCTCCGAAAGCCATGGGATTCGGGTCCGCGATCTCTTGGATTTAACGCAAAATTCAGGGAATCGGCCTTGTACTCCTTCTAGACTCTTCCGCAGGCCAAACTCTTCCGCAGGCAAGACCGGCACGACATGCGTTCGCTTACCAATTTCGCCCCGTCCACCTTCGAGGACCGCGGCGCCGCGGTGGCCTTCACCACCCCCGTCCTGGCCCAGACGCGCGTCCGCAAGGACAGCCGCGAGCAGCTCGAGGTGCTCGTCCCCAACCTGTCGGAAGGGCGCGGCGTCTATGTGGTGCCGTGGAAGGCACTGCCGCTGGCCTTCCCGATGACGGTGCACGACCGCATGCTGCACGACCTGATCGCCAAGGCGGACGGCTGCTCGCCCGACGACATCCGCAAGGCGGTGCTGCAATCCGCCCGCTGCGGGCTGGCCGGCAACCACGCCGTGGAGGCGGCGGAGGCGGCGCTGCGCGACGACGACGAGCAGCGGCTCCTCATCAACTACCAGCTCATCGTCGAGGCGCTGAAGGCGGTCGGGCTGGAATCCACCGAGATCCTGCGCGCCGGCCTCGCCTCGGTCGAGGGGCAGCGGCTGACCCGCGACCTGATGTCGAAGGCGGCGCACAGCCTCGCGCTGGAGCCGACCGAGCTGTACTCCCGCATCGCCGAGCTGGCGGTCTACGTCGAATCGATCGGCGTTCTCACCTCGCCCAAGCCGGCGCGGCTGCGCCGCCTGATGCGCGACCTCCAGGGCTTCCGCGAGAGCATGACCGACTGGGCCACCGACAACGTGTCGGAAGCGGCCCCCATCGGCGGCTTCTGCGCCGAGGTGGCGGAGCACACGATCAACCACGCCCGCACCGTGATGAAGCAGCTCGACCAGTCGGTCGCCTCCTTCGAGACGCTGATCCGGCAATGGGACACCAAGCGTCTGCTGGTCCGCAAGGCGGCGACCCGGCTGTCCTGGTTGCTCGACGGCTGGGAGTACCTGATCGCGCTGTGGGCCGATTCGGTGACCAAGAGCCGGCACGAGCAGGATCTGGCCGTTCACGACATCTTCCGGGTCATCCCCCTGCTGCCCAAGGACGAGACGCGGCTCGACCAGGCGATGGCGGCGGAGAAGCTGTTGCAGGCCAACCGGCGGTCGGTGCGCGCCTACGTCGACTGGCGCAGCGGGCAGCTCGACGTCGATCTCGTCATGCGGATCGAGACGCTCAAGGGAAAGGCGGCCTAGGGCCATGGACATCCAGGACCTGATCGCGCTGGGCGACAAGCTCCTCTACATCGACGAGCCGAAGTTCCGGCAGATCGTGGAGCTGCTGGAGCAGATGGGCGACCATCCGGACATCCGGCGCACCATCGCCATCATCCGCCCGCGCATGGTGGAGCTGCGCATCCACCGCCGTCCGACCCTGAAGCGCCTGTTCTGCGACCCCTTCGAGGATCTGTTCGAGACCTTCGGCAAGACCGAACCGATGCCGCTCAGCGTCATCGAACGCGCGCTGATGAACAGCCTGTGGCCGCTGGTCGAGACGACGATCGGCAAGGAGCGGCTGAAAAGCTACCGCGGCGCGCTGCACGACGGGCCGCAGCGCAGGGGACTGGCCGAAGCCTTCTGGGCGGAGTGCGCCGCCATCGTCGCCGACATCGCCAACACCGCCGCCGGGGACGCCGGCCGGCGCGACGGGGCGATGGACCTGCGGCTGACCCCCGACCGCATGCGCGCGATGGGCGACATCGCCACCATCCTCACCATCGCGCCGGAAGTGCGCGACCTCAAGGCCGCCCTGTCGCCCAAGCCGGTCAGCCGGCTGCACCAGGATCACCTCGAGGGCATCCAGGAGGCCGGGCGCCGCGTCGCCCGATCCCGCCCGGAGGCGTTGAAGATCTTCGTCCTGCTCGCCGCCTCGCGGATGGCCGACCCGTCGGCGCTGCTGGGCGGGCTGTGGGAGATGGATCTGGGGCTGAAACCCGTCGACCGCGCCACCCTGTTCATGGATCTCAGCGGCACGGTGATGGCGCAGATCGAGGACCGCTCCCGCTCGTTGAAGGCCAGCCCGGAGCGGGTGCCCGACCGCATGGCGGTGGCCGATCTGGCGGTCGGGCTGATGGCCAGCCTCGACGCCACCCGCGACGCGATGGAGCAGAGCCGCAACAAATCCTTCGACCAGCGTTTGAAGCAGGTGCGCGGCTCGGTCCACGAGATGGTGCGCAGCCAGGTGCTGCAGGACGCCGACACCGGCATCGTCGCCGCGCTGGGCGGGCTGGACGGCGGGGCCGACGAGCGGACGCAGCTGGCCCAGGCGGAAAGCCAGGCCCGCGCGCTGCGCAAATGCTCGACCGTCGCCGACCAGCTCGGCCTGCGCGGCGAGCTGAGGGAGATGACGCAGAAGACCACCGCGACGCTGACCGCGAAGGCCCGGCAGGCGCTGGGCGGCGGCAACGCCGGGGTTGGCGGCGGCGCGCGTTCGGGCTACACCGCCATCCGCATGATCGAGCTGCTGGCCGGCTCGGCCGAGGCGAACAAGGTCATGGACGAGATCCTGAACGGCGGGCGCCGCTGACGGGAACCGGCGGGCACCGGGAAAGGGGAGAGGGCGTGAGCATGGGATACACCGGTTGGGAGCTGCCCGGCGACGAGCGCGCCAAGCTGCTGGAGCTGTTCCCGCAACGCTACGAGCGGCTGGTCGCGCATCACGTGACGCTGGACTTCGGCGTCCCGCCCGGCCATCCGCTGCCGGATGCGACGGAGGGCGAGGTGATCGGCACGGTGGACGACGAGTCCGGCGTGCAGGCGCTGATCGTCGCCATCGACGGCAACACCGAACGCCCCGACGGCTCGACCACCCACATCACCTGGTCGCTGGCGGACGGCCGACAGCCGGTGGAGTCCAACCTCGCGATCCAGGAGTTCGGCTGGCGCCCGGCGGAGCCGGTGGCGATCCGGCTGGTCCCGCGCTTCTTCGCGTAGCGTTCTTTCTAGCCCCTCTCCCCTTGAGGGAGAGGGGTTGGGGTGAGGGGTCGCAAATCTCTTCGCCTACGGCGAATACCCCTCATCCCAACCCTTCTCCCTCAAGGGGAGAAGGGCTTTCCAAATACCCCCCATCACCTTCCTACACGTGGTCCGACGCCGCTCCGGCGGCGGAACCGCGCTTGAGGCGCTGCTCGCGGTGGAAGATGAACAGGCCGCTGCCGATGATCAGCACGCCGCCGATGCCCATGCGCAGGCTGGGCTCCGTGCCCCAGACGGCCAGATCGAGCAGCACCGCCCACAGGATCGACACGTACTGGAACGGCACGACGACCGCCGCCGGGCTCAGTTGCAGCGAGCGGTTGATCATCGCGTGGCCGGCCAGCGCCGTGACGCCCAGCAGCCCCAGCAGCAGGAAGTCCAGCACCCCCGGCGCCGTCCAGGAGAAGGGCAGCGCCGCGCCGCCCAGCGCCAGCCCGCCCAGCGTCTGGTAGGTGACCAACGGCAGCGTCCCGGCCTCGCGCAACAGGCGGGTGAAGATCAGGCCCGACGCGAAGATGGTGGCGCCCAGCAACGCCACCAGCGAGGGGACGAGGTCGAAGCCGCCGGTCGGGTTCAGCACGACCACCACCCCGGCGAAGCCGACCAGCACCGCCACCCAGCGCCGCCAGCCGACCGTCTCGCCCAGGAACAGCACCGACAGCGCGGTGACGATCAGCGGCGCCGACATGTAGATGGTCATCACGTCGGCCAGCGGCAGATAGCCGACCGCCCAATAGAAGCAGGCGATGTCCACGGTGACCAGCACCACGCGGACCAGATGCACCGGCAGCCGCTTCACCGCGAAGACGGTGCGCACGCCCTCGCGCAGGATCATCGGCAGCAGCACCGCCATGCCGAACAGGCTGCGGACCGCCAGCAGCATGGCGACCGGGTATTCGGCCACCAGCCACTTGCCGAGCGCGTCGTTCAGCGTGAAGAACGTCATGCCGCCCAGCATCAGGAGGATGCCGAGGCGGCTGTCGGTGGCGGTGGTGATCGCGGTCATGGGGGGCTTGGTACTTTGGAGTGAGCGGGGGCGGCACCCTAGCCGGTCAGACGACGCCCTTGCCCCGCAATTCCGCGATGTCCGCCGCGCTCAAACCCAACGCCTCGGCCAGGACCGCGTCGGTGTGCTGGCCCAGCGTCGGCGGCGCAGTGTCGTGGACCAGCGGGGTCTCCGAGTAATGGATCGGGCTCGCCACCGTGGGAACGGTGCCCAACACCGGGTGCGGCAGGTCCTGGCGGATGTTGCGGGCCTGGACGTGCGGGTCGGCGAAGACCGCGCTCAAATCGTTGATCGGGCCGCAGGGCACGCCGACCGCCTCCAGGGCGCCGAGCCAGTCGGCGCTGTCGCGGGCGAGCAGCAGTTCCTCCAGCAGGGCGACCAACTCCTTGCGGTGGGCGACGCGGGCCGGGTTGGTGGCGTAGCGCTCGTCCTTCGCCAGTTCGGGGCGGCCGGCGACCTGGGCGAACTTCGCGAACTGGCCGTCGTTGCCGACCGCCAGGATGATGTAGCCGTCGCGGGTAGGGAAAGCCTGATAAGGAACGATGTTGGGGTGGGCGTTGCCCAGCCGCTGCGGCGCGGTGCCGCCGACGAGGCAGTTCATCGCCTGGTTGGCGAGGACCGCGACCTGCACGTCGAGCAGCGCCAGATCGACCCATTGCCCCTGGCCGGTCCGCTCGCGGTGGGCCAGCGCGCCCATCACGCCGATGGCGGCGTAGAGGCCGGTGAAGATGTCGGTGACCGCGACCCCGACCTTGACCGGGCCGGCGCCCGGCTCGCCGTCGGGCTGGCCGGTGACGCTCATCAGCCCGCCCATGCCCTGGATCATGAAGTCGTAGCCGGCGCGGTTGCGGTAGGGCCCGGTCTGGCCGAAGCCGGTGATCGAGCAGTAGACCAGCTTCGGGTTGATCGCCTTCAGGCTGTCGTAGTCGAGCCCGTACTTGACCAGCCCGCCGACCTTGAAGTTCTCGATGACCACGTCGGCTTGCGCCGCCAGCTTGCGGACAAGCTCCTGGCCTTCCGGGCGCTCGAAGTCGATGGTGATCGACCGCTTGCCCCGGTTGGCGGAGAGGAAATAGGCGGACTGGTCGCCGGCCCAGGGCGGACCCCAGGCGCGGGTGTCGTCGCCGGCGCCCGGCCGTTCCACCTTGATCACGTCGGCGCCGAGATCGGCCAGCGTCTGCGCCGCCCAGGGGCCGGCGAGAACGCGCGACAGCTCAAGCACCTTGATGTGCGACAAGGGTCCGGCCAAGGTCCTGCTCCTCCCGATTTTATTGTCCCTCTCCCGCCCCGGGAGAGGGTGGCCGCAAAGCGGCCGGGTGAGGGGCTATCGGGCGTGGTACGAATCCATGCTCCGATAGCCCCTCACCCTTCCCATGCTTCGCATGGGCCCCTTCCCTCTCCCGGGGCGGGAGAGGGAGATTGGGGAGGCCGCTTACGCCGCGACCAGTTCTTCCAGGGAACGCTCGATGATGTCCAGACCTTCGTCGATCAGGGCGTCCGACGCGGTCAGCGGGACCAGCACGCGGATCACGTTGGCGTAGGTGCCGCAGGACAGCAGGATCAGGCCCTTCTCCGCCGCCTTGGCGACCAGCGCCTTGGTCAGGTCGGCCGCCGGCTCCTTGGTCTCGCGGTCGGTCACCAGCTCCATGGCGACCATGGCGCCGAGGTTGCGCACGTCGCCGACCACCGGCAGCGAGTTGCGCTGACCCATCGCGCGGAAGCGGTCGGCGATGCGCTCGCCGATCGCCACGGCGCGCTCGCAGAGCTTCTCCTCCTCGATGGCCTCGATCACCGCCAGCGCGGCGGTGGTGGCCAGCGGGTTGCCGCCGTAGGTGCCGCCGAGACCGCCCGGAACCGGGGCGTCCATCAGATGCGCCTTGCCGGTCACCGCCGACAGCGGGAAGCCGCCGGCCAGGCTCTTGGCCATGGTCACCAGATCCGGCTCGATCCCGGCGTGCTCGACCGCGAAGATCTTGCCGGTGCGGGCGAAGCCGGTCTGGATCTCGTCGACGATCATCACGATGCCGTGCGTGTCGCAGACCGCGCGCAGCGACTGGAGGAAGGCCGGGGAGGCGATGTTGAAGCCGCCCTCGCCCTGCACCGGCTCGATGATGATCGCGGCGACGCGGGCCGGATCGACGTCGGACTTGAACAGGCTCTCCAACGCCTTCAGGCTCTCGGCCTCGCTGATGCCGCGGTAGGCGTTGGGGAAGGGCACGTGGAAGATCTCGGCCGGGAAGGGACCGAAGCCGACCTT
The DNA here is from genome assembly GCF_003989665.1 of Azospirillum doebereinerae. Lineage (GTDB taxonomy): Bacteria > Pseudomonadota > Alphaproteobacteria > Azospirillales > Azospirillaceae > Azospirillum > Azospirillum doebereinerae. The sequence goes on along the minus strand of NZ_RZIJ01000024.1, from coordinate 66,956 downwards.
GTAGGGCACGACCTTGCCGGTCAGGCCCATGGTCAGCAGCGTGCGGCCGTGGAAGCCGCCGGAGAAGGCGACGACGCCCGGACGGCCGGTCGAGGCGCGGGCGATCTTCACCGCGTTCTCGACGGCTTCGGCGCCGCTGGTGAAGAAGGCGGTCTTCTTCGGCGTCGGGCCGGGAACCAGCGCGTTCAGCTTCTCCGCCAGCTCGACGTAGCTCTCGTAGGGCGTGACCATCGCGCAGGTGTGGGTGAAGCGATCAAGCTGGGCCTTCACGGCCTCCATCACCTTCGGATGACGGTGGCCGGTGTTCAGCACGGCGATGCCGCTGCCGAAGTCGATGAAGCGGTTGCCCTCGACGTCCCAGATCTCCGAATTCTCGGCGCGCTCGACGTAGATCGGCAGGCCGGCGGACACGCCACGGGAAACGGCGGCCTCGCGGCGCGCGACGTAGGACTGGTTGCTCATGATCGTCTTGTCCTTGGGGATGGAACGGTCGGGCGTCAGGCGCCGAGGCCGATGCAGAGGTATTTGGTTTCCATGAAGTCATCGAGGCCGTACTTGGAGCCCTCGCGGCCGATGCCGGACTCCTTGACGCCGCCGAAGGGGGCCACCTCGGTCGAGATGATGCCCTCGTTGATGCCGACCATGCCGTATTCCAGCCCCTCGGCGACGCGCCACACGCGGCCGATGTCGCGGCTGTAGAAATAGGCGGCCAAGCCGAACTCGGTGTCGTTGGCCATGCGGATGGCGTCGGCCTCCGTCTCGAACTGGAACAGCGGGGCGACCGGGCCGAAGATCTCCTCGCGGGCCACACGCATCTCGGTGGTGACGCCGGTCAGGATCGTCGGCTCGAAGAAGGTGCCGCCCAGCGCGTGGCGCTTGCCGCCCAGCGCGACCTTGGCGCCCTTTTCCAGCGCGTCGCCCATCAGCTCCTCGACCTTGGCGATGGCGTCGGCGTTGATCAGCGGGCCCTGGGTCACGCCCGGCTCGACGCCGTTGCCGACCTTCAGCGCCTTCACGGCCTCGGCCAGCTTGGCGGTGAAGGCCTCGTAGACGCCGGCCTGCACCAGCAGGCGGTTGGCGCAGACGCAGGTCTGGCCGGCGTTGCGGTACTTCGACGCCATGGCGCCCTTGACCGCCTCGTCGAGGTCGGCGTCGTCGAAGACGATGAAGGGGGCGTTGCCGCCCAGCTCCAGCGACACCTTCTTGACCGTGCTGGCGGCCTGCCGCATCAGCAGCTTGCCGACCTCGGTCGAGCCGGTGAAGCTGACCTTGCGGACGATCGGGCTGTGGGTCAGCTCGTTGCCGATGGCGGCCGGCTCGGAGCCCATGACGATGTTGATGACGCCCGCCGGGAAGCCGGCGCGCTCGGCCAGCTCGGCCAGCGCCAGGGCCGATAGGGGGGTGTCCTCGGCCGGCTTGATCACCACGGTGCAGCCGGCGGCCAGAGCGGGGGCGCATTTGCGGGTGATCATGGCGATCGGGAAGTTCCACGGCGTGATCGCCGCGACGACGCCGATGGCCTCCTTGAGGACCACGATCCGCTTGTTGGCGGCGAAGGTCGGGATCACGTCGCCGTAGGCGCGCTTGGCCTCCTCCCCGAACCACTCGATGAAGGAGGCGCCGTAGACGACCTCGCCGCGCGCTTCCGCCAGCGGCTTGCCCTGCTCGGCGGTCATCAGCTGGGCCAGATCCTCCTGGGCGGCGAGGATCAGCTCGTACCACCGGCGCATCACGGCGGCGCGCTCCTTGGCGGTCTTGGCCTTCCAGGCCGGCAGCGCGGCGTTGGCGGCGTCGATGGCGGCGCGCGTCTCGGCCGCGCCCATGTCGGCGACCTCGGTGATGACCGCGCCGGTGGCCGGGTTGGTCACCGCGAAGGTCTTGCCGGAATCGGCCGCGCGCCACGCGCCGTTCACATAGCCCTTGGTCTGGAGAAGGCTCTGGTCGTTCAGCGACAGCATGTTCGATCCGCCTGGATTTGGAAGGTTTGCCTGGGGTCCGCGAGGGATCGCTTGGACCGCGAACAGAAGCCTAGCATGTTTAATAAATTAAACAACCCCTGTTTAGCTGTTCATATTTTAATGACGGGGTTGCGCAAATGGGCTATTGCCTAGGGTTGGGGAACCAGGAGCCCAGGTGATGGATTTCGATGTAGGCACACGCTTGAAACAGATCCGCGAGCAGCACGGGCTGTCGCAGCGGGCTCTGGCCCAGAAGGCAGGCGTTACCAACGGCACCATCTCGTTGATCGAACAGAACCGCAGCAGCCCGTCCGTGTCGTCGCTGCGCAAGGTGCTGCAAGGCATCCCGATGACGCTGGCCGAGTTCTTCTCCTCCGACGACCTGCCGCCGCCCGAGCAGATCTTCTTCAAGGGCGACGAACTGGTCGAGCTGGCCGGCGAGCTCAAGAGCGCCGTCGGTCAGGTGTCGTTCCGTCAGGTCGGCGACCTGCGCGGGCGGAACCTGCAAATCCTCCACGAACGCTACGCGCCTGGCGCCGACACCGGCCGCACCATGCTCCAGCACGAGTCCGAAGAGGGCGGCATCGTCGTCAAGGGCCGCATCGAGCTGACGGTCGGCGACCGCAAGCAGCTTCTCGGTCCCGGCGACGCCTATTTCTTCGACAGCCGCATTCCGCATCGGTTCCGCAACGTCGGCGACGAGGACTGCGAGCTGATCAGCGCCTGCACGCCGCCGTATCTGTAACACCATCTGCCCCCTCCCCATCCCTCCCCCGCTTCGCGGGAGAGGGGGCCGGATGCTTGGTCGAGCGCGGCGGAGTCCCCTCTCCCGCCGAAGGCGGGGGAGGGTTAGGGAGGGGGCAATCGTCACCACCCCTTACGCCATGTTCCCCTTCAGCTTCTCGTTCCGCCGGCGCAGCAGCTCGATCACCGTCAGCAGCCCGATGGAGATCACCGTCAGCACCACCGCCACGGCGGTGATGGTCGGGCTGATGTTCTCGCGGATGCCGCTGAACATCTCACGCGGCAGGGTGCGCTGGTCCGGCCCGGCGAGGAACAGCACCGTCACCACCTCGTCGAAGCTGGTGGCGAAGGCGAACAGCGCGCCGGACGCCAGACCCGGCAGGATCAGCGGCAGGATCACCTTGCGGAAGGTCAGCAGCGGCGGCGCCCCCAGCGACGCGGCGGCGCGCGCCAGCGTCATGTCGAAGCCCTGGAGCGTCGCCGACACGGTGATGAACACGAAGGGCGTCGCCAGCGCCGTGTGGACCAGGATCAGGCCGAGGAAGTTGCCGGTCAACCCGAGCGGCGCGAAGAAGAAGTAGACGCCGACCGCCGTGATCACCACCGGAACGACCATCGGCGACAGCACGACGGCCAGAATCAGCGGCTTCCACTTGCTCTTCCACTGGACCATGCCGAGCGCCGCCAGCGTGCCCAGGATCATCGACAGGACGGCCGAGGCGACGCCGATGATGGCGCTGTTCTTCAAGGACAGCATCCAGCGCGGCGAGCTGAGGAAATCCTCGTACCAGCGCAGCGACAGCCCCGGCAGCGGGTAGGTCAGATAGGCGCCCGAGCTGAAGGACAGCGGCACGATGGCCAGGATCGGCGCCATCAGGAACACGAAGACCAGGGTGGCGGCGACCAAAGTCGCGGTCCAGGCGGCGCGCTGGCTGAGCGTGCGGGGGGAATGGTTCGCGCTCAATTCTTGAGACCTCCCGTGTTCTGGCGGCCGAGCGCCAGCTTGCCGTAGACCGCCGCCAACACCAGCGTGGACAGCAGCAGCACCGCCCCCAGCGCCGAGGCGAGGCCCCAGTTGACGGTTTCCGTGGTGTAGAAGGCGATGAAGGCCGAGATCATCTGGTCCGCCGCGCCGCCGACCAGGGCCGGGGTGATGTAGTAGCCGATGGCCAGGATGAAGACCAACAGGCAGCCGGCGCCGATGCCGGGGATGGTCTGCGGCAGGTAGATGCGGAAGAAGGCGGTGGCCGGCGGAGCGCCGAGCGAGGCCGCCGCCCGCATGTAGGCCGGCGAGATCGAGCGCATGACGCTGTAGAGCGGCAGGATCATGAAGGGCAGCAGCACATGGGTCATCGCCATGTAGACGCCGAACCGGTTGTAGATCAGCCGCAGCGGCTCGTCGATCAGCCCCAGCCATTGCAGCGATCCGTTGACGATGCCCTCGCTCTGCAAGATCACGATCCAGGCGCAGGTGCGCACCAGCAGCGAGGTCCAGAAGGGCAGCAGCACGAAGATCATCAGCAGGTTGGACTGCGCCGTCGGCAGATTCGCCAGCAGATAGGCGACCGGGAAGCCCAGCACCAAGCACAGCGTGGTGACGCCGAGGCCGATGGCGAAGGTGCGCCCGAAGAGGTCGAGGTAGATCGCCTGGTCGTCGGGCGACGCGACGATGGCGCCGTCGGCGTCGCGCGTCAGATCGACGGCGGCCAGCAGGTAATAGCTGGTGACCGGCCCGCTGGCGCTCTTGATCGCCGTCCAGGTGGCGTGCTCGCCCCAGGCCGGGTTGATGCCGATCAGCGTGTCCTTGGCGGTGCCGGGTTCCGGCGCCGTCTTCAGGTTGCGCGCGGTGGAGGTCAGGACGGTGCGGAAGCCGTTGACGACGTAGTTCAGCCGCTTGGCCGCGATGCCGATGGTCCCGGCGGCGCGCGCCGCCTGGAGGTCGCCGGCCAAGGCCGCGTAGGCCGTCTCGCCGGGAAGCCCCTGCCCGTTCCAGCTCGACAGCGCCGCGACGGTGTGCGGCATGACCTGCGGCACCTCCCAGTCGTCGACCGAGCGCCAGATCATCCCGGCGATGGGAACGACGAAGGTGAACATCAGGAACAGGAGAAGCGGCGCCACCAGACCCAGCGCGCGGAACTGCCGGGCGCGTTCGGCCCGCTTCAATCGGCGCTTCAACGGCATTTCGGCGCCGGCAACGAAAGCGGCTGTCATCGGGGTGTCCTGTCGAAATCTGCGAACTTTCCCCTCTCCCGCCCCGGGAGAGGGAAGGGGCCCATGCGACAGCATGGGAAGGGTGAGGGGTTATCGGGGCATGGATGGGCCGCACGCCCGATAGCCCCTCACCCTCCCCACCGCTTCGCGGCGGGTCCCCTCCCTCTCCCGGGACGGGAGAGGGAGCAGTCAACGCATCAGCAAGCCGTTACTTGGCCGCCCACTTGTTGAAGCGCTCGGTCAGGCGGTCGATGTTCTCCAGCCAGAAGTTCGTGTCGATCTCGACCGCGTTCTTCATGTTGGCCGGCGAGGTCGGCAGGTCGGCCAGCACGGCCGGCTGCAGCTTGGCCGGGGCGCCCTTGTTCGAGGTGCCGTAGGCGATGCCCTGCGACAGCTTGGCCTGGTTCTCGGCCTTGCCGACGAAGTCGAGGAACTTGTAGGCGGCGTCCTGGTTCGGGCTGCCCTTCAGGATCACCCAGCTGTCGATGGTGAACAGCGCGCCGTTCCACACCATGCCGAAGTTCTTCTTCTCGGCCTTGTTGGCGGCGTCGATGCGGCCGTTGTAGACCGAGGTCATCGCCACCTCGCCCGACGCCAGCAGCTGCGGCGGCTGGGCGCCGGCCTTCCACCAGACGATGTCGTTCTTGATGGTGTCGAGCTTCTTGAAGGCGCGGTCGATGCCGGCCTCGGTGCCCAGCGTCTTGTAGACGTCGGCCGGGGCGACGCCGTCGGCCATCAGGGCGATTTCCAGCGTGGTCTTGGCGCCCTGGCGCAGGCCGCGCTTGCCCGGGAACTTCTTGGTGTCGAAGAAGTCGGCCCAGCTCTTCGGCGCGTCCTTGATCTTGTCCTTGTCGTAACCGAGGACGAAGTCATAGACGATGGCGCCGACGCCGCAGGCGTTGACGGTGGCCGGGAGATAGGCCTCCTCGCCGCCGATCTTGGAGTAGTTGATCTTCTCGAACAGACCCTCGTCGCAGCCCAGCGCCAGCTCCTCGCTCTCGACCTGGACGACGTCCCAGGTGGAGGCGCCGCCCTGGACCTTGGCGCGCAGGACGCCGACGCCGCCGTCCCAGGACTCGTCGCTCATCGGCGTGCCGGCGGCCTTGAACGGCTCGAAATAGACTTTCTTCTGGACGTCCTGATAGGCGCCGCCCCACGACACGACGGTCAGGTCACGGGCGCTGGCGGCCGAGGCCAGAGCGGCGACGGCGGTGAAGGTCGCGACGAAACCAAGAGCCACCCTAAACTTCGACATGATCCCCGTCCTTGTGTCAGTGGTTGTTGTTCGTGAGGTTTCTTCGACACCGTGTCCCGAGGCGACCCCTCGCCTCAGACCGGATCCAGCGCCCGGCAATCGTCGGGCCGGAAGGCGATGGTCACGTCCTGCCCCTGCGACAGCCCGGCGTAGGCGCCGGCGGGCAGCTTGACCATGAATTCGTCGTTGCCGGGGGTCGCCAGCACCGCCAGCGTGTGGTCCCCCAGATAGATCAGGTCCTTCAAGGTGGCCGGCAGCCGGTTGAAGGCGGGGTCGACGTCGTCGGCGGTCGCGATGGCGACCCGTTCCGGCCGCACCGACAGCGAGGTCCGTCCGCCGGCCGTCACGTTGACCGCCAGCGCCAGCACCGAACCGCCGCCGTCCAGCGCGACTTGGCAATAACCCTGTTCGATATTTTGAACGGTTCCACTCAACACGTTGCTCTCGCCGATGAAGTTGGCGACGAAGCTGTTGACGGGGCGTTCGTAGAGCGCGTCGGGCCGGTCGATCTGCTGGACGACGCCGTCGTTGAACACGGCGATGCGGTCCGACATGGTCAGCGCCTCGCCCTGGTCGTGGGTGACGTAGACGACGGTGATGCCCATCGTCTCGTGCAGGCGCTTGATCTCCAACTGCATGTGCTCGCGCAGGCGCTTGTCGAGCGCGCCCAACGGCTCGTCCATCAGCACCAGGGCGGGATTGAAGACCAGGGCGCGGGCGAGCGCCACGCGCTGCTGCTGGCCGCCCGACAACTGGCCGGGATGGCGGTTCGCCACATGCTCCAGCTTGATCATCTGGAGGGCCTTGGAGACGCGGTCCTTCAATTCCGCCTTGGGAACGCCGCGCACCGACAGTGGGAAGGCGACGTTCTCCTCGATGGTCAGATGCGGGAACAGGGCGTAGTTCTGGAAGACCATGCCGATGTCGCGCTTGTGCGGCGGCATGTTCTTGATCGGCCGGTCGGCGAGGAAGATCTCGCCCTGGGTCGGCACCTCGAACCCGGCCAGCATCATCAGGCAGGTGGTCTTGCCCGATCCGGACGGCCCCAGCAGGGTGAGGAATTCGCCCTTGCGGATGTCGAGATCCAGGCTTTTCACGACGAGATGCTCGCCGTCGTAGGTCTTCTGCACCCCAACGAACCGCACCAGAGCCTGCGTCGTCGCGATCATCCCGCCGTCCATCGTCCTCTCCCGTCAGAGGGGGACGGAATGTCGGGGAGAAAGCCCCGGTTTCCGTCCGTCTTGATGGGCCTGACCCTAGCCGCGTTTAAGAAAATAGACAAGAGGAATGCTTATGTTGTGATCAACTCAACACCTTGCCGCTTTGTTGTGCAATCTTGAATGGTTTGCACAGCCGGCGACCGGCATTTTGCGCTTTCTGCGGGCGATTGAGAAGGCGAATGATGGGCATGGCGGAGGGAAACGCCACCAAAACCGGAGAAAAGGTGGGGGCGAATCGACCGCCCCCTCAGGGCAACAAGAGCAGAGCCTTGGAAGGATGGTCATGAGACACGGATGAACACGGACATTCACGCATGAACACGGATAAAAATTTTCCTCTCATCCGTGTTCATCCGTGGGCCGGCATCGCCGGCATCCGTGTTCATCCGTGTCAAAGTCCCCTCGTCTGGGCCTTCCGTCACTCCGCCCCCGTTGCCCCCGCCCTTACCTGCGCTGGGCCGACTGGCTGTAGACGAAGGCGTCGAAGCCGTTCTCGGCGACGCGGAACCACAGCCGTTCCTCTTCCAGGAAAGGCTTCCACGCCTCGTAGACCTTCTTGAAGCGCGGGTTGGTCGCCGCGAGCTGGTCGTACAGCTCGTAGGCCGCCTTCTCGCAGGCCTGCATCATGTCGCGCGGGAACAGGCGCAGCGACGCGCCGCCGCCGACCAGCCGCTTCAGCGCGGCGGCGTTGAGCGTGTCGTATTTGGCCAGCATCCAGGTGTTGGCCTCCCAGCAGGCCTGCTCCAGGATCACCCGGTAGGAGGCCGGAAGCTGCTCCCACGCCTGCATGTTGAACAGCAGCGGGATCTGGGCCGAGCCCTCCCACCAGCCGGGGTAGTAGTAGTTCTTGGCGACCTTGTAGAAGCCCAGCTTCTCGTCGTCGTAGGGGCCGACGAACTCCGCCGCGTCGATGGTGCCCTTCTCCAGCGCCGGGTAGATGTCGCCGCCGCCGATCTGCTGCGGGACCAGCCCGAAGGGCGTCAGGATCTGCCCGACCAGCCCGCCGATCCGCATCTTCAGGCCCTTCAGGTCGTCCAGGCCCTTGATCTCCTTGCGGAACCAGCCGCCCATCTGCGCGCCGGTGTTGCCGGCCGGGATGTGGATGACGTTGTAGTCCTTGAACACCTCGCGCATCAGCTCCAGACCGCCGCCATGCATCATCCAGGCGATGTGCTGGCGGGTGTTCAGGCCGAACGGCATCGCCGTGTCGAAGCAGAAGGTCGGGTCCTTGCCGACGTAGAAATAGGCGGCGGACTGGCCGCACTCCACCGTGCCGTTCTGCACGGCGTCGAGCACCTGCAACGCCGGCACGATCTCGCCGGCCGCGAAGGGGCGGATCTGGAACTTGCCGTCGGTGGCGGCGGCCACGCGCTTGGTGATGAACTCGGCCGCGCCGTAGATGGTGTCGAGGCTCTTGGGGTAGCTCGACGCGAGGCGCCACTTGATCTCGGGCTGGCTCTGCGCGATGGCCGGGGCGGCGACGGTGCCGGCGGCAAGGCCGACGCCCGCGGTGGTGAGGAACGCACGCCGTTTCATAATGGAGTCTCTTCCCGGTTCCCGGTTGGTTGGTCCGCCATCATACCCCGTTCGGGCCAAGGTTCACCCCCGCTTATCGTTTTCGCGGATTGTCGAACCCACAAACGAAAAATCCAGCCACCGGGGCTGGATTTTCTGCGACGCAGCATTATCTGCTTTTTTGACCGCCTTATCAGGCGTTTCCTCCCTAAACTCGGGCCGCGGCTGTATAGCTAGCGGCCTTTTCCTTTTTTCGCAATACGCTGAACGTCAGTATAACCAACGTTTGCACACCATCCATTCCGTTGCCGGCCTCACCTCAATTTGTTGCAAATCGGTGATTTTGGCGCCTCCCCCGTATCGCAAACCCCTCCAATAAGGCATAAGAGTTCCGGATCGGCGGAGCGTCCGAGGGGGTCGCGGCATGAACAGCTTGGGTTTGCGGGCCACCGTGGCGGTCACCACCGCCATCCTGGTGCTGGGGCTGACGCTCGCCAAGGGTTTGTTCGTCACCTCCCAGGCGGAGCACACGCTGACCCGCGAGATCGGCGATTTCATGACGGAGCTGGCGCGGTCGCTGGCCCGCCAGCTCGACCAGACGATGTGGGGGCGCGCCAACCAGATCGCCGCGCTGTCCCAGATCGACTCCCTCAAGGATCCGGCCGTCGCCCAGGCGACCATCGACGAGCTGAAGCGGCGCGACCCGACCATCGCCTGGATGGGGGCGACCAACCGCCAGGGCGACGTGGTGGCGGCCAGCGGCAACCTGCTGCTCGGCAAGAACGTCGTCACCCGCCCCGTCCACGTCGAGGGCATGAAGGGCCTGTTCGTCGGCGACGTCCACGAGGCGGTCGCGCTCAAGGGCAAGGTGCCGCACCTGCCGGGCGAAACCCCGAAATTCGTCGACGTCTCGGCGCCGCTGCGCGACATGGGCGGCACCGCCGTCGGCGTCCTCGCCGTCCATTACAGCTGGGACTGGGCGCGCACCACGCTGCGCGACCTGACCGCCTCGCTGAAGGGTCGCGAGGGGCTGGCCCTTTATATTCTGTCGGCGGACGGCAACGTGCTGATCGGCCCCGACGAGATGGTGGGCAAGCCGCTTCCGCTGGACTGGAGGACCGAAGGCTGGTCGATCGCGCGCTGGGCGGATGGCGCCACCTATTTGACCGGCGTCGCCCACGGCCGGGGGCTGTACGATTACGCCGGGCTGGGCTGGACCGCCGTGGCCCGCCAGCCGATCCGCGTCGTCGAGGCCGAGACCGGGCGGCTGCGCACCACCATCGTCGTGGCCGGCGCCGTGCTGGCGGCGCTGTTCAGCGCGCTGGGCTGGTTCGCGGCCGGCCGCATCGCGCGCCCGCTGGTCGCCATCACCGAGGCGGCCGAGCGCATCCGCCGGGGCGAGGGCGGGGTGGCGATCCCCAACGTCGGCGGCTCCACCGAGATCGGCCGCCTGTCGGCCGCGCTGCGCGACTTGATCGAGAGCCTGACCAACAAGGACGCCGCGCTGATGCGGCTGGAGGACATCGCCTACGAGGACCGGCTGACCGCATTGCCCAACCGGCGCTATTTCGAGCAGTACGTCGAGGCCTCGACCAGCGGCAGCGACGGGGCGGCGACGATGATGTACATCGATCTCGACGGCTTCAAGCCGATCAACGACCGCCTCGGCCACGACGCGGGCGACGTGGTGCTGCGGCAGGTCGGCGGACGGCTCGCCACCATCTTCCGCGACGACGACGTGGTCGCGCGGCTGGGCGGCGACGAGTTCGCCGCCGTGCTGCCGCGCCCCTCCGGCAAGCCGGCCCCCGACACCAAGGAACTGGCCGCCCGCATCATCGCCGCCGTCAACGAACCGGTGTCGATCGGCGGCGAGGCGGTGCGGGTCGGCTGCTCCATCGGCGTCGCCTCCTGGCCGGAGGATTCGGCCGAGATCGCCGTGGTGATCCGCCGCGCCGACGAAGCGCTCTACAAGGCCAAGCGCGACGGGCGCAACCGCGCCGTCCGCTGGACCCCGGCGATGGCGGCGGCCGACGCGCCGACGGCCTGAGCGCCGACGGTTCCGACCTTTACAGCGCCCGCACCATCTTGTTCATGAAGCCGAGCTTCTCGATCACGGGCTTCGACAGGATGAAGGGGTAGAGGTCGGGCTGGCCCATGCTGCGGTTCAGGCTGTTGACCGCGTAGGTCAGCGGCAGCCAGGGCTCGATCAGATCCTCGATGTCGCGGGCCTTGTGGGGATTGAAGTCCACCTCGGCCTGCAGATCGGCGCCCTCGCTGACGCGCGGGCGGATCTTCAGGCCGAAGGCGCGCGCGGTCTCCAGCGTGTCGACGATGTGGAGGTAATGCGCCCAGGTCTCGGCGAAATCCTCCCAGGGATGGGCGGCGGCGTAGCCGCTGACGTAGTTGGACTGCCAGTCGCCCGGCGGGCCGGAGGCGTAGTGGCGTTGCAGCGCCTCGCCGTAATCCTCGCGCTCGTCGCCGAACAGGGCGCGGAAGCGCTCCAGCGTGTCCGGGTTCGCGAGCACCAGACGATCCCAGACGTAATGGCCGATCTCGTGCCGGAAATGGCCGAGCAGCGTGCGGTAGGGCTCGCCCATCTCGGTGCGCCGCTTCTCGCGCTCCGCGTCGTCGGCCTCGGCGACGTTGATGGTGATCAGGCCGTTGGAATGGCCGGTCAGCACCGGCGTGACGCTGCCGTCGGGGTTCACCGTGTCGGACAGGAAGTCGAAGACGAGGCCGTTCTCCGGATCCTCGGCGCGGGTCTTCAGCGGCAGCTTGAGGTTGGTCAGCGTGTAGAAGAGGTGGTGCTTGGCCAGTTCCAGCTTGCGCCAGCGCGTCAGGTTCTCCGCGTCGGACAGATCGGGGATGATGTGGTTGTGGCGGCAGGCGGCGCAGTGGGTCGCCTCGTCGTCGTCCTCCAGCAGCCAGTTGCAGGCGTCGAGTTCGGCGTTCCGGCAGAACTTGAACCGCTTGCCCGGAAAGGCCAGCGCGGTCCAGGCGCCCTCGGTCTCCGTCGGCTCCAGCGCGGTCAGCATCCCCGGATCGGGCATGTAGCCGAGCCGGTGGCCGCAGCGTTCGCACAGCGTGTTCTCGAAATAGAGCGGCTGGTGGCAATGCTGGCATTCGAAGAGTTTCATGATGGGCCGCTTTTTCCGGAGGGTGACGGTTCGATGGAGAGTTAAACAGGATTGTTCAAATTCCGCCTTGCGCGCCCCCTCCCCATCCCTCCCCCGCTTGCGCGGGAGAGGGGGCCGGATGCTTGTCGAAGTGTGGCGGCAGTCCCCTCTCCCGCCGAAGGCGGGGGAGGGTTAGGGAGGGGGCACGCGGAGCCGCGTCTGTGCGGTTTTCTTAGGCGGTCGGCTTTTCCGCCGTCTCGACCTCGGCCTCCTCGGCCGCCTCAACCTCCGCCTCCGCCACCGGCTCCTCCTCGGAGAAGGACACCGGCGCCGGGGTTTCCGCCACGCTCCGCAACGCGCGGGCGGCGCGGCGCAGCGCGAAGGAGGTCTTGCCTTCCGGCTCCAGCGCCAGCAGCAGCAGCGACCGTCCGGTCACCATGTAGGTGTCGCCGGTGTTGACGCGCGGCACCTCGTCGGGGTCGGGGGCGTTGGTGTCGACCAGACAGCGCCACACGCTGCCGCCGCTGACCTCGGGCAGGGTGAAGCCGACCACGTCGTGGTGCGAGTTCACCACCAGCAGCAGCGTGGCGTCCATCGCCGGGCGCTTGATGCCGGTCGCTTGTGCCCGCCCGTCCAGCAGCATGCCCAGGCACTTGGCGTTGCCGTCGTGCCAGTGGCCGTCGGCCATCTCGTCGCCGGCCGGGGTCAGCCACGTCACGTCCTTCACGTCGAACTCGGCGTTGTACTCGCCCGACAGGAAGCGCCCGCGCCGCAGCATGGGGAAGGACTGGCGCACCGCGATGACGCGGCGGACGAACTCGATCAGGGCTTGGCCGTCCTCGTCGATGCTGTCCCAGTTCAGCCACGCCGTCTCGTTGTCCTGGCAATAGGCGTTGTTGTTGCCGTTCTGCGTGTTGCCGAACTCGTCACCGGCCAGCAGCATCGGCGTGCCCTGCGACAGCAGCAGCGTCGCCAGCAGGTTGCGCTTCTGGCGCTCGCGCAGGGCCTTGATCTCGGGGTCGTCGGTCGGTCCCTCGACCCCATGGTTCCACGAGATGTTGTGGGAATGGCCGTCGTTGTTGTTCTCGCCGTTCGCCTCGTTGTGCTTGTCGTTGTAGGAGACGAGGTCGTGCAGCGTGTAGCCGTCATGCGCGGTGATGAAGTTCACGCTGGACCACGGCTTGCGGCCGCGCTTGTTGAAGACGTCGCCCGACCCGCACAGGCGCGGCGCCAATTCCGGCAGTTTGCCCTCGTCGCCCTTCCAGAAGGCGCGGACGGTGTCGCGGAACTTGTCGTTCCACTCGGCCCAGCCCGGCGGGAAGTTGCCGACCTGATAGCCGCCGGGGCCGCAGTCCCACGGCTCGGCGCTCAGCTTCACGCTGGACAGGATCGGGTCCTGGAGGCAGCTGTCGAGGAAGCCGCCGCCCTCGTCGAAGCCGTGCGGCTCGCGCCCCAGGATGGTGGCCAGATCGAAGCGGAAGCCGTCGACGTGCATCTCGGTCGCCCAGTAGCGCAGGCTGTCGGTGACCATCTGCAAGACGCGCGGGTGGCTGAGGTTGACCGTGTTGCCGGTGCCGGTCTCGTTGATGTAGTAGCGCTTCTCGTCCGGCATCAGCCGGTAGTAGGACGCGTTGTCGATCCCCTTGAAGGACAGGGTCGGCCCGCGCTCGTTGCCCTCGGCGGTGTGGTTGTAGACGACGTCGAGGATCACCTCCAGGTCGGCGGCGTGGAGATGGGCGACCATCTCCTTGAATTCCTTGATGCTGTTGCTGGTCGCGGCGTAGCGCGGCTCGGGCGCGAAGAAGCCGATGGAGTTGTAGCCCCAGTAGTTCGCCAGCCCCTTGTCGACCAGATGCTGGTCCTGGACGAAGGCGTGGATCGGCAGCAGTTCCACCGAGGTGACGCCCAGGCTCTTGACGTAGTCGATGACCTCCTTGATCGCCATGCCGCCGTAGGTGCCGCGCAAGCGGTCGGGCACCGCCGGGTGCAGCTTGGTGAAGCCCTTGACGTGGGTCTCGTAGAAGATCGTCCGGTCCCACGGCACGGCCGGCGAGGTCTCGCCGCGCCCCCAGGTGAAGGCCGGGTCGATCACCCGGCATTTCGGCATGAAGGGCGCGCTGTCGCGCTCGTCGAAGGTGGTGTCGTCGCCCGATTCCATGACGTAGCCGAAATGCGCCGGATTCCAGCGGATCTCGCCGACCAATTCCTTGGCGTAGGGGTCGATCAGCAGCTTGTTCGCGTTGAAGCGGTGGCCGTTCTCCGGCTCGTAGGGGCCGTGGACGCGGTAGCCGTAGAGCTGGCCCGGACGGGCGTCGGGCAGGTAGCCGTGCCAGATCTCGTTGGTGAATTCGGGAAGCTCGATCCGCTCGAGCTCCTCCTCGCCGGTCTCGTCGAACAGGCAGAGTTCGACCTTCGTGGCGTTGGCCGAGAACAAGGCGAAATTCACACCGATGCCGTCCCAAGTGGCGCCCAAGGGAAAGGGTCGTCCTTCACCGAGCCGCGTCGCCTGTTTCAGAATGTTCGCCATGGTCCGCCTTTTTCCGCGATTGAAAAGAACGCCACCGGAGAGTGGGCGCCCGAAGGTGTGCGTTCAACCCATGGCGGGGGGCCTTGTTCCGGCTTCTTTCGGCGTGAATCCTTTGGGTGCGAAGCGTGGCGTCTTGCCCCGCCCGATGGCCTTTGAAGGATGGCCTTTGAAGAAGGGTTTTACAGGCAGGGGCGGATGTAGGGCCGGTTGGCTTCCCACAGCTCGTCCAGTATGGCGACGGCGGCGTCGGTGGAGGTGATCACCGGGTCGATCAGCAGGGCTTGCAGGGCCAGTTCCTTCGAGCCATGCAGCGCCGCCTCCACCGCCACCTGCTGCACGGCAGCCTGGATCGACAGCAGCTTGACGATGGGATCGGGCAGGCGTCCGAGCGAGACCGGGTGCACCCCCGCCGCGTCGGCGATCAAGGGCACCTCGACCGCCAGTTCGTCGGGCAGGCCGGGAAGGACGCCACGGTTGACCACGATGCCGGATTCGATGAAGCGCTTCCGGTTGTGCAGCACGCCCTCGATCACCGCGACGGCCCGCTCGCCCCAGGAGGGTTTCGTCCAATCCTCCGGGATCGGCTTGGTCCCGTCGATCACGCCGTCCATCAGGTCGCGCAGGATCACCCGCCCGCGCTCGTCGTTGTCGAAGTCGAAGCCGTGCTCCCCGCCCTCCCAGCCATAGGGGAGGTATTCGCCCATGTGGTCGTCGCTGCAGGTCGGCCACAGGCCGAAGGCGCGGAACATCCGCCGGGTCAGGGGGGTGAAGGCGGGGTCGTGGGTGGCCTCGCGCGCGCGCAGCAGCGGGTAGAGGTCGCGCCCGGTGGCGCGCTCGCGGATCGCGGTCAGCCATTGGAAATGGTTCAGCCCGGCGCCCCAGACATCGACCTCCTTTTCGGGCATGCCCAGGATCTGGCACACGAACCAGCGGGCCAGGAAGATGCCGTGGCACAGCCCCAGCGCCCGCACCGACGTGCAGCGCGACAGGCCCAGCACGATCCGGCTTTCCGGGTTGGACAGGTTGAGGAACAGGGCGTCGGGGCAGAGCGCCTCCACGTCGCGCGCGATGTCGACGATCAGCGGCAAGGTGCGCAGGGTGAAGAACAGCCCGCCGGGGCCACCGTTCTCCCCCAGCGTGTGACGGATCCCATGCTTCTTCGGCACCGAGAAATCCAGCTTCCACAGCCGGTTGCGGTCGATGGCGACGGCGCACAGCACGAAGCCGGCCCCCACCAGCGCCGCCTTGCGGTCGGTGGTGGATTCGAGGATCAGCCCGGCGCCGCCCCGCCGGTTCAGTACCCCCGCCAGCGCCGTCATGCGGGCGAGCGCGTCCGGATCGGTGTCGACCAGCGTCAGCGTGCTGCCGGCCAGATCGGTGCTGGAGAACAGATCCTGGAACAGGCTGAGACCGAAGGCGGCGCTGCCGGCCCCGATGAAGACGATCTTGGTGACGTTCGCCATGGCCTTGTCCTCCGTCGCCGGTGGCCCAGTTTGGGATCCTACGCCGGCCGGCGGGCGCCGCCCAGCCCCCGCTTGGCGCTATGCCCCCGGAGCCCCTGCGCCACCGCGTCGCGGCGACGTTCCCCGCATGGCGCTACCGGACAATGTGGTGCATGCTAACAAAAAACGAAATCCTGTCCGGGAGGACAACCGCATGACGTCGCTCACCTTCCCGCCCGGTTTCCGCTGGGGCGCCTCCACCTCCGCCTATCAGATCGAAGGCGCGCTCGATGCGGACGGGCGCGGCGCCTGCGTGTGGGACACCTACACCGCGCAGGGCCGCATCCAGGACGGCAGCAACGCCGCCACCGCCTGCGACCACTACCACCGCTTCCCCGAGGACATCGCGCTGATGAAGGCGGCGGGCTTCGACAGCTATCGCTTCTCCATCGCGTGGCCGCGCATCGTTCCCGCCGGCACCGGCGCCGTGGAGCCGCGCGGCCTGGATTTCTACGACCGGCTGGTCGATGCGCTGCTGGAGGCCGGGATCACCCCGATGGCCTGCCTCTACCACTGGGACCTGCCGCAGCCGCTGGAGGACGCCGGCGGCTGGCAGGGACGCGCGGTCGTCGGCCCCTTCGCCGACTACGCCCGAATCGTCGCCGCCCGGCTGGCCGACCGGGTCAAGGAATGGATGATGCTGAACGAGCCCAACGTCGTCGCCATCCACGGCTACGGCACGGGCGAGCACGCGCCCGGACACCAACTGGGCGACACCGGCATCCTGCGCGCCCTGCACCACCAGAACCTCGCCCAGGGCGCGGCGCTGCGCGCCATCGCGGCGGAGCATTCCGGCCTGACGCTGGGCACCGTGCTGAACCTGCAACCCTCCGTTCCCGACAGCGACAGGCCCGAGGACGTGGCCGCCGCCGCCCGCTGGGACGCGGTGTGGAACCGGGTGTCGCTCGACGGCGTGATGCGCGGGCAAATCCCGCCGTTGCTGGCCGAGGCGATGGCCGACTTCGTGCTGCCGGGCGACGAGGAAGCGATCCGCTACCCCATCGACCTGCTGGGGATCAACTACTACTCCCGCATGACGATGAAGCACGAGGAGGGCCACCCCTTCGACGTCTGGTGGGGCGAGGCGCGGTGCCGGCGCTGGACCGGCATGGCGTGGCCGGTGCAGCCCGAGGGCCTCTACGACCTGCTGACCGAGCTGCGCACCGACTACGCCAACCCCGCCGTCTTCATCGCCGAGAACGGCTGCGCCTACGACGACGTGGTGGCCGACGACGGGCAAATCCACGACGACGAGCGCGTGCTGTTCTTCCGCGAGCATCTGGAGGCGGTGGCGCAGGCGGCGCGCGAGGGCTGCAACGTCAAGGGCTATCTGTGCTGGAGCCTGCTGGACAATTTCGAATGGGCCTTCGGGCTGTCCAAGCGCTTCGGCGTCGTGCGCGTCGATTACGACACACTGGCCCGTACCCCCAAGGACAGCTACCGGTTCCTGAGTTCCGTCGCGAAAGGCGGAGACAAATGAGCTTTCCGACGCTTTGCCCCTGTACTTTCGGGGCGTGAGCACCCATTCGTTGGTGATACGGAGGAATAATCGGAAGCCGACCCCGCCATGGACATGACCGACCGAGCCGGCGAGCCGCGCCCCAGCTTCACGCGCCGCTTCCTGCGCTTCGCCGGCGGCTATTGGGCGGGGGAGGCACGGCTGGGGGTGTGGCTGCTGACCGCCGCGCTGGCGCTGCTGACCATCGGGCAGGTCGTCGTCCCGGTGCTGATCAATTTGTGGAGCGAGCGGCTGTTCGACGCGCTGGAGCAGCGCTCGATGGACCGCTTCGTCACGATGATCGGGGCGGTCGGCGTCATCATCGCCTTCAACATCGTCAACGCGGTGCTGCACCTGAAGGTGAAGCGGCGGCTGCAACTGGGCTGGCGCGACTGGCTGACCCGCAAGCTGCTGGAAGGCTGGCTGCGGCGGGGCCGCCACCACCAGATCGCCTATCTGCCGGGCGACCACGACAACCCCGACGGCCGCATCGCCGAGGACATCCGCATCACCACCGAGATGGCGATCGACCTCGGCCATTCGCTGACCTACTGCGCGCTGCTGCTGATCAGCTTCACCAACATCCTGTGGATGCTGTCGGGCCGAATCTCGGTGACCGTGTTCGGGACGGAGCTGTCGGTGCCGGGCCATCTGCTGTTCATCGCGCTGCTCTACGCCGCCGTGGGCACGACCATCGCGCTGCTGGTCGGGCAGCCGCTGGTCGACGCGGTCAACCGCCGCCAGGGCTTCGAGGCGCATTTCCGCTTCGGGCTGGCGCGGGTGCGGGAGAACGGGCAGGCCATCGCCCTGCTGCACAGCGAATCGGCCGAGCGCGGCCGGCTGTCCGGCCTGTTCGGCGGGGTTAAGACCGGCTGGCACGGCCAGACGCGGGCGCTGGGCCACATGATGCTGTTCAGCGCGACCTATTCGGTGCTGTCGGCGGCCTTTCCCATCCTGGTGGCGGCGCCGCGCTACATCGCCGGGACGATCTCGCTCGGCGTGCTGATGCAGACGGCGCAGGCGTTCCAGCAAACGGTCGGCGCGCTGTCCTGGCCCATCGACAACCTCGCCCGCGCCGCCGAATGGCGCGCCTCGGTCGAGCGGGTGTTGAGTCTGCACGAGGCGCTGGAGCGGCTCGACGACGAGACCGGCAAGGCCGGGCACATTCTGGTCGAGCGCTCGGACGCCCATCGCGGGCTGTCCTTCCACGGGGTCGCCATCGACAATCCGGACGGCACGGCGGTGGTCCACGACTTCGACCTGGAGATCCGGCGCGGCGACCGGGTGCTGATCGTCGGCGACCCGGCGGCGGCGGACCGGCTGTTCCGCGCGGTGGCGCGGGCGTGGCCCTGGGGCCGGGGGCGCATCGTGCTGCCCACCGACAACCGCGTCTTCTTCATGCCCGAGCGCCCCTACCTGCCCTACGACGGCCTGCGCGCGGTGCTGGCCTATCCCGGATTGGAAGCGACCGTCAGCCCCGCCAAGGCGGCCAAGGCGCTGACCTTGGTCGGGCTGGAGCATCTGGCCGGGCGTCTCGACACGCCCGAGCGCTGGGACGAGGCGCTGTCGGTGCCCGAACGCCAGCGGCTGGGCTTCGCCCGCCTGCTGGTCGCCCGCCCCGACTGGATCTTCCTGGAGGACGCCACCGATTCGCTCGACGCCCAGAGCGAGGCGGAACTGCTCGACCTGATCGGGCGCGAGCTGCCCGAGGCGACCGTGCTGACCATCGGCAACCACGCCGGTCTGGCCGCCTACCACACGCGCAGGCTGGTGCTGGAGCGCACCAACGGCGCCGTCACCCTGCGCGAGGCGGCGGCGGGGCCCGCCGCAGAAGTTTCCACGAACGTCCTAAGCCGGATCGTGCACGTTCCGCCCCGGTTGCCCCCACCCCATCCCTCCCCCGCTTCGCAGGGGCGGGGGTAGGACGCCCGTCGGCGGTCGGCGGCGGTCCCCTTCCCCTGCGAAGCGGGGGAGGGTCAGGGTGGGGGCAACCGGGGCAGCACCCATGCAATCCTGCCTAGACGCGATCCTGCCTGGACAAGCGATCAGTCATGCCACGTCGGCAAGGCGGCGATCTGCCCGTTGGACAGGGCCGTGACCAGGGTCCCTCCATCCAAACGCAATTGATCCAGCCCGACGACGACCTCCTTATCGCCGATGCCCACGCTGTTTTCCACGTCGACCACCACGGCGACCGGTTGCCCGGCGGCGTTCATCAGCACCTCTTCGACCTCGCCGATCTTGGCGTTGTTCGCCCCCATGACGTTCATGTCGTCGATCTGGTCGACCGTGAGGTTGAAGCCTGGAACCACAAGCTTGTCGTCTTTGACTTCCCGGTAGTCGCCGGCGGCTCCGGGGATCGCGGCGCTCTGCTGCGCAAGCGCGCTTCCCGCTCCGCCCAGTCCGAGAGCCACCACCGTTGCAAGGACGTGCTTCATGTTCATCGCTGGATCCTTGGGTTGTTGCCCTTGACTCAACATGGCCGCGTGGAGACGGTTCCGATCCACGCGGCCATGGCACGCCTCAGGCTTCGGGTTCGCCCCGACCGCGCCTCACACCCAGGAATCGTCGCCGCCGTCCCCGCCGCCGTCGAAGGACGCGTCGTCGCTCTGGTAGTCGGCGTTCTGGAAGTCGGCGCTCTGGGGATCGGCGTCCTGCTGGTGCGCCACGTCGTGGGATTGCGGCGCGGCGCCGTCGCCGTAGAAGTTGTTGATGATGGTCTCCCCGGCCGCCGGAGCGCTGGCCACGGCCGCCGCCGCCTCGCCGAAGGGGCCCGGCGAATGGCTCAGCATCGAGGAGATGGCGCTCGCCGCCAGCATGCCGCCGGCGACGCCCGCCGCCGTCTGCGCGGCTCCGGCCAGGAAGCCGCCGCCGCGTTGCGGGGCGAAGCCGGATTGCTGGGGATAGCCGCCGGGATAGCCCGGCGGCTGGCCGAAGCCGGGAGGCGGCGCGTAGTTCGGCTGCGCTTGCGGCTGCGGCGCGGCCCAGGGGCTGCGGGACGGCTGCGGCTGGGCCTGCGGCGCCGGGCGCGGCTCCTCGCCGCGGGGGGCGCCCCACGGGCTGCGCCCCAGACCCAGCGCGTTGGACAGGAAGCTGCCGCCGGACGCGGCCGGGGCGGGCTGGGCCGCGCGGCTCTGCGCCTCCTTCACCTGGCGCTCCAGATCCTCGATCCGGGTCTGGGCCGCGGTCAGCGCCTGCTGCTGCACCAGGACGGTCTGCGCCATGTAATAGGCGGACAGGGGCTGGCCCTGCACGGACTGGCGGATGAAGGCCTCCGCCTCCGCGTCGCGCGGCTGGTTCTCCACCTCGCGCAGATGGCGGAACAGGTCGGACAGAAGGCTGCGTTCGTCGGGGGTCATCGTCGTCTCTCCTGAACACCGGCGGCTGGCGCGAAGGGCCGTCCGCAACCCCAATGTGTTCCGCCGCGCGCCGGGAAACAAGATCTCCGGCCTATCCGGTGGCGCCTATGTCGGGCGAACGAGGCTCGGCGCTTCGGTACTGCGACCTTCCGTTTATTGCGGACCCCCTGGAATTGCCGCTACTCTCCAAGGATAGCCGCGAATACGGGCAAGAACCGCCCGAATGGATTCGTCACGGCTCCAAATCGCCGCGCAAGACGGCGATCCATCGCTTCAAATCCTAGGGAGAAAACCATGCCGGTACTGGAGCTGCGGGAGCCGCGCGCACCCGGGACGAATTGTCTGGCGCAGGACGAGATCGCCGTCATCGCCAAGCACGAACACCTGACCCTGGAGGAGGCCGCCGCGCGCGGGGCCGAAATGCTGCGCGAGCCCTGGGGCCACGCGGCCATGCGCCAGATGGTGTGGGACACGCTGACCGACGCCCGGCGCCGCGCCGACGAATCGGCCACCCTGCGCCTGACGGAGCTGTACCGCCGCACCTGCCGGCGCTACCCGTGCCCGCACGACCGCCGGACGTCTCCGACGCGGGAACGGCACCCCTTCCCTTTCGACGAGCGGGGCTGAGGGCCGGCTTTTCTTGAAAATGTTATGATCTTTGGAGTGCGGCGGAACCGCCTATGGCTCCGCCGTATTGCTATATGCCGTTGACGAGCGTGCTTTTTCCCGCGCACTTGTCGCAACATCCGTCACGCGCCCCACCAGGGCGGCGCTGGACATGAAGGACTTTGGCGCCGCGTATGGTGGAATTGACCGATCTTGAGCGCGACGCGCTGACCGAGCTGGTGAACATGGGCGTCGGCCGGGCCGCGACCCATCTCAGCCGCATGGTGTCCGACCAGGTTCTCCTGTCGGTGCCGTCGGTCGACATCGTCAGCCGCGAGGCCGCGACGGAATTCCTGGTCACCCGCGAGCGCTCCGGCCTCGTCGCGGTGGAGCAGGAGTTCCGCGGCTCCTTCGCCGGCCGGGCGCTGCTGATCTTTCCCGAGGTCAACAGCCTGGAGCTCGCCCGCGCGGTTCTGGGCAGCGAGTTGACCCTGGCCGAGATCGTCGATCTGGAACAGGACGCGCTGGCGGAGATCGGCAACATCATCCTGAACGGATGCCTCGTCGTCATCGCCAACACGTTGAAGGACCAGCTGTCGATCTCGCTGCCCGCCGTGCTGCGCGGCAACGGGGCAAACATTCTTAAGGATAAGACCGGGAACGCCGACGACCTCGTGCTCTTTCTCTACATCGACTTTTCGATCCGCAGCCGCAGCATCCGCGGCTACATAGCCTTGCTGATGGGAGTTTCGTCTCTGGAATCGCTGAAACTGCTCATTCACGGATTCATCGAAGGGATCGCGTCCCCGACGCCGTCCGCCGGGATCCCCAGCACGACGCCCGGGACGCCGCATGGATCCGATCCTGTCTGAACAGCCGGCCTGGGCCGAGGACGTTCTCAACGCGCTGGACGCCGGCATCCTGCTGCTGGACCGCCATGGGCGCGTCCGCTACTGGAACAACTGGATGGAGCGCGCGTCGGACGTGCCGGCCCGCGCGGTGATGGGCCACGACCTGTTCGACGCCTTCCCGAACCTGCGCGAATCGCGCCTGCACACCGCCGTGCGCGACGTGCTGGCGACCGGCGCGCCCGGCGTGCTGTCGAACACGCTGAACCCGATGCTGTTTCCGCTGCGCCTGCCCGATGGGCGCAAGATGGTTCACAACGTGCTGATCCGCCCGCTGCCGTCGGGCGGGGAGGCGCGCTGCCTGATCCAAGTGACCGACGTCACCGCCTCGGTCAACCGCGAGCGGGTGCTGCGCGAGCAGCGCGACGCCCGCTACCGCGCCATCGTCGACACCGCCCCCGACGCCATCATCACCACCGACACGCGCGGCACGGTGCAGTGGATGAACGGCGCCGCCGCGCGCCAGTTCGACTACCGCCCGGACGAGCTGATCGGCCGCGACATCCACACCCTGTTCGGCGAGGACGCCCCCGCCTGGGTCGAGCTGTCCGAACGCAATGCGCCCGACGGCGGCGCCTTCGACCAGAGCGGCGAGGCGGTGGAGCTGACCGGGCGCCGCCGCGACGGCAGCCGGATGGACCTGGAACTGTCGATGGCGCGCTGGCAGTCGGAAGGCCGCAGCTTCATCACCGGCATCCTGCGCGACATCACCGAGCGCCGCCGCACCCGCGAGGAGCTGCGCACCAGCGCGCTGTCCATGCGCCAGCTGGCCGAGCAGACCAAGGCGACGCTGGACGCCCTGCCCGCCTTCATCGCCGTGCTCGACCCCGTCGGGCGGATCGTCTCGGTCAACCGGGCCTGGGCGGAAGCCGGGCCGGAGACCGAGTTCCTCGGCCAGGGATCCATCGTCGGCGACAACTACCTGGAGATGTGCGCGCGCGACGGCAACCGCAAGGGCGACCCGCAGAGCGACGCCGACCCGCAGAGCGACGCGGTGCTGGAGGGGCTGCGCAGCCTGCTGGCCGACGGCGGCCTGCCGCTCTCGACGGAATACGCCGGGCATGGCGAGGCCAGCCAGCACTGGTTCCGCTGCCTCGCGGCGCCGATGACCGCCGGCCCCTTCGGCGGCACCGTGCTGATGCACATCGACGTGACCGAGATCAAGTCGATGGAGGCCGCGCTGCGCAAGCTGGTCGGCCAGAAATCGACCCTGCTGCGCGAGGTCAACCACCGGGTCAAGAACAGCCTGCAACTGGTGTCCAGCCTGCTGACGCTGCAGACGCTGAGCCTGCCGAACGAGACCGCCCGCGCCCATTTCCAGGACGCCCGCAGCCGGATCGAGGCGATCGCCCGCGTCCACAACCGGCTCTATCAGGCCGACCAGTTCCAGACCATCGAGTTCGGGACCTACCTGAAGGAGTTGTGCGAGGATCTGGGCCGGGCGTCGGGCGGCGACATCCTGTGCGACATCGCGGTGCGCTCGGACATCGTCGATCTGCCGATCGACCAGGCCGCGCCGCTGGGGCTGATCGCCAACGAGCTGATCACCAACGCCATCAAGCACCGAGGCGGCCAGACCGCCCGCATCGACGTGGCGTTCCGGCGCGAGGGCGACGGGCTGGTGCTGACCGTGTCGGACCAGGGGCCGGGCCTGCCCGCCAACTTCGACATGCGCAAGGGCCGCAGCCTCGGCATGCGGCTGATCACCAGCCTGAGCGGCCAGATCCGCGCCAGCGTCGCCGTCGTTCCGGCGGCGCGCGGCACGACCTTCCGCATCGAGCTGCCGATCCCCGACGAGGTTCCCTCGCTGGAACCGACCGCCGCCGGGGATTACGGCGCATGAGGATCCTGCTGGTCGAGGACGAGGTGCTGATCGCGCTGGAGCAGCGCCTCTATCTGGAAGCGGTCGGGCACGAGGTGTTCGGCCCGGCCACCACGCCCGCCGAGGCCGTGGAGCTGGCGGCGGCGTCCCCGCCCGATCTGGCGCTGGTCGACGTGCATCTGGCCCGCCACACCAGCGGCATCGACGCCGCCCAGGCGCTGGCCAAGCGGGGCGTGGCCTGCCTCTACGTCACGTCCTTCGGCGAGGAGCTGCAACGCGGCGGCGCGCGCGCCGCCGGCCTCGGCTGCCTGGCCAAGCCCTTCTCGGAAAGCGCCCTGCTCGCCGCCGTGGACATCGCCCAGGCGATCCTGTCCGGCGAGCCGCCGCGCAACGTGCCGCAGACGATGGAACTGTTCATTTGAGGGACGGCGACCGGGGGAATCCTACAATTCCCCCAGCGTCTCGTGCAGATCCTCGATCTCCTGGATCCGCTCGCGGCCGGCCGGGCCGGTCAGGCGGATCAGCTCGGCGGCCAGCGCGTGGATCACCGCCATCACCGCGACATGGGTGTCGAGCGCGGCGAGGCTGCGTGTCTCGCAGCGGAAGGTCAGCGGCGGGACCGGCTCCTCCAGGGGGGAGTGGCTGTCGGCGATCAGGATCGTCGGGACTCCGCGCGCCTGCGCCGCGTGCAGCAGCCGGACGATGGACGGCGGGCGGCGGCGGATCCCCACCAGCAGCAGCGCGTCGTCCGCCCCGAGCCCGGCCAGCGTCTCCGCCATGGTTTCCCCGGCGGCGACCATGTGGTGGACCTCCGGCCGCACCTGGATGAACTGCCAGCGCGCGTAGCCGGCCAGGAAGGCGCTGTTGCGCGCGCC
The DNA here is from genome assembly GCF_003989665.1 of Azospirillum doebereinerae. Taxonomy (GTDB): domain Bacteria; phylum Pseudomonadota; class Alphaproteobacteria; order Azospirillales; family Azospirillaceae; genus Azospirillum; species Azospirillum doebereinerae. The sequence continues at coordinate 41,840 of NZ_RZIJ01000024.1, read as the reverse complement.
GCAGACCCAGACCCGCCGCGCCTCCGCCAGCAGGCGGGCCGCCCGTTCCAGCGCCGCCGGCTCGATCCGGCGGGCGGTGGCGGCGACGGCCTCGGCGCTGCGCTGGAAATGGGCCTCCACCGAGGGGGCGGCTCCCTCCCCCGCCGCCGCGTCCGCCCTGCCCGGCTGGGCCAGCAGATACAGCGGCGACCCCCATTCGGTGCCGCGCCGCGAGGCCAGACGCGCCTCCTCGAAGTTGGCGAAGCCCAGCCGGCGCACCAGCCGCGACACCGTCATCTTCGACACCCCGGCACTCTGCGAAAGCTCGGTCGCCGAATAACCCGACAGCTCGCCCGGACAGGCGAGGATCACGTCGGCCAGCTGCCGCTCGGTCCGGCTGAGTTCGGCGTACCGGTCGCGGATGCGGGCGGTCAGTGCCTGTTCGTTGGGCTTGCTGCTTTTCACGTCAGTCATCTGCGCATCGATTGAGCAACGGTGCACGCCGCCGTTCCGTTACCATCGTAACATATGGCGGCATTGCTGGGATAAACGTAACGGTTCCGGCCCTTTGACCCCCATCGCCCCCGCCCCGTCCGAAGTGGCACGCCGTTTGAAGTAGAGCGGCGCACATCCTTTCGGTTGGAGATCAGGTGCCATGCGGTTTGCAACGATACTCGGTGCCGTCGGCTTTGCCACGGCCGTTCTGACGGGCGGCCTCAGCACGGCGGCCCACGCCGACGCGCTGGAGCGAATCACCAAGGAGAAGGTGCTGCGCGTCGCGGTGCCGCAGGACTTCCCGCCCTTCGGCTCGGTCGGCACCGACATGAAGCCGGTCGGCTACGACATCGACACCGCCACCCTGCTCGCCAAGGAGATGGGCGCCAAGGTCGAACTGGTCCCCGTCACCAGCGCCAACCGCGTCCCCTACCTGACCACCGGCAAGGTCGACCTGATCATCTCCAGCCTGGGCAAGAACGCCGAGCGCGAGAAGGTGATCGACTTCTCGGCCGCCTACGCGCCCTTCTACAACGGCGTCTTCGGCCCGGATTCGGTCAAGGCCGAGACGGTCGCCGATCTCGACGGCAAGACGGTCGGCGTCACGCGCGGCTCGGTCGAGGACATCGAGCTGTCGAAGGTGATCTCCGACAAGGTCAACGTCCGCCGCTACGAGGACAACAACGGCACCATCTCGGCCTTCCTGTCGGGCCAGGTGGAGCTGGTGGCGACCGGCAACGTCGTCGCCGCCGCGATCCTGGAGCGCAAGCCGCCCCGGCTGCCGAACCTGAAGTTCCTGGTCAAGAACTCGCCCTGCTTCATCGGGCTGGGCAAGGACGAGGGTCCGCTGCTGGAGAAGGTCAACGCCATCCTGGCCAAGGCGAAGACCGACGGCTCGCTGGCCGCCATCGCCGAGAAGTGGCTGCACGCGCCGCTGCCCAAGGATCTGTGAGCGTCGCTTGTTAAGCCCTTCTACCCTTGCGGGAGAAGGGTTGGGATGAGGGGTATTCCGCCGCAGGCGGAAAGCTTGCGCCCCCTCACCCCAACCCCTCTCCCGCAAGGGGAGAGGGGCTTCTTCTCCCCTCCCCCTTTCCAGCGCGGAGGTCCCATGGCCTACACGTTCGATTTCTCGTCCCTGTGGGACTACGCGCCCGTGCTGGTCCACGGCGTCGCCACCACGGTCGGGCTGACCGTGGCCGGCACCGTGCTGGGGGTGGGCATCGGCATCGCCGGGGCGGCGGCGCGCAGTTCCGGCAACCGGCCGCTGCGCATCGCCGTCGGCGCCTATGTCGAGCTGATCCGCAACACGCCCTTCCTGGTGCAGCTGTTCTTCATCTTCTTCGGCCTGCCCTCGCTGGGCATCCGCATGCCGGAATGGGCGGCGGCGATCCTGGCGATGGTCATCAACCTCGGCGCCTATTCGACCGAGATCATCCGCGCCGGCATCGACGCCACCCCCAAGGGCCAGGTCGAGGCCGGGGCCAGCCTGGGCATGACCGGCCCGCAGATCTTCCGCTACATCATCCTCGGCCCGGCGATGGGCAAGATCTGGCCGGCGTTGAGCAGCCAGATCGTCATCGTCATGCTGGGCTCCTCGGTCTGCTCGCAGATCGCGACGGAGGAGTTGAGCTTCGCCGCCAACTTCATCCAGTCCCGCAACTTCCGCCCCTTCGAGGCCTATTTCCTGGCGACCGCGCTGTATCTGGCGCTGGCGGTCGGGGTGCGCTGGCTGCTGGCGCGGATGGGCCACCGGATGTTCATGAAGGGAGCCGCCCGTGCTTGAATTCTCCCTGTGGGACATCCTGTCCAACCTGCTGCTGGCGGCGCGCTGGACCGTCGCGCTGTCGGTCATCGCCTTCGTCGCCGGGGGCGTCGCCGGGCTGCTGGTGCTGTTCGCCCGCGTCGCCCCGGTCCCGCCGCTGCAAGGCGCGGCCAAGCTCTACATCGAGCTGTTCCAGGGCACGCCGCTGCTGATGCAGCTGTTCATCGCCTTCTTCGCCCTGCCGCTGGCCGGCATCGAGACCTCGCCCTGGACCTCGGCCGCCGTGGCGCTGACGCTGTTCACCAGCGCCTACCTCGCCGAGATCTGGCGCGGCTGCGTCGAGGCGGTGCCGAAGGGCCAGTGGGAGGCATCCTCCAGCCTCGCCATGAATTTCGGGGAGCAGATGCGCTGGGTGGTGCTGCCCCAGGCGCTGCGCATCGCGGTCCCGCCAACGGTGGGCTTCTCGGTGCAGGTGGTGAAGGGGACGGCCGTCACCTCGATCATCGGCTTCGCCGAGGTCACCAAGGTCGGCACCGCCATCACCAACGCCACCTTCCAGCCCTTCCTGGTCTATGGCCTCGTCGGGCTGATCTACTTCGCGCTCTGCTACCCGCTGTCGCTCTCCGCCAAGGCGCTGGAAAGGAAGCTCCATGCCGCTCGTTAAGCTGTCCAACATCCGCAAGTCCTTCGGCCCGGTCGAGGTGCTGAAGGGCGTCGACATGACCGTCGACGAGGGGCAGGTCGTCGCCATGATCGGGCGCAGCGGCTCCGGCAAGAGCACGCTGCTGCGCAGCATCAACGGGCTGGAGCGCATCGACGACGGCGTCATCGAGGTCGATGGCGAATGCGTCGATCCCAGCCAGATCGACCTGCGGGCGCTGCGCCTGAAGGTCGGCATGGTGTTCCAGCAGTTCAACCTGTTCCCCCACCTGTCGGCCGGCGAGAACGTCATGCTGGCGCTCAAGGTGGTCAAGAAGATGGGCAAGCCCGAGACCCGCGCCGCCGCCGAGCAGGCGCTGGCCAAGGTCGGGCTGGGGCACAAGTTCGACGCCTACCCCTCGCAGCTCTCGGGCGGCCAGCAGCAGCGCGTCGCCATCGCGCGGTCGCTGGCGATGGCGCCCAAGGTGCTGCTCTGCGACGAGATCACCTCGGCGCTCGACCCCGAGCTGGTCAACGAGGTGCTCTCCGTCGTCCGCAAGCTGGCCGAGGAGGGCATGACGCTGATCCTGGTGACCCACGAGATGCGCTTCGCCCGCGAGGTCTGCGACCAGTTGGTCTTCATGCACGGCGGCCGCATCATCGAGCAGGGCGCGCCGGCCGAACTGTTCGACCGTCCCTCCACCCCGGAGCTGGCCCAGTTCGTCGGCATGGTCGAGGCGCGCTGAACGGAGACGCGGCGGCCGCACTTTTCCACACCCTGGAAGAACATCGGCCGCCTGTCGCCGATTGTCGTAAATTGCTGAAAATACCGGAACTCTCGCAACGCAATCAAGGCGCGCCTCCATCGCAGATTTGACTGTGTCGATCTCATACTCCATTATGCAGCCATCAGTCTTTCAACGGAGTTCGATCGTGTCGATTGCAGGCGGTTTCCGGCGTCTCGCCCTGTCTTCCTTCTTGCTTGTGGGACTCGGCACGGCCGCTCACGCGGCGGAGCCGATCAAGGTCAAGGTCTTCGTCGGGGCCATGTTCGAGATCGGCAAGAACACCGGCGACCGCGCCGGCGAGTTCCAGAACTGGTACGAGCGCTACTGGCAGGCCAGCGAGCCCATCGCCGTCAAGGGCGCGCCCAACCCGGTCCACTGCAACGCCGACGGGGTGTGCGGCGCCGTGCTCGGCATGGGCAAGGTCAGCTCCTCGGCGTCGATGCAGGCCATCCTGCTGAACCCGCAGTTCGACCTGTCGCAGGCCTATTTCATCATCTCCGGCGTCGCCGGCACCCCGCCGTCGCGCGGCACCATCGGCGAGGTCAACTGGGCGAGCTGGGTGGTGGACTACGATCTGGGCCACCGCTGGGCGCCGGAGGAGAACAAGGCCGGCGAGCCGACCTTCATGCCGCGCAAGGGCTACGAGGCGGTGCGTCTGTTCCAAATGAACCCCGCCCTGGTCAACTGGGCGATGAAGCTGACCGCCGACACGCCGCTGAAGGATTCCGATTCCGCCAAGGCCTACCGCCAACGCTACCCGCAGGAGGCCGCCCGCCGCGCCCCCTTCGTCGGCACCGGCACCCACATGACCGGCGACACCTTCTTCCACGGCCCCGGCATGTCGGAGCAGGCGCAGTACATCGCCAAGCTCTACGGCGCCGACGACTACGTGATCACCGAGATGGAGGCGGCGGCGATCACGCTGGTCATCAAGCGCTCGCTCGGCTCGGACCGCGTCATGAGCCTGCGCGGCGCGGTCAACTTCGACCAGGGGAACCCGAACGAGACCACCCTCCAGCACCTCGACCCCAAGCCCGGCGAGACGGCCGGCGGCTTCGCCGAGACGGTGGAGAACGTCGCGACGGTCGGCGCCCGGATGACCGACCACATCGTCGCCCATTGGGACCAATGGCAGGCGGGCGTGCCAGCGCCCTGAGGCCTAGAGGTCTTCACACATCTCCTGCATGCATGCTGGTGATTCCGTAAAGCCCCTCTCCCCTTGAGGGAGAGGGGTTGGGTGAGGGGGCGCAAGTCTCCTCGCCTTCGCCTACGGCGAATACCCCTCATCCCAACCCTTCTCCCTCAAGGGGAGAAGGGCCACTCGCTCCAGACACGAAACATCTCCCCTATTGTCCCCATAAACAGAACAATCATGTGCATATTCGCACAATTGTTCCTGACGGGCCGGTTGCCACATGATGTGTCAACGAAACGGCCCGTTGGGCCACGGCCCAGAGGGCAAGGAGGGTTTCATCATGATCACGATCCGTCATCGGGACGAGCGCGGTGTCGCCAACATGGGTTGGCTGAACAGCAGCCACACCTTCTCCTTCGGCCACTTCCACGACCCGCGCCAGATGGGGTTCCGGGCGCTGCGCGTCATCAACGAGGACCGCGTGATCCCCGGCGCCGGCTTCCCCACCCACGGCCACGCCAACATGGAGATCCTGTCCTACGTGCTGAGTGGCGCGCTGGAGCACAAGGATTCCATCGGCACCGGCTCGGTCATCCGGCCCGGCGAGGTGCAGCGCATGAGCGCCGGGCGCGGCATCCGCCACAGCGAGTACAACGCGTCGCAGACCGACTCCCTGCATTTCCTGCAGATCTGGATCCTGCCGGAAGCCAACGGCATCGCCCCCGGCTATGAGCAGAAGACCTACGGCGAGTCCGAGAAGCGTGGCAAGCTGCGGCTGGTGGGGTCGCGGGACGGGCGGGACGGCAGCGTGGAGATCCACCAGGACGTGGATCTCCACGCCGCCCTGCTGGACGGCGCGGAGAGCGCCCGCCTCACCCTGCGCCCCGGCCGCCACGCCTGGGTCCAGGTGGCGCGCGGTCAGGTGCATGTGAACGGCACGCTGCTGAAGGAAGGCGACGGCGCGGCGTTCAGCCACGAGGAGGCGGTGATCCTCGATCAGGCCGATCTCGCCGAGGTGCTGGTGTTCGATCTGGCTTGAAGAAAAAAATGGCCGCGCCGGTGACGGCGCGGCCAGTATCCGAGAGAAGCGCGAACATGCAAAACAACACATCCGCCCGATGAGAAAGGAACCCCTTTCCCGCAGCCACAATCGCACCGATTCCCAAATATCATCCCAGGATTCGGATGTTTTTCCATTCCATGGAAACTTGAATCCGGCGCAGAAAAAGGCCGCGTTCCTTGAGGAACGCGGCCCAAGTGCGCCAGGGAGGAAATGCCGGACGGGAACCGTAGACCCTCCGGCTCTTGGCGTTCTGTTCAAATCAGGGCTGCCGCCGTAGGGCAGTCAACCGGGGATGCGCCCGCCGATCTCCATGGTGACGGCGGCGGCGGCGCGCTTGACCATCTCGCCGAGCGCCAGGACGCGCGCGTCCTCCATGCGCCGGGTGGAGCCGGAGACGGAGAGCGCGCCCATCACGCGGGCGTTCTCGTCGAAGATCGGAGCGGCGATGCAGCGCAGGCCGGACACCCGCTCCTCCTGGTCGAGCGCGTAGCCCCGGTTGCGGATCAGCGTCAGGTCGCGGTGCAGCGCCGGCAGCGACGACAGGGTGCTGCGGGTGAACTGGTGCATGCCGCGCTGGGTGACGATGGCCTGGACCTTGGTCTCCGGCATGCCGGCCAGCAGCGCCTTGCCGACGGCCGAGCAATGCAGCAGCGTGCGCTCGGCCTGCGGCACGGCGGCCTGGGCCACGCGCGGGCCGCCGACGCGGGCCAGATAGATGGCCTCCCCATTCTCCTCGACGGCGAGGTTCACGATCTCGCTGCTTTCCTCCATCAGCCGGCGCATGCGCGGCCGGGCGACGTCGACGAGGTTGCGGGTCTTCAGGAAATTGGTGCCGGTCATGTAGGCCTGGACGCCGACCACCCAGCCCCGCGCGCTCTGGTCGAAGCGGACGTAGCGCTCGTATTGCAGCGTCGTCAGCAGCCGATGCGTGGTGGAGGGCGACAGGTCGGCGAGGTCGGCGATCTCGGTCAGGCTGAGCGGGCTGTCGGCCTCGCCCAGGATCGTCAGGATGCTGAGCGCCCGGCAGAGCGATTGCACCACCTGCCCGCGCTCGGCCTTGGCGTCGTCGGTCTTCACGACGGCGGTCTTGATGATGGCGGCGGCGCCGTCCTGGGGATTGTCGTGGATGATCCGGCGGGTTGCCGTTCGCGTTTGGGCTTGCGCTTTCATGTCCGTCTCCCTCGGTGGTCCGGCGCGTGGATCACGCCTGTGGTTCGTTCGGGTGGGACGCCGTGGAACCGCTCCCCGGCGTTCCCGTGGGTGGAAAAGTCCTCGTCAGCCGTTCATCGCCTTCAGCATGGTCGAGCCAAGCGAAGCGGGGCTGTCGGCGACGGCGATGCCGACCGACTTCATGAAATCGATCTTGAAGTCGGCGGTGTCGTTGCCGCCCGAGATCACCGCGCCGGCGTGGCCCATGCGGCGGCCCGGCGGGGCCGTGCGGCCGGCGATGAAGCCGACGACCGGCTTCTTCGTACCGGACGCCTTGAGGAACTCGGCGCCCTTGACCTCGGCGTCGCCGCCGATCTCGCCGATCATGATGATGCCCTCGGTCTCCGGGTCCTTCACGAACAGCTCCAGGCTGTCCACGAAGCTGGTCCCGTTGACGGGATCGCCGCCGATGCCGATGCAGGTCGTCTGTCCCAGCCCCGCCGCCGTGGTCTGCGCCACCGCCTCGTAGGTCAGCGTGCCGGAGCGTGAGACGATGCCGATCTTGCCGCGCTTGTGGATGTGGCCCGGCATGATGCCGATCTTGCATTCGTCGGGCGTGATGATGCCGGGGCAGTTCGGGCCGATCAGCCGGGTGGCCGAGCCGTTCAGCGCCCGCTTGACCCGCACCATGTCGAGCACCGGGATGCCCTCGGTGATGCAGACCACCAGCGGGATTCCGGCGTCGATGGCCTCCAGGATCGCGTCGGCCGCGAACGGCGGCGGCACGTAGATCACCGACGCGTTGGCGCTGGTCTTCGCCACCGCGTCGGCCACCGTGTCGAAGATCGGGCGGTCGAGATGGGTCGAGCCGCCCTTGCCCGGCGTGACGCCGCCGACGAGGCGGGTCCCGTAGGCGATGGCCTGTTCGGAGTGGAAGGTGCCCTGGGCTCCGGTGAAGCCCTGGCAGATCACCTTCGTGTTCTTGTCGACGAGAACGGCCATCAGGCGGCTTCCTTCACCACGGCGGCGACGATCTTGTCGGCGGCGTCGGCCAGATTGTCGGCGGAAACGATGGGCAGGCCGGAGTCGGCGAGGATCTCCTTGCCCAGCGTGACGTTGGTGCCCTCCAGGCGGACGACCAGCGGAACGTGCAGGTGCACCTCGCGCGCGGCCGCGACGACGCCCTCGGCGATCACGTCGCAGCGCATGATGCCGCCGAAGATGTTGACCAGGATGCCCTCGACGTTGCTGTCCGAGAGGATCAGCTTGAAGGCCGCCGTCACGCGCTCCTTGGTGGCGCCGCCGCCGACGTCGAGGAAGTTGGCCGGCTCGCCGCCGTACAGCTTGATGATGTCCATGGTGGCCATCGCCAGACCGGCGCCGTTCACCATGCAGCCGATGTTGCCGTCGAGCTTGACGTAGTTGAGGTCGTGCCTGGCCGCCTCGATCTCCGCCGGGTCCTCCTCGGCCTCGTCGCGCAGGGCGGCCACGTCCTTGTGGCGGAACAGCGCGTTGTCGTCGAAGCTCATCTTGGCGTCGAGCGCCAGGATGTCGCCCGAACCGGTGACGATCAGCGGGTTGATCTCGACGATGGCGCAGTCCAGCTCGACGAAGGCCTTGTAGGCGGCGGCGATGAACTTGGCGGCCGAGCCGACCTGCTTGCCTTCGAGCCCGAGGGCGAAGGCGATCCTGCGGGTGTGGTAGCCCTGGATGCCGGTGACCGGATCGATGGCGACCTTGACGATCTTCTCCGGCGTGTTGTGGGCGACCTCCTCGATCTCCATGCCGCCTTCGGTCGAGGCGATGATGGTGACCCGGCCCGACGCACGGTCGGTCAGCAGGCCGAGGTACAGCTCGCGCTTGATGTCGGCGCCTTCCTCGACGTAGAGGCGCTTGACCTCCTTGCCCGCCGGGCCGGTCTGCTTGGTGACCAGCACGTGGTTCAGCATCTCGGCGGCGTTGCGGCCGACCTCCTCGACGGATTTGACGACGCGGACGCCGCCCTTGCCGTCCGGGTTGTCCTGGAAGCGCCCGGCGCCACGGCCGCCGGCGTGGATCTGGGACTTCACGACCCAGACCGGGCCGCCCAGTTCTCTGGCGACCGTCTCGGCCTCTTCCGCCGTGTAGGCCACACCGCCGCGCGGCACGGCGACGCCGTACGCCTTCAGCAGCTCCTTGGCCTGATACTCATGGATGTTCATGGTGGTCTTGGTTCCCTGTCGGGGATGTTCTTTTGAAAACGGCTGAGTACGGTGCCAAAGCCCTCTCCCGCCCCGGGAGAGGGAGGGGACCCATGCAAAGCATGTGGAGGGTGAGGGGCGAGCGGGCGTGGGACTTGATCCATGTCCCGATAGCCCCTCACCCTTCCCACCGCTGCGCGGCGGGCCCCTTCCCTCTCCCGGGGCGGGAGAGGGAGACAAAAGCGATCACCCAAACCCCGCAAGGGGAGAGAAACTTTCAAATCACTCCGCCGCCATGCGCTCCACGAGGCCGAGCGCGCCGCTGTCGCGGATTTCCAAAATGCTGCGCTCGTCGAAACCCAGCACGTCGCGCAGGATCTCGTCGGTGTGCTCGCCCAGCAGCGGGGAGCGCGTCACCTCGGTCGGGCTGTCCGACAGCTTGATCGGGTTGCCGACCGTCAGGTAGCTGCCGCGCGTCGGGTGGGGAACCTCGACCAGCGTGCCGGTGGCGTAGAGCGATTGATCCTCGGCGATCTCCTTCATCGACAGGATCGGGCCGCAGGGGATGTCGTACTCGTTGAGGATGTCCATGACCTCGAACTTGGTCTTGGTCTGGGTCCACTCCTCCACCGTCGCGAAGATGGCCTTCAGGCGCGGCAGCCGGGCGGCCGGGGTGGCGTAGTCGGGATCGGCGATCCACTCCTCGCGGCCGATCACCTTGCAGATCGACTTCCACACCGGGGCCTGGGCGATGAAGTAGATGTAGGCGTTGGGGTCGGTCTCCCAGCCCCGGCACTTCAGGATCCAGCCCGGCTGGCCGCCGCCCGACGCGTTGCCGGCGCGCGGCACCGTGTCGCCGAACTCGCCGTTGGGGTATTGCGGGTATTCCTTCATCGGCCCGTGGGCCAGGCGCTGCTGGTCGCGCAGCTTGACCCGGCACAGGTTCAGCACGCTGTCCTGCATGGCCGCCAGCACCTTCTGGCCCCGGCCGGTCGCCTTGCGCTGGTAGAGCGCCGTGACGATGCCGAGCGCCAGATGCAGCCCGGTGCCGCTGTCGCCGATCTGCGCGCCGGTCACCATCGGCGGTCCGTCGTCGAAGCCGGTGGTGGAGGCGGCGCCGCCCGCGCATTGGGCGACGTTCTCGTAGACCTTGCAGTCCTCGTACGGCCCCGGACCGAAGCCCTTGACCGACGCGACGATCATCGCCGGGTTCAGCTCCTGAATGCGCTCCCAGGGGAAACCCATGCGCTCCAGCACGCCGGGCGCGAAGTTTTCGACCATCACGTCGCAGGTCCTGATCAGCGACTCCAGCACCTCCTTGCCCTTGGGCGTCTTGGTGTCGAGCGTGATGGACCGCTTGTTGTGGTTCAGCATGGTGAAATACAGGCTGTCGGCGTCCGGCAGGTCGCGCAGCTGGCTGCGGGTGATGTCCCCCTCGCCCGGCCGCTCGACCTTGATGACGTCCGCGCCGAACCAGGCGAGCAGCTGCGTGCAGGTCGGTCCCGACTGCACATGGGTGAAGTCGAGAATTCGCACACCCTCAAGTGCCTTGCCCATGTATCTCTCCCCCTGACCTATGGTCCCGTGATGGTCGATTGTCGGTGATTGTTTTTAAGTGGCCGGGCCTTTGCGGACCGCGCTCTGCGGATTGAGGCTACCGATGTTGCCGCTCTCGGTTCCGGCGGCCGGGTCGATCACCGCGTTGATCAGCGTCGGACGGCCGGAGTTCATGGCCTCGCTGACCGCGCTGTACAGCTCGTCCGGCGTGGTCACGTTGGCGCCGACGCCGCCGAAGGCCTCCATCATCTTGTCGTAGCGGGAGCCGGGGACGAAGACCATCGGCGACGGGTCCTCGCCGCCGGTCGGATTCACGTCGGTGCCCCGGTAGATGCCGTTGTTGTTGAAGATGACGATGCAGACCGGCAGGTTGTAGCGGCAGATCGTCTCCACCTCCATGCCGGAGAAGCCGAAGGCGCTGTCGCCCTCGACGGCCAGCACCGGCTTGCCGCTCTCCACGGCGGCGGCGACGGCGTAGCCCATGCCGATGCCCATCACGCCCCAGGTGCCGACGTCGAGGCGCTTGCGCGGCTCGTACATGTCGATGATGCCGCGCGCCAGATCGAGCGTGTTGGCGCCCTCGTTGACCAGCATGGCGTCCGGCCGTTCCTTGACGATCCGGCGCAGCGCGCCCAGAGCGCCGTGGAAGTCCATCGGCGACGAGTTCTTCATCAGCTTGGGCGCCATCTTGGCGATGTTCGCCTCCTTGCGCGCGTTCACCGCGCCGGTCCACTCGGCCGAGGGAACCGTCCAGCCGGAGTCGATCCCGTTCCGCAGCGCCGCGATGCAGGAGCCGATGTCGCCGACCAGCGGGGCGGCGATCTCGATGTTGCTGTCCATCTCCTTCGGCTCGATGTCGATCTGGATGAACTTCTGCGAGCCGGGCTTGCCCCAGGTCTTGCCCTTGCCGTGCGAGAGCAGCCAGTTCAGCCGGGCGCCGACCAGCATGACGACGTCGGCGTCCTTCAGCACCATCGAGCGCGCGGCGCCGGCCGAGAGCGGGTGGGTGTCGGGCAGCAGGCCCTTGGCCATGCTCATCTGGAGGAACGGGATGCCGCTTTTCTCGACGAAGCCACGGATCTCCTCGTCGGCCTGCGCGTAGGCCGCGCCCTTGCCGAAGATGACCAGCGGACGCTTGGCGCCCTTCAGCAGGTCGAGCGCGCGGGTGACCGCGTCGGGGGCGGGGATCTGGGCCGGGGCCGGGTCGATGACCTTGACCAGCGACCGCGCGCCCTCGGCGGCGTCGATCACCTGGGCGAACAGCTTGGCCGGCAGGTCGAGGTAGACGCCGCCCGGACGGCCCGACACGGCGGCGCGGATGGCGCGCGCCACGCCGATGCCGATGTCCTGGGCGTGCAGGATGCGGAAGGCGGCCTTGCACAGCGGCTTGGCGATGGCGAGCTGGTCCATCTCCTCGTAGTCGCCCTGCTGGAGGTCGACGATCTCGCGCTCGGACGAGCCGCTGATGAGGATCATCGGGAAGCAGTTGGTGGTGGCGTTGGCCAGCGCGGTCAGGCCGTTGAGGAAGCCCGGGGCCGACACCGTCAGGCAGACGCCCGGCGCCTTGGTCAGGAAGCCGGCGATGGCGGCGGCGTTGCCGGCGTTCTGCTCGTGGCGGAAGGAGATGACGCGCAGCCCCTCGGCCTGGGCCATGCGGAGCAGATCCGAGATCGGAATGCCCGGCACGGAATACAGGTTCTTGATGCCGTTGAGCTTGAGCGCGTCGATGACCAGCTGGAAGCCATCCGTCAGCGTCGGCGATGCATCGACTTCGGATTGGTCCGTGGCTTGGTTCTTGACCAGTGTTGCAGCCGCACTTGACATAAGGGTAACTCCTCCCCGGGCTCTTGTAAGGTTCATGTCCGTTCAGTCGAGGAAATCGCAGTGCCTTTCCACGTACTGCGCGAGACCAAGCGTGTGTTCCCGCACGCGGCGCTCGGCGAGGTCGGCGTCCCGGCTGGCCAGGGCGTCGATGATCTCCCGGTGCTCGTGGATGGACTGGTCGGCGCGGTCGCCGATCCCCATCGTGACGCGGCGGATCGCACGCATGTGGATGAAGAAGCGGTCGGTCAGGTCGGCGATCAGCGTGGATCCCGACGCCTGGACGATGCTCTGGTGAAAGACGATGTTGGCGTCCGAATACTCGGCGACGTGCTGCGCCAATTCGGCCTTGGTGTATTTGTCGAAGGCGTGGTGCAGGATCTCCAGCTTCTCGACGGTGGCGTTCTCGACGAACAGGCGGGCGGCCATCCCCTCAAGGGCGGCGCACACCGTGATCATCTCCACCAGTTCCGCCTTGCTCTTGCGGACCACGAAGATGCCGCGGCGCGGCTGCGAGCGGATGAAGCCCTCCTGTTCCAGCAGCGCCATGGCTTCGCGGACCGGCGTGCGGCTGACGCCGAGCGCCTCGCACAGGCGGCGCTCGTCCAGGCGGATCTCGTTGGCCTGGCCGTAGATGTTCATCTGGGTGATGGCGTGGCGCAGGGACTGGTAGGCCTTGGCCTTGAAGCTCATCCCCTGGTCCAGCGGTTCTACGGCGAAGCGTTCTCGGTTCATCGCGTTTCCGACCCTTTGCGCGCCGCCGCCCTCGGCGCCGCTTGTTGTCGTTTTTGAGCGTTCTGACTGGCGTTTTTGAATTATCGATACGGTATACCAGATGCCAGACACCGCGCAAGCGCAATTGCGGGAACCTCGAACTATTTTGCGGACCGATGGAAATCGGGCGGGACAAGGCGCTCCGCCGGAGGGGCGGAGGACGGAAAAGCGTCGTTTTTTCAGAAGGATCGGGAGAGAGGGATCGCCGCGCGGATGGAGGTCAGCGCGCCGCCTGGGACGCGCACCAGCGCCGCCACAGGGCGCGGTAGGCGCGCTCGACGTGGCGGGCGAAGGCCACGGGGTCGGACAGCGGGGAGGCGCGCATCCGGTCGCGCAAGGAACCGCGCAGACGGCGCAGGCGGTCGGGGTCCCCGGCCAGCGTCACCGCCGCGTCGATGTAGGCGTCGGGTGTCGGCACCGCCAGATCGTCGAGGCCCACGGCGCGCAGCAGCGACGCGCCGTAACGGTCGAGCACCCGTTCGCCGGTCAGGCTGACCACCGGCACCCCCATCCACAGCGCTTGCGCCGTGGTCGTCACGCCGCCGTAGGGGAAGCTGTCGAGGTGGATGTCGAGGTCGCTGTAGGCGGCCATGTGTTCCTCGACGCCGTCCGTCGGCGGCCGGATCTCCAACGCCCCGCCGAGGGCGCGCTCCAGAACCCGGCGGTCGGCGGGGGAGAGGTCCAGCGCCTTGACGATCAGGCGCGAGTCCGGCACTTGGCGCAGGATGGCGGCCCAGACGTCGAAGACGGCGGGGGACAGCTTGCTCGCCATGTTGAAGCTGCCGAAGGTCACGCGCCCATCGCGCAGCAGCGGCGGCTCCGGCGCCGGGTCGGGCACCGGCACCAGGGGAGAGTAATGATAGCCGACGGGCAGGCGCAGCACCCGCTCGGTGAAGTCGGCCTCGCGGCCGGGCGGAACGGTGGACGCATCGACGAGCACGGCGTCCATCGCCGACAGCCCGGTCGTCGTCATCACCGGGAAATGGATCTGCACCGGGGCCGGGCGCCGCGCCATCGCCAGCAGGCGCTGCCCGCGCGAGGGAAAGCCGGCGCCGTCGACCAGGATGTCGATCCCGTCCGCCCGGATCAGGTCGGCCAGCGCCGCGTTGTCCAGCCCGCCGGCCCGGCGCAGCAGCGCCGCCGCCGCGTAGCGCGGCAACAGCGGGTTGTCGGCGTTGGCGCCCAGCGCGTACACGACCGGCACGACGCCGGGCCCATGGTGTTCGACCAGCGGCAGGCAGGTGAAGTCGTGCGTCAGGGCATTCTCGCACAGGTAACCGACGCGCAAGCGGCGGTCGGGGTCCGGACTCCGGTCCGGAGGAGGGGCCTCGCGCAAGGGTTCGGCGTGCCGCGCCGCCCAGCGCCGCGCCGCCGCCGCGATGTCGGCCGCCGGGCAACCGGTCAGGTTCAGGTTGAGGATGACCGCCGCTTCGTCGGCCGGATCGCCGGTCAGCGCCGCCGCGCGGCCGTGCCACAGGGCGGCCTCGGCCGGGCGGCGGCTCCGCTCCAGCGCGCGGGCCACCGCGACGCACAGGGCGGCGTTGCCGGGGTCGAGCCGCCAGCGCCACGTCAGCGCCCTCACCCCGCGCTCCGCCTCCCCGGCGTCGGGCCAAGCCCGCCCCAGGCTGTCGAGCCCCACCGGGCCGGCGGGGTCGAGCACCACGGCGGCGGCGAAGGCCCGCGCCGCCGGGAGATGGTCCTTCACCGCGTGGAACGACACCCCGCTGTGCAGCCACAGATCCCGCCAGCGCTCCGGCGCGTCGTGGGACAGCGCCAGCGCCTGGGCGAACAGCGCCGTCGCGGCCGTGTGATCGCCCAGGCGCTGGCACGCCAAACCCAGCTCGGCGCGCGACTGGGCGTCGCCGGGAGAGGCCGCGACCACGGCGGAGAGCAAACGGCGCGCCCCGGCCGGATCGCCCCGCTCCTCCGCGAGCCGCGCCGCCCGGCGCAGCGTGTCCAGCAGCCAGGGCTCGGCACCGTCCGGCCGGAGCCGGAGGGCGGCCAGACAGGGGCCGGCGGCCTCCTCCACCCGGCCGGCGGCGGCCAGCAGTTTGGCGTGGTTGGCGGCGTAGTCGGCGCGGGCGGGATCGAGGGCGACGGCGCGGCGGAAGCCGGAGTCCGCCTCCCCCGCCCGCCCACCCTGCCCGTGCAGCACGCCCAGCAGGTGCCACGCGTCGGCCTGGGCCGGAACCGCGTCGAGGATCCGCCGGTACAGGATCTCCGCCTCGGCGGCGCGGCCGTTCTCGTGATGGTCGAGCGCCGCCACCAGCGCCTCATGAACGCTCGCCATCGTCCCTCATCCCTGTTGGCGGCACCAGCGCCGCCAGACGGCGCGGTACAGGCGCTCCATTTGCCGGGCGCGCCGCCGGCCGTCGCACAGCGGGGACGCCGCCAGACGGCCGCGCAGCCCGGCGCGCAGCGCCGACAACCGGGCCGGGTCGCCGGCCAGCGCGGCGGCGATGGCCACATAGGCGTCGCCGGAACCGGCCACCAGTTCGTCCAGCCCCAGCGCGCGCAGCATCGACGCCGACCAGCGGCTGACCATGGTGTCCTGCGGCAGGGTCACCACCGGGACGCCCATCGCCAGCGCCTCGAAGGTCGTGGTCGAGCCGCAGAAGGGGAAGGGGTCGAGCGCGATGTCGATGCCGGCGTAGCGGGCGAGATGCGCGGCCGGATGCTCGATCTCCGTCGGCCCGATCCGCAGGCGCTCAGGATCGATCCCGCCGGCGGCCAGGCGGTCGCGGATGCGCCCGACGCACCGCCGCGACCGGTAGGCGTCGAGGTAGTTCAGCACCAGGACCGAGTCCGGCACCGCCCCCATCACCCGCGCCCACAGATCCAGCGTCTCGTCGGAGATCTTGGCCGGGTTGTTGAAGCAGCCGAACCGCGTTACCCCGTCGCGCAGCATCGGCGGGGGACCGACCGGCGGCGCGTCGGCCGGGATCGCCGCCAGATAGAAGCTCGGCAGACGCAGGGGCCGTTCGGTGAAGCGCTCCGTCCCGTGGCGCGGGGTCATCACCCGGTCGGTGACGATGTAGCCGATCTCCGACAGCCCGCTGGTCGCCGCGTCGTGGAAACCGACCTGCACCGGGGCCGGGCGGTACCGGCAGACCTGCGGCCGGTTGTGGTCGAAACGGATCCCCAGCGCCACCAGGACGTCGATGCCGTCGTCCCGGATCAGGCTGGCGACCGTGGCGTCGTCGAGTTGGGCGATGTCGCGCCAGCGGTCGGACAGGGCGCGGAAGCGTTGGGTGGTGCCGTCCGGCTCCAGCACATGGGCGTAGACGGTGACCTCGAAACCGGCGCGGTCCCGGTTCTCGAACAGCGGCAGCGTGTTGCGCGCAATCGGCTGGAAGGCCCGCAGGTCGGAGGTCAGGTAGCCGACGCGCAGGCGACGCTCCGGATCGGGCGTGACGGACGGACGCGCCAGCGGCGCCGGGGCGGCGGTCACCATCTCCAGGCGCCGGTGCAGGGCGAAGCGCCGCTCCGGATCGACGCCCGGCACATAGAGCACCGCCAGCATGGCGGAGCGGTGCCAGTCGACCCGCTCGCCGCCCAGGGGCAGCGCTCGCTCCAGCCATCGGGCGCCCTGGCGCGCGCAGCCGATTCCGGTCAGCCCGTTGCCCAGAGCGTGCAGAAGGTCGCCCACGTCCGGCGCCAGCGCCACGGCCAGCCGGAAGGCGGCCAGCGCCGCGTCCGGGTCCTTCCGCGCGGCCCGCGCCTGCCCCAGATTGTAGAGGACCAGCGGGTCGTCCGGCCCGGCGCCCGCCAGCGCCGCCAGGACCGCCTCGGCCTCGTCGGGACGTTTCAGGGTCAGCAGGGTGACGGCGAGCGCCACCCCGGTGTCGCGGTCGCCCGGCGCCAGCGCCTCGGCCTGCGCCAGCACCGACGCGGCCTCCCCGGAGCGGCCCCGCGACCGGTGAAGGCGCCCGAGCCAGCGGTAGGGCTCCGGATCCGCCGGATCCGAGGCGGCCTGCCGGGTGAAACAGGCCGTGGCCTCGTCCAGCCGGCCGGCGTCCAGCGCCAGCGCGCCCAGCGCGTTCAGGACGGCCGGGAACTCCGCCCGCTGGCGCAACGCCGCCCGGTAATGGACGGCCGCCGCGTCCAGGCGCCCCTGGCGCTGCCGCAGCAGCCCGAGCTGGGCCTGGACCGCCGCCGAGGCCGGCTCCCGCGCCGCCGAGCGGTCGAGCAGCGCCGCCGCCGTCTCCTCCCGCCCGTCGAAACGGCCGATGGCGATGCCCAGCGCGGTCAGCGCCTCGACGCTCACCGCCTGGGCGTTGTCCAAAACCGAATCGGCAAGCGCGAGTGCCGGTTCCTCGACGCCCTGCCCCGCCCGGATGGCGCCGAGCCGGGCCGCCGCCTCCGGGTTGTCCGGACGCAGCGCCAGGGCGTGGGCGTAATGCCGGCCGGCGTCGTCGATGGCGGCGGACGCGCGCCGCAGGTTGGCGAGGTTGAGGTGGAAATCGGACCGCGCCGGGTTGAGCGCGACGGCCCGCGCGATGGATGCCCCCGCCCCGTCGGAATCGCCGCATTGGCCAAGCAGCACGCCCAGCAGGTGATGGGCGTCGGCCTGCTGCGGGTCGGCGTCGAGGATGCGCCCGTAGAGCGTCCGCGCCTCGTCGACGCGGCCCGCCTGATGGAGATCGAGCGCGATCCCGAGCGCCTCGCCGATGCTTGCCATGATCCCTCGCCCGCCGCCCCTGCCCGCCGCCGTCCCGGCGAGACCCTACAGGCTGCGGGTTACGCCGTCACCACCCGGGCGCGCATGAAGGCCTCGAACGCCTCGACCGGCAACGGGCGGCTGATGAGGTAGCCCTGGATGCGCGTGCAGCGCTGCTGGCGCAGCATCTCGGCCTGCTCGACCGTCTCGACGCCCTCGGCGATGGTGTCGAAGCCCAGGCTTTCGGCGAGGTTGACGATGGTGCCGACGATGGCCGGGTCGGTCGAGGACTTCACGATGTCGCGCACGAAGCTGCGGTCGATCTTCAGCGTGTCGATGGGAAAGCGCTTGAGATAGGCCAGCGAGGAATAGCCGGTGCCGAAATCGTCGATGGACAGCCGCACCCCGACGTCCTTCAGCCCGTTGAGGATCGTCACCGCCTTCTCGATGTCGCCGATCATGGCGCCCTCGGTCAGCTCCAGCTCCAGCCGGTCGGGCGGGATGCCCGAGGCGTCGACCACGCTGCGGACGAAGCCGACCAGCCGGGCGTCCTGGAACTGGCGCGGCGACAGGTTGACCGACACCGAAGGGATGGGAATGCCCTGCTCGATCCAGCCGGCCAGCCGGCGGCAAGCCTCCATGAAGGTCCAGGCGCCGATGTCCCAGATCAGGCCGGTCTCCTCGGCCAGCGGGATGAACTCCGCCGGGCTGACCATGCCGCGCGTCGGGTGCTGCCAGCGGATCAGCGCCTCCGCCCCGATCACCCGGTCGGTCGCCAGATCCAGCTTGGGCTGGAAATACAGCTCGAACTCGTCGCCGTTGCCGGCCCGGCGCAAATCGCTCTCCAGCCCCAGCGTGAAGCCGGAACGTTCGCGCATCCCGTTGTCGTAGAAGACGTATTTGTGTTCCGGGTTGCGCTTGGCGTGGTACATGGCGAGGTCGGCGTTGCGCAGGAGCTGGTCGGCCGTGTCGCCGTCGTCGGGGTAGAAGGCCAACCCGATCGACGCGCCGCAGAAAAGCTCCTGGTTGTGGACGCCGAAGGGCTCGTCCATCGAATACAGCACCTTCTCGACCAGCCGGGCGCCGGCCGAACGGTCGGCGGCGTCGGGCGCCACGATCAGGAACTCGTCGCCGCCCAGCCGCCCCACCGTGTCGGTCATCCGCGTGCAGTTGCGCAGGCGGCGCGCCACCAGCTTCAGCAGTTCGTCGCCGGCGTGGTGGCCCAGCGTGTCGTTGACCTGCTTGAAGCGGTTGAGGTCGAGGAAGGCCACCGCCACCTTGCTGTGGGTGCGCTGGGCGCGCGCGATCGCCTCCTCCAGCCGCTCGCAGACCAGCCAGCGGTTGGGCAGGTCGGTCAGCCGGTCGTAGCTGGCCTGGTAGCGGATCTGGTGTTCCTGCGACTTGCGCTGGCTGATGTCGGCGACGGTGAGGACGTAATGCTCCAGCACGCCGTTGGGCGCGCGCACCGAGGTCACCGACAGCGCGGCGGCGAACGCGTCGCCGGAATGGCGGAAGCTGGTCACCTCCCCCTGCCAGCGCCCGGCCTGCCGCGCGGTGGTCCAGATGCCGTCGATGAAGTCGCGCTCGTGCGAGCCCGGCGCGAACAGCACCAGCGGGCGGCGCAGCAGCTCTTCCGGCTGGAAGCCGGTGACGATCTCGTAGGCCGGGTTGATGGCTTGGACGGTCAGTTCGGGATCGACGATCAGGATGCCGTCGGCGACGCTGTCGAACACGGTGGCGAGCAGCCGGATCTTCTCCTCGTGCTGCTTGCGCTCGGTGATGTCCTGGACGGTGCCTTCGTAGTAGCGGATGCGCCCCGCGCCGTCGCGCACGCAGCGCGCGCTTTCCGCGATCCAGATGATCGACCCGTCGCGCCGGAAGACCCGCGCCTCGAAGCTGTGGACCGTGTCCTTGCGGGCCATCAGGTCGGCGAAGGCCTCGCGCTTGCCGGGGTCGACGTAGAGCTGGCCGGCGATGTCGGTCAGGTTGGCGATCAAATCGTCGGGCGAGGCGTAGCCGTAAATCTCGGCCAGCGCCGGGTTGACCCGCAAGTAACGCCCGTCGATGGTCGTCTGATAAATGCCCTCGACGGCATTCTCGAAGATGCTGCGGTACTGTTCTTCCGTGTCTTGACTCATCGTGTGCGCCTCTTCCGACGCCAAGCCTGAACCGCCTGGAAACAGCATCTGTGAACTCGAACGAACAGGAGGGATGACTAGGCGGTACCGCAACGCAACAAAGATGACAGCTTACCGAAACCCGTCAAGACGGATCGCTCGTGACTTTCGCACAACCGCGAAGAAAATATAACAGGAATGTAACCTGATTCGGGTCGCGATCAATAACCACGGCGGGAATCGGGATGTTCTGGTAAAACAGAGTAAAGAATTGTTTACAAACAAATAAGGGACGGAAAACGACCGCGACCGGTCCGTTTTTCCATCCCTCATCCCAGTCAGCCGCCGCAAAAGGTCCTTTGGTCTTGGAACCTTGGCGCCGAAACCTTGTGCGTTGCGCCAGACCGACTCAATGGCCGGCTCAGTGGCCGTGGCCGAGCGTGACGCCTTCCTTCAGCTTGAACGCGCGCGAGCAATAGGGGCATTCCACCTGCCCGTCCTGGTCGAGCGTCAGGTAGACCAGCGGATGGCCCAGCGCGCCGCCGCCGCCGTCGCACCCGACGGTCGCGGTTTCCACGGGTATCGTCTCGGTCGGCTGCATGGCGGTCATCCTCTGTTCTGGCAGGCTCTGTTTTGACAGGCGCGCGCGCGTGCGCCATCGTGGGGCTGTGTCCGGAAAGCCGGGCTCCCGGATCCCGAAGGATCGGCGCGCGGGCGGGATGATACCCATCGCACCGCGCGGATCAACGGGATTGACTCGGTTTTCCGCACAACGTCATCGTCATGGGTTCTTTTGAGGTCTTGAAATGGTCGCGCATGTCGGCACCCCCACCCCGGCCCCCGTCCCGGTCGATCTTCCCGCCAACGCCGTGGAGCTTCGCGGCCTGACGAAGATCTACCAGCCCACCGGCAAGGCCGGGCCGAAGCACGCGCTGAAGGGGCTCGACCTCGCCATCCCGCGCGGCTCGCTGTTCGGGCTGCTCGGGCCGAACGGGGCTGGGAAGTCCACCCTCATCAACATCCTGGCCGGTCTGGTGAACAAGACCGGCGGCACGGCGACGATCTGGGGCCACGAGGTCACGGAGCACCCGCGCCGCGCCCGCGCGTCGATCGGCGTGGTGCCGCAGGAACTGAACATGGACCCCTTCTTCACCCCGCGCGAGATGCTGGAGCTTCAGGCCGGCCTCTACGGCGTGCCGAAGCGGGAGCGCCGCACCGACGAGCTGCTCGACGCTGTCGGGCTGGCCGACAAGGCCGACGCCCACGCGCGCTCGCTGTCGGGCGGCATGAAGCGCCGGCTGATGGTGGCCAAGGCGATGGTCCACACGCCGCCCGTGCTGATCCTCGACGAACCGACCGCCGGCGTCGACGTGGAGCTGCGCCGCCAGCTTTGGGAATACGTCCGCACGCTGAACCGGGCCGGCACCACCGTGCTGCTGACCACCCACTACCTCAAGGAGGCGGAGGAGCTGTGCGACACCATCGCCATCATCAACCACGGTCAGGTGGTGGCCTGCGAGCCGACCGCGACCCTGCTGCGGCGGGTGGACGCCAAGGCGATGTGCTTCACGCTGGAGCGTGACCTGACGGCGCCGCCGCCGGCGCTGGAGGGCTTCTCGGTGGAGCTGCCGGAGCCGCGCCGGCTGGTCGTGCGCTACCAGCCGAGCCGCCAGCGGGCCGGCGCGATCCTGTCGGCCCTCGCGGCGGCGGGAATCGGGATTATCGATGTCACGACCGAGGAATCGGATTTGGAGGATATATTCCTTCAGCTCACAGGTGGTGCTCACGACAACACAGGGGTAGTCCATGCGGCGTAGCGGGTTGGCGGCTGTTCTCGGCTTGGGACTTCTGCTGGGCGGCTGTGCCGCCAATTTCCAACCGATGGGGACGGCCATCGTCCAACCCGCGCTGACCGACCGCGCGCTGGTCGCCGCCGACGGCTTCGAGCTGCCGCTGCGCTCCTGGCTGCCGGCCGACGGCAAGCCCAGGGCCGTGGTCGTGGCCCTGCACGGCTTCAACGACTACTCCAACGCCTTCGACGGGGCCGGGCGCCGGCTGGCCGGGCAGGGCGTCGCCACCTACGCCTACGACCAGCGCGGCTTCGGCGCCGGTCGCGACCGCGGCATCTGGCCCGGCACCGACACGCTGGTCGCCGACGTGAAGACGGCGGTGGAGCAGGTCCGCCTGCGCCACCCCGGCCTGCCGGTCTACCTGATGGGCGAGAGCATGGGCGGCGCCGTCGTGCTGACCGCCATGACCGACAAGCACCCGCCGCGCGTGGACGGCACCATCCTGGTGGCGCCCGCCGTCTGGGGCCGCGAGACGATGGGGTTCTTCCCGCGCGCCGCGCTGTGGGTGACCTACAACCTGGTTCCCGGTATGGTCGTCCACGCGCCCCGCGACCTGAACATCCAGCCCTCCGACAACATCGAGATGCTGCGCGCGCTCGGCCGCGACCCGCTGATCATCAAGGGCTCGCGGGTCGACGCGCTGGAGGGGCTGACCGACCTGATGGGCGCGGCGCTGGCCGCCTGCCCCCGGCTGGAGGTGCCGTCCCTGGTGCTCTATGGCGCGCACGAGCAGGTGCTGCCGCCCAAGCCGGTGGAACGCGCGCTCAAGGATTTCGAGGCCGGCGGGCGCCACGTCGTGGCGGTCTATCCGGACGGCTACCACATGCTGCTGCGCGACCTGAAGGGCGGGGTGGTGGTGGACGACATCGCCGCCTGGATCGAGCACCCCAAGAACCCGCTGGCCAGCGGCGCCGACCGCAACCCGCGCGAGCTGGTGGCGGCGAAGTAGGGGCGTCGGCTTCGATGCCCCCTCCCCATCCCTCCCCCGCCTTTGGCGGGAGAGGGGGTTGGACCCTTGGCGGCGTTCGGCGGAGTTCCCTCTCCTGCCGAAGGCGGGGGAGGGTTAGGGAGGGGGCAATCGGAGCCGACCGCTTCCCCTACGCCCCCTCCGCCTCCGCCCCCGGCTCGAAGCCGTCGGGCTCCTCCGCGAAGTAATCCCCGGCAACGTCCGGCCCCCATTCCTGGACCAGCGCCACCTTCTTGCCCTTCAGCACCTCCAGGCGCTTTTCCGCGCGCGCGATCTCCATGCCGGCGACCATCGGCGGGATGCCGTAGTACAGCCCCCAGCCGACCGCCGCCGAGCCGAACATCACCAGCCACGACAACGGATCGGCGAAGATCTTCCCGGCGGCGCTGATGGTGTGCTGGTGCTTCCACAGGTCGATGGCGAAGGGCATGCAGCCGCAGAAATTCAGGCCGCCCACGGTGATCGGCGCCGATTTGTCGGGGTCGCGGTCCACCACATAGGCGACGATGGTCGGGATCATGCCGATCCCGAACAGGATCGAGGTCGGCAGCACGATGAGACCCGCCGGGATGATCAGCAGGACCAGCGTCAGCATCCCGCCCTTCTTCTTCCGCTTGCGCGCCATGAAACCCCTCCCCCGGCCCGTCAGAAGGCGAAAAACAGGATGATGCCGGCGACCATGACGGTCGACAGCAGGCTCGACGTGATGGCGGCGACCTGCCGGCCCGACGATTCGACGATGGCGTTGCGGTCGGCGATGGTGTGGCGGACCTTCTCCATCTCGGCGTCGGCCTCGCGGTAGGCGATCTGCGCCGCCTCGAACTCCAGCCGGTCGCGGCGCAACGATTCCGGATCGTCCACCACCTTCAGCAGCTCGGTCAGCCGGCCGTTGTGGGCGGCGCCGTCGGCCTGCTTGCGCACCACCTCCTGCTGGGGGCGGTTGTGGAAGCGGCGGAAGGCCGGTTCCAGAAGCGCCACCACCCAGGCCGCCAGATGGGTCAGACCGTCCACCCCGGTGCGGGCCTGGACGTCCGACAGGATGGTCAGCATGGCGATGACCCGGCGCATCGGCTCCACCCCGCTGCCGAGCTGGGTGAACAGCAGGTCGTCGCCCCGCTTGTGACGGGCGCCCAGGAAGGCGGCGATGTGGCGGTCGACGGGGTCCTTGTGGCGCTGGCCGCCAGCGGCCAGCCAGTCGAGCGCGCGCAGCAGCTCCGACGGGTTGGTCGGCAGCTGCTTGGCCACCAGCGGGCTCATGCAGGGCATGGTGGGGTTCATCTCGTAGAGCACCCGCTCCACCCCCAGCCCGTAGGCGGAACGCTCCAGGAAGCCACGCAGCTGGTCGTAGGTCTGCACCAGCGGCACGAACTCCGGCTTGAACTCGCTCTGGACGTTGGCCCAGAACATCGGCAGCTGGTTGGTGACGACCTCGGCCGGGGCCTGGGGCGACTCGCCGCGCATGAAGGCGTCGGCCAGCATGGTGCCGATGCCGTCCGGCATCATCGCGCGGCCCCGGTAGCGGATCGGCGCCGTCGGATCCAGCGCCATGCAGACCCGCGCCACCAGCCGGTCGCCCTGGCTGCCGCCCTTGCCGGTCGAGGCGGTCTGGACGGCGTTGTTGACCGCCTCGGCGCGCAGTTCGTCGCCCATCGAGCGGCGCAGCCATTTGTCCAGCTCGCCGCTCTCGATCACCATGGCCGCCGCCGGAACCTGCCGGGCGAAGGCGCGGGCCAGCGTCCGGCAATGCCAGTACTCCTGCCCCTGGAACTCGATGGGGCGGGAGGCGCGGCGCGAGATCTGCGGCTGCTTCGGGCTGAGCCGCCGGCCCGCCACCCACAAATCGAGGTCGTTCAGGGTCCAGCGCTGCTTGGGGTCGTCCACCAGCAGACCGCGCACCATCTCGTTGACCGCCAGCGGCAGGCGGTGCTGGTTGACGAGCGCCGGGTAGGAGCCGCGCTCGATCTTCGCCTGGACGATGGCCTCGTCGTCAAGCCCGGCCACCGGGTTGCGGCCGAGCGCCAGCATCAGCAGGGTGACGCCCAGCGAATACATGTCGTCCGCCGCACTGCCGGTGCCGCGCCCGGCCGGCATCGCCATGCCGCGCTCGATGGTCTCCAGCAGCACCGGCTGGCCGTAGCCGGGCTGCGCCGAGACGCTTTCCCCCAGCATCAGCCCGCCCGACGCGAGGTCGCGGAAATACAGGTTGGTCGGCCGGATGGCGCCGTGGACGACGCCCCGGCCCGACATCTCCTTGAGGGCGGAGACCAGCGGGTGGACGATCTGCCGGGTGAGCTGCTCCTCCGGCATCGGCTCGTAGGTCTCGTTGATCGAGGTCATCAGGCGGCGGCCGCCCGGCTTCTCGAACATCAGGCAATAGCGGCGGCCCCGGTCCTGCGGCCAGTCGACCAGCCCCCAATCGAGCAGCCGCATGTGGGTGCCGTTGTCCAGGCTGGCGACGGTGGCGCAGATGTCGGTGCGCGGCAGGGTCGAGGCGTGGCAGATGATGGCGAAGGCTTCGAGCCGCTTTTCCCGCAGCGGCTTGGCGGTGAAGGCGTTGCCGCCCACCGCGTTCAGCGCGGGAAGCGGCGCGCCGGGCTGGATCTCGTAGCGTTCCGCCAGCTTGACGGTGTCGGCCATCGCCCCGGCGGCGGTCTGGGCATCGGACGGCATGAACGGCGTGTCCCCAAGGCGTGCGGGCTCCCGCAGACCCTAGGTGGCGCGCACAGGGAAAACAACCTTTTAGATACCGGCGCTAAGAACGGTCGAGAGAGGAGTTTTTCATCTTTGAAAGCCCTTCTCCCCTTGTGGGAGAAGGGTTGGGATGAGGGGGATTCGCCGAAGGCGAAGAAAAGGCTTGCGTACCCCTCACCCCAACCCCTCTCCCGCAAGGGGAGAGGGGCTTTGCATGCCAAGTCTTGCGAACGACGATCAATCCGAGAACGGGTCGGTCATCAGGATGGTGTCGTCGCGTTCCGGGCTGGTCGACAGCAGGGCGACCGGGGCCTGGATCAGCTCCTCGATGTGGCGGACGTACTTGACCGCCTGGGCCGGCAGCTCGTTCCAGGTGCGGGCGCCGCGCGTGGTGTCCTTCCAGCCCTCGTAGGTCTCGTAGATCGGCTCGACGCGGGCCTGGGCGCCGGCGTTGGCCGGGTAATAGTCCAGCTCCTGGCCGTCCAGACGGTAGCCGACGCAGACCTTGATCTCGTCGAAGCCGTCGAGCACGTCCAGCTTGGTCAGCGCGATGCCGTCGATGCCGCCGGTCTTGATCGCTTGGCGGACCATGACGGCGTCGAACCAGCCGCAGCGGCGCTTGCGCCCGGTGACGACGCCGAACTCCTTGCCCTTCTGGCCCAGCAGCTCGCCGATGTCATCGGTCAGCTCGGTCGGGAAGGGGCCGGAGCCGACGCGGGTGGTGTAGGCCTTGGTGATGCCCAGCACGTAGCCGACGGCGCGCGGCCCCATGCCGCTGCCGGCGGCGGCGTTGCCGGCCACCGTGTTGGACGAGGTGACGTAGGGGTAGGTACCGTGGTCGATGTCGAGCATCGAGCCCTGCGCGCCCTCGAACAGGATGCGCTTGCCGGCGCGGCGCAGCTCGTCGAGCCGCTTCCAGACGACGGCGGCGTAGGGCAGAACCTGCGGGGCGATCTCGCGCAGCGGCTCCAGCAGGTCGGCCGGGGTCATCTCCGGCGCGCCCAGCGCGCGGAACAGCGCGTTGTGGTGGGCGAGCAGGGCGTCGACCTTCTCGATCAGCACCGCCTCGTCGGTCAGGTCGCACAGGCGGATGGCGCGGCGGGCGACCTTGTCCTCATAAGCCGGGCCGATGCCACGGCCGGTGGTGCCGATCTTGCCGGCGCCCTTGGCCTCCTCGCGCGCCTTGTCGAGCGCGCTGTGGACGGGCAGGATCAGCGGCACGTTCTCGGCCACGATCAGGTTCTCCGGCGTGACGGAGACGCCCTTGTCCTTGATCGCGTTCACTTCGCGGATGAAGGCCCACGGGTCGAAGACGACGCCGTTGCCGATGACCGACAGCTTGTCCTGGCGCACCACGCCCGAGGGCAGCAGGCTCAGCTTGTACTCGACGCCGTTGATCACCAGCGTGTGGCCGGCGTTGTGACCGCCCTGGAAGCGCACCACCACGTCGGCCCGGCTCGACAGCCAGTCGACGATCTTGCCCTTGCCCTCGTCGCCCCACTGGGCGCCGACCACCGCAACGTTGGCCATCTCTTCGGTCTCCACAAACAAAAATGATCGCATAGCCCCTCGCCCGGAGGGGAGAAGGGCACGAAAAGCCTTACTCGACCGGCTGGACGACACCGTCCGTCAACCGGTGGCCGCAGTGGAGTCTTTTCGCCTCCGCGACCGGGTCGGCCGCCGGGGCGAGCCCGGCCACCGTCACCCATCCCTCGGCGCGCAGCGTGCCCGCCGCCGCCCAACCCGTGCCATGCGGCACATAAACGCGCTTGGGTGCCGAGGCTGCCGGAACGGCGCGCAGCACGTTGTCCATGTAGAGGGTGAAGCCGGTCGCCGGCTCGCCCGTGTCGTCGCCCTGGACGCCCGCGCGGTAGCGGCCGCCCTGGCCCAGCTCCCCCGCCTCGCGCGAGAACAGCGTGAAGCTGAGGCCGGTCTGGTACTCGAAGCCGCGATGCTCGACCAGATCGATGGTCACCGTCAGCCCCGGCGCTGCAACGCGCAGCAGCGCCAGCGTGTCGGTCAGGCGGCGGCGGTCCTTCTCCGCGCCTTCCGGCAGCGGCAGCGAGGCCAGCGCGGCCATCGCGCGGTCGGCCGGGCCGGACGCGCCCATCAGCGTGCCAAGCAGCGCCGCGGCAGGGCCGCCGACCGCTGCCACGCCGGCGGCGTCCTTGCGGTCGAGCGCCGCGCGCAGACGGCGGGTGTCGTCCTCGGACTGGCCCAAGCCCCGGCAAATGCGCGAGACCATGGTCGGCACGCAGAGGTCGACCGACAGGTGCGGCACGCCGACGGCGGCCAGCGCCTGGACGGCCAGCAGCACGACCTCGGCGTCGGCGTCGGGCTCCAGCGGGCCGATCAGTTCGACGCCGACCTGGGTGAACTGGCGCTCGGGACGAAGCTGGGAGCCCTTCACGCGCAGAACCTGGCCCGCGTAGCACAGGCGCACCGGACGCGCCTCGTTCTTCAGGCGGGTGGTGGCGATGCGGGCGATCTGCGGCGTGATGTCGGCGCGCACCGCCATCATGCGCTGCGAATGCGGGTCCATCAGGCGGAAGGTCTGCTTGGCCATCGCCGCCCCGGCGCCGGACAACAGGTTCTCCTCGAACTCCACCAGAGGCGGATCGACGCGGCGGTAGCCATGCGCGGCGAACTCCGCCAGCAGGCGTTCGACGGCGGCCGCTTCATGCGCCGCTTCGGACGGCAGCACATCGTGCAATCCGGCGGGCAGCAGGGCGGAACTCAGGGCGTCGGCGGGCATGACCAGCGTCGTCTCGTCAAGGGGTGGCAGATGCCGGGCACGAACGCCGGACATACGGGGCGGGCTAATACCCGACCCCCGCCCGTCATGCAAACGGAAAAGCCCCGCAGGCCGCCCACACCTCCCCTGCGTGGGACGGGGCGGTGCGTTTGTGGGATTCGGTGCACAGAATATGGAAAACCATATGCCGTATTTTTTGGCAGCTTGACGGGTTTTTGCGCAGCCCCTACCATCCTTGGACGCTGTCGCGGGGGTCCATCATGAAGCGGGTCGGTGCGTTCTTCGGCAAGATGAAGGGCACGGAAAAGGCTCCGGCCCGGCCGCATGTGCGCGAGGCGCTGTGGTCGTGGGCGGGCGGCAGCGCCGGCATCGGCGCCATCAGCGTGTTGTCGCTTCTGGCCAAGCTGCCGCTGCTGATCGCCCCCTTCGGCGCCACCTGCGTGCTGATCTTCGCGGCGACCGACAGCCATCTGGCGCAGCCGCGCAGCGTCGTCGGCGGCTATCTGGTGTCGGCGCTGGTGGGGATCCTGGCGCTGTTCCTGCTGGGCAGCGCGCCCTGGGTGGTCGCCCTGTCGGTCGGCACGGCCATCGCGGCGATGCAGATGACCCGCACCCTCCACGCGCCGGCCGGGGCGATGCCGCTGCTGGCCTTCGCGCCCGGCACCGACACCGCGCTGCTGGTGCCCAGCGCCGTGGCCGGGGCACTGATCCTCATCGGCATCGGGCTGCTGGTGAACAACCTGCGCAGCGACCGGGCGTATCCGCGCTATTGGCTGTAATCGGGCCGACACGTTCTCGAAGCCCTTCTCCCCTTGCGGGAGAAGGGTTGGGATGAGGGGTATTCGCCGGAGGCGAAAGAAGTTTGCGTCCCCCTCACCCCAACCCCTCTCCCGCGAGGGGAGAGGGGCCCCGCATAACTCACCGCCCGCCGATCACCTCGGCCTTGACGGTCGCGAAGGCCCAGTCGAGCCAAGGTAGCACCGCCTCCATGTCGTCGTTCTCCACCGTGGCGCCGCCCCACAGCCGCAGGCCCGGAGGGGCGTCACGGTAAGAGCCGGCGTCGAAGGCGGCCTCCTCCTTCTCCAGCAGGGCCGACAGCTTCTTGGCGAAGGCGGCCTGCGCCTCGCCGGACAGGGCGTTCACGTCGGGGTCGGTGAAGCGCAGGCAGATCGACGTGCAGGAACGCGTCGCCGGGTCATCGGCCAGGAAGCCGGCCCAGGCGCTGGTCTCCACCCATTCCGCGACCAGACGCAGATTCTGCTCCGACCGGCGGATCAACTGCGGCAGCCCGCCGACCGACAGCGCCCAGCGCAGGCCGTCGATGGCGTCCTCGACGCAGAGCATCGAGGGCGTGTTGATGGTGTCGCCCTCGAAGATACCCTCGATCAGCTTGCCGTTCTTGGTCATGCGGAAGATCTTCGGCAGCGGCCGGTCGGGCTGGTAGCTCTCCAGCCGTTGCACCGCGCGCGGGCTCAGCACCAGCATGCCGTGGGCCGCCTCGCCGCCCAGCACCTTCTGCCAGGACCAGGTGGCGACGTCGATCTTGTTCCAGGGCAGGTCCATCGCGAAGGCGGCCGAGGTCGCGTCGCAGATCGACAGGCCGCTGCGGTCGGCGGGGATCCAGTCGCCGTCCGCCACCCGCACCCCGGCGGTGGTACCGTTCCACGGGAAGACCACGTCGCGGGAGAAATCGACCGCCGTCAGATCCGGCAGCTTGCCGTAGTCGGCGATCATCGTGCGCGCGTCGGGCAGCTTGAGCTGCGTGACGACGTCGGTGACCCACTCCTTGCCGAAGCTTTCCCAGGCCAGCATGTCGACGCCGCGCGCGCCCAGCATCGACCACAGCGCCATCTCCACCGCGCCGGTGTCGGAGGCGGGAACGATGCCGATGCGGTAGTCGCCGGGGATGGCCAGCACCGCGCGGGTCAGGTCGATGACCTCCCGCAGCTTGGCCTTGCCGGGCTTGGAACGGTGCGAGCGGCCGAGCAGCGCGCCGTCCAGCGCGTCGAGCGTCCAGCCCGGACGCTTGGCGCAGGGGCCGGACGAGAACAGCGGGGTCGACGGGCGGCGGCTGGGCTTCATGGCGGACTTCCTACCCGGAATCGGGGTTGTGCGGAGGTCCGGACCTTAAAAGCCGCGCGCCCGCCCGTCAATCGGCCCAAAGCCCTCAGGCTCGAACGCTCAGCGGCTGCGCGCGATGCGGCCGTCGCGGTAGGTCCAGGCGGCGGTGTCCGTGCTGGAGGGAACCGGCATCGACACGGTCAGCGCGGTGTCGCTGGTCGTCACCTGCGCGGCGTCGCTGCACGAGCCGAAGGGCAGGGAGACCGACGGCTTGGGCGCCCCCAGGTCGAGGATGCGGAAGCGGGCCGGGCAATCCTTGGCGCCGGTCTCCGTCTGGAGCAGCGCCATCCAGCGGCCCTGGACCGTGTAGGCGTTGACGAAGCTGACCTGCGTGCTCTCGCGGTCCTCGAAGACGGTCTTGTCGTCGACGACCACCCGCGTGACCTTCGGCTCGACCTCGACCAGCTTCACCACCACGTCGCCGAGCGCCGCCGTCAGATACGGTTCCGCCGCATGGGCGGGCGTCCCGCACAGCAGCCCACCGGTCAGCGCGACCGCGCGCATCATCCCATTCCGCACCGTCTCTCTCCCTCGCTCACGCCCCAGGCCGGGCAGTCTCCCGGCGGGGCGCACCTTAATGCGGGGACGGGCGGGCCGGAAGCCGTCCGTTGGGCCAAGCCCGGCGAATGTCGGATCAGCGGATGTTGACGCTGAAGCCGAAGCCGGGGCTGGGCGCGTACACGACGGGCGGCTGGGCGTAGATCACGCGGGGCGGCGGGGGCGGCGCGTAAACGACCGGGGGCGGGGCGTAGATCACGCGCGGCTCGCGCCAATGGCGGGGCGGCGGGCCGCGGTGGTGACGTTCGCCGCGCCACTCCCGGCCACGGTCTTCCCAGCCACGGTCATAGCCACGGTCGTAACCGCGGCCGCCCCGCCAGTCGTCATGGGCGGCGGCGGTGCCGACGCCGGCCCCCAGCATCGAACCGGCGACGAGGGCGCCCAGCGCCACGGCCTTCAAAGCGTTTCCAAAGCGGCCAGACATTCCGGCGTCCTCCTGCTGTCGGGGATGTTCATCCCCCCAATGCCAAGGTGAACGTCGCCCGCCGCGTTTTCATTCCAAAAAAAATCGGCCGATGCGGTTCTACGACCTTGGGCGAAGCCTTACGACCAGCTGTCCTTGGCCCCCTGCCGCTTGGCTGGGGGGACGAACAGGCTGGGCGGCTGGTAGCCGGGCCGGTCGGCGGGGCGGCCGAAGTGATAGCCCTGCGCCAGTTCGAAGCCCCAGGCGGTCAATTGCGCCGCCTGGTCGGCGGTCTCCACCATCTCGGCGATCACCTGCACGCGGATCTCCCGGCACAGGCCGACCATGGCGCGCAGGATGGCGTCGTCGCGCGGGCTGCCGCCCAGCCGCTTCACGTAGCTGCCGTCGATCTTCACGAAATCCACCGGCAGCGCCTGGATGTAGGGGAAGGAGGCCGCCCCGGCGCCGAAATCGTCCAGGCAGATCCGGTGCCCGACCTTGCGGAAATCCTCCAACACGCGGGCCGCGCGTGGCAGGTCGGTCAGACCGGTCGATTCGGTCACCTCGACCAGCAGGCGGGAGCGCAGTCCCGGATTGCGCCCGACCAGCCGCTGGAAGGCGACGACGAAGAGGTCGCTGCCGAGCGAGGCCGCCGACATGTTGACCGCGATCTGAAGGCTCCTGTCCGACGCCAGCACCTCCAGCGCCTTTTCGCACACCAGCAGATCGACGTCTTGGACCATGCCGATCTGCTCGGCGAAGGCGATGGTCGGGCCGGGGGCGCCGTTGGGGAAGCGGGCCAGCGCCTCGTAATGGTGCAGCCCCTTGGACGACAGCGCGACGATGGGCTGGAACTGCAGCTTCAGCCGGTCGTCGGTCAGGGTCGAGCGCAGCGTCGTCACCCGCGACACCGTCCGGTCGACCAGCAGCTTGACCGCGTCCTGCATATCGGCGATGTCGAAGCTGGCGGTGTCCTCGGCGAAGCTCTTGACCGTGAACATCAGCACGCGGCCGGCGTCCTCGCGGCTGAGCCCCGGCGCCGCCATGTCCAGCGTCAGGTTGTCGGCCCGCAGCGACGGCGCGTCGGGAGCCAGTTGCACGCCGGCCACCGCGATCTCCCCGGCCAGCGCCGGACCGTTCACCTCGCCGGCGTGGACCAGCCCGAAGCGGTCCTCGCCCAGCCGGGTCGCCAGCGTGTCGGCCGACGCGTGGACGCGCAGCAGCGCCCCCACCTCGCCCAGCAGGCGGACCGTCAGCTCCGGCCCCAGCCGGGACTTCACCTCGCCGAACTGGGCGATCTTGATGAGGGTCAGCTTCGGCGCGCCCTCTCCCACGTCGAGCCCGAAGCGTTCGCCGAGCTGCGCCTGGAAGGCCTCGGGGTCGAGCAGCCCGGTCTCGGCGTCGCGGACGGGCAGGGGGGCGGTCTTGGCGCCGGTCTCGATCCGGGTCAGGGTCAGTTGGACGTTGGCCGAGCGGCCGAGCCGGTAGCCCGCCAGCGTCGCCGGTCCGCCGCCGGCCAGCGCCACGGTGCGCGGCTCCAGCCTCGCGTTGGCGCCGACGGTGCGCAGCAGGCGGCGGACCAGCCCCCGGTCGCCCGGCGCGATCAGGCCGTCGATCGGCTGGCCGACCAGGGCGGCGTCGGTGGTGCCCAGGACATGCTGCAAGGCGCCCGCCGCGAAGCCGATCAGGCCGCGCGCGTCGACTTCGACCAGGACATCGGCGTTCGCGAAGGCGAAGCCCAGGAAGCGTGCGACGTCCGTGGTCATGAACCCTCGACGCTGAAACGGCGGTTGGTCGGCTGAGGCGGTGGGCGCGGCGGCGATATCGTTCGTGTCAGGAACGTTCGCATTCTAAATGTTAATGAACCGCTACTCTCCCGGGATTTTCCCCTCGTCGGAACCGGACAGGCGCCGCCCGCGCCGTGTTTCGAGCCGCGATGTTTAGGGCCGGGCCGTGCTAGGGTCGGTTGGCCGGCATCGCCCGCCGGGCCGGATTTTTTCGCAAAAGCCCACCACCGAGGTTTCCGCCGTGACCGACAGCATCACCCGTGAGGAGTTCGACGCCCTGCGCGAGGCCGTCATGACCATGTCCAACGCCGTGAAGGACATCGCCAACACCGGCCGCCGCAGCCATGAATCGCTGAGCGACGCGCTGGACGAGACGCGGGATTCGCTCCAGGGCCAGATCGTGGCGCTGACCGCCGTGTCGGCCGCCCTGGCCGCGCTGTCGATGGCGGCCGGCGTGCCCTCGGACACCGTGCGCACCATCGTCGGCAACGTCGCGGGCGCCCTGCCAAACGCCGAGAGCCCGGACATCCAGGCGATCATCCGCACCGCCCTGTCCTTCATCCCGGACGAACCGCCGGCCGAGGAGGGTGGGCCGCGCAACCACTGACGCTCCGCCGCCCGGCAGCGCGTCAGGCGAAGTTCATGCCGCCGAAGGGCGTGATGAAGTTGTCGCTCAACGCGTTGCTGCGCAGCGCCACGTAATCCGGCACCACCAGCGGGATCAGCGGCAGATCCGCCATGACGAGGCGTTCGGCCTTCTTGTAGGCGTCGGCGCGCCGCTCCGGGTCCGACAGCGCCATCGCGGAGTCGAGGATGCCGTCGAACTCCGCGTTCGACCAGCCGACCGGGTTGAAGCGGCTGCGGCTGGAGAACAGCTCGTCCAGGAAGTTCATCGCGTCCGGGTAGGTCGCGGTCCAGCCGAACAGGAAGGCGTCGTAGTCGCGCCGCCGCGACCGCGCGATGAACTCCTGGCGCGGCGCCACCACCAGCTTGGCCGGGATGCCGCTGTTGTTCCACTGCGACACGTAATAGACGAACTCCCGCCGGTACTCCTGGACGATGTGGACGGTGAAGGGCTCGATGCCGCGCCCGTCGGGATGCCCGGCCTGGGCCAGCAGCTCGCGCGCGCCCTTCGGGTCGTAGACCAGCGGCTCCAGCCTTTCGTTGGCCAGCAGGGCCGGCGGCACGACCCCGTTGTGGACGCGGGCGACGCCGCGGAAGAACCGCTCGGCCATCGCGGCGCGGTCGATCAGCATCGACAACGCCCGCCGCACCCGCACGTCGCCGAAGGCCGCCACCCGGCGCGGGTCGAGCGCCACCGCCCGCATCTGCATGCGCGGGCAGGAGATCAGCGCGCGCTTGAATCCCGGATCGTCGATCACCGCGCGCATCGCGTCGGTGTCGACGAAGGAGAAGTCGATCTGGCTGTCGTTGAACAGGCCGATGCCGTCGTTGCCGATGCCGGTCGCCAGGAAGGACACCCGCTCGAACGGGACGGCGCCGCCGCGCCAATGGGGGCTGGCCTCGACGTCGACCCGGATCCCCTCGGCGCTTCCCGACAGCCGGTAGGGGCCGGTGCCGGCCGACATCTCGCGGTACCAGGCGGGACCGGCCTGGGCGACGGCCTCGGCATCGACGATGTTGAAGCGGGCGAAGGGGAAGATGGCGCAGGGCTCGTCGCAGACGACCTCCAGCGTGTGGTCGTCGATCACGGTCACGCCGCTCAACTCGGTGGCGCTGCGCTCGCGCATCGCGCGGAAGCCCCGCACCTTCGACAGGGCCAGCACCGCGAAGTTCGCTCCCTCCGCCGCCAGCGCCGCCTCGAAGCTGCGCTTCACGTCGCGGGCGGTGAAGGGGCGGCCGGTGTGGAAGACCACCCCCCGGCGCAGGGCGAGCCGCCAGCGCCGCGCGTTGTCCGACGCCTCCCAACTGAGCGCCAGGCCGGGAAGGATGCGGCCCTCGGGATCGACGCTGGTCAGGCTCTCGTACATGGAGCCCAGGATCTGGCGGGCCACCAGATCGTTGACGGTCAGCGGGTTGAGCGAGGCGGGCAGGGCCTTGATGCCGATCCGCAAGGTGCCCGCCAGCGCGGCCCGCGCCGATGACGGCAGGACGGCGCGCGCGGCCGCGACCGCCCCCAGAAAGCCCAGAACCTGTCGTCGATGAACAGCCGGCAAGACGGGACCCATGACACCCTCGAACACGCCCCCGAACGGAACCGCTCCTCCTGTAGCATGAACGGCCGGACCGGTCATCCCGGCTGGCCGTTCTTGCCGGTCATCGAGTTTCGAAATCGAAAGACAACCCAGAGGATCATGCCGCGACTTCGGCAACCCCTGCGCGCTTTCGATCTCGAAAGCGGCGACGCCTCACGCGCCCAGCAGGCCGTCGATCCGGTCCCGCAGGGCGCGCAGCCGCTCGCGGTGCTCCTTCTGCAGCGCCTCGCCGACGCTGCCGATCGCGTTGAGGTCCTTGTCGATGCGGTTGATCGCCTTGCCCAGAAGCTGCAACGGCTCGGCCTTGGCCAAGGCCGGGCGGGCGGCGCGCACCGCGCTGACCGTCAGCCCGCCGGTCCGTGCCGACTGCCAGAGCTTGCGGATCTGCGCGTCGTCCTCGATGAAGGCCAGCTCGACCAGGGCGGAGCGCGACACCGCCTCCGGGTTGGTCCGGTAATCGGCCAGGATGTCGCCGGGCAGCGCCAGCACCTTCAGACGCTTGGACACCTCGGCCTCGGAACAGCCGACGGCGGCGGCGACCTCGGCCTGGGTGTAGCCGTGGGACTCGATCAACTGGGTCAGCCCGCGCGCCAGATCGATGGCGTCGAGATCGACGCGCTGGACGTTCTCGATCAGCGCGATCTCCTCGGGCCGGCCCTTGGTGATGATCGCCGCGATGGTCGGCCGCCCCAGCAGGCGGTGCGCCCGCAGCCGCCGCTCGCCGGAGACCAGACGGTAGCGCCCCTTCTCCGTCCCCTCCTGCACCAGCACCGGCTGCTGGAGGCCGTGCCGCGCGATGGAGTCGGCCAAAGAGCGCAAGGCGTCGTCGTCGAACACCGTGCGCGGCTGGTCCGGGTTGGTGTCGATGGCCGACAGATCGGCCTCGATCAGCCGGGGCAGCATGCCGCTCAGCCCGAACATGCGGTCGGTCTCCGACGCGACGGCGGAATCCTTGGCCTGGAGCACGGTCGCGGCGGTCTGGCGGATCAGCTTCTTAGGCGGCATCGGCGGTCTCCCGCAGGCGTCCGGTGGCGGTCAGCAGGGCGGTGGCGATGGCGGCGTAGCTCTCCACGCCCGGCGCGCCGATGTCGGCGTCGAGCGTGATGACGTTGGCGCCGGCCGCCTGGGCGTAGATGGTGGCGCGCGGCACCGGCGGGAACACCCGGCGCTCCGCCCCCCACAGCCGGACGATGTCCTCCAGCGAGGAGCGGTCCTGGGTCTGGCGCGGGTTGACCATGGTCGGCAGGATGCCCAGCACCTCCAGACGCGGGTTCAGCCGCTTCTGGATCTTGGCGACGGTGTCGAGGAAGGCGCTGACGCCGAGGATCGCGTGCGGTTCGGCCTGGCAGGGCACCAGCACGTAGTCGGCGGCGGTCAGCGCGTTGATGGTGACGGCGCCGAGGTTGGGGGCGCAGTCGATGACGATCACGTCGTATTGCGCCCGCACCCCGTCCAGGATCTCGGCCAGCGCGGTCTGCGCGTTGGTCAGGTTGCCCGGAAGCTCGGTGTCGGCGCTGGCGAGCGCGATGCTCGACGGCACCACGTCCAGCCCGGCCACCCCGGTCGG
Organism: Azospirillum doebereinerae; assembly: GCF_003989665.1. Classification (GTDB taxonomy): domain Bacteria; phylum Pseudomonadota; class Alphaproteobacteria; order Azospirillales; family Azospirillaceae; genus Azospirillum; species Azospirillum doebereinerae. The sequence goes on along the minus strand of NZ_RZIJ01000024.1, from coordinate 4,806 downwards.
GCGGATCACCTCGGCCAGCGGGGTGCGGCCCATCAGGGCGTGGTACAGCACCTTGCCGGCCTCGGTCAGCGCGACCACGTCGGCCTGGGCCACGCCGACATGCACGGTGGCGTTGCCCTGCGGGTCGGCGTCGACCAGCAGCACGCGGTTGCCCGCCCGCGCCAGCATGAAGGAGAGGTTGATCGAGGTCGCGGTCTTCGCGGTGCCGCCCTTCTGGAGGCCGACCGCGATGATCGTCCCCAGACGCGGCTCCACCGTCGCCGGGCGTTCCAGCGCCAGCAGCAGCAGCCGGCCGAGCACGTCGCGGGGCAGCACCTCCTTGCCGGTCTCCCACTTGCTCAAGCGCTGCTTGTCGTATTTGCGGCCGGTCAGCTCGTTGACGAACGCCGCCATCTGCGTCTGCGTCAGGCCGCGCCGTTCCCGCAACGCCTTCAACTCCTCGCCCGTCACCGGACCCCTCCAAAGGCTCTCAAAGTCGGGCGGAGCCTAGCAAGTCGTCGCCACCCCGGCAACGGGTGTCTACCGGGAAGGGCCGCGTCAGACCGTCTCGTCGTATTCCACCTTGGGCACGTCGATCCAGGCCGGGGCGGGGCCGTGGTCCTTGCGCCAGAACAGCACCGGCAGCTCGGCGTTCAGCACGCGGCCCAACACGGCGCCGCGCGCCTTCATGACCTCCTTGTACTCCGACGCCTCGACGATGCGGACGCCGTAGCCGGGGATGCGGCCGGCCTCGAGCACCGGGTTCAGCGCGTTCTTGAACTTGCGCAGATCGTTGTCGGAGCCGACCCGCTTGCGCAGCGGCTCCAGCGCCATCCAGAAGCCGTTGCCGCGCGCCAGATGCGCCCGCGCGATCTCGTAGAGCCGCTTCTCCACCGGCTTCAGCGCGAAATACTCGTCGTCGTAGCTCAGCAGGTTGTAGCCCAGCGCCGCCCGCGCCACCCAGCCGGACAAGGTCAGCTTCAGCCCGCGCACCGCGCGCTCGCCGTCCTTCTTGCGCTGGTAGAGCAGCTTGTAGTCGGAAATCCACGAGAAGGCGCCCGTCTCGCCCTCGCCGCCGGTTTCCAGGTTGGTCTTGATCTGGGTGCCCTGCAAGCGCTCCAGCGCGCCCTCGATCTTGTCGTAGGCGCTGCCGCCGGCGGTCTTGCCGACGATGCGCTGGAGGTCGCTGGTGGTGAAGTGCAGCTCGCCCATCTTGGCGGTCGCCTTGCCCTGGTCCATCTTCTCGCGCAGCAGCGAGATGGCGTAGAGCAGCACCGCCTTGTCCCAGATCGTCGCGACGCCGACGTTCTTGGGCGCCCGCACCTCAATGCGGACCTTGCCGTCGTCGTAGGTCGGCAGCGCCTCCACCTTGTCCTTGGACAGGCCGAACAGGCTGTAGACCATCATGTGGCGGTCGTTCTGCACGTCGCCGGTCAGCGGCGAGTCCAGCCGCAACGCCAGTTGCAGCGGCCGGTCGAGAAGTTCCGCGTTGATGGTCTGCTGGGTCATGCCGTCTCTCCGCGCGACGGGCGCGCCTTGCTGAAAGGTTCAGACCATAATCGGACAGCGCGACGCCGTGTTCCACCGTCGAAACCCAAACGTCGCCGTTCTGCCGAAAGATTCCCGGGATCACGGCGCTTTTCCCGACGGGCGGGCCTGCGAGTGTCGCCGTTCTGCCAGTTTTCCGGCGGCGATCCCGGACCGGGCCACGGAACGCCGCCGCTCCGGCCCGCTCCCCGAACGCCGGAAGCCGCGCCTTGAAGCGTCTTCGTTCTGCCGTGCCGGAGCGCGGCCGGGCCGGGTCGAAGCGCTGAAAGCATTGCTATCCCTAGGTTTTCAGTGAGTCTCCACCCCCTCGATTCCGTCCGAATCCCCGGAAAAGCCCCCGGCACTGGCAGAACAGCGACGTTCGCTCGGTTGCCCCCTCTGTCCGATTCTCCAGCGATTCCCGCCCCCTGACTCAGCGCGCCACCGGATTCGGCGCTCGTCATTCGGCAGAACGGCGACATTCGCCTCCCTCGAACGGGGAAAGCGGTCTCCGGCCCCCAAAGAATCTTTCGGCGGAACGGCGACATCCGTGCCCGAATCTTTCGGCGGAACAGCGACACTCGACGCGCGGCGGAGCGGCGGGACTCGGAGCAAGGCGTTGATTCCCCTGACTCTCGCTGACTCCACGGCCGGCCCGGACCACAAAACGCCGGTTTCGTTAAGAGCGTGGACAGGATCGAAACGCCGCGTACACAGTTCCGACTTGGGCGGAAAAACGCCCTTTCACGGATTTTTGCGCCGGTGGTTTCGCACCGATGGCGCGGCGACGGAGACGACGATGACGTAGCGGGAGGAAAAAACCTCCGAAAACACAAAAGGTCCGGATTGCTCCGGACCTTCCGTGTCGGACGGAGGAGACCGAGGGACACTCGACCACCCCACATCTGGCTGTTTGGCGACTCCATGATGTCAGGGCAGGTCCCGAAAGCCAAGCGGATTCGCAGGAGTCCGTCAACGCTCTCCCTTTGTCTCCGCCTCCGTGGGTTGGAACGACGAAGGGCTCGTCATGAAGCCGTACACCGAGATGTACCGGCGCTGGATTACCGTGCCCGGTGTCCAGGCCGCCGATATCGCTGTCCTGTCGGCGCTCTACGCGCACGCCGACCGGGATGGCGTCTGCACGGCCACCCAAGGCGAACTCGCCGAGGAGCTGCGGCAGAGCCGTGCCTGGATCAACGCGATCCTGAAGGCGCTCCAGGACACGCCGGTGGCCCTGGTGGCGGCGCGCACGCGCCGTGGGTACCGGGGATACCTCTACGAACTGACCGGTTTCGTCGACACGTCGTGTCAGCCGGCTGACAGCGGCGGTCCACGGGCTGACGTCCTTCTAGGAACAGGGAATCCCTTGAATCCTGAATCCTCCTCCTTCCGCGGGGAGGGGGACGGGGCTTTGCCGGTCGATTGGTCGCCAAGCCCTGAGGATCGCGCCTGGGCCGCCAGCGAACGGCCGGAGGTGGATCCGGCCCGAGTGACGGCGAAGTTCGTGGCGTGGTGCCGCAAGGCCCATGGCCGCAACGGCTACCGCCCCGCCGACCCCGGCGCCGCGTGGCGCCGCTGGATCGCCCGCGAACTCGTCGCGCCCGCCGCCATCCCCACCGCAGCGGAGACGACGGGTCAACCCCGCGCCGTTCCGTTCCCCCCCTCACCCCGCCGGGAGGTCCGTCATGACCGCCGTTTCCAACGACCGTCCGCCGAGCCTTCCAGCCCTGGACGGGGAGCCGAACCGGCCGGATCCGGGCCTGTCGGATCCGGATTGGCTGCCCGAAACGGCAGCACCCTCGCTGCCCTCCGCGATCGTCTCGCTCGCCCGGCTTGAGGTCGCCGACCTGCGCTTCGAGACGCAGGACCGGACGCCGGACGAGATCGCGGCGCTGGCCGACCGGGTGGACGCCGCCATCGACGGGCTGACGCCGCGCATCGGGGTGGAAAACGTGCTGGTCGGCGTCGAGAAGCTGGCCGAGCGCTTCGCCCTGGAACTGCCGGACGCCGACCTGCTGGAGGCCGACGTGGTGGCGATGGCGGAGTGGCCGGCGGATCGCTGGATGGCGGCGTTCCGCGCCGTCTGGGCCGGTTTCCGCAGCGGGTGGAGCCGCTTCCCGACGCTGGGCGACTTCCGGGCGGCGCTCGATGCGGCGCCGCTGCCGGCGGAATCCCGCCGGGTGGAGGAACTGCGCCGTCTGTCCTCCCGCCTGCGCCAAGAGGGCGCGTTGCGCCTGCGCACCCAGGAGCAGCGCCGCCGGACCCGCGAGCGGGAGGAGGAGCGCGCCCGCGCCCAATCCGCCATGGCTCTCGCCCTGCCCACGCCAAACAGAAATAGGGCGGATCCGGTTGCCCGAATCCGCCCAAGTCAGGAGAGTTGCCGCCAGCCCCCGAACGTGCCGGAAGGGGGCCGGGGCTCCGGAGCGGCCCCCGGAACGCTCCGGGACACCGTCCGAACCGATGCCGGCCGGTCGGCCGGGAAGGAGTCAGCCGGCGATCAGGCCGCGCAGTTGCCGGTTGGCCACGGCCAGCATGGCGAGGTCGATGGCGGGCTGGGCGCGCAGCTCGGCCAGCAGCTGTTCGACCCGCTCGACCACCGGGCGGCGCCGCGCGATCCACTCCTCGACCACAGTATCGGCCGCCGTGTCCTCGCCGGCCCCGTTTTCCAGGACGCGGACGGTGAGCGCGCTCTGGTGGGCGAAGAGGTCGTCGACGATGGCGGCGACGGCCTGCCGTTGCCAGTGGTTGTCGACCTTGGCGCCGTCGGCGCGGTCGCGCAGCCATTCCAGCCCGAAGCGCCGGCCGAGCCCGAAATAGACCGAGGCGACCGCCGCGACCGCGCGGCCGGTCTTCTCGGCGATGCGGACCAGATCCGGGGCCGCCGCCAGGACGGGCAGGGCGGCCAGCCGCCGCGCCAGATCGTCGGGGACGCCCTGGCCGGCGCTCTCCGCCACGCGGGCGGCGAGGCGGGAGGACTCCTCGGCGTCCAGCACGGTGTCGAGGCTGGCGGTCAGCGCCTCCACCCCCGGCCGGAAGGCGGCGGTCTCGGCGGCCAGATCCAGCGGGTGGCCGGCGTTGACCAGGAACCACGCGACCGCGCGCTCCATCAGCCGGACGCTTTCGAGGACCAGGGCCGTCTGCAGGGCGGCGGGCACCCGGTTGTCGAGCGCGTCGATGGCGTCCCACAGCGGGCGGAGCTGGAACACGTCGCGGACGATGGCGTAGGCGCGGGCGACGTCGGCGGGGCCGAGGCCGGTCTTCTCCATCGTCTCCTTGACGAAGGTCGGGCCGACCCGGTTG